>DKQK01000074.1 GCA_002471665.1 Gammaproteobacteria bacterium UBA7310
GTATAACGATCACCGCGAAAGGGATTCCAAATGAGCCAGAAAGACCTGTTTATCTTTGGCGATGTACCCCTGCAAAGCGTCGAACTGATTGAACTGGAGGATGGTGAGATCCTCTGGGTACGCCATTTCTATGATGAGGATATGGCGCAACAGCTCTACTCCCGCCTGCAGGAAGAGATTCCCTGGCGCCAGGACAGCATTCGCATTGCCGGCAAGATGGTGCCTATCCCCCGCCTGCAGGCCTGGTTTGGTGACCCGGGCATGGTCTATACCTACTCCGGCCTCACCCTGGATCCGCAACCCTGGAACGATACGCTGCAACACATCAAGCAACAGATCGAGGATTACAGTGATACCCACTTCAACAGCCTGCTGGCCAACCTGTACCGGGATCAGCAGGACAGCGTGGGCTGGCATGCGGACAACGAACCGGAGCTGGGGCAAAACCCCGTCATTGCCTCCCTTTCCCTGGGTAGCGAACGGACATTTCAACTCAAGCACCGGCAGCACCCGGAACGAAAACTGGATTTGGACCTGCAATCTGGCGATCTTTTAATCATGAAAGGGGCACTGCAACATCATTGGCAACATCAGATTCCCAAACGCCGGCAACCCTGCAAACCCCGTATCAATCTCACATTCAGGAGAATTATTGAGGCCGGCCAGCCAAATTGTGATGCATAGCGCCAGCGCACCCATTACAATCTGCAACTCTGTTTCCGGGGTACGTGTTCCTAAGGCCGAAAACACCTAAACTATGAAGTATTCAAACCGCGCTCTTTTCCACACAGTAATGAGGTATTTGCTTTTGACTTCCCTGATTGCAGCCAACTCGGCAATCGCCACGGAAAACGGAGGTGATATTTCAGAAAAGATCATTCTGGGCTGGATCGAAAACATCTATTTGCAACCTTACGGCCTCAAGGCCAAAGCCAAGCTGGATACCGGGGCCAAAACCAGTTCTATTCATGCCAAGAACATCGAGTACTTTGATCGCGATGGTGAGCGCTGGGTTCGCTTCCAGTTTTCCAGCAACACCAAGCTGAAAGAAAAAAAATACAAGGAGGGCAAAAGTAAGAAAGTCGTCACGATTGAAGCCCCCCTTACCCGCAGCGCCCTGATCAAACGCCACAAGCACACCAGCATGGAACGCCCCGTGGTCACGCTGCCTTTCACGCTGGCAGGGAAAGAATATCAGGCTGAATTCACGCTCACCGACCGCAGCAAATTTTTGTATCCGGTATTAATGGGTCGCCGCTTTCTGAAGCACGTTGCTATTGTGGATCCGGGTAACACGTTCCTGCGCACCCGTACGCTGCCGCCCACAGAAGATCAGCCAGAGCAGGAAGCCCAGGAAAGCACCGAACAAAACAAAAACAACAAGGCCGATGATGCCCAATGAAAAACACTAAAATCAACGTCACTGCGTTGATCTTAATCGCTATAGCTCTTAGCGCTGTCTACTACAAACATGAAAAACTGGGTCTGCCGCTGAAGCCGGCTGAACAGTCTGAAGTCTGGACGGTGGAAGCCAAGCTCAGGTTCAAAGCCAACGGTGGCCCGGCCAAAGCCAAGTTCTACATCCCCCGGGAGCCGCCGGGCTTTATCAAACTAAACGAAGACTTCATCTCCAGTAACTACGGCCTCGCCACCGAACAGGATGAGTTGAACCGGGAAGCACTGTGGGCGGTACGCCGCGCCAAGGGTAAACAGGTGCTGTATTACCGAATGGAACTGACGCGGGATGACAACGGCAGCAACCGGCGCACCAAACCCCGGCCCCCTTACCCCCCGGTACCCAACTACGAAGAACCCCTGGGCTCTGCCATCATGGCGGTACTCAACGAAGTGCGTTCCCACTCTGCAGACATCACCTCCTTTACCCGGGAACTGCTGCTGCGGCTCAACACCCCCCAACCTGACCAGAACATATCCCTGATCAACAAAGCCGGCCACGGCTCTGTTGAGTGGGTTCGCCAATTGATCCAGATTCTGGCCGGGGCCCGCATACCTGCCCGTATAGTGTACGTGCTGCCACTGCAGGATCTGGTCAAGCACGGCACCCTGGTACCGTGGCTCGAGGTGCACAACGATTTTGAATGGGTCGCCTTTGACCCTGTCAGCGGACGCCAGGGCTTCCGTGATGACACTCTGGTGTGGCGCACAGGTGACGATCCCCTGGCCACCATTGACGGCGGCCAACCGGCGGAAGTGGATTTTTCCATCTCACGCCACGCGCTGTCCCAGGTCTCAATAGCGGAACAGTGGGCCCGCCAGACCGAATCCCGCCTGATGGATTTTTCCCTGTTTGCACTACCGGTACAAACCCAGAACGTGTACCGCATCATCCTGATGGTCCCCCTGGGGGCACTGGTGATCGTGGTCTTACGCAACCTGGTTGGCCTGGCTACCTTTGGCACCTTCATGCCGGTTCTGATCGCTCTGGCATTCCGGGAAACCTCGCTGTTGTGGGGCATCATCATGTTCACCATGCTGGTGATCGTAGGCCTGGCCCTGCGACTGTATCTGGAAAAGTTGAAGCTGCTGCTGGTACCCCGCCTCGCCGCCGTGCTGACCATCGTGATCATGATGATTGCCCTGTTCAGCATCATCAGCGTGCAACTGGATCTGGAACGCGGTTTATCCGTCGCCCTGTTCCCGGTGGTCATACTGGCCATGACCATCGAGCGCATGTCCATCGTGATGGAAGAAAACGGTTCCCAGGAAGCCTTCAAGCTGGGCTCCGGCAGCCTGATTGCGGCCGTGGCCGGCTATCTGGTGATGACCCATGAATGGCTCGGCCATATCATTTTTGTGTTTCCGGAAACACTGCTGATCGTGCTGGCGATCACCCTCATTCTGGGGCGCTACACCGGCTATCGCCTGCTGGAGCTATGGCGCTTCAGGGGGCTGATCCGGGAGGCGGACAAACCATGAAACTGCCGTGGACCCGCCTGCGGGAACTGGGCATCGTGGGTATGAACCAGCGTAATGCCGAGTTCATCATGCCCTACAATGAACGCCGCTATTACCCCCTGGTGGACAACAAAATCATCACCAAACAAAGGGCCATTGAAAAACACATTCCGGTCCCCGAACTTTACGGCCACATCGAACTGGAGCATCAGGCAGCGCACCTACCCTCGCTGTTGGCGCCCTATTCAGAGTTTGTTATCAAGCCGGCCAACGGCAGCGGCGGCAACGGCATCATGGTGATCGCCGGTAAAACGGCCAGTGGGCATTTCCGCAGATCCAACGACAACCTTGTTAACCTTGATGAAATCAAACACCACATTTCCAACATCCTGAGCGGCATGTACAGCCTGGGCGGGGAAACCGATAGCGCTATCATTGAATACCGGGTCAAATTCGACCCCTGTTTTGAAAACGTATCCTTTAAAGGGGTACCGGACGTTCGCCTGATCGTGTTTCGCGGTATTCCCCTGTTCGCCATGATTCGCTTACCCACCCGCCATTCCGATGGCCGTGCCAACCTGCATCAGGGGGCAGTGGGTGTGGGGATTGATATGGGCAGCGGGCGCACCAATTACGGAGTGATGCACTCCCGCCCCATCAAGGAACACCCCGACACCGGGTTCCCCTTGGCGGGCATCCAGATTCCGGAATGGGATCGCATACTGGAGATGGCAGCCACCTGCTACGAACTGGCCCCACTGGGCTATCTGGGCGTTGATCTGGTTCTGGATCGGGATCGGGGGCCAATGATGCTGGAGCTGAACGCACGGCCGGGCCTGGCCATACAAATTGCCAATGGCCAGGGCCTGGAACCCATCCTTAAATACGCGCAAACACTGGGCACCATTCCGGCATCCGCAAAACGTCGCGTGCAGATCGGAAAAGAAATTCGCCATAAGTTTTCACGGGAGCCGGCATGACAGACCAAAAACCCGAACGTCGCAGGCGCATCCTGCTGGCGGCACGGGAAGTGTTTGCCAAGGAGGGATTCCACAGTGCAGAAGTCAAAACCATTGCCACCCGTGCCAGCGTGGGTAAAGCCACCATCTACAAGCATTTCGACAGCAAGGAAGATTTACTGCTCGCGGTGGTACAGGCCGACCTGCAGGCCATCCGGGATATCGCCCTGACGCATTTGGTGGGTGCGGGCCATCCACTGGAACGTTTCGAGAGCACTTGCCTTGCTATCGCCGATTACCTGGACCAAAACCGGAACTTCTCCAAGGTGCTGATCAGCGAGGCCGGGGAGTTCATGCCGGAAATCCAGCGCCTGCATCAGGAAGTGGTCTTCGCCAACCAGGCCTTCGCCGATGCGTTTTTCGATGCCATGAAAAGTGAAGGTGTCCTGCCGGATATTCCCAACCGCATACTGCTGAATTTATTGATGAACCTCACCATTGGCACGGTTTACTCATGGACACTGAACAAAGAGCAGGATCTGCGCTCTGAAGTGGAACAGCTATTTGAGTTGTGGAAAAAAGGCACAAAACGTTAATCTAAACCATACAGACTATAGTGTTTTGTCGCATCTTGTTACGGTTCGCTAATTGCCTATCCCAGGTCTTTGCGCGATATTGAATTGTGCAATACTGGAAAGCCCGCTGCTGATTACAGCGGGCAATCTGTAGAATTAATCTGAATTAATTTGAAACAGGCAACCAATATGACGGGCCGGATAGGTAGGAGCCACCCCCGTTTGGAGACGAGCGATGAGTAACACGAAAACGGAAACCACCAGTACGCCCCCTCAGACAACGACCTCACCTGAGCAAAAGCGTCGCATCTACGGCTATGGTCTTGGCCACTTTTTCAAGTCCAAGCAACGCTACAAACCCACCGTCGCCGAAAAAGACACCAACGCCTCATTCGAGCTGGGCTACAACTGAAACCATTGCAACAACCGGTGGCATCTTAAACAGGGTGGTATCCTAAACCGGTATACGCGTGCAATTACGGCCAGCGGACTTGGCCAGGTACAGGGATTGATCTGCTACCGCGATCAGCTCCTGCTGCCCCTGATCAGGCTGTGGTATCCACGCGGAGGCACCGATGCTGACCGTGACGTGCAAGCATTGACCTTCTACTTCCAGCGCCTCCTGCTCGATGGCGAGGCGGATATTCTCAGCCACATGAACGGCGCCTTCCATATCCGTTTCCGGCAAGATCACAGCAAACTCTTCACCGCCATAGCGGGCAACTGAATCAGAGGGGCGGGTCAACGTTCGTTCGATCAATTGAGCAACCAGCTTTAAACACTCATCCCCCGCCAGATGACCATGCTTATCGTTGAATGCCTTGAAGAAATCGATGTCAATCAGCAGCATCGCCAGCGACTCCTGGTTACGCAGCGCACGGTGCCATTCACGCTCCAGCTTCTCGTCAAAGTAACGCCGATTGCGAATACCGGTCAAACCATCCTGCATGCTCAATGCCTGCAGCCGCTGATTGGCATCCTCCAGCTCTTCCATTGCGCCCTGCAGTTCCTGAGTCCGTTCTGCAACGCTGGCCTCCAACCGCTCATTGGCCCGCTTCTGCAGATCCAAGGCTTTGGCCTGTGCCTTAACAAATGCCTTGCGCTGGGTATTCATTCGATCTGCCAGGGCGAAAGCAAACAGCACAGCCTCCGCCACCGCCCCCAACTGCACCGCGTATTCGCTGATGCCGCTGCGGGAAAACAAGCCAAACTTGGACAGGGCGAAAAAAGTAATGGCCAACAGGAACGCCGTCCAGGCTATGACGAAGTAGCGGGCCGGCTTATAGCCTCCCAACCAACGTAACAGCCCCACCACAATACCACCGGCGCAGATCGGTATGACCATGGTTGCATTAAGACGGATCAGTGCCCCGTAACTGGAAAATGGTGCCGCCGCCGCCAACACCAGGCACAACGAGGCCAGCATAATGATCATCTGGTTGAGACGTGGATACGATTGCTCAAGTTGGAGAAAATGGCGTGAAAACATTAACGAAAAAAACAACGTCAAGGGTATTACGATCACCAGTGCGTTTTCCCGCAACCAGGGTGTGTCGGACCATAGATATTGGGTGGTAAACCCATGCATAGTGGCAAGAAAGAACATCAGGCCTATGGAGAAGGCCGCGTAATAAACCATGCTTTCGTCACGAAACAGGGCATATATAAAGAAATTGTATACGCCCATCACCACCAGGATGCCGAACAGAGCACCGAAGAACAGCAACTTCACCTGATCACGCTCCTGAAAATCGCCGGGCGTCCACATTTCCAGTGGAAACTCCAGCGACCCAGCAGTAGTTACCCGGAAGTACAGGTAATGGGTCTCCCCTGCGGGGATCTCAAACGGCAACACCAGATTGTGATGAAAGAAAGGGCGATCAGACGCCGGATTACGGTCGCCGGTTTTGGACACGTTGACAATGTAGCCGTCTGCATCGACCTGGTAGAACAGAACCTCATCCAGAACCGGATTTTTAATTTCAAACAAGCGGTCCAGCGTCTGTTGCGTGCTGTTACTCACCACCAGACGAAACCAGAAAGTATTGGCATCGAAACCAAACCCCGGAGAATCCATGCGATTACTTATCCACGGGATATCCCCCACCGCTTGATCGGCGAGTATGTCCTCAATGGTATAGACGCGGTGGCTCTGTTCCACGTAATCCAGAGAAGCGGATACGCTAATGGGACCGCTCTGTTCGGCAACGCTCACGACACGGGCGCTGTGCTGAGCCCCCTGTGCCAACACCGGTAAAAGCAACCCTATCCATGCGAGCAAACCGATTTGGCTCACATATCTAATCAATGTTGGTGTAACCCCCGTGACCAAATTTATATAACGGTGCACTATACGTAAGGCATGCAATGTATATACTCACACCCCTACTGACAAGCCATGACTGCAAACCCTTCCATATTGACCCGGATTGAACATCAGGCTATTTTTAAACCAACCCCCACTTAGCCGTGATGATGAGCATCAGTCAGTCAGGAGAGCGCACCATGGACGACCAACGCAGCGAACAACGTACACACTTGATCTATTACCTGCGTGTTTTTGAGCCGGGAACCAACGCATTGTTCGGCCATGTGGTTGATATCTCTCCCAGCGGACTGCTGATCACCAGCGATAAACCCATGCACAAGGATAGCCAGTACGTACTGGAAATCGAAGATGCATCCAGCCTGGATGACACGTCTACAGTGGATGTCCAGGTGGAATGTCGCTGGTGCCAGGGCGACCAGGACAACGAACTTTATGATGCCGGATTTCGCCTGGTTAACCCCTCCTCACGCATGCATGATATCGTGGAATCCTACCAATAACTGGCTGTTATTTGCACAATAATTCTGTTACAGCATTAAATCAGGGCCCTTGAGAGAGGGCTCTGGCTGCGTTTATTAACAACAGCCCTTTTATACAGAATCCCCTGTCGAATCCCGCGCCAAAATCCCGGCAAAATTAATTTCTATTCATTTAAAAAAATATAAGTAATTGATTTTAATATAAATACCTATATTTAGATCAATTATTACACAAAATGTAGACAGCCACGACATCATGCCACCTCAGTCTACTTTTAAAGAGTTTATGCACAAAGTTATCCACAGCAATTGTGGAAAACTTAAAAACTTGCATCTGCAAAATATTGTGCTACTGGAAAATCCCAGGTAACCTCCTCGCAAATTGTCAGACAGCCCACTGCACAAACTATAAAAAGGATCACCCATGACCTGCGGCGCACCCCATGTGGGCTTCCCACTCAGCCCCACATTAGAATCCCTGTCCAACCGATTTCTGGAAGCGGCCTCAGCCGGGCACCCGAAAGCCGGCGACTATTTCTATGCCGTCATTCTTCAGCTTACCGATGAAGTCATCGACTACTTGCTGATCCAGACCGTTTCCATTGCCCAGGTCAACTCCGTAGGCCAGAAAGTTATCAACCTTTGCGCCAGCACCAGCAACAAGGCTTCGGCCATGCTGTCAGCCAAAATTTACAAGAAAGCCAGCCCGGAAGAAATGAAGAACGTCGCTGATCTGTGGCAAAGCATGATTAAGAATACTGCACCCGATCAAAGCGGAGAGTGGTATCTCGTACAGGAAATTGATGCATCACTGGCACAGGGTCTGGACGATATCCTAAATGAAAAAGGGGACCAGGATTACTTTGAGCCTTCGGATCTGGAAGCGGTCATGGCCCGCTATGAACGGCTGGTTGAAGTGATTATCGATGGTTTCTTCCTGCGCCCCACGGAATCGGTAAAAATCGGTGCCATTACCCGCAAACTGTTGAGCGTGGGAATTGAAGGGGTTAAGCAAGCCTCCAATGCGGTCATTCACAAAGTGGTCAAAAACCTGGAGCCCAAACATTTGGGTAACTATGTGGATTTCACCACTCAGTTCTACATTCGGTCCACGCTCAGCTGATGTTACTGGCGCACTAATGGAAACGGCGGCAGGCTCTGCAACAGGAGCTTGCCGTAACGTTTATCAACGATTCGACGATCGAAAATAACGATGGAACCCTGATCAGATTCCGTGCGCAGCAACCGTCCCACTGCCTGCTTGAGGCGGATCGCCGCATCCGGCACTGCGATTTGCATAAAGGGGTTTCCACCCCGCTTCTGTATCCACTCCGCCAAGGTGGCATCCACCGGGTCTTCCGGCACGGAAAACGGTAACCGGGCGATTACCACACAACTGCAATAGGCTCCCGGTAAATCCACACCTTCAGCGAAACTGGCCAATCCGAACAGCACACTGTGACTGCCCGCATCCACCCTTTGCTTATGCTGTCTCACCATTTCGGCCTTGCCCAGGCGCCCCTGTGTTAACACCGCATCCTGCACCTCGGTGCCCAATAGCTCAAACACCTCATCCATCTGACGGCGGGAACTGAACAGGACCAAAGTGCCCAGCTGCTGTTGCCAGATACGTTCGATATATGACACCAGCTGATCGGTATGGCGTGTACCATTGGTGGGATCACAGGCCAGATCGGGCACAACAATGCGGCCACACTCCTGGTAATTGAACGGACTGGGTACCGCCTTGAAATGACTGGTGGGGGGCACCCCGGAGCGAAACTGGAATCGCTCAAACTTGCCCAGCGCCGTCAAGGTCGCACTGGTCACCACGGCGGCAAAGGCACGGGACCACAGGTAGCGCGACAACACATCGCTGGCCAACACCGGGCAGGCCGACAATTCAACATCCAAGCCCTGGGGGCTCTGGGTAAAGTTGAGCCAACGTGCCACCGGCGCCCGCAATTCATCGTCGGCTGCCTCGTAGCGCATCCATACTGTCATCAGCGCTTCCGCGCGCGCCAATTGAGTGGACATCAGGGGCATCCAGGCTTCCGCATCCGGCCGCGTAATATCTGAACGCTTGCCCTCCATGCCCTCCTGCAACCAATCCACCACCAGCTGCAATTGCTTAACCAACTCACGGGAAGGCGCCAGCAATTGCGCAGACTGGTCACGGAGTGCTTCAGGGACCACACCGTGTTCAAAACGATACACCAGTTTACCCTGTTCCGACTCAACCTGATCCGTTGCGTCAGCCAGCGGCGTAAGCGTTGACAGCAGCAGGGTGAGGCCCTCCGCCATGGCTGCATTGATGTCCCGCACACTGCCAACCACACCGGCAGCCATGCCCTGCGCATCCGAACTGTCCACCAGCGAATCCAGCATTTTGATCAGATCCTGCAGCCAACTCAGCGTACTGCGTACCTGAGACGAACAGGAGAAATGATTGAGCGCCTTATCAGGCAGGTGATGCCCCTCATCAAAGACATACACCGTGTCTTCGGGGGCAGGCAGCACCACACCGCCCCCCATGGCCAGATCCGCCAACACCAGATCGTGGTTGGCAACAATCAGGTCCGCACGATAGATATCATTGCGGGCCAGATAAAAAGGGCAGTCTTCATAGAATCCACAACTGCGCCCGGTACAGCCCCGATGATCATTGGTCACCCGCCGCCAGGTGAGGTCGTCTACCGAATCACTCCAACTATCGCGGTCACCATCCCAGGCCCGGGATTCCACTGCCTGATCCATCGCCCGGTAAAGTTCGGCTTCGTGCTTGTCCACGGCATATTGCTGAAAATCTTCCCACAGCGCCAGGTTAGTGCCCGCTTCCTGGCCCGGGGTCATCAGTCGATCCAGTTTGCTGAGGCACAGATAACGCCCCCGCCCTTTCGCCAATGCATAACTGAAACTGAATCCACTGTTACGCAGCACTTCCGGAATGTCCTTATTCACTACTTGGTCCTGCAGTGCGACGGTCGCCGTGGCCAGTACCACCTTCTTGCCCATCGCCTTGGCCACCGGCATCACCCCCAGCAAGTAAGCCAGGGTTTTACCGGTACCGGTACCGGCTTCAATGACCACCACGTGCTGATCACCGGTACGTTTACCGTCATTATCCTGAACCACACCGGCGATGCCCCGGGCAATTTCGGCGATCATTAACCGCTGCCCATAGCGGGGTGTGAGCCCCTTCTTGTCCAGAAAGGTTCGGTAGGCCAGCTGGATCTGCTGTTTGAGTTCGTCTGATAGCATATTTGCGGTCACGCCGATGGAATGAAAACGCCGGCTATTCTACACTACGTGGCTTTGATTACCGATCACTAAACCAAAAGGCATCCTTTATATGAAAGCCATTAAATATCTGATTCTAGGTATGTTCGCCGGTGGCGTTCTGGGGTTGGCGGCGGGCGTCAACATTGGTCGCGACAAGCCCATTCTGAGCAATCCCTTTGAGGACAAACGGGTCAGCAGCAAAATGAAAGATACCGGCAGTGAACTGATCAGGCAGAGCGGGGAAGCCATCGAAGACGCCGGCAAGGCGATCAAAGATCAGTTCAATTGACCACCATCCAGCCTGAGACAATATAGAAAAACTGTCTAATTCCTTATCGAAAAAGACGCAAGATTTTAATTGTTTTTTTCTGTTAATTTAAAAGTTTATTTATTGATATGAACTTGCCTATACGGTAACAGCGATGTACCGTATGGGCGTTTCAGTCTCTTATTAAAGATCGAAAAAACCAACAAAAACGTAATAACCACAATAATAAAATGTAGGGAGCCACCACATGCATTTTAGTTTTAACGGCCGCCTGGCAAAAAAGATTGCTTTTGCGGTAGCTACATTTGGGATAGTTCTGTTAAGCGGCTGTTCATCTGTCGTGTATAAAGTAACTGGGGATACCATGACCAACATCGGAGAAGATGTAATGGTGCCCTATTTGTTGACTACCGATGACGCTAAGATTGCCTGTGCTTCCGGGGAAGCCCTGACTCCCCTGCTGATGTCTTTTTCTACGGTGACCACACCGCCGGACCAACTGGAAGTCCTGCTGGGACTGGTGGGCGGGACCTGCGCGTCACAACGTGCGATTCAGCTGGAACTGGAATACTCACGCTACTCCGGCGAAAAACGTATCACTCAGGCACAGGATGCCCGCATCCAAGCCAAACGCTGGCACGCTATTGCCGCGGCCCGTTACTACGCCAGTTACAAGGCCTTGGTTCGGGCTCTGGGCGAACCGGGTGATGACTGCCCCCTGTTTGACAACGATTTCGAACAACTTATATGGATGATTGGATCCGTGGCCGGCCTGCAGGCAGCCCTTGCCGATGTGCAAGCCAACATGGCGGTCGGCGTACCCTTCAACGTCGCCCCCAAAGCGGAACGTGGAATGGCTTGCCTGGACGACCAAAAACACAACCGGAAATGGTGGGGCCTGCCCAAAGCAATCCGGTCCTCATTGTGGACCATTGTTCCCGGCGTGACGCCGGAAGGTGTCGACCCCTGGGCTGAGCTGGACAAAGCGCGTCAACTGGGTATGGACGAAGGTGTACGACTGCCTTCTGCTCTGGACGCATTGGTATCCTATAACGACAGCAATATGCAGCGCGTAAGGAATATCATTCGCGAACATGCGAACTCTGTCCAGTCAACGGCGTCTAATCGTGAGTATCGTATGCTGGACGTCATGGCCAGTGATCTGTTGTTGGAATTATCAGATCGACTGTGGACTGAAAATACCGGCCATCGCACCCCGATCGGGGAGTATGGCTCCTTCTGGGATGACAAAAAGGAAGAAGTCAAACTGGACCAGAACCTGCTGGACGAACTGCTTTAATCCAGCGTATTACGACTGCCTGAAGCCGTTAACGGCTTCAGGATTACACAACTATTACAACCATAACTTCCGGATGAGGCTATGAACACATTGCTAAAATCTATTTTAACCCCAATCGCTGCCGGCGCTGTAGCGCTGAGCACTTCTGCGTTCGCCGCTGACCTTCCTAAACGCACATTGTGTGTGTGGGATATTGTTGGTAAGTCCGGCCCCGTTGCCAGCCAGATGGAAGATTACCGTCTGAATGCCCTTAAGTGGGGTGTGGATCTGGATCTGAAAGTTTATACCGATGAAAAAATTGCGGCCGAAGATTTGAAATCCGGTGCCTGTGACGCCGCAGGTATTACCGGCTTACGCGCCCGTGAATTCAATAGCTTCACCGGCACCCTGGATTCCATCGGTGCCATACCCGATGAATCCCATATGCGCGTGGTACTGCAGTATCTGGCAGATCCCAAATTAGCCAAGCTGATGGTGTCCGGTGATTATGAAATCGCAGGCATTTTGCCCGGCGGTGCGGCTTACCTGTTCACCAACGACCGCAGCATCGACACCGTGGGCGAGTTGGCCGGCAAAAAATTTGCCGCCATGGATTTCGACAAGGCCCAGGCCATTATGATTGAGTCTGTCGGCGCGTCTCCCGTATCCGTCTCCCTGACCAACTTCGGCTCCATGTTCAACAACGGCAGCGTCGACATCATTGGTGCTCCTGCGGTTGCCTATGATGCACTGGAACTCTACAAAGGCCTCGGTGACGACGGCGCTATCGTCAATTTCTCCATCATCCAGCTTACGGCTCAAATAGTCGCACGGCATGACCGCTTCCCCGAAGGCTTCGGTCAGAGCTCGCGAAACTATGCCTGGAGCCAGTATGGCAAAGCCATGGAAGTGGTGAATGCGGCGGAAAAGAGCATTAAGCCCAGTTACTGGCTGGACCTGCCGGAAAAAGACAAGGAAGGCTACATGGAAATGTTCCGTCAATCCCGCCTGAAGTTAAGAGATCAGGGTCTATATGATGGAAAAATGCTCTCTTTCCTGAGCAAAGTGCGCTGCCAGAAAGATCCCGCCCTGGCTGAATGCACCGCCAAAGACCGCGAGTAAGCACAGCGGTAAACAAAAAAAGCAGGCTTGGCTATACAGTCAGCCTGCTTTTTTTACGCCCATAGACTCATCCACTTACAATACAAAACGATTTAGTGTAAAAGTTTCGAAAAACATTCTGTGATGTATGGCACACAGTGGCTGACACTCTTATAATTTGGTGCTTTATTTTTTGGACGTCCTTACGTAGTGCTTGTGGTGTTGCCTTTTTTACTTGAGGGATATGACTGACTTACTTTGTGCCCTGAAACATTTGCCTGGGCCAACAGTCTAGTAGGCAGCACGAACAAAAATTACAACTAGTGATTAATCACAAAAATTAGATGTGGTGGGAAATGAACATAAACTTTCTGGGACGCTCTCTGCGCGAGTGGCTGTCCTCATTACCGGTTATCATTATTCTTCTGGGGGTACTGTTTCTCAGTATCGGGGAGAATCTAAATGCTCAGCTCAATAAGCTGGGCAACCATATCTGGCCCGACTATCATATCCTTCGGCTCGATGTCCCTGTTCCCACCTGTGATCCCAATGTCGATATCGAGTCTGAAGTCCAGAAGGTTGTCAGGCAGAAGCAGAAAGAAGCCGAAAGTGACCCCTTCGGTGGTATGTTCGGTGCTGAAGATATCAACCGGGATGCTATTCGTGAATCCCTGGGCAAGCGAGTCGAGCTGTGCCGAATGAAGCACGAAGCTGCGCAAAAAACCCTGGCCCAGAAAACAGACAACCTGGACCGCTTTGTTGCCGTTGACATGACGCTGTCCGCCCTTTCCCAGTTCCGTCGTGACAACACTCAGGTATTTCTGGCCATCGTGTTCTTTGTCTGTGCTATTACCGCCGCACTGACCCATCACCATATCGGCCTGCGCCCAATGCAGACGGTTCTGGAATACCGTTTTGGTATTACCGCGCAATTATTCGCAAACCTGTCACTGACCTATTCCGCCTACAGTTACCTGACCAATGGTTGGGCATCCGGTACCCTGATTCAGAACGAGCATATCCGCTGGTTCTACCTGTTTGGTTTTGGTGCACTGTCGCTGGTGGCGCTGGTGCAATTGTTCAACATCCCCAAAACCGCCAAACCCGGCGGCAGTATCGGCAAAGCCCTGTTAGCCGTGCCTCTTTATGCCTATATGGCCATCAGCTCGGCCCGCTTCTTTATCCTGGAAACTGAAAACCCCCAAGGCATGGTTCTGTTCGTTGACAAAATCATGGATCAGTCATCCCTGTTCCTGAATATAGGCCTGTATATCTGGGTGGGTATGCTGCTGAAGCAAACCTATCTGGGTGAATATGTCTTCCGCGTGTTCAAGCCCTGGAAACTGCCGCCGGAGCTGCTGGCGTTTGTTGCCGTGGTGATTATGGCTGTCCCCACCGCCTACACCGGCGCTTCCGGGATCATCATTATTGCCATGGGGGCCGTGGTTTACGCTGAACTGCGCCGGGTGGGTGCCCGCCGCAACCTGGCACTGGCGGCCACAGCCATGAGTGGCAGCCTGGGTGTGGTATTGCGCCCCTGCCTGTTGGTACTGCTGATCGCCATGCTGAACAAGGAAGTCACCACCGACATGATGTATGGCTGGGGTGTGAAAGTGTTCCTGCTCACCTCGTTCCTGTTCTTCGCGGTATCACTGATCGCCAAACAGGGCCCTATGAAAATTGCACCGGTTTCCGAAGCACTGGCGCCCAGCTTACAAGCCTTCCGCCCCCTCATTCCTTACGTGCTGATTTTTGTGGTCACGGCTGCGGCTTACGCTTTCCTGTTGGATGCCCACCTGGATGAACACACCGCGCCGGTGGTGTTGCCCATGATCATTCTGCTGCTGTTGGTCTACGAATACACCATCAAGCACGCAGAGCGAGAACAGCATGAAACCTATGAGGGCGAAGTGCGTGCCAGCAGCCTGGAAGGCTCCATTCGCCGCGCCACCACCGACACCACGGTGCACATCGGCGCCCTGCTCTCCATTATGGCCTTGAGCCTGACCGTGGGCGGCGTGATCGAGGATTCCGGCATCTTTGAGGAAGTGGCGGCACAGAGTGATTTCTTCGGCAGCACCTGGACGGCCATGCTGGCGCTGGTGGTGGTATTGGTGATCATCGGCATGATCATGGATCCATTCGGCGCCATTGTGCTGGTATCGGGTACCGTTGCTCAGGCCGCGTACAGTCAGGGTATCGATCCGCTGCATTTCTGGATGATCACCCTGGTGGCGTTTGAACTGGGTTACCTAAGCCCGCCGGTGGCGGTTAACCACCTGCTGACCCGGCAGGTGGTCGGCGAGGAAGAAATCGCAAAAGCCAAAGAGGAAACCAAAGGCAAAAGCTTCTGGATACGCCATGAACGCTACGTCCTCCCCATTACGGTCATGGCCATCGCACTGGTGCTGGTGGCATTCGGCCCTCTGGTCTATCAGCAGTATTTCTGATATTCACACTGGGCTCAACGTGCTGTCTGCACTGCCCTATACTAAGAAGGCGACCCAAAGTCGCCTTCTTTTGTTTCACCAGCCCACTTTAGCCCACTATCCGGAGTGAAGTAGATGACAAACCTGGTAGATGAACTGGTCAACCTGTTGGACCTGGAAACCATTGAGCTGAACCTGTTCCGCGGGGAAAGCTGTGATGTGGGCGGACGCAGTGTGTTTGGCGGCCAGGTCATCAGTCAGTCGCTGGTTGCCGCGTACCGGACCCTGGAGGAACAGCGCCAATGTCATTCTCTGCATGCCTATTTCTTACGCCCAGGGGACATCAACACCCCCATTATCTATGAGGTGGACCGCATCCGGGATGGTGGCAGCTTTACCACCCGCCGTGTGGTCGCCATTCAACATGGTGAAGCGATTTTCCATATGTCTGCTTCGTTTCACATTGTAGAGCGGGGGTTCGAGCACCAGGAAGTCTCCATCCCCGATGTTCCCCCCCCTGATGACCTGGAAACCGACCATTCATTGCGCCTGAAAACCGCGGCCCGCGTTAGCGAGCGGGTGCGCCCCGTGCTGCTGCAGGAACGTCCCATCGAGATCCGCCCGGTGGATCCGGTGGACTTTCTGACGCCGGAGTCAAAGGCACCACGCAAGCAGGCCTGGTTTCGCGCATCCAGCCCATTGAATGACGATCAGAACCTGCATCAGGCGCTGTTGGCCTACGCTTCCGACTTTGGGCTATTAGGGACCGGCATGAGACCCCATGGCCTGTCCTTTCTGGACCCGAATCTGCTGGCCGCCAGCCTGGATCACACTCTGTGGTTTCACCATCCGCTGCGCATGGATGAATGGATGCTCTATGACATGGAAAGCCCCTGCGCCATGAATGCCCGCAGTTTCAATCGCGGCCAGATTTATCAAAACGGAAAACTGGTGGCCTCAGTATGCCAGGAAGGGCTCATGCGTCAGTTGAAATCTTGATGCATACACTGTAGTGGCGAGCACTACTGGTGGAGACTGGCCTCGAAGCAAACCTCAACAAAAAACGCTCCACACTCCAGCGAAAAGGGCACCACGATTCGCGGGCCGTTGGCCTTGTGCGTGATCTTGTGGTCAACCCCGGTCACCACCATGGGCGTCGACATACCGATTGAATACCCCTTCTGACTCAGAAGATTTTTAGCGCCGCCGGTTACCATATTGGTAAGTTCCCCAACCATATCGATGACCGTATCATCGATTTCTGTGACCGGCTCACCCAGCATACGTGCCGTGATTTCAAGAATCACTGCGCGCTCAAACGTGACCGCCAGAGAGGCTTTGTAGTTATCCCCAATCAAACCAATAATCCCGGTGATTTCTCCACAGGCAATATCTTTCTCTTTCAACATCACCTTACCGGGGCTCGGTTCCAGCATCGCCATGGTAGTCAGTACATTGGCCATGGATTCCAGAAAGGGGTTTACAATCTCGACATTGATTATCTTCATTGGGCACTCCTGTGAAGTTACAGTATAGGCAGCCCCTCCCTGATTACCTAAAGTGCATCCGCCCCCCTGTTATCAGGCGCACAAAAACAACGGTTTAAAGCAGCAAAACCGCAACAATAATAAGGTCATTGAACGTGTAAATTAGAACAGGGTCAATTGTGAGCGCAGGATGGATTCCAGTGAGCGACCTGCGCACTGCAGAATACCATCCACCGCCGGCGCCAATTGCCGGCTGAGATAGTGTTCATAATCCAGCGCCGACGGTTGCTGCTCTATGGGTTCCGGCCCCTGTAGCGTAATCACGTAGCTCACCCACCCACCTCGAGCATACCGCGGGGACTTGCCCTGTCGGGTCAACCAGGCATCGGCCTTCTTTGCCGCCTGCACGTGCGGGGGAATATTTTTTTGATAGTCGGCAAGGCGCCGCCGAATACGTTTGCGGTACACCAGCGCGTCGTCCAGTTTGCCATCGTACATCTCCGCCACCACCTGCTGCAGATACAAATCAGGAGATTCATCGTGGAACATCATCCAGAACACATCATGCTGCACCCGTCTGGCCAATGGCGTCCAGTCCGTACGCACGTTTTCCAGCCCCTTGAACACCAGTTTTTCATGCCGCTCGCCTGATGGCGCGGCAATCGTGGCGACCATGCCACAGTAGCGCTTCTTGCTGCCGGTCTCCGAGCCGCGCATCGTGGGCATAAAAAAACGCTGATAGTGGGTTTCAAACTCCAGTTCCAGATTGGACTCGATGCCAAACACCGCTTTTAGATAATGCTCCCACCATTGGTTCAGAAACCGGGCCAGTTCACCGCCGATGCGCTCGGCTTCGGCATCCTCGCCGGCACTTTCCAACCATACGAATACGGAATCCGTATCCCCATAGATAACCTTGTGACCCTGGCCCTCAATCAGCAATCGGGTCTGGCGCATGATGTCGTGACCACGCAGGGTAATGGAGCTGGATAACCGGGCATCGAAAAAACGGCACAGCGGGGTTCCCAGTACCCCATAGAACGAGTTCATAATTATTTTGATCGCCTGGGATAAGGGGGCATTTTCGACCCGTTTTGCCTGATCGCGGGCATCCCACAATGTTTTGATGATCTCCGGCAACAGGTGGTGCTGTTTACTGAACACGGCACCATTAAAGCCGGGGATCCAGGCACTGTCCGGGGTATCCCGTGCATGGGCGGGGCGCTGGAATACTTCCGGAATCACTTCCTCCAGATCCGATTCATAACGCCCTTTCAACAGAGACAACGGATCAATACAGAAGGTGCGGATGATACTGGGATACAGGCTTTTGAAATCCAGTACCAGAACATGGCGATATAAACCCGGTACCGACTCCATCACATAACCGCCCGGCGCAGCAAACTCGTTCTCCATATCACCGATATTGGGCGCCACAAACCCAGCACGATGCAGCCGGGGCAGATACAGATTTTCAAAGGCCGCCACGGAACCGCCCACTTTATCCATGGGTAAGCCGGTGAGGCGGGACCGTTCCACAGCAAAGCTCAACAAATCTGCTTTGGCAAAAATATCCGATACCAGGCAACAGTCCTCCAGATTGTACCGTGCCAGCGCCACTTTATCGTTCAGGAACAGTTCGGTGATTTCCTTGCCCCGGTTCTCCACATCATGAATCAACTTGCCTCGCTCCAGTAATTGGCGCGATACAAATTCCAGAGAAAAAGATTCAAAATTCCAGGTGGCGGCCTTCAGCGTATCAATGCCATCCAGAACCACTCGCCCCGGAACCAGCACGAAATAATGTTGGGTCTCATCCCGGGCCTGACGCCATTCCACCCGCTCGAGCCCGCGCCCCAGACTGAACGCGATTCGCAGCTCATCACAACGCTTCTGTAAAAAGCGCAGATCAAAGTTCACCACATTCCAACCCAGAATCACATCCGCATCATCCTCCTGCATCCACTGGAGAAATGCGTCTATTAATTCCCGTTCATCTGCAAACCAGCGGATATCCAGCTCGCCGGCAGGTTGTGGTTGACCCAGCATAAAAATACGCTTGACCTGTGGTTTGTGACCGCCAACACAATGCACCGCAATGGAGTACAACTGGGTTCCGTCCAGCGCCGTTTCAATATCCAGCGACGCACAGCGCAACTGCAACGCGTTGCGCTCGCCTTTGCGGATCGCAGGATTGATCAAACACCCGGATGGATTTGACTGGCTCAATTGCACTTCGACATCGCCCGTGATAAAGCGCTCACTGAGGTAACGATCCACGGTACGCACATCCGCTTCCCACAAGGGAATACCCTTCTGTTGCAGCAGGTCACGGCACTGCGACAGTAACCGCTGACTCTTGCAATAAAGGCCAAGCACCGGCTCGTTAAAAAAAGATTTTAATGTCAGCGGCCGCAAACGCCAACCGCTGCTGGCTGACAATAGTGTTTCCACTGCAACCCGGTCGTCTGTGCGCACAAAACTTACGGTTTCCTGATCCGTTATTTCAATCCGCACGGGGCCCTGGGCAGAGTGCACCCAGTAAATCAAGCGTAACCCTGATCTGTGCTCACGCCACTGTCGTGTCAGCAGAAATCCGGATAATCTGTCTGCGGAAAGCGGCTGCGATCCTTGTTCTGCCGGCGGCAGTGTCACAGCGGGTTAGCCGAACTCGGCCCATACCGGACAATGGTCGCTGGGCTTTTCCAGGCTACGGATTTCGTAATCAATTCCGGTGGCCTGTAACTGGTTTAGCAGCGGTTTGGTGGCAAGAATCAAATCGATGCGCAGGCCGCGCTTGGGCTCACGCTCAAAACCTTTGCTGCGATAGTCAAACCACGAAAACAGATCATCCACCTCCGGCTTCTGCGCGCGGAACGTATCGCCAAGCCCCCAATCCATAATCCGCTGCAACCATTCCCGTTCTTCCGGCAAAAAACAACATTTGCCGGTGCGCAGCCAGCGTTTGGCATTATCCGGGCCGATACCGATGTCCTGGTCCACCGGCGCGACGTTCATGTCGCCCATCACTACCAGCTTCTGGTCCGGCGTGAATTCGGTTTGCAACCGCTCCAGCAGGCGGGCATAAAAACGCTGTTTGTTGGGAAACTTTTCCGGGTGATCACGGCTTTCCCCCTGGGGAAAATAACCGTTGATGACGGTGATTTCCTCACCATCAATGCGGTACTGGGCCAGTATCAGTCGCTTTTGCTCACTGTGATCATCACCGACAAATCCCTTTTTCACCCAAACGGGTTTCTCCCGGGACAGCAAGGCCACGCCATAGTGACCTTTTTGGCCGAACCATTCCGCATGCAACCCCAGCGCCGCCATGTCCGCTTGGGGAAACAGCCCGTCTTCCACTTTGGTTTCCTGGATACCGATCACGTCAGGATTATGTTTTGTCACCAGCGCTTCGATTTGGTGCAGTCGGGCACGGATGCCATTGGTGTTGAACGAAACAAACTTCATTTTTTCCTCACAGGGGATTTTCAATAAGGGCAATAGTTTACCAGCAACCTGAAGCGCTTTCTTTATCCCCCCCATAACCTTTCTTTAACCAATGGAAGGCACTACAATGTCCAACGTCACATGAGCGGCAACATGCTCAACCAGTCACTGACCAAGAAAAATTGATTAAAAAATCACCGACAGGGTGCTCTGAATGACTGACCTTAGCCACATCTCGATTTTTGAAGGCCTTCCTGAAGCGGAATTGTCCGCGCTGCAAGAACTCTGCATCACTCGCACATACCCAAAGAACACTGTGATCATTAACGAAGGTGATCAAGCCAATGCCATGTTCATCTGTACCAGTGGCAAAGTAAAAGTGTACGTTAGCGACGAAAACGGCAAGGAATTTGTGCTGAACTCAATGGGGCCTGGAGAATACTTCGGTGAACTCTCCTTGCTGGACGACGAAACCCGTTCCGCCTCGGTGATCACCACGGATAAATCCACTTTCTCCATTCTCTACAAAGACGACTTCAGTAAGGTCGTGCTGAATCACCCCGATATTGCCCTGGTGTTACTGCGCAACCTGGCCTCCCGTATTCGAAAATTGACCGAGAACGTGAAAACCCTGGCATTGCAGGATGTGTATGGCCGCATTCGCAAAACTCTGCTGGATCTGTCCACTGAAAAAGATGGCGATACGGTTATTGAAGAGAAACTCACCCAGCAGGATATCGCCAACCGCATCGGCTCATCCCGCGAGATGGTGGCACGAATTCTGAAAGACCTGGCCACCGGTGGTTACATTGAGATTGAACGCAAGCAGTTCCGTATCCTGAAAAAACTACCTGAAAGCTATTAAGCCGGCTGCTTTTACCCCGCTCCTTCCGCCTCCCTTCCATTCAGGCTGCCTAAAAAAAGCCTGAATGGGACTTAAAACACCCCTGATCGGTTTTCCTGCTTAGGACAGATTGTAAATTTATGTTATTGTATCGGGGTTGTTTTGGGGAACAACAATACCTTAGGCGTTCACACCTGTGTACCGACCCTGTTGCAGGTGTTCTGAAATAACAATGAGTTGAAATGTACAGGGAAGACCGGGGATTTTGACAATGTATTTGGCGACCAACGGATTTCGCTTAACTGGTGCGACGGGGTTAGCTGTCATTCTGCTGGGTATCGTGATCAGCTTTTTCTATCCATCCCTTCCGGGCCAACTGCCCGAGGGCTTTTCGTTGTCCATCATCGCACTGGAATTCTCCTCGACCTTAGCCAACGCCAGCTCGTTGTTTGAGGGTAACCTGGCGCTGGTGCACCGCTACCAGACCGGCCACAGCATCGACATGTTCTACCTGATCACCTACGGCGCCTTTCTGGGGTGCGCCAACCTCAGCGGATGGTACACGCAACGACGGGCACTGAGCCTGATCGGCATCATCAGTGCCGGCATCGCGGCCAGCGCTGATTTTGCTGAAAACCTGCAATTGATGCAATTGACCCAGGCATTGTTAGGCAACGGCAGCGCCCCGGATTTCTGGTTGCTGCGGTTGTTCGTCAGCACCAAATTCCTGATGATCTCCGTCTCCTTATTGTGCCTGGTCCCCCTGTTGTGGAACCGCGGCTGGCTGGGAAGGATTTTCTGCACCAGCACTCTGCTGCTGGCGCCGTGTACCCTGCTCACACTGTTGGGCAACTTTGAATTCAGCAGCCCCATGACCGGCCTCATCATGCTGGCCTGGATCTGCCTGCTACTGTGGGCGCTCAAGGTACGCAACGGGCTCCCGAACACCTCTGATGGTGAGCCTGAAGCTTTGGGTACCCAAACTTCTTAAGTACGGTTGCCCGGACCCCGTTTCAACCCAGATGCCACCCCCAAACGGTATGCCCAACGCCGGAAAGCCGGTCAGTGAAGGCCAGTGCTGTTGCTCCTCGTGTACCGCAATATCATAAGGCAACCAATTCAGAAACGTCTGCCGGCCACGGTCAGGCTGCTCCGGATCCAGCCCGTTCGCCAAATGAATGGCACCGGCAGAAACCCCAATTATCAGGCTGCCCGGCAGGCGATGACAGCAGTGCAACCAATGGCGCACCCGTGGTTCACTGAGAAACGCCCAGCCCCGCGCCACACTGCCCCCCGCCAGCATTACCAGTGGGCTTGGCGATGGTGGCAGGTCCGATACCTCGGCCACAAGCCGGGTGTTGTTGTGGTGCCCGGTCAGGGCATCCAAACCGGCACAGGCCAACTGGTAGAACGCCCTATCGTTGCCGTTGGCGGCACCAATGTAAGCCGCATCGACCCCGGTAGTAAACCGCTGCCGAACCGTCTGCAGAAGCTCAGGAGCACTGCCGGTCCGAAACAGCAGCTGGCTGTCCGCCAACAACAACATGGCACTGGACATGTCAAATCGTGAACCCGGTGTCATCCCGCCACACACACAGGGGCTCAATAGCATCGGCGGGAACGTGCCCCCGCTGGCGCTCTTTGGGATACCCCATGCAATGGGACAGATAGGTAACCCCTTCGATGTGGCGCTGACGGTTACGATGCTGGTGCCCGTATACATGCAGGCGACTGCCCAGACGGCGCAACTGTTCTTCAATTCGGTAGGAACCCGCCACCCGGCTGAAATTAAACTCCGGCAAGGGATCAAACTTTCGGGCCAGGGCCATGGCATCGGCCAGCGGCTTGTGAAAAATCAGGTCCTGACGCGGCAGAAAATGACTGAAGCTGATCACCGGGTGCTGAAATTCCCGCTGCAGAAAGCCCTCGTTCTGGTCGGCAAACAGCCGCGCCAGTGGTTGCGCCAGATCCGCCGGCCAGCGGGCATGTATGAAATCACCCCACATTTCATCGGTTCGGTCCTCGGCATAATCCTTCTCCACATAAAGCGAGTGCTCCGGCTGATCCTTATCGTCGTACCAGGACAACAGCGGTACCAGCCACACTTTCTGATATTGCCCCATCAGCAGCGGTTCCATTTTGACCCCGGTTTCCCTGCACAACGCCTTGATCGCATGGAATTTCTTCAGGGAATCGTCGTGGCCCGAGCGCCGCACCCACAGCTCATGGTTGCCCGGCACAAACAATACGTGAAGAAACTGTTCGGTTAGCTCACGGAACAGCGCTTCCAGCCGATCCAGCCGGTCGGTGGCATCGCCCGCCACGATCAGGGCATCGGAATGGTGCCTTCTGGCGGCAAACTCCAGCAAACGGTCGAAGTTTTCCTGATAATCTATGTGGATATCGGAAATAACCCATACACGGGAAGGAATCATGGTACAGCAAGCCTGGTTGTGGTTTAGGAATAGGCCCTGGGTAAACTGCATGCACGTTTGCAAATAGGGCCCAGGGTGAAATACTATCATTTCTAATGAGGAATACCGAGATGGCGTGCGCCCCGCTCCGCGCCCGACACCCACTCGAGCCAACCGGCCGTCGCGAGTCATACCTTCGCGAGACACCCCATCGAGAGACACATGAGCAGTTATCAAGATATTTCACGACAGCAGCAATGCCACAGCAGTTTCCAATGGCTGCGCAGCGAAACCATCGAATCCCTGAACGTAGTGGTATCCGAATACCGCCACAAAGCCACCGGCGCAATGCACTACCATATCGCTGCGGATAACGATGAGAACGTCTTTATGGTGGCCTTGCGCACCGTACCCACGGATTCCACCGGAGTCGCCCACATTCTGGAGCACACCGCACTCTGTGGCAGCGAAAAATACCCGGTGCGTGATCCGTTTTTCATGATGATCCGTCGCTCCCTCAATACTTTTATGAACGCCTTCACCGCCAGTGACTGGACCGCCTACCCCTTCGCCAGCAAAAACCGCAAGGATTTCGACAACCTGCTGTCGGTGTATCTGGATGCCGTATTCTTCTCCAAACTGGATCCGCTGGACTTCGCCCAGGAGGGTCATCGCCTGGACTTTACTGAGAGCGGCAATCCGGAGTCCCAGCTGATGTACAAAGGGGTGGTGTACAACGAAATGAAAGGCGCCATGAGTTCCCCCACCAGCGAACTCTATGACCAGCTGGGGCGGTACCTGTTTCCCACCAGCACATACCACTACAACAGTGGTGGCGACCCCGAGTCGATTCCGGATTTAACCTATGAGCAACTGAAAGCCTTCTACCAGACCCACTACCACCCCAGTAATGCGGTGTTCATGACCTTCGGGGATATTCCTGCCCATGAACAGCAGCAGGCATTTGAAGAACGGGCGCTGCAACGGTTCGAGGCACTGGATCGCACCATCTCTGTGGCGGATGAAAAACGCTATGGTGCACCATTGAACGTTGAAACCGCCTACCCGGCGGATCTGGAGCCAGGTGAATCCGAAGACAACAAGACCCACATTGTGCTGGCCTGGCTGCTGGGCCACAGTACCGACCTTGAAAATCAACTCAAGGCGGACCTGATGACCGATGTACTGCTGGATAACAGCGCAGCCCCCCTGCGTAAATTACTGGAAACCTGCGGCCTCGGATCATCCCCCTCCCCGCTGTGCGGACTGGAGGATTCCAATAAGGAAATGGCCTTTATGTGCGGGCTGGAAGGCAGTTCACCACGGCACGCCGCTGAACTGGAACAGAGGATTCTGGAAGTGCTGCAGGAAGTGGCCGAAAACGGCGTCAGCCAGGCCAGGCTGGAGGCGGCTTTGCATCAGTTGGAGCTGAGTCAGCGTGAAATCGGTGGCGACCACTACCCCTATGGTCTGCAGCTGATGATGGGAGCCATCTCCACCGCCATGCATCGGGGTGACCCCATTGCTCTGCTGAACCTGGACCCGGTGCTTGATAAAATGCGCAAGGAAATCAAGCAACCCCGATTTATCCAAAACCTGGTGCAGGAATGGTTGCTGGACAACCCGCACCGGGTGCGTCTGGTGATGAAGCCGAACGCCGGCCTGGAACAGGTGCGCGAAGCGTACACTCAGGCAAAACTGGCCCAGCTCAAACAAACCATGAGCGAGGCGGAGAAACGGCAGATTATTGAGCAGGCCCAAGCGCTGGACGCCCGCCAGCAACAGGAGGAAGACGAAGCCCTGTTGCCCAAGGTGGGCCTGGAAGACGTGCCGGCTGCCATTCCCATGCCCACCGGTGAAGCACTCGATCTGCCCAGCGGTAAACACACCCGGTACGCTCAGGGCACCAATGGTCTGGTCTACCAGCAGGTCATCTACGATCTGCCGCAACTGAGCCCAGAGCAGTTACAACTATTGCCACTGTACACTCGCTTCGTGGGTGAACTGGGTGCCGGGGATCAGGATTATCTGCAGATTCAGGAGCGCTTGACTGAAGTCACCGGCGGTATTTACGGGTACTCAGTGCTGCGCGGAGCCATCGATAATGAACAAAGTGTAAAAGGCATTCTTGCCTTCGCCGGCAAAGCCCTCAAACGCAACAGCGATGCACTGGCAGAATTGATGTACCGGATTATCGAGCAACCCCGTTACGATGAGCTGGACCACCTGCGGGAACTGGTGGCACAGCAGCGGGCTCAGCTGGATCAAAGTATCACTGGACAGGGCCACGCCTTGGCCATGATGGCGGCCAGCAGCGGCATGAATCCCGCCGCCCGCCTGTCCCATCAGGTAAGTGGTCTGGCGGGCATCCGAGCCATCAAGGATCTGGATCACCACCTGAACGATCACCGCAACCTGTGTAAGCTCGGCGACGATCTGACAGCGCTCTCCGCCTGCATGCGCAGCGGTAACCGCCAGTTCCTGGTGGTGGCGGAACAGGATACCACCGCGGCCGCCAGCACCCACCTGGATAGCTGCTGGGGTAAGTTGCCGGCGAATCACAACGGAAACATTAACCTCGACGCCATACGCCAACCGGTGCGCCAGGCCTGGCTCACCAGCACGCAGGTGAACTTTTGCGCCAAAGCCTACCCGACGGTGCCCTCAGACCATCCGGACTCACCTGTCCTGTCTGTTTTGGGTGGTTTCCTGCGTAACGGCTATCTGCATCGGGCCATTCGCGAACAGGGAGGCGCCTATGGCGGCGGTGCGTCACAGGAATCCAATATCGCCGCGTTCCGCTTTTACTCCTATCGCGATCCCCGCCTGGCAGAAACCCTTGCGGATTTCGATCGGTCCGTAGAGTGGTTGCTGGGTAAAGACCATGGCTACCAGGTTTTGGAAGAGGCCATCCTGGGGGTAATCGGCGCACTGGACAAACCCAGCTCCCCGGCGGGGGAAGCCAAGCAGGCATTCCAGAACCGTTTGTTCGGCCGTGACGATGCCTTTCAGGCCCGCTTCCGCGAACGGGTGCTGGCCACAACCACAGACGATCTGAAGCGGGTTGCCCAAACCTATCTTATCCCGGAGCAGGCCAGTATGGCCGTCATCACCCACAAGCCGGCGTGGGAAACGGCATCCCTGGGGGAGTTTGAATTGTTTCATGTGTAAGTAAGCAGAATGAAAAAAGGGCTCATATTTGAGCCCTTTTTGGTCTTGGCAAGTGCATCCACCCGACAAGCGAAGCGACCCTGTCAGCGCGCCCGGTGAGTAATTACCTGATCGTCGTCCGGCAGCTGGGCGGCAGGTTCCTTCACGTGAATAAATGTCTTCTGGATCACAAGGGCATCGGTCCCGGCCCGGTGCGGGACCATCCCGGTCAGCCGCAGCACTTCATCC
Source organism: Gammaproteobacteria bacterium UBA7310 (assembly GCA_002471665.1). Lineage (GTDB taxonomy): Bacteria > Pseudomonadota > Gammaproteobacteria > Pseudomonadales > Ketobacteraceae > Ketobacter. Next base: position 27,212 of record DKQK01000074.1, read on the forward strand.
CGTTGCTCACTCCAGTGCTCCCACTCTGATTCACTCAGCAAACCGTAAATGGAATCCAGCTTAAACCCTTGCAATACATGGGCTTCATGAAACAACAATGCCAGCCAGGTTCGATCCACACCCCAGCCATCACTGTAGACAGTTTTACCCGCCAACAGCTCGTTCAGTTCGTCCGCCACCTGGCGCGGCGTAATCCCCTCCCGCAACAACTCCTCACGGGGAATTCCGTGCACCTGCTCGGCGCTTGGCTGCCAGTGAACCCAATCATCCAGCGGCTTTACCAACCATACGTGCAGAGCACCATCCGGCATGGCCACCCCCACTTCGATGGGGTAACTGCCCGAACCAAAGCCGGATGCCTCTATGTCTAATATTATCGGTGTATCCACAGTACCTTTGCCTTCAATCCGCTGCCCGCTCCGGGGGCAGCATCAGCACGCTGCCCATTCTCGCCTGGGCAGGTTACATCAATGAGATCAGTAAAAACCCCCGGAACCGGGACGACATAACCAATCAGATAGCGGTCAAGTGCTCATTAAATAAGCGTACGAGTATATCGTTTTTTTGCCAAAGTGTTTGTCGCCTTTTCCACAAAATCTGTGGATAACTTTGGGGATTGATTTGGGTTAAATCGCTGTAAGGCCCGCGCCCGCTCAGACATTAGCATTTTGTCTGTTTTTTGACCAACTTGTAAGTGGTTAAATTTCAGCTAGTTAGACAGACCACCACTTTCATCCACAGAATATGTCAATTTTACGACAGAGGCGCAGACTATTTATAAATTCTGTTGATGACTTTGCGCGGGGTTTACGGTTTTACAGCGTAAGTAACTGCTGACCCACCCACTGTCGGGCGAATTGATAGGCAGTTCGACCACTGCGTGTACCCCGGTTATCCGCCCAACGTACGCACAACACCTGTAACTCATCGGTCCAGGGAATATCAATGCCATGGGGCTCTGCCAGGCGCTGCAGCCAATGGCGGGCGATATCCAGATACATGGGCTGATTAATTGGGTAAAACGACACCCACAAGCCAAAACGATCGGAAAGGGACACCTTTTCCTCCACCACCTCGTTATGATGAATTTCAGTCTCATGATTGCGTGCTGTGCTGTTGTCGGACATGTACTCCGGAATCAAATGACGGCGGTTGGAAGTGGCATAAATCAGCACATTGTTCGGCGAACGGTACATGCCGCCATCCAACGCACTCTTCAACGCTTTATAACCTTCATCCTGGGCTTCAAAAGAAAGATCATCGCAGAACAGCAGAAACCGGTAAGGCTCGCCCTCAATGGCGGAGACGATGCTCATCAGATCCGCCAGGTCAGACTTATCCACCTGAATCACCCGCAGGCCATCTGCACTGTATTCATTCAACAAAGCCTGCACCAGGGAGGATTTGCCGGTGCCACGGGAGCCGGTCAACAACACATTATTGGCCGGCAATGAACGCACGAACTGCTCAGTGTTTTTCACCACCAGCGCTTTCTGACGATCCACCCCCAACACATCATCCAGGGTGATTCCACCGCCGGTGATCACCACTTTCTGCAGGTGTCCACCGTAGCTTTGCCTTACCCAGAGGGCGGCTTGGGTGGTGGACCAATCCACCGGTTTGCTGCGTTTGGGCAGCAGCGGCTCCACACGGTCCAGAATCTCATCCAGTTTTCCCACCAATTTGGGGAGCAGCAGCAACGGTTTCACGGTATCACCTGATGCCTTTGAGCATGGATTCAAATTCTTTCACCCGGGAACCGGCCTGTCCGGGCACACTACCCAGCCCCGCCACCTTGCTTTGCAGTGGCTGCAACTGCGACTCCAGCGTTTGCCCCAATTGGGTTTGCAACTTTTGCCGCAACGCTTGAGAGCGCTGCCTGATCTCTGCCGACAGTGCCTGTTTCATAATGCCGTTCAAGTTGGTGGACAGCGACAGCGATGGATCGTGCAATGGGCCCTGCGCCGCGCCCTTCAATGTCAGCTTGTTCAGTGACGATACACTCTTGGCAAGGGTTTGCTGCCAATCCGCATTGTTGTCCCCGGCCAGCATCAGGTCCAGGTTGGAGAACACCCCTTGCAGGTCCAGATCCAGGGTGCTTAAGGCTTCAATACTGGCGGCGACATTCAAATTGAGAAGCGCTTTATTGACCAGCAATCCCAGGTTTTCACTCTGGGAGAGCGCCAGGTTCTGCAGTTGACTGTCCGCTACCGACAGCGTCAGTGTGTCCTGCTCGGCACCCGCCCTTTGATGGGCCAGCAGGCCGTCGATGTTGATCTTGCCCAGTGTGTCGCCCAGTGCCTGGATCTTGATGGTCACGGGTTCCGGCCACAACCCGGGGGCATCGGACAGGTTACGAATTTCACCGTCGATGGTGCCCTCACGGCCCCCCTGTACAAACGGCCCGGATAGGCGCATCAGCTTCACCAAAAAGTCCGGTGCGGTTTTTATTGCGTCGGACTCAGCGCCGGCAGCCTCATCATCGGCCGCCCCTTCCCTGGTATCGCCACCGGTCAGCAGCTGATAATAGCCTTCTCCCATGCGCAGCCACTGCTGCACCTTACCGCTGATGATTTTGTCTCCCAGATTGGCGATCATGGAGTCTGAAAGCCCCAGCTCGCGAATGATCTGGTCCACCGATTTATCCGACAGGGACGCCAGTTGCCGGTAATCCTCCTGCAGTTGCCGGTATTCAGCCTGCATCTGCTGCTCGCCCGACTTCAGCTCTTTGATATCCTGCTTCAGATCCTTGCTGATGCTTTTGGCTGCGGACAGTTTATCCAACACACTGCCTGCTTGCGCCTTATCCCAGCGCGCCTTGTAGGCCTTGAGCGCCTCGTCATCGGGCAAATCATTCAAACTCTGCTGCCAACGTTGCTCGCGCTGTTTCAATTCCTCGTTAAAGGCATCAATGCGCTGCTGATAAATTGCTTTCTCCTTCTCCACCAGCGCCGAGGTATCCGGCAACCCAATATCAGGCAATGCAAATTGTGCTTCGTCATCGGGGGCTGCCGGCCGGCCGGGCAGCGCCCCGGATACGGCACGGGGCTGGTCCAGGGCAATGCCCTCCACCAGCACCTGCTCCAGATAAACCTTTCCTTCAAGCAGTTCCATCGCGTCCACTTCCGTGGACAAGTGGATGATCTCAACCGCGTTGGTCATGGGCTGCCGGGGGTTGGTAACGGCAAGATCCGTTATTGTGATTGCGGTGGGAAACCAGGAAAAATCCACCCCCCCTACATCGATCTGCGCCCCGGCCGCCTGTGAACCCGGGTTTTCGATTGCCCATTTTATGAGGGGTGCCGGTAACCACCACAGGGCCACCACCGTTACCAACAACAGGATGAATATAAAAGTGAGAAAACGTTTCATGAATTTCATGGAATCCCTGCCTTACCATTTAGCGTTGCGCTATGGTAACAGGCAGGGGTTTGGTTGACGATGGTGTTGTCGCCGGAGTGGGCGATGAAAGTTGATAATGGGCCGGTAAAAACCGCCTAGAATAACAGCGCCAGCTGTTCTGCCTTGAGTCCGCAAAGGGGCACAATCACGTTCATCACCGATTCCATTCCCCGCACATAATCAATGCGGGCGATGGTGCCTTTTTCAACATGGATAACCGACACATAATCCTCCTGCACGGGCAGTGCTGCGGTAGCCTCACCCTCATAATCCAGCCAGATGGGGAAACCATAACCACGCATCTTCGGCAGTGCAATCAAGCGTGTGATCAAACGGGGCATGCCGCTGACATTGGCCACAAACACCAACCGGCCCTGCTCATAGCAATCCGCTGCAACACGCCCCATGGCATCCCGCACATCACGGCTGGGCTGCATGTCGTCAGCAAACAGCAGAACCTGCATGTTGTCCTCGTGGGGAAACGGATTGGAATACTGGTCCTGAAGCATTTCAAACGCCACCTCGTTGCCGATCCGCATCGGTGCCGGGCCCGGCTGGCTGGCACAGGCACCAAGAATCAGGAAGACAAACAACACTATGGATAATCGCATGGAATTTTCTCTGTAGCAGTGGGTTGGCCATGGGTTTGTTATAGGGGGATAGTAAGGAGTTAGCAGATAACAGCGCAACCTGATCTGCCACAAACCTTGATCTGGCTCAGCGGGTTGTTCAGGCCCGTGTGCCTTGCACCATTGTGGGGGCGCTTGCAACACCCGGTTATTGACCGCCCGGGAACCGGACAAACATCATCCAAAGCAGGCAAAGCCTAGGGGATCGATGGATCTATTACTGCCCGCCCCTTGTTTAACTCATTGATCTCATGCAGTATCTTCAGCCCCACAATAATAAATCACGCTCCGTTTCCTATGCCCATAAACAGACATATTTTCACAGCTAAACTAGAGGGCACTGTGGCTGGCCTGTTGCTGACCATCACCAGCCTGATCATCGCTTTCTGGATGAGCTGGCATGCATTGGCGCAAATCAACTTCGGCTATTCCCTGGGGTATCAAGTACTGGATATCGGAGCACACATCCAGCGCTATGGCCCGGATAATCGCTACCGCAACGGATTCGAATACACCACCCGTGATCAACATGAGGCTCTGTTTACCCAGATCGTAAACGGCATCCAACAGGGCGGCAAGGGGCTCCCTGAGATTCGCTACCAGTATCAGCGTAACCAATTTCAACCGGCAAGAAGCGACACTTTGCTCAGGCCTCCGGAAGTGGTACACCTACAGGACGTGGCCAATCTGATTACGTTGTTCAACCAGGCAGCGGTGGTCTGCCTGTTACTGCTGCTGTGCTCGATCGCGTACTACCGCTGGAAGAACCTGAGCCCACCCACAGCCAGGCAGCTTGGCCTGGGCACTGTCATGATCATCGTACTGCTGGGTGTGATTCTTCTGATTGCAGGGCCGACACAGGTTTTCTACTGGCTGCATACCCAGGTATTTCCAGATGATCATCAATGGTTTTTTTACTATCAGGAATCATTGATGACCACGCTGATGAAAGCGCCGGATCTGTTTGGATTTATCGCCGCCTTGTGGGGGCTGTTGGCATTGGGCCTGTTCGCCCTAACCCAATGGCTGCTGCAGATTGCATTGACCAAACAGCAACGCCTGGATTAGCTCAAGCTGTTTCTTTGTCAGATTTGTCATTCACTGCCACCGCAAAGCCGGGGTGCAGCAATTCGAACAAAGCCACGAACTCATCGGTCAGCTTGTGCTTGGGTGCCATATGAATCAGCGGCAATCCACTGTCATGGGACTCCCGCATTTTTACGGACGATGAAATATAGGTGTCCAGAATGGGCAGGCCCTCTTCTTTCAACTCATCCACGATACGGGTCGGCAGGCTGGCACGAGGCTGGAACTGATTTACAACAATGCCTTCCACTTCCAGATCATCATTGTGATCCAGACGGGTTTCCTCAACATTCTCAATCAGGTTATACAAAGCCTGGCGGGAGAACTCATCACAATCAAACGGAATCAGGCAGCTATCGGCGGCAATCAGCGCAGACAGGGTATAGAAATTAAACGCCGGCGGGGTATCAATATATATAGCGTCGTAGCCATGCAACTTGGCCAAGGCATCCCGCAGCTTGAAAATTTTGTGTTTGGATTCCAGCTGCGACATGATTTCACCCAGCTCCGGATTGGCGGCAATCACATGTAAATTTTCAAACTGGGATGGGGTGACGAAGTCTTCAAGATTCTTTTTATGCCGATGACGGAAGGACAGCGCCTGAGCGAAGAAAACACCAATGTCCGTTTCCCCGGTTTGAAAATCCCGACCCAATAAATATTGGGTTGAGTTACATTGCGGATCCAGGTCGATCAGCAGGGTTTTCAACCCCCGGTGGGCACTGATTGCAGCCAGATTGGACGCAATACTGGATTTTCCCACACCACCTTTCTGATTAAACACAACTCGGCGCATCTTCCCTTCCCCGTCGTTTTGAAATGAAGCTGCGCCCATTTTATAGAACGCTAGGCGTTATGTCTTGCGTTGAGTCTGACTCTGGGGAAAATTTTCCGGTGCTGGCTTCGCCTCTTCGCCAAACCAGGCCTGCAGTTTCACCAGCACCTTCGCGCGAATTTCCGGACTGACATAGCCGCTGAGCCCGGCCAAAGCAGAGGTCAACACTGCCAGGTCATCCACGAAACCCAGCACCGGAGTAATGTCCGGTATTGCATCCGGAGTCACCACCAGATAACCCAATGCAGCAAAAATACTCGCCTTGGCCCAGGCCGGGATATCAGGGTCGCGCGCCAGATAATACAACTGTAACGCGCGGGACACCAAATCCAGTCCGGCTTTTGAACACACCCGCTGCAACATGGGCAACACCAAGGCGGCCTTGTAGGCTTTGCTGTACTTATCCGTCTCCAGAGCCATAGCTGATTGTTCCTGCACCATTTACCCTTACCTCACAAAATCATATCGGTTGACCTAAACCGGTTTTGCAAATAGTTTATTAACCGAATAAAAGCCTTCGCACAGGGCTACTATAACAACAATAATGCCTAATCACCTTAATGGTTAATTTCGCGCCATTATGATTCCGGTGTTACCATTATCAATGCCCTGATGAAAGCATATACGCCTGAACACACTGTGCAGCCGGAGCAAAGGATTTTCCATGAGCAAAGCCGACGACATCAAACGTAACTCCAATAAAATCTGGCTGGCCGGTCTGGGCGCCTACTCCATGATGGAAGAACAGGGCAGTGATGGGTTTGAAGAGCTGGTGAGCAAAGGGCAAACCTTTGAACGCCTCAATCATACCAAGGAAATCGAAGTGGCCACAGATTCACGCCTGGATGAACTGAAGGTCCGTGCCAACCAGACCATGGACCGCATTGAACGTGCCTTTGATATGCGGGTTTCCTCCACCCTGGGCAGGCTGGGCATCAGCCGGCGATCCGACCTGGACTTACTGAACGACAAAATCGATCGATTGAGCGCCGCGCTGGATAAAATTGCCCAAGAGCTGAAAGACAACGACTGAACCTATGGCCCATACACTCCTCACCATCATTGCCACCGCCCTGTTAAGCAGCCTGCTGACCCTGGGCATTGCCCATTATATTTTTCAAAAGCGCGTTAAGAGTCGCTACGAACAGGGCGTTCAGGATGCCATCGACAAGTTTAAAGAGGAAGTGGGGCCGGAAATCGAAGCCCGTGTCAAACGCGGTGTAATGGAGGGCTTCAAATCCCTGCCCTCGCGGGAAATTCTGCGGGATACCACCCGAACCATCGCCAAAACCGGGCTCGACATCATGGGTGACAGCTTCAAAATGGCCAAACGCCCACCCCGCAGCCGCCGCCCGGGCACCCCATTGGATGACGATTAACGGCCGCTGATCATACGCGGAATCAATATCACCATGGATAGAATCACCAGCACCAGCGTATCCATGGAAATGGACTCCAACTGGGGCACCTGCAGATAACCGTTATGGGCCAGAAAGGCCACCACCAGCAGGCAAAAGCCGATCACCGTACTGATGCGATTGGCCCGTCGGTCAGCGGCCAATTGCCGTTTGATGGACTCGATCTCCCGAATCTGCTGCTGCTGCAGCTCCCCCTGGGCCCTTACCGCCATCAGGGTTTCATTGGCCAGCTGGGGCAAATGCTCCAATCTGACGATCCAGGCCGGATCGTTGTTTTTCAGGGCCTCGATTAACCCTGCCAGGCCTTCAAACTCCGGCAACCAGCCCTGCAGCACTTTCTTTGACAGGCTCCAGATACTGAATTCCAGCGCCACCTGCATCATATCGCTGAGAAACTCCAGATCACCGCTGACTCTCACCCCATCGGCCTGCAACAGGTCTTCCGCGGAACTGCCCAATACATATTGGCTCAGCAATGCCGTAGGCAGTGTGATGCGCGCATCCACCACTTCATCGTATTCCAGAAACAACTGTACGCCGTCTTCGCAGACGGCCACAAACACCATCCAGTCCGGAGCGGTGGTTTTGATACGCAGAAGACTTCCCACATGATCCTTGAGCCGCTCCTGGGCCTCCGGCTCATAGGACAGCGCCAGATTAACGGCGGACTCCAATACCTCCATAACGAGGTAACGGACCATGGATTCTTCTTTTTCTGACGCTATAGCCAAGGCTTTTCCCAATCTTAAGTCTTATTATTTGCACAAGCTCCACCGACTGTACCACCATCCTCAAGCTGTGTGAATTAATCGTAAAAATCTCAAGATTTCTTCATTCAGCGCGGTATAATGAGCCGGTTTTTTTGGCCATTATGCCACTTATTTGACTGTTTTATGTGGGCCATTTGTTGCCAGATTGTTGTCGGTTTAACAAAAAATACAGTATGGGAATTCAGGCAGTTGCAGGGCCACTTCACCCCCTGCCTGTCAACATTCATTTAGGGAACATCACTCGATGCTTGAGTTTTTCAGCGAGTTTGTAAATCACCCCGAATTCTGGAAATACATCAGCATACCGTTTGTTGCTGCTGTCGTGGGATGGTCTACCAACTGGCTCGCTATTCAGCTGACTTTCTATCCGGTCAATTTTTTCGGTATTCCGCCCTGGCTGGGCTGGCAGGGTATTATCCCCAAACGCGGCAAGAAAATGGCCGGCATTGTGGTGGAAAACACGCTCGACAAAATCAGCACCATGCAAGAGATTTTTGACGAGTTTGAACCGGATAAAATCGCCCACCACGTCATCAAGGTTGCCGACTCCCGCATTGAAGAGCTGACCGATGACATCATGACCGAACGCAATGCGGTGCTCTGGGAAAACCTGCCCAATGTATTGAAAAATCGCGCCTATGCCCGGGCCCGCCGCCAGCTGCCGGAAATGATGGACAACCTGATGGAGGACATGCACGCCAACATCGAGGATCTGATCGACCCGAAAGAGCTGATTATCAAGAAGCTTTCGGAAGACAAGAACATGCTCAACCGGGTGTTCTGGGAATGCGGCGAGACCGAATTCAAGTTTGTCATCAACTCCGGGGCCGTGTTCGGCTTCCTGTTCGGGGTGGCACAAATGTTCGTCTGGTGGTTCAGCAAAGAGTGGTGGATTCTCCCTGCCTTTGGCCTGCTGGTGGGCCTGGCCACCAACTGGCTGGCACTGAACCTGATCTTCCGCCCCCTCAATCCCACCAAAATCACACCATTGGGACCCACAGTACAGGGCCTGTTCCTGAGCCGCCAGAATGCGGTTTCGGAAGTGTTCTGCCGCATCGTCACCGCAGAAATCCTCACCATCGGCCACATCATGAATGAGATTTTCCGCGGCCCCAAGGCGGATCGGGCCAAGGCCATGCTGAAAAAGCACATGCGGCCGGTGATTGACGGCGGCATGGTCAAAACCGTCGCGCAACTTACCGTGGGGCCGGAAGGATTCGTGGACCTGAAACGAACAATCGAAGAAAAAACCATCGAAATGTCCCTGGCTTCCTTTGATGACCCCATGTTCACCAAGGAGCGGGGTAAAGTAGTGGAACAAATGTTCCGCACCCGTATGCAGGCCATGTCCTCGGAAGAATTCCAGGATCTGCTGCGCCCCGCCTTTCAGGAAGATGAGTGGATTCTGATCACCATGGGGGGTGTACTGGGTCTGATGGCCGGGTTTGCCCAACTGTTCTTTATGTTCTCCGCCACGTGAAGCCATTGTTCTTTTTGACACAAAAAAACTACAATGCTGCCAACGCATGGATAGAGAAATTTGTCCTACAATGCGTTGGCATTTTAAGTATTATAAGAACCCGGTTTGACCGGGCTATCAGTGCCTGCTGAGCCAAATACAACGATAACGACAGGCATCCGATGCGCCACGCCAGTTTAAGCTAAGGGTACCCCCTCAGGTTCCTACGCAGTTGGCTCTCCCAATAGATAAAGAGCGCACACATTAGGAGAAGAGTCCATGACGCCTGGAGGTTTCGCGCAAGCATGAGTGCGCTTTCCCCGGAAAATTTGATCGGCTACGTCCCCGTTATTCTGCCACTCGTACTGGCTGTAGCGGGCTGGTGCGTACCCAATCTGGCACGCTTCCTGGCGCTTTGGCCCCGCTTTTTTGTGGGTGTGCGCCCCATGTTCGGCTGGCAAGGTTACTTCCATGCCAACAGCCCCCTGTACGTCGACCACTGGTCAAAAGAGCTGCTGGAGAAGGTGTCCGGGCTACCCCAGATCTTTGAATACCTGGGGCCAGAGAAGATCATTACCCACCAACTGGCGAACCTGCGCCCCCAGATTGACGGCATTATTGACGATGTCATGAACGAAGATAACGCGGTGATGTGGGAGAACCTGCCGGTTCTGGTGAAGAACCGTTTTTACCTGCGCGCCCATCGTCTGCTCCCCCGAATTATTGACGACATTATCGAAGAGCTGGGTGATGGCCTGAGCCGCATGCTGTCGTACCAGCGCCTGCTGGAATACGCGGAAAAGCAGAACCCGGGCACCCTGCGCCGCATCTACGATTTACTCAGTGCGCACACTTTTAACAGCATGGCGAGATTCTGCGCCATTATGGGCTTCGTCGCCGGCTGTATTCAGTTACTGATTGCCATACTCCTGCAGTCAAGCAGTATTGAGTACTGGGTGATCAGCAGCGCCTTTGTTGTCTTTTACTTCTTCTGGATTTGCCAACACTGGATTCAGTACCCGTACAAACCCATCAAATTGGGCCGCTGGCAAGTTCGCAGCCCCTATACCCGGTTCCGCACAGAGCAGGACCAGGCATTGGCGGAACTGTTGGCCCAGTCCGTACTGTCCATCCAGAATATCTTCAACACACTGCTCAACGGCAGTGGTTCCCGGCGCACCCACACCATTATTCGCAAGCGGGTGGCCATTTTGGTGGAAGACATAAACGTCAGAACGTTCGTGCAGCTGACCATGGGGCCCATCGGTTATCTCGAGCTGAAGAACACCCTGACCGACAAGCTGACCGAGTCCATCATTGAGCCCCTGGAAGAAGAGCATTTCAATCGCGAACGCAGCACCCTGGTGCAGCACCACCTTAAACAGCGGTTGGCAGCGCTGCCGGACGCCGTGTTTTTCGCGCAACTGAAACGTATTCTGGAACCACTCTCCATCATCGGTGGGGTTGGCGGCTTCCTGTTAGGCGCCAGTGCCGGGGTACTGCAATGGCTGCTACTCTATTTCTAATGCCCGGGTACCCGGCCGCGGCTCTCATCAACAGACATAGGTAAAGCCACCATGCCAAAGGCGTGTGACATAAAAAAAGGAGCGGTTGTCTCCATCAATGATCAACCTTACATTGTTAAACAGATCGAAGTGCGCAACCCGTCAGCCCGGGGCGCCGCCACCCTCTACAAGATGCGCTTCGCCCATGCCCAAACCCACCAAAAGCACGAAGCCACCTTTACTGGTGACGATCTGCTAAAGCCGGTGGACTTCAGCCGCCGGGAGGTGCAATTTCTGTATCAGGAAGGCGACAGCTATATTTTCATGGACAAGGAAAATTACAGCCAGCATCCTCTGGACCGTGACACACTGGAAGATCAGATTCCCTACCTCAGCGATAACCTGGATGGCATTTACGGGCTCATCGTGGAAGAACACTGTGTGGGGATCGAGCTGCCGCAAACGGTGATCCTGGAAATAGTGGAAACCGCCCCCAATATGAAGAACGCATCCGCCACCAATCGCACCAAACCAGCAACCCTGAATACCGGGCTGGAGGTTCAGGTGCCGGAGTACATTGAGAGCGGCGAGCATATCAAGGTCAACACGGTCACCGGTAAATTCATGTCCCGTGCCTGACCAGCACCCCAAGTTACCGCGGGTGGCCTGCGCGCTGCCCCTGCCCACCAGAATCAGGCGGGGGCAACACTATTGGTGGTGCAGTTGCGGCCTGAGTCAACAACAGCCGTTCTGTGATGGCAGCCACCAGGGCACCGGTTTCCAACCGGTTAAAATCACAGCAGAAAAAAACGAAATCTACTTTTTCTGTGGTTGCAAACGCAGCACCCAGGGTCCGCTCTGCGATGGCAGAAGCCACCAATCCGCCACCGAAGACTAATCTGCCAGACACTGATAAAGCGCATCCACCAGAGCCCGTGGCCTTGGGTCAATCAGCACATAGGGGCCCATTTGGTTCATCGCATACCCGAAGCCCAGTTCACGGTCCGGATCGGCAAATGCCAACGCGCCCCCTGCGCCGGGATGGCCAAATGCGTTGGGCCCGGGGCCAAACTCTGCTTCGATGCTGCCAGGCTGCTGCAGCATAAAACCCGGTCCAAAACGAGTGGTGGTCAGCAGCACGGGATCCTCGCCTTTACTTTCTTCACGATAGCAATGGGCAATCGATGCATCCGTAAGCACACCTTCCCTGCCGGCCACCTTGCCAAACAGCGTCGCTAACGCAGCGGCGGTGGCGTGCAAATTGGCTGAAGGAATTTCCGCTCTGCGCCAGGCTTCCGTATTGGCACCATTCATGATGGTCAGGGGATTGGTCAATGCCGCCGCCGTCAGGCTGCCGGGGTGGGTCATCACATGGTTAAACAAACTCACACGCCCGGGTGCCGGCAACTGGCTGGCCGCCTGCAACTCTGCAATGCGGGAGAAGTCCTGCTCAGCCACACCAAAACACATATCCAAACCCAATGGCCCGGCAAGCTCTTCACGCAGGAACTCGCCCACCGATATGCCCACTGCGCGACGGAACACCTCCCCCACCAGCCAGCCATAACTGATCATGTGATACCCGTGCTGGGTGCCGGGTTCCCACCAGGGTTCCTCGCTGGCCAGGGTACTGGTCATGCGTTCCCAGTCATAAAGTGCCTCCCCCGGCAACGGGGTTTTCATGGCGGGCTGCCCGGCCTTATGGTTAAGCAGCCATTTTACCAGGGTCCGCTGCTTGCCCTGACAACCATACTCCGGCCAATAATCGGCAACCGGCCGCTCCAGATCCAGCCCCCCCAGTTCCACGGCTTTGTGTACACACAAGGCTGTAACCGCCTTACTCACTGAAAATACATTCACTAGCGTATCCTGCTGCCAGGCATTCCCTTCCTGATTCGCCCTGCCCGCCCACAGGTTGACAGTCAGCTCCCCTTCCACATAAACCGCACAGGATGAGCCGGCCTCGCCGGATGACTCGAACAATTCTGCAAACGCCTCTTTAACGGGTTCAAAACCCGCTGCGCACTGGCCGTGTATTTCAATAGTTGGCATAGTGTTTCCGATACTGATGAAAAAAGTGAATGTGTTAGGATTGATCGTCCATTAAAAACCAAGGTGTTACTACATGCAAAACCCACCGGGCGGCCTGTATTCCATCTCATCCCTGCAACGCATAGCGTATTTGCTGGATGACCAGTTTAAAGTGCCCTTTACCCAATATCGACTGGGCTGGGACTTCATATTGGGCCTGATACCGGTGGCCGGTGATCTGTTAACGGCCATGGTGTCCCTTTTCATACTCTTTGCGGCCCGAAAACATGGCATTCGCGGTAGCGTAATGTGGAAAATGCTGGGTAACATAGTGCTGGACTTTCTCATTGGCCTGATACCCATCATTGGTGATTTTCTGGATGCCGGCTTCAAGGCCAACGCCAAAAACATTAAATTGCTACTGACAGCCATTGAAAACAAACAGGACCAGGACTTGCAGAACTAAGGTCTTTACCCATACTCAAATTACGGTAGTATCAAGAAGCACCTGTCTCACCAGACCAGCAGTAACCGGGCGGCTTGCCTCAATAACAAAAACAACGGCACTCAGGTTATGAAATCACCCAAATCCACACCCTGCCTAACCCCGCAGGATGATATAGACCCGGCCCTCAGCCGGAAGCTGTCTTCCCTGAAAGACCGACTTGCATTCGATATCGAACGTCAATTTGAGTCTCTGCATGACGAACTGCTCCATGAACTGGAGGATTTCGTAAAGAAAAATGACAGAATACAGAATGCATCCCCAACAGGCGCCCTGAGCAGCCTTGTGCATACGGTCACCGACAGCAAAATTCATCAGATGAACCTGGAGCTGAGGCAATACATGACCGCAAAGATGGATGCCCTGCTGCAGGATATAAACGATGAACAACAGGCTTTTCAGCAGCGTATCCAGCTGGAGCTCGACCAGCGGCTGGCCACTTCTGCTGTGTACAAACACCCTACGGGCAGGTGGTGGTACCGTGTGGCCGGCCGCCCCCGTGCGGAAGCCTGGATCAGCCTTCCGGCGTTGATTGCCGGTACGGCGCTCCTGATAGTGCTGATTTCCTGGCCATAGTGACGCAAAACGCTGTAAATCGGGTCTTTCCCAACCCCGGGAACGGCAAAAAATCACAAAAGCGCACATCGCTATGGCAAGCTTTGTCATAGTTTACAATAATTTATATCCAAGCTGTGTCGGGCAGAAACTATATTTCCGTATATACTGGATGGTATGCCCTTTTCGTCAATGCGTCTTAAGAAGAAGTGCCCATGTCAATCAAACATGCATTGGTGGTAGATGATTCAAAATCTGCCCGTTTTTCGTTGAAGAAACTACTGCAACAGCAGGATATCAAAACGGATTTTGCGGAATCTGCCGGTGATGCACTCAATTACCTGTCCAGCAACTCCCCCGACATTATCTTTATGGATCATCTGATGCCGGGCATGGATGGGTTTGAGGCGACCAAAGCCATCAAATCCAACCCGGATACCAAAGACATTCCGGTCATCATGTGTACATCCAAAGAAGGCAATGACTACGCACAGCAGGCCATCGCCATTGGTGCTTACGCCATTCTGCCGAAGCCCGCGCCAGCGGCCACCTTGGCGGCCATTTTGAACCGGCTGGACCCCAACACCGCGGCCAAAGAAGAGGCCAAATCCGCCGAAGCCAAGCCCACACAATCGCAAAGTGTGGGCGTTAGTGCCCGGGTGGTTGAGAATATGGTACGCAAGGTGCTGGATGACAAATTCGAATCATTCCAGAAAAGCCTCTCCGACAGCATTCGCTCCACCATTCTGGACGAAATGAAGCTGGAGCTGGAGCGGGCCAAATCGGACCTGAAAGCGGAATTCAACAACCGCATGGACAACCAGATTCGCGAACAGGGCACCAGCATCAGTCAACGCGTGGCCGCAGAACTGATCGATGGTCGGTTGGAAGAGGTGAATAAAAAGGTCAGCGCCCTGGTGGACTCCAGTAGGGGTACCATCGAACAGGCACTGGAAGCCACCCGCCGCCCTGCCCCGGAATTAATTGAGGAAGTAAAAAAGGTCGCACAGTTCACCTCTGCGGCGACCGCCGGTGAAGCTGCCAAAGAAGCCGCTGAAGACATTAGCCGTTCCGTCGCTCAGGATGTGGCGCAACAGGAACTGGGGGATCTCAAAATCAGCATTCAGGAGCAGATGACCGAAGCGCTGAGCAGCAAAATCAACACCGGAAAAATGTTGGGCCTGGCCGGACTGCTGTGTGGCATTACCGCCATTGTATTGAGCCTGATTTAAATCTCAAACAGGCGCTTTAAAGACAAAAAAAAGGCTGCAGTGGGCTGCAGCCTAACGAGGCAGTAAAAATTGATGGGTGTCGATTTTACTGCGCGAGAAACCTTTCCATATTGTTAAAAAATCATTTAAACAAAATCATCAGACAGAGCAATCCAATACCAAGCCATCAATGCAACCGGTTGCGCTCACGAATAACACCGACGAACAAACCTTCCACCACCAACGCTTCAGGCGCCACCATAATCGGTTCATAACAGGAGTTTTCCGGCATTAGCGCCACCTGACTGCCTGCCAGCTTCAGGCGCTTCACTGTCACTTCATTATCCACCCGGGCCACGATGATCTTGCCCTCTCCCACATTGTCGGTTTTGCGGACTGCGATCAGATCACCATCCAGAATTCCGGCATCTTTCATACTGTCGCCTCGAACCCGCAATAAGTAAGTGGGACGTTCACGGAACATATTGAGCGGCAGTGACAGTTGACCTTGATGATTCTCAATGGCTTCGATAGGCACACCGGCGGCAACCGACCCAACCACCGGCAAAGTGACCCATTGCTCCACCGCCACCAGACGCTCATCCGCATCCCAGGCCACCAGGCTCCAGCGTTGCAGGTCTGCCAACAAATCAGCCTCAAACAACGGGGCGCCCTGTACCTGATCCCGATCCGGCCAGCGCCCCCGTTCAGCGTGAAACTCTGCAATCCAATGCATCAACTGGGCATGGGACAGGGATACATCTGACAATTGAGCAACGTAGGGGGAGCTGTTGTGGACACTGGACGAAGCGGTGGATTTCATGATGTTTTCTCCTCAACCCTGGGGATCAGAACGGGGGTTTCCCCAAATCATTTTTACTGTATACTTTTACAGTATATTAACCCAGTGGGTTTGGCAAAGATTTTTTTGAAAAAATAACCGTGCCATGAATCGAAAAATCATACACATCGACTGCGATTGCTTTTACGCCGCAGTGGAAATGCGGGATGACCCCAGCTTACGGCATCGTCCCATCGCGGTGGGCGGCGATCCGGGGCGACGCGGCGTAATTTCCACCTGCAATTATGAAGCGCGGGAATACGGCGTGCGCTCGGCAATGGCGTCGGCCCACGCGCGCCGGCTGTGCCCGGAGCTCATCATCCTGCCCCCGCGCATCGGTTATTACAAAGAGGTTTCCCAGCAGATCCACCGCATATTTCGCATGTTCACCGACACCATTGAGCCATTGTCGCTGGACGAAGCCTATCTGGACGTCACTGAGCAACCCCACTACCGGGGCAGTGCCACCCGCATGGGAGAGGCCATCCGCAAACAGGTTCGCTCGCAGGTGGGCATAACCGTGTCAGCCGGCGTCGCACCCAATAAGTTTCTGGCAAAAATAGCCAGTGACTGGAACAAGCCAGATGGGCTCTGCGTCATTCCTCCACATAAAACCGACACCTTCATTCAGCAACTTCCGGTGGAAAAGCTGCATGGTGTAGGCCGGGTCACTGCGCAAAAATTGCATAACCTTGGCATTCGTACCTGCGCGGATATTCGCCGTTATGAACGGTTTGAGTTTATAGATAGTGTCGGCGGTTTTGGCGAGCACCTATACCGGCTGGCCCATGGCATTGACGAACGGCCGGTACAGCCACGCTCCAGCCGCAAATCGGTCAGTGTGGAACACACTTACCCCAATGATTTGCCGGATATCGCTTCCTGCCAGGAAAAACTACCGGAGCTGAAGCAGAAGCTGGAAGAACGCTTGCAGCGCTCCGGGGGCTTGCACCCTATCAAGAAAGCCTTCGTGAAGCTGAAGTTTTCAGACTTTACCAGCACCACAATGGAATGTTGTGAGGGCAACCCGTCACTGGATACTTACCGGAGCCTGTTTGATCAGGCCTTCAAGCGCAAAGCCATGGCAGTGCGCTTGCTGGGTGTGGGTGTCCGCTTCCAGGAGCACGAACCGGCACCTCACAACCAGATCGCCTTTGAATTCTAGCGCAGCCAGTCCGTAAGCATTGCGTACAAGCGGGCATCCTGTAACAGAGTGATGTGCCCCACATCATCCAGCATGGAGCGCTTGATTCTGGGATGCTGCTGCGGAAAATGGGGGCCGCCCATCGCACTTTCTTCCGGTACCAGCCCATCCCCCAGCCATCTCTGTCCTGGTTCATAAAACTTGCGGGCGCCCAGCAGTAAATGCTCGCACCCCTCATGGAATGGCAACACATGCTGCTCATGGGGCTGGTCAAGAGGCTCACTGATATTAGCGTGACGCAAACTGCGAATACCCTGACTTCGAATATTCCCCAGCGCCATTAAGGGTCTGGCATAGGGTGTCACACCCAGAATGGAATTTGCCATATTGCCTATTTTTTCCATCGGGGCGCCATCATGGGGCGATGCAAGATAGGCTGCGTGACTTAAGGCCTGCAACCAGGGCTGATCTTCGCGCTGGGCCACATGGCAAGCGCTGCGAATCAACAGGCCACCCATACTGTGCCCGATCATACGTAACTGCTTCCCGTTATCGGTGCGCCAGTGGGCAGCCAGCAATTGCGCCAGCGCCGAACCGTTTTCCCAGATGGGTAAGCCGGAGTTATAGCGCAACCAGGCCACACCGAAGCCCTGCTGACGCAGCGCGGCCACAAAGCTCCGATTATCCGGGCCCTGCCAATCACTTTCACTCAAACATAAGCCGTGGATCAACAGAACCACACCTTGATCACTCTCTGCCTGTAATGCTGCTAACGACACATCACTGCCGTGCTCATCAACACACTCCATGGTCAGCGCCAAAGGATGATCCCATTCCTCCAGTTTGTCCCCAAACACCCCATTCATGGCACTGCGCACCCGGTGCAAGGGTTGCGAAACCCGCTCTGTAGGAACCTGCTCCAGCGCCTTATGCAATTGATTGGAAGCGTGCTCCAAGACCAGCTTTACCAACAGGTACGCTTTTGGCGCCTTGTCCAGGTCCGCCTGGTGCTGCTTATCCCAGGGTAGGGGGGTATCCCGCCAGGTATGATGCATTTCGCCCACCACCCGGGTCAGCTCGCCACCAGAGCGCAGGAACAAAGAAAACAACCCAAGTAACCAGTGGGCCGGAGAAAGGTGTGACTTATCCTTTTTTGTGCGCGGCGCTGAAGGCGTCGCAGACAGGCTTGAATCGCTCATATTGAGGTCTCACTTGCTGTGTACATATGTGCACTGTAAATGAGAGGCTCGATATTGGCAAGAAATGAATTTAGTTAACAATTCGCGGTTACAGCCGGGTATAGCGGTGTAAATCCGGCGGTTGCAGTAAAAACTGAACTATATTTTGTGAGTACAACCAATCACTTAATAGGAAGTGCTCCGATCAGGCTACTCCGAGAGGGCTTGCTTGGCCCGCTTGCTCTGGCGCTTGGGTGGTGGGCTCATTCCCAAATCGGTTTCCAGCTCCAATAGTGCATCATCCAGATACTGTAGCAAGCGCTGCATACTGGGTAGCGTGCGCCGGCAACCCACAATGCCGAATTCCAGCCGGTCTTCGTAACTGATAATGGTAATGTTCAGCGCCATATGATTCACAATGGCAGACACCGGGTAGAACCGCTCCAGCCGGGCGCCATTCCAATACTGGGTCTTTTCCGGCCCCGGCACATTGGAAATAACAACATTGAACGCCAACCATTGTGGTATCAGACCGGTCAATAGCGTTAAACCGCTGGGTGCCAGGGTCACCGCTGTGTAATTAATGGCCTCTTCCTTGGACATGCGGTGGAATTTTTCCTTGGCTTCATCCACCGATTGCTTGATCACTTCGAGCCGGTTGAGACTGCCTTTCCGATGCGTGGCCAGATTGGCGAGAATCACCCCCACCTGATTGCCACCAATACTGTCATCCCGGCGCAGCGACACCGGCACCATAGCCACCAGAGGTTGCTTGGGCAGGCAATCATAGGATTGCAGGTAATGCCGTAAAGCGGAGCCACACATGGCGAGGATAATGTCATTGGTGGTAGACCCGGTTTGCCGTGCAATGGCCTTCAAACGAGCCCGCTCAAACGACTGTGCAGCAAATCGTCGTGAGCCGGTAATGGGCTGATTCAGGCGGCATTGGGGCGCCTTGAATACGTTGGCGTACTCCGGATTGGCCCGCGCCGCCTTGATGGTGTTGTACAAGGCACTGGCCACTGGCCGTACGGTGGCAATCTGACCACCAACCAACGACCCCGCCACTTTCAGGGCAGACAGGATACCTTCAGCCGGTTTTCCTTCCTGGGCTCGGGGGGAGAGGGGCATTTGCCACACCGGGGGCATATTCATTTGAGCCGGATCATCACCCAGCATTTTCATGGTGGTGCGCATGGCGGATACGCCATCCAGCAAAGAATGGTGCACCTTGGTATACAGAGCGAAATGGCGGCCATTCATCGCCTCGATCAGATAACTCTCCCACAATGGACGGCTGCGATCCAGCAGGTTGCCATGTTCTATGGAGATGAACGAAAACAGCTCTTTAATACCTCCGGGACGGGGCAGCGCCACATGACGAAAATGATGATTGATATCAAACGCGGAATCATGATCCCAACAATTGCCCCGCCAACGTTCCACTAAACGCTGATCGAACGGATAAGTGGGCGCGGTGCAGTCGCGCATTTGCTGGGCCAGATCACTGACAAAATGACTCGGTGCCCCTTTGGGGTATTCAAATATCAACAACCCTGCCACATGCATAGGTTGATGGCGTCGTTCCAACCAGAGAAACAAGTCGTCCAGTAAGGAAAGATTCTTCATGTTGACTACCTCGTATAGGCTGCCAGGTGGTGGCCAGCTGATAGACATTCCCATTGTCACAGGCCGCTGCAACGGCTTCTTATGCGTTATTCGTTGGGAACATTAGCGCTATGGGGGTTAACCTGTATAGTCTCAGATCAATAAGTGACGGACTTTTCACTCACAACACAACCACACATTGTAATTTTCGGTCAAAAAAAACCATTACCTAACCGCATTCAACACAAGCTTCTTTATCAATGTATAAAAGTTAA
>DKQK01000065.1:0-7855 GCA_002471665.1 Gammaproteobacteria bacterium UBA7310
CGCCGTCACCGATGTGGCCCAGCATAACAACAGCAGTACGATGCCAAGGCTTGGTTTGATCAGGAGTCTATTGATAACGGTTCGATACAACATGAGTCGACCTGGGAGCAAAATACACGGGGCGGGCAGTATATCATGGCCAATGCAGGGGTTCATGATTGTGGCCGCCCCGGTGCTATTTACAGCCCTAAATAGGCCAGCAGATCCTGCACCGTGATGCGTCCATCGCCATCCAGATCATAGCGTTCCTGCTCCCCCTGGGCGGCCTGGCCCAGTGCCCGGGCGATACGGAACACACCCTGCAATGTTGGACGCCGGGGTTCCAGTTGCACCGAGACCAGAAGCGGATCGTGATCTGAGCTGCGGAAGGGACCAACCCCGGTGAAGGCATAGCCATCGGCATCCGGATAATAGGTCAGTGCCTGGTCGTACTGCAGTTGATAGGCCTCCACCGCGTTGATCGGCCAGTGGCGGGCATCCACGATGTCGTTGCTGAACCCTTCGTTCACCAGAATATGATCCAGGCTGCCCACCTGGCCGGTTTGATAAAACCAATAGGAGAAACCGTCAGCATCAAACTGCGGCGCCACATTGCGATAGTCAAAGGTGGGCGCCACCACGGACTCACCGTTGTCCGCTGCGGTATTGACCGCCGTCATGATGGTGTAGCCACGCTGGTCCGGCTCATAGCCGGTGAGTACGGCCAAAGGATCTTCGGCGCTGTAGGCATTGAGATCCCCCATGATCATGACCCGCTGCGGCAGGCTGGCCGCCGCCAGCCCATTGGCCAGGGTCACCGCGGCCGACACCCGCAGGGCATTACAGCTGCTTTGGGCCGTGGTGATCACATCATTGAGGTTGGCGTCCTCCCAGCAACCGGAGCCCTTGGATTTGAAGTGGTTCACCACCACCGCAAAGGGTTGCCGGCTATCCCGATGGCGGAAACGCTGCAGCAGTGCAGTGCGCATCTGCACCAGCGAACCATCATCCAGCGTTTGCACCGGCATGGGGATGGTGATGGCGCCGGCTTCGGGCTGCACCACCGAAGGCCGGTATAGCAATCCAACCGCAATGGCATCGCTGCCCACCGGGCTGCCGTCGGCGGTGGCAATAAAGGCATAGTGATCCCTCTCCGCCAGCTGTGCATTCAACGCCGCCACCAAACTGGCAATGGCGCTGTCATCACCAAAGCCATCGTTTTCAATTTCCATCAGGCCAATGACATCAGCATCCATGGCCACCATGGCGGCCACGATACGGTCCTCCTGCAAAGCAAATTCCTGCGCATTTTCGGCACCGCGGTTGAGGGGATAATCGAACGTAACCCCTCCGCTGCCGTCATCGGTGCCGTTGAAGTAGTTCAATACGTTGAAGCTGGCCAGGGTGAGATTACCGCGCTGCAGTTGCGGTACGCTCTGGCGCTGGCTTGCCACCTCAATGGTATCCAGGGGATTGATACGATAGCGGCCAAAGGCATAGTTCAGGGGCCCCATGGTGCTGACCCGGTCACTGATTCGAAGGGGCGTGGCGTAGCTGAAATCCGGGTAGAAACTGAGCCGGTCCGGGTATTGGCTGCCGCTGTTGTCTTCCACGTAGATCAGGTTGCGGCGGTTGGCTGCCACCACTGCCTCGTAGCCGGCGGTGCCCGGGGCAAACCGGTCCGTGGGCGCGCGCTTCAATTCATGGCTCAATCCGATCTCACCATAACGCCACAGGTCGTTGATGTCCGTTACCTGCAGATCGTTTACCGCCACCAGCATGCCTTCCAGCGCCTCCAGCGCCGCCGCCTCGGCAGCATCATCAGAGAACGGCAAGGTCAGCTCCACCGCTTCCAGTTGGGTGTTGCCACCGCAATTCTGCAGGCCGGCAAGGCCGGTGATTTCGGTCAGGCCGTAGTATTCATCCACGGTGCCCAGTACGCGCACGGTTGCTCCGGGGGTTACGCTGCCAAGCGCCGCGTAGGAAAACACAAACAACCCCTCCGAGGTGGCGGCATTCCCATCCTGATCCCCTGCTTCCTCCTGCAGGAAGAAGCCATTGTCACGCAGGCCGGTTACCACGGCTTCCACCACCACCGGCTCACCCTCCAGGGCCGAGGCCTGCGCTGCCCCCTGAATGACACTGATCAAGGTGGCGCTGTCACCGCATTGACCCAGGGCAATAGCGGGCTCCTGGCCATCGTCACCCGCCTGATACTGCCCCAGATCGTCAAAGCTGTCCGCCGGCAGGCCGACCCACTGCTGGGCCGGATCAAAAGCATCGTCCGGGTTGGCGTCACCGGTGTCCACCGTGGCCCGGCGCCGCAGGGTATTGTTCTGGGTGCTGGTAGCCCCGCTTCCCCATTCACTGCCCGGGTCGAACCCAACCTGCCCGATGCTGTCGATCGCTACTCCCCCATTCATCAGTACAATGGCATCATCGCCGTTGAAAAACCCGGCACTACTGGTGAAGTCCGCCTGCGCCAGGATGGGTTCGGCGGCACTGCTGTGGGCTACCACATAAACCTCTCCGGCTGCCACACTGCCGTTCAGGTTCAGCACCAGTCCGGCACTGGTACTGCCGTTGAAATACATCGCCAGTTCATAGGCTGCCAGATCAATGGCCTGATCCGTGCCGTTGAACAGCTCGATGGCTTTGTTGTTGCTGCTGCCTTCGATGTATTCAGAGATCAGCAGATCAGCGGCGGCAACGGCGTTGCCCGTCAGACACAATCCCGCCAGGGCGGCGGCCAGGTTGATTTTATGATTCCACATGGTTCTTCCCCTGCCATGAGACGTGTAAAACGCCCAGTGTTGGCCAACGCCATGAACGGCCCATGAAAACTTGATGAGTTTTTTATGTGCAGACGTACCCGGCGTGTATTTGTGTCTATGGGCCAACCGGTTTAGCATGGCACCATCGACACCACTGTAACCTGAATGAACCCCTTTCATGACCGAACACACCCTGGTTGAACTGCACGACGTAGGCCTCGACTTCAAAAGTCGTCGGGTTCTTGATCAAATCTCGTTTCATGTCCGCCCCCGGGAAATCCTCACCATCATCGGCCCCAACGGCGCCGGCAAATCCTGTCTGCTCAAGGTGATTCTGGGCTTGTATACCCCTACGCGGGGCACCTGCAAGCAGCGCCCGGGATTAAAGATCGGTTATATGCCGCAGAGGCTGACGGTGGACACCAGCCTGCCGTTATCCGTTGAGCGCTTTCTGACCCTGGCCAATAAAGGCGATGCCCGCCCGCTGGATGACGTACTGCGCCGGGTTGGCGCCCGCAGCCTGCGCCACAGCGCCGTGCAGAGCCTGTCCGGTGGCGAATTTCAGCGGGTATTGCTGGCCCGGGCACTGCTGCGGGAACCGGACCTGCTGGTGCTGGATGAACCGGCCCAGGGTGTGGACCTGCAGGGCCAGCAGGCGCTCTACCATCTATTGGCGGAACTGCGCGATGAACAGGGCTTTGCCATTTTGATGGTGTCCCATGATCTGCATTTCGTCATGGCACAAACCGATCAGGTACTGTGCCTGAACCAGCATGTGTGTTGTTCCGGCAGTGCCGAGTCGGTGTCGCAACACCCGGAGTATCTGAGTTTGTTCAACCATGCTGAAGTGGAGGACATTGCCGTCTACACCCACAACCACGATCATCATCATGATCTGCACGGCCATGTGGTGGCGGAAGACGGGCCCGCCGAAGAACACCGGCATCAGGGGGGCTGCCACCATGATTGAACTGGTGCTGCCCGCCCTGCTGGTGGGCTTGCTGCTCACCGCCATCGCCGGCCCCCTGGGCTGTTTTGTGGTGTGGGGGCGCATGGCTTATTTCGGCGACACACTGGCCCACAGCGCCCTGCTGGGCATCGCCCTGGGCTTTCTCTTCGATTTGAATCTGGCCATCGGCGTGATTGCGGTGAGCAGCAGCATCGCACTGGCGTTGACCGTACTGCAGGGGCAACGCTTTATCGCCAGCGACACCCTGTTGGGGATCATGGCCCACGGGACACTGGCCCTGGGCCTGGTGCTGGTCAGTTTGATGGAAACCGTGCGGGTGGATCTGCTGGGGCTGTTGTTTGGTGATCTGCTGGCCACCGGGTTCGACGACCTGTACTGGGTGGGTGCGCTGGTGGTGTTCATCGGTGTCACCCTCTACTTTATCTGGACACCCTTGCTCAACATCGCCATCAATCAAGAACTGGCCCAGGCAGAAGGCACCCCGGTGGGCCTGATCCGCCTGCTGTTTATGCTGCTGCTGGCCAGCGTGGTGGCCATTGGCATGAAAGTGGTGGGCGCCCTGCTCATCACTGCGCTGTTGATCATCCCCGCCGCCGCCGCCCGCAAACTGGCCACGACACCGGAACGCATGGCATTGCTGGCCAGCCTGGTGGGCATGGCGGCGGTGATCCTTGGCCTGACGCTGTCCTGGCAGGCCGATACCCCGGCCGGGCCCAGCATCGTGCTGTGCGCCAGCCTGGCGTTTCTGTTGATTTTTGTTTTTGCCCGCAGAAAGGATGCATAACCATGAGTAGCCTGTTACCGGATGGCATCAGTACCCTGTTGTTTACCGCGCTGGAATTAATGGCCGCGTTTTTTATTTTCGCCATCGGCACCACCGCCGCGGTGGTACTGGTGATGTATTTTGTGGACCGCAACCAGACCAAGCAAACCATTCGCCGCAATTACCCGGTGATTGGCCGCTTTCGCTATTTGTTCGAACACGTTGGTGAATTCTTCCGCCAGTATTTTTTTGCCATGGACCGGGAGGAGTTGCCCTTCAACCGGGCACAACGTTCCTGGATCTATCGGGCGGCAAAAAACATTGACTGCACCGTGGCCTTTGGCTCCAGCAAGGATCTCACCAAACCCGGCGCCATTATCTTCGTCAACACCCCCTATCCCACCCTGGATGAAGATGCCGTGGAAAACTCGGCCATTATCATCGGCCCTGACTGCCCCACCCCTTTCAGCACCAAATCCATCGTCAATATTTCCGGCATGAGTTACGGTGCCCTGTCCAAGCCGGCCGTGCGGGCACTGTCCAACGGTGCCAAACTGGCGGGCTGCTGGATGAATACCGGGGAAGGCGGCCTGTCATCCTGGCATTTGGAAGGCGGCTGCGACATCGTCTTTCAGATCGGTACCGCCAAATACGGTGTGCGCGATGCCCAGGGTAAATTGAGCGCAGAAAAACTGCGCCAGATTGCCGCCCACGAAAACGTGCGCATGTTCGAACTCAAACTAAGCCAGGGCGCTAAACCCGGCAAGGGCGGCATTCTGCCGGCGGCTAAAGTGTCCGCGGAAATTGCCGCCATTCGCGGCATTCCCGAGGGGGAGGCCTCCATCAGCCCTAACCGCCACCCGGAGATCAAATGCGCTGGCGACCTATTGGATATGATCGACACCATTCGCACCATCACCGGCAAACCCACCGGTTTCAAGGCGGTGCTGGGCAGCCCCGACTGGCTGGATGAACTGTTCACTGAAATCAAACAACGGGGAGCAGCGTCGGCGCCTGACTTTATCACCCTGGACAGCGCTGATGGCGGCACCGGAGCCGCCCCCATGTCACTGATTGACGATGTGGGATTACCCATCCGGGAATCCCTGCCACTGCTGGTGGACAAACTGGTGGCCTACGGGTTGCGGGATCGGATTCGCGTGGTTTGTTCCGGCAAACTGATCACCCCCAGCGCCGTGGCCACCGCCATCTGCGTGGGCGCGGACTTTGTTGTCACCGCCCGCGGCTTTATGTTTTCCCTGGGTTGCATCCAGGCATTGCAATGCAACAAGAATACCTGTCCGACGGGGGTCACCACCCATAATCCGCGTTTGCAAAAAGGCCTCGACCCACAGGACAAAGCCGTGCGGGTTTATCATTACCACCACAATCTAGAACGTGAAGTGGGGATCATCGCCCATTCCTGTGGTGTCAGGGAACCCCGTGAACTGCGCCGCCACCACGCCCGCCGGGTAATGGAAAACGGGCACTCCATCAGCCTGGACCGTCTCTATCAACGGGAACACGTTTAAAGGATTTCTCATGCGTTGCCTGACCCTTTTGTTGTTGCTGCCCTTGTACGCCCATGGCGCCGGCGTGCAAGCACCACTGTATGGCCAGGTTATGTTCGGTTCACTAAAACTGAACGACAACACGGTCAGCATCCACACCAACGACGACGTATTGGAAGGCGATCTACCTGACAGCATTCCCTATCTGGGAGCCGCGGCCCAAGTGATCTGGAAAGACGATGTGATCGGCTATGGCTGGGAAGGGGGTGGATTTTTCTCCTGGCAGAACGACAGCGTCTCATACTATGCCAGCGGCGGTGGCGATGGCGGCAGCGTTCGCATCAGCGTGGACAACGATTATTGGTCGTTTGAAACCTTTATGGGCCTGTACGCCAGCCTGAAACCGATTGATCGTCTGCGCTTTTACGTTGGGGCCGGACCATTGTTTTTGTTCGCCACAGCCAAAGTGGATAACGTGGCGGAGCAAGCACCGGAACCCACATCCTTTGAAGGCACCACCATCAACATAGATGCCGACAACTACCATTCGGATTTTACCGTCGGTGCCTACGCTCGGGCAGGGTTTGAATTCCAACTGCTGGACAACTATTGGATGGGTGGCAGCGTACGCCATATGAAAGCGGATGTTAACTTAAGCAAATCCGTGGGCCAGTTTGATATAGACGGCGATATCTATTTTTTGACGGTGACCAAACGATTGTTTTAATGAAGCTGCAATGGCCAGGCACCCCCGGCCACTGCAAAGGCGGCAAGACTAGAGATTTGCCTGGAAGCCAATGGAAATCACTTCGGATTCCACATCGATTTCCCAATAGTCGTTGTCGGCATCAGGCAGGAACGAATACTCCAGTACAATGGCGGCCGCTTCGCTGACATTGAACTGGGCACCCACACCGTATTCCAGGCCGTCACCTTTATACTTATCGCCAACGGAATCTTCGAACGTCACCTTGGCAAAGCCGAGTTTTCCGTACAGTGCAAAGGATTCCGAAGCGGGGATGATGCCTTTGGCGGCAATGCCAAACATGCTATCCACTTCAGCTTCCAGATCACCCTCTATGGTGTCTTCCGACAAACCGGTGGCAAAATACCCTTCCACGGCAAAATTCTGATTAATCCCGGTTCCCACTTTGAAGCGCAAAGCAGTGGGATCAGCGCTGAACTTACCCGCATACCAATCCGCGGTGATGTCCGCTTTCACGATGCTGTAATCCATCCCCACATAGGCCCCTTCCGCCATGACCTGAGCAGACGCGCACACCACGCCAGCCAGGGCAACGGCCCTAATTGCTTTTGTACTCATAATGAATTCCTTAAAACTAAATTGATTGCATTATTAATATAAAAACGGCGCGTCTTAACGATCGCGCCTTTCGATCAAGCCCACGGATTATGGCACAGTTCAGTGCAAAAAATCAGCATCACTTTACAAACTTCACAACCCCGGTATCGTCTACCGCTTGTTCCTGTACCGGCTCCACATCCTTAGGCCGCACACTGGTGTAACCACAGGCGTTGCACTCGGCGATGTCTTCGCCATCCTTCTGGTATACGAAGATTTTGTCTTCCTGGCCGCATTCGGGGCACTTGGCCCCGGCGATGAACATTTTTCTCATGCGGCCAACCCACTGTGGCGCAACAATGCGTCCACTTTCGGTTCGCGGCCACGGAAGCGTTTGAACAGTTCCATGGGCTCTTCGGAACCGCCCTTCTCCAGGATGTGTTCACGAAAATCACGGCCTGCCTGCGGGTTGAAAATGCCTTCTTCCTCAAAGCGGGAAAACGCATCCGCCGACAACACTTCCGCCCACTTATAGCTGTAGTAGCCCGCGGCATA
>DKQK01000065.1:8259-9098 GCA_002471665.1 Gammaproteobacteria bacterium UBA7310
GCCACCCGCTGGCGTACGTCTTCCAGCACGCTGTGAATGTTCATGCCCGGCTGGTATTCCATGTGAATGCGAAAATCAAAGATGGAAAATTCCAATTGCCGTACCATCATCATGGCCGACTGGAAATTCTTTGCCGCCAGCATTTTTTCCAGCATGGCATCCGGCAACGGCTCGCCGGTTTGGTAGTGGCCGGACATCAGAGGAATGGCGTCTTTTTCCCAGCACCAGTTCTCCATAAACTGACTGGGCAGCTCCACCGCATCCCAGGCCACACCGGCGATTCCGGACACGGCATCTTCTTCCACCTGGGTCAGCATATGATGCAAGCCGTGGCCGAACTCATGGAACAGGGTGGTCACTTCGTTATGGGTCAGTAATGCCGGCTTGTCGCCCACCGGGCCATTGAAGTTACAGGTCAGGTAGGCCACCGGTTTTTGCAAACCACCGGCCAGGGTTCGGCGCCGCGAGCGGCATACATCCATCCAGGCACCGCCGCGTTTGTTGGCGCGGGCGTACAGGTCCAGATAGAAGCCGGCAATGTGCTCATCCCCTTTGTAAACCCGATAGAACCGCACATCAGGGTGATACAGATCGATGCCATCCGCCTGTTGGAAAGTGACATCAAACAAACGCCCTGCCACCTCAAACAATCCACTCAATACTTTTTCCAGCGGAAACCAGGGGCGCAGCGCCTCCTGTGAAATGGCGTAGCGTTCCTGCTTCAGCTTTTCACTGACGTAACTGACATCCCAGGCCTGCAAATCATTGAGCCCGCATTGCGCGGCGGCAAACTGTTTCAGTTCTTCAAATTCCTGTTTCGCCACCGGCAGGGATTTGTC
>DKQK01000039.1 GCA_002471665.1 Gammaproteobacteria bacterium UBA7310
TTCGTTCAAATTTTTCCTTTGACATTTGACCCTTCTCCTGGCCTGTACCTTTGAAGTTTCTTCATTACACACAAAAAACGGGAAGACACCAAGCCAACCCGCATAATCTGGAGCTCATAACCGGATTTGAACCGGTGACCTCTTCCTTACCAAGGAAGTGCTCTACCGACTGAGCTATATGAGCAAAAGCTTTATTTACCATAACAAGTATGGAGCGGGCAGCGGGAATCGAACCCGCATCATCAGCTTGGAAGGCTGAGGTTCTACCATTGAACTATGCCCGCCTGACCCTGCAAACAGCGCCGGCATGCGACCACCAAGCTTTATGCCGCCGCACACAAATAATGGTGGAGGGGGCAGGATTTGAACCTGCGAAGGCTGAGCCGTCAGATTTACAGTCTGATCCCTTTGACCACTCGGGAACCCCTCCGGAGCTTCCAACCTACTGGAAGCAAACAAACTCTTCGTTTGAACCTAAACTGGAGCTGGCGAGAGGAGTCGAACCCCCGACCGGCTGATTACAAGTCAGCTGCTCTACCAACTGAGCTACGCCAGCGCTGCTCATCAATTTAGGCCGCGAATTCTACGCAAATTATTTGGTTTGTGCAAACATTTCACATGCAGCTTTTGAAATTTTTATACCGCTGCCTTGCACCACCAGGGTTTCGAGGGTTTTTTCAAGATTTTCAACAGGTTGTCCAGGCGGGATTCGCACCCAAAATTCGCTCTCCACACTCTCCTTTTGCCTCAATTCGGCGGGAAAGCCAGCCTCCTTGACACTGGCTAAAACCCCCCTGGCTGAACGCTCTTTGTTGAACAAGCCCAGCGATATTGCATTTCTGAGTTCTCCAGTTGAGACAAGATAGCTATCAATTTTCTTGGCCTGGAGATTTTTGAGTGTCTGCATTGCCTCTCTACGGGTGGATGCCGGCGCCAAAAGAACCCAGTACTGGGTATCCCGGGACAACTCCAGCTCCTCCAATTCAGACGCAATGCCTTCGGTGAGCAGGTTCTTGACCAGCATCCTGCCGTTGGCCTCCTGCTGATAAGGGCCGACCGAAACACACAGTGCTTCCTTTTTAATTTCCACCTTATCCAGCTCGCGATGCACCGCCCCTGGCTCCTGGATAATGACCGGCGCCGGCGGCGGAGCACTGCTGGTGGCAGCAGGTAAACGTTCCGTCAACAACACCAGCCTGTCACCCTGCACCGGCGGCAAAGGATACTCCTGCGCACTGGAAACAGCCGGCACAGCGGAGCGGGAATACTCCCAGCCAAAATAAGCCACATTCAATACCAAAAGGGAAAATACAATCCAGCGCATTATCTACTAGTTATCCTGTTATGCGTCTATGAGAAGTGCTGCGCTTTCAAGCAGTTGCATGCCTTCAAACACCAGATCTTCCACCAGTTCATGTTGACTGTACAAATGAGAGCCTACAAGGGCCGCGTCGCCGCCTGCAAGAATAAGTTTAGCCTGTGGAAAGGATTTTAGGAGATTTTGATAACTGGATTCGATCAACGCCACTAAACTGTACAGCGCGCCATGATAAATCGCTTCCGCCGTATTGACCCCCGGCACCAATGCGGCCGACTCAAAGCCTGCGGGGTCAGGACGAATATTGTCGGTTCCTGCCAACAGCCCCTGCAGCGCCAACGTCAGACCACTCACAATGTACCCACCCAGATGGTGACCCGCAACGTCCACAAAATCCAGTGTGGCGGCTGTACCTGCGTCAACAACTGCGCACGCTTCGCCGTACCTTGCCCAGGCGGCGACAACCGCCAGCCACCGGTCTATTCCAAGGCGATCCAGATCACGATAGGCACACTGAACCCCCAGAGCACTCGATGTTACGACGCAGCGCTGTAAAGGAAGCGACAGCGCAGACTTCAATTGTTCCGTTATCCCCTCCTGCCTCCGCTCCGTCAGAACACTGGCAAAAACCACTGCCGTCAGATCCCCGTGGCCGGACAAGGAATGCAACCAAGCATCAAAACCCTCATAACTCTGAGCAGTGATCCCACCGTCCGACAGCCGCCATTTGAATCTCGAATTACCAAAATCCAGATAAAGAACACTCATTCAACAGCACGGAGACTCATCTCCCCTCCTTTAATGATCTGGATGGCGCCTGAGATTTCCAATCTCAAGCCGCCACTGCTGTCCACTCCACGAGCAATACCGAATATGTCGGACGCGCCGGTTTTAATCACCACTTCTTTGTCCGCGTAAACATCCAGTGCCTGCCATTCATCCCGAAACGCGGCGAATCCATTCGCGGCAAAGCGCTCCAGCATTAGCAACAATTCCGAAATCACCACCGACGCCAGCAGATTACGGCCTATGCCCGGCCTGAATTCATCCAATTTGGCCCACGACTGATCAATGCCATGGGCAGCAGCCATAGGCAAACGGTGATTTACACCAACACCCAGCACCACCTGACAACGCCCCGACGGATCCCCCGTCATTTCCAGCAAAATCCCACTGAGCTTCGCGCCCCCTACCAGCAAGTCATTGGGCCACTTTAATCCCACCGCTGACACACCCAGCCTGCTGAGTGCTTTAGCCACTGCCACCCCGGTGGCCAAGCTAAGCCCTTCCAATTGCGCCGCCCCCTGATGGAACTCCCAGACAATGGACAAATACAGATTGCTCCCGAAAGGGGACACCCAATGACGCCCCCGTCGCCCGCGACCGGCAGTCTGCTGTTCAGCAAGGCACACATAACCGGACCCCACACCTGTCGCCGCCCTCTGCAGAGCCACATCATTAGTGGAGGTCACCTGAGACCGGACATCAAGCTGGCTCAACAACGCCCTGGCCCCATCATCCATTTGAGAGCAAACCTGCTCAGTGTCCAGCCACTCCATGGGATGAGCCAATCGGTACCCTTTACCGCGTACCGATTGGATATCCAGCCCTGACTCCTGAAGTTTCTGAATTTGTTTCCAGACCGCAGCACGGGACACTCCAAGCGAATCCCCAAGCTCGTCACCACCATGAAACCGGCCATCGGCCAGCAAGGCTATCAGTTCCTGGAAACGATCATCAGCGGAATGCGGATTGTTTCTGCTCAAATTCTTTCCTTATGCCTTCGCATACGATATCGCACAAATCGAACACAAACGGAGCCCCAATGGAGAAATACGCCTGGTTACCTTCCTGCCTGCGAATCACCAATCCTGCGCCCCGCAATATGGATAGATGTTTGGATACATTGGGTTGTGACGCCCCTGTAAGCTCCACAAGCCCCCCCACCGTAAGCTCGCCTTCGCGAAGATTATGCAATATTTTCAAACGCATAGGATCACTCAATACACGAAAGCGTTGGGCTACGACCTCTAACTGATCATCGGACATCACAAGACCGGACACAAATACCTCACTTTCTGGGAGTCTGATCAACAAGAAGCCATGATATCACACAAGCGTGAGTTGACCATATAACTATATGGTTATATTATAATGCCATTGTTTTACAGAACACCCTGCTTGTAGGTAACCGATGAAAGATCAAATTGTGCACTTTGCTACCGGCCATCCTAAAAAGATTATGTGGCTCACGCTGGTTTTAACCCTGATCGCAGGTGCAATGATTCCGCGTATTCATATCGACACTGACCCTGAGAACATGCTGCCTCCAGACCAACGGGACAGAGTGATCCGTGACCGGATTAAAGAGCAATTCAACCTTTATGATCTGATTGTCGTTGGCATCGTCAATGATCAGACCGATACGGGTATCTTCAACCATCAGTCATTAGCCAATCTGAAATCTTTAAGTGATCAAATTGAAGCCATTGAGGGCGTGATCGATCACGAGCTTATGAGCCTGGCATCGGTAGACAATATCACCCAGGAGAGCCCGGGAACGATCCGGTTCCAGTGGATGATTCCGGATAACCGCGACGAACAACTGCCTCCCGCAGAGTTGGAACAGGCGACAAATCGACTCCCCATGTTCAAGAACACGCTGGTATCTGAAGATGGAAAGGCCGCTGCCATCTATGTACCAATCGAAAAAAAGGAGCTGAGCCACGAAATAGCGCAAAAAATCCAGTCCATTATTGACCAACTTCCTCCCGGAGACGAATACCACATAACAGGATTACCGGTCGCTGAGGACACCTTTGGTATTGAGATGTTCATTCAGATGGCAATCTCCGCGCCCATGGCGGCAGTTGCGATTTTTCTATTGATGTGGATCTTCTTTCGCAGTTTTGCGCTGATAACCGCGCCAATGCTGGTGGCGATGGCTACCGTCATCATCACGATGGGAGCGCTCATCGGCATGGGCTACACCGTGCATATAATGAGTTCCATGATCCCCATATTTCTTATGCCCATTGCGGTGGTGGATTCCGTCCACATCCTGTCTGAGTTCGCAGAACTGCACAAACCAGGTGACAGGGTGAAAGACACCATTGAAAAAGTAATACAAAACCTTTTCAGGCCCATGCTGTTCACTTCGATAACATCGGCCGTGGGTTTTGCTTCCTTGGCATTTACTCCCATTCCGCCAGTACAGATATTCGGCTTATTCGTTGCATTCGGAATCGTTTTGGCATTCCTGTTTACAATTGTATTCGTTCCCGCTTATATCGCTATGTTGTCGGAAGACCGCATTCAATTACTGGCTAAAAAACACCATACAGACAGCGCTGTAGCTTTGGATGGCTTTCTCAATAGGTTCAGGCGAGTGGCAATTGGCAACGCTAAAGTAACGGTCACCATCGCATTGGTCTTGTCTGTATTCAGCTATGTCGGTATCAAAAAGATCGAGATCAACGACAACCCTGTGCGTTGGTTTAAAGAAGATCACAGGATTCGAGTTGCAGATCGTGTTTTGAATTCCCATTTTGCGGGAACCTACGACGCTTACCTGGTATTCAGAAAAGACACGTCAGCCATGCAACAGCAAATATTGTCTGAATTGCATCAGGCGGCCGCAGAGAGCGAAGTTGCGAAAAGCATCCTTTCTGCGAGCCTCAACGGCCGCACTGACTTCAACAAACAGATAAGCAGGTTGATCCAGAGCGCCGACGATGCTGCCTTTGAAGCTGAATCCCCCTCAGATGTGGTGGCTTTAGAGAATCTCATAGCGACTGCCGAACAGGCCCAGACGGAACTGAAGTATTTCATGCAACCGGAAGCGCTCAGCTATATGGAAGCGTTGCAACAGCATCTCCTTGAGGGAACGCTGGTAGGTAAATCGAACAGCATTGTTGACCTGGTAAAAACGGTATATCGGGAGCTACAAGGTGGAGACAAAACATTTTACCGCATCCCAGACAATAGCAACCAAACCGCGCAAACCATATTAAGTTACCAGTCATCACATCGCCCCTATGACCTATGGCACTTCGTAACACCAGACTACCAAAACGCTGCCCTCTGGTTGCAACTCAAAAGCGGCGACAATAAAGACATGTCCATCGTTGTGGAACAGGTTGAGCAATATATTTCTGGGCACCCACTACCAGCTGGTCTTAGCGTGCAGTGGGGAGGTTTGACCTACATTAATGTGGTGTGGCAGGAAGCCATGGTTAAAGGCATGTTAAACAGCTTGTTCGGCGCTTTTGTTATGGTTTTTGTTGTCATGGTGCTTCTGTTCAGATCGCTCCTCTACGGCGTGCTCGCGATGATACCACTCAGCCTGACGATCGCCCTGATATACGGATTAATAGGCTGGATAAGTAAAGACTATGATATGCCCGTTGCAGTACTTTCTTCCCTGACATTGGGTTTATCCGTGGACTTTGCCATACATTTTCTCGACCGTGCACGGGCAATCCATGAAGACACTGGTAGCTGGACCACTACAATGAACCTTATGTTTGGGGAGCCAGGCATCGCTATTCTTCGTAATGCCATCGTCATTGCAATTGGCTTCCTGCCACTACTGGCAGCACCATTGGTTCCTTACAACACAGTGGGCATATTCCTGGCTTCGATTATGGCCACCAGCTGTGTCGTCACGTTACTACTGTTACCGGCCATAATGTCCCTAATACAAGGCATCCTCTTCCCTGAAAAAACAAGGAGTGCAAAATGAAATCCGTTACCAACGCGCTGAGCGTACTGCTAGTTGGCCTATTCACCTCATCCGCTTGCCTGGTGGCATCGGCTGAAACCATCACTGCTGATCAGATAGTGCAGCGGGCAAACCATGTTGCATTTTATCAGGGTCAGGATGGAAGAGCGGAAACCCGAATGAAAATCATTGACGGCAGCGGCAGAGAGCAACTGCGTCAATTCACGATCTTACGGAAGAATGTAACCGACGGTGGCGACCAACAGTTTTTTGTATTCTTCCAAAGACCCTCGGATGTTAAACGCACGGCTTTTCTGGTTAAGAAACACATCGACCGTGATGATGACCGCTGGCTGTATTTGCCAAGTCTGGACTTGGTGAAGCGGATATCAGCGGGCGACAAGCGAACCAGTTTTGTTGGAAGTGACTTCTACTATGAAGATGTTTCCGGTCGCTCTCTAAAGGCTGACAAGCACACCCTAACGGAAACCACAGAATCACATTACATTATCGACAATTATCCGGTTGACCCTGACGGGGTCGAGTTCAAACATTATAAAGTCTGGGTAAACAAAGCAACTTATCTGCCAGAAAAAACCGAATATTTTGACGATCAAGAAAATCTATATCGCAGCATCGAGGCTTTAGACCAACAGGAAATTGACGGCTATATCACGGTAACGAAAATGAAAGTAACCGATCACAGAACAGGGGGATACACCCTTAGTGAGATACGCTTTATCAAGTACAACATAGGCATCGACGATGACGTATTTTCTGAGCGATCACTGCGAACACCACCACAGGAATGGTTGAAAAGACCTACAAATAAAACGTGACTCATATGAAATACACATTCATCTGGTTGTCTATCTCAGCCATTTTCAGCTTACTCCACTCTACGCTCCTGGCCGCTGTAGAAGATGAGTGGAGTGATTGGGATGAAGGCTGGGCCGAAGAAGAGGCGGCAACCACACCCTTGCTACCGGTGAGTGGTTTCTTGGAATCCACAAATAGTTATCGGACTAATAATAGTGATGCATTGGCGGAAGAATGGGTGGCTCAGGACTTGAGGGGGCGAATCCAAACCTATTATCAGGACCACGGAATCACTGCCAGCTACAAAGGAGAGTTGTACTTTGATGGTATCACCTCAGAGTGGCATGGCATCAATCGGGAAGCCTACCTTGGTTTCTCACCCTTATCCGCAATCGATGTACGGGCCGGACGCCAGATACTAACCTGGGGAACCGGTGATCTCCTATTTCTAAACGATTTTTTTCCAAAGGATTGGGTCGCATTCTTCAGTGGATACGACCAACAATATCTAAAAGCACCCTCTGACGCCTTAAAAACAAGCGGGTATTCTGAGCTGGTGAACGTTGACATCATTTGGTCACCAAAGTTTGACCCTGACAATTACATCACTGGAGAAAAGTTGGTTTATTTCTCTCCATTTGTGGACGATGTTGTAGCAGCACCACCTGCCGTTAATGCCAGAAAACCAGGTGCCAACCTAAAAGATGGCGAATTGTCTGCCCGCTTCTATAAAACCGTGCAGGGTATTGAATATGCAATGTACCTGTATCAAGGCTTTTTCAAAACTCCAGAAGGGTATGACCCTGCTGAACAAAGACTATACTTCCCGAAATTACAGAGTCTAGGCGCCAGTGCTCGTGCCAGTGCTTTAGGAGGCATAACAAACATCGAGTTTGCCCACTGGGTTTCAAAGGAGAGCGACCAGGGTACAAACCCATATGTACCGAATAATCAAACACGTTTCTTGATCGGTTATGAATCTGAAATTGTTCGCAACTTAACGGCCAACTTCCAGATCTATTCCGAATACACCCATCACTATTCGAAATTGAAGGAAAAGATTCCATCACCAGATGATCGACCACGCAAAGCTCGACAAGTGATCACCACACGCTGGACTCTTAACACACAACAATCAAACATTGTGTACTCAGCGTTCCTATTCTACTCGCCTTCCGATGATGACTATTACCTGATACCAAATATTATGGTTCGTATTGGGGATAGCTGGCAGATCAATGGCGGCGCCAACGTTCTGGGTGGGAGCAAAGAACACACGTTGTTTGGGCAAATTGAACAAAACTCCAATATCTACGCAAGAGCTAAGTTCATCTTTTAGGAGACATTACATGACTATCAACGAAGGCTTACGATTCGCTGCCGGTTTTTTCACACTATTGAGTCTGCTTCTGGGAATATTTGTGCACGAATACTGGTTTTTATTTACTGGTTTTGTAGCACTAAATCAGATCCAGTCGTCTTTTACACATTGGTGCCCAATGATGTGGCTACTGGACAAAGCCGGTTTCAAGCGTGAGGAAGTTGTCAGTTAATCAAAGCAGGCTATGCTTCCTCAACCGTATTCCATGTGCCATAGCCGATTTC
>DKQK01000062.1:0-23155 GCA_002471665.1 Gammaproteobacteria bacterium UBA7310
GCCTGGAGAGGGGATTGCCGGGCATCGGCCCGGGCAATCCGTTGCGATAGCAAGGCCAGTTCAGTTTCCTGGTTGACGATTCTGCTTTGATACCCTGCAATCTGCGCGCTCAGGTTTACCGATTGCTGTTGCAGTTGCACCACCGTTTGTTGTACCCGGAGCCCATAAACCATGCCGATTACCAAAACGGTGCAGGCCAATCCCGGCACAATCGGATGGACTCCTTTTACGCTAAACCCGCTCATGTTACCGCCCCCATGAGGATCAGTTGAGATCGAGAACGATGCTGTGAATCTTGCCGCCGCTCTTGGGCAGAACGCAGAATACGGTGATGTATCCTTCGTAGGCGGTTCCGGCAACGCTGCCGAAATCAAGAACCCGATCACCGGTACCGGTGGAGTAAACGGTTTCCGATGCCACTGTGTCACCAAAGCGGTTGCGGTTGATGGCGGTGCACCACATGCCCCCGTCGGTATCGGTTACGCTGACTTCCAGATCGGCGATGGTGCCGCTGCTGTAACCGTTGGCACGGGGTACCGGGCAGTCGATGTATCCCCAGTGGGTACTGCTGTTATTTTCAATGGCCCCATATTGATAGCCTATACCGGCACCGTATACCGTGCTGGCGCTGTACACGCTTTCGCACTGGGTGCCACTGAAGGTCTGTTTGGTGACGGCATGGCTGATGCTGGCTGTGGTACTGAGCAGGATTGCCGATAATACAAGGCATAGCTTGTGAGGAAGAAAACTGAACATGACGAACGCTCCTTGTGCTGGTTTGGAGTATCCAGTCTAGGGAGTTGGCAGCGTCAATCCAGTTAACTAGTGGTGGTGCGAAAGAACAAAAAGTACCAGGGGTGACAGGTTACTGTGCTTACAATCCCCGCATCCATTCCGGCCGCAATGGAATCCGCCCCGGCTGATTGATCGCCAGGTCCACCTTCTCCAGCATGGCCTGTTTGTCTGCACCCAGGGTGCCTTTCAATACCAGGTAATTGGAGGCGTGATCAGAACGAAACACAGTGTTGTCCAGCTCAAGATGCTGCAGCAGCGTGCGAATTTCGTGAAACAGTGACATCTGATCAAGGGGTTCAAACTGGCCGTTGAATCCCGCCTGTACCCTCTCCTCCCCCAGGGGAAAGGACACCACCAGGGTGGACAGGTACTCCGGTTGGGTTGCGTTCATCAGGCGCGCTGAATTAATGGCGTGCTGTTGTGAGAAACGGCGTCCACCCATGCCATTGAGTATCATGACGGAACTCTGAATTCCCGCCTGCTTTAATTTCACCAGCGCCGCCCGGGAGCTTGCAAAGGTTTCCCCTTTATTGATGTAGCCCAGCACTTCGTCATCACCGGATTCACATCCCACATAGACCATACCCAGCCCCAGTTCCCGCAGGGTGGCCAGTTCTGCCACGGATTTGTTTTTGATGTTGCTGGGAAGGCAGTAGGCGGACACGCGTTCTACCTGGGGCATACGATCTTTGATGGCCTGCAGGATGGTGGTGAGGCGGCGTACCGACAGTACCATGGCGTCGCCATCGGCCAGAAACACTTTGCGTACCGCCAGCCCCGCAACTGCATCGATCTCTGCCAGAATATCCGCCTCGGCCTTGGGGCGAAACTTTTTCTGTGCTGCGGTGTACATGTCGCAGAAGGTGCATTGATTGTAGGAACAGCCATTGGTTACCTGCAGAATCAACGAGCGCCCCT
Source organism: Gammaproteobacteria bacterium UBA7310 (assembly GCA_002471665.1). Classification (GTDB taxonomy): domain Bacteria; phylum Pseudomonadota; class Gammaproteobacteria; order Pseudomonadales; family Ketobacteraceae; genus Ketobacter. The sequence continues at coordinate 1,714 of DKQK01000062.1, forward strand.
CTGAGGGAGGGCGGAATACAGGCTCAATATAGTCGATGGGAAAACGGTTCATAATACGATTCAGTTTGCCGACGGAAGTGGACTATAGTAACACAACAAAGAGCAGGCTCAGGGGAGCATCGTAGTTCACCATGACGTTTAAAACCTATGAAGATCTGGGACAGGGCATAACCCGAATTGACACGGGTATGATTCATGAGGGCCTGGCAGCACTGTATCTGGTGGGCAGCGAGGATGAATGGGCGCTGGTGGAAACCGGTACCCAACACAGTATTGCCACGATCATGGCGTTGTTGCAGGCGCGCGGGATCGACCCCATGCAGGTGAAGTATATAATTCCCACCCATGTGCACCTGGATCATGCCGGCGGAGTGGGGGGGCTGATGCAGCGATTACCTCAGGCAACCTTGCTGGTACACCCCAGGGGCGCCCGTCATATGATTGACCCGGCGCAACTCAAGGCCGGTGCCACGGCCGTTTACGGCGCCGAGGTTTTTCAGCAAATTTACGGTGACCTGATACCGGTTGAGCCCCATCGCGTGCGGCAGATGCAGGATGCCGAGCAGGTTACGCTGGGTAACCGCACCCTGGTGTTTTATGATACGCCGGGCCACGCACGCCATCATTTCTGTGTGCATGACCTGCAGTCCAATGGCGTATTCAGCGGTGATACCTTTGGCCTGGCGTACCCCACCCTGAACACGGCCAATGGGCCTTTTATCATGCTCTCCACCACCCCGGTGCAGTTCGATCCGCAGGCCCTGAAAAATTCCATTACCAAGTTGTTGTCGTTACAGCCCGGCCGTATGTACCTAACTCATTACGGTGCCGTTGATGGGGTGCCGGCGTTGGCTGAGCAATTACTATTACAGGTGGATGATTATGTTGCCATCGCCCGCCGGGTGCAGGCACAGGCCCCTCTGGAGCAGTGGGAGCAGCGCTTGGTTGGCCTGCTCACCGGCTATACGGTAAACCGCGCCAGGCGGCATGGGTGCACCCTTGCGGACGATGAACTGGAGCGCATCCTGGCGCTGGACATGAAACTGAATGCACAGGGCCTGGCGGTTTGGCTGGCCTCTGCAGACTAAGAGGATCTGATATAGAATGACTTAACAGTCATCACCTCCCGGGCCGTCAGACGAGACCGACAACATGAGCATTTCGTTAACAGAATTACAGCAACAGGTACGTTCGCAGAAAGAAAAAATTCCATCTCTGTATGGCGCGGTGGATTTCGATCATACCCCGTTACGTTTCACCGCTGACCCCAATGTTAAATCACAAATGCCGCGGCGCCTGGCGAAACGGTTCAGGGGCCCGCTGCTGGCGGATCAGGAGCGGGTGGAGCGGGCCCGGGCCTATACCATGCTGGGGGATATTGTGGCGGATGCCTATGCCGCGTTGATGCCCCGCTATGGTTTTCGCCCCCTGATTGATATGTTGAAAACAGCCTGTGATCAAGGCTTGGCTGCGGTACCCGATGCGCCCCCGGAGTTGCACGATTTTATCGGCGCCATGGAAAACACCCCCCATTGGCTGGATTTGGATCTGGTGGATGAGGGCGCCCGCATCAGCCGCAATCAGATGGCCAATCTGACTCCCTTTGCTATTCGGGGGGCATTTATCGCTACTTTTATGAATCAGTACTCCGGTTTGCCCATGGCCCTCACCGGTACCCTGTCCGGGGAATCCGCCGTGCAGCGGGTGAATGAAACCGCCAGCTTTTTCACCACCGCGACGCTGCCCGGTGCCCTGCGCCGCTATGGCGTTGGTTTTAAAGCGGCGGCCATGGTGCGCCTGATGCATTCCATGGTGCGCTTCAATCTGTTGACGCGATCGGAAAAGTGGGATGTGAAGGTCTACGGCATTCCCATTCCCCAAGTGGATCAAATGCCGGCAGGAACCATTCCGGCGTTTCTGGCTGCTTTCAATGCCATTGGCCGCAAGCGCAAAACGTTTACCCCCCAGGAGCGGGCCATCGTGGAGCTGTGCCGCTACCAGAGTTTTTTACTGGGCTTGCCCGAGGCGCTGTTGCCGGCAACCCCCCAGGCCATTGTGGACGTGATGATGGCCTATTCAGGCACCTTGCGGGATGGCTATGACGATGCCACCTGTGGTGCTCTGGTGAGGGCCACCATGGGGGCCTATCGGCCCCGGGACAAGTCCATCAGAAGCCGGATCTTCAACGAGGTGGAAAAAGGCTTTGCCAAAGTGTTTTTCAACCGCGTGTTCTTAAGTGAAGGCAATCGCTCGCTGGCCAGAAAAATGCAAGTGGCGGCCTCTCCCCTGGACTATCTTTTTTTTGCGATGGTGAGTGCTTATGTGTTACCACAGGTGATCGCCACCAGGGTAGCACAGCGTATTCCGGTTGTGGATAATATTGTGGACCAGGTCCTGATCAATAAGATCAATCGGTTGCTGGTGGAGTACGGGCATCCGGAATACACAACGGATGCGTCGAAATATCAGGACAAACAAGCGGGATAAATTTTCATTCTGATCCACTGGCCAGGGAGTGTGCTATGCGATCCTCTTTTTTGTTTTTTCATTCTATTGCGGTTGTGGCCTTGTGTTGCGTTTACACCGCAAGCCACGCCGGTGAGATTCAATTGCCCGCCGAGTTACCGCAGCTGGAGGTGACGGCGGCCGCCGACCTGGGCACATTGGCAGATGATATCGGCTTGCCTCCGGGTACCATTGTGCCGGGTTTCACCGTTAATGATCATCAGGGAAACTCGATCACCCTGGAAGAGCTGAAAACCAGGGGCAATTTGCTGGTGGTGTTTTATCGCGGTGGCTGGTGTCCGTATTGCAATCGTCAGATTCGGCAGTTGACCGAGGCCTGGCCGGCGTTCAAGCAGCGTGAGGTTGTGCCGGTGCTGATCAGTGTGGACAAACCCGATGCAGCGGCGATGGCAATGCGCACCTATGAGATTCCGTTTCCGGTGCTGTCTGACCCGGATCTGGTGGTGCATGACCTGTTCAAGGTCACCATGCAGCTGGATGACAAGCTGATTCCCAAGTATCGTGAGTACGGCATCAATGTGGAAGACTGGAGCGGGCGAACTCACCATAAATTCGCCGTGGCCTCGGTGTTTTTAATTAATCAGGCGGGTGTGGTGGTGTGGTCACACAGTGCCCTGGATTATAAAACCAGACCCAGTGTGGAGCAGTTGTTGCGGGTAATCGATCAACACCAGGAGGTGCTGTGACAGGGTATGACGAGGTACTGGGTTTCTGGTTTGAAGAGATCAGTGAAGCATCCTGGTGGAAGAAAGATCCGGCATTCGATCAGTTGATCCGGGATCGTTTCGGGGCTTTGCACGCCAGTGCTTCCCGGGCGGAATTATTTGCCTGGCGCGTGGCGCCGCGGGGGCGGTTGGCCGAGGTCATCATACTGGATCAATTCTCCCGTAACCTGTATCGGGATGATGCCCGAGCCTTCGCCCTGGACAGCATGGCGTTGGCGCTGGCGCAGGAAGCGGTAGGGTGCGGTGCCGATCAGCCGCTGTCGGCCGCGGAAAAAAGTTTCTTGTATCTACCCTATATGCACAGTGAGTCGGTCTCCATTCATCAGCAGGCAGTGGTTCTGTTTCAACAACCGGGTCTGGAAAAAAATCTCGATTTCGAGTTGCGCCACAAAGCCATCATTGACCAGTACGGTCGCTATCCCCATCGCAATCACACCCTGGGCCGGGTTTCCACCGAGCAGGAGCAGAGTTTTCTACAGCAGCCGGGCTCTTCGTTTTAGTTTTTTCTTGCTTAGATCGCTGACAACCGTCGTTGGCGTTGCGTTGATGTATGTATTGAACTTTCCAATTGTCGGATTCGGCACAGGCGGGTTTTAACGATCCACGGGCATGGCTCACCTAACTGTCTGATTCCTATGCTCTAAAAATTCCGTTCGACAGGGCGCGGCTGGAGTGATTTTTGCCTTGGTATGAACATGGATAGAATTCAGATTATTGTTGGCACCGTGAACGGCAGCGCCTGGAAAGCAGCTCAGGCTGCTGCCGCTATATTGCAGGCCCTGGGCTATGGTACCGAGGTTAACGAAGAAGCCAGGCCCCAGGATTTGCTGCGTGACCCAACTGAAACAATACTGGTCTGTTGCTCCACCACCGGCGATGGGGATGTGCCTCGCAATATCTACCCGGTGTATGCGGCACTGGATAACGAAGCGCTGGATCTGTGCGGCCGAAAGTACGGTGTGATTGCGCTGGGGGATCGCGGTTATCCCCGCTTTGCCCATGCCGGGTTATTGCTGGAGGATGCACTCTATCGCTCCGGTGCTATGCCCGTGGGAAACATGCTGACCATCGATGCCCAGGTGGATGAGCGGCCGCATTATACGGCAGCACGTTGGGCCAAGGACTGGAGTGAAGCGCTCAAATGCTGAGTGCCGTGGCACAGTATGAAATACGTTGATGTGATGAAATACTGCTTATCTTTACCACAATCCCGGCGCAGCGGGTTAAGTCCGACGGGTAATGCGTTTGCACTGATGGTGGGAGAAAAAACCTTCGGCTACTTTGAAACGGCGGTACCCATCCAATGGCAGTTCAGCCTGCGGGTGAGTCCGGAACATTTTGTTGAATTGCCTAATCCGCCTCAGGTGCGGCAAGCGAACAACGCTCACGATGGCTACTGGATTACCATTCAACGGGTAGAAAACTTCAACGCAGAGTTGCTGCGGGAGCTGATTGCCTGGTCCTATCAACAAGCGATAGAATAGAAGATCAAACGAATTTTATCAGCCGTTGGCTCCGCTGTTCATGAATAATAAGAATAACGCACCGGATTTTCTGGTGCAGTGGCAGGATGATTCACTGCAATCCTCCCTGGAAATCAATTGTGAACCCACCATCACCGAGTCCGCTTCGCCACTTAAGGCCAAGTTGCGCCAGGGCGCAATCCTGCACGAAGCGAAGCATGCCGTTATTGCCGTTAATGAGCTCAGGTTTACCCAGCCTACGGTATTGAACTTCATGCCCAACCGGATGGGTTTTTCGTTGCTGGTGGCATCCACGGCAGCGGTAAGGTACGGCTATGGAGGGGAGGAGCCCCGCGCATTGGGTTCCAGTGCCTTGATGATGATGCTGCCCGGCCGTGAAATCATAGCGACTATCTCGGCTGGGGTGATGCGCACCGTAACCTGTACCTTCAGCGTCGGCTATGCGGAAAGCATTATGGGCTCCCTGGCGGCCATTTCCCAGGTGCGTTTGTTGGATGCATTGGATGTGCGAAGCACATTGGTGTCTTCCATTATGTTCAGACTGATGAATGAAGCCATTTATCCCAGCCCCATCAGTGACAAAGTTGTGGATGCCCTGGGTCAGGCATTGCTGGTGGAATGTGCCCACTGGTCGTATGTGGAAAAACAGCCGGCCAGTCAACCCAGACGGTTAAGCGCTCAGGATTTTGAATTGATTGAGCAGTGTTTGTCGGGTGCTGATGGCAAAGCGCCCAGTGTGACGGAGCTGGCATCGCTGTGTGGTTTCAGCGAGCGCTATTTCTCCAAGTTGTTTCGTGAGCAAACCGGTTGCTCCATTTCGCAGTATATCAAGTCTGTTAAGATCGCCAGGGCGAAAGCCTATCTGCTTGAGACCGATCTTTCTTTGAAGGAAATTGCATATCGTCTGGGCTACAGTACACCGGCCAGTTTTTCCTATGCCTTTCGCTGTGCCACTGGCCGTACACCCGCTGCATTTCGATTCTCCGAATAGATGGCACCAGTTTAATTGGCAAGCAGCGCCCGGATCAAAGACGTGACATTACGGGTTTCTCTTTCAAGATGGATGTCGTGGCGGGTATTGAGCATCAACATCAGCCAATAGCCATTGCCGGCACGGGTGGCGGTAAGCAGTTGTTCAAACAGAGCGTCGTCCGGAGAGGCTTGCAATTGGCGGGCGAAAGCCTGTTGGATCAGCCTGCGGCTCTTGTCTTCCAGGTGCTCCACCATGCGCGAGGTAACCAGTGACATGCCATTGAGCAGTTTTTCCAGAGTGTGGCGGTGGGTAATGATTTGCTGCAGTGAGTAATGTACTCCCAGTTCAATACGTTGGGTCAGGTCCGTGCCCGGTGTTTTAGCGACACGGTGGGCCAGCTCAAAGATGGCTTCATCCATAAAACGTTCCAGCCAAGCCAGGTAAACGTCCTCTTTGTTGCTGAAATACTGATAGATGGTGGCGTAAGGGTGGCCGCTTTCCAGGTGTATTTCGCTCATGGTGGCCTGTTGAAAGCCCAGGTTTTCCAACACCCGGGCACTGGCATCCAGAATTTCATTGTACTTTTTAATGGCGCGCGCCTGTTGCGGGCGCCGCCGCTTGCGGGGTTGTTTTCCGTGCACGTGAATGCCTTGGTTAAGAACCTGTTTTACCCCTGCATTATATGAGGCAGGGGGAATAATTTTCGTATTTTTGCAATAATGCGTCTATCGGCGACTCCGACCGGCCTTGGCGGGAGGTTCTATGCGTGTTCATTTTCTCATCGGCCTGATCCTGTTCTGCTCCTCCTGTGCGAATCTGCCGGAGCGTTTTCCTGACACCACGCCCACACAGCAAAGCGCCGTGGTGTTTGATATTGACGGTACCCTTACCCCTTCCCCCTGGCAGTTCTGGCGTGCCCGCGACGGGGCTGCCGCGGCGGTGAGTCAATACGCGGCGCTGGGCTATGAAATCATCTACATCACCGCCCGCATTCAGCTGTTGCAATGCCATATTCCCGGTTGGCTGGAGGATGAGGGGTTTCCGCTGGGTAACCTGTATGTGACCCAGAGCGCTGCGGATCGGGCCGACGCCGAAACCTTCAAACGCCGTGTGCTGCGGGAATGGCAGACACGGGGCTGGGAAGTGATGGCGGCTTTTGGCGATTCATCCTCGGACTTTACCGCCTATTCAGCGGAAGGTGTGGATCAGGCCCGTATCATTGGCCTGCGGCGCGCCGGTCGGGATGAGTGTGAACCGGGCCCCTGGGCAGTTTGCCTGAGCGGTTGGGAAGCCCCCTTACCCTTATTGAACCCCGTGCTGGAATAGTGCCGAAAACACGAGCGTCCGGGGCTAGCCGCGACCGCGCTCAGGGTCTTCGGTTTGTGATCCGCTTGTAATATTCTGATTTTAAAAAGAATATCTTGTTTTTTGAGACGATAATTCGATTTTGTATAATGTGAGAGTAAGCTAGAATTTCTCGCATTACAATAAGCCTTTCCAGTGGCACCTGTTGGTGTGTTCCGTAATTCAACCGGCTATGACAGGAGAGGTGGAATGGCAGCGGTGAAAGCAGTACCCCGGGGGCGTGCGCCCGGTCGAGGTTCCATCATGTGGGATACGTTAACGGATCTGGCACACTTTCCGTTGATGTTGCCCATTGCCACCATGCAATCGGCGTTGCCTGCGGTGGGTACCGCAGTGAACCGGTACGGCATATACAAGTCGGATCCCCAGGCCCGGGGGCGGCGCACCAACTGGTCCATGATTCGGTTTTTGTACGACGGCGGTGATTTCGCGCAGCGTGAAGCCACCGACCTGCGCAGCCTGCACGCCAACATCAAGGGTACCCTGGATGATGGTTCCAAATACTACGCCCTTGATCCGAAAACCTTCCGAATCGTACCGGATACCTTCCTGGATGGGGTAATTCGCATTCGCGAGGATATGGGCAAACCGCTGAGCACCCGGGAGAAAGCGGTGTTGTATGAGGAATACACGCAGTTGTGTCTGCTGCTGGGTATTCCTCAGCGTCATATCGAGCCCACGTTGAAAGATTTCTACGCCTATTATGAAGATCTGATCCTCAACACCATGACCTATAACGATACCGTGAAGTTCCTCACCAGCCGTGGTATCGAACTGCCGGCCCGTTTGAAGCACGTTAAATCGGCCCAACCCCTGGCGGACAAGCTGCATCGCAAGCTGGTGTACCCTACCATGCGGGTTGCCGCCATCGGCGCGTTGCACCCACTGTACCGGCAGCGTTTTGATCTGCCCTGGAGCGATCGGGATCAGGCCGCCTACGAAAAACTGTGCAAACGGTTGCGCGGGTACGCGCGGGCGGTGCCCCGGGTGCTGCGCTACAACCCGGTGGCGCTGTTGGTGATGTCCGGTGTCCGTGGGCCGGGCTTGGTCACGCTGGAAGAGCTGGGCCGTATTGAGGAAAAGAAAAAGCAGTATGAGGCCCGTAAGGAGCGTTTGATTTCCAACCAATAAATCAAATCGATCGCTTTCTGATCGCTGTGCACCACATCGCTATGCACTACAATGTGCTGATCAGGCGTGTCGTGGTGCGCCACCCCCTCCCGTATATGCCCTGACCAAAAAAAATCAATGCATCTAGATACCTGTTTTTGCAGGGGTTTATGTGCCTGTTCCGGGGTTCGGAAAGCAGTTTTTCCGGTGTGTGGAACAGCCCTTGCACCTGCACTGTTATCAGTCAGCCGCACTGAAAACGCGCCTTGCTATCTATAGTTAAGTGTACTAGTTGTTGCAGTAGGTACCCTGCTATTTGCATTCGGGGCTTCGTGAACACAGGCAGGAGACGCTGAATGCCGAACCATTGGCAAGACACCGTCGAATTTGCGCAGGCATTTCGAAGACAACTACATGCGCGTCCGGAATTAAGTTGGCAAGAGCATCAGACCGCTTTGGCGGTGCGTCATGAACTGGATGAGTTATCGATCCCCTGGCGGCCCTGCGCTGAAACCGGCACCATCGCCTGGTTGAATTCCGGGGCAGGGGGCCCGGCCATCGCGCTGCGCGGGGATATGGATGCCTTGCCCATCACGGAGCAAACCGGCAAAGACTGGCAGTCGCAAAACGAAGGCTGCATGCATGCCTGCGGCCACGATGGTCATACGGCAACGCTATTGGCCACCGCCCGCTGGTTGAAACGGCATGAATCGCAGTTACCACAACCGGTGGTACTGATCTTCCAGCCCGCGGAAGAGGGTTTTCACGGAGCGCGGGAAATGATTCGTGACGGTGCCCTGGAAGGGGTTGCCTGTATTTATGGCTGGCACAATTGGCCGGCGTTGCCTTATGGCGCCATGGCCTGCCCTGATTCACTGGTCATGTGCGGCAATGGCACCTTTATTATTGATGTGATCGGACGCGGCGGCCATGCCAGCCAACCGGAAGCCTGTCGCGACCCTTTGCTCGCCGCCAGCGCCATCACCCTCGCTTTGCAGCAAATCGTAAGCCGCCGTCTGTCGCCCCAGGCTGCGGCGGTGATCAGTGTTACCCAGTTTAATGCCGGTACCGCCCCCACCGTGATCCCCGAAACAGCGCAATTGGGCGGCAGCATTCGCGTCCCCGATGAATCTACCCGGCACACCATTAATCAACTCATTACCGAGGTGGCCACACAAACCGCGGCATCCTGGGGGGTGCAATGCACCGTAACCCATGAGCCCCGCTACCAGGCCACCATCAATCATGCCGCGCCGGCCACACAGGCGCGGCAGGCCTGGGTTGATCTGTTCGGTGCGGAAACGCTGCAGCATGGTCACCCGATGCCGATCATGGCGTCGGAAGATTTCAGTTACTACCTGCAGGCAATTCCCGGCGCCTTTGCGCTGATCGGCAGCGATGATGGCCAGGGTCATCATGTTCCCTGCCACAGCCCTCACTATGACTTTAATGATCGATTGATTGCAGATGTCTGCCGGTGGTTTTGCCGCTTGGCGGGCTTGTCTGCAATCTAATAACGGAAAACAAAGGAGAGAACATGAGCATCTTTGAAGAGCGAGAGTCCAGTATCCGCGCCTATAGCCGGATGTTTCCCGTGGTGTTTTCTTCAGCGAAGAATGCCCGTCAAACCGATGAGAATGGAAAGGAATACATTGATTTTTTTGCCGGTGCCGGGGTTTTGAATTTTGGCCACAACAACGAGCGCATGATTCAGGCAATGATCGACTACATGCAGAAAGATGGTGTGCTGCACAGTCTGGATATGCAGACCAGCGCCAAGGCCAATTTCATGCAGCGTTTCACTGACGTGATTCTTGCGCCCAGGAACATGCCGCACCGCATGCAGTTTATGGGGCCAACCGGCACCAATGCGGTGGAGGCGGCCATGAAACTGGCACGGCGGGCCACCGGTCGCCACCAGATCGTGGCATTCAGCCATGGTTTTCACGGCATGACACTGGGGGCCCTGGCGGCCACCGCCAATCAGTATTTTCGTGGTGCATCCGGCGTGCCTTTGCTACACGTCAGTCATGAACCCTTTGGCTGCGAAACCCGGTGTGTTGGGTGTGAAGCCGATTGTGGCATCCAGTCATTGCAGGCGCTGGGGTCCCGTTACCGGGATCCTTCCAGCGGCCTGGATGCACCGGCGGCGTTTCTGGTGGAAGTGATACAAGCCGAAGGCGGCGTTAATGTGGCGGGCAAGGAATGGCTGAAAGCGTTGTCCGCATTGGCTCGGGAACTGGGTGCCGTACTGATCGTGGACGAGATTCAGGTGGGCTGTGGCCGGACCGGTTCTTATTTCAGTTTTGACGATATGGATGTAGAGCCCGATATCATCTGTCTGGCAAAAGGTATTGGCGGCATTGGCACACCCATGGCCATGAATCTGGTGCATCCCGAACTGGATAAGCATTGGTCCCCGGGGGAACACACCGGCACATTTCGTGGCCAGAACCTGTCGTTCGTGGCCGGTGCGGAGGCGTTGAGTTATTTCGAGAACGATGAGTTGATGCAGGAAGTCGCGGAGAAAACGCAATTGACCCGCACCCAACTGGAGCCGTTGCTGAAGGCAGACAACAGTCTGCAGCTGCGTGGCAAGGGCCTGATCATGGGGTTGGATGTGCGCAATGGTGAACGTGCCACTGCCATCGTCAAACGCTGCTTTGAACACGGTTTGATTATTGCGAGCTGTGGTACCGGCGGCCGGGTGTTGAAGCTGATACCACCGCTTACCATTCCCCGGGAGGACTTGCTGGCCGGTTTGGATATTCTGGTGGACGCGGTGCGTTTTGTGATGGAGGAGGCCGCATGATTGAACGTGATGACATGACGTTTCCCTATTCGGAATTCCAGCGTCGGTTGGTGGAATTGCGGCAGCGCATTGCCGAGCGCCATCTGGATGCGGTGGTGATCACCGATCCGGAGAATATCGCTTATCTGACGGATTATCAGACCACCGGCTATTCCTTCTTCCAGGCCCTGGTGGTGCCGTTGGAAAAGGAGCCGTTCATGATTACCCGGGCATTGGAAGAATCCAATGTGTTCGCCCGCACCTGGGTGGAGGTGACCCGGCCCTACCCGGATACCGGTGATGCCATTCAGATGCTGGTGGACGCCCTGCGCGAATTCGGACTGGCCGATAAACGCATCGGATATGAGCGCAACAGCTACTTCTTCCCTGCCTACCAGCAGGATTGCATTCATACCTCCCTCAAGGACGGTAAGCTATTGGATTGCTTTGGTATCGTGGAGGAAGGCCGTATTTGCAAATCCGCCGTGGAGATTGAGGTCATGCAGCGGGCCGCCATTGCCACCGAAGCGGGAATGAAAGCGGGGATTGAAGCCTGTCGTGCCGGGATTACAGAAAACGAAATCGGCGCGGCCATCAGCGCCGCCATGTTCCGTGCCGGCGGCGAGACCCCGGCGGTGATGCCTTATGTCACGTCGGGCCCCCGTACCATGATTGGTCATGCCACCTTTGAAGGGCGTGTAGTGCAGCCCGGTGAGCATGTGTTTCTGGAAGTGGGTGGCTGTTACCGACGCTATCACACCGCCATGATGCGTACCGTGTTGCTGGGTGAAATGACAGATTCCATGTACGAAGCCCAGGAAACCATGAAGCGGGCATTGAATGCTGTTCACCGTATGGTTCAGCCCGGCATGACCGTGTCGGACGTGGATAACATGGTGCGCAACATCATTACTGACAACAACGTGGGTGCGCGCCTGATTACCCGTTCCGGTTATTCCATCGGAATTGCCTTTCCCCCCAGTTGGGATGAGGGTTACATCATTAGCCTGAAACAGGGTAACTCGGCGGTTTTGAAAGAAGGCATGACCTTCCACATGATTCCGTGGATGTGGGGGGTGGATGGCGATAAGACCTGTGGAATTTCGGACACCATTGTGATCACCGACGACGGTTGTCGTTCATTCTTTACGTTGGAGCGGGATTTTACCGTAAAGTCCGAGGGCGCTGCATCCGGCGAACACATGGAGCTGGTGCAATCGCGTCAGGCTGAAACGGAGGAAGCCCCGGTGGGCGCCAATAAGGACAGCAATGTGAAAGCATCAAAAACGCGCAGGAAGTCCGTATCCCCTGTTTGAGACCGGTGTAACAACCCGTGTAAGAATTAAGCTAGGAGAAAAGTATGCTAACACCAGTCAATCCCACCACCGGAGAAGCGCTGCCGACGGCGCAATCTCTGGCGCCGGATGCCGCCCATGATCTGATTGCGCAGGTGGCCGCAGGGTTTACCGCGTGGCGCGCCAAATCCATCGCTGAACGGGCGGTTTATCTGCGCAACATGGCCACCGGCATGCGGGAGGCGAAGTCCGAGCTGGCAGAGCTGATGGCGCTTGAAATGGGTAAGCCACTGGCCGAAGGATTGGGTGAGGTGGAGAAAGGCGCCTGGTGCGCGGAATTTTATGCCGATCACGCAGATCAGTATCTGGCGCCGGAGTTTCTGGATTCCGATGCCAGCACCAGCTACGTACAGTATCCGCCCCTGGGTACGGTGTTGGGCATACTGCCATGGAATGCACCGGTGTGGCTGGCATTGCGTTTTGTGGCCCCGGCGCTGATGGCGGGTAACACCTGTGTTATGAAAGCGGATCCCAATGTACCGGCAACAGCACGCCGGCTAACCGAGGTGTTTCACGCATCCGGCCTGCCGCAAAACGTCATGGCTAACCTGCCCATCACCAATGAACAGGTGGCGGCCGCCATTGATCACCCGGCGGTTAAAGCGGTGTCGTTCACCGGTTCCAGTGGTGCTGGACAAAAGGTTGCGGCGAGGGCGGCGGCTGGATTAAAACCGGCGGTACTGGAGCTGGGTGGTTCTGATCCCTGTATTGTGATGGCGGATGCCGATCTGGAAAAGGCCGCCGATATTGTTACCTTGTCACGCATGATCAATGCCGGCCAATCCTGTATTGCCGCCAAACGGCTATTGGTTGAAGCCAGTATCTATGACAGTTTTTGTGAAAAGTTATATGAGCGTTTCAGTAAGATCGCCATGGGTGACCCGCGCAATGAGAGCAACCAACTGGGGCCATTGGCACGCTCGGATTTACGGGAGCATCTGCATCAGCAGGTAACGGATTCGGTTAACGCCGGAGCCCGCTGCATTCTGGGGGGAGACCTGCCGGCCGGTGGTGGATTTTTTTATCCGCCCACCTTGCTGCTGGATGTGCAGCCGGGCATGCCGGTATTCGAAGAAGAAACCTTTGGCCCAGTGCTGAGCATAACACCGGTCAATGATATCGAGCAGGCGCTGACGCTGGCCAATGCCACGGAGTACGGTTTGGGCGCCAGCATCTGGACCACCAACCAGGATTGCATCAATCTGGCCATTGCCTCGCTGCAAGCAGGGCAAATCGCTGTCAACGGTATTGTGAAAACCGATCCCCGGTTGCCTTCCGGTGGTATCGGCCGCTCCGGCTACGGACGTGAACTGGGGCCACATGGTATCCGGGAATTTGTGAATACCCAGCAGATCTGGATTGCCTGATTTCGTTGCCAGGCCGACCCATTTGCACACCGGTTTCGAAGTCGGTATGGTAAAAAACCATCAAGAAAGTCTTGGAGCAAAATATGCCACTGCGCAACGCTGTCCAACTGATTTGCTATCCGGATCGCTTGGGAAATAATCTTCGTGACCTGAATACGGTGATTGAAAAACACCTGCACGATGCCATTGGTGGTGTGCACATTCTTCCTTTCTATCCGTCCAACGCCGATGGCGGGTTTTCGCCGCTGACCCACGAAGAGGTGGACCCTGCCTTCGGTACCTGGGAAGACATCGAACGCATTTCCAGTCGTTACGATCTGTGCGCGGATCTCACCGTCAATCACATTTCCGATGAGTCAGTGGAGTTCAGGGACTTCGTTGCCAAGGGCTTCGATTCTGAATACGCGGATCTGTTTGTGGATGTGGAAAAGTTCGGTGAGATCACACCGGATGACATGGCCAAGATTCACATCCGCAAGGAAAAGGAGCCGTTTCGGGAAGTGGAGTTTGCCAACGGTGGCAGGGCATCTGTGTGGTGTACTTTCACCGAGCATCAGATTGATCTGAATTATGAATCCGAAAAAACCTATCAGTTGATGGAGCGCTATATTCGTTTTCTGACGGAGAAGGGCGTTACTCTGTTTCGTCTGGATGCCTTCGGTTACACCACTAAAAAAATCGGCACCAGCTGCTTTCTGGTGGAGCCGAATGTGTATCGCATACTGGAATGGGTGAACGAAGTGGCGCAGCGCCACGGCGCCGAGTGTTTGCCGGAGGTGCACGACCATACCAGTTACCAATACGCGATCTCCCGCCGCAATATGCATCCTTATGGGTTTGCGTTACCGCCCCTGTTGCTCTATTCCCTGCTGGATGCCAACAGTGTGTATCTGAAAAACTGGCTGAGAATGTGTCCGCGCAATATGATAACCGTACTGGATACCCATGATGGAATCTGTATTCCCGATGTGGAAGGCGTGTTGCCGGATGACAAGATCAAGGATCTGATTGATAACATCGATGCCCGCTCGGCTGATCCCATACTGCGGCGCTCGGCGGCCAATATTCACAGCGTGGGTGCCATCTATCAGCTTACCTGCACCTTCTATGATGCCATGATGCAGAACGATGATGCCTACATTGCAGCCCGGGCCATTCAGTTTTTTGCGCCGGGCATACCGCAGGTGTATTACGTAGGCCTGCTGGCCGGAGTGAACGATCGGGATTTGATGGAGCGCACCGGTGAGTTACGGGACATCAATCGCAAGTACTATACGCTGGAGGAAGTGGACGAGGCCGTGGAGCAACCGGTGGTGCAACGTTTGCTGCGTCTGATGCGTTTCCGCTCAAATTACCCGGCTTTTCAGGGGCGCTTTGAACTGAATTATTCCAATGATTCCAGCGTGGCCATGGCTTGGCGTCATGGTGAACATTACTGCCATCTGTTTGTTGACTTGAATTTTAATACGTCCACCATAACCTATATAGACGAGCAGGATGGCTCGGAACAGACTTTCCACGGCTAATATTTACGCAGTGCACCCAAGCGTTGCATAACTGACCATGCCGTTGGCCCGGGGCCCGGAACGCATCGTTGCGCTCCAGCCCCCGCCCGGCGTGCTCTGCAGAAGAATCGCCCTAGCCGTGAACTGTTTTGGTGCATTTCTTGCTTATTTAACCGTGATCAGTGTCTGGAGTTCGATTCTAGGGGTTGAAAGTATCCAACGCTTGTTCCTGAACCTAATCGCCGCGTTTTTCTGCAGCACTATGCGCGTGGTTTTCTGATCTCCTGACACTTTAAGTGCTGAACGGCGCGGATTTCGCGGGCACACCTGCCGCGATTTTTATCGAGCGCCCCAATCAGGAGGAAACAATGCTTTTAGCGACCGATCTCGATGGTACCTTTCTAGCCGGTGACCCAGACAGTCGATTAAAACTCTATCAACTGGTGGTTTCCCACCCCGAAATTCAATTGGTGTTTGTCACCGGGCGCGGACTGGAATCCGTATTGCCGTTGTTATCCGACCCTACCCTGCCGCAACCGGATTACATTATTTGTGATGTGGGGGGGACCGTGGTGGACGGCCGCACCCAGCAACCGGTGCAGGCCATCCAGGGCGAGATTGATAATCTCTGGCCCGGTGAGCGTTTGATTGAGGAATCCGTTGCGCACATTGAAGGGCTGCAACGACAGGAAGTGCCGCAGGAACGCCGCTGTTCCTATTTTTGCAGCGTCGATGCCGTGACCGATGAACTGAAGGGCATTGTGGAAGATCTGGGATGTGATCTGTTGTATTCCTCGAACAAGTTCCTGGATGTTTTACCCCGGGGTGTGAACAAGGGCAAAACCCTGCGTAACCTGGTTGAACATCTGCAAATTGAACAAAGCCATGTGCTGGTGGCAGGGGATACCCTGAACGATCTTTCCCTGTTTGAGCAAGGCTATAACGGCGTGTGTGTCGGCGCCTCCGAAAAAGGGCTGCTCACCGCCACGGAAAATTCCACCCGGGTTCTGCATGCGCAGGCGCCTGGGTGCGGTGGTATTCTGGAAGCCATCGAACACTTTGGATTTCTCGGTACCAAGGGAATTGCCGCGGAAACCCAGGATGTACTGGAGCCGGGGCAATCGGATCTGGTGATTGTGTATCACCGCCTTCCTTACGAGGAAGTTGAGGAAAATGGGAAAATGATACGGCGCAGGCCCAAATCCCCCAACGGGATCATTCCCACTTTGCTGAGCTTCTTTTCCGATGACAAGCCCGGTTCCTGGGTCGCCTGGTCAGTGCATGAAGGTAAAGCATCGAGTTTTGAAACCCACACCGAGGTAGATGCGCAGAAATATCCCCATTTGGTGGCGGCAAGGGTGCCGCTCACCAAAAAAGAAGTGGACATATTCTACAAGCGCTTTTCCAAGGAAGCATTCTGGCCCACATTGCATACCTTTTGGGAGCGCGCCAATTTCCGTGAGGATCATTGGCAGGTGTTCCTGAAAGTGAACAAGGCCTTTGCCGAGCGCACGGCGGCGGAAGCCGCAGAGGGGGCAACCGTCTGGATTCACGATTACAACCTGTGGATGGTGCCGGCGTTTCTGCGGGAATTGCGGCCGGATGTGATCATTGCCTTTTTTCATCATACCTATTTTCCCTCGGCGGATGTGTTCAATGTGCTGCCCTGGCGGAAACAGATTGTCGGCAGCCTGATGCAGTGCGACGTCATTGGTTTTCATATTCCGCGGCAGGCCGAAAATTTTGTGGATGTGGCGCGCGGCGTGATGCCGGTGGAGGTCAAGGCCAAGGCCAATTGCGCACCGCGTTTCCTCACCTATGGTTGCGCCGTGGGGCTGGATGAAATGACCACGGAAATACAGGTCTATGATCGCCGCATCCGGCTGGTGGCACATCCGGTGGGGCTGGATTTAAAACGGGTTTCCTCCGCGTTGGACGATTCCGGTATTCAGGCCAAGATGGCGCAACTGCGGTATGAGTTCAGTCGCACCAAACTGATTCTGTCGGTGGAGCGCCTGGATTACACCAAGGGTATCCTGGAGAAGCTGGAAGCCTATGAGCGACTGTTGGCAGAGCATGATGAACTGCAGGGCAAAGTGTCGCTGTTTATGGTGTGTGTGCCTGCAGCCCAGGAGATGACCATCTACCGCAAATTGCAAAACCAGATCGAGCAGGCGGTGGGGCGCATCAATGGCCGCTTTGCCAAGGTTGGTTGGACTCCGGTGCAGTTTTTCTTCAGAGCGTTCCCCTTCGAAGAACTGGTGGCCTATTACACCATTGCCGATGTGATGTGGATTACACCGTTGCGGGATGGCCTGAATCTGGTGGCCAAGGAATACATTGCGGCCCAGGGCATGGCGGAAGGGAACGGGGTTCTGGTGTTGTCGGAGTTTGCCGGAGCCGCTGCCGAATTGCGTGGTGCGGTGCTGGCCAACCCCTATGATCCGCAGGAAATGGTCAATGCCTGTTATCTGGGGCTAACCATGAATAAGGATGAAGCACGCAGCCGCATTCGCGAGGCTTTTGATATTGTCGCCCATCATGATATCCAGCAATGGGGTGAGGATTTCTTTGATGCCGTGCGGGATTGCAAATCCAAGTTGCTGGATTTTGATGCCGAAAAAGAGCAGAAGCATGAAACCCAGGTGGCCTGAACCGGTGCATCACGGCACTGCAACTGCCTGGCAATAACTTAGGCAACGTAAACAATAACAATGCCGGGAAATTCCCGGGTATCGCAAGAAGGGCGCCGTTTGGTGCCCTTCTTTTGTATTCAGATCAAAGCCTGCGGGTTACTTTGGATCAGGTGGCCCAGTTGCGCGGCATGCTGATCGGCGCCACCCAGGTAGGCTTCGTTTTTCTTGGCCCAGCTGAAGAAACGATGCACTGGATAATCCAGATCCTGACCAATACCGCCGTGAACGTGCAGGATGATGTGCGCCGCGATATGGCCGGATTCGCAGATCCAGAATTTGACGCTGTGAGCGGCAAGATTGGTTTCCAGCTCGTCGGCACCATTATCCAGAATGTCCAGCAAACGCCAGTACACGCCGCGCAGCGCTTCAATGGCCATATAGGCGTCGGCTGCCTGCTGGGAAACCGCCTGGAAGGCGGCCAGGGGGCGCCCGAACTGAGTGCGCTCGGTGGTGTATTGCGCCGCCCGCTGCAGGCCTTCCTGTAAAACCCCCAGCTGCAGCGCCGCCATGGCGGCAAAGGTGTGCTGACGTTGCCACTGCAACAGGGTTTCGGCCTCGCTGTGGGTGGCGATCAGGTTGCCGGGCGTCACGCTAACCCCATCGAAATACAGGTGGCCGCAGGCTTCGCCGTTGGTAGCCCGTTGCGCCGTGATGCTCAAGCCCGCGCTGTCGGCCGCCACAAAGCCCACCCAATGGCCACCGTCATCCAGTTGCGCGCTCACCACAAAGCCCTGGGCCAGGCTCGCGTAACCCGCCAGGTTGCTGTGGCCGCTCAGTTCCCAGCCGTCTCCACAGGCACGGGCGCTGAGCGGAGCCCGATTCTGCAAACCCTGGTAGGGGTGGGCCGTTGACAGGATTGTGTCGCCACTGATTACTCCCGGCAGCCAGCGCTGTTTCAAATCGTCGTTGGCAAAGCGGGCAATGGGCATGGCCGCCGCCACCACCGATTCCAGAATGGGGATGGGGGCAACGTTCCTGCCCTGCTGCTCCAGTATCAGGCACAGTTCAGTCATCCCCATGGCTGAGCCGCCGTATTCCAGCGGCAGGGTCGTGCCCAGCAAGCCGCTTTGCGCGACCTGTTGCCAGAGTTCCTGGTGCATGGGTTGAGGTGATTTATAAAGGTTCCGTATGGTTTCGTCAGCACACCAGTCGCGGAACATCCTTACTGCCACATCCTGGATGGATTGCTGATCTTCACTGTACTCAAAATTCATGATCGACTCCCGGCGCTGGTCAGACAATGGTATTGGGCATGCGTAAGGCGAAGGAGGCCGTCATGGAACGCATCACTTCCATTACGCCACCGCCCACCGTCATGATCTGGGCCGCACGGTAATCGTACTCCAGATGGCCATTAAACAACGCATCCGGGCTTTGATACTGCACGGCAATGTCTTCACCGGCCAGCTCCTGCAATTCCCGTAGAATGCGGATCTGTTCCAGGGTATTGAAGACCTTGCCACCGGAGGCCAGCCCCACATCGATTTTGTGTTCGTCCACCATGTTGGCATTGCGCAGGTTCAATACCTCCATGGCGTGCAGGCGGGCGTAGAGCGCCCCTATTTTGCTGGCCACCAGCGGGTCATCCAGGCGCCGTTTGCCGTCGGCATCCGTCTGCGACAGCGCCTGCAGCACATAACCGTATTGTTTGCGGGAAATGACAGACATGGCGGCCAGTACAATACGCTCGTGATTCAACTGCGAGGTGATGACCTTCCAACCCCCATTGACTTCCCCCACCACCCGGTTGGCGGGCACCTTAACGTTTTCGTAATAGGTCATATTGGTATCCACGCCGGCCAGGGTATGGATAGGCGCATGGCTGTAACCGGGATCATTGGCATCGACGATAAACAGGGTGATGCCATCGGACGGGCGTTTGCCTTCGTTGCTGGTGCGGGCCGCCAGCCAGATGTATTCGCAATCATGGCCGGCACTGGTCCAGACCTTGGTGCCGTTGATGATCCAGTGTTCACCATCAAATTCAGCCTTGGTTTTCAGTGAGGCCAGGTCGGTGCCCGAACCGGGCTCGGTGTAGCCGATGGCAAAGATGCATTTACCGGCGGAAATCTGCGGCAGAAAGGTCTGCTTTTGCTCTTCGGTACCAAAGGCCATCAGCGAGGGGGCCACCGAGTTCAGGGTAATCAGCGGAAAAGGCGCGTGGGTTTTCCAGGCCTCTTCAAACAGAATCAACTGCTCAATGGCCGTGAAGTTTTTACCCCCGTACTGCTCGGGCCAGCCCAGTGTCAGCATGCCGTCGGCGCCCAGTTGCTCCACCAGGCCGCGGAATACCGGCCCCCCTTCTTTGCCCATACAGGCTGCTACCTTGTCCGGGCTCATCAGATTGGTGAAGTATTCACGCAGCTCCTGGCGCAGGGTCTGTTGATCTTGACTGAATCGGGTATCCATAATGCGTCATTCTTTTAAGTGAATTTGGATGTTGATTGAATAGGATAGTACTTATTATGCAACTATATTGCAAATATAATGCATATTTGTCTGGAAACGGTGCGCCAGGGTGATATACCGGCTGTGACATGTGCCTGCGGCGGAAGTGACACGTCAGCCGCGTCGGCGGGTAATGTGCCCCCCGGCAAACCCGCCATATGTCACAGTTTTGGCCGGGGAACCTGGCACCTTTGTTGAAACTATCCGGTTGAGCAGCAGTAAAACACAAAACCGGATTTCAATGAGGAAACACAATGCCACGCACCACTGTTCTACCGAATGCACATTTAATCGATGCTGACCTTAACCGTACCGCCAAAATGGCAAAGATCCAGGCCAAAGCGCTGGAAAACCAGGGCGCCTGCACCAAGATTTTTGTCCAGGGGGGCACCCCGAATGAAGCCAAGGGAAAGACCCAGATGGCGCAATTGGGGGTGGGAAAATATTATAAGCCCCAGGGTATGCACGGCGTGTGTAAGGCCATGTCTACCTTCTGGATAGCCAATCATGCCAACGATGAAGATTTCTGGGGCTGGTTGATTCAGGATGGTTTTGTCAAAGTCAGTTCTGCCGCCATGCTGATCGACGCCCATAAGCAGTCCAAAGCCAATGGCAATCAAACCCTGTGGGAAAACAATATACTGAAAACCGTGGGCATTATTTTGCAGGGCCACAGCAATGCCATGATTTTTGAGGATGTGGACACGGGGGCGACACCTTACGGCCGTGCGGTGCAGATGGTTAACCGTATTTTAAAAGGGCGCTGGGGTTACCGTTCCATTTCCATTCACCGCGAAGGCGGCGGTCATGCCATGGCGGCCTGGGTTGGTCAGGATGTCTGCTTTATGGATCCCAACTACGGCGAGTTCTGGTTTGAAACCGTAGACGGCTTCAGAAACTGGTTTATCGATTTCTGGGTCACCAGCGGCTATGCCACCAAATACGATGTGGATTGCCAGGTACTGAGCTACGGCAAAAGTATCAACTCAGTACGCGGACGTAATCACTGGATGTAAGTGGGATTACTTGCCGCCCCTGACGATACTGGCCCAGGTGGGGGTGGCATTGGCGGGCGGCGTTTGCGCCGGTGCCGGCGC
>DKQK01000062.1:23490-30739 GCA_002471665.1 Gammaproteobacteria bacterium UBA7310
ACTACCGGGGCTGGTGCCGGGGCCGGTGCGGGTACAGGAGCAGGGGCCACCACCGGAACAGGCGCAGCAATACGGTACTGATTCGACGGAAAGTCAATGCTGCGCGGATTATTATAGTTGTGATCGGCACAGCGGGCTGCCCAGTACAGATCGTAACTGTTGTCGGCGTTGTTGCGTTCAAACTGATAAAGGTAACGGGTGGCATTTCTGGCCTCCCCACTGCCCCGGGCAGCGATGCAAACGTACTTGCCGTTGCCGTGGGTGTATTCGTTGAACTGATGCAAATCGTATTCAAGAATCGATTCACCGGATCGATCGGTGTCCCGGCATTGGCGCCAGTTGCCGATGATGGTTTGCAGGTGGGAATGGTTGATGGGCTTCCAGTCCCTGGGTCTCACCGATTGAAAATCGTTTTCTCCCTGTGGGCACATGCTGTGGCTCCTTTCAGATGGGGGGGTGGAAACCCATACTGGCATAAACTGCAGGTGGAGAAAATCGGAACTATTACCGCAGCCGGCAGCTAACCGGGCAACCCGGCAGCCGGTGCCATTGTCGGTACCATTGTCGGTACCACAGTTCTTATGCCGGTTGCGCGGTGCCCCGGGCAGTGGCGTCCGGCTGGGGCTGCTGTGTGCCCTGTGCCCGTTGCCAGGCGTACTGGCCGGCACGGCGCCCGGAAAAAACACCATCGGCAATGGACAATCCGCTGACATAGGCATTGGATGCCACGCCGATGGCACTACGGCCGGCAGCAAATAAACCGGGAATGGGTTGGTTGTCGGCATCCAGCACCGATCCGGTCTGCTCGCATACCTTGAGCCCGCCGAGGGAAATCACTGAGGTGATGTCGCCTTTTCCGACGGACATATTGATGGCGTAGAACGGCCCTTGGGTGATGGTTTGCATGTCACCGGGGGCCTTGCCGAACTCGTCCTGGCGTTCACCACGGGCGGCAGCATTGTAATGCTCGATGGTGAGCTTCAGTTGCTGTCCATCAATCTTCAGGCGTGCTGCCAATTCATCCAGCGTCGCTGCCGACTTGGCGGTGCGTACAGCGGTTTTGGCCTGCATCCAGGTAACCAGGCGGGAGCTTTTCAGATTCAGGTTGGCCAGGCTGGATTCAAACAATGGTTTGTCCATTATCAGAATGCACTCGCCGTTGTTTTCCGCCATCATGCGGGTGCCGATTACCGCACCGTACATGGCTTCGTTGACATAACGTTTGCCCTGCAGGTTGACGATGGCCGCCTTGGGCCAGTCCTGGGGCGGATTAATGAAACGCCAGGCGGTGGCCGTTCCCAGGCGTTGTGCGACACCGCCCACACTGACCCCCAGGGCAATGCCGGCACCGGTGTCACCGGTGGTGCCCAGCTTCAGCGCCCGTTGAAAGTCAGGCAGGTATCGGGCGGTCATTTCTTTGTTGAGGATGAAGCCCCCGGCCGCGAGCACCACACCGCCCCCGGCGCGATAACGGACCGGGTGGGCGCAGCGCTGTTCCAGTGCAAACAATTTCTTGCGATAGCCCCGGGCAGCCGGGGCAAAATAAATCTGCGCGTAGGAGGCGAGGGTGGACAGCACCTTGTGTTTGAGGCCGGTCCAGCCGCCGGGCACCTGCATGGCCTCCACGCCGATGATCTCGCCGTTGTTGTTTTTGATCAGCCGGGTGACCCGGGTTCTGCGAATCGGGGTGACGCCTTTTTTCAATGCGCTCTTGATCAGTGGGCCGATAAAGGCCGGGCCGAAGGCGGTAAAACGCTTGATCCCATCAGCCAGGTGGCCCCTGTGGGCGGGTTTTGCATCCTGGGTATAGATCAGTTCATTGCCGGAATAATAGAGGCTGTGTCCGTGCACGGGGTAACTGGTTTTGTTGGGGAACAGTGTGCCGCTGTAGCGTGTGCCGTTGGCGGTGACAAAGTCAAAGTTGGCCGGGCTGTCGGTACAAAACCGGCGCAATGTGGCTTCACTGACCGCATCCTGTACCTCGTGGCGCAGGCAGTTGAACATGTTGTCCGGCGTGTCCTCTACCCCCAGCCGCCGCTGCAGGGCGGTGCCGCCGCCGGCGTACATGACGCTGCCGCTGCGGGCGGTGGTGCCACCCCCTTCAAAACGGTCGATGAAGGCAACCCTGGCGCCGCGATCGGCCGCCTCAATGGCCGAGCTGACCCCGGCGGCCCCCAATCCCACCACGATTACATCAAAGCTGTCATTCCAGTTCAGGCTGTCGGCCTCGGCGATCAGAGGCGGTTCCACCCCGGTACCGGGGAGCTGATCCAATTGCGTTGCGGTGGTTTCACTTGCCATGGAGCTTGCCTTCGTTATTGTTGTGGATACGCCAGAGCGGTTGCGCCAGTCTATCATTATGCTAGTATATTGCAAAAATAATTGCATAAATGGTGGTCGCCCACAGAATGCGGCCAATACAACAACCAATAACGAGTCCAGCCGACTGTAGAGAGGCCCCGTGAACAAGCTCGATCTGACCGATACCCGCAATCGTATTCTGCCCAAAATGCTGGCCATGCAAGCCCAGCAGGGGGGGGACACCGAGTTTTTGATCACCGATGAACGCCGCCTGACCTTTGCCCAGGCCGAAGCGGAATGTAATTGCATTGCCGCCGGTTTGCAGGCGCTGGGTGTGCAGGCCGGTGATCGGGTCTGCTTTTATCTGGACAGCGGTATTGAAACCGTGTTGCTGGCCCTGGCCACCAACAAGCTGGGGGCGGTGTGGGTGCCCATCAACACCGATTACAAAGGTGCCTGGTTGAGCGATACCCTGCAACGCAGTCGGGCCAGGGTACTGGTTACCGAAGTGGCGTTGCAGGATCGTGTGGAGGCCGTCTCTGAAGCCCTGAGTGGCGAAAAACTGGTGGTGTTGGGGGCAGATGACCAGATCAGATTGCCGGGTGCCATCAGTTTTGCCGCCCTTGGTGATCATGCGCCCATCACGCCGGACTACACCGGCATGGACTACGGGGATACCTGTGCGGTGCTCTGGACCTCCGGCACCACCGGCAAATCAAAAGGTGTGTTGCAGAGCCATAATTGCTGGATTCGCCCTATCGCCCAGGCCGCTTCCCTTTACTTTGGCAGTCGTGAAGGGGATGTGATCTACAATGTGTTACCGCTCTACAATTCCGGTGCCTGGATCACGGCGGTATTCAGAGCCTTGTACGAAGGCATTCCGGTGGTACTGGAAAAGCGCTTTTCGGTGACCACGTTCTGGGATCGCATACGGCATTTCGGCGCCACCCAAACCTTTACCCTGGGTGCCATGCACCACTTTTTGTTTAATGCACCGCCACAGCCGGAT
Organism: Gammaproteobacteria bacterium UBA7310; assembly: GCA_002471665.1. Classification (GTDB taxonomy): domain Bacteria; phylum Pseudomonadota; class Gammaproteobacteria; order Pseudomonadales; family Ketobacteraceae; genus Ketobacter. Next base: position 26,801 of record DKQK01000062.1, read on the forward strand.
GATCGTGACAACCCGTTACGCATTGCCCAGATGGTGCCCATGCCGGAAGCCATGGTGGCGCCATTCTCGGAACGCTTCGGGGTAGAGCTGTTGCCCATGGGGTTGGGGCAGAGTGAAGCCATGCTGATCTGTACACCGGTGAATTGCCTGGGCAAAGTGCCGTTCAGTTCCCTGGGGATGCCACTGGACGACACTGAGCTGGCACTGTTGGATGACGATGGTAATCCGGTGGCCGATGGTGAGGTGGGCGAGATCTGTATCAAGTGCCTTGAACCCAACCTGATATTTAACGGTTACTTTGATGATCCCAAAGCCACGCAGGAGGCGTTCAGGGACGGCTGGTATCACACCGGGGATGTAGGTAAGAAAGACCCCAGCGGTGCCTACTGGTTTGTGGATCGTAAAAAGGACGCGCTGCGTTTTGCCGGCCGTAACATTTCCACCATGGAAGTGGAGATGGTGTTGCGCAAACATCCACTGGTGAAGGATGTGGCGGCATTCGGAATACCATCAGATGAGGTGAAGGGGGAATCCCTGTTGAAATTGAATCTGGTGTTAAAGCCCGATGCGGATATTACCTACGAGCAAATGGCGGAGTACATCAACCAGAATGCCCCCTATTATTTTGTGCCGCAGTACATGGAATTTGTGGAGACCTTACCCTATACACCCACCAACAAAGTGCAGAAGTTCAAGTTGCGCGAGCAGGGCATTACAGCGTCCACCTGGGTATTGAAAGAATCCAATTACACCGTGCAACGTTGAGGTTGGCGCAGAACAAAATGGCGGAAAAAACAAGGGGCGCAGGCTCTGGCCCCTTGATCAGTCGGCACCTGATGCATTGCCTCAAGCCACCTGTGTGCCGGCGGCCCTGTCATTCTGGCTGTCATCAAGGTTCAGCAGCTTCATCATATTGCCGCCCATGATCTTGGCCTTGTCTTCGTCGCTGAAATTGGCCAGGCATTCCACCCAGTCAGCGGGCCTCGCCAGCCCTTCCGGATGCGGCCAGTCGCTGCCAAAAATGATGTGGTCCACCCCTACCATGGCCACCAGCCTGTCGACGTTTTCTTCAAAGTGGGGGTGGAACCAAACGTGTTTGCGGATGGTGTCGTGCGGGTGTTTGGTGAAAAGCTGGGGCGCCATTTTGTAGACGTGCTCCAACCGATCCCACAGCGGATAAAGCCAGGCGACGCCGGTTTCCACATAGCAAACTTTCAATTTGGGGTGGCGATCAAATACGCCGTGGCAAATGAGGCCGGCCAGGTTATGGCCAACGGTGACCTGGTTCAGGTCCATCACCATTTCCAGCGGATCACTCTTTTTAAAGGGTTGATATTCCCCTTGCAGGGCCACCTCACTGCGTTGATGGCGCTCATACAGGTCGTACACGCCGTTGTCGGAGTTATGAAAGGCGATAACAATATCGTGCGCTTCAAGCAGGGAATAGACGGGATCGAATTCCGCCGAACCCATACCGCGATTTCCATTTGCGCCGGGCACATAGGAGGGCCGCATCAACACGACTTTTGAGCCCTGCGCAGCAATCCATTTGGCTTCTTCCAGGGCTTTGTCGGCATCCATCAGGGTAATCACCGGTGTGGCGAAGAACTTGCCATCCTCACCAAAACCCCACTCATCCAGCATCCACTGGTTCAGGGAGTGAATCATGGCGTGACACAGGTCGGGATCCTCGTACATGTGTCCTTCCACCACCGAAGCCAGAGTCGGGAATATCAGGGTGCCACGGAGGCCATGTTGTTGCAGCAGTTGGTAGCGTTCTGCGGTCTTGATGCGGTACTCAGGAATGCAGCGCTCTACCACCATAAAATCACGGTAGGATTTCCCATCCGGGTTGTTGCCCTTGAAATACTCCACCGTGCTGCCCGGTGCTGCCACCACCTCAAAGGTTGGGTTGGGGATGTAATCCGATAGTTTGCCGTTGACCATCATTTTTGTTCGGCCTTCAACGTCAACGAACTGCAGGGCTTGTTTGTACTGTTCCGGCAAGTAGCGCAGAAAGGATTCAGCCGATTCATAAAAATGGTTATCACAATCGAAATACTGTGGTGGGGCCGACGTAGGCATAATGTGAATCTCCCGGTTTATATAAGCAACATTGTTGTATATTTGTGGTGTTGCAACATTATCGGTTCGGTCATGAAAACGCGTTGACTTAGGTCAAGAAACGAAAGCAGCACGGCGCTTTGTCGTAAACGATTGTTCAATATATGCAATTTACTGTGCGGGGTTGCGCTGTTGCATGCAGTGGGATAAGACTGTGTGGGTAGTGGTGCGGGCAGTTGTGTGGGTAGTGGTGATTTTTGCTTGTTCGGTATATTGAATTCTGATGTTGTTACCGGCTGCCCCCTGGCTGCACACAACCCACTATCAAAAAATACGAACCAGCATAATAAAAATGAGACAAGGAATGTATGATGCCAACGCAAATTGATTCCCGCGTGATGCTAAGGCTGCTTATCCTGTGGTTGGCCAGCCTCACTGTATTACTGTCGCCGAGCAGCCACGCAGATGCTCTGGTGGCACAGCCGCTGTTGACCCCAATACCGGATAATGCCGGCCTCAAGCAACGACCGTTCATCTCATCCATTCTTGATTTATCCCAATACGGTTATGTTGAGCGTGAATTTCAGATGTCCGGCACCGCCAATCTTTACGATGCCGATGGCCGCTGGCGCAGTGATGGGCTTTGGAATACCACCATTGCCCAGGCGGATGTACCCTATGCAACGCGCCTGCTGGTACGTCGTCCAGCCGATCCGCAACAGTTCAACGGCATTGTCGTGGTGGAATGGCTCAACAATACGGCGTTTATGGACGTGGATGTAATCTGGGCGCAATCCCATGATGAGTTGTTGCGGGAGGGGTATGCCTGGATCGGAGTCAGTGCTCAGTTCTTCGGTGTCACCATGTTGAAATCCTGGGACAGGGAACGTTACGGTGAATTGAGCCTACCCAATGATGGGGTGTCTTATGATCTTTTCTCGCAAGCGGCCAACGCCGTGCGCAATCAATCGGCATTGTTGCTGGATGGATTGCCGGTAAAGGGAATAATCGGGGCGGGAGAATCCCAGTCAGCCATCCGGCTGACCACTTACGTCAACGCCTTTCAGGCCCAGGCAGTGCAGATGTACGATGCCATCTTGCTGTATTCCCGTTTTGCCCTGGCGGCACCTTTAAAAGCCGGTATCAGCCTGGTGTCCCCTTCGCGGGTATACATTCGCCCGGATAATCGCCTTAAGATTCTGCAGTTTGAAACCGAGCAGGATATTTTTATGTTCCTGTTCCGACTGGCGCGGCAGGCAGACACCGAGTATTTGCGTAGCTGGGAGTTGCCCGGTGCATCCCATTACGATGCCTATGGGGTGGGCAATCTTCTGCCCCAGTACCAGCGGGACTTTCCGGCGCTATCCACCATTCAGTTGGTATGCCGCAACTCCCTCAATCAGATTCCGCAGCATTATGTTGTGAACGCCGCGCTGTCTGCCATGAGCCAATGGATTACCGGCGGTGAGCCTCCGCCACAATCTGACCGCATTGAATACCGTAACTGGAAGGTGGTGCGGGATGAACACGGCAATGCCCTGGGCGGAATCCGTTTGCCGCACCTGGAGGTGCCAACGGCAACCCATAACTATGCCAATTACGGTGTGATCGGCAGTGGAGGAAATTTTTTGGTAAACTCCTTTGCCTGCCCGTTCCTGGGCAACTCGGTACCCTTCGATCAGAAAAAACTGGCCGCATTGTATTCCTCCCATGAGGAATACGTTGCCCGCTTCACGGCGGCAGCGGGCGTTGCGCTGGAACAGGGTTTTTTGTTGCCCGCAGATTTTGCCGCGGCAGTAGCCGAAGCCCAGGCTGCGCAAGTGCCTTGGTAAGTCGGCTTAGTAAGTCGCCTAAGTGAGCCGACTTAGTGAGCCG
>DKQK01000062.1:31101-35858 GCA_002471665.1 Gammaproteobacteria bacterium UBA7310
CATGAAAACCTGAAGGATAATCAGCCAATAAGCGGCGCAGCTGGTGAACTCACATTGAGTTTGCCGGATAACGCCATGATTGATTTGATTATTTTGGTGAACCATATGGCGGTGCTTTTTAACTCCCCATTAATCTGACGTGAATGGGAAATCTTTCATAGGCTTTCTTTGTATATCCCGGATTTCAGGGTGGCGTTAAGGAAGGACTATCCCATGAATGTTTCAGTTAAAGTTCCCGCTTTTTCATTATCCGTATCATCGTGGCTATTACTGCTGGCGATGGTGCAGGGGCTTCTGCTTACAGGCTGCTCATCACACAGCGCCAGGATGGTGGACCAGGTTGAGCAGCAAAGCAGTGATCAGCAGCGAATCGATCAGGTGCTGTCGGCCTTGCAGGTGACCGAGGCGCGCCTGGCCAAGGCCCAGGCTGATCACGTAGAAACCTATGCTCCGGATCAAATGGCCCAGGCCCGCAGTGCGTTGGCAGAGGCGCGTCGTTATGCGGAGCGTTTCCAGGCGGATCCGGACAACGTCAATAAATCCATTTCATTGTTCTTCGGCGATTCGATGGGTGGCCAGGCTTTGTCGTTGCTGGCCCAGGCCAATGAAGCCTTGTCCCGGGCGGAAGCCAACAAGCGGCAGGCGGATTCCATTTTTGCCGAAGCAAATGAAAACTTCACCTGGTTGAAGAAGTTTCAGGCACCGGTGCATTTCCGATATGAGTATCAGGAATTGGAGCGTGCTCAGAAGAGCCTCGTAGAATATGTGGCGGATGGGCGGTCAGACAAGGCGGTGCAGGGCCTGCCGCGATTGTTGCAGAGGCAACAGGCGTTGGAGATAGCCGCCGCCCAGCGCTTTTATCTGTACGAGTTGAGCCGTCAGGTAGAGTGGCACGAGCATGCCTTGGTGGGGCGCTATGCGGCGTTGAGCTACAGTAACGCGCTGGGCGCCCTGAATAAAGCCAACAGGGTGGTGGCACAGAATAGCCGTGATGAAGCCGCTATTCTGGCTGCAAAACGGGAGGCTGAGTTCTCGCTTGCCATTGCCAGTGCCGTGGCTGCGGATATGCAGAAACTGGTGAATATGGATCGTCAATCCATGGAGCGCTGGTTGATATTACTGACCACCAAGTTGCATACCATGGCCGGTGCCATCGGTGCCGATGATGTGCGCGATCAGGAGTTGATGACACAGGTGGATCTGTTAACGGCCGCTGCGCAACACAATAAGGATGGGCAGCCCGCAGGTCGGCCTACAGCACAAAAGGCTGAGTCAGAGTTAGTGGCAGAGGCAGAAAAAGGGGCAGTTAAAGAGGTAGATAAAAATACAGATAAAGGCACAGCTAATCAGGCAGCAACAGAGGAAATCAATCAACGGGTGGCCGAGTTGGAGCAGTCGCTGGAAGCCAAGGTGAAGGCGTTAACCGAACAGCTGCAGGCCATACAGGCGGCCAATCAGCGCGCAGAGGCGCAGGCAGAACCTGCGGCCGAACCGGAGCTGTAGCCGGCCTGTAACATCGGCCCGGCCCTGGGGCAGAGCCGGCATCTAGGCTTACGTGTCTTGTTGTATCTGTTGTAACGCGGTTTGCAGATTGGCCACCGTGCGCTCGATGTTCTGCAGTTTATCCAGACCGAACAGGCCGATGCGGAAAGAACGGTAATCCGCCGGTTCATCACATTGCAATGGCACCCCGGCGGCCACCTGCAATCCCTGTTGCAGAAACGGTTTTCCAGTTTGCAGTGTTGCGTCATCGGTGTAGAACACAGCCACACCGGGGGCGCCGAAACCATCCGCGGCCACGCTCTGGTAACCCTGTTGCGCAAACAGTTCCCGCACCCGTTTACCCAGTTCCAGCTGTTGCTGCCGCAGGTTGTCCAGGCCCAGGGCCTTGGTTTCCAGCATGGTGTCACGGAATTTTTTCAAGGCGTCGGTGGGCATGGTGGCATGATAGGCGTGGCCACCGTTTTCGTAAGCCTCCATGATCTGCAGCCATTTTTTCAGATCGCAGGCAAAGCTGCTGCTGTTTGTCTGTTCAATGCGATCGCGGGCCTCTTTGCCCAGCATTACCAGAGCGCTGCAGGGCGACGCACTCCAGCCTTTTTGCGGTGCGGAAATCAGGATGTCCACCTGGTTGGCCTCCATGTCCACCCACACCGTGCCTGAAGCGATGCAATCCAGTACGAATAACCCCCCTACCTGGTGAACGGCTTCCCCCACCGCCTTGATATAGGCGTCGGGCAACATGATGCCCGACGCCGTTTCCACATGGGGTGCAAACACCAGGTCGGGTTTCTCCGTCAGGATGGTGTTCACCACCTCATCAATGGCCGCCGGGGCAAAGGGTGAATGGGGGGCATCGCTTTGCGGTTTGGCTTTCAGCACTGTACAGCTGGCGGGAATGCTGCCGGCTTCAAAGATCTGACTCCAGCGAAAACTGAACCAGCCATTGCGGATCACCAGGCAACGTTTGTCGTGGGCGAACTGGCGAGCCACCGCCTCCATACCATAGGTGCCACCGCCGGGCACCACCACCACAGCCTCGGCCTGGTAGACCTCTTTCAGGTTTTCTGAGATATCCCGCATCACCTGCTGGAACTGTTGGGACATGTGGTTCAACGAACGGTCGGTGAATACAACGGAGTATTCCAAAAGTCCATCGGGGTCGATATGGGGTAACAATCCGGGCACGGTTGTCTCCTTGGCTGGTCAGAATGGGCTGAAAATGTCAGGGGCGAAGCTTCGCATAAATGCTCCGGCTTATAAATATGTTGTTGGGCACAATTGCTATGGATGTGTACGTATATACAGTGGACAGGGGCCGCACAAAGCAAGACCATAATTTGGATATGCCGGGGGTACCATGATTTGGTCCTTCGAAATCACGAAGGTTTGGTTCATTAAGTTGCTGTACCAATATTTCACTGGCGGTGCATCAATTCGGAACAGCAAAAGTTTTTTGGTTGCAGGTAGAGATGTGGATTGCATTGGTTGGTTGTACTGGTCATTAAAAAGTTTGCTTGTGTCTTACGTACGGCCCTGATAAGCCCCAGAACAATCTTTCGAAAATAGCAGTGACCCCTGGATGGAGGTAATTTTGTCGACAATAGAATTTTCCAAAGATGAAAAGGAAATATTAGCCCAGAAAATTCAAGCATATTTCAGAGACGAGCTTAACTCCGAGATCGGTCAGTTTGATGCGCTGTTTCTTCTGGATTTTGTCTCGGAAGAAATTGGTTCGTATTTTTACAATAGGGGTCTCTATGATGCCCAGGTAATACTTCAAAAACGAGTTGAAGATATAAATGAATCAATTTTGGAGTTAGAGAAGATTACTGAATTCAGGCGCTAATAAAAAAGGTGGTTGTTGTGCTTTTTTTGCGCTTACAGATTTTGAATCAAAGCTAATGAAAACAGACAGGCTTATATTAAGAGATTGGACAGATAACGATTTAGAGCCATTTGCTGAGTTGAATGCTGATCCAGAGGTTATGGAATTTTTTCCAAGCGTACTTTCTCGGTCAGAGAGTGATGAGCTTGCACGAGCAATTCGTAATAAGATCAGAATTGAAGGGTGGGGGCCTTGGGCTGTTGAGCTTAGATCGTCCGGTGAGTTTATTGGTGTGGTAGGCCTGCAAAAAACCAATATGGCGTTACCTTTTTCGCCCAGTGTTGAGGTCGCGTGGCGCTTGGCAAAAGCATACTGGGGTAATGGTTATGCGACGGAGGCGGCAACCGCTTCGTTAAGCTATGCTACAAATACGTTAAATATCAATCAAGTCGTATCGTTTACCGCTAAAGTTAACACGCGCTCACAAGCTGTCATGAAGAAGATCGGTATGTATTCTGCTGGTTATGAATTTGACCATCCCGATGTTCCCATTGATAGCCCGTTATGCCGTCATGTTTTATATAAGATTGATTTCAATTAGGTGCTGAATCCCACCCTATAACATACCCATCAAGCAGGGTTCCGGCCTCTACACTGCGTATGGAGAGGGTGGTTGGCCCGGGCACTTTCAAACCTGCAACAACACACTAATGCCGGTTAATGAACCATCCCTGCAGAGGCGCTAATGTCTACTATAATCAATCACATAGAGTCACTATTTCATCTGATGGTTTTGTATTTTGATTCGCTATCTTATTGATTTACAGCTTAAATTCAAATTCTGGCTGCTAAATGGCGTGAGCTTTGCCGCGCTGTTGATTTTGGTGCTGTCTGCCCTGGTGGATTACCGGCAGGGGATGTTGCAACAGGCCGTACGACAGGCGGAGCAGACCTTGTCGCTGGTGGCCGGGGCCAATACCGCCACCTCTCCCCGTATGCCGTTTGCGGTGCCGGGTCTGTTTGAGGTGGAAGGTGGCCGCGCATCCTGGCTCGGCTCCCCTGATTCCTCCATGGCCACCGGGGATCTGCAGCAACGCTGGGCTCTGGTGGGCAAGCAGGCCGGGGCGGCGGCAAAACCGGCCAGTGGGTTCGATGATGCCCTGGCGGGCCGTAATTGGCTCAGCCGGGTCTGGCACGATGTGTTCGTGGCCGATGACCTGCGCTACCTCAGTTACCGCACCCGGGGTGACCGCACCCTGGGCCTGGCTCTGAAGCAGCCATCATTGCTGGAGCTGGCTTTGGATAAGGCGCCCTACTATGCGGTGCTGGTGTTTCTTGCCATGTTGGTGGTGCTGTTTTGCTCCCAGATGCTGATCCAGTTTGTGTCCAAACCCATGCAGCTGCTGCGGGATACCATGAATGAAGTGCA
>DKQK01000020.1 GCA_002471665.1 Gammaproteobacteria bacterium UBA7310
CGGTTCCCGTTCAATACGTTGAAAATCGACCGCAGTTTTGTTTCGCAATGCACTCAGCAAGGACAGGCAGCAGCCATCATCCACACCATCATTCAACTGTGTAAAAATCTTAACCTGGAAGTGGTGGCTGAAGGTGTGGAGCAGTTTGAAGAATTGAAATTTCTATTGGATCATCGTTGTGATGTGGTGCAGGGGCATTATTTCAGCCCGGCGTTAAGTGCGTCGGAACTCACCGACTATATTGAAAAGCAGTCCTGGGTTTCGTTATTGCCTGACTCAATGGGTTCCAGGCTACCCGAGCATTAACCACCGGCTGCGCGCCACTGCTGTGCAGTTACAATGTGTACGCTATCCATTTCCTGATCGTAAACGATGAGGTATTCCTTCTTTTTTATACCGGCCACCACCTGGGATACCTTACGTGACAGCTCGATTTCCTGCTCGCCATAATCGGTACCATCACGGGTAACAAACTCCTCAACCAGCCTCTGCAGAGTATCCTCTGCCAACTGATCCCAGGGAACTTCAATCAGATTTTCCATCAAGCTCTTCCACCAGTTGAACCCGCAAAACACCTTCACCAAACTCTTCGATCACCTTGGCAATCACCTTTGGGTCCAGCAACATCACCCGCTTGGAATCTACCACCTGCTGCAACAAATCCGAAATAATAGACAGGCATTTAACCCGGGCGAACTGTTTGTCATCAGCGGGAATCACATACCAGGGCGCAGATTCGGTGGCGGTCTTATTCAACATGTCCTCGTAGGCACACTGGTAATCTGCCCAAAAGCGGCGGCTGTCCAGATCCGCCGGGGTAATCTTCCAACGCTTGGTGGGCTCGCGCAAACGCCCCATAAAACGCTCATACTGTTCATCCTTGGAAAGGTTCAGAAACAGCTTGATCAGCACCACGCCGTCATCGGTAAGTTGACGTTCAAACTCCTGCAATTCACGATAAGCGCGGCTCCACTCCTCCTTTTTGGCGAAACCTTCAACCCGCTCCACCAACACCCGACCGTACCAGGAACGATCAAAGACAGTAATTTCACCCGGTTCCGGGAGCTTTTGCCAAAACCGATACAGATAATGACGGGATTGCTCCCAATCCGCCGGTGCACCAATGGGCCATACGCGCACACCCCGGGGATCCAAATGCCGGGTCAACCGACGAATGACTCCACCCTTGCCCGCCGTATCGGTGCCTTCCATTATAATGATGACCCGTTTGCCACTGCGAAACAGAGCCTGCTGCGAGCGCAGTAACTGCAACTGCAGGTTGTCTATCTTGTCCCTAGGTTTCTCGACTTTGCGTTTGGGAACGGTGCCCAGATCGTTAAGCTTGACAGGATCACCGGTCAATTTCACCACTTTCACCGTTCTTCCCCTCTTTGTGAATCGGCTCAAACAACAGCGGATACAGGAAATCCTGAAACTCCTCTATCATTCGATCCATCGTGGACTTGTCTTCCATGATAATACCGCGCTTGTTCTGTTCATAGCCAATCAACTGTTTGGCCAGATTGTGGAAAATGGTGATACGCTTTTGCAGATACAATCGGCTACCCTGATCCAGAAAGGGTTCCAACGCATAATAGGATTTGGCCAACTGGTGTAACGCAGCGTCCAGGTCCTGCGCGTTTTTTCTCCCTGCACTGTTCCAGGCATCCGACAGTGCTCCCATAAAATCGGCATAGTGCTTTTGCCGAACCTCAAAAGTTCGTTCAAAGCGTGCTGACTGGGCCTGCTCATAGAGAAAACGCGCATACTGATCCATGAACTTGGTCTGGGTACGCTCCTGCAATTGCTGCGCCCGAATCAACTGAGCACCGGCCACCTTGGTCACTTCATAGTTGAGATAAGCCATATAAGCCGTCAATGCAAAGGCCAATATGACCAGAATCAGGCTGAACAGCGGGAAGCGGTTTTCCTTTAAGGTTACCACGGGATGATTGGTCGGCTCAGTCACGGTGCCTCCTCGTTTCGGTGCGGCCAGGTTTCAAGCCGGTTCGATACCATTGTCTTTGAGCAGCGCAATAAAGGCAGACTCATCCAGAACCGGCACCCCCAGGGATTCCGCTTTGGCTAACTTGGATCCGGCCTTTTCGCCGGCCACCACGGCATCACTCTTCTTTGACACGCTGCCACTGACTTTTGCTCCCAGCTGCAACAGATATTGTTTCGCCTCATCCCGGGTCATTTGACTGAGAGTACCGGTCAAAACGTAGGTTTTCCCTGCCAGCGGCAGAGCATCACGGTCAATGGCTGCCTGTTCCTGCCAGTGCACACCGGCGGCAATCAATGCATCAATGATTTCCAGGTTGTGGGATTGCTGGAAAAAAGTCGCAACATGATCCGCCACGATGGGCCCCACATCCGGCACCTGTTGCAAGGCTTCCGCATCGGCCTGCTTGATGGCATCCAGGTTGCCAAAGTAATTGGCAAGGTTCAGCGCTGTGGCTTCACCCACTTCACGAATGCCCAGCGCAAACAGAAACCGTGGCAACGTGGTGGCTTTGCTCTTCTCCAGGGCAGCAATCAGATTGGCAGCGGACTTCTCGCCCATGCGTTCCATGGCTGCCACCTGTTCCGCCCGCAGGTTGAACAGATCGGAGACATGGGCAATCAGCCCCTGATCCACCATCTGCTCAACCAGCTTATCCCCCAGGCCATCAATGTCCATGGCTTTGCGGGAAGCGAAATGCTTGATAGCCTCTTTCACCTGCGCCTGACAGAACAGGCCCCCTGAACAGCGGGCCACCGCCTCGCCTTCGGGCTTGATGATGTCAGAACCACAGACCGGGCATTGGCTGGGTAGCGCCACAGCCATGGTCTTGTGCGGACGCCGCTCCAGAACCACTTTTACCACCTTGGGAATGACATCCCCGGCACGATGCACGATCACCGTATCGCCCTTGCGTACATCCATTCGCGCCACTTCATCCATGTTGTGCAGGGTTGCATTGCTGACCGTGACCCCACCAACAAATACCGGTTCCAGCCGGGCCACCGGCGTAATGGCTCCGGTTCGCCCCACCTGAAACTCCACATCCAGCAAGGTGGTGAGTTCCTCCTGGGCAGGGAACTTATGGGCAGTAGCCCAACGCGGAGCGCGGGATACAAAGCCCAGTTCCCGTTGCAACCTGATGTCGTTTACCTTGTAAACAATACCATCAATCTCATAATCCAGATCGAGCCGTTTTGCCAGAATACGATCGTGATACTGTTGCAATGCCTGGGCACCCACTACCGTTTCTATCTCTGGATTGATGCGCATCCCCCACTGTTTCAACAACATCAGGTTACCGTAATGAGTCGCCGCCAACTGGCCGCCTTCCACATAACCCACACTGTAGCAGTACATGTCCAGGGGACGTTTGGCGGTAATACTGGAATCCAGTTGCCGAAGGCTGCCAGCGGCGGCATTGCGGGGATTGACGAAGGTTTTCTCACCGTTTTCCTGCGCGGTTTTATTAAGCTGTTCAAAACCGGCTTTGGGCATGAACACTTCCCCTCGCACTTCTAATATCTGCGGGTAATCCTCGCCCCATAGACGCAGGGGTATCGAATCGATGGTGCGAATGTTCTGGGTTATGTCCTCACCGGTTTGACCATCACCCCGGGTTGCGGCCTGCACCAGGACACCCATCTCATAAAGCAGGCTTACCGCCAGGCCATCCAGTTTCGGCTCACACACGTATTCGATTTCGTCATCCTGATGCAGGCGTTCCCGCAGACGCCGGTCAAACGCCACCAACTCTTCCTCGCTGAACACATTGTCCAGGGACAACATGGGCAGGCGGTGCTGTACCTGCTGGAACGCCTGCAGTGGTTTATCCCCCACTCTTTGGGTTGGAGAATCCGGCGTAATCAGATCGGGGTGTTCGCTCTCCAGCTGCTTGAGCTGCCGGAACAGTCGATCGTACTCAGCATCAGGAATGGAAGGTTCATCCAGCACGTAATATTTGTAATTGTGCTCGCGAAGCTGCTGGCGCAGTTGCTCGATTTGTTGTTCTACTGAGGGCATGTGGTTATCCAGCTCTTTGATTTTTATGCTGGAATTATACACGTCGGGCGCTGCAGTCACGACGCCCGACGGGAAGATTTGCGCAGCCGATTGACAGGCTCAATTACAACTGTTTCTGACTGGCTTTGTAGGACAGGAAACGACGCTCAAAATCCAGAACCCGTTGCCGATAGTGTTCGGCGGTCTGCTGCCGCATAATATTGTGATGCTCGTCCTTAACGTCGGCATCCAGCAGATTGGCAATCTTTCGGGCTGAGTCCATCATGATCTCAAAGGAATGTATGGGGCGCTTGGGCCCGGGCAGTTTCATGAACATGCAGATCCCGGGGGTGCTGAACTCTTCCATCCGATCCACATCAAACACTCCGGGTTCCACCACATTGGCGGCGCTGAACAAAAGGCTACCTTTACCGCTGTGTTGCTCATAACGGTGAAAGATATTCATATCGCCAAAGCGAAAGCCGCAGGAAAGCATGACCCGCAGCAGATCGTTTCCGGCAAGTTCCCCTTGCCGGGCCATCACATTCACCACCAGAACCTCCTGCAATTCCGGGTCAATTTCCACTTCTGACGTCGGTTGCGTAACGGTTCTGGCACCGGTTTTCTTCGCCAGTTTGGACTGCTGTTCTGCCCGCGAGGCAATCAGCAGATCATCGTCGGCGAATAAATCATCCTGCGTATGGGCATCGCCCTCGGCCTGCACCAGGTCGTCTACGTATTCCTGTTCTGGTGAGGAGGGTTGTTCTACGGCAGGTTTGCGCTCTGCGGTGACGTTTTCTCGTTCATAGGCCACCTCGGTCTCGTCCAAGGCAGAGCCAAAGTGTTCACCCAATTCGGGTTCAGGCTGTGCATCCGCCGGCTCCGCGGCTGCAATAGAGCGGCGTACGCTCAGTGGAATTTTACGGGCTCCACCATTGGGCAATTCACCACGATAGTGCTCCCAATCATCTTCACAGCTGCCGCCAATCTCTGAAGGCAATTCCAGCTCACCAAGCTTGGATTTGCGCATACGGCGGTACCCATCTGCCAATATGCCTGCAATCACCACCAGACCTACCAATATCAAGACTTCTCTCAGTCCGAATTCCATCAGTCGAATCCTCGCGTCTTCTCTGTGGTATCTGCTCGATTACACTCTGACTGTCGATTTTCTACATCTATCAGAAACATAGAGCATATCCAATAAAAATAAAGCAAATACGTCAAATATTCGTTAATTACGCCACGGCCATGGCAGCGGCTTCTTCCACATCCACTGTCACCAGCCGGGACACCCCCGGCTCATGCATGGTAACCCCCATCAATTGATGGGCCATTTCCATGGCAATCTTATTGTGAGTAATGTAGATGAACTGAACCCTGGAGGACATTTCCTCAACCATGCGCGAGTAACGGCCCACATTGGCATCGTCCAGTGGTGCATCCACCTCATCCAGCATACAGAACGGCGCCGGGTTCAACTGGAAGATTGAAAACACCAGAGCAATGGCGGTCAACGCTTTTTCGCCACCGCTCAGCAGATGAATGGTGCTGTTCTTTTTACCGGGCGGACGCGCCATGATCGCCACTCCGGTGTCCAGTAAATCATCACCGGTCAATTCAAGGTACGCATGACCACCACCAAACACTTTGGGGAACAGTTCCGACAGGCCGGAGGTGACTTTATCGAACGTTTCCTTAAAGCGGGTACGGGTTTCCCGGTCAATTTTTCGGATGGCGTTTTCCAGTGTTTCCAGCGCCTGGATCAGATCGTCATGCTGAGCATCCAGATAATTTTTACGCTCCGATTGCGATTTGAATTCGTCGATTGCCGCCAGGTTGATGGCACCCAGACGGGAGATGCGGACACCAATGCGCTCCAGCTCCTGAGTCCAGTCCGTTTCGTTGGCCTCCTGCGGTAATTCCTCCACGACGGTTTCCAGATCAAACTGGGATTCTGTTAGTTGCGCTTGCAGGTTTTCACGCTGCACCCGCATCCCCTGCCAGTCCATGCGGTGACGTTCCAGCTCGGAACGAACGCCTTGGGCTGCCTGTTCGGCTTCGCCGCGTTTTTTCTCAGCCGCCCGCAATGTGTGCTCACATTCTTCCTGGGCGCGGCGTGCCGCCGTTAACTCCTCTTCCACCGTCAGGCGGGCTTCCAGTTTTTCTTCCAGTTCCGCCTGCAGTTCCACAAACGGATCATCACCCAGGGCCAGTTGCTCTTCGATACCGCTGCGCCGCTCCTGCATGGTGGCGAGCTGTTGACGCAAGCGCTCCAGCCCCTGCTTGAAGGAATCCTGTTTCGACTTTAATTGCTGTACCTGCAATGCCAACTGATGAGCGCGATCCTTGCCACCACGGGCCGATTGTTTCACCTGATCCAAATGATGCTTGATGTCATCCCGCTGCTTGAGCAAGGCTTCCCGCTGATCGGTATCCTTGGCCATAACATCCATGGCTTCCTGCAATACCAAACGCGCTTCACCCAGGCTTTCCTGCTCATGAGCCTGTTGTTCGCGACACTCATCCAATTCATTACTGATGCGTTCGCGACGCATACTGAATTGTTCCAGACGCACCTGTTTGGCACTCAGCTGGGCTTTCAAATCGGAGATCGAACGGCTGTAATCGGTCAGTTCACGCTGGGCTTGTTCGCGGCGCTCTTCCAGTTCCCGCAGTGATTCCCGACCTTCCGTCAGTGTTTCTGTCAGGTTGTCCACGGTGGCTTCCAGCTCTTGCAGCCGGATCTGTGCGGATTCCAATTCTTTCTGCCGCTTCAGGACACTGTCTTCCTGATTGCTATCGCGGGCCACACGCATCCAGTTGGGGCCGATCCAGATGCCGTCCGGGGTAATCAATGATTCGCCGCCTCGAAGCTGTCCGCGCAATTGCAGTGCCCGGGCAATATCATCGGCAATATAGACCCCGGCGGTCAGCGCTTTGGCCGTGTCTTCGCCCTGCACTTTGTCCGCCAGGGGCAGCAGATACTGATTGCCGGGCATGCTGGGATGCTGACTGGTATCCAGAAACGATACCACCCCCTTTTCCAGGCCACTGACCACCGCCGTCACTGCATCCAGGCCATCCACACACACGGCCTGCAGGTAGTCGCCAAGTACGGTTTCAACGGCTTTTTCCCAACCGCTGTCAGCGCTCACCTGCTGCGCCAGGCGGGGTTTATCATCCAGGTTGTTCTGCGCCAGCCATTCCACCAGATCGGATTCACCCATGGCCGCCTGCTGCAGGGCTTCCAGTGAAGCGTGGCGACCTTTGAGGGTTTGCAACTCACTTTTCGCCTGATCCAGCTCCAGGTTGATCTGGTTGTTGTGCTCGCGCCGGGTTTTCATTTCCTCCTGCACGGTCAGCACGCCGGCCTGCATGTCCTCGATTTTCATGTCCGCTTCCGCCATGCGCTCTTCCAGCATGGCCACCTCTTCTTCCAGCGGACCGGCGGACAGCGTTTCCTGCTCGCCTTTGAGACGCTCAATTCGATCCCGCAGACGCTCCACGGACTGTTCCAGGTGCTGAATACGGGATTGCTCCACCTGCGCCCGCTGCCGGGGTTCGTTGGCCTGGTGATTGAACTCGTCCCATTCCACCTGCCACTGCTGCATGCGCTCCTCGGCTTCATGCAGGTTGTCGTTGGCAGCGTCGGATTCTTCTTTGACCAACTCATAGTGAGGCTCGATTTCCGTCAGTTCGATGCTGACTTCTTCCAGCTGCTCCTGATCCATGCGGATCTGTTCTTCGCCGGCCTTGCAGGCTTCAATGGTCTGCTGCAGGTCGTTACGCAGCTGATTGCCCCGCTCCTTGGTATGCTGGATGGACTGTTCCACCCGCGCGATGTCGGCGCCCAGACCATAATAGCGGCCCTGCACTTCATTCAGCTTGTCGCTTAATTCGTGATGTTGTTCGCGCTGCTGCTCGATCTGGGCGTCCATGGCCCGTTGATCGGCGATGCAGGCTTCCAGTTTTACCTCCAGGTCACGAATCCGGGATTCGCTGCCCTGGACCTTGTCATTCAACGCCTTCCATTTCAACGCCTGCAGTTGCGCCCGCACCAGACGCTCTTCCTCTTTGAACTGCTTGTACTTTTCAGCCGCCGCAGCCTGGCGTTCCAAATGCTGTAACTGCCGCCCCAGCTCTTCCCGCAGATCCTCCAAACGCTCCAGGTTTTCGCGGGTACGACGCATCCGGTGCTCAGTTTCCTTGCGCCGCTCCTTGTACTTGGAGATACCGGCTGCCTCCTCGATGTATACCCGCAGCTCATCCGGCTTGGCTTCAATCAGGCGGGAAATCATACCCTGCTCAATGATGGCGTAACTGCGGGGCCCCAGGCCGGTGCCGAGGAAAATATCGGTGATGTCCTTGCGGCGGCATTTGGTGCCGTTGAGGAAATAATTCGACTGGCCATCCCGGGTTACCTGACGCTTGATGGCAATTTCGTTGTAGCTGGCGTATTCCCCGATCAGGCTGTTGTCGCTGTTATCAAACACCAGTTCCACCGACGCCTGAGTGGTGGGCTTGCGGGAGTTTGAGCCATTGAAAATAACATCGGTCATGGATTCACCGCGCAGGTGCTTGGCGGAGCTTTCACCCATTACCCAGCGCACGGCGTCGATCACGTTGGACTTACCGCAGCCATTGGGACCGACAACAGCACTGAGGTTGTTTGGAAACGACACAGTGGTGGGGTCTACAAACGATTTAAATCCGGCAAGTTTGATCGATTTCAGGCGCATGAATCGTCTTTTTCCTTATTGGAATTTGTTCAGCCACTATACAAATAGGCTTTATTTTTAACCTGTTATGGTCTTAATAACAAACCGCCTATTGTAGCGGGTTTTAGCGCCAGCACCACCCTGAGAGGCGGGTAAAAATACCGAATATTTATAGGAGCTTAAATTGGCTTAATGGGCAGCCGGGGCCAGAATGTGGTAGGGTTTCGCGCAGTTACCAAGCAGGAGCGTTAAGCCATGATCCAGGAATTGCGGGAAGGGGTTAATTGTGTGTCGGAGGGCTTCAACCTGGCCAAGCGCCGCAGTCTGCGCCCCTACATGATTGTGCCTTTGATCACCAACATACTGTTGTTTGCCATCAGCGGCTATCTGGTTACCAGCTATGCCTACGAATGGATTGCCGGCTGGACCACGTCCGTGGACCTATGGAGTTGGTTGGACTGGTTGGAACCCTATATTGATCAGATCCTTTCGGCGCTGAAGTGGCTGATCTTTGCCATTATCATCCTGGGGCTGCTGTTCATTATGGGGTCCACCTTTACCATGTTGACCCACCTGGTGGTGGGGCCCTTCATCGGCATACTGGGGGAAAAGGCAGAACGGGAGCTACACAACCCGGATTACCCCCAACATACCGTGGCTCAGGTGGTCATGCGTTCCCTGGCCCGGGAATGTCGCAAGCTGGTCTATTGGCTGGTGCGCGCCATCGGTCTGGCTGTGCTGTCACTGATTCTGTATTTTATCCCCGGCGTGAATGCCGTGGTCCCCATACTCTGGTTTATGTTCGGATCCTGGATTCTGGCCATGCAGTACCTGGACGTGCCGGCTGACAATAACGGCCGCAGCTTTCAAGAGGTGCTGGTGTTAATGCGCCAACACCGGGCTGCCGTGATGGCGTTTGGCGCGGTGGTCATGGCGTTAACTTCCCTGCCCATCATCAACCTGTTTATCATTCCCGTTGCCGTGTGCGGTGGCGTGGTCTTTTGGGTAAGAAAGGTACAACCAGAGATGGTTTGATGCGTTTTTGTTTTCAGGCTGCCTCAAGCAGGGGCAGCCGCTCCGCTTTCCAGCCGCTTAAGGACCGTGTCGCACTGGTGCTCGCCGAACTGGATCAGCTTCTGCTCTGCCCCATCCACATCGCGTTCCAATATGCAGGCCATCAGTTCGCGGAAAAACATCATGGAAGCATCGATCTCGGCCTGATCCAGATTGATGGCGAAGTAATAAGTACGGCGCACGGCAGGCTGCAGATCCTCCAGCATATCTTCCAGGTAGGGGTTATCCACGAAGCGATAGGCCATACGGGCAAAATTGAAGGTGGCATCGTAAAACTTCATGACCTGCCCGTTGGCCACATAGCCTTCCATCAGCTGCAGCAGCTCAAGGAACGGGTCCAGCTCACCCTCTTGCCAGTTCTGTGTGGCCCGACGGCAGAGTTGCCCGATCAAAAGTATGTTCATTTCATAAACATCACGGACGTGCTTAGGGGTCATCTCAGAGACCACTGCCCCCTTTCTTGGCACGATATCGATCAGATAACGGCGGGCCAGGATCAGATAGGCTTCACGCACAGAGCCACGGCTGACATTCAGTTCATTGGCGACGCGGAGTTCCTGAATTCGGTCACCGGATTTTAACTCCCCAGTGATAATCAGTTGACCAAGATGTTGAGCAATCTGCTCGGAAAGGCTGTCTGGCGCTTTAAAGCTCATGTTAGAGAGGCTACTTCTTGTATTGTGTGTATTATATCCATTGAGCATGTCGTTGCGCATGCCAGCGTGGAGTTTCCGCATTGCCACCAACCCCGTCAAGTTTTTCTACAGCAAACCACTCAACCAGGGATTACCCCTGGTTCAACCCATGCATTGTCCAACAATCATACAAATACTGCAAAATATTCATTTATGTTCTTAATTCACTAAGAAAAACAACCGAATATGATCATACTTCAGGCCAATTCATAGCCCCTGGAAGTATGGTATACCTTACTTTTCTGCCCGAAAATGGGGTTTCTTACACCGGCGGGCTTTTTATCAAGAGGGAATCTAGCATGCTGACCAATATAAGAAGATTAATGTTGCTGGCGATTACGGTACTGGTGCTGCCGGTGCAGGCCAGTGATTATATCAAGCGCACCGTCTGTGTCTGGGATATTGTGGGCCGCGGCGGCCCCATCGCGCAGGCGGTAGAGGAATTCAATCTGGAAGCCATCAAATGGGGGGTGGAATTTGATCTGGTGGTCAATTCCAGCGAAAAGATCATCGTGGAACAGTTCCGCTCCAAACAATGCGATGCAGCGTTTCTCTCTGAGCTGCGCATTCGAAATTTCGTCAAATTCACCGGTTCATTGTATGCCGTCGGAGCCATGCCCGAGCGCCGCCACCTGGAGCTGATGTATCAGTTACTGGCCTCACCACAAATGGCCGACAAAATGCGCGTGGGCCCGTTTGAAATCGCCGGCATAGCACCCGCCGGTGAAGTCTATGTGTTCGTGCGGGATAAAAGCATCAACAGCCTGGACAAAGCCGTGGGGCGCAAGATCGCAGTATTGGGTGACGACGTTTACCAACAGCAAATGGTCGAGCTGATCGGCGGCACACCCATCAGCGTCACCGAAGCCACCGCCGGCAGCATGTTCAATAACGGCGCCGTGGATGTGATGCCAGCGCCGGCTGTGGCCTACAATCCGCTGGAACTCTACAAAGGCCTGGAGCCCAAAGGCGGCATCATTGATTATCCGCTGGCGCAGATTTCCGGTCAGTTGATCATCTGGCATGAGCGCTTTCCCGAAGGATTCGGGCAAAAATCCCGTGAATATCACTTCGCGCAATTTGATCGCATCATGAAAGAGGTGGAATCAGCCGCCAAGGCCATTGATCCCAAATGGTGGGTAAACATCCCTGATGCAGACAAAGCCAACTATGAAAAATTGATGGAGGATGTGCGCATTGAAGCCGTGAAAGCCGATTACTGGGATGGTGAGATGATCAAGCTGCAGCGCCGGGTTCGCTGCAAGTTCGATCCCACCCGGGCGGAATGCGCCAAACCCCGTGACGTTCTTTAAGCAGCAACGCTGATTACTGGGGCGGTTTTGGTTATTGGGGTACCTTTTTCGGGTGCCCTGCTTTCTCCAGCGCTTCCTGTACTTCTGGCGGCACATAATTTTCATCGTGTTTGGCCAGCACTTCGTCTGCCTCCACCAGTGTGCCACTGATCAACTTACCGTTGGCGATTATGCCCTGCCCCTCCCGAAACAGATCCGGCAGAATCCCCGCATAACGCACCGTAATCTGTTCTGCGTTGTCGGTCAGGTCAAAGGTAACCTGTAAATCGTCGCCCCGTTTGACACTGCCGGGTACCACCAGCCCACCAACACGAATCCGCCGTTCAATGGGCGCCTTGCCTTCCGCAATTTCAGACGGCGTGAAAAACAGGTTGATGTTTTCCCGCAGGGCAAAGGTAATCAAAGCGGTAGACAGGCCCACTGCTGCCAGCACACCCAGCACAATAATCAATCGTTGTTTACGTTTTCGATTCATGACTCTGCCTGCTCCCGCTTGGCCTTACGTTTGATTTCTTCCACCAGCCCTTTGCGCCGTATTATCGGCGCCAGTATATTGGCCACCACCACCAGCAGTGTGATGCCATAGGCAGACCATACATAGGGGCCGTGTTTGCCCATTGCCATAAAATCTGCAAAGGTTTCGAATGCCATCAGGATACTCCCACCAGTTTCTTCACCCAACTGCTACGCTGTTCCCGCGACAGGATTTCACAACGGGTGGACAAGATGACCAACGCCCCAAACAGACAATAGAAGCCGGCAATGCAGGTCAGCAAGGTATACAGCATTTCCGGATCAATGGCGGAACTGGTCATTCTTATAGACGCCGGCTGGTGCAGGGTGTTCCACCATTCCACTGAATACTTGATAATCGGCAGGTTCACCGCTCCCACAATGCTCAACACGGCAGTGGCGCGGGCCGCGGACTGGGCGTTTTCAATGGCGGCGTTGAGCGCCATCACCCCCAGGTACAAAAACAATAATATCAGCATGGATGTGAGCCTGGCATCCCACACCCACCAGGTGCCCCAGGTTGGCTTACCCCAGATGGAACCGGTTACCAGGCAGATAAAAGCGAAAGAGGCACCGATGGGGGCAACGGACTTGGCCACCATTTCGGCCATCTTCATACGCCATACCAGCACAATGACACCTGCCACGGCCATCATCACATAGCCGGCCATGGCAATGCTGGCGGCCGGCACATGAATGTATATAACCCGGTAACTGTTGCCTTGATATTTTTCCGGTGGGGCAAAACCCAAACCATAGATCAACCCCGGAATCAGCAACAAGACCGACAGGGCCACCAACCAGGGCAGCATTTTTCCGGTTAGATCGTAGAAATACCGGGGTGATCCAAACTTGTGATACAGCCTTTTCAGGTATTCGAACACAGGAACCTCAAACTCAATTCAATCTACTGACTGGTCACGCTGATGCGTAACGCTGTGCCAATGGCAAAGGGGGCGAAGGTGAGCGTCAAAATCAGAAACGCCCCCAGGTATGCCAGCTGCCCGGCATAGGGTAAGGTCAGGGACGCTGCTTCCACCGCACTGGTGCCGAAAATCAAAACCGGAATGTACAGAGGCAGGGCAATCACCGCAATCAATACCCCCCCTTTGCGCAACCCCACGGTCAGCGCTGCACCAATCGCACTGATCATACTGAGCACCGGAGTGCCCAGCAGCAGACTGTAAAGGGTCACCATGATGGTATCGCCGTCCATAAACAACATGACGCACAACACCGGCGCCACCAGAATCAACGGGACCGCGGTCACCAGCCAGTGGGCCAACATCTTGCCGAACGCCAGTACAAACAGTGGCTGCGGGCTCAGCAACGCCAGTTCCAGCGAGCCATCATCAAAATCCTGACGAAACAGACTGTCCACCGACAGCAGCGTGGACAACAGCGCCGCAATCCAGATCACACCAGGGCCGATCTTCTGCAGGGTTGATGGTTCCGGACCAATTCCCAGAGGGAACAGCGCAATCACCATAACGAAGAAGAACAAGGGATTAACCATGTCGGTACGCTGGCGAAAAGCGATCAGCAGATCCCGCTTCATCACCGCCAACATTCCCGCCCACAGGGAAGGAACCTCTTCCACCACCACCTTTTCCGACACTATAGAATCCGCCATGTTCCCCTTCCGTGCCCTAACTGCAGTTTACGAAGCGCGGGTAGATCCAGGGCGTGGTGCGTTGTGATCAAGACCGAGCCACCGGCTGCAGCATGGCCCTGAATCAGACGCTCCAGCTCGGCCACCCCGCTTCGGTCAATGGCGGTGAATGGTTCATCCAGCACCCATAAACGGGCCGGTTCGATATACAGGCGCGCCAATGCCACGCGCCGTTTCTGGCCCGCTGAGAGACTGTAAACCGGCACATCCTCAAAGCTGAACAAACCCACTTTGGCCAGGGCCTGCTCGATCTGCGTATCCAGCCCTTTCAATGCCGGTGATACGCCTTTCAGCTGAAGTATCCAGCGCAGGTTTTCGCGGGGTGAAAGCGAGGACTTCACCCCCGTCAGATGGCCGAAATAGAGCGTTTCACGGCGAAACAGGGTATCGACTTTGTGGCGCGGTGAGCCTTGCCAGCGAATATCCCCTTCGTAGTCATCAGACAAGCCGCACAAAACACGCAACAAGGTGGTCTTACCACTGCCATTGGGCCCCTCGATCTGCATCACCTCCCCCGGCTGCAAGGAGAAATCCAGATCCTGGATCAGAACCCGGTCATCCCGCTCACAAAAAAGGTTTGCCGTCTGCAATAACGCTGTTGCCACAAATTCAGCCTAAGGTTTTTTGGTTACCAGTGCTCAAAGCGGCCCATTATAACCAAACTTTGCCCGGCTTGCCGTTATCTATTTGCGCGGGCGGTTTGCAGAACAGGACACCATCCCCTACCATTGGCTCCCTTTCCTTACCTCACCGCACAGCTTCACCATGGACATAGATGCACTGCATTTGTTCCTGCTGATCGCCTCCGGCGTCGCAGCGGGTTTTGTGAATACCATTGCCGGCGGTGGCTCCATATTTACCCTGCCTGCCCTGATTCTGCTGGGAATGCCGGCGGATGTGGCCAATGGCACCAACCGCGTTGGCGTGGTGATGCAATCCCTGGCTGCCGTACGCGGCTTTGACCGGCACAAAATGCTGGAGCGCGCGGCCGTTGTACCCATTGTGCTACCCACTATTGGCGGGGCCCTGGTGGGCTCCGCCGTGGCCTCGGTGATTCCGGTGCCGGTGTTGAAACCGGTGCTGCTGGCCACCATGATGGCCATGACCCTGCTGATTGTGCTGAAACCCGGCACCATTCCCGATCTTCATGAAACCGCCTTAAGCCCAGGCCAGCGGCCATCGGCATTTGCCTGGCTGTTTCTGGCGGGCTTGTACGGTGGCTTTGTGCAGGCCGGTGTGGGGTTCATACTGCTCACCGCGCTGGCCGGTGTATTGCGCTACGATCTATTGCGGGCCAATGCCCTGAAAATGATGTGCACGCTGGTGTTCAGTGTGGTGGCCCTGGCGGTGTTTATTGCGCAAGGGCAAGTGCTCTGGATTCCGGGGTTGATCGTTGGTGCGGGCTCTATCATCGGGGTGCAGTTGAGCGTCCGCTTCGCCATCAATGCAAAACAAAAGACCCTGAAATGGATCCTGCTGGCGATGGCCATGCTGGTGTGTGTCGCCGCCCTGCTCAAATAGCAAAAACAGGGCAGGAAACCGAACTATACTAGGGTCATGAACCGCATTTTGGTGTCTCGCCCATGATTGACCTGCCGAAAAGCCCCGGTGGCTCCGGCCAGACCAGCACCTCACCCGTGTCGGAACTGAAGGCGGCGGATCTTGCCCGCCAGCAGGTAAACCAGACCATTCAGGCCGTGGTGCTGGAAGCCAAACTGGCCCAGGCAAGCGGCAACCATGACAAAGCGGTGTATGAGATCCTGCTGCGCGCCAATGCTGCAGCCGCCAGCTCCCCCCCTCTGGCCATGTCGGCCAAAGCCGCACCGGCCGCCGCCCAGCCGCTTACCCAAATCAGCGCCGAAGCCATTAACCAATTACGCCAGGGGCAAACGCTCCTGATCAGAACCCATGCCGGTTTCCCCATTGCAGAGGGGACTCAGTTACTGGCTACGGCCTCACCAATCCGCGGCATCGTCATCAACCAGATTCTGCCGGCCAAAGTGGCTTCCACCATCACTCAGGCACTGCGTCAACTGGTCCCCCAGCAGCAAGGTTTGAATCCATTGTTTCAATTGCTGGAACAGATCAGTGCACGGCCTTTGGAGCCCGCCCACCGGGGGGCCCTTAATTTACCCGCGCTGACCTCAGCCCTGCTGCAACTACTGCCGAAACCGGAACAACTGAAAACAGCAGAGCAGGTTCGCCAGGCCATTAACAACAGCGGGCTGTTCCTGGAAAACAAATTTTACCAAGCGGTCCGAAGCAACGTGACGGCGTCTGCCACACCATCACACCCGGGCCATAGCACTGCCCTAACATTAGGTGACGGCCTACGACAGTTATCACAACGGGTGATAGACGCCGTGGGCGGGAAAGCCACACCGGCATCTGATGCCTCCCGCCCCAACGGCGCAATGGACTTGGGCAATGTGGCAGCCCGTGACCTGAAGCAGGCGCTGCACCACTTGCAAGGCCGCCTGGAACACGCTGAGTCAGCGCTGAAACAGGCGGCAGCAACAGCCACTAAGCCCGCGCCGAAGCCCGCTGCAAGCGAACCTGGGGCGGGCAAACCACTTGCCGGCAATCCCACTGGCAAAGCCGGACCGGTGCCGGGCTCGAATGAGGGAGCGGTAACCACCACAGGCACGCCGCTGACCAAAACCGATGCCGGTCAACGGGGTACCACCACCGCTGACACGCGGCCTCAGCCCCCCGGCTCGACTGCCCCCTTGACCACCCCCCCGATCAAGGCCGACAAAACACCCGGCTACGGTTCTCCCCAAGGCAGCCCCTATTCCGATGCAAGCAGCAAAACCGCAGTGGAAACCTTTCTGTTACCACCACTGCCCGGCAATATCGCTTTGCAACCGCAGGCCCGTAGCAAGCCCACATCCGGCGGTGACATGGCCGATGCCCTGGTGTCCGTCTTGCTCAAGCAGGTCAAAGGGGCGCTCAGTCGCATTACCCTGCATCAATTAGCATCCCAACCCCGCAGTCCGGACCCCGCGGCACCGCAACCGTTACTGAGTTTTGAGCTGCCCGTGTTACACCAGGGCCAGGTGCAGGTGTTTCAATTTGTGATTGAAGAACAAGAGGCCCGCACCGAGCAAGATGGCAACAACACCGGTAAGCGCTGGGTGGTGCAAATGGCATTTGATATCGAAGGGCTGGGCCCCATGCTGTGTCAGATCAGCATGTTGGGCCGCAGTGCATCGGTAGCGTTCTGGGCCGAATGGGAAAACACCCTGCAGCACACCCGCAGCCACTTTGAGTACCTGCAAAACGTGTTAACCGACATGGGGCTGCGGGTAGAAAAACTGCAGGGGCATTTGGGCATGCCCAAATCAGAACAGGCCATACTGCGCAATCAATTGGTGGACATACGCACATGAGTGAAAGGCAATCATCCCAGGCGGTGGCCCTGACTTACGATGGTAAAAGCGCACCCTTTGTCAGCGCATCCGGAAGCCAGGAGCTGGCGGAGGAAATCATTCGCATCGCCAGAGAAAATGAAATTCCCATCTACGAAAATCCGCAACTGGTGGATATTCTGGCGCGCCTGGAAGTGGGCGACGAGATTCCGGAATTACTGTATCGCACCATCGCCGAAATCATTGCATTCGTTTATATGCTAAAGGGTAAGACACCGGAAGGTTTCGGTGCCCCCACCACCGACAGGATAACACCACGGCTGTCGGAGCCGGGCTCCGATTCTGAACCTGATGCCAAATAACACAGTACCCCATAAAAAAAGCGGCGTTGCTTCCTGCCACGCCGCTTTCTATTCAAGCACCACTCGGTATTGGCATTCTACTGAATAACGGTATCAACCTGCACACTGCGCCCGGCCATTTTCAACTGCACGGGGTAATCCGCGGCCATCCACGAATAGAACCCTTCACGAAAATAGTAGACATTGCTGTAACCCCAGTTGGAGGCGAAAAAGCTTGCCATTGCACTGCTGACATTCAAGGGGCTACTGGTATAAAACACAATGGGAGTGGAGCGGTCGAGTTCTTTGGAAATGTACAGCACCGCAAACTCACTGGCATTGAAGTCAAGGTTCACAGAACCTTCGATATGCCCCAGACTCCATGACTGCGCATCCCGAACATCAATGAACACCGCGCCATCATCAAACAACGTTTTGGCCTGAGCCAGGCCCACTGTTCTTGCACCGTTAACGGCCTCCGGCGCTTCTGCCACTGCCATTACTGAAGACATCATCAACGCCAGACAACTCACTACTTTCGCAAAACACTTCATACGATACACCCGAACAGGCTCCTGAAAACTCAATTTGAGTATAGGTGTGCAGGTGGGGTACGAATGGAATATTTGGCTCTAAGAATTCGCGAATCTATTCGCAACGCATTGAATTTTATAGAACTATTTTTGGTAAAACGACAAAAAACCCGACAATACTAATGCGCTTAGTTATTCTTGTTTTTCTGTTTGCTGACAAGCGCCATTAATTTGGCTTCAGAGCGGGAGGGGCCCTCTTCTTCCTGCTCCGGCGGTTGACGCCCCTGCAGCACGCGGTCCGCCTGACGCCGGAATAACTGTTCGGAATTGTTTTGCGCGATTTCATCCTGACGGTCGAGCGCCTGGTTAAGGCGTTTCTCTGCACTCATCAAACGCTGCCCCATGCCCACGGAGCCGGAATTAAGAAACTCGATTTTACTCTCCAGGCTTTTCAAGCGGCTTTCCAACGCCTGCTTCTCCTGTTGCAACAACAGTTGCTGGTGTCTCATCTTTTGTACCTGTAACAACAGCAACACCATTCCCAGTGTCAACAGACACGCAATAAAAACACCTATCCAGAATTGGTCTATGTACATAGCCGCCCCACTTAGAATCCCATTGCCATATCGACATCACCACTGGCCGTTTCGATCATGCGTTCCAGATCGATCAGAATCAGTAATTCATTGTGCTTATTGCATACACCCATAATAAACTTCGAGGTCTCTTCGTTACCCACATTGGGTGCTTTTTCAATCTCGGATTCATTCAGGTAAGTCACCTCGGCAACGCTGTCCACCAGCATGCCGATAACCTGCTTATCCACTTCCACAATCACAATCCGGGTGTTGTTATCAATCTCACCCGGATTAAGCCCAAACCGGGTTCGGGTATCGATGACGGTCACCACGTTACCACGCAGGTTGATGATACCCAGTACATAATAGGGTGCCCCGGGCACAGGGGTAATTTCGGTGTAACGCAGCACTTCACGTATCTGCATGACGTTCACACCGTAAATTTCATCACCCAGACGAAACGTACCCCATTGTGTGACCTGATCGTCGGAGGTAGCCTCATTTCTGGCCATAGTGAAACACTCCTGCAATGTTCTCTGGTGTCAAAATCTCACCGCATGGGCTGTTTCAGTAATGAATGCAGCTCGCATGCCAATAATTTGGATTAAAGGCCTTCCAATTCGGCCCATTCATCTTCCGTCAGCAATTTATCCAACTCCAGCAGGATCAATAATTCGCCGTCCTTGTGACAGACACCCTGAATGTAACGGGCACTTTCGTCGTTACCCACATTGGGTGAAGTATCAATTTCAGATTGCCGCAGATAAACCACCTCTGCCACGCTGTCCACCAGAATGCCAATCACATGTCCATTGGCCTCGATGATTACAATGCGCGTGTTGTCGTTTGTCTCGCCCCGAGGCAGGCCAAACCGCAGCCGCGTATCAATGACGGTTACCACATTGCCGCGCAAGTTGATGATGCCCAGCACATGGTAAGAACCACCAGGTACCGGAGCAATTTCGGTATAACGCAGGACTTCCTGTACCTGCATCACATTGATGCCGTAGGTTTCCCCGGCGAGCCGGAAGGTGACCCATTGAATAACCGGATCGTCGCTGGAACGGGATTGAGCTGTATTCGCCATAATGGGTGATACTCGATTTGGTGGCAGTTTGGCCACTTTAACTGGTTGTTTTATAACTATAGATCAGGGGCGAAACTGCGCCAGTTTTTACCGCGCAGGGATGGTGACAGAACCGGGGTCAGAGGGCACGTTCTGCCTGGGCAATGATTGCCTGAAAGCCATCAGTATCCACCAGGGAACACATGTGTTCGAGCACAGTGCCGGCAAGCCAGGGGCGCGTGCCACGCTGGGTGCGCCACTTGACCTGCTCCGGCTCCAGGGTAATCGACTGTTCCACCCCGTGGCAGGCCAATCCCCAGTCATAACCGTGTATGGTAATAACGTAGGCGAGCGTCTCCCGGCTGGCAGGATCGTGACGCTCCGGCATCACACACAGACCGGTGTCCAGGACCTTTATATTACCGGACTTGGGGGTTTGCAAAATTCCGATAAACCAATCGTACTGACCCGGCAAGGCGTTGAATCGGCGATCGATTTGATGAATGGAGCCCAACGTTATGAGGGGTACCGCCAACTTCAGGCCACCGACATTAAAGATTAAACACTCGAAACGGGATTGGGCCCAATTGGGGCGACCGTTTTCACACCAACGATTCTCGGGCTCTGGTTCTGGCTCCGGTGATGGTGTCGCTGCATTCGCCTCGCGATCCGGCGTAGCCGGTGGTTCCGCTGGCAGAACCGCAGCAGAGGGTGCAACCTCCTCCTTCACAGGGGCATCCGGCACTGTATCGGGCGCCGATGGTGTAAGTGATCGGCTCAGGTCGGGGGCTTGCTCGGCGGGCTCTTCAAAAAAGTTTAACAAAGATTCGCTCAGCAAAGCGGGACGGTCCATGAGTGAATAAGGTTTGGACTTGTCTGGTTCAGGCGCTTGCGGATTCGATCCGGGCCTGGACCGACTGGGCAAATCAGTTGATTTTTTCGCGACGCTGGGGAGCGCTGGCTCCTGTTTCGTGGATTCACGCTTGGTGATTTCAGAATTGCCGGTTTCAGAACTGGCGGCTTCACGATTGGCAAAGTCAAAATGCGCTACGTTATCGGGAATACCTCTGGAACCCCGGGAAGCTTCAGACACAAGCCCTTCTGCCGCCGGGTCATGGAGCATCTCATCCAGATAATCGTAGATCGCTCGGTCCACATCATTGACCGATTGATCATGGTGCTTTTTGTCGTTCATATACTTCGCTACTGCTGCGACGGGGCAGCCAGGCCAAACCCGGTTAGGAGCTAACCTGATGTCTGACGGTGGCATCCGGTGCATGGCTTATAAGATATTTTAGCAGAGAGGCGTATGCCGCTACGCCGCGAGAGGCAGGATCATGAATATTTGGGGGCTGGCCCGCCCGACTGGCGTCCCTGAAGCGGGTGTCCACGGGAATCGCAGACGGCCAAATGTGGCCGTCATAAGTTTGACGCAGCACTCGCAAGCTGCCTACCGAAGCCTGTGTGCGTCGATCAAACATGGTGGGCACCACCAGGTACGGCAATGCCCTACGCTGGGATTTCATCACCATCTGCAAAGTTCGCATCATTCGCTCCAGGCCTTTGATGGCCAGAAACTCTGTTTGAACCGGTAACAACAGCTGCTGACAGGCCGCCAGGGCGTTAATTAACAACACCCCCAGAATCGGAGGCGTATCCATCAGCACATAATCATAATCCTCCCACAAACAGGCCAGGGTCTTGGACACCACCAACCCTGCCCCACCCTGACTGACTGCCTGCCGTTCCAGCATGGCCAGGGAAGTGGAAGCAGGCAGGAAATCCAAACGCTCGTATCCGCTATTCAGGATCAGTTGCGCCGGCAAATGCGCAGGCACATCGCCTTTGTGCTGGAACAACTGATAAACCGACTGCTCCATTTCATCGGGATTGTGTTGGAAATAACTGGTTAACGAACCATGGGGATCCAGATCAACCATCAACACCCGCTGTCCCTGCTGTGCCAACAAACCACCCAGGCCGACCACTGTAGTGGTCTTGCCCACACCACCTTTTTGATTTGCCACCGCCCAAATCTTCACGTGTCTGCCCTATTTATCCTGTTGCGTGTCTTGCTGGCTGTCTTGCTCTGCGTCTGCGGAAAACAACAGTCCGCCATCCTGCAATCGAATAATGCGCAGAGGAACCTCAGCTTCATCACGCTGGCGCCGATCAAGCGGCGCGTTACTGCCCGTACCCATCTTGTAATCCGGTGCGGTTTCGGCACTCACCTTGCTTTCGGCTGCCGTCTCGGACTTTGATATCACCAGCGCAATTCGACGATTACGGGAACGCCCCTCTTCATTATCGTTATCGGCCACCGGATGATGTTCTCCATAGCCAACGGCCGCTAATTGTGCCGGATTGATGCCACGCTGTTCGAAATAACGGACAACACTGGCAGCACGGGCAGCGGACAACTCCCAATTTGACGGAAATTGCCGGGTTTCAATGGGTACGTTATCGGTATAGCCTTCAACATGAATGGGGTTAGGCTTGTCCCGTAGGATGTCACTGACCGTGGACAGAACACTCTTTGCCGGATCTGACAGCGTTGCGCTGCCACTGGGATAGAGTACACTGGCTTTGATGTTGACTTCGATCCATTCGTCGTTGCCACGAATCTCCACTTCATTACTGTCGATTTGCTGTTGCAGTTTGGTGGCCAGTTGTTCGGTTATTTTGGATAAATGATCGACTTCGTTATCCCGCATTTCGCCCTGTCGGGCCGCGCGGTTTTCTACATCATCAAACAGTCCTTCAACACTGAATTTATAGTCATCCTTGCTTGGATAGTCTCCGGGAACCGGCAGCTTGATTAACTGATCGTTACTTTTGCGCACATCCTTATCACCTACCGTCAAAGGATCGAACGTTTTAGGCTGCGCATTGAAGACACTGACCAGGGAATCCGACAGAACTTTATACTTGCCCTCGTTGACCGACGAGATGGAATACATAACCACAAAAAACGCGAACAGCAGGGTAATGAAGTCAGCGTAGGAGATGACCCAACGCTCATGATTTTCATGTTCCTCCACTTGTCTTCGACGCATATGCCCTCCGGACTACTTGTCCAGATAACCTTCGAGTTTCATCTCGATGGTGCGCGGGTTCTCACCGTCGGCAATGGCAATCAGCCCTTCTATAATCATTTCCCGTTGACTGCTTTGCGCTTTGATGGTGGATTTGAGTTTGGCTGCAATGGGCAGAAAAACGAGGTTCGCCACCCCCACCCCATAGATGGTGGCAACAAACGCCGTTGCAATACCGGCCCCCAGCTTACTGGGATCGGCCAGGTTTCCCATAACGTGGATCAAGCCCATCACCGCACCGATGATACCGATAGTGGGAGAGTAACCACCCATGGCTTCAAACACTTTAGCCGCCTGCAGATCTTTGTCCTCCTGGGTAACCAATTCCACTTCCAGGATATTACGAATTGATTCAGGTTCACCACCATCCACCAGTAACTGTAGGCCCTTGCGGGAGAAACTGTCTGCTTCATTCTCCGTGATCGCCTCGAGCCCCAGCAATCCTTCTTTGCGTGCCGTTAGGCTCCATTGGATAACGCGGTCAATTTTTTCTTTCATATCAACCACCGGGGGAAAGAATACCCAGCGCGATACCGTGAAGGAGTGCTTGAAGATGGACATGGGTGTCTGCAGCATCGCCGCCCCCAGCGTACCGCCTATCACGATCACCGCAGCCGGCCCATTCGCCAGGCCCGATAAATGTCCACCTTCCATCGCATTACCGCCCACAATGGCAATCATACCGATTAGAAGGCCGAGGAAACTTAAGATATCCATAGTATCAGTGCAGCTCGCCCAGAATTGATCCTACGTCTTTAATATCGATAACCGCATCGGATAAACCAGCGGATTCCACTGCCATGGGCATTCCGTAAACCACACAACTCTGCTCGTTCTGGGTCCAGACTGTCGCACCATTGCGCTTCAGTAATTTACACCCTTCACGACCATCACTGCCCATGCCAGTCAACACCAATGCAAGAACCTTGCCTCTTATTGTGCGGGCAACTGAGCCAAAGGTAATATCGACGCTGGGTCGATACTGAATACGATCATTACCATCAATAATGGAGACAGATTGGCCATTTCCATCCATCAGCATTTGTTTGCCGCCCGGTGCCAGCAACGCCGTACCGGGTCGAATTGCGTCGTTATCCACAGCTTCTTTCACGTTGATCTTGCATAAGCGGTTTAATCTTTCCGCAAAAGCGGAAGTAAATGTCCCCGGCATATGTTGCACCAGCAAAATTGGCAATGGAAAACTGTCCGGCAACGACGTCAAAATATTCTGCAAGGCGACCGGCCCGCCGGTGGATGCCCCAATCAATACAATGCGCGGCCGATCCCCCTGCAGCGTATCCAACGGCGATTTATGGCTACGGGAGGCCCGGGCTTTGGGCTGTACTGGGCGTTGTTCTCCACGTTGCGTACTGGGTGCCGGCGCTCCTCGGGTGGGTGTCGTCTTAGGGGATGCTTTGGGCGTTGCAATCGGTTCCCTGGCCACAGTGGCAGCCGAAGAGCGTCGTACAAATGCCCCACGCCGGGATAGGGCAATGACTCGATCCTGCAACAGCTTGGCGCTGTCACCGGGATCGCCGGACATGGATTCAAAACTCTTGGGCAGATAATCCAGTGCGCCGGCTTCCAGTGCGTCCAAAGTAACGCGCGCACCTTCGTAACTGAGTGAAGAAAACATCAAAATGGGCGTGGGTTGTTCCGCCATAATCATACGCACGGCAGAAATACCATCAAGTAACGGCATTTCATAATCCATGGTAATGACATCAGGCTTGAGCTCTTTTGCTTTTTCAACAGCCACCTTGCCGTTGTCCGCAAACCCAATCACTTTCAGATCAGGATTTTTTTCCAGAATATCTTTTATTCTTCTGCGGAAAAATGCGGAGTCGTCTACGACAAGCACGTTGGTTGGCATTCAACATCTCCGAAACGGCAACGCCGTGCAATCAACTGCGTTGCGCGTAAGCTTTTAGCATGCTGGGAATATCCAGAATAAGGGCGATTCGCCCATCGCCGGTAATGGTTGCCCCGGCCATACCGGGTGTACCGTGCAGCATTTTTCCAAGAGGCTTAATAACCACTTCCTCCTGGCCAATCAGCTGATCCACCACAAAACCCACCTTTTGGGTACCAACGCTGACAATAACAACGTGGGCCTCCTTATCCTTATTCTCTGCACCCCGAATCAACCAGCGCTTCAGGTGAAACAGAGGCAACGCTTTCTCCCGTACCACCACCACTTCCTGCCCATCCACCACGTTGGTGCGCGACAGATCCAAGTGAAAAATTTCATTCACGTTCACCAGAGGTAAAGCAAAAGCCTGTTTGCCCAGCATCACCATCAGGGTTGGCATAATCGCCAGTGTCAGGGGTACTTTTATGGCAATGCGGGTACCAACGTTCTTCTCCGAATGGACTTCAATAGTACCGTTCAGTTGGGTGATCTTGGTTTTCACCACATCCATGCCCACACCACGACCAGACACATCTGAAATCTGCTCTTTGGTGGAAAAACCGGGATGAAATATCAGATTGAAGGCTTCCGTATCACTGAGGCGATCGGCGGCTTCGGTATCCATCAGGCCTTTTTCAACCGCTTTACGCCGCAACATAGCCGGATCCATGCCGCCACCGTCGTCAGTAATGGAGAGAACAATATGGTCGCCTTCCTGCTCTGCGGCCAGGTACACCTTACCCATGCGCGGCTTACCGATTTTCTCGCGCTCATCCGGTGCTTCTATGCCATGATCCACGCTGTTGCGCACCAAATGCACCAGCGGATCCGCCAGGGCTTCCACCAGATTCTTATCCAGATCCGTCTCTTCACCCTCCAGTTCCAGGGTGATTTCCTTTTTCAGGTTTCGAGCCAGATCCCGCACCACACGCGGGAAGCGACCAAAGACTTTCTTGATGGGCTGCATACGGGTTTTCATAACCGCCGTTTGCAAATCACCGGTGACCACATCCAGATTGGCAACCGCCTTGGCCAGATCCTCGTCTGCAGTGCGCAAACCAAGTCGCACCAACCGGTTACGCACCAGTACCAGTTCGCCCACCATATTCATGATCTCATCCAGGCGTTTGGTATCAACTCGAACGGTATTTTCCGCCGCGGCAGGTGCCTCTTTGCCGGCGGCAGGCTTCGTTGGTGCAGCGGCTTTGGCTGCCGGTGCCTCAGCTTTCTTGGGTTCTTCGGCAACAGCTTTGGCCGCGGGCCGGGACACAGCAGCTGGTTTATTCACAGCTGCAGCCCCAGAGCTCACTGGGGGCTCAGCCTGATTCTTGGTAGGGCCTTTACCCTTACCGTGCAGATCATCCAGTAGCGATTCAAATTCGTCATCGGTAATCAAGTCATCGGAGGAAGCACCCGATGTTGATTGGCCACCACCAGTATCCGCTTTTGGCGTGCCACCGTGTTTGCCCTTGCCGTGCAATTCATCCAGCAGCGACTCAAATTCATCATCGGTGATCTCTTCCGAACCCTTACCCGCGTCAGATGCTGCGGGTGCCACATCCGCAGGTGCTCCGCCAAATTTACCTTTGCCATGCAACTGATCCAGCAACGCCTCAAACTCGTCCTCGGTAATTTCATCAGCTGAGCCAGTTGTGGTTGCTGGTTCATCTTCGCCAAACAGGTCTACGCCATCTGACTGCTTGGGCGCCGGCTCCGCAGCCGCGGCTTGCCCGGGCTTATTGTCGTCCAATGCATCAAGGAACTGCTCAAACTCC
Organism: Gammaproteobacteria bacterium UBA7310; assembly: GCA_002471665.1. Taxonomy (GTDB): domain Bacteria; phylum Pseudomonadota; class Gammaproteobacteria; order Pseudomonadales; family Ketobacteraceae; genus Ketobacter. Next base: position 26,666 of record DKQK01000020.1, read on the forward strand.
TCATCGGTGATGTCGCCCCTCTCAGGTTCACCCTGCGCTTCCACCGCTGCAGGTTCCGCATCAGTTTTGGCAGCTGCACTTGGCGAGTCACCCTGTAGAATAGCGTGCAATGCACTCATCAGGGCAGGATCGGCCGGTTCAGGATATTGACGGCCATTGACCTGCTCAAACATGGAATTCACCGCATCCAAGGCTTGTAACACCACATCCATCAGATCTGAATTAACGGTTAGTTTTCCATTGCGCAGCAGGTCAAATATATTCTCAGCGGCATGGCATAACTCTACCAACGTATCCAGTTGTAAAAACCCGGCCCCGCCTTTGACAGTGTGGAAACCGCGGAAGATGGCATTCAATAAGTCAGCATCGTCAGGACGGTTTTCCAGGTCCACAAGCTGTTCAGACAGCACTTCCAGAATCTCACCTGCTTCAACCAGAAAATCCTGCAGTATTTCTTCGTCGCCGTCGAAGCTCATCCCCTGACTCCTTTAAAAACCAAGACTGGAAAGTAAAGCATCAACATCATCCTGGTTGGATACAACATCTTCCCTTGCTTCAGGGTTAATAATGGGGCCTTCCGGACCGATGGGATCTTCTTCACTTTTATTTTGTGTTTGAGAAATATCGTGTTTAAGGCCGGTAATCTGATCGATGGTGCTGGCCATTGTCACCAGGTTTACCAGATTATCTTCCACTTCCTTCACCAACTGAATCACCCGTTTGATGACCTGCCCGGTGAGATCCTGATAATCCTGCGCCAACATGATGTTTGAGAGATTGGAATCTATACGAGTCGATTCATCCACTGCGGTACACAGGAAACCATCGATCTTTTTGGTGAGCTGGCGAAACTCATCGGCAGTCATTTCACGGCGCATCAACCGATCCCATTCGGATTTCAGATTGCTGGCTGTTTCGCGCAAATGGGCCGACACAGGCATGGTGTTTTCAACCATGTCCATGGTCTTGTTGGCAGCAGTTTCTGTCTTTTCAATAACGTAACTCAAGCGATCGGAGGCATCCTGCATGCGGGACATTTCTTCCCGCATCTCGCTGTTGCTGGTATCGATGGCAAAATTTTTGATCGATTCATGCAGACTGCGTGTTAACTTGCCCACTTCCTGGAACAACACTTGATCACGCTGATTATGCAGGGACGAAATTGTCCGCATCGCTTCCTTGGCATCCCCACTTTCCAATTGTTCAACCAGGGTTTTGGCATACTCAACCAAGTTATCCTGATGGGCTTGCTCCGTCATGCTTGTCTCACATCTGCGTTAACGGTGAATGTTGCTATGCATCGACGCGCTCAAAGATCTTCTCAATCTTTTCTTTCAGCGCCTGCGCAGTGAAGGGTTTCACAACATAGCCGTTTACGCCTGCTTGGGCGGCTTCAATGATTTGCTCACGCTTGGCTTCTGCAGTCACCATCAATACCGGCAGACTTTGCAGCTTATCGTCAGCACGCACCGCCTTCAGCAGATCAATGCCCGTCATACCCGGCATATTCCAATCCGTAATAAGAAAATCAAAATCGGAGGATTTCAGTAATGGCAGAGCTGAGCTTCCATCATCGGCTTCTTGGGTGTTGGTAAAGCCCAGATCCCGCAGCAGGTTCTTGATAATGCGTCTCATCGTGGAAAAGTCATCAACAATGAGGATTTTCATGTTCTTGTCCAAGGTTGCCTCCAATGAACCCAGTTCACTACGTTTGTGCAAACTACTGAGATTTCTGGCTATTGAACGACCTGTTAACAGAAAGATTGCGGCATTGGGGCGTTCAACAGTCCCTTTCTGTTAATTCTAGTAGGTGTTTTGGTCTGATCCAGTTTTTGGAGAAGAATCAAAGCCACTCTTGCAGCCTGGATCGCAGGCGCTGGGCTGCCTGACTGTGAATCTGACTGACCCTGGACTCACTCACCCCCAGCACCTGCCCGATTTCCTTGAGGTTCAGCTCTTCATCATAGTAAAGGGACAGGACTAATTGCTCTCGTTCGGGAAGTTGCTCAATGGCCCGGGCCAGGTGGGTACGGAAAACGCCGTTCTGCAGATCATCCAGGGGGTTTTCAGCCTGCTCCTGCTGTAATCCGGTGGTGATGTGGTCTTCGGCACCTTCCAATTCGTTCAGGCTGAACAGACGGGTGGCGGTGCTGTCCTGCAGCATGAGGTGATATTCTTCCATCGATACACCCAGCCGCCCGGCAATATCGCGATCCCGTGCATCGGCACCGGTCTCACTCTCGATTTCATGGATAACCTGTTGAATTCGCCGGGCATTACGATGCACTGAACGGGGTGCCCATTCGCCTTTGCGTAACTCATCCACCATAGCGCCGCGAATGCGAATACCGGCATAGGTTTCAAAGCTCGCTCCCTTACTGCTGTCGAAACGCTTAAGCGCATCCAACAAGCCAAGCATACCTGCCTGATAGAGATCCTCGACGGAAACCCCGGCCGGCATCCTGACCATCAGATGATGGGCGATACGCTTTACCAGCGGAGTGTGTTGCTCCACCAGGGTATCCAGTTGCGGCGCCGTTTCATCGTTGTACATAGCCTGTCGCTTCATGCCCAGCATTGGAAAGTCGGTTGTCCTATCGGGCAACGGCTCCCTGCACCAGCCGATCCACAAAGAACTCCAGGTGCCCCCTGGGAGTTGTCGGCAACGGCCAGCTATCCACTTTATTGGCCAGGGTTCGGAAAGCTAGCGCCGCTTTACTACGGGGATAGGCTTCCACCACCGGCTTCTGTCGCATGACCGCCTTTCTGAGGTAGTCATCAAATGGAATGCAGCCGGAAAATTGCAGGGCCACATCCAAAAATCGGTCGGTAACTTTGGTCAACTTGTTGTATATCTCACGCCCTTCCTGCTGCGTGCGAACCATGTTGGCCACCACGTTAAAGCGGTATATCCCATGCTTTTGATTAAGAATTTTCATCATGGCGTAGGCATCCGTTATGGAGGTTGGCTCATTGGTGACGACAAACAGGCTCTCCTGCGCGGCCGTCACAAAGCTCATGACCATCTCTGAGATACCCGCTGCGGTATCAATGATCAGTACATCCACATCATCACTGAGTTCACTGAAAGCATGTATCAGACCAGCGTGTTCGCGAGGGCCCATGCTGACCAGCTCCTGGGTACCGGATGAGGCCGGCACAATCTTAATGCCGCCGGGCCCTTCCACCAGAATATCCCTGATATTGCACTCGCCCCTCAACACATGGGAGAGGTTTTCACGCGCGGAAATGCCCAACAGTATATCCAGGTTGGCCAAGCCAAGATCGGCGTCCAGCAACACGACTCTGCGCCCCATCTCCGCCAGACACACCCCCAGATTAATGGAGACATTACTTTTTCCAACTCCACCTTTGCCACCGGTGACGGCGATAACCTGCACGGGATGAATGCTCATAAACGTTTTTCTATACACCTTATGTTGTCTTCGTTAGCCGCAAGCCAGATCAGGTTCGTGCGCCGAAATAGCTTCGTTGTACCAGTCCGCCACCTGATCCTCATCCATGCGGTACTCTTTAGCGAGCGCAATAGCATGGTTGATCAGGCGACTGGCATGCGGGCGGGCAATATCGTCCGGAATGTTCTGACCGTCCGTGATATAGGCAATAGGCAACTGCGATTCTATCGCAACACTTAAAGCCTCGCCCAAACTGGCCGATTCGTCCAGTTTTGTCAGTATGCAGCCCTCAAGATTCAAATGCTTATATTCATTGATGGCTCGATCCAGAATCCGGCGCTGACTGGTGGATGACAGTACCAGCCAGCGCTGAATATTGGCGCCCATGCTCTCAAGCATAGTCATTTGTTCACGATGTACCTGATCTTTGTGACTTAACCCGGCGGTATCAATCAGTACCAGCTTCTTGCGGGACAGTGAACGCAGCAGCTGATCGAGGCTCTGCTGTTCCGTCACCACACGAACCGGCACCTTCAGTATACGGCCTAACGTGCTCAGCTGTTCGTGTCCGGCTATCCGATAACTGTCGGTGGTAATGAGCGCCAAATTCTCGGCGCCATGCTCCAGCACGAACCGGGTAGCGATTTTGGCAATGGTTGTGGTTTTACCCACCCCGGCCGGTCCCACGAATGCGAATATACCACCATGGGAAACAATGTCTTCCTGCATAAGAGGCAAATCATCGCTCAGCTCCAGCAACGCTTCACGCCAGGCGGCCTTGGCATCCGCATCCGGTTTCAGATTACGAACCAGCTTACGGCTCAGGGCCGGAGACAACCCCAAACGTGCCAATTTTTTGAATACTGTAGCTTCCAAGGGATGGCGATGGGAAAAATTACCCCAGGCCACATTGGCCATTTGCACATTCAGCATCTGACGTAACTGGCTCAGTTCACCCCGCATGGCCGCCAGCTCCGGGCTGGGTTGGGTAGAGACCGACGGCCGGGCCACCGGCTCAGCGTTGCGTTCCCGCGGTACGGCTTTGGCCTTGCCCTGTGCACTCAGCTGCACCTGAAGATCCGGATCGTTTGGCTCGTCACCCTCATTTAGGCGCTGCAGCCACATATCATTAAACTTCTTATTGGCCAGTTCACGACGCTGCAACGCTTCCATCAGCTCAGCCCTGTCTTCGGCACTGGTATTGAAAGCAGCACGCTCATTCAGCATCCGGGCAGGATCACCCTGAGCCGGAGCAGCAGACGAATCCGCCATAAAATCGGGAATGTGGTTCTGCTTGCGCTCGCGGGCTTTGTGCTGCTCAACAAACTCATCGTAATCAGCAGCGGCCACGATTTCGATACCGTTGGCAACCTTGCGATTGGAGAGAATCACAGCGTCTGCACCCAGTTCCTCACGAACCAATTTCAAAGCCTGACGCATGTCTGCTGCAATGAATTTTTTTGTGTTCATGATCGTCTATCCTCGCTGCTTCCGCGGCCGTTGATTCAATTACTGGCCCACTGAAGCGGTAATGGTAATCTGTTTGTTATCCGGTATCTCGTTATAAGAGAGTACATTCAAGCCCTGCACACTGAACCGAAGAAAGCGTGACAACATCGGTCTGATGCCCGCGGATACCAGCAATACAGGAGGGTTACCCGCCAGCTCCTGCTTCTGCACTGCATCGGAAACCGAACGTTGCAGTTTCTCCGCCAGCCCCGGCTCGATCACCGCGTCGCTTGCGGTACCGCCAGAATTTATGGCTTGCTGTACTGCCTGTAGCAACAACTGTTCCAATTCCGGTTGCAATGTAATGACGGGCAGCTCACGCCCCACGCCGTATATGGTCTGGACGATAAGGCGGGATAAAGACACGCGCGCGGCAGAGGTCAGTGCGTCAGTGTCTTGACTCTTCGGTGCCAGCTCCGCCAATGCTTCGGCGATGGTGCGAATATCCCGAATCGGCACCCCTTCCTGTAACAGGTTTTGCAATACCTTGTGTAACTTGCTCAGTGGCAGCGGGTTGGGAACCAGATTCTCCACCAGTTTCGGCGACGCTTTCTGCAGATTCTCCAGCAACTTCTGAACTTCCTCAAAGCCCAGCAGTTCATGGGAATGTCGCAACATCACCTGATTGATGTGCGTTGCCACCACGGTGCTGGCATCCACCACGGTATAGCCCATGGTTTGGGCCTGATCCCGTTGGCTGGGCTCGATCCACACCGCATCCAGGCCAAACGCCGGATCTTTGCATTCAATACCGTTGATGGAACCAAACACTTGACCTGGGTTGATGGCTAACTCCCGATCGGCATGAATTTCTGCTTCATCAATGGCCACCCCCATCAAAGTGATACGATAGGCATTGGGCAACAGGTCCAGGTTGTCACGGATATGTACCGACGGCACCAGAAAGCCCAGTTCCTGGGAGAGCTTTTTGCGTACCCCCTTGATCCGCCCCAGAAGCTGCCCGCCCTGGGATTTATCGACCAAAGGAATCAGGCGGTACCCTACTTCCAATCCAATTGCATCCACCGGCTGCACGTCATCCCAACCCAACTCCTTGAATTCATTCTCACGCTGAGCCGCCATCTCTTCCACTTTTCGGGCTTCTTTTTCTTCCTCCCGTACCTGACCACCTTCGGCCTGGCGTCGGTAGTAAATCCAGTAAGCTCCGGCGGCGCACAGGGTGCCCAAGCCCAGAAAGGCAAAATGCGGCATACCGGGGATCACCCCCATAATCACCAGGATCACTGCGGCAATGGCCAGTGCCTGGGGTGAGCCAAACATCTGCACCATGATCTGGTTCCCCATATCCTGGGAGCTGTTGACACGGGTAACAATGATGGCGGCGGCTGTCGACAGGAGCAGCGAGGGAATCTGTGCCACCAGGCCATCACCGATGGTGAGCAGCGCGTAAACCTTGAGAGCATCACTGAAGCCCAGATTGTACTGCGCCATACCAATGGCCAAGCCACCGATAATGTTGATCAACAAAATCAAGATACCGGCAATGGCATCACCGCGAACAAATTTACTGGCACCATCCATGGCACCATAGAAATCCGCTTCCTGGGACACTTCCGCGCGGCGTGTTTTCGCTTCTTCCTGGTCAATTACCCCGGCATTCAGGTCAGCATCAATGGACATCTGCTTGCCGGGCATGGCGTCCAGGGTAAATCGGGCGCTCACTTCCGATATACGGCCGGCACCTTTGGTGACCACCACAAAATTGATGATCACCAAAATCAGAAACACCACCAACCCCACGGCATAATTGCCACCAATGACCACCTCACCAAAAGACTGGATCACTTTACCGGCCGCATCACCGCCTTCATGGCCACGCAATAACACCACCCGAGTTGACGCCACGTTCAGTGCCAACCGCAGCAAAGTGGCGATCAACAGTACCGTCGGAAAAATGGCAAACTCCAGCGGCCGCATGGTGTAAACAGACACCAACAACACCACCAGGGCCAATGCGATATTAAAAGTGAACAGCACATCCAGCAGAATGGACGGCATGGGCAAGGTCATCATTGCCATGATGATCAGCAGGAATATGGGGGCACCCCAATTGCCCTGCTTTAAAATATTTCCACCTCGAGTCGCAACACCTGCAGCCATAGCACCCTTGCCTTGCACCAACAAAAAATTGACACTTTAATCGTGCCTACACTCTACGGGGCAAGGATCGTGCCTGAATAAGCTATTCCCGAAAATAAATCGCTACTGGTCTTTGCGAAGGTCTTCCGGAACCGGGAAATCAGGTACCGAACCGGGGTTGGGGCCTTTACCCTGCTGAAATTGCTCCAGCTGATAGACATAGGCCAGCACCTGAGCCACTGCCAAAAACAGGCCCTGGGGGATTTCCCGTTCCAGTTCAGTGTGATAATAAATCGAGCGGGCCAAAGGCGGGGAATTCAGAATCATGACGTCGTTGGCTAAGGCTACTTTCTTGATTTGCATGGCAATATGATCGGCACCTTTGGCCACCAATATCGGCGCCAGCATTTTTTTTGGATCGTATTTCAACGCCACTGCGTAATGACTTGGGTTGGTGATTACCACATCGGCATCGGGTACTGCCGCCATCATCCGGCTCTGGGCGATTTCCCGTTGTTTGGCGCGCTGCTTTCCTTTAACCTCCGGCTTGCCTTCAGTGTCCTTGTATTCGTCTTTCACTTCCTGTTTGGTCATCTTTAACTGCTTGTTGTGCTGGTAGAGTTGAAACGGTACATCAATCGCCGCCACCAGCAGCAGCGTGCAAGACAGAATAAACAGCGCCCAGGCGACAATGGAAATACCTTCCGACATTGCTTCGTGGGGGGGCATAAATCCCAGTGCCATAAAGCGTGTTCGGTTACTCTCCAGAATTAAAATGGCCACGGTAGCCACCAATCCAAATTTGGAAACCGCCTTCAGAATTTCCATTAGAGACTGGGTAGAGAACATTCTCTTCAAGCCCTTCAATGGATTCATTTTACTGAACTTGGGCATCAATGCCTTGCTGGAAAAGTTCAGCCCACCCACCAGCGGCGGGATCATCAGTGCGGCAAGCAACAACGCCAGATAGAACGGGATCAGAGAGGAAAACGCCTTTTGTGCAGATGACACCAATGATGTGACCATAACATCAGGATTCATCAGTTCATCCCGTGTTAAGTCATAATTAAGCTGGAACACATCCTGCGCCGTATCAAATAGCATGCCACCGGACATCAGCAAGCCGGCTGCGCCAAAGATCATGACGGCAACCCCACCCAACTCCTTGGAACGGGGGATCTGGCCCTTCTCGCGGGCCTCCTGCATTTTTTTCTGGGTGGGTTCTTCCGAGCGTTCCTGCCCGTCATCATTCTCAGCCACGTCAGATCACCATCTGTCTTAGATACTCAAACGCATCCGCGCTCAAGCTATCGTACTGAGGAGCAATATTGGAAAGCGTTAACCAGATGATGACCAGGCCCAAAACCATCGTGAATGGAAACCCAACGGCAATAATATTCATTTGTGGTGCTACCCGACTAATCACCCCAAAGGCAACATTCACCACCAGTAACGCAATGATCGACGGCAGCGCCACCAAAACTGATCCGGTGAACATCCAGCTCCCGAGATCAGCCACTTGCCGATAGTTATCGATGGGCAACCCCAGCATGCCAATGGGCAGCTGCTCGAAGCTGGTTCCCACCAAATAAATCACGGCCAGGTGGCCATTGAATACAAAAAACAATAAGTTCACGGTCATCAGGTAAAGCTGACTGATGGACGCCACACTGACACCGTTTACCGGATCCACCATCATGGCGAAGCCCAAGCCGTTTTGCATGGCAACGATTTGGCCACCAATCACAAACACCTGGAATAGCAACTGCAATACAAACCCCATCGTGACCCCGATCAGAATTTGCTGGAGAATAATCATGAACGATTCAATAGAGAGTAGTTCCACCATGGGCACGGGCTCGATCACCGGAGCGACCACCAGCGTCACAGCAACCGCAAGCCCCAAACGAATTCGCGTCGGTACCAATTGAGTACTCAAAATGGGCATCGCCATGAAAAAAGCGGCAATGCGACAAAAGGGCCAGGCGTACTGGCCTATCCAGAGATACAACTGATCAATGGATATCTCAAACATGGCCTAACCCAACAACGTCGGCATATCCATCAGAATTTTGAGTGCGAATTCATGCACCAGACTACCCAGCCAGGGGCCGGCCAACACCAGAGTGGTCAGCGTAATCAGCAAGCGCGGCAGAAAGCTGAGCGTCTGCTCATTTATCTGAGTGGCCGCCTGAAACACTGATACCACCAACCCCACCACAAGACTTGGGACGATAATCACCGAAACCATTATCATGGCGATGAACAAGCCTTCCCGCATTAGATCTGATACCACTTCTGGTGACATAAGCCTTACCTCAGATTCCGAAACTGCTCGCCAACGTTCCCACCACCATCGCCCAGCCATCAACGAATACAAACAGCATGATCTTGAAAGGGAGCGATACAATCATCGGTGACAGCATCATCATACCCATCGCCATCAATACACTGGCAATCACCAGATCAATAATCAGAAATGGAATAAACAATAAAAATCCGATCTGAAACGCTGTTTTCAGTTCACTGGTTACAAAAGCGGGAATCACAATAGTAAGCGGCACCTCTTCCAGAGAAGTAAACTTCTGATCATCACCTGCCAGTTCAACAAACAGGTTGAGGTCGGTTTCCCGGGTTTGTGCCAGCATAAACTGCCGCATGGGAATGCTCGCGGTTTCCAGCGCCTGCATCGCAGTCATCTGTTCATTCATATAGGGCTCAATGGCCTGCTTGTGAACCTCCTTGAACACAGGAGCCATCACAAACACCGTTAAAAAAAGCGCCAGGCCAATCAAGATTTGGTTGGATGGTGTCTGCTGCAGGCCAATTGCCTGCCTCAGAATTCCAAATACCACAATAATACGAGTAAAGGCCGTCATCATCATGATAATGGCGGGAATAAACGACAGCATGGTCATTAGAATGACCACTTGCAGTGTTACCGAATAGCTTTGGGTACCATCGTCATTACTGCTCACACTTAGCGCGGGCAGCGAGAATGGGTCAGCCGCCCAGCTCAGCTGCGGTAACAACAAGACAAGCCCGATGCTTATAAATCGCAGTATGGGCTTATTCATGATTGGACACTCCCGCTTTTAACAAACCTCTCATACGCTGCGCAAACTCTGTGTTTGTGCCGGCCACCTCTGGATAGTGGTCATCGATTGAAGCATCCTTGTCATAACTGGCCAGTCGATTAATTTGCTGAGAGGTTACCCCCAACAATAACTTTTCACCTTCAACTTCAACCAACATGATTTTCTCTTTTGGCCCAACACTCATGGCACTCAACAGTTTCATACGGCTGCTGCCACCGGGTGCTGCCAGATTGAATCGCTTGCTTAACCACGCCAACACAAATATGAGTCCCAGCACCACACTCAGGCCGATCACCATCGTGCCTACATCACTGCTGCTTTTGCTCTCTCCGCGTTTTTCCAAATCATCTTTCAGTCGAAACTGTGTTTTATCCGACGGTACTACCGACACCGCAGCAGCAGGCGCGGCCGTTGCAGCAGGCGTACTCTCGTCCTGCTGGGCCGCCAACAAGGTAGAAAAACCACTCAATAAAACCAACAACAACACACGTGGCATATGGGGCTAACCCAGCTTCTTAATTCGTTCAGTGGGGCTAATGACATCGGTCAACCGAATGCCGAATTTCTCGTTAACCACCACTACCTCACCATGGGCAATCAGCGTACCGTTTACCAGCACATCCAAAGGCTCACCCGCCAATCGGTCCAGCTCAATTACGGACCCCTGATTCAACTGCAACAGGTTGCGGATACTGATGTTGGTGCTCCCAACCTCCATGGCAAGAGTAACCGGAATATCCAGGATCACATCCATATTCGGGCTGTTTTCCGAGGAAAATGGCGTGGATTTATCGCTCAGAGACTCCAACGGAGCAGCCTGCACTTCGTCCTCGGCAGGGCTATCCTGCTCGGCCAGGGCCGCGGCCCACTCATCCGCCAAGGCTTCATCATCAACGGGTTTATCTTCATCTGTCATTGCTTTTTACCCCATGCAGTCAGGCTCAGGCCTGCTCTTCCTCATCATTCAATATCTGCTCACGCATCCAGCTCAAACGGGATTCTTTACTGCCATCTGATTCTGGGCGCTCCACCTTGTTAATCACCTGCAACGCCAAATTACCATTCGCCTCTCCCAACTTGCCACGAAATGCTGGTATACCATTGGCCAGCATCAACACGCTGTCTGGCATTTCAATGGGGATAATGTCCCCTTTTTTAAGCTTTGCCAGCTCAGTAAGACGCATTTTTTTCTGGCAGAGTTTTCCCTTAAGCTCTACCCTGGCACCCATTACTTCTTCACGCAGCGATTTCATCCAACGCTCATCCTGATCGCCAACGTCGCTTTGCACACCCGCATCCAGCACTTCCCGCAATGGCTCGATCATGGAATACGGTAGTGTCAGGTGCATCTCACCACCACCACCATCCAGCTCCACATGAAACGAGTTAACCACCACCACTTCACTGGGGCTTACGATATTGGCCAAAGAAGGGTTCACTTCCGCGCTTAAAAATTCGAATTTAACCGGCAACACCGCTTTCCAGGCTTCCTGCATATCAATAAAAGCCTGTTCCAAAACCATCTGCACAACCCGGTTCTCAGTGGGTGTGAATTCACGTCCTTCTATTTTTACGTGACGGCCATCACCACCAAAAAAATTATCCACCAGTTTGAATACCAGCTTGGCATCCAGAATAAACAGAGCGGTCCCTTTCAGGGGCTTAATACGAATCATGTTCAGCGACGTAGGCACATACAGGCTGTGCACATACTCCCCGAATTTGATTACCTGTACACCGCCAACCGACACATCAGCCGTACGCCGCAACAGATTGAACATGCTGATGCGGGTGTAGCGGGCAAAGCGTTCGTTGACCATTTCCAGGGTCGGCATACGCCCGCGCACGATACGATCCTGTGTACTCAGGTCATAGGATTGAATACCATCGCCCGAATCATCTGAACCGGTTTCAATATCGCCATCATCCACGCCATGAAGAAGCGCGTCGATTTCGTCCTGTGATAAAAGATCCTGTACAGCCATGTTTTATTGCATCACAAAGTTGGTAAACAGCACCTGTTCAATCCCAGGCTCACCCATTTCTTCTGTCAGAATTTTCTGAAGCTCTTCCAACACGCTTTGACGCAGCGCCTCTTTACCCTCAGGTGTACGCAACATCTCAAAGTCCTGAGATCCCAATACCATCACCAGATTATTCCTGACCAACGGCATGTGCGTATTGATGGTGTCGATCGCCGCCGGATTACGGGTCATCACCGACATGCTGATCTGAACGTAACGTTGACGTCCTTTCCACTGATAATTGACCACAAAGGGCGGTTTGAAATCGAAGTAAATAGCAGGCATCTGGGTGGGCTCTGCGGCGTCATCCACTGGCGCTTCTTCCCCTCCGGACATCATTAGGAAAGCAGCCACACCACCGCCGATCATCAGCACTACCAATACGGCAATAATGATGATCAACATTTTCGACTTGGGTTTTTCCTGTTCTTCGCTGGTATTGTTGTCATCGTCCGCCATAAAACACCTTCTGGATTCCCGTTGCCAAGATTTATAGCAAGGCCTGTACCAAAACAATTATTTCTTTAATATCAATCAGTTAAATAAATAAACATCAGATTCAACCAATCAACGTCAAAAAATCGGCCTGCTCACAGAAGTTTAGACAAGATTTCAGGACCTGCCCGTCAAAATCCCGCCAAGTATCGGAAATAGTTAAGAAAATAGAAACGAGAGACGCGGCACCGAATGGTGCCGCGGTGTAAGAAGCTAGCCCACGTAGAAGGCTTAGGCGTAGTAATCCACCAGCCCTACTGCATGCTGAGTCTCACCTTCTGCGGCGGCTTCAGTCTGTACGACAGCATCCGCCTCCTGCTCTGAGCCGGATCCCGACCGATGATCCTGACCGCGCCGATCGTGGGATTCCTGAGCATTCTGATCACGGACATCCACATCACCCAAAGCCACGCCATTCTGTTCCATCAATTCCCGCAAGCGGGGTAAGGCTTGTTCAAGGGCGTCACGGGTCGGTGCCGCATGACTGGTAAACACCACGTTAGCCTGATCCTGCTGCACGGAAACCTTCACGTCGATGGGCCCCATATCGCGGGGCGTCAACTGAATCTGGGCACTGTTCAGTTTGGAACTGACCATCATCATCAGGCGCTGGCCCACCTCGTTACCCCACTCACGGCTCTGCATTGGGGTTTGAATGGGCGTTGCAAAGGGTTTTGCCATCGTTGCAGAACTTCTGCCCACTTGCTCCAGGCTACGCTGAAACGGGGTTGCCTTGGTTCCATCGGCCTGTTCCACTGCTTTCGGAACCGGCTGAGACGTGTCCTTGCCGACGCCCGCCGCTTTGTCCAGCGCTTTTGCCAACGCCGCCAGCCGTTCCTGCACCGGGGTAGGCACCGGGTTCTCTGGCATCCCGTTCCTGGAGGCCAGCTTTTCCGTCAACATCGCCACGTCTGACTTTTTTTCCTGCTTGGAATCCGCCAGGGCGACGTCATCCACCTCTGCAGTCATTGGTGAAGATTGCCTGGCTTGTTTCTCCCCGGATTCGCTTTTCTCTCCCGCTCCCAGCTCGGAAGCAGTGGCGACCCTGGTTGCTGAAGCCGTCAACTCTGGTTTTTTGGTGTCACCCGCTGTGGCTTGTACCTCAGCTCCAGGTTTCCCCTTCATGCCCTTGGCAGCGGCGCCAAGGATAGCGGCTGTCACCGGCTCCACCACCTTGTCCGAATCTGCTTCGCCCTGCACATCACCTTGCCCGTTGGCAACCGCTGCCAATGCCTGCTGCTCTGCATCGGACTGTTCATTCGTTTCTGTGGCCGGCAGGCTCTCATCGGCAGAAAGCGACTCACTGTTTGCCAGTTCCGGCGGCGAATGATGAGGTGTGGCCACTGCGTCTGAAACTTCACTATCGCCCTCCTGCTCACCATCGGCCAGCTGAATTTCAGGAGATGAAACACTGCCCTCAATTGCCGCTTCCGAAGCTATGGAATCGGTCTTCGGCGTCTCAGCCTGCGCAGTGCTCACCCCTGCCTGCGCTGCCTCGGAGGACACTTGCGCTGACGTTGCCTCCGCTTGGGTAAGCGCTTTTTCCTGATCTTTCGCGGCGCGCTGATGATGGTTCAGACGGTCTTCCTTATCGGTGGCCTGCGCATTAGCTTGCTCAGCCCGATGTTGGCTATCCTGGGCTTCCTCTGACCGAGACTGATTGCGTTCAGTCCGTTGATCCCGATGGGCCTCCGCCCTGGATAACCGCTCCTGCCGATCATTGCGCTGCTTCGCGTCCAACCGCCGCTCATCATCCGGCAAACGGTTGCCGCCCCCCTGCCGTGAATTTGCCTCGTGCGCAGGCGCCGAGCGCTCAGAGTTTGTTGTTGAATGGGTAGGTTTACGCCCGGACTGAACCTGAGCGCTTAAAATACGATCGAAGGATTGGGCGGCGCCATCTGCGCTAAACAATTGATTTGAAAGATTTAATTCCTGTACCTTTACACTAAGGGCACTGGATTGGCTGATACTAAGGGGTAGGTTGTCGGTGCCCATGGGCGCCCTCCTTCATTCACTATACTCAGAAGGAGAGCAAAGCCTGTGCCAGGGATTACAAGCCCATACCATTGAGTGTGGTGATGATCTGAGAAATAACGCGGGCAATTACAGGGTGTGCTTCTTCGTACTGAATCAGTTGCCGTTCGAACTCCTCCACCAAATCTTCTTCCCAGTGCTCAGATGAGCCATTCAGCATCACCTCAAGCCGGGCTGCCAGTTCGCCAAGCGCCTGCTTGTCAACCGCTGCCACTTCACCGTGTTCGTCCAACTGACTTTTGAGTTCTGAAACGGATTCCTGCAATTTTTCTTTTGGCATAAAGCACCTCTATAGCTGTTCACACATTATACGCCTCTGACTGCAGGATAAAAGCGAATGAATATCCGCAATTTGGATGCAAAACTTTGCCCCGGGTTTGTCTCTATAATAAGACTGCTTTAAAAAGGAACAGAACATGCCTCCATCTGCACGCATCGGCGACTTCCATGTATGCCCTAAAGTCAACCCAGGCCCGGTACCCCACGTTGGAGGGCCTGTTGCCGTGGGCCAACCCACCGTTTTGATCATGGGGATGCCGGCTGCCCGCCTGGGGGATATGGCAATCTGCGTGGGCCCACCAGACAAAATTGCCAAGGGCAGTTCATCGGTACTGATAGGCAATAAGCCCGCGGCACGCATGGGGGACAGTACTGCTCATGGTGGGGTCGTGGTGATGGGAGCGCCGACGGTGTTGATTGGGGGGTAAACGGTATTGTAAAGCAGGCTGACACAAAATTCTGAACGCCCTCTTGCCTGGAACTAAAGCATCGAACTAGCGACCATATTTCAATAAATTCTTCGTCTTCCCTTTTTGATTCAATCAGCAGGAAATACCACGTCCCACAAAAACTCTTTGGCGACTGATTTTGCTTCTTCTTCGGTTTCAAAAAAGGAAACTTCGCAATCATCCATCAATTTTTCCCAAGACAGAGATTCATCACCAAAAACCTTTTTGAGTTCAGTCTCAATACCTTTTCGAAAAGGTTCATGCTGCAAATCTTTCCGAAATGCAGCAATGGCTTCTTCATCATCCAAACCTAACTGGGCTCCATAAATCCCGCCCAAAACGCTTTTAATTAACTTATATGATTCCATAATTATTTACTTGGAATTGGGTATATTGTTCGTCTGCCAAATATTTTTAGCTGGATCGTAAACATACCATGCCTCCACATTTGTCAGACCATCGACTTTTTGCAACGGCCCTGATAGCCCCGCTTTTTTGCCAACTGGAACATAGCCTCGACCTAATTCGACCCCCGTATCAGCTGAAACTTTGATCCTTAATGTACCTGGCTCGGCATTTTTAATTGCATCATCCAGGTAATTATTTCTAAGGAAGTCATCAGCCTGTACCAATAGCTCATCACTATTAAATGCCGTCGATGTAGGAGTATAGCCTCGTCTTGTTTTAGAACCGTCCGGAGCAACACCTGTCCGTGCTCGAACATACAACTGCTCATCTGTGACTGATCCGCCATGCCTTTCAAGTGCCTGGCCTTCGGCTCGCAATCTATCCAACTGGGCAGTGAGTTTTTTGTTTGGAACAACAATTGAACAATGCCAAGCTGCTCCTCACCAAGCATTAACTCAAATCCGAAAAGCTATCGTTTCTCCGTCGCTATTATTAACCTCGAACCTTAAATCAGGATCTTCAAGATCCGTTATCACAAAGGGTATGACCAACTTTTCCAACTGCTTATTCTCAAAGAACGAGAATTGACAAACTAAAGACACATCGTTTCTCAAACGATCATCATCTGGTGACAATGAAATTAGTTCCATTAGTCGGCCGGAGCTATCCGTTAAATCAAGCGTAAAGTACGCTGGAATTGGGCTCATTCGAGAACTACCAATCCTCACATAGTCTCTGGACTTGAATTTCGTTAGCAGCCTCTCGGCTTCTTCATAGCTAAAACTCTGGGTTTTTAACTCATCACTTTTCTGACCATCAGAAACAACTATGCAGCTCTTTTGTGACGATAAACTTTGTAATAGCTTATCCCACATACCATTAACCGAATTTGGATCTACTGGCATAAACATAATTAGTTTCCTCCTACGGTAGTAGTATCAACTTTTCCGCCATATGGCCTTTGATAATACCTATCAATGATATAGTTTTTCTCATCTAAGTAGTTCTCAATGAGGGTTCTTCTTGCACTGGTATCACCAATTTCTCTAGCCGTACGAATCTCACCCAAATACTGTCTTCTTTCTGTTGAAAGAATCAACTCTGGTTTTTTGAAATACTCGATATATCGTGGAGAACCTAGTGCTTGGTGATCCAAGAAATGTCCATACTCATGCCTCAATGCTGATATTGAAAACTCATTCGGCAATAGTATTTCGTTACCTAATGATCCTCCAGCCGTATTTGGTGAGAATGCTATTGAATCATCACCATACTTAATAGAAACATTATTTACCTCAAGGTCATTAAGTATGGCTTTGTACTCAGCAGGGTGACTAAGCTGAGCTGGCCCCATTGAATCCAATAATGGATCAGCTTGAGAGTTAAACCTCAAACTATTGTTGTTTGGAACAACCTTTCCCGCCCCCCG
>DKQK01000007.1 GCA_002471665.1 Gammaproteobacteria bacterium UBA7310
GTGGCGCGACTATGTCAGCAGAAGACTGGGAGAAAAAAGGATCTGAAACCCTCAGCGACAGGGATGTCGCTGTGGAGCCCCCAGGGATGGGTTCACGGCGAGTTTCAGATCCGTTTTTCTCCCAGGCTGACAGCGCCAGGACCATTTCCACGAAGAAACAGCCTTAAGCGGCGCCATCCCACTTCATAAAATTCTGCAACAACTGCAACCCGGATTTCTGGCTCTTCTCCGGGTGGAACTGGGCCGCAAACACATTATCGCGCCCCAGGGTCGCCACAAACGGCACACCATATTCACCACGGCCGGTCACCAGCGACGCGTCATCCACCGCCACATAGTAACTGTGCACAAAGTAAAAGCGCGCGTTATCGGGGATATCCCGCCACAACGGATGGGCACGGACCTGCTGCACCTGGTTCCAACCCATGTGGGGCACTTTCAGTTTTTCACCGTTGGCATCCTTCAGGCTATCCCCAAAGAACTTCACCTCTCCGGGGAACAGATCCAGGCAATCCACACCGCCGTTTTCCTCACTGTGGCTCATCATGCTTTGCATGCCCACGCAAATACCCAGCAGGGGTTTGCTTTTGGCGGCTTCCCGCACCACCTCATCCAATCCCAGGCGCCGGATTTCACCCACACAGTCGCGAATGGCGCCCACACCGGGGAACACCACGCGATCGGCAGACAGAATGGTGTCCGCATCCGGCGTCACCAGCACCTGCGCTGCAGGCGCCACATGTTCCAGCGCTTTGGCGGCACTGTGCAGATTACCCATTCCGTAATCAATCACAGCAACGGTTGATTTAGTCATATTACTTCTTCCGACAGAATATACAGACGGGCGTATGGCACCGTGGCTATAACGTGCCTTTGGTGGACGGCATCACCCCGGCCATTCGCTCATCCCGCTCCACCGCCATGCGCAGGGCACGGCCGAAGGCTTTGAACACAGTCTCGGCCTGGTGGTGGGCGTTCTTGCCTTTCAGGTTATCGATGTGCAGGGTGATCATGGCGTGGTTCACCAGCCCCTGAAAGAATTCACCGAACAGGTCCACGTCAAAGCCGCCGATCATGGCACGGGTATAGTCCACATCCATCACCAGACCGGGGCGGCCGGACAGGTCTACCACCACCCGCGACAGAGCCTCGTCCAAAGGCACATAGGCGTGGCCATAGCGACGGATGCCTTTTTTGTCGCCCCAGGCCTTAGCCAGCGCCTGCCCCAACGTGATGCCGGTATCCTCCACCGTGTGGTGAGCGTCAATGTGAAGATCCCCTTGGGCCAGTATTTCAATGTCGATCAGCCCATGACGGGCCACCTGATCGATCATGTGCTCCAGAAACGGCACCCCGGTATCCAGTTTGCACTGGCCGGTGCCATCCAGGTTTA
The DNA here is from genome assembly GCA_002471665.1 of Gammaproteobacteria bacterium UBA7310. Lineage (GTDB taxonomy): Bacteria > Pseudomonadota > Gammaproteobacteria > Pseudomonadales > Ketobacteraceae > Ketobacter. The sequence goes on from DKQK01000007.1 coordinate 1,394, forward strand.
CAGACACGGTAATCTGGGTTTCCAGCGTATTGCGCTCAACGCGGGCCGTACGTTGCGACATGGGTACTCCACTGATGGATTGGGGAAAGCGGGGGATTATAACGCGAAGGCGGCGAAATTCCTAAGCCGATGGACGGTTTCCAAGGGCCTGGGCCTGCACTGGGTTGAGCCAGTGCTCCACCATCTTGTACAGAGTGTCCTTGCGCAGGGGTTTGGCCAGATAATCATCCATACCGGCGTCCAGGCACTTTTCCCGGTCCCCTTCCATGGCATTGGCGGTCACGGCTATGATGGGCAGCGGCTTGCCCTGCAGGTACTCACGGATGGCACGGGTAGACTCGTAGCCATCCATTACCGGCATCTGGCAATCCATAAACACCATCCCGTAGGGGTTCGTTTTCACCGCATCCAGGGCCTGCTGGCCATCTTCGGCGATGTCACAGCTGAATCCCAGCTTACGCAGGTAACCACAGGCCACACGGCGATTCACCTCGTTATCATCCACCACCAGCACCCGCGGCAAGGCCGACTGGATGGGTACGTTGGACTGCACCACCTGGACCATCTCTTCGCCCCGCCCCAACAGGCAATCCGCCAGTTGCCGCTGTGAGAACGGCACATACATATGGGGTAGCGGACGCTGCCCGTAGCGCTCCGTGGGCACTCTTAACTGTATGATTTTAGGGCCGTCTTTTTCATCCAGATAGGGGTTGAGCTTTTCCCAGAAACGGTCACTGATTTCCTGGGCGATGAATATCCAGCGGTAATTGCGGCGGTACAAAACCTCATCCAACTGGCGGATGATACGGGATTCCTTGGGCTCCCAGTGAAAACCCAGCGCCCACTGCTGGCAGGCCATCTGCATCACCATCTGGGTAGCCGGCAGATCCCCGATCAGCAACACCGCAGCCTCCGGATATTGCTGCTGAAAATCATGGCGCATGCGAACCGACAGCGACGTCTGATTGGCAGGCACCTCCACCGGCAGTTCAAAGTAGAAGGAGGAACCCACTCCCTTTATGGAGCGTACCCCGATGCTGCCGCCCATGGCCCTGAGCAACCCCTCACACAGGGCCAGCCCCAGGCCGGAGCCACCGAATTTACGGGTATTGGAGAGATCCTCCTGCACAAAGGGATGGAACAAGTCGCGCTGGCGCTCGGCGGCAATGCCCACCCCGGTGTCCTTGATCTCAACATAGAGCCGGTTTTCCGGCAGCAACTCCGCCCACAGCATGATGGAACCATGCTCGGTGAATTTCGCCGCATTGGACAACAGGCTGGTAAGCACCTGGCGCAGCTTGGTCACATCCGTCACCACCCGCTGGGGCAGGCCGGCCTCCGCCACCATGCCCAGGTCAAGCCCGCGCCGATAGGCATCCACCGCCACCAGGCTCACCGCGGAATTGAACAGGTCGTGTATGTTCACTTCTTCGTTATGGAATTGCATTTGCCCGCTTTCCAGGCGGGTGAAATCCATCACATCGTCCACCAATGCCAGCAGGTTGCGGCCGGAGCGTTTCGCCAACTCCAGCATCTGTTGCTGATCATCCCGCAGCCCGCTTTCATTGAACATATCCAACATACCCAGCATCCCGTTCATGGGGGTGCGGATCTCGTGGCTGACGATGGCCATGAAGCGGCTCTTGTTCTCGGCGGTTTTCACCGCCATGTCACGCGCCTCCTCCATCTCTTCCGACGCCTGCACGATCTCATTGATGTCCACCACCACGCCGCGCAGACCCACGACGCTCAGGCCTTCAATTACCACACTCACCAGCGCCTTCACCCACACCCAATCGCCATCACCGTGGCGCACCTTGAACTCAATGTAGGTATCACTGCCTTCCTGGGTGGCATAGCGGAACGCTTCCAGCACCTGCTCATGATGATCAGGGTGAATATGCCGCCGCCAATACACCAGTTCCTGCTTCAACTGTTCGGAGCTGTACCCCAGGACATGTTTCACCTGGCCGGATATAAAGCTCACCTTGGGGGGATTCAGTTCCGCCTCCCACACCACACAATCAATGGAGTTGATGATGGACTGGTAACGCTCTTTCGAATCGTACAACTCGTCCAGATTCTTTTTCAGATTGCAGCGCATGTTGTCCAGGGAGGTGGCCAGCTGGGCCAGTTCATCGTTGGAACGCAGGCTGATCTGGCGATCCAGATTGCCGCGGGTAAGCTCCTCGGCCCAGGACGACAAACGGGCAATAGGCGCTCCGATCTGGCGCGACATCACGTAGGCCACCACCCCAATCAGCAACGCCGCAATCAACCCGATCAGCACCGCCCGCTCGCGGATAAAGGCGATGTCTTTCAGCGCATCCTCGGCATCCCGCACCAGCACCAGGCTCCAACCGGTATCACGTATATATTTGAATTCCCTGGCCGGCATGTTCACCAACAACAGCTCCTGCTTGCCGCGGCGGATATAGCGGTGACCGGGCCGGTTCAACAGCCGATCCAGCAGCATGGGATTGTCCACCACCCACCAACGCTTGCCGTACACCCGGGTCGAACCATCCACCCCCGAGGCGTCCTCATCGAACAGAATAAAATCCGGTGCCGCCAGCACATAGCCGTCGACGTCAATCAACACCGCGTAGCCGCTTTCCTCCTGCTCATCCGGCCCCACATTAATGGCGCTCACCTGCGACAGTAATTCACGCCAGTCCAGGCTCGCTTTCAACACCCCCACCAGCTTGTCCGGCTGGTACTTGCGGAAAATGGGCACCACGATACTGACCCCATACCCGCCCAACTCGGGATCCAATCGCAACGGCAGCAAGAACGGCTGGCGATCCTGCATAACCCGTTGAAACCAGGCGACCTGTTCCAGGGAAATGCCGATCAGATCGGAATCCCCGGCCGCCACCACCACACCATCCACATCCACCGCCACCAAGGTGTTGTAGACACCGTAGGCCCGCTGGTAATCAAACAGCATTTCCGACACCACCCCTTCGGGATCGCCGCGCTCCACCGCCTGCATCACATCCAGCGCCGCCCAGGAACGAATGTTTTCCTGGCTGAAACCAAAGGTACGGTCGATCTGGGACATGGCCAGCAACGACGTGGCCTGCAGCCGTTCGCCCACCTGATTGATGATGGTTTCGCGGGATTTAAAATAGGCAAGAGTGCCGAAGACCATGATGGGCGCCAACGCTACAATCAACATGACGGCCAACAGCTTGTTTTGAATGGTGGGAGCGAGCCTGAAGCGCGCCTTGCGTCTATCCATACTTTACTTGTCAGGGAGCCTTGCTTCACAATCCATGGTCTTCGCCCGAGAGGCTGGGGCAGGTTCACTACTCCATAAGCAATCAGTATAGAGGACAAAAAGCGTATTTGCCCAAGAACAGTAAGGCTTTACTAACCTGTCGCTAAGCCCCTGAATTTATAACCACAATCCGTCACAAAAAGTGCAAATTTGAACTCAGATCTTATACAGAACGCAGACAGCTTGCGGGCCCGGGTGCTGGACTGGTATCACCAGTTCGGCCGCAAGGACCTGCCCTGGCAGCAGGACATCAGCCCCTACCGGGTATGGGTGTCCGAGATCATGCTGCAACAGACCCAGGTCAGCACGGTGATCCCCTATTTCGAACGCTTTATGGGCCGCTTTCCCACGCTGCAGGCGCTGGCTGAAAGCCCCCAGGATGAGGTGCTGCAGCACTGGTCCGGCCTCGGCTATTACGCCCGCGCCCGCAACCTGCACAAGTGTGCGCAAACCGTGTGGGCAGAACACGGCGGGGCGTTCCCCCGCTCGGTGGCTGAACTCAGCGAGCTGCCCGGTATTGGACGCTCCACCGCCGGCGCCATCGCCAGCATCAGCATGGGCATTGCCGCCCCCATTCTGGACGGTAACGTAAAACGGGTGCTGACCCGGCTGCACGCGGTGGCAGGCTGGCCCGGTGACAAAAAAGTCGCCGATCAACTCTGGCGCATCGCCGAACACTACACCCACCCCACCCACACCCGGGAGTACACCCAGGCCATGATGGATCTGGGGGCCACCCTGTGCACCCGCAGCAAGCCCGCCTGCACCGTATGCCCCCTGGTGGATGGCTGCCGGGGCGCCGCCCAGGGCCAAGCCACCGACTACCCCCATTCCAAACCGAAAAAAGACAAGCCGGTGCGCCAAACCTGGATGCTGATGCTACAACATAAGGAAGAACTGCTGCTGTACCGCCGCCCGGAACAGGGCATTTGGGGTGGCCTGTGGAGCTTTCCGGAGTATCCACATGCCGACGCGCTGCAGGATGCCCTGGCACTGAGCGGCACCAAGGTGCAGCATCAGGCCGCGCTGGCCCCCTTTCGCCATACCTTCTCCCACTACCACCTGGACATTCATCCCCAGCACGTGGTGCTGAACCGAAAACCCCGGGCAATCATGGAAGGCACTGAGCAGGTCTGGTATAACGAGGGCCAGATAACCCAACTGGGGCTGGCCGCCCCCATCAAGAAGCTGATTCACAGTCTCCATCAAGCCGAACCTATCAAGTGAGTGACCCCATGAGCAGAACGGTTTTTTGCCGCAAATACCAACAAGAGATGGAAGGCCTGGAGCGGGCGCCCTACCCCGGCCCCAAAGGTCAGGACATTTATGAACATGTGTCGAAACAGGCCTGGCAGGAATGGCTGAAACACCAGACCATGCTGATCAATGAAAAGCACCTGAACATGTTGGAACCGGAAACCCAGACCTTCCTGCAACAGGAATTTGACAAGTTCCTTGCCGGTGAAGAATACGAGCAGCCAGAGGGCTATGTGCCCCCAAGCGACTGATTCGGAAAAACTTTCCCAATTGGAATATTCAGGTATTGACTCAAATGTCTTCAGCGGGTTTAATAGCGCGCTCTTGACGCCCGGATAGCTCAGTCGGTAGAGCAGGGGATTGAAAATCCCCGTGTCGGTGGTTCGATTCCGCCTCCGGGCACCATATAAAGCCCAAGCCTACAGAATAGTTTTGGCACCTTACACAAAAGCCCGGTTAATTCCGGGCTTTTTCGTTACTGGACTAAACCACACTCCTCCACGCTACCCTTCACAGACGCGGCACAGCACCGAAACCACCCCATAACTGATTGTTTATATTCACATATCATAGCAATACACGGTGATCGTCAGCCCCTCAGCGCTTCTGAGCAGGCGTAACGCCGTTTTTTGATTGACCCGGCGATACGCCAAACCAGGTTTTGAATGCCCGACTGAAGTGACTCACATCCTGATAGCCAAGCAGGAACGCCACTTCGTCGGAGGTGTGGCGGCTATCGGCCAAGTGCTGCAATGCCAGCTCCTTGCGCAGTTCTGTTAGTAAATGGCGATACGTTTCACCCTCATCGCCCAGACGGCGCTGCAGTGTCCGAGGCGTGACGGCAAGCAGCTCCGCCAACACGTTCTTGTGAGGCTCGCCGTAATACATGAGGATCTCAAGCAGAAAACGGCAGCGATCTGTCCAGCGTTCTTCACCGATCTCCTTACGCTTGACAGCCTCCATCAGTTGAATCCGGGAGACGCTGGCTTTACTGGGATGATGGCGCGTGGCACTGACATCACCTGCATCATTAACAAACAGGATCCGGGTGCGTGGTTGATTGAACGCGGGCGCAACACCCAGAACGGATTCATAGATCGTGGTATCCCCTGTTGTATCCGGATTGGCATGGGCCAGATCGATTGCAACCGGGGTTAGTTTACGCGCTTGTTTAACCAGGTCACACAGGGATGCCACAAAACCTTCGGTTTGATGGATGCTGATGCTGGCAGCGCAATTGGGCAGCACATGGAGGGCAACGTTTTGCGCTGTGGCAACCACTTCGATGCGGACCACTTCGGAACTGATGCAGAGGTAACGCGCCAGCATGCGGAAATAATCCAGCAGCGATAGGCGGGATTCCTGAAAAAAATAAGCAAGACGATTTTGTTGGCGGGATGAATAAGGCGATACCTTCAGCCCCAGATTGGGTTCATGCAACCACTGGGCGATAAGATTCAGATTACGGGCAACCTCATCAATGGGAACGCGAGCGCGTGCCTGGTAAACGGCAAGCTTCTGAATCTCTTCACCGTATTGCGCGAGCAACGATGCATAGTCCCCTCTGTTCTGCAGATACTGAATCAATGCATCCCCGTGGGATGCCAGGGTTTCAACTGAAACCGTATATTGCTTTCCCGCTTTTGTCATCGTGATGTTTGACGCCTTGCTGCCACTGGATTGTCTGACTTATGGTAAAAACAGACATCACTATAACCCAGCCAAATGCTGATCTGGAATGCTAAAGGGCCTGATTCGGCCCCACAGAATTTGTCTCAAATTGGCATAAATCCGCCGCTACAAGATCGCTAGAATCCGGAGACGACAATCCAAATACACACCAACAAGAAAGGCTGGATGATAACGATGAAATGGCTTAACTACGTGATTTGCCAGGTACGCATGAACACAGTGCGCCCTGGCACGCGGTCACTTGCGTGTCTGCTGTTGGCGACACTGCCGTTGGTTTCCCAGGGGGCTTCAACTGCCGCCATCACAGCTGAAGGCTATGTCTATGGCTTTCCGCTGGTATTGATGGGGGAAACCATGCAGGGCCTGACCGGGGCCGAGCGTGTCTGTGGTTTGGGCACTGATCTGAATACCTTTGCCCATGTATTTGATCGCCCCGACGCCAGCTTCAAGGCGGTGGTGCGACCCAATGTGGATACCCTCTATTCCTCGGCCATGCTGGATCTTGCGCAGGGTCCCTTGTTGCTGGATATGCCTGCCGTACCGGACCGCTATGTATTGATGGCCCTGCTGGATGCATGGTCCAACAATTTTGCAGGGGTTGGAACCCAGAGCCATGGGGCAGGAGAAGGACACTATGTGATTGTCGGGCCCAATTGGGAAGGGTCGCTGCCGGATGGCTACGAGCGCATTGATGCTCCCACGAATCTGGTGTGGATTGTCGGCCGCACTGAAGTGTGGGGAGAAGAGGATATTCCGCAGGTAAATGCCATTCAGACCCAATATCGCTTAACGCCGTGGGCCCACGAATACCAATCATCGGGTATCGCAGGTTGCATACCCGCCTCAGAAAAAACACCACCGATTGATGTAGTGAAATCACTCAGTACCCAGGAATTCTTTTCCCGCTTGTCTGACTTGATGATCCTCAATCCACCCCCAAAAGAAGACGCCGCGATGGTGAGAGCGCTTGGACAAATTGGTGTGGGGCCAGAGGCGTATTCAACACAAAATTCATTGTCGTGGAGAAAAAGGCTGGCCATGGAAATCGGACGCCGCACTGCCCAGAGCAGTCTGGTATTCGCTACCCGGTTACTGGGTCTGACCGGGTGGGGGCCGGATCCGTCGCTGATTCCCCTGGGCGAGTATGGCCAGCGTTATCTGATCAGGGCTGTGGTGGCGCAGGTTGGATTTGGTGCCAACCGCGGGGAATATGCGGTGTACCAAAATGCCAGCCGTGATTCCAGGCATCGATTGCTGGGCGGGAAATCGGTTTACACGATGACTTTCCCCGCCGAGCAATTACCCCCGGTAAAGGCATTCTGGTCGCTCACTGCGTATGGCAGCGATGGATTCCTGCGTGACAACCCCGTCGCGGAACAACTGGGTGTGAGCTCTTATGCAGTGGGCAGCAACACGGGGCTGGAGCCGTCAGCGGATGGATCAATCACGATCTATATGGCTGCTGAACCGCCTGCTGGTGCGCCGCTTGCAAACTGGTTGCCCACGCCAGAGGGAAGATTTGAGGTGACCATCCGTTTGTACGATCCACGCGACGCAATCCTGAAGAGTGAATGGAAAACACCCCCCATCATTCGGCAGTGATCACAACCCAGCGGATTCAGGCAACCAGACAAACCCGCTCAGCACCACCATATACAGATCCGGTTGCTGCAGATAAAAAATCCCGTACTTTGAAGGGTAAAAACCTGCCTCCGGCGCAGCCGCAGGCAGGGTCACGTCATAGTAAGCATTGGGCGCTGACAGCAGAAAATCTTGGGTGATCATGGGCTCCCAGAATGACAACGCCCCCTTCCAGGTGCCGAAAATCCAGGTGTGGGTGAACAGTTCACCATTGAATTCCGGTGACGACAAATCCAGCAGATGGTTGCCCATGGCCGGCTCCACCGCGCCTACGCTGGTGTGTTGCGGCGGCATCATATCGGCGGGTAACGGCTGCATGGCCAGATCGAAGTTTTCACAACTGAGGGGAATGTCCACCGCGCACATTTCCTCGGCGGTGGGGGCCTCGATGGCGTAACGCTCCTCGCGGCTGATGGTGTAGAAATGGAAATCAAAATGCGGCGGACGGTAAATCCCGGTGGGCGGCGGATGGCCTTGCGGATTCCAGTTCACCACGATGTGCTCAAACGCCGTGGCACGACGCACATTGTCGGGCACGTCAAAATCCAGTTCATGGCCGCAACAGTACCAGGTCACATTACCTGCGGCATCCAGTATATCCCACTTGCCGTCACTTTCCGTGGTGGGGGCATTGCTGAATACACCGCCATCAAACAGGATACCCACACTCACCGGATAACGGCCGATCACGGTGCCGAACACCCGGATCTCTCCGTCACCCAGTGACTGCGGTTTGCTAAACTGAATAATGCCCCCTTTACTCCAGGTGAGGGTTGGAAACAGCAATAAGACCGACGCAAAGATCAACAGCGCTTTATTGTTCATGGTATTCCCCTTTTTATGTGCCCCAATGTGTTTTGTATACACCAATCTTTCGTGGTTCACCAGGTTATTGAAACCGGTTCACTAATTGTTCGATCTGCGCCGCCGACAGGGCACCAGCCTGGTCAAATTTCACCTCACCCCCAACGAACAATTTAAAATTGGGAATACTGCGAATACCAAAACGCGCCGCCAGTTGCGGTTGTGATTCAGTATTCACTTTCACCAGTACCGCTTTGCCTGCCAGGGCCTGGGCCGCCTTACTGAATTCCGGCGCCGTCATTTTGCAGGGGCCGCACCACTCGGCCCAGAAGTCCACCAGTACCGGTACCGGGCTGTTTTGAACAATATCATCAAAGGTGCTGGCGTCTGCTTCGATGGGTTGGGATTGCGGAGGCAAAGGTTGTTTGCATTGCCCGCACTTACCCCGGGCTGCCAGATAGCGGGCGGGGATGCGGTTTTTGGTATGACAATGGGAGCAGGTGCGGATCATGCCGGGCCTCAATCAACGGGTTTTGCGTTATATGGGGCCGCTGCAGGGCATTTTAAAGCGTGGCTCGGGCTCTATTGCCCGCGCTCCCCCATCACCGCGTTCACATAGGGCTCCGCCTCTTTCTTCACCCGCATAAAGGAAGGCCGTTGCGAGACCTCTTCCCAATACCGGTAGATGTTGTCAAAGGCACCAAACGGCGCAAAGGAATTGGCGTAAAACAGCACCGGCATCACCGCGCAATCGGCCATGGTGAAGGTATCCCCCGCCAGATAACCCCCTTTGGCCAACTGATCATCCATAAAGCGATACATGGTACCGATGCGTTCGCTGCTGTTACTGATCAACGTCTGATCCCGTTCCGATTCCGGTTTCCAGCTTTCAAAAATCAGGCTCACCACCGGATCATTAAGGTAGAGATCACACATACGGTCCATAAAGCGGGTACGGCGCCCCAGCTCGGCATCCCGCGGGATCAGTACCGGCCCCTGCTCAAAGGTGGAATCGATGTATTCCAGAATGATGGTGGATTCGGGAATCATGCGGCCATCATCACGCACCAGCAGCGGCACTTTGCCGAACGGATACAGTTTGCGGTACGCCTCACGATCCTCGGGGTCCGTTAGATCCACCATGTGCGCGGTAAAGGGCACATTTTTTTCGTAAAGCCCGAGCAAAACTTTCTGTGAATAGGTGGAGAGATAGGAAAAGTACAGATCCATAGCGCGGTTTCCTCTTGGTCGATGATGCAAGTGCATCGGAAAATCCAGAGGGCAATGTTGTTATTCTACTGCGCCGGCTGTGCCCCCGGTTATGTCCATAAGAGTAGCCGCTCCCGGGCGTTTCGCCCAGCCCGGGGGGCTCTGACGAGATTTGATCAGGATTTAAGCAAAGCTTCCCATTCAATGGCCGGATCGCCCAGGGCATAAAATTCCGGATTCAATACACTCTCTTCACGGTTGTAGGTGAGTGGATCAAACTCGGTGTTGATGACCCGGCCTCCGGCTTCCATCAGTACCGCCTGGGCAGCCGCGGTATCCCATTCACTGGTGGGGGCCAGGCGGGGATACAGATCGGCTTTGCCTTCGGCGATCAGGCAGAATTTAAGGGAACTGCCCATGCTGGTCATGTCGGTCTGGTAGCCTGCGGCTTCCAGTTTGGCCAGCAATGCATTGAGTTTTTCGGCGCCGTGACGGCGGCTGCCCACCACCACCAATTGACGGTTTTCCACCGTGCGCACCGATATTTTACGCCATGTGCCCGCATCCACCTTGAACGCACCCACACCCTGGCCACCCAAATAGGCCTGGTTTTTCAGCGGCACGGTCACCACCCCCAGCACCGGCTCGTGATCTTCAATAAGGGCGATGTTGACGGTAAACTCCCCGGTACCATTGATGAATTCCTTGGTGCCATCCAACGGGTCCACCAGCCAGTAACGGGGCCAGGTCTTCCGCTCGGCGTAGGATACGTTTTCCGACTCTTCGGAAAACACCGGTATATCCGGTGTCAGGGCGGTAAGCTTATCCACGATGACATGGTGGGCGGCGTGATCCGCCGCGGTGACCGGGCTGTCATCGGACTTGGTGTGCACGGTCACCGGGTCGGCCTGATCATAAACCACCTTAATGGCCTCCCCCGCCTGCTCGGCAATGGCCAAAACGCTTTCCATCAATTCTTTGGTTACCAGATCACTCATTTATTATTTCCTGTTTCGGATTATGTCGCGGGCCATGTACAAAGCGGCCAATGATCGCGCCTCGGTAAAATCGTCCGCGGCCAATAAACTGTCGATGTCTTCCAGCGGGTGTTCAATCACTTCCAGTGGCTCCGGCTCATCGCCGGGCAGTGATTTTTCATAAAGATCCTCCGCCATCACAATGTGAATCATGTGCCCCATGTAACCCGGGGATAAAGACAGGGCTTTCAACTGGGTAAACCGGTGGGCACCGTGGCCCGCCTCTTCCATTAATTCCCGGTTGGCGGCTTCGAACACAGTTTCCTGCCCGTCCATGGCACCTTTGGGCAGCGCCAGCTGATAACTGTGGGTACCGCAGGCGTATTCCCGAATCAGCAACACGTTGCCGTTGTCTTTTATTGCCACCACCAGAACCGCCGGAATGCGCGGCGTGCGCAGGCGTTCGTACACCCGCTCCTCGCCGTTGGCAAAACGCAGTTGTAAACGCTCGATGCCAAACAGGCGGCTTTCCGCCACTAATTGATGATCGAGTATGGTAGGCTTTTGCGGCATGGTAATGGCTCAATTCAAGGAGTAACGACAATCATGATTTGCTGGGATCACATCGAAACCGTGCTGTTGGACATGGACGGAACCCTGCTGGATCTCTACTTCGACAATTTTTTCTGGATGGAGTTGGTGCCCCAACGCTTTGCCGAGGCGAACCATATTAGCCTTGATGACGCCAAAACCCAACTGTTCGCCCGTTTCGGGGAGCACCGCGGCACCCTGAACTGGTACTGCCTGGATTTCTGGAGCGCGGAAACCGGCCTCAATATCGTGGCCATGAAAGAAGAAGTGAAAGACCTCATCGGCCTGCGCCCCAATGCCATCACCTTTCTGGAGAAAGTGCAGCAATCCGGCCGCAAGGCGGTGCTGGTCACCAATGCCCACCGCGGCAGCCTGGATCTGAAGCTGAAACAGATTCCCATGGCCCCCCATTTCGACGGCATTTTCAGCTCCCATGACTTCGGGCTGCCCAAGGAGGATCCGCAACTGTGGAGCCGTCTGCAGGAGGTCATGCACTATGAACCGGCCCGCACCCTGCTGATCGATGACAGCCTGGCGGTGTTGCGTTCCGCCCAACAGGCCGGTATTGCCTACACCCTGGGGGTGCTGCAACCGGACAGCAAGCAAGGCAGCATGGACACAGAAGAATTCATCGGCCTGGATTGTTTCAGCAGCATTTACCCACCGGACACCGCCGGGGAAGCCTGACCCAGGCTCCGTTTCCTGTTGTTGGTCAATCAGGACAAACGTGCGCGGACATCTGACCATTTGCGCCATGGCATCTGGGCTTCCGACAAGCGGTTTTCTACCATTGGCTCAACACTAGGCACACAGTGTTGCAGTAAGCCCATCATCTATATGAAGCATTTGAGTTGTGTAGTCGATACTTTGGCGCCGCACCGGCGCCTTTTTTTCACCCGCGCAACCCACTTCGATTCCCGGTATAATCCAATATTCCTGTCACGTTCTTATCCACCGGCGCACTCGGCCGGTCATGCAGTCATTCACGGTTAACAACATCATGGGTCAGCACCACAAGCCAAACCACAGTTCAGCCCCCGCCAAGCCCGGCTCGGAAGCAAAAATCCGCCTGGACAAGTGGTTGTGGGCGGCGCGTTTTTACAAAACCCGCTCCATCGCCAAAGACATGATCGAGGGTGGCAAGGTGCACTATGAGGGGCACCGGGTAAAAGCCAGCAAGGAAGTGACTGTGGGGGCTCAGATCCGGTTGCGGCAGGGCTTTGACGAAAAAACCGTGATCGTAACAGCCCTCTGCGAACGCCGGGGCAACGCCACCGCAGCGGCCAGCTTGTATGAAGAAACCCCGGACAGCATCGAAAAACGGGAGCTGGCCGCCGCCCAACGCAAATCCATAAGCGCGGCCACCCCCGGCAGCGCCAACCGCCCCAATAAAAAGCAGCGCAGACAGATCATTCAGTTTCGACACCAGCAGAGCGAGTAACATGAGCGAATCCGACATCAGCCATCGATTTATCATCAACGACAGCGGCGTGCGGGGGCAATGGACCCTGTTAGATGCCAGCTACCAGACGGTGTTGGCAAAGCATGATTACCCCCTGGAGATCCAATCGGTACTGGGGGAAATGATGGCGGCCTCCATCCTGCTGACCGCCACCCTCAAGTTCGAAGGCAGCATGACCATTCAGGCCCGGGGCAAGGGCAATGTCAGCCTGCTGTCGGTGGAGTGTACCCACGATCAAAAACTGCGCGCCATTGCCCGCTGGGAAGGGGACACCCGCGGCCTCGACTTTCAGGGCATGCTGGGGCAATCCACCCTGGCCATTACCATCACACCGCAACAGGGTGAGCGCTATCAGGGCATCGTGCCCCTGGATCGGGCCACCCTGGCGGAATGTCTGGAGGAATACTTCGGCAGCTCCGAGCAGTTACGCACCCAGATCAAGCTGTTTCACGGCAACAACCGGGCCGGAGGGCTGCTGCTGCAGGTTCTGCCCACCCATTCCGGCATTAAAATTGCTGAGGAAAAGCAGCAGGAAGAATGGGAACGCATGACCACACTGGCCAGCACCTTGACGGCAGAGGAACTGCTCAATCTGGACTGCGCCACGGTGCTCCACCGCCTGTTCCATGAAGAGCAGGTGGAGTTATACCCGGCGGAGCCCGTGGTGTTTGAATGCAGCTGCAGCCGCCAACGGACCGCCGATGCACTGGTCCAGGTCAGCCGCGCAGAGCTGGAGGAGATCATCGCCGAACAGGGCCACATTGAGGTCACCTGCCAGTTCTGCAATGAACAATACCGGTTCGATGCCGTGGATGTGACGCTGTTGTTCACGGCGGCCAGCCCCGGTGACACCTCAGAAGACAAGACTATAAATTAGTCAAAATTGCTGGGGGCATGGGCACTTAGCAATCCGACACGCTTTGTTTGTGAGTGGTCACTTTCAATCCATATCAGACTTGGCAATGTTGCCCTGAAGTGGGGCCCGGATTACCCGGCTTGGGGCGAACAGGAAAGGCTTAGCGTTTTTCTATGAAATTTGCCATAATGCGCGGCTCGAATTCGGGCTGGCGTTAAGCCGAGCAGGTCACCGCCGCAGCAACCATGAAATTCATCGGTCTGTCACGGGTACAGCCCAGTATCAAACCTGCTTGCGAGAAGCTACCGTCGAGGCACTGCCTGCGGGAACGCTATCTCATAACGATAGCCAAAACAGCTTTAATTTCAAACTGTTAGTAAGCGCGGTCACAAGCCGTTTAAAGTGAGGTCATAGGAAACATGTCAAACGCTCCCCAGATTTTTACCGATCCGAGCAGCACGTTATTGATTGAAGAAGCCATCAAGCGTGGAGAAGGTGAACTGGCCCATAACGGTGCCTTTGTCGCCAAAACCGGCGCCCGCACCGGCCGCTCCCCCATGGACCGTTTTATCGTAGACGAGCCCAGCACCAGTGAATCCATTCACTGGGGACCGGTTAACCGCCCCTTCCCTGCTGACAAATTCGACGCGCTGTGGAGCCGGGTGGCAGAGCATGTTTCCCAGAGCGATCAGTTCATTTCCAACCTGCACGTGGGCGCCGATCCGGATCATTACATCGCGGTGAAAGTCACCACCCAGACTGCCTGGCACAACCTGTTCGGTCGCTGCCTGTTCATCATTCCGGAGAAATTCAATCCCAAGACCAAAGAGCCCTGGGAAATCCTCCACGCCCCCACGTTTGCATGCGACCCGGAGCGCGACGGCACCAACAGCGACGGCTGCGTGATTCTGAACTTTGCGGCACGTAAGGTTCTGATCGCCGGTATGCGCTACGCAGGCGAAATGAAGAAAGCCATGTTCTCGGTACAGAACTTCCTGCTGCCTGAGAAATCCGTACTGCCCATGCACTGTTCCTCCAACGTGGGTGAAGACGGCGGTGTTGCCCTGTTCTTCGGCCTGTCCGGCACCGGCAAAACCACCCTGTCCGCAGACCCCGATCGTTACCTGATTGGCGACGACGAGCACGGCTGGGCCAAGGGCTCGGTATTCAACATGGAAGGCGGCTGCTACGCCAAGTGTATCGACCTCAGCAAGAAAAATGAGCCGGTCATCTGGGAAGCCATTCGGTTCGGTGCGGTTCTGGAAAACGTGGTAATGGACGAGCAACGGGTACCGGATTACACCGACTGCTCCCTGACCCAGAACACCCGTGCGGCCTACCCGCTGGAAAACATTGAAAAGCGTGTACTGGAGAACCGTGCCGGCGAGCCCAAGCACGTGATCTTCCTCACCTGTGACCTGAACGGCGTTATCCCGCCGGTTTCCCGCCTCAGCAACGAAGCCGCTGCCTATCACTTCCTGAGTGGTTACACGGCGCTGGTGGGCTCCACCGAAATGGGTTCCGATGCCGGCATCAAAACCACGTTCTCAACCTGTTTTGGCGCCCCGTTCTTCCCCCGTCAGGCAGGCGAATACGCCGAACTGCTGATCAAGCGCATCAAGGAATTCGATTCCAAAGTGTATCTGGTGAACACCGGCTGGACCGGTGGCCCTTATGGTGAAGGCAAACGCTTCGACATCCCCACCACCCGGGGTGTCATCACCGCCATCCTGAGTGGCGCGCTGGATGAAGTGGAAACCCAGCACATCGATACCCTGAATCTGGACGTGCCCGTTGACGTACCCGGTGTTGATCCCAATCTGTTGATTCCGAAAAACACCTGGTCTCATCCGGAAGCCTACGAAGCCCGTGCCCAGCACCTGGCCGAGTTGTTCAACGAAAACTTTAAAAAGTACGCTGAAGTGTCTGACGACATTCGCAATGCTGGCCCGAAAGCAGAGTAATCTGCGCCAGCGCCCCGTTCGTTAAGAACGTTAAAAAGCCGCCCCCTTCTGTTACGGTTGGGGGCGGTTTTTTTATCCAGTGAGAGCCCCATGGAATACGACAGCCCGTTTGGCCGTTTTACATTATTACCCCTGCACCACCACCCCAAATCCCCGCTCCAGGCCTGGAGCGCCGCCGATGACCTGCTGCTGAAAGAACTGGCCAGCCTGGAACCCGCGCCGCAGCGGATACTGATCGTGAACGATGCCCACGGTGCGCTGGGTACCTGTCTGCATCACAGGCGCCCCTATAGCTGGAATGACAGCTACTGCAGCAAACTGTCCTTGCAGCAAAACCTGCACCGCAACCAGTTGCTGTTTTCTCCTGAGCACTGGCTGGATGCCACCGAGCTGCCAAAGGATCTGTTCGACGCCGTGCTGATCAAGATCCCCAAAACATTGGCGTTGCTGGAATACCAACTGACACGCTTAAGACCGATGCTGTCGGCGCAAACCCGGATCATTGGCGCGGGCATGGTCAAACACCTGAGCAAGAGCATGGTGCAGGTTTTCGAGCAGTGCATCGGCCCCACCCACACCTCACTGGCCACACGCAAGGCCCGCCTGGTGTTCTCGCAATTTGATGCCACGCTGAACCCGCTGACACCCCAGCCGACCCGCTACAGTGTGCCCGGTACCGAGCTGGAACTGGTGAATTACCCCGGTGTGTTTTCACAACAGAAACTGGATCTGGGCACCCGCTTTTTGCTGGAACATTTTCCCGATGCCAGCGCTGCCGAGCACATCATTGACCTGGGCTGCGGCAATGGCGCCCTGGCCTGCTTTGCGGCCCGCCACAACCCCGGCGCCCACCTGAGCCTGCTGGACGATTCCTGGCTGGCCCTGCAAAGCGCCCGGGAAACCATTGAACTGAACAAGATACCCAACCCCTGTGAGCTGATCGCCAGTGACGGGCTGGATGGATTTGAAGACAAGGCCGACCTGATTCTGTGTAATCCACCGTTTCACGAAGGTACACGGCTGGATTCCAATATTGCACTACGGATGTTCAAGGGCGCCAAACGTTGCCTGAATGACGAAGGCAAACTGGTGGTGGTGGGCAACCGGCATCTGGACTATCACCAAACCCTGCGCGCCCATTTCAAGGCGGTGGAACTCTGTGCCAGCAACCCCAAGTTTGTGGTGATAAGCGCCAGCCGTCCACGCTAGCGGTTCTGCCGCAACCGGAGCAGGTTAACCCACCTGCTCCGTTACATGTTTGCTGCCGGAAAAAAGGCGCTTTAGTTTCAACAGGCCAAAGTAGGCCGCCCAGACACTGCCCACCAGCACGCGCTGCACCCAGGAGAATAACCGCACTCCCATGGGTTGCTTGCGGTAAACCGTCACTTCCTGGGATTTACCGGTTTTATAATCCTTGCTGATCACCAGGCTGGCATCCTGTTGTCGGGGATCCTTGGCCCATTTCAGTTCATAGGTGTTGCATTGGAAACGATGTTCACCGATGGGAGTGAAGTGATAAACAATGGGCAGACCGCGGATCTTGACCGCCAGCATGCCGTCACTGACAAACACATCGCCGGAAATGGGAACCTGCAAACCCAGCAACGGCCCCCGCACCACCAACGTCCCACAATAGGCCCGCAGTGTTTCCTCATCCATGGCCACCGGATTCAATTGCAGAATGTCTGACTCACTGCGTACCTGCTCGATGAAGGCATCGGGAAACAGCTCAAGGGTTTCCGCCGTGATCGGGCAATCCATCACCAGATGCACCCGGGTAACATCGCTTTTGTTGCGCAGGGAGTGGGGCTTGCTGAAATCACCAAACCAGAATTCACCCGGCTTCCAGTAAACCGCCTCATCACCAATACTGAACTCCACCCGGGGATCGGTAACGATGGGAATATGCAGGCGCACCATGCCGTAGTTCCAGCCGAAGCCCGCGTCGGTGTGCTCACCAATGACTTTACCGGGAGGTAAAAACAGAATTCGCGCCACGTACACGGGGCAACCGATGTTATCCAGTACTTCCTTAAAGTAGCGGCACTTTTCCAGCACCGCCGTATCCTTGCTGTGGCCGGTATGGGCCGCCAGCGTGTTGCCGTGATCACCGGAAAAATTACGCAAGCCTATGCCGGTCCAGCTGCCATCATGGTACTTACCCACCTGCGGCGCCGATTTAAAATGCTCCGTGGCGGTGTCCAGGTCAGCTTTCAGACGCGCCACATCAAAGCTGCCCCTTAACTGTACACTGGTGGTTTTCATGTCACACTCCTGTCGGTGATCTCACCGTTTTTGTTCTTAGTTGTATTCCGGCAGGGTGCTTATTCCTGAAACACCGCTGCCAGATCCCCGGCCAGCACTCTGGAAAACAGTGGCCTGCCCTGATCCATGGACAAATGGGTCACGTCATAGAAATCATCCCCGTCGAAGGCGGGATGATTCTGGTAATTACGAATACCGACACCACTTTGCCGTGCCAGATGGGCCAGCATCTGCTGCAGCCGCCGCTGCCCCTCCGGCGACAACTTTACCCAGTCACTGTTACGGGGCATCAGCACGATCTCAACCCGCTGCGAAAACCGCTTGGCGGTTTCAACAGTATCAAGAAAATCCCCGATAAGCTCGTCATTGAAACTCAGATTTTCAATATCACAACATTGTATCCGGCCCTGCAAATCCATCTCCATGGCCTTGGGATGACGCATCTGACTGGAGATTTTCACCACCAGATCCCGGGCCTCTGTGGACAAATCCATCATGTCAATGAGGCCGCCCTGAGTCACCGGATTCCAGACGTGGGATTTGTAGGTCACCGGATGTTGCTGCCGGATATACTGGTTTAACTGGTTGCGAAACGCGGCCAGTTGCTGGATATGATCCAGCTGATCCTCCGTCAGCTGTTCCAGCATGGGCGCCTGGGCCTGGGCCTGATTCACCAGAAAACGGATGCCACCGGTGATGGCCTCCGCCGACACACCATGACGCAGGTACTTGATGCTGAGCAGGCGGGCAAAGCGCTCCGGATCTTCCCACAGGGTTTTGGTCACCTGCCGCGGCGACATCAACACCGCCTGAATCTGTTCGGTCATAAACGGGCGAAACGCCTGCCGGGCATCCGTCACCAGAAACGGATTGAACTCCAACAGGGTCAGGCGGGCTTTGCTGTGCTGTCCGGCATAGGCTTCCGCCATGCGCTGGACCAGTAACTTTTGATAGGTGGGTTTCATGTTGCCCATGCCCACATTGAAGCTGGTCACCCGGGCACCGTTTGCTGCTTTCACTGCCTGATCGAAAATACGCGGCGAGAAGCCGTCCTTCACCAGCGACGAGCCGATAAACAAGGCAGTATTGCCCTCCGTGGCAGCCATGTAATCCAACGCGTTGGTCACCGAGCGGATACGCTGAATACCGAAGATGTCACCGGCGTTGTTTTCCGCTGAACGGGTCAGCCAATTCACCAGGCCCATGGCCGGCAGCAGGGTAACGGCGGCAATCAGAATGGTGTACAGCGCCGTTTTTCGGCTAGAACTGGAAGTAGATGAACTCATGGCCCGGTTCTCCGATCAGGAAGGTAAAGGTCAGCCCCAGAATCATCAGAGGCACAAAGCGTGGATAGCGACGGGTGATCAATTCCCGGCGGTGCACAATGCCGTAATCAATGCAATGAATCAGCAGGATCACCAGGGCCACCATGGCCAGTACACCACCGGCAAAAGGCGGCGCGTCTGCGCCGGAAGCCGGGCTGTGCAGCGCAGCAATAATACTGAACGCATCCCCCAGGCTTTCCGCCCGGAAAAACACCCAGCCAATGCACACCAGATAAAAGGTAAACAGCCATTGCAACCAGCGGAAGGCCGACAGATTGATGCTGCCCAGCCATTGCCCGACGCGGGTTCCACGCAGCAGATGCGTCAGCGAAATAATGGTGCCGTGATAGGCCCCCCACCAGACGAAGGTCCAGGCGGCACCGTGCCACAACCCACCCAGTAACATGGTGATGAACACATTGCGGATCTGGCGTCCATTGCGATTGCCGCCCAGGGAAATATACAGGTAATCCCGCAGCCAACTGGACAGGGAAATATGCCAGCGTTTCCAGAAATCCACCGGTGACAAGGCAAAGTACGGCGTATTGAAATTCAATGGAATCTTGATCCCCAGCAGCAACGCGATGCCGATGGCAATATCGCTGTAGCCGGAAAAGTCGCCGTAGATCTGTCCGGCAAAGGCCAGCACCCCGGTGACGGTTTCAATCCAGCTGAGAGGCCCGTCGCCATTGAACAGGGTCTGTGCCGGCGCCGCCAGCAAATCGGCAATGGTTTTCTTGAACAGGCCCATGGTGATGAGCACGAAGCCGAATTTCACATCCTCGGGGGTTACCTGGGGAAAGCGCTCGATCTGCGGCAGAATCTGCTTGGCCCGCAGGATGGGCCCGGCAACCAGTTGCGGAAAAAAGGACAAGGTGGCAAAGAAGGGCACGAAATCCTTACGCGCTCTGGTTTCGCCGCGGTACACATCAATGGTGTAACTCATGCTTTGAAACGTATAAAACGAGATTCCCACCGGCAACACTACTTCCAGCGTACCCAGCGACACCGGCATACCGAAAAAGCTCAGGGTTTCCTGCACCGAGCCAATCATGAAATTGGAATACTTGAAGATGCCGAGAATGCCCAGATTGACGGCAATGGACACCAATAACCACTGTTTGCGCTGCCGGGCCTGACTGTGCCCTTCAATTTGCTGGGCAACAAAGAAATCCACCACCCCGCTGAACACCAGCAAGGGAACAAAGCGGTAGTCCCAACCGGCGTAGAACACCAGGCTGGCTGCCACCAGAAACAGCGCCCGCAGGCGGGCCTGGGTGAACACGAAGAAATAGAGGACAAAAAACAGGGCAAAAAAGCCCAGGAATAGTGGCGTATTGAATAGCATTCAGTCGGTCTGCAATGTTCTTTTTATTATCCCGGCTTGCTTTACAACCAGCCTGGGAACTCTGGGGCGACTATTGTCCAGCACGGTTACAGCTGACGTCAATTGATGTCAGATAATCGGTCAGATCAGCCGACTGGCCCAAAATGACCAATAATTAGCACAGCCTGACTGCGTTCTACACCCGGACATTCCTTATACTGGCTATATTAGTGGTACGTGAGCGCCAATTTTACCGGACCGATTGACATATAACCATGACAAGAATCATCAACGGCGCCTTTTTCGGAGGAACACCATGACTGCAGCAGCCCATCAGAATGCCAACCGCATCGGCACCGATGCCATCCCTGTCAGGCACATGGATTTCGAGTTCGACGATTCAGTTCCCACCTTCTGGTTTGCCGGCGATCCCCTGCGCACCATGATCCTGACCGCGCTTTCCGGCACCTTCCCGGAGGGGGAGCGCATGTTCATGCGCTCGGTACGCCACTACCAGAAGGCCATTAAAGACCCGGAGCTGCAAAAGCAGGTAAAGGCCTTCATCGGTCAGGAGGCCCATCACGGCAAGGAACACCAGACCTTTAACGACATGATGACCCGCAAAGGCATCCCGGTGGACTTTATTGACCGCTACACCAAAGAAGGCCTGAAACGCATCGAGAAGTTCTACTCACCGCAGCGCCTGCTGGCCAAAACCTGCGCCCTGGAGCACTTTACCGCTCTGTTCGCTGAGCTGCTGCTGGCCCATCCGGAACTCATTGATGAAGTGGACGACCAACTGAAACCCCTCTGGGTCTGGCATGCCATTGAGGAAAGTGAACACAAGGCGGTGGCCTATGATGTGTTCCAGGAGCAGGTGGACAGCTATTGGATCCGGGTCAGTGAAATGGCCGTCACCACAATCATGTTCAGCTTTTTTTCCACCCTGCACACCGCGCAACTGCTGCAAGCAGCCAAACAACAGCCCGGTCAGCGCCGTATGGGCGTGGGCCAGCGGCTCAAGGGCCTGTGGCAACATCGCGACGTGCTGGCCGAGTTGGGCAAACACTATCTGGCCTATTACAAACCGGATTTTCACCCCTCCCAGAAGGACAGCCGCGCGCTGCGTGACAAGGGCCTGGAAATGCTGAGCCGGTACGTGGGCGACAAGGCCTACTTATCCGTTTGACCCTCTGTAACGCCTGGCGACTTTTTTGAGCCTGTATTAGGCCCTACCCGTGCCGGTTTCGATCCTATGATTGAAACCGGCACTTTTTTAGTGCCCGGTTTTCCTGTTTGATCAACGCTGGTGCCTTCACCCCTTCACGGCAGGTTGCCCGGGCCCGCACCTTACACCCGACACCACTCCCGCCGCTGGTTTAGCCCCGCTGAAACCGGTATGATCTAAACCCATTCAGGGCCACTTTTTTCATTTATTTCGACGCCATTCGGCGCTCTTCAGACGTAACGGGACCGCATTCATGGAAATCATCAAGACTCTGGGCGAATTCATCATAGACCGGCAAATGGAATATCCGGATGCCAGCGGTGAGCTGAGCTCGCTGTTCTCCTCCATCCGGCTGGCGGCAAAAATTCTCCACCGGGAAATCAACAAGGCCGGCCTGGCCGACATTACCGGTGCGGCCGGCGATGAGAATGTGCAAGGCGAAGAACAGCAAAAACTGGACGTGTACGCCAATGAACGCTTCAAGAATGCGCTGGCGCAACGGGGCGTGGTGTG
The DNA here is from genome assembly GCA_002471665.1 of Gammaproteobacteria bacterium UBA7310. Classification (GTDB taxonomy): domain Bacteria; phylum Pseudomonadota; class Gammaproteobacteria; order Pseudomonadales; family Ketobacteraceae; genus Ketobacter. The sequence goes on from DKQK01000007.1 coordinate 23,788, forward strand.
CGGAATTGCCTCGGAAGAGGAAGAGGAATTCGTCAAATTCGAGGAGACCAAAAACTGCGATGGCAAGTACGTGGTGTTGATCGATCCCCTGGATGGTTCCTCCAACATCGACGTCAACGTGTCCGTGGGTACTATTTTCAGCGTCTATCAACGGGTGTCACCGGTGGGTACCCAGGTCACCGAAGCCGATTTCCTGCAACCGGGCCACAAGCAGATTGCCGCCGGCTACGTGATTTACGGCTCATCCACCATGCTGGTGTATTCCACCGGCAATGGCGTCAATGGCTTTACCTACGATCCCACCATCGGCGTATTCTGCCTGTCCCATCCCAACCTGGAAATCCCCACAGACGGCACCATTTATTCCATCAACGAAGGCAACTACGTACATTTCCCGGAAGGGGTGAAGAAATACATCAAATACTGCCAGGAAGAAGATGTCGACACCAAACGCCCGTACACCTCACGCTATATAGGCTCCCTGGTATCGGACTTCCACCGCAACCTGATCAAGGGTGGCATCTACCTGTACCCCACTTCCAGCCGCTACCCGCAGGGTAAATTGCGCCTGTTATATGAATGCAACCCCATGGCTTACCTGATCGAGCAGGCCGGGGGCAAAGCCACCGCCGGCAACGGCCAGCGCATACTGGATATCGAGCCCACCTCATTGCACCAGCGCTGCCCGCTGTTTGTGGGCTCGCCCAACATGGTGGACAAGCTGGACGAATTCATCTGCGAATTCGGCTGATGGTGTCATCATGAAACCCCTGCTGACGATGTTGCTCGGCCTGCTGTTAACCCCGCTGCTATGGGCGGTGGAATCGCAGCAGGCCAACTTCCGCGTCGAGGTGATCGCACGCAATCTGGATCACCCCTGGGGGCTGGCCTTTCTGGACTCCGGACAACTATTGGTCACCGAACGCTCCGGCCAGTTGCGCCTGGTGAAACAGGGCCGGGTGGGCAAACCCATCGCCGGCCTGCCGGAGATCTGGGTTGGGGGCCAGGGTGGATTGCTGGATGTGACGGTGCAGGGTGACTGGATCTACTTCAGCTATGCCGAGCCCGGCACACTGCCCCTGACCAACTCCACCGCGGTGGCCCGCGCCAAACTGAGCCCGGACCAGCGGCAACTCACCGATCTTGAGGTGATCTTCCGCCAGCAACCCAAATACGTATCCCGCGGTCACTTCGGTAGCCGCCTTGCGTTTTCCAACGACGGTTACCTGTTTATCACCCTGGGGGAGCGTTACCTGCCCCGGGATGACGCCCAGACCCTGGACAACCACCACGGCAAGGTTATTCGGCTGTGGCCCGATGGCCGGGTGCCCGGGGATAACCCCTATGCCAAAACCGGCGGCGCCAAACAAGGCGCAGCGTCGCAGGCCCTGCCCGAGATCTGGTCCATCGGCCACCGTAACATCCAGGGGGCCGCCATCCACCCAGGCAGCGGACGCCTGTGGATTCACGAACACGGGCCCCAGGGGGGTGACGAAATCAACGTTCCGGCCGCCGGCAAAAACTATGGCTGGCCGGTGATTACTTACGGTGAGGAGTACGGCGGCGGTAAAATCGGGGAAGGCACCCACAAAGCCGGCATGGAACAACCGCTGCATTACTGGGTGCCATCCATTGCCCCCTCGGGTATGGCGTTTTACACCGGGTCAGCCTTTCCCCAGTGGCAGGGGGACCTGTTTGTGGGCTCCCTCAAATTCCAACAACTGGTGCGGCTGGAGCTGGACGGTGAAAAAGTGGTGGCGGAAGAGCGCCTGTTAAAGGCAGAAGTCGGTGAACGCATCCGCGATGTGGTGCAGGGGCCGGACGGTTTGCTGTACCTGCTCACCGACAGCGATAACGGTAAAATCATTCGACTGCAACCCACTCCCCGTTGACCCCAATGGCCATTGAAACCATCACCGTGGACTATCGCAACCCCGATCAGGCCCGGGATCTGATCACGCTGCTGGATGAGTACGCCCATGATCCAATGGGTGGCGGCAGCGCCCTGTCGGCCCAGGTCAAGGCCACCCTGGTGGAGGAGTTGGCCAAGCGCCCCCAGGCGTTCAGCCTGCTCTGTTATGTGAACGGCGAAGCGGCTGCACTGGCCAACTGCCTGGAGGGCTTTTCCACTTTCGCTGCCCGCCCATTGCTCAACATCCACGATTTGATGGTGCGCACGGGCTATCGCGGCCAGGGCCTGAGCCAGATCCTGCTGAGCAACATTGAAGACATCGCCCGCCGTCGTGGCTGCTGCAAGATCACTCTGGAGGTGCTCTCCGGCAACACCCCGGCCCAGGGGGCCTATGAAAAATTCGGCTTCCGGCATTATCAACTGACCCCCGATACCGGCCAGGCCCTGTTCTGGCAGAAGAATCTGTAAAAAAAAGTGCCACCGGCCAAATCCTCATTGCCAGCGGGGTGAAATCGTTATATTAGTGGAACGATTGTTACCTGCACCTGCCCATCCATTCAGCCGAGATGTCGTTATGGAAAACCTGGAAGATGAACTGCGCTTTACCGCAATTAAATTTGGTGTCCTTATTGCCACCCGCGAGTTTGCTGCCGCTCACGCCCTGCTGGCGCCGGAACTCTCGGCCGACATCAGCCCCGGTGATCTGGAACATGAATTCGATGAGATGATTGTGCACTTTGATACGGAAGACGTGGCACCGGTACCGGAAGCATTACAGTGGGTGGATGAAGATGAATTCGGGCAATGGGTTTACGTGCCCATGGAAGGTGATGGCGAACTGGAGGCCATCACCCTGGCCCTGAAAAAAGTGGCCGGCGAGTACCGCATTACCGATCTTGAATGGGGCAAGGAGTGGAAAGGTGCCTGAGCACCGGCGCTGAACCAGCGTATTTATTTTAGTTTTTCATTGACTGAACAGGGAGTTAAGGATGGTAACGTTTCTTATGAAACTGATCACGGGATTGATCGCGGTGGTATTGTTGTTAAGTGCGGGCATGGTGGCCGCCACCTGGGAACCGGATCGCAGTGTGGAAGAACTGCGCGAGCGCTGGGCGCCACCCCCTTCCCAGTTTATAGAGGTTGGAGGCCAGTTCGTGCATTTGCGGGATGAGGGCCCGCGCCAGGATACAACCCCCATCGTGTTACTGCACGGCACCTCAGCCAGCCTGCACACCTGGGATGGCTGGGTTGCCGAATTAAGCCAGACCCGCCGCGTGATCCGTTTTGATCTGCCCGGCTTCGGCCTCACCGGCCCGGCGGCGGACGGCAACTACAGCCTGGCAGCCTATGTGGACTTTGTCATCGACGTGATGGACACCCTCGGTATTGAGCGCTTCGTGCTGGCGGGCAATTCCCTGGGCGGCAGCATCGCCTGGCGCACCACGGCGGCCCACCCCCAGCGCATCGAGAAACTGATCCTGGTGGATTCCGGTGGTTATCCCTTTGAAGCAGAGTCTATGCCCCTGGCCTTTGTGATATCCCAAACCCCCCTGCTGAACCGGATTATGGAGTTCACCCTGCCGCGCTCGGCGGTGGAATCCAGTGTACGGGATGTGTACGGCGACCCGTCACGGGTGACCCCGGAGCTGGTGGACCGCTATTTCGATCTCAGCCTGCGGGAGGGTAACCGTGGCGCCCTGCGCGAACGCTTTGCGCAACTGGAATATCAGGATCAGAGCGCGCTGGTACAAACCATACAACAGCCCACGCTGGTGATCTGGGGCGCACAGGATCGCCTGATTCCACCCAGTATCGCCCGGCGTTTTGAGCAGGATCTTCCCAATGGCCAACTGGTGATGTTTGCAGAGCTGGGCCATGTTCCCCATGAAGAAGCCCCCACCGAAACCGTAGCGGCTGTCACCAAGTTTCTTTGAAATATCAATAATCTGCATTGATGCCCCACCCCCCGCAGGGGGTGGCCGGCATGCCCTTCCGGAACCTGTCACCGCCGGCTGCCTTCCCGAACACATGCCGGGGCGGGTGTCCTTAGCCCCTCCGATCTGCTTTCGCACATAGTGCAATTAATAATTATTTGCATTATGATTTAGAAATGTTTTGGGGAATTAAAGGCCGAGAGTATGATTTCGCTAGATCAGGTTTGCGTGTCGCGGGGTGGGCGCCGCATCCTGGATTCCGTCTCAATCCAGCTGACACCGGGGAAGATCACCGCCATCGTGGGGCCCAACGGGTCCGGCAAAAGTTCCCTGCTGAAAGTCATGGTGGGGGCAATCGCGCCCACCGAAGGGACAGCCTGCGTGGACAGGCGGCCGCTGGCGGACTGGAAGCGCAAGGAACTGGCCAGAGTACTGGCCTACCTGCCGCAAAGCTCCGAGCGTCCCAATGGCATGACGGTGGAAGAAGTAGTCGCCTGCGGACGCTTTGCTCACCTCCCCCCCTGGGCCAACCTGAACGCAGAAGACCGCGCCGTTGTTGCACAAGCGCTGCAGCAAACCGAGATGCTGAGCCAGGCGGAGGTGGTGGTGGACAATCTGTCCGGCGGGGAAATGCAACGGGTGTGGCTTGCCACCGTGCTGGCTCAGGGTGCGGACCTGCTGCTGCTGGACGAACCCAACTCGTTTCTGGATCTATCCCACCAACTGGAACTGATGGAACTGATCCAACGCCTGAACCAGGATCTGAATAAAACCATTGCCCTGGTCATTCATGACCTGAACCAGGCCATTCAGTGGTGTGATGAGGTGGTGGTCATGAAAGCGGGCCAAGTACAGGCCGCCGGCGCCATTACCTTGCTGCAGGATCCGCTTCTACTGAAAGAGGTGTTCAACCTGTCCTGCCAGTTTGTCCGTGTGCCCGGCAACCACAAACCCGTGTTGCAAGCCAGCCTGTATAGAATGGAAAACGGTGCAGCATGAACCGTAGCGTGCTTATCCTGATATTTTGCAGCCTCTTGTTTGCCTGCTCGGACGCACTGGCGCTCACGGTGGTGCACGACGCCGGCACCACCGACATCAACGGCACACCGCAACGCATTGTGGCACTGACCTGGTCACAGGCGGAGATTCTGTTGACACTGGGGATAACCCCGGTGGGTGTGGCCACGGTACCCGGTTATCGCAAATGGCAGTCAAACTACCCACCCTTGCCGGATTCCGTGGTGGACCTTGGCCACCGTGGCAATCCCAATCTGGATGTGATCGCACGCCTGCAACCGGATTTGATTCTGGGTTATAACTTCCGCCACCAGAATCAACTGGAACGCCTGCAGGGCATCGCGCCCACCTTACTGTATCGTCAGTACCCCAGCGCCTCTGACCCGGATTTTCGCTACTTTCAGCAGATGCTGCGCATCACCCGGGAGTTAGGGAAACTGCTGCAGCGGGAGGCCGCGGCGGAGGCGGCCATCGAATCCCTGTTCACCACCATTGCCGATGCCGAGGCACGTATAGCCGCGGCAGGATTGGCGGGGCAACCGGTGGTGCTGGGCAAGTTTGTAGGCATGGGCATGGGCCTGCGGGTGTTCACCGATGCCGCCATGGCCGCCGACGTAGCCAACCAATTGGGGCTCAGCAATCAATGGCATCACGCTTTGCCGGGGCGGGATTTCAGTCATATCCAGTTACCGCAAATGCTGGCCCTGGGCAATTGCCACCTGATTATTTTTGGCGACGATTCCGATGAAACCCGTATCATGCAGCAATCCGCCATCTGGCCCCACCTGGAGTTTGTACAAAGTAATCGCGTTTACCGTGTACCGAACAGCTGGGGCTTTGGCGGCCCCGCCTCAGCCACGCGCATGGCACAACGCATCAGCGACGCTCTGTTGGAGCGTGCCCCATGAGCCCGGCCGCACCGCTGAATCCAGGCCGGGTCTATCTTCTCTTCAGCGGCTTGACCTGCACCGTGGTGCTGTTGTGGCTGCTGATGCAGCTCCCTCTGCCCTTGCATGAACAACAAAAATTACTGCTGCGCCTGTATGAATTGCCCCGCTTCAGCCTGGCGCTGTTGTGCGGTGGCGCCATGGGCCTGGCGGGATTGCTGATTCAGCAGGTTATCCGCAATCCCTTTGCCAGCCCCTCCACCCTGGGCATCAACGCCGGCGCCATGCTGGGGGTTACGTTGACCGCCAGCATCGGCAGCCACCCGGGATTTTCGCCGGTGGGTGGATTGCTGGGTGGCCTGTTCGCCGGTGGTTTGACCCTGCTGCTGGCCCGGCGCCTTGGGGGCGGGCCGGTGCACATGGTCTTGATCGGCATGATCATCAACCTGGGGCTGAATGGTTTGGCGGCCATCCTGTTGCTGTTCTTTGAGAACTCCCTGGATGGCCTCTACATTTGGGGCGCCGGCAATCTGCACCTGCATGATTATTCCCTGTTGTGGTGGATCGGCACGGTATTGCTGTTGATCTTTCTGGGTATGGTGCCGCTGGCCCGCTCCCTGGATCTGTTCGCCCTGGGTGAAGAACGTGCCAGCAGTCTCGGGGTGGCGGTAAAACCCATTCAGATCATCGCACTTTGCGCGGCCGTTCTGTTGGCTGCACTGGTCTGCAGCGTGGTGGGCATGATCAGTTTTGTGGGGCTGATTGCCCCCCATCTGGCCAGTGGCTGTGGCGCCCGTACCAGCGCGCAAAAAGCACTCTGGAGCATGGCCTGGGGCGCACTGATTCTGCTGGGAGCCGATGTGCTGGCACGGCTGCTGGGAGGCGACAACATCAGTGTGCCGGCCGGTGCGTTAACCACCTTGCTGGGGGCGCCCTGCCTGCTGTATTTCCTGCGTCACCGCAGCAAGCATGCATTTCACAGCCCCAGCAAACATACCTTGTCGTTGAGCGCACCCTTCCGGGTGCATGCCGGCCACGCCGCCGTGGTGTTGCTGGCCCTCACCAGCGCGGGAATCGCCTGTACCCTGTATCAGGGTGACCCCACGGCGGACTCTTTTGCATTACGCCTGCCGCGCCTGCTTTACGCGGTGTGCGCCGGCGCCGGTCTGGCCGCCGCCGGCCTTATACTGCAGCTGTTTTTGCGCAATCCATTGGCCAGCCCGGACATCACCGGCCTGACCCACAGCGGGGTATTGTGCGTGGTGCTGGCGGGGGTGTTCCTCTCCGGCATGAGCCAGGCAACCACCATCACCTTGTCCCTGCTGGGCAGTACCACGGGGCTGATGATCATGCTGTGGCTGAACCGGGGTGCCTTTTTCTCACCGGTGCGGCTGGCGCTCACCGGCATCGCCCTTACGGCCATCACCAGCACGGCCACGCCCATCGTGTTTGCCCTGAGCGCCAACCAATCCACCGATGCCCTTATGTGGTTGTCGGGCACGACCTACACCGCCACCCTGCCAATGGCACTGGGTTATGCGTTACTAAGCCTGCTGCTGATGGCCACGGTCTGGTTGACCTGGCGTGCTATGAATTTGCTGCAATTGGGTAATCAATGGGCCATCAGCCTGGGCCTGAACCTGCAACGGGCGCGACTGCTGCTGTTGCTTATCGCCTCGGCATTCAGCGGGTTAGCCGTTGCCTTGGTTGGCGGCATCACCTTTATCGGTTTGATGGCACCCCATGCCGCACGCCTGTTGGGGTTATCCAACCACCAACAATTGATACCCATTACCTTACTGCTGGGTGCCTGCCTGATGGTGTGGGCGGACCTGGCAGCCCAGACCCTGATGCACCCCTATGAACTGCCCGCCGGGCTACTGGTATCCCTGCTGGGCGGGCTGTACTTCATCGGATTGATGTCAGTGGGCATTCGAATTCAGAAATAGAGATCAACACAAGTCTTTGGAGAGAGAGGCTTCCATCGCAGTTCTTATTGGGAGTAACAACATGAAAGACACATCGATGAAACACACATCGGTTAACCTGAAGCCGGCCAATCTCAAACCGCTGGCCTGTGCCGTGGCCGCGTTCAGCGCCGCGGCCAGCTGTTCTGCCTGGGGGGCGGAACAGCTGGACACTGTCATGGTCAGCGCCTCACGGGTAACCGAAAGTGTGGCATCCATTCCTTACACCACCCAAATCGTAAGCGGTGATGCCATCGCCGAGCAGGCGCAACCGGGGCGTAATCTGGGCCAGATCCTGGGCCAGATGGTGCCGGGGCTGGCACCGGGGGACGACTCAGCCACCAGCGCCTACCAAACCCTGCGCGGACGCAAAGTGCTGGTGCTGATTGACGGTGTGGCGCAACGGGCCAGCCGTGACATTTCGCGCCAGCTCACCACCATTTCACCGCAGAACATCGAACGGGTGGAAATCATATCCGGTGCCACCGCGGTGTACGGTGCCGGTGCCACCGGCGGGGTGATCAATATCATCACCAAACGGGGCATCGATCAGGATACCCGTTTCAATACCAAGGTCGGTTTCACCATGAACACCCAGGATACCGATTCCGACGGCCTCACCTATTTTGGCTCACAAACCGTCAGCGGCATGGTCGGTGACATGGATTACCTACTGAACATCAACTACGAACAGCGGGGCAATTTCTACGACAGTGAAGGCGATCAGATTGCCACCGATCCCAACCAGGTAAGCCGCGATAACAGTGATACGCTGGATATTCTGGCCAATGTGGGCTGGCAGATTGATGAGCAAAGATCACTGCGCGTCAGCCTGGAGCACTTCAAGGAACAGCAGGATACGGATTATGCCGCGGACTTTGGTGAGCCCAGCGCCGCCTATCTTGGTTTACCCGCTGGGATTTTTGCCGCCGGCGGTGACTATACGCCGCGGCCGCAGGATGGCCTTCGCCTCAGCCAGCAACCGGAAACCAGCCGTGACAGCATTACCTTTGATTTTAATCACCAGGACTTTTTCGGCCACACCCTGCTGACGCAATTAAGTTATCGGGAGAACGAGTATTTTTACTATCCCTATCCAAGCAGTCCGCTGTTTCTGGACATCAACTGGTCCGGCGTGGTGGCAGCAGGCCCCACCAACATGAACCAACTGCTCGCCGCCGTAGCCGCCAACATTGACGGCGCCACCGGCACCCTGTTCCAAAGTCAGGTCAACACTGAAGTTCTGGATTTCAAACTGGCGCTGGACAAGCAATTTGCCTTCGACAGCAGCACACTGGACCTGACTTACGGCCTGGACTACATCCACGACGAAAGCGAACAGCGCTCCATCGTATACTCCTACAACGACTGGATCGGCAGCGGACAAACCGACTACAACCGCACCGGCGCAACCTATGACGCCGGCCCTGCCGCCACCACCGAAACCACCGCCCTGTTCCTGCAGGGCAAACTGGCATTGGATGAACACTGGACCTTCAAGGCCGGTGTGCGCTATGAACGGGCTGCAGTGGACGTGGACGACACCGTCTCTGGCATTGACATCGCCAACGCGGAATATTATCGGGCGGAGTTGCAGGACCCATTCCTGCAAGCCCTGGCCGGAGGGGTGGGCATGACACCAAACGCGTTCCTCGGCACCATTGTCAACACGGCGTCCAACCTGTACGGCTATGAGAACTACCTCACCTACAGCGATACCGCATACGAACGTGAAGGCGGCAAGGAAACCTATTCGGAAGCCCTGTTCAACGCCGGTGTGGTTTACGCGTTCAATGCCCAACAGGAAGCCTTCCTGAACTACTCAGAAGGCTTTACCGTACCGGACATGACCCGCCTGCTGCGCTCGGTGACGGTGTTGAGTGATGGCGGTGATCAGGGGCCGATCCTGGACGGCACCAACATCGATGCCACCAAAACCGATTCCTGGGATCTGGGCTGGCGTGGCCGCTTCGATACCATCACGGCGCAAACCTCCCTGTTCTACAACACCTCCGATCAGAACGTAGAGTTCGATCGTGAGACCGGCGTAGTGGTAATCCGGGATCAGGATGAACGCTTCTACGGTTTCGAAGCTTTGTTGGATGCCCGCTTTGATAACGGTACGATGGCCGGCTTTACCTACGCCCGTACCGTGGGTGAAACCAAATCCGATGATGGCCAATGGTATGCACTGGGTGTGGATCGGGTGGCCCCGGAAAAAATCACAGGCTATGTGGGCTACACCTGGGCCGATAGCGCAGACGCCCGCCTGCAAGTGACTCATCTGAGTGATTACAAGAAGGGCAATCAGGAAGCACCCGAAGATCTGCAAGCACAGGTGGTGCCGTTTGAGGGTTACCGAACCTTTGACCTGATTACCAACTTTTACACCTCGGTGGGGGATTTCACCGCGGCTGTGCGCAACCTCACCAACGCAGAGTACTACTCGGTGTACAACCAGGTTCGCGGATATCCATCCGGTGGTGCATCGGCGTATCTGCCGGCTCAGGGTAGAACCTTCACCCTCAGTTACAGTATCGATTATTAAAGGCCGACCGGGCCCATCAGCAATAAAAAAGGGAGCCGATCATGTCGGCTCCCTTTTGCTTGTGGCTGCTAATGAGTTTTTACCGGTGGCGCGCAATGCCCGCTTAAGGTGTTAACTTTTCCTGCAGCCAACCCCTGGCCACCGCCTTATCCACGGAGGCAAAAATGGGGCATGGCATGGCAGCCTGCATTTTTGGCCCGGCCAGCCGCTCCACCGCACTGTCTTCCGCCGCCACTCGCGCCACCCCAACGCAGTACTGCGCCAGAAGCTCACGGTTCTGTTTAAACCATAACCCCATGGCGCGCCGCCCCGCATCGGAAAAGTCACTGTGTGTTGAGGTCATGGTCAGCAGTCCGAATGACTGCTGACGCTCAAACAGGGCATTCATTACTTCCAACCACTGATTGACCTGCGCTGCTGATGCCGGCCCGTTAAAGCATACTTCCACCAACGGCCAGCCATGCACTGAAATTGGTGCCTCTGTGTCATGCAGGTTACGCAACGTATCGCTCCTTTTCCGCCTGACCTTTGCCCCATTGCACAAAGCTGTTCTGCTCCAGGTTATATAAACGGTAACCCAGCAGATCATTGACAATATTGGCTGAGCGCCAGGCCATTAGACTGGTTTGCGGATCAACAATACCATGATGGTGTCGGCTGGCGTTCACGGCGTAGATGTGATTTTGCTGACCATGCTCCCAGCGTACCTGGTAGTTATCCTGCATGGCCAACAGACCATCTTCTTCCCAACCAACCCGATCCAAAAGGGGCTCGAGACAGCCGGGAATCACTGTCTTGAAGCCGGTGCAGAAAATCACAACATCCGCATCCAGCCACTCATCGGCCTGCTGATGATGCACCACCTGCAATGCATAGTGGGAATGCTGGTTCTGCATGGCCACCAGCTCACGGGAAGGCAACAGGGCATAGCCCTTGTTGCGACCCTGAACAATCTGGATCTGATACAACGACTGGTAAATTTCCTGCAGGGTAGATGGCGATATACCATCACTGGCCAGCTTTTGCCGGGCCACCAATTCACGTTTCTGCTGCCGGTTTAACGACAAAAAGTGCTGCACATAACCCGGCGTAAACAAATCGTTGGTGAACGGCGCTTCATCCAGTTGGTCAAAGTTACCGCGGCGTGACAACCAGGCAACGGATTCGCACTCGCCCCAGCGCTCGCTGATCAATTCCAGAAAAACTTCAGCACCGGTCTGGCCACCACCCACCACCACCACCCGCTTACCGGCAAAGTTCCGCTGGCTATTGAGAATACTGCCACCATGAAAAATCTGTTGCCCCAAATGAGGGACGGCAAACTCCGGCACAAATGGCTGTGTTCCGGTGCCCAGGCAAAGGTGATCCGCCGACAGGATTCGATCATCGAAACGCAGCCAGAACCGACCCTGCTTATAATCGATCTCTCGTACATGGGCATTGAAATTCACCTGCGGCAGTTGCGCCGCCACCCACTCGAGATATTGCGCAAATTCCTGGCGGGAGATTGCCGCCTGCTCGGCGTTAATGAACGCGTAGAAACGGCCATGATCCACCAGAAACTTGAGGAAACTGTAGGGGCTGGTGGGATCCACCGGTGTCACCAGATCTTTCATCCAGGAAGTCTGCAAGCGGGCCCCCTGCAGCATCAGCCCCGGATGCCAGTGAAAGCTTTTCTTCTTGTCGAAAAGGGCGTAGCTCACGTCCGGCACCTTTTGCATCAGCGCCGCCACACTCAGATTGAAAGGTCCGGCGCCAATACCCGCCAGCGTAATGTGTTGTTGAATCATCAGGCGATCTCCTGTTGTTCCTGCCGCACTGCACTGCGCAGAGGGTTGCTTATGTCGGTTCCCAGAATGGGTAGCGGCCGTTGTGCCCGATCGGCATAGCCTTCAATAAATCGCACCCGGTTTATACACACCTTTTTGATGTTGGGGGTGAGCAGATCGAATAATCGAAAGCGCTCATGCAGCTGAGGGTACGCCCGCTGATATTCGGCAATCGAAAGCGCCAGCGTTGCGTAAAACGCTGTTTCCGACAGCAGGTTCTGCTCCTGCAGCAATGCGGAAAGGTAGCGCAGCACCGTCACAAAATGACCGGTCTGTAAATCATGGATCAGGTATTCGGGCGGCAATCGGGTCAGGGTTGCCCGCACGTCTTGCGGCAGCAATTGCAACTCGGCAAACGGTTGATCCACCAGCCGCAGATCCCCTTGCAGATCCTTGATGGCCAACCGCTTCGGTACGCCGTTTTCGGTAATCAGCGTCAGGTTCTGACCATGGGCAACCAGGCCCACTCCGTACTGACACATCAGGTGATACAGTGGCACCACTACCACATCGAACAACTTCCGCAGCCATTGCCGCGGCGGCAGCCCGGATTCAGCGATCACATGCTTTACCACGGCGTCGCCCTGATTATCCTGCTGTAAAAAGCCGGCCATTAACATGGCGCGCTCGTCACCATGCAGGTTTTTTTGTACGCTGTCGCGCCAGATAACACCCAGCATTTCCTGATAACGGTAAGGAGCCCCTTGCACCTGCCGATAGTCAGGATGGGCACAGGTGATGCCCACCGGCTCCCGTAATACCAGCGTGCCGCGATCATACAGCAACGGATCAGTCCGGCAGCGCTCGTCCAACCACGCAGACAAGCGGGCGCCCACTGCAATGTAGTGGCCGGGTATGCCCCGGTAACAGGAAGTGTTGAGTATGGTCAGCGGCAACTTGACATTGGGGGCCTGGGGAAAATCCAGATTGGCCAGTGTCCTTATGGATTGCAGCGGCAGATAGCGACAGCCGGCTTCACCCAGATCGACCAGCTCACCACGGGCAATCCACGCCTGGAAATGAATACGAATTTTATGCTGCCACTGCCATGGGTGCACCGGCAGCAAAATCCACTCTCCATTCAGACAGTCCACCCGGCTGCGCAGGGATTGATACTCCGCCGCAGACATGGCACTTTTGATCACCCCATCCAGGTCGCTGTCCTGTTCCAGCCCCACCACGCAGTGCGGTCTGGCAACCGCCACCCAACGCAACCGCAGGGGCTGATTGTACTCTGGTGCATAACGCGCCAGTTCATCGGCGCCCCAACCCAGGCGGCCTTTATTCAACACCGCTTTAGGGTGGCCATCCAGGTAGGGTTGCATGACATCCACATCCATCTGCGCCATCTGCCGGGCACTGACCGATTGGCGCAACCACCAGGACTGCAGATCACCCTGCAGGGTTTGCGCGCATTCCTCCAGCAGATTGGCCAGCACAATATCGTCCATACCCAGTTCACCCTGGGCATCAATAAAAAACTGGGCTGCACTGTCCACCGGTTTACCATTACGCATGAGCGATTCCGCATTGAGTCGCAACTGTCCCCACAGACTCTGCCAGGCAAAAAAGCGGTAGCGGGCACCGGAGGCCAGGTTCAAAGTCCAGCAGTCGGCGCCGCCTTCCGGTACCAGGCATTCCTCATACTGCAGTTCACTGATGCATTTCGCTACCAGCACGCGGTTTACGTGCTGCCATAGGGCCTGTTGTGTCATCATCATGTTGCCTCCGTCCTTATGGCAAAGGGATCAACTCAAAAAAACGTTCCCGGGTACATTCCAGTAACGCAGCCCGTTTATGGGGAAAATCGAACTCCTTCAGATTGTGGAAGGCCGGAATGGTGGCCAGATGTTTCAGCAGCGCCTTGTTGTCCGCCCGCGGCTCACCCATCACCCGCTGTGTGCGGGGGTCATCCAAAAACAGAAAATGGGTCAGCCCGGTAACCCATGCGGTAAAGTAACGGGTGCCGAGAAAATTCACGTCGCCCACCAGCACATGCAGCCCGCGATCAAAATCCCCCGCGTCGTAATAGGGGCCCAGACGGTCCTCCCGGGTCCAGTACAACTCGAAATAACCAAACGGCACATCATCGAAACAACCAAAGACAGAAAAAATATGTTGGTCCGCCTGCCGCTGTTGCAGATACTGTTGCAATTCCGCTTTGGGCAGGCCCAACTCCCAGATCGGGGCGACTCTCGGCTGATTCATCCAATCGTGAAACAGATCCAGATCGTTCACCGGATGCACCACTCTGAAGCTCAGGGTTTGTTTCAGTTCGGGAATATAGCGACGATAAAACGCACCCTGTTCCGGCTGAGGTGGACGCCTGGGATGCCGCACCGCATTGGTAACGTGCCAGCAGGCAGGCTCCGGATAGACGCAACCTTTGTCCAGCCACAATTCCGGCCATTGATAAAAAACCCCGCGTTCAATCCAGTCATCCCGCAACATGCCTGCCGGTAACAGCGCACCGCAATCGCGCTGCCCCACACCGATACGCTGAACGCTGTGATGGCGGGCAAATACCAGATCCAGAATCAACAACAACGCCAACCGGCTGCGCCGGGCATCCTCTCGGCGGGCCGCCACATGCCAGTTTCGCATCAGCAGCGCCTGCTCACCGTCACGATTGAACTCCACCACCAAAGACAACTGATCGCTATCCAGCACCGCCCTCAGTTCGGCAACGCCGTGTTCCAGTAACATACTGGTTCTACCCAGCGCGGGCAGATCGAAGTGCCAGGCCTGAAAACCGGTTTCAGTCTGGATTTCCGTGTTGATGAATTGGCTGGTCATAATAATTCCTATTGGTTCTCCAAGGTCTCTAGCACACCAGGGTGGCCTGCAGCTTCGGTGCAGCATCCATGATGGCCACCGGGTTGTGCACCGCACGATAAAGGGCAACGGGGTCTGCCAGGGTGTTCTCATTCATATCCGCCAACGAGCAGATAAAATTCCCTTTTTGCCACAAAGCATCCGCCTCCAGCAGGGTGCGGATAAAACTCTGATCCTGCCGTTGCCGGGTCAAGTGCTGCTGGAAGAAATCACGCAACTGGGCAATGAGTTCAGACTCGTCGATTAAACCATCGGCCCCCATGGCACCGATGACACCGAAGGTTGAATTGATAATGAGGTAGTAGGCGAACAATTTGTTGGCCATGTCATTATCGATCTGATTGTCCGCCGATTCCCCCAGCGCGTTGTGATCGAGCTTGAACAGGCGCGCGCCCACCGCGCTGAATCCGGTGCCCTGGCAATCACGAAAATAGCCGCACACCGGTAAACCATTCTGCAATCCCAGCACAATGTTCTGTTGATGGGCGCCAAACAACATGCCGTAATCCGCCTGCGCCAACAGCAACGGCTTCACCGCCACATCAAGATAGGCGGCAAACCAGCGGCGCGCCGCCTGCGCAAGATCCCAACGCCGGTGAAACGCCAGTGCCCGCACCTGCTCCGCCAGACGACTGCCCTGTTGCAGGGGATGATCCTGGGTCAGGGTGGCCAGTACGTTGTATTGCATACCGCTCTGCTCGCGAATCGGGTTATCCCGAAACACCATCATGGATTCCAGCACCTGGTTGCCCTCGTCATCCAACAGGCACAAATACGCCGGCTCCTGCATGATGCTGAACTGGCTGAAACGTTTGACAAACTGCTTGCCGGTGGCGGTTGCCAGCACTTTGCTGATCAGACAACCGCGCTCGGCTTCCGCTGGCTGCAGGTGTCTGACCGAGTTGGTAAGGCGCACACTGAGAGAGAACTTGAGCATGTAGGGTGCGTGTTCCGCATAGATGGAGCGCATGGATGACGTGGCATGCCAGCTCTGCCCCTGTTGCGGCAGGGCAATAATGTGCTTGTCGGCAAAAGCCCGGCGTAATGCCGGCAGCTTCTGTAATTTACGCAGTTGCCAGGGGTGAGCCGGGATCAGGGCATATCCACCGGGCACCTGGGCATAATCGCTGGTGAGTGATGGATCGGCATCAATCAGTTGCTGCACCCGTTGCCGCAACGTCACGCTGTCTGCGCTGTGATAGTGAAGGTATTGTTTGCGCACCAGCATCCAGGCCAACGCAAAACCACTGCCCCCTTCAGGGCCATATTGCACCGCTTCGGTGAGCGTCATGGGCTGGCGGACTTTGGGGGCCGGGTGCACCGAATGCCCCACCAGCAACGCCTGCTCGGCCTCGCGAAAACTCAGAGGCGAGGCAAAGAGTTTGTCGATTTCCTTGTCACGCAGCGCCAACAGCAGCTCAAGATTGCGATGGCTCTCTATGATGCGTTCCAGAAACCGGGCCATGGCGCCGATGGTGCCATTGGTCTGCAGGGCGGCGTTTTCCACCAGCATTTTTGCCAGACACAGAAACCTGACGTGGCGGCAATGGCCGTTGTCCACAAACTCGCAGCGGGCCGGCATACTAAACCGATGGCGGCCACACTGGGACCAGTACTGCACCCCCACCCACAATGTCTGCCGCCCCATGGGAATAATCAGTACCTGGGCCGGGAAGCCCGCTGCCTGCCACGGTTCCGGGCTGGTTCCCACACGCCAGTCATCAAACTCCCTGACGTAGGCATTCAAAAAGCAATTGGTGGAAAGGTAATCTGCCGCTTCGGAAATAGAAGTATCCATGACTATCGACCCGCTGTGATATTTTACGGGGCTAAGATATCGTGTATCATTCGCAAATGCAAACAATTCTCATTACAAAAGACTTCGGTGTAAGAATCCATTGAATAACCACAAGATCAGTTGGGCGGTGAGCCCCATGGGCCTGGGCCAATCCGCCCTGCTGGTGTTTCTTCCGCTGCTGGTGGAACTGACGGCGCTTGGCTACAGCCAGTGGGCACAACTGTTCGCAGTGGGCATGGCCACCTATGTGATGGGCAGCCTGGCCTGGCCGTTGCTGTTGCCCATACTGGGTCACCGCCGTTGCCTGCTGCTGGGTCTGGGGGGATACGCCGTCAGTGCGCTGCTGTTCACCCTGGTGCTGTGGCTGCACACAACCCAGCAGATCGATCAGAGCCAGGGCTACTGGGGGTTCAGCATGAGCCGCCTGCTCTATGGTGCCTTCGCCTCGGCGCTGTTGCCGGTGGTGCAAAGTTGGAGTGCTGAGATCACCGCACCGGAACAGCGTTTACAGGCGTTCAGCCGCATCAGTCTGCAACTGGCGGCATCCCGCGCCCTGGGTCCGGTGCTGGCCGCCGGGTTGAGTTGGCTGCACTGGATTCTGTTACCCCTGCTGCTGGCCCTGTGGCCCCTGCTGCTGGCCCTGCTGTTGTTTCCGTATCCCGCCCCGGCCAGCACAAAACCGCGGTTACCCTGGCAACGATCCGTATTGGGCATGATGCCTCCGGCCTGGCTGGGCCTGATCGCACTGCTGACCACTGCGTTTGCCAGCAGCCTGCAGTTTCAACTGAGCCCGGCCCTACAGGCGCTGACCGCAGCCGACCCGGAGCAGCTGAGCCTGCTGCTGGCCGCACTCATGCTGGCGGCGGCGGTGCTGGGGGTGGCGGCACACAAGCTGCAAATCCGACAACCACCCCACAACCCCCAGATTCGCCAACTGTGGATTGCCTTGCTGCTGGGGGTCAGTGCAATCGCCCTGCTCAGTACGCACAACCCCTGGTGGTTCGCCGCCATCACACTGATCATGAGTACGGCGCTGGCCTGGTTAACCCCCCTCTACAGCACACAACTTTCATTGCACGCCCACGAGCAGCATCTGGTGGCCGGGCAACTGGGCATCACCCATATCAGCGGGCACCTGCTGGGCCTGTCCATTACCGCCCTGGCGTTAGAACAATCCCTGAGCTGCGTTTACATCTGGCTGGTGATGCTGGGTGCCTTACTGGCGGTGACCAGCTTGTCGTATCGCCCCCAATGTGGCGCAACACAACCTGTCCGATAGACGGCGTGGGGCGCCATCTGGTACAACTCTGGAACTTGTTAACTCTTTGTCTGTCAGCAGGATATGTGTATGTCGCGTGTGTTGGTTGCTTTGCTATTGCTTGCTCTGGGGGGAGCCGCCGGCCTGCTGCTCTCAACAAAATTTCAGCTTGGCGCCGAGGGCCTGCAGTACCGCCCCGTACAACGCTTTGCCGACGGTGGTATCTACGCCGGCCCCCTGGACGCCGACGGGCTGGCCACCGGCAGCGGCAGCATGGTCTGGCCCAATGGGGATCGTTATGAAGGGGAGTTCCATCGCGGCATGATGCAGGGCAACGGCAGGTTGACCACCCCCTATGGCTTTCGCTACCAGGGGGAATTTGCGCAAGGCCAGCCACACGGCCGGGGCACCATGGAGTTTACCGACGGTGCGATCTACATCGGGGCGGTGGAACAGGGCAACATGCAGGGCCAGGGCACGCTGACCTACGCCAACGGCAACCTCTACGAGGGGGAGTTCAAACTCAATGTGCAGGATGGCAGTGGCACCTGGATAGTGCAAAATAACCACACCTATCGCGGCCAGCTGAAGAACGCGCTGTACCATGGTCGGGGCGACATCACCTACACCACCGGTGATCGTTACACCGGGCAGTTCCACGAAGGCAGCTACCACGGCGCCGGCCGATTTGTGACGGCACTGGGGGATGCCTACGATGGTGAGTTCAGCAACAACGTTTTTAGCGGCAAAGGGGTCATCACCTCTGCCGACGGTTCCACTTACGTGGGCGAGGTCAAAGACTGGATGGCCCACGGCAACGGTATCAAAACCGACCCCGAAGGCAATCAGTATATCGGCCAATTTGCCAACGGCATGCTGCAGGGCGAAGGCGAGTACGTGGGCGCCGACGGGGAACGTTATCAGGGTCATTTTGAGTATGGCCAATATTCCGGGGCGGGTGAACTGTGGACGGCGGCAGGGGACCACTACCGGGGAGAGTTCGCCTATGGCACTCAACATGGCACGGGGGAATGGGTCTCCGCGCAGGGGGAGCGCTATCAGGGGCAATGGCGCCGGGGTCAACTGATCTCGGCCCAAGGCGACATCACCATTCACAAACCCGAAAGCATTGTTGAGCACGCGTTATATCAACAGGTTCCCATGCTGGAGGCTGCTCTCGCCAAGGTCACCGCAGGCCGGGATGATCGCATTGAACTGTTCACCCTGGCCATCGCGCCCTATGGTTCGGAAGAGGTGTTCAACCGCGAAATCAATTATATCGAGCAGGATTTTCACGCCCGTTTCGGCAATGGAGAGCATTCCATTTTCTTAAGCAACAGCCGGCGCACACTGGATCAACACCCCTTGGCCACCCTCACCAGCGTAGAGAAGAGCCTGTCCACCTTGGCAGGCCATATGAATCCCGGAGAAGACATTCTGTTTCTGTACATCAGCAGTCACGGCTCACCGGATAAAACCATTGCCTTTGAACAGCCCGGCCTTGCCATGGAAGATCTGTCGGCACAGGCCCTCAGCACCATGCTGGAGCAGTCCGGCATCAAATGGCGGGTGATTGTGTTGTCGGCCTGCTATTCCGGTGGTTTCATCGATGCCCTGCAGAATGATCACACCCTGGTGATCACGGCCGCTGCCGCCGACAAGCCATCCTTTGGTTGCGCCGACAATAACGACTTCACCTACTTTGGCGAAGCCTACTTCAAGGAAGCCCTGCCCAGAAGCACTGGTTTTGTGGAGGCCTTTAGTGTGGCCGAAAGCATTATTAAAGATTGGGAAGCCCGGGAGCAAAAAGATCATTCCCATCCGCAAATCGCCCACGGCAACGCCATTCTTGAACAACTGGAAAAATGGCGCGCCCAGCCGGCCGCCAGCGGCCAGAGCCTGAGCGCTTTGCCCGCGATCACTGATCGATGAGAATCAGTTTCCCGGTTTTTGCATCCCGGTACACGGTGCCCACGCTTTCCATGCCCTGGGCCGCGGAGCCCTGCCCGGAAAGGGTGTCCGGTAGCTCCAGCAATTCTTTGCCGGTGGTGACTTCCACCGGCTCCAGGGAAAAGTGCTGACGTAATTCCTGACTTTGCGTAATCAGCGCGATCAACAAACCCAAAGCAAACACCAGCATCACATCCATGATGTTGGCGAAGCCGGACAGGGGATCGGTGTCCTCTTGCTGAAAACGTCCGCCATTGAGCAACTGACGTTTCGCCGCAGGGGTGGAAGGGGTGTTATCCATGCTGCTGCCCCTGTTCCAGTGTCTGCATGGCCTGTTCATACCAGCGGCGCCGGACGCGGCCCAGCCCATATCCCAGCAGGCCGATCAACAAACCCAGCACCGTGGTGTCAAACGCCACCGTCATGGCAGTGGCAAGGATTTCAATATCGCCGCTGCCCAGGGCGGACAATCCCGGCCCCAGGGGAATCAGTGTTCCCATCAAACCCAGTATGGGGCCGCTGCGGGCCAGCAGGTCCACCCGTTCCAAACGGCGCACCGCATAGTGTTCAAAGGGCCGCAAGCCTGCCCCCTGTTGACGGGACAAGGCCCCCAGTTTTTCAGCCAGCGCGATGCCGCTTTCCCACAGCACGGCCACCACGCACAATGCCAGGCCGATCAACACCGGATAAAGAAGCCAGCCCACCACATGATGCAGAATCCCCAACACCAAACCATGAATCATAGTATTACCCTCGTTAATCAATAGGGCCGTGCTTGCCAGGCACGACGAAAACCGCCGGCCAACACCAGCACCATCAGTAAACCCAACACCAGATACGCCAGTTGCACTTTGTCACTGGGTTGGATCGCATTGTCAGAGGCCGTTTTCTGGGGTGCCACTTCGGCGTTGTTCTGCGCGGTCGCCGTGCTCAGCTGGATCTCGGTGGCGCGATGAATTTCCGGCTCACTGTCCCCCTCGGCACGGGCCGCATCGATGACGGCTTTCAACTGCTGCCATTGGGCAGGATCAAGAAATCCCTCCAACCAGGGCAACATGGGATGATCCGGCACGGTGTGACCACTGCCGGGCAAACCGTTGGCCACCACCAGCTGGGCAAAGTTCTGCGCCAGTTGCCGTACGGTTTCCGAATCCGCATTCCAGAACTTCTTGTGCACGGCCACCAGCATGATGGCCAGCATGTTGGATTTCACGTGGGCGTTGTGCCCCTGCTCCAGAAATGCATCCAGGCCCAGCCCGTAGCGATCATCCATGTAGACCTCTTTCACTTCCTGCCAGGCCCAATCCCCCACCAGGCTGGGGTTGGTCACCTGCCAGCCCCACAGGTATTCCAGGAACTCACTGCCCATGGTGCGGGCCCCGGCATAACCATGCTCCATCAGCCCACTGAGCCATTGTGGATTCAGGAAACGACCCCGCAGTTCCTGGCGCAACGCCAGGCCCAATGGTTGCGTCACCACACGCTCCGGATCGGCGTGGTTAATCACAAAATTATGGGGTGCCGTGCCGGTCAGGGATTCCACCGCCAGGCTCAGGCCGCCGAGATAATCGAAGGCATCATTGTTATCAATCAGGCCGTACAGGTTACTGGAGCGCCCCAGGTAGGTATTTTCCACATCCGCCAGCACATGCCGAAACGCCCCCTGTGCCGCCATGCCGAAGTG
Source organism: Gammaproteobacteria bacterium UBA7310 (assembly GCA_002471665.1). Lineage (GTDB taxonomy): Bacteria > Pseudomonadota > Gammaproteobacteria > Pseudomonadales > Ketobacteraceae > Ketobacter. The sequence continues at coordinate 45,407 of DKQK01000007.1, forward strand.
CTGCTGATTGAAGCCGTGTCCCAGTCGACGCAAGTACACATCGGCCAGTTCCTCCCGCTGTTGCCAGGCACCGGAACGCTCCACCAGGCGATTGACGCCGGCGCCATAACTGCCCGGTGCGTCACCGAATACCCGCAGCGTGGACAGCAAGGCGGCCTGCTCCGGCGTGCGCCCCTGCGCCAGTAACGCCCGGCTGTCCTGCACCCAGTGTGCCGCCACCTGGTTCTGCCGCAAGGATTCCCGACCGCCTTGTTGCAATTTGCCCAGCGGTTGCAGTGCATGCTGCAGTGTCTGCGCCAGTGCCGGATGCTCCTCCACAATACGATCGGCAGAGGCATCCAGTGCCAGCAACACCGCCCGATCCAGCATCACCATCTGCTGACCGTACAGATCCCGGAACAAGCCGGAGGTGGTGAACACCATGTCCCGCCGCACCCGCTCTTTATCCAGAGTCTGATGTTTGAGTCCTTTCACCAGGCCGCGACTGTTCCACACCGGTTCCAGCCCCAGCATATCCAGCGCAAAGGCAATCATCACCCCTTCATCCCGCACCACGTCCGAGGCCCACAATACCTGCGCTTCCCGCTTGTCCGGATTCTGGGCGTTGTTGGCACGGGCATCCTGTGCCATCGCCTGCCCCAGCTCCCAGGCCACCGGGCTGGGTATCAGGCTGTTATCCAGGGCAAAAAAGTTGCGCCCGGTGGGCAGGCTTTCAGGGCTGCGAATAGGGTCATTGCCTTTGCCGGGTGACACAAACCGGCCGGCCAGGCCATTCAACAGTGCCTGCATTTCACTGCCGGGTGACTGCTGCAGCAGTGTTTGCCAGCTCTGCCGTTGCCGGTGGTCTTCCGGTGCCATGGAATCCAACATCATGTCCACCGCCGGGGCTTTCCAATCGCGGCCGAACACATGCAGACCCAATGGCATAAACCGTTCCTGCAGATCCGTGAGATAGTGGCCGACTTCGTGCACCAACATATCGTCGTCCACTTCGTCAAAGCCAATGCCCATCACCGATAATTCCGCCGACATGGCCTCGGCCAGCTCCTCTTTCAGTTCCAGGGCATCCACTTTCTCGCGAATCTGCTGAACCAGTTTGCTGGTCAGTGCTTTGTTATTACTGTCGTGATGGGATTCAAAGCTCTCAATCAATTGCCGCAGCTGCAGCAACTCATCATACAGCGGTGTACTTTGCAGCGGCGGTGTCAGGTGATCCACCATCACCGCCAGGCCACGCCGCTTGGCCTGAATGCCTTCACCAACACCGTCAACAATATAGGGGTACACACCGGGTACATCGGCGGCAATCAGGCGGGAATAATCGTCACCGGCCAGGCCCACAGACCGTCGCGGCAGAAATTCGTAGGTGGAGTGGCGCCCCACATGCACAATCACATCCGCTTTGAAAACATCGCGCAAGTAATGGTAATAGGCCAGATACTGATGCGGAGGCGGAAACGCCAGGTTGGCGTGCAACAACTCTTCATTGATTTCCCATCCGCGGGGTGGCTGCGGACTGATAAACACGTTACCAAACTGCAACCCGGGTATCAGAATCTCACCACCGTGAACCATGACTTTGCCGGGCGGTTGGCCCCAACCACCCAATCCCTCAATGCCGGTTTTACGCAATGCGGTGATGATTTTGCCGGCTTGTTCCCAACAGGGTGTTGATGTGGCGGCAATACTCTGCTCATAACAGGTTTGCAGCTGCCCCAGCAGGTCCAGCGCCCTCTCCCTGCCTTTATGGTCCACGCCTTCCAGCAGGTGCAGCATCTCTTCCATGGTGTGATCCAGCTTCGCCTGGGCCAGCTTGGGTTGCCCGGCATTCAATGCCCACTGCAGTTGCTCGTGCAACAGGCCAAATGGTCCGTGCACCATTTCCTGCTGTATGACGGTGGGCAGGGTTGCAAAATAGGATTGATACTGTTGCGGTGACAGGCGGGTAATCAGCGGGCTCATCTGGGTCAGGGCCGCAACGTCGTTGGGCAGGTTGACACCGCGGGCCTGCATGGCATCCAGCAAGGCATCCTGCGAACCGGGCAGTTGCTCAACGTTATAGCCGTTGTTTTTCAGTTCATTAAGGATCTGCCACAGCGTCGCAGGCACATCCAGGTTGTCGGCACCGATATTGTGACGCCCGGGGGGATGATTGTAGTAAACAATCGCCACCCGTTTATCGCCATTGGCAAGACGCTGCAGGCGCTGCCAACGCTGCACCCGTGCCATCAGGGTAGCCACACCGTCGGCAACGGCCTCAATGGGTTGAATCCGGATCCCGGATACCGCGTCCTGCTGAACGGCACCGGCGGCGGCCACCACCAGCGGTTGACTGGCACCCTGCATTTCCGGCATGGAAACCTGGTAGTAGACTTTATCCACCGCAATCCCATCCGCCGACAGTTGCCATTGCGCCAGTGTACGATCCCGCAGTTTGATCGCCTTCAGCACCGGGACATTGAGCCTGATAAGCAGTTCGGTGGCCTGCTCGCGGCCCTCGCCGCCGCCCATCACAAAATCCTGCAACATCACCACCGACGCGATCCGGGGCGCCAGGGATTGAAGTGACTCCAGGGCCTGAACGCTGGCATCGCCCCAGGTGGCCAGCCCCACCAGACATTCCAGATCGTGCGCCGTTGCCGCCTGTGCGCACATCCGGCTTAGCAGATTGCTGTCACTGGGCCGCTCACCGCCGGCGTGATCCAGTATCACCACCACTGGCCGCCGGGATTGGAGTTTAGGTAGGCGGGCGGAATACTGCTGCTGATACCACCAGCGTAAGCGGGGTTGGGGCCGGGCTGGTTGCGCCTGAATCCGGGCACCGGACTGCTGCGCCATCCAGGTCAATAACCGAATGCTGTTTTCCGCCCCCCCGGCCTGCCAGTAGCTGCGCGCCCGCAACCAGGGTGCCTGCCCGGGGTATTGCGCCAGCAAGGCCGTCAGCCAGCCATCAAAGTCCCCATCCGGCCGTTGTGCCGAAAGGGATTCCACCGTGTTTTTATCCGGGAAAACCGCGTTACCTGCCACTTTGCTTTGGAGAACCAAACGGTGATCACTGTTGAACAGCAACAGATTCGCGATCGGTTGTTGCCGTAAATCGTTCGCCAACTCGTTGACCACGGCACCAAACAAACCGGCCCCGGCAACATAGTCCGCCCCCGCCAGCAAGGCACGCCGTTGGTCGGAGGGCAACTCCAGCAATTGCGTGTCGGTCCGGGCCTGAATCCGAATATCGGGGTGTAGCTGCGCCACACGTCGCGCCGCCTCCGCCACTGTTTCGGCATTGCGCTGCGACACCAGAAACAGCAGTTGCGTGGGCTTGGACATGGCAGAAGCCGCTGATTGGGGCACGGCCCACAGACTGGTACTGCACAGCATGGCGCAGCACCACAGGAAACAGGTTGTAACAAGAGTTCGCATTGAATGGCCTCAAGGAAAAAGGTTGACCTTAAGGAGAAGCTGTACTGGAGCCGGAAGAAGAGATAGCAGAAACAACGGCTGTGCAGTACCAGGTTTTCCCGCCCGGTGATGTAACACACTTGATCCGGCCCCAAGTATCTGGCTTCAACGCGTTTAATGGCGTATTTACAGTTGCGGGTACAGCCCCGGATTTACACCGGGTTCCTTGGCAGAATTGGACGGAGCGTCTCAATCAGCCGCGATCGTGGTGAACGTTATAGAGATTTGCCGGTTAGGTGTCAACCTGTGAATCGGTTTCCCCCTGCCGGTACCAGCCGATGGAATCCTGCACAGCGCCTAATACCAACTGGCCCAGGATCTCACCAAACAGCACATGCTTGCCGCAGTATTGCACCTGTTCCCTGCCCTTTGCCGACACCACCGCCACGGCATCCGTACCGGTGCCGGTTGCCAGTGCGCAGGTCAACGGGCTGCGAATACCCGCGTTTACCAGTGCGGCGGTTTTGGCCTCGGTGATCATCTGCACGGCTTCCACCATAGCCGCCTCAGTCAGGCCAACCGAACTCAGACAAACGATATTGATGGTGCCCACTTCCACCGGTGAGGTGATCATCTGCTGATACTCGGCAGGATCCCCTACCCGGCGTGCATTATCCAGACCACAGGTCACCAACACCGTCAATTCAACCCCTTGCACCTGCTGACGATAGCAACGCAGAGAGGCCATGGAGGCCGCCGTCATCATACCCACTGTGGTCCCCCCGGCACCCAGACCATCGGCATAGCTCTGCAATGTATGAGCCGGTTGTTCCTGTTTCGCCAGCTGCCTGGGCACCTTGAGGTTTAACACATGGTCGGCGTGCACCAGCCCACCGTTCAACACACAGGAGCTGAGCACCCGGTGCGGGCCTGCGGGCAACGCCAGCCAGATGTGCTGATCACTGCGGTGCAGGTTGAACCAACGGGAAGCTTTGATATCGGACATGGAAACGTTCATTCTGTTACAGGGTGCGCATCAGGATACGTGGATTGCAGGGCTGAGTCTTGCTAATCTTCCCTGCTGCACATTCGCTTCTTTCGCTCAATCTATCAGGTAACACAATCATGAACGAGAAAATGATCTTTCTGCCGGTGCTGATTCATATCCTGTTGACGTTATCGGTGTTTATTGCCCTGGCCAGTGCCAAGAAAAAAGCCCTGCAGGAGGGTGGTGTCAATGAGGATCGCCGCGGCCTGTTCGATGACGCCTGGCCCAACAAGGTGATTCAGATCAACAACAACATTCGTAACCAGTTTGAATTACCGGTACTGTTTTATATCCTGATTTTTATGCTGTGGGAATTGGGCGGGGTCAACAGCGTGGCAGTGATCGTCGCCTGGCTGTTCGTGATCAGCCGCATGCTGCATGCCTACATCCACACCGGCACCAACTACGTGCCCTTGCGCCGCAAGGTGTTTATGTTCGGCGCACTGATGGTACTGGCCTTGAGTGTTCTGGTATCCAAAGCCCTCTTTTCCGGCTGACGTCACCCGGCCTGGCGGCCAGACCATACGCCCGCTGCAGTAGGCACCACAGCGGGCGTTGCAGTGGGGGCGAACAGCGCCCCTCAAAACAAAGGCTTTGACTCGTAAATCAAGCCCTTATTGCCGGCCTGAGAGCGAATGGCTTCATAGATCTTACCATCCAGCGACTGGGCCACTGCTTCCTCTTCCAGTGTTTCCGCAATGTAGTCCTGACGCTGCTTACCCAGCTTGGCGATCTCCTGCTGCAGTTGCTCACGCTTTGCAGCGGTTTTGTTTATTTTAGCCTTTTGCTCATCCTTGCTCAGATTCAGCAAAGGGGCGGGCAATTCCGCTGCCGGCACGGCATCCAAATCCAGACGGCCACTGGCAACATCCGCCACCAGTTCACCATCGGCAAACAGATTATCTGCTCCGGCTGCCTTGGTATTAAACTCGGCCCGTTTGGCCTGCACTGCCGCCGGCGCCGACGCAAACACTTCCCGTGACGCTTTCTCTTTCTGTTGTAGTTGTTGCCGCCGTTCCTTGCTGCCGTAATACAATTTGGTGGCATCCAACTCACGGGATAAAGCGGCGATCTTTTCATCGAAAGGGGTATGCACGGCCACAGCGCTGCCTCTTTGCTCCACTTGAAAGAACTCGCCCTGATTCAGGCTGGCAATTTGCTGCCAAACCTGGCGGGTATTGCGCTGGTTTCCCGCCTGAATACAATTAATGACGATGCCTTTGGCCTGTGCCTGCCGAACGATCTCGGGGTATTGTGGCTCATCTGCATAATCCATGTGCGGTGGCGCATCCCCCACCAAAAAGATCACTTTATAGGTATCGGTATCCTGACTCCAGGACACTTGATTTACGGCTGCATGTAAGGCCGCATTGACACTTTCCGGGCCATCGCCCCCACCCTGCGCCTTGAAGTCGGACAGAGAAACATACATGGAATCCAGATCCTGTGACAGATCCAGCACCCGGGTGACGTAGGCATCCCCCCGGTCACGAAATGCCACCAGCCCCATGCGCATATCCGGTGCCGGCTGCGCGGACGCCATGGAAGAGGCAATGGACCAGATATTATTTTTGGCTGCATCGATCAGTCCGCTCATGCTGCTGGTGGTATCCAGCACAAACACTGCTTCGATTTGCGGACGAACCTGAGTTGCGGGTGAGCGTGGCGTCGGTGAATCCACCGCGCCGACCCGCTGCGGATCACCGCTGAGTACACCTGGAAAACCATCGGACAAGCTCATGGCGACTGCAGCGGCGGTGGCAACGGTGAGCGCCCCGGCCAACAGTAAAGATTTGGTTGCAATATTCATATTGAATGCTCCTTGTGAATGTTCTTAGGTAAAACAGAATGAATGAGACACATAACTTACAAGCGCTTTAAGGCGGCTTCGGCATGATTGCGGGCCACACTGAAACGATCATTTGCATGTCCAACCCGCATGCCCGCAACGGATCGATCAGGCAGGAAAAAGCTGAGCGCCTGCACAAAGAAAAAACCCCACAGGGACAAGAAAACGGAGTGCGTTACCTGGGCGATCCACACAGATACCGCCACTGACAGCAAGCACAGAGCCGCATCCGCCAGCACCCACCAGGCCTTGCGATAACGTAAACCACTGCGTACCAGCCAGATCAGGGCAGTCAACAGCAGCAGCATGGAAACCAGTTTAAAGCCCATCAACAACGCGCAGGCTGATACCAGCACCCACCCCAAAATCATTAGCGACAGCCCGCTGCGCTGGTGATGACACGCGTACAGCCACAGTAGATACAAAGCCGCCAGCACCAGCATTGTGATTGACAATGCCAGGCTGGTTGCCAGCCAAAATCCGGCAAGCAGTACCACACCCGCACCGCCACCGCTCAAACCAAGTGCCACCAGAACATGGGCACTGAATTCACCGCGCTTCATGATTCCACCCCTCCATTGCCGGACGTTGGCCGGAGTTGTGTATTCGCTTTGGCTTTCAACAAGGCCAACTCCACATCCGCCTCGGTTATGACATCCCTATCAACACTGCCCGCATACGCGGTGGCGGGTTGACAGCCGGCGCCGCTGTCACGGGGCAGTGAACCGGCCCGCTGCCGAATCCGCTCCAGCTCCTGCCGCTGCACTTGCAGTTGCCTCTCCAGATCATCGGCACCCTGTTGACTGGCTTGCAGCTGATCGTCACACCATGCTGCTTCACGCTGGGCCAGCAATTGCTTACGCAACAAAGACCGGGCCAGATCATCGTTTCCCTGGCCCAGGCACAAATCGAGATCTTCCTGTAGCGATAGGAGATCCTGCTGAATTCGCCGGCGCCGTTTCTGCAAACACTGCTGTTCCTGCAGCAGACGATCCCGCTCCTGGCACAGCAACAGGTGTTCTGCCTCCATATCCCGCAGCGCCTGCTTCAACAGTAATGCAGGCTCTTCAATACTATCCATCACACCATGCACGTCGGCTTTTATCAGTCGCACCATTCGGCTGATGATCGTCATCGCAACTCTCCTTAACACATTCAGTTTTATTGCGTCGCTGCCTGGCCCAACGGGAACCGGCAACCCGATAACAGGATAAAAAACATGAGCCGGCCCGTTGAGGCACAGTTTGGTAAAATTACCCATGCGGGAATTTACAAAAAGTTTACGTGCAGGCAGGTGGTCCACTTGCTAGGATGATCACGGTGTTACCGAGGAGAATACAGGTGCAGGGCAAGCCAACGTTACTGGTGGTGGAAGATGAAACCGCCATTCGAACCGGCCTGGTGGATGTTTTCACCTTTCATGGGTTTGAAGTGGATTTTGCAGAGGATGGAGCAAGCGGGCTGGACAAGGCGCTGAGCGGCCGGTTCGACATGATCCTGTTGGATGTCATGCTGCCGCTGCGCGATGGCTATGACGTCTGCGCAGCCATCCGTGAGCAGGACCGGAATCAACCCATCATCATGCTTACCGCGCGCAATACGGATGAAGATATCATCCACGGCTTGGCCCTGGGTGCCGATGATTATGTTGCCAAGCCGTTTTCGGTGACACAACTGGTGTTAAGGGTACAGGCGGTCCTGCGCCGATCGGGGCTCGATGCCGAGCAGAAGAATATCATCCCTCTGCAAGGGGCGGATATCGACGTGCACAACCTGGCGGCGCAGATAAACGGTAATGGTGTCAGTTTTACCCGCCGAGAGATGGAGCTGCTGCAGTACCTGCATCAGCACAACCAGCGCCCGGTCCCACGGGAGGAACTGCTGCATAAAGTATGGGGCTATGCCCGCGACATGGACATCGAAACCCGCACCGTGGACATTCATATCGCCAAACTGCGACGCAAGCTGGAACCGAATCCCAAACACCCCATTCATTTAATCACCGTTCGCGGTGGTGGCTATCGATTACTGTCCGGATCAGGCATCCACTGATGGCAACCTGGAGCATCACCCGATTACGCTGGGTACTGGGGCTGTCATTACTGCTGTTGATCATTCCTACACTGGTGCTGGCGTGGAAGGCAAGCCAGCAATTAAAATGGGAAGCCCTGTATCAACAACGGCAGCTGGCGGAAGAGCTGACCAAAAGTATCGATCTAAACCTGCAACGCTGGATTGCAGTGGAACAATCACGCCCGGTTACCCACTATCGATATCTGCTATTGCAATCAAGCCAGGGCCAAACCAACTATCTGCAACGCTCACCCCTGTCAAAGCTGCCGGATGGTGAAAGCCCTCCTGGCCTGGTGGGGTATTTCCAGGTTGATGATGCCGGCGACCTGCAGACACCGCTGCTGCCGCAAAGTGAAGCCAACGCCATGGCCTCAGGGCTTGCAGCGGACGACATCGAACAGCGCCGCAGAATAAAACGCAACATTCGTTCAATTCTCAGCGCCAATCAACTGGTGACGCCAGCTAGTGTTGCCGAAGAGGAAGCGCAGGCGGATTCCGATGGCAGCGCAGCTCTGGCGCAGACTCAGACTCAGACTCAGGCTCAGGCTCAGGCTCAGGCACCGTTTGAAAAACTGGCTCAGAATCAGATTGCCGGCAACCGCGTGCAATCTCTGGGCAAAATAGCGGAGTTGGATCTGGAGCGCAGTTTTGCCGATGCTGAGCCAGCTCTGCAAAAGCAATCCCCACCTAAGGAAAAAGCCCGGCAGGCACCCCAATCGAGGGAAGCGTCACTGGCGCCCGCCGCCAAGCCGGCGCCATCAATCGGCGAGGATTTCACAGCCCTGGATGCAGCCACACAGGGCAATCCGCAATCCGCCATTACCATTTTTTCCAATACCGCGTCCGCTTTCAGCCTGGCCCTACTGGAAAGCGGGCACCTGCTTCTGTTTCGTGATGCCTGGTACGACGATCAACGCTGGGTGCAGGGGTTGCTTCTGGATCAGCAGGCCTTTATTGATAACAGCATTCAACAGGTATTCCAGCAAAGCAATCTGTCGCACTTCACCAATCTGGTGGTTGCCTTCAACGGCAATGTTCTGCGCATTCTGCCCGCCATGGGCTATCAACGCTACGCCCTGGGTTACTCATCCCTTTCTGTACAGGATGTCTCCGGTACACTGATACTGCAAACGGCTTTGTCATCACCGCTCACGGAGCTGGAGCTGATTTTCAGCGCCAGGCACTTGCCGGATGGGCCCGGCGGGGCAATCATTACCTGGGCCAGCCTGATCCTGATGCTGTTGCTGATCAGCATTTTCACACTGCTGTACCGGTTTGGTGTTCGGCAAATTCGCATGCTGCAGCAACAACAGAATTTTATTGCCTCCGTCAGCCATGAACTGAAGACGCCACTGACCTCGATCCGTATGTTCAGCGAAATGCTGAAAGAAGGCTGGGCAACGCCAGCCAAACAACAGGAGTATTATCATTTCATTGCAGATGAAAGTGATCGCCTGAGCCGGCTGATCACCAATGTTCTGCAGCTGGCCCGCATGGAACGACAGGAACTGAAGCTGGATATAAAGCCCTGCCCGGTCAACCAATTGATCGAGTTATTGCGCTCCCGGCTTGAATCACAGGTAGCCGCTACTGAATTTACTTTGTGCTTTAGCCATGAAGATTTCGATAACAATGAACAAATCCAAGTCGATACCGATGCCATGATGCAAATCCTGATGAACCTGGTCGACAACAGCTTGAAATTCGCCAAGCAGGCATCCAACAAACAGCTCGATCTTCACATCCGTAACAACAATGCTCAGCTTGAGATTGTGCTGCGGGATTACGGCCCGGGTATTCCCGATCAGGAGCGCAAGCGGATTTTTGATTTGTTTTACCGTATTGGTAATGAGCTTACCCGATCGGCCCAGGGAACCGGCATTGGCCTGGCGCTGGTGCAACAATTGGTCAGCGTCATGGGCGGCAGCATCGAGATTCAACAGCCGGATCAGGGTGCCGCATTCTGTATCCGCTTTCCCATGTTGTAGAGCACATCGGCAATAGCCCTGCCGCACACCCGTGCATACCCTTGCACACCCCTGCACACAATAAAAAAGCCCCGCGTCATAACGACACGGGGCCACGCCTAAACCACACACTGGTGGTTAAAAAGTAGGGCTTCAGGGCAGTAGGGTATCCAGTACTTCGCGGGAGTAAACCAGCTCACCGTCGGCATCCGTACCGGTAATGCGATAACGTACGGCGGTGGCATCACACTCGGATTCCAGACAGAACGCATCGTAATAACCACCGGTAATGGAGCCACTGGTAAGATTCAAACGCATGACGATATAACCGGTGAGCCCACCACATTGGAATTCAATTGCGTTACCGGTGTTAAGCGGGCCCGTGGCACTGCTGTTGAGTACGCCCGAGGCGGAGCCATTGCCCAGACATCCATCCAGCACCGCATTGTTGGCGGTAAAGGTCATTAGGGCCGTGGGCGGGAAGAAGGTATTGATGGTGGCCTTCCAGTTGGCTGATCCGGCTTCCAGATCGGAGTTGTCCGCGGTGATGGTCCAGTTGAAAGTACCATCAGGCTGCTGACAGCCATTGAACTGGCACTGCATGATGTCCATCAACCGTTGCAGTAGATCCAGATAATCGTTGAAGAATTTATCGGTGCCCACCAGCTCAGGCTCATCACAGACATCACCGATACCGTCCCCGTCACTGTCGGCCTGATCCGCGTTGGGCAGCGCCGGGCAATTGTCCAGGTCATCTTCGATACCGTCGCCATCACTATCGAACAACGAATCACAGGCATCACCGAGGCCATCTCCATCGCCATCGGCCTGATCCGCATTGGGCGCCACCGGGCAGTTATCCAGTTCATTATCGATACCGTCGTTATCCAGATCGGGATCACAGGCATCGCCTATATCGTCTGCATCGCCATCGGCCTGGTCAAGATTGGGAACCGCAGGACAGTTATCAACAGCGTCTTCGATGCCGTCATTGTCCAGATCCACATCACACACATCACCCTGGCCGTCATCATCACTATCGAGCTGATCCGGGTTGAAATCCGCCGGGCAGTTGTCATTCAGGTCAAGGACACCATCGCCATCAGTGTCCACACCACCGCCGCTATTATCACAATTGAGAAAGAACAAGGCGTCGCGGTTTTCCAGCGTGGGCCCACCCAACGGTGACGCCTGCCATTCAAACGCCAGGCTCACCTGGCGGGGAACTTCGGTTCCGGTTTCACCGCTGTTACAGGCAAGCTCAATACTGCCGCCATAGGTGGCGGTGGTACCGCCACTGCAATCGCCACCGGCATAGCTGACGTCGCTTCCATCGGTAGTAAAACACACCGCACGCCCACTGAGTTTACTCAATACCACGGAGCCGGCATCGCCTTCAAACTGTGTATTCGCGGGTGGGTTAACAAATATTTCTTCATTGGTGGGTGCTTTTTCACAAGCAGCCATCAGCGTTGCAGCGAGCATTAAACCGGAAAGTCGGATCAACCGGTTGGCCCCTATTCCATCAGGAAACAAAAAAGTCATGGTCAGGTCCTTCATTTTTGTCATTGTAGAGTTGAATCGTTATTATGCTGCACCCCAGGATGCAGCATGGAGCTTGGCATAGCACCCGCCCCCGCCGTTAGTACTTAAGTTGCATTGACACTGCCTACCGGCTTGTGGTTTAACTCGAAGCCTCACTTCAAGTTTTTTTGATAGACAAATTAATGTGACTGAATTTCGCTCTCCCCCCTATTCCTCGCCTTCCGCCCCTTCCACCAGCATTCTGGTGATTGATGATCATCCGGTTTTTCAGGATGGCATCGCCGTTATTCTGCAAGCATTGTTGACCGATGTGGAAATCATTCCCGCCCTCAATGCCGACACTGCCATCGCACACGCCAAGGCCCGCCCCGACCTGGACTGGATTTTCGTGGACTACCAGTTACCGGATTCCGATGGTTTGTCCATCATTGCGCAATTGAACGGGCTCATGGTCACCGCGCCTATTGTCATGATGTCCGGTGTCGATGAACTGGAACTGGTGGCAAAAGCGTTGCAGCTCGGTGTCAGCGGCTTTATTCATAAATCCGGGGGCAAGCAGATATTCAAAGACTGTCTGCAAGCCATTGAACAGGGCAAGGTGTATCTGCCCGCCGACACGCAGGTACGACTGGAGCATTATCGGCAGACCATCGGCAAACATACGGATGCCATCAAAAAGCAATTGAGTACGCGGCGCATGGATGTGTTGCTGCTGGTGGCAGAAGGTTATTCCAATCAGGAAATTGCTTCATCCCTGTCGATTTCGGAAGCCACTGTCAAATCCCATGTCTCTGCGCTGATGTCCATTCTGGATGCCGACAGTCGCTACCACTGCGTGGCAGAGGCACGCAAATTGGGGCTCATCAAGTAACCGGTGGTTGCTGCAGAAGTTGTCGCAACACCTTTCTCAAGTGCACTGGCTTTACCGGTTTTTTTAACAGAAACAGCGCATTGTCCCGCATGTTCTGTACCAACTGGGGGCTGGTATCACCACTCATTAGTACTGCCGGTACCGGTTGATCCAGGCAGGATTGCACGGCGCGGATAACCGAGAGCCCGGTGCACCCCTGCAGATGATAATCAGAAACGATGATCTGCGGAGGGACACTGGCATCCGCGTGGGCCAGTGCCGCATCTTTGCCATCTGCTGCCATTACTTCACACCCCCATTCCGCCAACAGACTGCAGGTGGCTTCCAATAATGCCGGGTCATCATCCACCACCAACACGCGGCAACCCTGCAATGAAAATCCGGAGACTTCCTCCTGCCGTGCAACCAGGGCCGGGTCGCCCTTGGGCAACACCAACCTGAACGTGGTGCCGGCTCCGGGCACCGATTCCAGTTGCAGGTCCAACTGCAACAAAACCGCCAAGCGCTTAACCACAGATAAACCCAAGCCAACCCCCTGCTGACGATGGTGCGTGAATACCTGATGGTATTCCTCAAATACCCGGGACTGTTCATCCAGGGGAATGCCACGACCGCTGTCCTGCACCAGCACCAGCACTTTGTCCGCCAGGCACTGTATACGCAGCTCTACTGTACCGCTGTCGGTAAACTTGATGGCGTTGGACAAAAGGTTGCGAATAATGCGCCCCAATACCATCGGATCAGTCCACACCACACAGGGCTCGGTAACGCAGTTCAGTTGCAGGTTTTTCGCCTGTGCCGCAGGCTCAAATTCCCGTGCCAACATGGACAGCAAATCACTCAGTTCCACGTGCGCCGGAGACACGCTGAGATCGTTGGCCTCCAGCCGGGACAGATCCATTAACGAATTGAACATGTCCGTCAGGGCGTCATGACAATTCACGCCCTGCTGCACCAGTATTTTCTGTTCCGGCGTATCCTGCTGGCGTTTCAGTTTCATGCTCTCCAGAATCAGCCCCAGCGCCTGCAGGGGTTGGCGCAAATCATGGCTCGCCACCGCCAGGAATCGCGACTTTGCCTGATTGGCTGCCTCCGCTTTTTCTTTGGCTACAGTAACCTGCTCCAGCAGTTCACGGTTTTGAAAATCCATGGTTATGGACATGGTGATAATCTGATTGATACGACTGCTGATCATCACAAAAGCTGTCAGACAGGCCACGCCCAACAAGGCGGTGGCACTCAACCCCAACAGGAACAACTTGATGATAAGCAAGCTCAGAACCGGCAGAATAAAAGCAATATAGGCTGGCAGGAAGGCAGCTAACGCCGGCAAGGTGGAAGCACACATACCAGCCAGCGCGATGGAGATAAAAATAACGGATTCCGTCTGGGGCTGATTCATAAACCACACCGGCACCAACCCCCAGATAGCTCCGGCGTACAACATACCCGCCACCAGCAACGGTTTCACACGGCGGTAATCCCCATGCTGCCGCGCGTGCTGCCATAAACTGTCCACCGTATACAGCCGGACCACATGACTCATGAACATCAACGCCATCCACAGCAGCGCATAGAAAGAATGACTGGTAAACCAGAGCACACCGGTGGTGACCAGGACAGCCACCGTATGGGGCCAGGCATTGGCCCGCAATTGATCAAAAACGTAATCGATCTGGGATTCTGTTACGGCGGATTTTGCATACTGCATGTTATTGTTGTCGCCAATACAGCGGAAATAGTAGACAGCAGAGACTGCATGCTAGCACGAACCCGCAATCATGTATCTAGCGGCTTACTGTCCCTGCGCAACAGCTCGCGCTGACGCCGCAAGCGGGGATTTTCCGGTTCCAGCTCCATGGCCGTGGCGATGATTTCCAGCGCTTCCAGGTGGCGTTGGTGCTTGCCCAGCGCCGTGGCCAATGCCATCAACGCCGGCACACAGCGAGGTTTGTGCTCCAGGCAACGGGTGGCCGCTCGCGATAACATGATGAAATCTTCCAAGGCCTCACAGGCTTCAAACAGCGCCAACCAGCCATCCAGATAATCCGGCAGCTGCTCGGTCAGCTGCTGGGACAAGACCTTGGCGACGGACCACTGCCCCTGCTGTCCCAGCATTTTGGCAAACGCCACCGCCTGCAGGGCAGACATGGCTTTGCCGCCCCGCCCCGGCAGGGTCAACTCGATCTGTTTGTTGTCATTATTTTCAGTACTGGTCACGACTTACCACTTCATCATCCGGCAGGCGCTTCAGTATACTCCGAAAAGCAAACTAATTGCGTTTGGTCTGACTGCCTGCCCTCAACGCCTCTCCCCCTTGATTCAAGCGCCAGATCCGTTAGAATCCCGCCGCTCGTATTTCTACTTTACTAACCGCCCTGGATTTACGCTCCAGACAGCGAGGACACTATGCACCACCCCACCGGCAGCGCACCCATAGTGGTTTGCGCGCTCTATAAATTCGTAACTTTGGAAAACTTCGAGGCGCTACGCCGCCCCCTGCTGGAGGTCATGCTGCAGCAGGATGTAAAAGGCACACTGCTTCTGGCCAAAGAGGGCATCAACGGCACCATCGCCGGCAGCCGTGCCGGCATCGACGCAGTGCTGGCGCACTTGCGCAGCGACCCCAGGCTGGCACAGCTGGACAGCAAAGAATCCTTTGATGAAGAGCAACCCTTCTACCGCACCAAGGTCAAGCTCAAGCAGGAAATCGTAACCATGGGCATTGCGGACATTGATCCCAAGCGGGTGGTGGGCACCTACGTCAAACCCAGCCAGTGGAACGCTCTGATCAGCGACCCTGAAGTGCTATTGGTGGATACCCGCAACGATTACGAAGTGGAAATCGGCACCTTCAAAGGGGCCATTGACCCACAAACCAAAACCTTTCGGGAATTCCCCGCCTACGTTGCCGAACACCTGGACAAGAACAAGCACAAAAAAGTAGCCATGTTCTGTACCGGTGGTATCCGTTGCGAAAAATCCACTGCGTTCCTTAAGGAACAGGGGTTTGAAGAGGTGTATCACCTGGAAGGCGGTATCCTCAAATACCTGGAAGAAGTTCCCCAGGAAGAGTCCCTGTGGCAGGGGGAATGTTTTGTCTTTGATAATCGCGTTACCGTGGATCACCAGTTGCGCAAGGGCAACTTTGACCAATGCCACGCCTGCCGGCGACCGATCACGGAACAGGACAAACGCTCGCCCCATTATCAGGCGGGGGTCAGTTGCCATCATTGCTACGACGAGTATTCGCAGGAGCAAAAGCGGCGTTTTGCGCAGCGGGAAAAACAGATCAAACTGGCGCAAAAGCGCGGCGAACAGCACCTGGGGGGCGATCAGCGCTCCCTGATCGAAGAGCGCCGCCGCCTGAAGCTGGAGCAGAAAAATGCCCAGCGCGAACAGGATCGTAACGCCGGGCAATAGCGTAGCGCACGTTAACGCAGGCGGGCCATCATCGAATCCGGTGGCACCAGATCACCGGTTACCGGAAAATGCACGATGGCTTCCAGCCCCCCGCCGTCGCGATTACGCAATTGCACCCGGCCATGGTGCATATCCACAATCCGCTTCACAATGGCAAGCCCCAGGCCGGAACCTTTACTGGTCCGGCTTTGATCACCGCGGGCGAAGGGTTGAAACAGTTCGAACATTTCCTTTTCACTCAAGCCGGGGCCGCGGTCTGCCACCACCACACAGATTTCACCATCTTCCATGCCGCTGTGCACATCAACCTGGCCACCCCCATGACGAATGGCGTTGCCGATCAAATTGGCAAACAGGCGCTTCAGGGAAAGCCGCTTCAGAGAGATACCCGGCAATTCATGTAACGCGGTTTTAATGGTGCAGCCTTCCGATTCGAATTGAGAGACCACCTCCACAATCACTTCGTTGAGATCACCCACTTCGGTTTGTTCATCACTGCCATCGCGCACAAACAGGATAAACTGATCCAGGATCGCGTTCATATCCTCAATATCCCGAATCATGCCGTCGGTGAATTCTGTTTCACCCAGCAACTCAGCGGTGAGCCGCATGCGGGTGAGCGGTGTGCGCAGGTCATGGGAAATGCCGGCCAGCAGCAAGGCCCGCTCCCGGTCCACCCGCTGCAGATTATCGCTCATCTGCAGAAAGGCCCGGTTCACCGCTGCAATCTCACGGGAGGTGTTTTCCAGCAGGTAACCTTTGACCGGTTCACCGCGACCGATTCTACGCGCTGCCAGTGCCAGGTTTTTCAGTGGCCGATTAATCTGGCCGGCAAAAAAAGTACCCAGCAGAAAGGCCAGCGCCGGGGTTCCGATCAACCAGGTCAGAAAGGCAATGACTTCGTAGCGACCGAAATTTTCCAGTGGAAACCGCACCCACAGTCTGCCCAGTTGCCGGGTACTCACCCATAACCCCGGCGCAGGATCAAAGCCCAGCCGAACAGCGCTGCCCTCCCCGATACGGCTGCGCATGGGTTCCACGAACAGGTTGTCGAACAGGCCCGCACCCGGTGGTGGAATCAGGCTGTCATCGGCGGTGATAACAATATTATGCTGTGCCTCCAGCCGCTGCAGCAGCTCGGTTTTACGTTCGCTGTCCACCAGGTAGCGAATGGTATCCATCTCCAGCGCGACCAGCTTAGCGTTCTGTTTGATGCCGGGCAAATACAGGTAGTACACCGCAAACAACAGTGTGGAAATCTGACTTAACAAAATCACCAGCCACACCAGCCAGATGGTGCGCCAGAACGAGGAGCGGGGAATCAGCTTCATAGAGAATCCAGAATGACATCAACGGCACATTATCCAGATTTCCAGGCTCCGGTGCCACTGACCTTGCCCGCCGCCCTCAGACCAGCCGGGCCACACTCAACGGCCGTAAGGTCGCGCGCCGTTTATGGTAGTGCTGATCCATGCGTGCCAGAATATCCCGCAGCATGACCACGGTTTCCACAATATACGGCCCCTTGTTGAGCATGACGCACTCCGCCACCACCGCCATAGCAGCGTCCGTCACCTCGGCGCGGGAGGGCACTCCCTTCTTGGCCATGGACTCCAGAATCTGGGTGGCCCAGATCACCGGAATGTGGGCGGCCTCGCACAGCCAGAGAATTTCCTGCTGCACCTCGGAAAGCCGCTCGAACCCCAACTCCACCGCCAGGTCGCCACGGGCAATCATCACCCCCAGCGGGCGGCCATGACGCAACCCGGCCAACAGAATACGGGGCAGATTCTCGAACGCCTGCCGGTTTTCGATTTTCAGCACCACCCCCAATTGGGGCCGGTCCAGCCGGTCCAACGCCTGATGCAGGGCATCCACATCTGCCGGCACCCGTACAAAGGACAGTGCGATCATGTCGGCAAACTCCACCACCTGCTCCAGATCAAGCAGATCCTTGGCCGTGAGCGCCGGCAGATCCAATACCGTATCCGGAAAATTGATGCCTTTTTCCGGCTGCAGCCTGCTGCCTTTGGGATCAGCCTGGGTGATTCGCAAATACATCTCCCGGCCATCGCAGGCTTCCACCCGGGCACCTATTTTGCCATCGTCAAACCATACCCGCTGGCCCACCTCAACCTGGTCAAACGCCTGCGGCAATGAGCAATGAATACGTGCGGGCTGCACCAGATCGCCCAACTGGTCCCGTTGTTCCTGCACCCCGGGTTGCAGGCTGCGGGTCAGAACGAGGGTATCGCCACGGAACAGAACGATGGGCAACACCACGTCCTGCAACCCAAGCGCCAGCGTCGACGCCATCGTTTTCTGCCCTCGTTTCAGGTCCAGCCGCGTGGCGTCGGTGATATAGGCGGTATGATTCAGTTCGGCAATACAGCTACCGGTTTGCACCTGGACCACGTTCATCTTGCGACGCTGGCCCCGGCCGTCCACCAACTGTATGCGATCACCCACCTGACACTGCTGCAGAAATTCCGCCGCCACACACAATGGCTTGTGCAGACCCGCCGGCAGACGGGCGTCCGCCTCCGCATGCAGCCATACCCGGCAGGGTTCCAGCACCAGCCCGTATAAATCGCGACGGGGCTTCAACTTCAGCAGGCGACCACTGCTTTGCATCGGGCCGGTGCGCAGTTTGGGGCCCGCCAGATCCACCTGAATCCTGGCGGGTGAAGCGCCGTTTTCCACCGCGCTGCGAAGGTGTCGGGCCATTGCCCGCCATGCACTCGCATCATCGTGGGCGCAATTGATGCGCATGACGTTCATGCCACTGGCCAGCAAATCCGCCACCAACTGTGGCTCAGCCGCCGCCTGGGATGGCATGGTCACCATCACACTGGCCTCTGTACCGGCTGCTGCACCGGCCTCTGCACCGACCTTTACACTGGGCGGCAATTCACCCAGCAACCGCCGGCGCTGTTGGCGCAATAATTGGGGGCCACTGAGATAATCAACCGGCGCTTGCGGCGTCTCGCACCGGCGGCCGGTTATGCTCTGCAGCAAATTAATGACAGCATTAAGATGGGCCAGGGTATAAGGCTCCATGGCCGACAGAGAGGACAGGCCGAAACGTGACAACCGGTGTTGCAGGGGGCGAATGTCACCCTGCCGCACGCTGAGATAATGCACCAGATTGCGGGCACTGCTCTGATACTGTTCACTGCAGCGCCGGATCTCGGGTTCCAGTTGACGCTCCAGGGCCATGGCGCCGTCCCGCAAGTGAATCAGCTCCGCTTGCAGATCCAGCAACGAATCCATATTCGATGCAATCACATAACCCCCCTGCTCTACCGGCGTTGGCAGAGAGACAGATTAAGGCAGCTTTATGACGGTTTGGGGAAGCCGGTCAGCCGGCACTGCTGCCGTCGGGCACAAATACGTAGCCCACCCCCCAGACGGTCTGGATATAACGGGAGTTGGAGGGATCGTCTTCGATCAGCCGCCGCAACCGCGATACCTGGACATCGATACTGCGTTCCATGGCACTCCATTCACGCCCACGGGCCAGATTCATCAGCTTATCCCGGGTCAGCGGTTCACGGGGATGCTGTACCAGGGCTTTCATGACGGCAAACTCACCGGTGGTGAGGGACACCGCCTGCCCGTCCTTGGTCAGCGTACGGGTGGACAGATCCAGTGAGAAAGGCCCGAAGGTCACCACCGTTTCCTGTTGTGACGGGGCGCCGGGCAATTCTTTCACCTGGCGGCGCAGAACAGCCTTGACCCGGGCCAGCAGCTCCCGCGGGTTGAATGGCTTGGGCAGATAATCGTCCGCCCCGGCTTCCAGACCATTGATACGGTCGGCATCATCACCCTTGGCCGTGAGCATGATGATCGGAATCTGGTTGTCCGCGCCCCGCAGGCGTTTGCAAATGGACATTCCGTCTTCCCCGGGCAGCATCAGATCCAGCACCATCAGGGAGTAAATCTCCCGTGACAGGGCCCGATCCATTTGCTCGGCATCGGCCACCGCCTTCACCAGAAACCCCTGTTCTTCCAGATAACGCTGTAGCAATCCCCGCAACCGGGAATCATCATCAACTACCAGAACCTTCTGCTGCTGTTCCTGCTCGCGGGGGCTGTCTACCATTGAAATTACCTGTTAAAACCTCGTGGGGATGGAACCATCCGGATAAACGTGCCTCAAAACCAGTTACGGGCACAACCGGTTAAGGTAGCGGGATCACCGCGCAAAGTCATGTCCGGAAAGTGTTACAAACCGTGTTATGACAACTAACGTGCTAAAATTGCACTGCTTTTCGACATTATCAACTATTGCATGAGAATGTTGCTTAGCTTCATTATGCACAAAACCATTCCAATAACGCGACAACCTGGATGACCACATTGCGCGCAGCCATCAATACGATACTCAGAAAAACACCGCTGCCCCTGTTGATTGCAGCCTTCACCCTACTGATCATCCTTGCCCTGTTCATGCTGCAACCGGAGCCGGAGAAAAAACCCGTGGCCGACATCCTGCCACTGGTGAAAACCCTGCCCGCCAAGCCGCAAAGCCACCGCCCCATGGTGACCCTCTATGGCCGTCTGGAATCTCCGCGGGAATCCAACCTGTCCAGCACCATTAATGCCTATGTGGCAAAAGTGCTGATACAGGAGGGCCACTGGGTTCGCACCGGCGACATTATCGTGGAGCTGGAAGACAGCGATGTGCGCCTGATTTACGAACAAAGACAAGCGGAGCTGGAAGACCTGGAAGCCCAGCTGGCATCTGAACAGGCCCGCTACGAGACCGACGTCAAAGCCCTGCAGGTGGAACGGCAGCTGGTGGCCCTGACACAGAAGTCGGCCCAGCGCTACGAAAAACTGGTGGAGCGCAATGTGGGCTCTGACCTGAGCCGGGATGAGGCCCTGCAGCAGGCCCGCGCCCAGGCCCTGAGCCTGTACAGCCGCGAATACGCCGTCAACGACCATCCCAATCGGGTGAAACGCCTGCAGGCGCAGCTGAAGCGAGCGCGGGCAGTGCGGGATCAGGCTGCCCTGGACCTGGCCCGGACCCGCATCACCGCGCCCTTTGACGGCCGCGTCACCGCCATCAACGCCTCACCCGGCAACCGGGTGCGCCCCGGCGACGTAGTGGCGACCCTGTTCGATTCAGAACACGTGGAAGTCCGCGCCCAGATTCCCTCGCGCTACCTGAACCAGGTGGAACCCGCACTGGCAAACGGCATTGAGCTGGACGCCACCTTCGCCCTGAATGAGAAACGCATCGGCCTGGTTCTGGAGCGGTTGGCCGGGGCCATCGCAAGTGGGCAGGGCGGCGTGGACGCCTTGTTTGCCCTGGATGAAAGCCAACGCAATCTCACTCTCGGCCGCGCCGGTGAGGTGTACCTGCATATGCCCCCGGTGGACAACAGCATCGCCCTGCCCCCCACCGCCATCTACGGCCAGCAGCGCATTTATACGGTGGAGGATGGCGTTCTCAATACGGTTATGATTCAGCGCCTGGGAGAGGTGCTGACCGAAGACGGTGACCGCTGGCAACTGATTCAGGCCGACGTGGAGCCCGGCCAACCCATCCTGATCACGCAACTCTCCAACGCCCTGGGCGGCCTGCGGGTGAAGCAGCAAGACGATACCGGGCGGGCCGGCGATGAGTGAACCCAAAGGCATCATCGCCACCTTTGCCACGCACCGGGTGGCGTCCAATCTGCTCATGTTTCTGTTTATCCTGGCCGGGTTGTGGGCGTTAAAGAAAATGAACACCCAGTTCTTTCCCAACTTCGAACTGGAATACATCAGTATCGCCGTGCCCTGGAGTGGTGCCAGCGCCGAGGATGTGGAGCGCTCCATCATCATCCCCATGGAGCAGGAACTGAAAACCCTCACCGAAGTAAAAAAGATGACCGCCACTGCGCGGTCCGGCTCCGGCAGCATTGTGCTGGAACTGGAGGAGGGGGTGATCGTAGGTGATGTACTGGATCGGGTGAAACAACGGGTGGAATCCATCCGCAACCTGCCGGACGAAGCCGAGCGGCCGGTGATCCAGCAGATCGAGCGCTTCTCCCCCATCGCCAACATCGTCATCATGGGGTCGGAATCCCTGCCGGAGCTGGCCATGTTGGCGCGCCAGTTCGAGGATGAACTGCTGGGCCGCGGCATCCGTAAGATCAATTTTGTGGGCATGCCGGCAGAAGAAATTGCCATCAAGGTGCCGTCGTCCACCCTCCATGAAACCGGCCTGTCGCTGACCGAAATCGCCAACCGGGTGCGCCAGAACAGCACCGACCTGCCGGCCGGCACCGCCGCCAAGGATGAAGTCTCCAAACAGGTGCGCAGCCTGAGCCAGCAACGCACCGTGCAGGGCTTTGAAGAAATGCCCCTGTTTACCGACAGCAGCGGCCGCCTGCTGCGGGTAGGGGATCTGGCGGAGGTGGAGCGCCGCCCGCAGGAAGACGAGCCTTACATCACGGTCAACGGGCAGCCCGCCATTGAAATGCTGATGATGCGCACCGAATCGGAGGACACCCTGCGTACCGCCCGCATATTCACCCAATGGCTGGAGGATGTGCGGCCGCGTCTGCCGCAGGGGGTGTCCATTAAGGTGTACAACGAGCGCTGGAAGCACCTGCGTGATCGCATCAACCTGCTGCTGGAAAACGGCATCAGCGGACTGATCCTGGTGATCGCCACCCTGTTCCTGTTTCTCAATGTACGGGTGGCGTTCTGGGTTACGGTGGGGATCCCGGTCTCGTTTCTGGCCACCCTGGCGGTGCTCTATCTCACCGGTGGCACCATCAATATGATCAGCCTGTTTGCCCTGATCATGGCCCTGGGTATCATCGTGGATGACGCCATCGTGGTGGGCGAAGACACCCTCACCCACCTGGAGATGGGCGAGTCCGCCGAGCGGGCCTCGGTGGGTGGCGCCCGCCGTATGTTTGCGCCGGTATTGGCCTCCTCCATGACCACCATCGCTGCGTTCCTGCCACTGACCATGCTGCATGGCGTAATGGGGAAAATCGCCTTCGACCTGCCGGTGGTGATCATCTGTGTCATCATCGCCTCCGTGGTGGAATGTTTTCTGATTCTGCCCGGCCACCTCAACCACAGCCTGCGCAAACAGAAAGAAGAAAAAACCACCGGTTTCAAAGCCAACTTTGATCGTAAGTTTGTGGCGTTTCGGGAAAAGCGCCTGCGCACCGCCGTGGACGCCGCCATCAAGAATCGGGGCAGTGTCATCGTCGCCGGCCTCAGCGCCTTCGCCCTGATGTTGAGCCTGGTATTCACCGGTGTCATCAAAACCACGTTCTTCCCGGCCGTGGACGGCAACGAGATTCGCGCCAATGTGGAATTTCACGCCGGCACCTCCAAGAAAACCGTGGATGCCTTTCTGGTTCATCTGGAGGACAGCCTGCAGCAAACCCGGCGCCAGATTCAAAACGAGTTTGACCAGGATATTCTGAATGCGGTCATCACCTACCATGGCCGCTCGTTCTTCGATATCACCGGGCGGGAAGTCAATCGCGAATCCGGTGCAGTGATCGTCGACCTGGTGAGCGGACAACGCCCCATGACCAACGCCGAGTTCATCCGCCGCTGGCAGGACAACATTGCCAAACCACCGGGTATCAAGCGCTTTGCCATGACCCAACGGGAAGCCGGACCGGCCGGCAAACCCATCGCCATCCGCCTGATCGGCAATGATATACAGGCCTTGAAAGCCGCCAGCCTGGAGCTGCAGGCTGCCCTTGCCCGCTATCGCGGAGTCAGCAATATTGACGATGATCTGCCCTGGGGCAAGGAACAACTGATTTACGAGCTGACCCCAACCGGACGCCAACTGGGTCTGGACACCGCCACCATCGGCCGCCAGCTGCGGGCCGCTTTTGACGGCAACCTGGCCCAGATCTTCAATCAGGATGACGATGAAATCGAAGTGCGGGTGACCCTGCCGGACAACGAACGCAACAGCACCCAGACACTGGAGTATTTCCCGGTCACCCTGGCCAGTGGCGCCACCGTACCCCTGAGTGAAGTGGTGCGCTTTGAATCCCGCCAGGGTATCGAGAAGCTCAATCACACCGACGGCGCGCTCAATGTCACCGTGTCAGCGGACCTGGACGACAAGATCGCCAATGCCAACGAAATCTTTGCAGACCTCAATGCCGGCCTGCTACCGGATCTGCAGCGCCGCTACAGCGTCAACCTGGGCCTGGAAGGCAAAGCCCAGGATCAACAGGAGACGCTGCAGGAAATGCGCCTGGGCATGATGATTGGCCTGGCGCTGATTTTTATTGTGCTGAGCTGGGTGTTTTCATCCTACATCTGGCCATTGGCGGTGATGGCCGCCATTCCCCTGGGCCTCACCGGTTCGCTGATCGGGCACCTGATTATGAACAAAGACCTGTCCATGTTCTCACTGATGGGGTTATTTGGCCTGTCCGGAATCGTCGTTAACGACTCCATTGTCCTGATCACCTTCTTCAGTCAATTACGGGAGCGGGGCATGGCGGTGCACGAAGCCATCGTGGAGGCCATCTGCGCGCGTTTCCGGGCGGTGGTACTGACCTCCATGACCACCGTCGCCGGTCTGCTGCCCATATTATTCGAAACCTCACTGCAGGCTCAGTTCCTGATTCCCATGGCCATTTCCATCGTTTTCGGCCTGGCCTATGGCACCTTCTTGATCCTGTTCTTTGTTCCTGCGATGATCACCTACCTCGAATCCGGCAAGCTGCGGTTAACGGGTGTCACCGCCAAGCTGCATAATCGTATCCGCCCTGTACCAGGCGGCTAAATTACAGAAAGTCTGTATTTAATCTCCGGTAAGTCGTATATGTTTACCGTTCGAGCCCGACACAACTTTGATCAAAAATACAGCTAAGCGCCTTAGAATCAACACCGTTTCTAAGGCGTTATGGCAAATTGCGATGGAAACCCGGCGTGGATTTTGAAACAATCCTCACTCCATATTTCGCATGGCCAACGTTAGTATCCCGGGTTTGATAAAACCAATTGGGGTTCAGGGAAAAGATGTCTCCATCAGATCAATCATCGTTTACAAAAGGATTCTCTGTGCACAATGCACACAACAGGGATCGTGATGGATCACTCCTGGTCAACATCCAGAGCCGGGTGCTGGCAAGCCTGTCCGACCTGCTCACCGAATTCTTTCACCAAATGGACGATGCCTTTTTTGACCGGGCAGAACAGGCGGCCACCAATAACGAACAAAACATGTATTTTGAAGCCATGCGTGAACTGCGCATGCATGCCCGCGACGTGGACAACGAACTGCGCAAAGAGCTGGCGTTCCAGTTCGATCTGCTGAGCAAAAAACAACGCCAGGAAGACGTCCATCGTGATGACGATTTAAGCCTGGTGGACAAAGACCGGGTAGAGGTGGATGTTGCCCTGTCCAACATCCGCAACAAGATCCGCACCAGCTATCCGGACCTGCAGCTGCAGTTCAGCCGCCTGCTGAATCACTATCTGGGGATTGACTGGCTCAACGAAGACAACCATCCCCTGGGCGCCGACACTCTGGTGACCGCCTTCAGTCACGCCATCGAAAAACTGGATTTACCGCTCAAGGTACGGCTGATGGTGTTGAAGTATTTCGAACGCCAGGTGGTGGAAAATCTGCGTCAGCCACTGTTGGATGCCGCGAAAATTCTGTTGGATGCCGGAGTCAAATCCGAGCCCGCCAACACCAGCACAACCAGCACACCCCCTGCCGGCCCGGAGCAGCAAGCGGCCCCCGGCGCGTCAGCCGCGGAACCACAGCCAGCAGCTTCACAGGGCGGGGACAGCCCCGACCTGCACAGCGCACTGGCCGCCCATTACGAAACCACGGTGCCGTTCGAGCAGGTGCAGGCCTTGATGACCCATTTCTACAAAGGCAGCCTGAACAATCGCCTGTTCGCAGTAAAACAGGGGCAAGCGGCACCGGAGCTGCACCGGGAAGACCTGTTCAGTGTGCTGAGCCGGCTGCAAAGTGCCGAACGGGATTCACTGCAGGATGAAGATCCCGCCAACAGCCATTATGACCACCAGGATGTGCGCTTGCTGCTGGAACACCAGTTGGCCCATACCGTCCGCCAGCGGGGCGCCCGCAAACTGAAGCAGGCCGATGATGATGTCATCAACCTGGTGAGCATGGTATTCGAATTCATACTGGACGATCACAATATCCCACCGGAGGTATCCCTGCTGCTGGGCCGTCTGCAAATTCCGGTGATCAAGATCGCACTGGCCGACAAGCAGTTCTTCAGCGACGCCCATCACCCGGCCCGCCGCCTGCTGAAGTTGTTGTCCCAGGCCGCCATCGGCTGGGAAAAAGAATCGGTTCTGCAGCGTGACCTGTTGATGGAGGAGATCCGCAATGTGGTCACGCGCATTCTCAACGAATTCGAAGTGGACAACCTGTCCCTGTTCGCCGATCTGGAAAAAAGTTTTTCCCGCTTCCTGCAGGAAGAAACCCGGCGCGCCAAAACCGTCGAAAAACGTGTGCTGCAAACCGCCCAGGGGCAGGCCAAAACCGAGCAGGCCCGCAACACCATCAATCAGCTGATCAACGACCGCATGCAAGGCAAAACCCTGCCCTCTGTAGTGATCGACATGATCGACGGACCCTGGCGGGTGTTGATGCTGCAGCGCCTGATGCGCCACGGGCGGGATTCCGATGAATGGAAACACTGCCTGAAAACCGTGGATGACCTGATCTGGAGCATTCAACCGGCCAACGCCGGCAGCGACCGCGAACGCTGGGTGAAGATCATTCCCACCCTGCTGCGGGAAATCTGTGGTGGCCTGGAAAGCATCAAGCATCCCGGGCTGGAAGTGGACAAATTTCTAGCCGCCCTGTGGGAAATCCACGGCCAGATTCTGCAGACACCGCCGGATCAGCAACTGCCCAACAGCCGCACAGTGGATCACACCCTGACTGAACCGGCAGGCAGCCCCGTTGCCGTCCACCACACCCCCGGCAACTCACCGGCCAGCGACCCTGCCAGCGGCGCTGAACTCTCCGCCATCGAGCGCCAGAAAAAGCGGGCGGCGGAACGCAAAGCCCTGCTCGATCCCAAGCAACATGCCCAGTCCGACCTGCGCCGTCAGTTGCTCACCATGAAAGCCGGCCAATGGATTGAAGTCCATACCCTGGAAGGCAAGGTCCGCCGCTGCAAACTGGCCTGGCGCGACACCAACACGGACATCTACATTTTTGTCTCGCGCCGCGGCAACAAGGTGCTGGAAACCAACCTGGACAGCATGATTCGCATGGCCAACGCCGACGAATTGCGCCTGCTGGAAAACGTGTCCATGTGGGATCGTGCCCTCAGCAACGTACTGGGGGGCCTCAAACGCAATGTCTCCCGGGAGGCCGAGACCTCCTCGACGGATTGAGCAAACAGGTCACATAGACAAGCCCCCTTCCTATCGTTTTACCTGTTCATGGGTTTATAATCCCGCCTCCACCTCAGGTAGTAGCCACGAGAAAGATTAGAAAATGATCAATATCGCTGACACCATTGCCAACGAACTTGGCGTCAACTCCATTCAAGTCAACGCCGCCGTCGCCCTGCTGGACGAAGGCGCCACTGTTCCGTTTATTGCCCGTTACCGGAAGGAAGCCACCGGCGGCCTGGACGACACCCAACTGCGTACGCTGGAAGAACGCCTGCGCTATCTGAGAGAACTGGAAGAGCGCCGCGAAGCCATCCTCAAGAGCATTGCCGAGCAGGAAAAACTCACGCCGGAACTGGAATCGGCCATCCAGGCCGCCGACACCAAAACCCGTTTGGAAGACCTGTACCTGCCCTATAAACCCAAGCGCCGCACCAAAGGCCAAATCGCCCGCGAAGCCGGCCTGGACCCGCTGGCCCAGTCCCTGCTGCAGGATCCCCGCCTGGACCCGGAACAGGAAGCGGAAAAGTTCATCAACGCGGAACAGGGGGTGGCCGATGTCAAGGCCGCCCTGGATGGTGCCAAGTACATTTTGATGGAGCAGTTCAGCGAAGACGCCGACCTGCTGGCGCGCCTGCGCGGCTATCTGTTCCAGAACGGCATTCTCACCGCCAAAGTGGTCACCGGCAAAGAAGAGGAAGGTGCCAAGTTCCGCGATTACTTCGAGCATTCCGAGCCTCTGAAAAGCGCGCCATCCCACCGTGCCCTGGCCATCTTCCGCGGCCGCAACGAGGGCATTCTGCAGGCCAGCATCACCCTCGATCAGGATGAAGAGGTCATCACCCATCCCTGCGAGGACATGATCGCCCAGCACTTCGAATTGCGGGATGAAGGCCGGGCTGCTGACAAATGGCTGGCGGAGGTCGTACGCTGGACCTGGCGTATCAAACTGCTCACTCATCTGGAAACCGAACTGCTGGGCGACCTGCGGGAGAGGGCCGAAGAAGAGGCCATCAAGGTGTTCGCCCACAACCTGAAAGATCTGCTGATGGCCGCTCCGGCAGGCCCCCGCGCCACCATGGGACTGGACCCGGGCCTGCGTACCGGGGTCAAAGTCGCCATCGTCGATGCCACCGGACAACTGGTGGAACACGGCACCATCTTTCCCCATGCGCCGCGCAACCAATGGGATGAATCCATTGCCGTCATCGCGGCGCTGTGTAAAAAATATAACGTGGAGCTGATCAGCATCGGCAACGGCACCGCCTCCCGGGAAACCGACAAGCTGGCCGCTGAAATGCTGAAGAAGCACCCGGATCTGACAGCCCAGAAGATCATGGTAAGCGAAGCCGGGGCGTCGGTGTATTCCGCCTCTGAATTCGCCGCCCGGGAATTCCCCAAACTGGATGTATCCTACCGTGGTGCGGTGTCCATTGCCCGGCGCCTGCAGGATCCCCTGGCGGAGCTGGTAAAAATCGAACCCAAAGCCATTGGTGTGGGCCAGTACCAGCACGATGTCAGCCAGAGCAAAATGGCGCGCAGCCTGGATGCGGTGGTGGAAGACTGTGTGAACGCGGTGGGCGTGGATGTGAATACCGCGTCGGAACCCCTGCTGGCGCGCATCTCCGGTTTGAACAAAACCATTGCCGGCAACATCGTATCGTTCCGCAATCAAAACGGCGCTTTCCATTCCCGTGATGATCTGAAACAGGTTCCACGCCTGGGGGATAAAACCTACGAACAGGCCGCCGGTTTCCTGCGCATCATGAACGGCAGCAATCCCCTGGACCGCTCGGCAGTACACCCGGAGGCGTATCCGGTGGTGGAGAAAATCGCCGCCCGCAACAGCCGCGACATCGGCCAGATCGTCGGTGACACCGGCTTCCTTAAAACCCTGGCCGCCAATGATTATGCGGATGCCTTCGGTTTACCCACGGTCACCGACATCATCAACGAACTGGAAAAACCCGGCCGCGACCCCCGCCCGGAATTCAAAACCGCTGAATTCAAGGAAGGTGTGGAAACCATGGATGATCTGCATCCGGGCATGATCCTGGAGGGTGTCGTCACCAACGTCACCAACTTCGGTGCGTTCGTGGATATCGGTGTCCATCAGGATGGGCTGGTGCACATTTCCGTGCTGTCCAACACCTTTGTGTCCGACCCCCGCGAAGTGGTTAAAGCCGGTGATATCGTCAAGGTGAAGGTGGTGGATATCGATTTGCCGCGTAAGCGAATCGGCCTCAGCATGAAATTGGACGAAGCCGCCGGCGAAAAAGTGGATGGCCCACGGGCACCGAAAGGCAAGCACGGGGCCAAAAGCAAAGCCCGCCCCAACAAACCCCAGCGCAGCAGCAAAGGCCCCTCCAATGCACCCGGCAAAACCGGCACCTTTGCCGACCTGTTCGCCAATGCGAAAAAACTGCGCTAAGCAGCCTTTCGCCTGCCCATAACAAGGTCAAAAAAAGCCCCGGCACGGGTTTCCATGCCGGGGCTTTTTAATCCCGCCCGCTTCCCGTTCAGTTCATCTGATCCAGAAAAGTCACGATATCCGTGGCCGCCTGGCGCCACTGGTTTTCCAGCAATACTGCGTGAGCACTGTTGTACACAAGCAGGCGCTTGTGAACACTGGACACCTCATCAAAAATTTCCTGGCTTGAGGTTACCGGCACCAACGCGTCACTGTTTCCATGCAACAGCAATATGGGGACAGTAATGTAACGCAGGCGGGGCTCCATGTAATCACCCGCGGCCAATATGGTGCTGACATAGGCACCGGGCAGCCAACCATGGGCAACCAATGGATCATCCAACAGGCGGGACTGCAGCGAATCATTGTCGATGACCAACCGGATCCCGGTATCGGATTCCACTGCCGGGAAGGAGGAAAAACCCGACGTCACCCACTGGGTGGTGGTCAGGGTGATTTCGTTAATAAAATCAGGGGCGCGTATCCCCAGCAATTTCATACTGGGCTTGTAGCCCACAGCACTGGTAATCACGCCATTGAGTAAAAACTCATGTTTGACCGCGGTGTACAGGGCCACCGCACCACCCAGGCTTTCCCCCATGACCACGTTTTTAACACCGGGGTAGCGTTTACGCAGCATCTGCAGCACAAACTTCAGATCATTGGAATATGCATCGAAACTGTCCACATAACCGTGGCCTTTCAATCCCTGGGAGCGCCCCCAGCTTTGCATATCGTAAGCGTAAACGCGGTACCCCTGTTGCGACAGATAGGTGGCGGTATCCACATACAACCCACTGTGCAACGCCGTGCCATGGAGCAGTATCACATTGGCTTTGGCGGTCTGCGCAGGCTCCCAGGTGCGGGCAAACAGATCAAGCCCCCGGGCGTTGGTGAAAATTTCCTCGGCATAGTCGGCCCGCCGTTCAAGTGACCCGCTGAAGGCCGGCGGATGGGAACTGCAGCCGGCAACGGCCAACAGACTCAGCAGTAGAATCAGCAGGGGAAAACGCAACATACACTACCTCTTGACAGGTTTCCGAAACGGAAAAACGGCCTGACTATACGGCCGACCCAGCACTGAGTCAATAAAACCATTATGTATCATCCGGCTTTTATTCCCGGCAATAATGGCCATTTCATTGATCTGCCATTTCCCGCATAATCACGCAAAACCGTTCGGGAAAACTGCGTGAAAAACAAGTTACTGCACCGCCTTGAAACCATCCGCGAGGTGCAACTGCATCAAAGCCTCACCCACATGAAACGGGGGCTGGAAAAGGAAAGTCTGCGGGTCAATAGCAACGGCGAGCTGGCACAAACCCGGCACCCTGCAGCCCTGGGTTCCGCACTGACCCACCAATGGATCACCACCGACTACTCCGAAGCCCTGCTGGAATTCATCACACCGGTGTTCCAGGACATCAAACGCCCACTGGCATTTCTGCATGACCTGCACCGTTTTACTTACCAGAATCTGGATCAGGAACTGTTGTGGGTAAACAGTATGCCGTGCCTGATGGGCGACGAATTGTCCATTCCCATAGCGGATTACGGCAGCTCCAATGTGGGCAAAATGAAGCATTACTATCGTCATGGGCTCTGGCACCGCTATGGTCGCTACATGCAAACCATCGCCGGGATTCACTACAACGTTTCCATTCCTGACACGTTCTGGTCCGTCTACCACCAACTGGAAAACAGCGGTGAGGAGTTGCAGGATTTTATCTCCGGGCAGTATTTTGGCCTGATTCGCAATTTCCTGCGTAATGTGGGCCTGGTGGTGTATCTGTACGGCGCCTCGCCGGCGGTGTGTGGCTCCTTTCTCAGGGGCCGTGAGCATCAATTGGAAACCTTCCAGCAACACACCTGTTATATGCCTTACGGCACCTCCCTGCGCATGAGCGATCTGGGCTATCACAACGACGCCCAAGCGGGATTAAAGGTGTCCTACAACTCGCTGGATGAGTACGTGAGTTCGCTGCAGCACGCCATTCGCACCCCCTACCCGCCCTATGAAAAACTGGGTGTAAAAAGCCATGGCCAGTATCAGCAACTGAACACCAATATTCTGCAAATCGAAAACGAGTTCTACAGCAGCATTCGCCCCAAACGGGTGACCCAAAGCGGCGAGCGGCCCACCTGCGCTCTGGCCGACCGCGGGGTGGAGTACATCGAACTGCGCTGTGTGGACCTCGATCCTTTCAGTCCGCTGGGTATCACCGATTCCCAGATCCGTTTTCTGGATGTGTTCGCCCTTTATTGCCTGCTCGAGGACAGCCCGGCGCTGACGGAGCAGGAACAGCAATGCAATATCGAGAACTTGCAATCCATCGTCACCCAGGGGCGCGACCCACAGCTGCGCCTGACCTCGAAATGCACCCAGGCCCCGTTCCGGCAATGGGCCCAGGAGCATCTGCAGAAAATGCTGCAGGTGGCCCAATTGTTTGATCAGGCCCATGGCCACAGCGCCCATTCCGGGGTGGTCAAAGCCCAGATGCAAAAATTGGCGCAGCCGGAACTGACCCCATCGGCCCAGGTCATGACCACCCTGTTTGAGCAACAGCAACCCTTCTTCGAGTTTGCCATGAACCGGGCTCAGGACACCGCCAACTATTTTAAAAATCAACCGCTTAGCTCAGCCGAAGCCGCCGCTTTCACCAAAGAGGCGCGCCGTTCCATCGAAGCTCAACGCCGCATTGAAGCAGAAGACGACATCACCTTTGAGCAATATTTAGACAATTTCTTCGCGCAGGACGCCTGCAATTGATCTTGTTTGGAAAATTTTCAAGCACTTAGCGTGACTTCCTAGAATTCACTGCTAGTCTTGATCGTAGATGCAGGAAGTTGGCATCAGAGTGTGCAGTAAAACAATAAATGACGACCGTAATATGAAGAGGCTGGGAGCCATGAGCATCAGTGAAATCGATCAACATAACTGGAGCATCGAAACCCTGAATAAGGCCTATCGTCAAGGCTACATGTTTGGCCTGAGTGGTGAACCACAGAAGGCCTGCCCCTATGATTCAGATGTCATTGCCGCGGCCTGGGAAGCGGGTTGGACCGACGGCAGTGCGCAGGCCGATCAGATCGGCTTCCGGGCGCGGGAACAAGCCATCGCCTGACGGGGAACCAAGCCCCGTAATGGGGGGTCGAAGGTCACACAAAGACGCCGCTTGTGTTTATAATCGGTGCGGGATTCTCTCCCCCTGACAATAACACACAAGCAACCGCACTGACTGAAGAGACCACGACCTTGCCTTCCTACCGTATACTAAACGCACTGGGCGTACTCGGCGCCATCATCTCCATCGCTTTCGCCTACTTTTACCTGCAACGCCATCTGGGACTGGATGCCTGCCCGCTGTGCCTGATCGATCGCGGCATTGTGATCAGTATCGGATTCTTCTTCCTGCTGGCACTGGTGCATAATCCCGCCACACTGGGACAACGCGTCTATGCAGGCTGCGCCCTGCTGTTCAGTGTTTTCGGCATCGCCGTGTGCTGGCGTCACCTTTGGTTACAGAGCCTGCCCAAGGATCAGGTACCGGAATGCAGCCCGGGCCTGGAATATATGCTGGAAACCTTCCCCATCAGCGAAACCATCACCACGATTTTCAACAGCGCCGGCGAGTGTGCCGACATCCAGTGGACTTTTATGGGATTGTCCATTCCGGCCCAAACAATGCTGGTATTCATTGGTTTCGCACTGTTATCACTGGTGCAATTGCTGCGTAAAAACGGGTAAGTGACCGTTTTTACGCCCTTTTGTCCCCATAAAATTTAGAACGTGTTTTCATAAAAATGATCACCATCATTACCTAAACAACGTTTTCCAATCGTAAATACCCACCAAGCCAATAAATCATTTTTGTCAACGTGATAATGTGGTTTTTGGCGCCACCTAAATGTCTTGCCCGCCCAAATCAATTTGCATATTCTCGATAGTCCACAGTCTGCAAAAACACGTTGACTGTGGATGATTTCCCTGTGGAATCAATGACAATTTGCAGCAGTACCTATCAGGAGCAGGGCCATGTTTGAGCCCTGGAAAAGAAGAAGCGTTATTTAACGTTTCGTTGTGTAAAAGGGTAACAGTGAGCCCCTATCAGCCACGACCCGACAACAACTACCATGCAAATGGGGAGACCAGAACATGCTGACCGAAGCCAAAATCCCGAGTGACCTGCACTGGGTCAATATCGATAAGATGATTAGCCGCTGGCTGAAGGAACGACAGGAATTGATCGTTCTGTATTGCAAAGTGGATGGCCTGAAACAATTTTCACAGCAGGACACACCCATCAGCGTCCGGGTGCAGGCCCTGTGCGACGTACTCATCGACTACGTATCCGCCGGCCACTTCGAAGTTTACCAATTGCTGATGAAAGAAGCCGAACATTTCCAGGATGACTATCAGAAAACCATCGACCGTATCCTGCCTCTGATCCAACACTCCACTGAACTGGCGCTGGACTTCAACGACCAGTACTGCTCTGCCGAATTGTGTGAAAAGAACATGGAAAAACTGGCCCGCGACCTGAACCAGCTGGGTGAAAAAATGGTGGAACGGTTTGATCTGGAGGATCAGCTGATCGACAATCTGCATAACTGCCATCGCGACATGGTTGCCTGAACACTGTTGCCTTAACACTGTTGGCTGCACACTATCGGCCAAACACAGGGCAACCATCACAATACCGATCTACCGCAGATCGATAATAAAAGAGAGAGCGTTACGCTCTCTTTTTT
>DKQK01000015.1:0-39622 GCA_002471665.1 Gammaproteobacteria bacterium UBA7310
GTGCGCATTATCGGGGGAGGTGTCTCTGCCTTGTATCCACTGCCAGTTACCTGGATTCCAGATACTCTTTGAGGGCAGCGGCATTGTTGAATCTGGCCTCTTTAGAGCTGAACAACAGTGTTACCTGTTTATCTTTATAGTCAGCCAGAAACTCTGCGATCAAATTTTCGTTTGCCTTTAGCTCTTGAAAATACCTCGCCTTAAACTCCGGCCACTTATCATGATCGTGGTTATACCATTTGCGTAATTCGGTTGATGGTGAAATCGCCTTTACCCAGGCATCGATATGGGCCTTGTCTTTGGCCAGCCCTCTTGGCCACAGCCGATCCACCAGCACACGTGTGCCGTCACCCTGAGCGGCGGCATCATAAACCCGTTTCACCTTTATCTTCATGACGCTCTCGTTTTACAAAGGATTGTTCGTTCATCGAGCATAAGAAACCCGGACAGCCCTGAATCTTGGATGCAGCGCACAGAGCGTTGTTACAGTGCTGCGAGCGGTCGGTGCATTAATACAGCTCCCGGGCCATAGGCGTCACTCAGCGTTTGCTCGGGAGCCGGGCTAAAACCTTGCTTAGCCCAAAAAGTTTGCGAATGTTGCACGGCAACCAGTAGCGCGCTTTCAAACATCCGGACGCTGGTTTGATTGAATAAATGCTGGACCATCATCCTGCCCAGCCCCAATCCGGCGTGGGATGTGGCCACCACCAGATCATGGATGAATAAATACTTTCCTTCACTTGTTTCAGCCAGGGGCTCAAACAGGTTGGGGGGCGCTATTGAATGCCAGGAATGGGCCAGCAAATACGCAACCACTGCCTGCTCTTGCTCAAACACAAAACACAAATCCGGTGACGCCAGCCATTTACTTCTGAGCGTCTCTTTTGATTCGGGAGCAATATCAGAATAGGCGGCGGCCTCCAGCTGGACAATTTGATCCCACCTATCCTCGGTTATCTCTTTAATTGACACGGCCACCTCAACGACGAAACACAGCCTCTGTTTAATAAAACACTCAACGGTTTGCACAGCAAAAAAGCGGAGTTCAACTGGAAGCAGTTTCTACTAGTTGTTATGCAGATCCTGGTTTAATCCGCCCCATTCCGTACCACCGGTTGGTAACACTTCAACGCATCCGGTTTGGCTGTTACGTCTGAAGAGCAGCCCGGATTGCCCTGATAATGTGCGTGCAGCCACCACCTCGCCATCAGGCAGCCTGACTTTGGTTCCAGCCGTCACATACAACCCGGCTTCCACAACACAATCATTACCCAGGGATATACCAATACCGGAATTGGCACCAAGCAAGCTGTTCTCGCCAATGGAGTTTACCTGCTTACCGCCGCCGGATAGCGTGCCCATTATGGAGGAACCTGCACCAACGTCCGAGTGATTGCCCACAATGACGCCTGGCGTAATGCGGCCTTCCACCATGGACTCACCGAGCGTACCGGCATTAAAGTTTATGAATCCTTCATGCATCACCGTGGTGCCACTGGCGACATGAGCACCAAGGCGAACCCGGTCGGCGTCCGCAATTCTGACCCCATCCGGAATCACATAGTCTGACATACGTGGAAACTTATCTATGGAGGGCACCGAGAACGTATGAACTTCTTCAGCGATCAACTCCCTTAATGCTTCTACTCTTTCCGGTAACACCGGCCCCGCAGACGTCCAGGCAACATTGTTCAGCAAGCTGAACAGGCCCTGCAAATTCACTTCATTGGGTTTGACCTGGCATTCAGACAAAAGATGCAGACGTAAGTAGACGTCTTCCACCGTTGCCGGTGGTGCCTGCAAATCTCCGATTGGCACGGTTACAAACGCATCGTTCAGCACACCGTATTTCTTGGCCAGGCAATTTCGCGAAATGGCCCTGTTCGACCTCGGAAACCAGACATCCACCACCCGGTTTGATTCAGCATCGATATATTTGTGCCCAATTCTTTCCACGTTCCCTGACTCCTCTACCTGTTTCTTCAGACAGAGGCTAGCCTACAAGAATACGGCGCCGGTGACCATTCACCGGGGCCATTCACCGGGTCACCGGAGCTATTCAACAGGCTAGAACAAGGTTACGTCAGCCAATAGCGCAGGGAACTGTTTTGGGCTGTGGGTCAATCAGGCCTGTATCGGAGTCCCGGTAAACTTCAGTTTGGCCATGGCCACCTTGATAAACCCACTCATGTGATTATTGTCGTCCACGGTGGCGGTGTACTTCAGGGTCAGCTTCATGGGTTTGGTGGTTTTGCTTTTCCAGGTGAGGGTTTCACCGTCGAACTTGCCGTCTTCGATTTCCTGCACACCGTATTCTTCGCTGTTCATGGTGCCGGTGAGGGTTTCCCCGTCTGACTTTAAACTCACAATGCTTTTTTCTTCCTTACCGCCGGGGGCCTTTACCACAAAATCCCAGGTGCAATCGATCTGTTTGGACATGGTTGTTCTCCTTGTTGAAAATAAACGACTTCTTGTTATAAATCATGGAACACGGTTGTCTCCGCCAACGGCGCGCGCCCCATTCGGGTGTTATTAATGGGATCAGCGGCATCCTCGTAGCCAAACGAGATACCGAACAACAACTTCTGACTGGCGTCCACCTCCAATACCTCACGCACCGCATCGGCATGGAACCCCAGGGAGGTCTGCGGGCAGCTGGCCAGTCCGTGGGCGGTCAGGGCCAACATCAGGGTCTGGGCGTACATGCCTACATCGGCGGCTTCCCGCAGACCGAAATGCTCCGGCAAAAACAGGAACGCCACATGGGGCGCACCAAAGAAACTGTAGTTACGCAGGAACACCGCCTGACGCTGCTCTTTATCTTTGCGCTCCAGGCCCACGGCAGCGTACATTTGATTGGCGGCATCGTACTGGCGCTGCTGATAGACGCCGTGGTACTTGGGCTCATAGGGGTAATCCAGGGTCATGCGGCCACGCAGGGTGTTCACCGGCAGGATATCGCGCAATCGTTCCAGTTTCTCGCCCCCCACCACATGGGTGGCCCAGGGTTGGGTATTGCAGTTGGAAGGGGCCCGTGCCGCCAGGCTGAAGATGTGTTCGATCTGCTCCCGCGCAACCGGCTGTTTGAGAAAACCGCGCACCGAGCGGCGCTGGTTAACAACGGCGTCAAAGCATTCGGCCAGTGTGGCTTGTTCCAGATTCATGATGTTCCCCCTGAGTGACAAGTAAGATCAAGAAGGCTCATAGTAATACATATGACCGACCAGTTCTCGCTTCGCCCGCCCCTGCTGCAACAGATAATGCAGATGCGCCACCACCTCCCCCACCGCCAGGAAATTCTGGAATGAATCCAATGGTTTATTGAATAGCTCACGGGTAATTTGCTGGGCGGTTTTGGGTTCCTGCAATAATCCCAAAAGGGCACTCAGGCGCTCCTGGTGATGATCGACCACCGCCTGCAGGCGGGCATGCAAGCCATAGAACGGCAGTTGATGGGCCGGCAACACCAGGACGGAATCCGGTACCCGCGCCGCCATGGTGGCATGGGCCTCGATCCAGTCCTGAAGAGGATTGTCCGCCGGCTGGCTGGGGGACACGCTCACGTTGGAGGTGATTTTCGGCAACACTTGATCGCCGGAAATCAGGATATTCTGCTCCCGGCAGTACAGGCACAGGTGTTCCGGTGCATGGCCGCGGGTGGTAATGGCCTCCCACTGCTGGCAACCAATCTGAATACGATCCCCGTCCTTAAGACGATGAAAGGCGGCAGGCACTGCGGAGACCAGATGATTGTAATCCTGGTTGGCCAGCAACGCCTTGCGATCCGTTTCAGAAATGCCGGTTTGATCGAAATACCGTTGTACTTCCCAGTAAGGTTGTTGCGGCGGCGCGGTGTTGAAAGCACGGGTGTAGAAATACTCGGTTTCGGTGGTGTACAGCGGCACCTGAAGAGTATCGCAAAGCCAGCCCGCCAGCCCCACATGATCCGGATGATGATGGGTGACGATGACCCGGGTAATGGGATCACCCTCCAACTGGCTTTCGATTACATCCAACCATTGCTGTTTGGCGGCGTCGCCATTCATACCGGTATCCAGTATGCACCAGCCCTGCTCCCCTGCGGCATTCTGATCCCGCAGCAGATAGCAGTTGATGTGGTTCAAAGACAGGGGCAATGGGGAGCGCAGCCATTTGATATCCGGTGTTATGGATACGGTTTGCCCCGCTCCCGGAGGCTGCTGGAATGGATAGCGCAGACTCATAACCGCTTCGCCACTTCGCTGTACATCACTTCGGTGGCACCGCCGCCAATGGTGAGTACGCGGGCATCGCGATACATACGTTCAATCACGCTCTCTTCCATAAAGCCCATGCCGCCGTGCAGCTGTACACATTCGTACATGACCTGATTGGCCACTTCGCAGGCCCAGGCCTTGAGGCCGGAGACCTCCTTAATGCAATCTGCACCCTGCGCATCCAGCCAGGCCACGTAGTACAGATAATTGCGCGCCGCATCCACCTGGGTCTGGGCCTGGGCCAGTTTCATGCGCACCACATCCTTGTCAAACAGACGGCCACCAAAGGCCTGCCGTTGCTTGACGGTTTCAATGGTGAGATCCAGCGCTTTCTGCGCTTCCCCCACCCCCATGGCCGCCAGCATAATACGTTCGTGCTGAAAGTTTTTCATCACCGCATAGAAGCCCTGGTTTTCAGCACCCAGCAGGTTGGCAGCCGGTACACGCACATCATCAAAGAACAGTTCGGCGGTATCGGAACTGCGCCAGCCGTGTTTTTTCAGCGAGCGCCCCACGCTGAACCCGGGGCTGCCCTTTTCCACCATGAACATGGAAATTCCGCGGGAACCTTTGGCGCCGGGATCGGTTTTCGCGGCCACAAAATAAAGATCAGCGTGCACACCGTTGGTGATGAAGAGTTTGCTGCCGTTGATGATCCAGTCATCACCCTGGCGCTGGGCCCGGGTTTTGATGCCCGCCACATCAGAACCGGCGGCCGCTTCGGTAACACAAACAGCGGTGATGCATTTGCCTTGAATAATATCCGGCAGATAACGCTGCTTTTGTTCGGCGCTGCCTGCCAGCGCCAGGTGGGGCGATGCCATGTTGGTGTGCACCAGGGCAGTGATGGTGACCCCGGCATAGCTGCTGCGGCCCAACTCTTCTGCCAGCACGGTGGCGGCGCGTACATCCAGGCCACTGCCGCCATAGGCGGTTTCATGGGTTAACCCCAGAAAGCCCAGTTCACCCATTTTCAGCAACAGCGCCCGGGGCACGCAGCCATCCTGTTCCCAGGCGTCGCCATTGGGTACGATTTCTTTTTCCACGAAGCGGCGTACCTGCTCCCGCAACAGTTGGTGTTCTTCCTGAAAATAGGGATTCAGCTGCATGTTTCAGGCTTCCGCTTCTATGCTAATGAGTAAGGCGCCGTCTTCTACTTTGTCGCCAGCGGCCACCATCACCTGATCCACGATGCCGGTAACCGGGCACGGCAAATTGTGAATCAGTTTCATGGCTTCCATCACCGCAGCAATATCACCCGCCTGCACACGATCCCCCGGCTTCACCAATACATCGGTGACCAGCCCCGGCATGGCGGCACGCACTTCGTTGCCGGCCTGTTTGGCGGCCGCAGCCGCTCCCAACTGACTTTCTTCCAAGCCGATAAAATGATAACTGCGGCGCAGGCGGGGTGAACTCAGTGCCACCTGCTGCCCCTGAATCACGATGTCCAGATTACGGTGGGTGCCTTCCAGCTCCACCCGCCATTGGCCGCCTGTTTGCTGCGGCGCATACAGGTATATGGGAAAAGTGGTGGTTTCACCTGCGCCTTTCTCTGTCGGCAGCAGCGACACCCGATACTCGCCGTGGCGCCCCTGGATGCTGATTTCCTGCAATCCCCCGGCGCCGTTCAACCACAACCGGCTGTTGGCCGGGGTTCCACAGGGTTGCGTCAAACGCCAGCCACCCATGGCCTGCCAGGGGCTGCCGTTGAGCGGCGCCCCGTTACGGGCGGATTCCTGCTGCATGGCGTAGGCCGCCGCCGCAATGGCGGTGTGCATGGCCTCGCCCCAGGGCTGCCAACCATCGGGAAACTGCCGGCTTAGATACTGGGTAGTGAGTTCCTGATGGAACGCCGGCCGGGTGATGATGCTGGTGAGAAATTCCTGATTGGTCTTCACACCACCGATGGCAAAATGGTTCAGCCCCTGTAACAGGCGCTGGGCCGCCAACCCCCGACTACTGCCATGGGCAATAATCTTGGCCACCATGGAATCGTAAAACGGTGTAATCTCCGATCCCTGCGCCACGCCGCTGTCAATGCGCAGACCTTCTCCGTTAGGCTCACGGTACAGAGTAACGGTACCGGTCTCGGGCAGGTAATCATTGGCCGGATCCTCGGCGTTGATTCGTGCCTCGATGGCATGGCCGGTGGCGTGCACATCGGCCTGGCTCCACAGCAGGGCTTCGCCCCTGGCCACCCGGATCTGCCACTCCACCAGATCAATTCCGGTCACCATTTCGGTGGTGGGATGCTCCACCTGCAGGCGGGTATTCATTTCCAGGAAATACGCTTCGCGGCTGTCCGCATCCAGAATAAATTCCACCGTGCCGGCACCCTGATAATTCAGATGTTGACCCAGGCGGACCGCACAATCGAACAATTGTTGCCGCACGGCATCATCCAAATGGCTCACCGGCGCCTCTTCGATGACTTTCTGATAGTTGCGTTGAATGGAGCATTCGCGATCCAGCAGATGCAATACCCTGCCCTGGCAATCCCCCAGCAGTTGCACTTCAATATGGCGCGGACGTACGATGTATTTTTCCAGCAGTACGCGATCGTCGCCAAACGCATTGAGGGCTTCCTGCCGCGCCTGCTTCAAAGCACTTTCAAATTCCGCCGCCGCATGCACAATGCGCATGCCTT
Source organism: Gammaproteobacteria bacterium UBA7310 (assembly GCA_002471665.1). Classification (GTDB taxonomy): domain Bacteria; phylum Pseudomonadota; class Gammaproteobacteria; order Pseudomonadales; family Ketobacteraceae; genus Ketobacter. Next base: position 6,907 of record DKQK01000015.1, read on the forward strand.
TACCACCGCCGCCGGCGCTGGCTTTGATCAACAGCGGAAACCCGATGCGATTGCCCTCATTGAGCAGGGTATCCTGATCCTGTGCCTCGCCGTTGTAACCCGGTACCGTGGGGATATCCAAAGATTGGGCGATGGCCTTGGCCTCAATTTTCGAGCCCATGGCGGCGATGCTTTCCACGCTGGGCCCGACAAAAATAATGTCATGCTGTTGGCACAGGGAGATCAGCGCGGTACTTTCTGATAAAAAGCCATAGCCTGGATGAATGGCATCGGCACTGATCTTCTGTGCTGCTGCCACAATGGCGTCGGCATTCAGGTAACTTGCGCTGGCGGCAGCGCCACCGATGTGCACGGCCATGTCCGCCTGCAGCACGTGCTGACTGTGGCGATCGGCGTCGGAAAACACCGCCACGGATTCTATTCCCAGCCGTTTACAGGCACGAATCACACGGCAGGCGATCTCGCCCCGGTTGGCAATCAGCAGACGCTTGATGGCTTTCATTTCTGCCTCCAACTGGGAGTTTCCTTATTGAAAAAACAATGAATGCCCTCCTGGCCTTCTGCCGATTCCCAGGTATCGGCCAGCAGATTGGCGGTGTAAATCAGGTTGGTATCGGTATCATGGCTGTCCACATAAAAAATCAGCTTCTTGGTGGCGGCGATGGCGCCAGGGCCGCACTGCAACAGGTATTTGAGTTCTTCTTCCACTGCATGGTCCAGCTCAGCGTCGGGCACCACTTCATCCACCAGATTCAGCTCCCGGGCTTTGGCGGCGGTCAGCGGGCGGGCGTTGAGGAACGTGCGCCGGGCATTCGCCCGCCCCATCTTTGCCACCACAAACGTTGATATGTTGGCGGGGGTTAATCCCAGGCGTACTTCGGTCAGGGCAAAGTTGGCCGACTCTACGGCAATGGTGATATCGCACACCGACATCATGCCGGTGCCGCCACCATAGGCCTGGCCATTTATACGACCGATCAGGGGTTTGGACAGCTCGTTCAGGGTGCGCAGCATGCGCGCCAGGCGGGCACTGTCCTCCACCCGTTCGGCGCGACTGGCGTCAAAGATACCCTGCATCCATTTCAGGTCGCCACCGGCGCAGAACGACTCGCCTGCACCGGTCAGCACAACGGCGCGAACCGCGGGGTTGTTATCCAGTTCAATGGCCGCGTCCGTTACCTCACGAATCAGCTCATCGTTCATGGCGTTGTGACGTTGGGGGCGATTCAATAACAGGGTCGCGACGCCGCGCTCATCGATGCTGACCCGGATGGTGTTGTAATTCATGGTTTTACTCACTTGCTCTCAGTTTGGAGTCCGGCGCCGGCAGACAGCGTGCCTGGGGACCACTGCCTGGCATCCCGCAACACACCGCACACCGAATCCTCAGCGCCATTTTCTAAATTCATTTACATGCGATAAACATAACGACGCTCATCTTCCGGCGGCAGAGTGGCGGCCACCGCCAGACACAATGCCAGTACATCCCGGGTCTGGCCGGGTTCAATGATGCCGTCATCCCAGATCCGTGAAGTGGCGTAATAGGCATTGCTTTTCTCGGCATACATGGCGCGGGTTTCCTGATCCAGTTTGGCCAGTGATTCCGCTGTGGCTTGATTACTGATACTGGTTTTGGCCAGCTCCAACACCACATTGGTGCCAATGTCCGGGCTCATGGTGGCCACCACAGAATTGGGCCAGGCAAACATCAGATTGGGCCGGAAGCCGCGGCCGCACATACCATAGTTACCCGCCCCGTACGAGCCACCCACCACCACGGTAAAGCGTGGCACCCTGGCGCAGGACATGGCGTACACCAGCTTGGCGCTGTGCTTGGAAATACCGCCCTGCTCGGCGGCTTTACCCACCATAAAGCCCGGTACATTCTGCAGGAACAGCAGGGGAATATGGCGTTGTTCGCACAGCGAAATAAAATGCGCACCCTTAACCGAAGCATCGGAAAACAGGGGGCCATTGTTGCCCAGAATGCCCACCGGATAGCCGTCGATGTGCGCGGTGCCACAAATCAGGCTGGTGCCCCATTGCGGCTTGAATTCCTGAAACTCACTGGCGTCCACCAACCGTGCAATCACTTCGCGCATATCATAGGGCTGGGCAAAATCCTTGCTCACAATGCCCTTCAACTCGTCCACATCGTATACCGGAGGCCGGCTTTGCTGACGACGCTGATGACACTGAGAGCTGCGGTTCAACCCCGCCACTATGTCGCGCATGCGGGCCAGGGCCTCCTGCTCGGTTTCGGCGATGTAATCCGATACACCGGAAACCGTGGTGTGCATCTCGGCGCCACCCAATTCCTCCGGACTGATTTCCTCGTTGATGGCCACTTTTACAATGGACGGCCCACCCAGGTGAATGGTGGCATTGCCGCGCACCATCACCACTTCATCAGACAAGGCGGGAATATAGGCCGCACCGGCGGTACTGACACCAAACACCGCCGCCAGTTGCGGCAAGCCCTGGGCGGACATATTGCACTGGCGGAAGAAAATATTGCCGAAATGATCCCGATCCGGGAACACGCGATCCCATTCATGCAAATAGGCGCCGCCACAGTCCACCAGATAAATGCACGGCAGTTGATGCTGTTGCGCAATCTCCTGGGCACGGATGTGTTTCTTAACGGTTTCCGGATAATAGGCGCCGCCTTTCACGGTGGAATCATTGGCCACGATCACGCAATGGGTACCGTGGACAACACCAATGCCGGTGACCACCCCGGCGCTGTGCACCCGGCCGCCATACTGCTCATAGGCCGCCAGGGTGGAGAACTCAAGAAACGGTGTGCAGGGGTCTACCAACAAATCGATACGCTCACGGGGCAGGAGTTTACCGCGCTTGCGATGGCGTTCGATCAGGTGATCCCTGCCACCGCTGACAGCGTCGGCCATGCGCTGGCGCAACTGCTGCGCCAGTTCGCTGTGGTAGGCATGGTTCTCGCGAAAACTGTCAGCGTTCTTGTTGACCTTGGACGTAATTCTACTCATGTACTGTCTCTGTTGTTATGGGCCCGGGCTATTTGGTGCGGCCGGTTCCTTCCCAATAGGGTGCGCGAATCAACTTGCGGCTCATTTTGCCCACCGGCGTACGGGGCAGGGGCGTGGTTTGAATCTCAACCTTGATGGGTTTCTTGTAGGAACCCAGTTCGTTGGCACACATGTCGATGAGTTCCTGCTCGCTCACCAGGGCAGGGTCTTTCACCATCACGATGGCATAGGGGGATTCACCGAAGCGATCATGGGGTACACCGAATGCCACCACCTCGATAACCTGTTCATGGGTGGCCAACACGTTCTCCAATTCAGTGGGCCAGATATTGAATCCACCGGACAGAATCATGTCGTCTTTGCGATCGAACATATACAGGTAGCCGTTGTGATCCAGGTAACCCACATCGCCGGTGTGTATGAACCCGCGAATAATGGTTTTTTCACTGGCTTGCGGATTCTCCCAGTAACCACTCATCTGGCCGTCATTGCGGAAACAGATTTCCCCTTCCTCGCCATAGGGCAGTACGGCATGGGTTTCCGGATCGCGGATTTCCACTTCACAGAACGGGTGCACCTTGCCCAGTGAGCGCAAGGGATTGGAGCCTTCCACTTCGGTCACCCACTCGGAGGCCATGGTCATGGTCACCGGCACCCCTTCTGACTGCCCGTACAACTGACACAGAGCATCCCCCCAGATACTGTGAGCCTTGCACACCGCAGCTTCGGTGATGGGGGCAGCGCCAATCATCAGGCATTTGAGGTGTGACCAGTCCTTGCTTTCCACCCCCGCCACCTGCATGATGTCGTTGACCATGGTGGGCGCCACAAACATATAGGCCACCTGCTCTTTCTCCATCAACGATACCACGGTATCAACCTGGTATTTTTCCACCACCAGGTTCACACCACCCATGAGCCAGATGGGCACAAACATATAACCGGAGGCATGGGAGATCGGCGCAATGTGCATGCAGACATCGCCCGGGCTAACCGGCGGCAGGGTAAAGAACCAGTTACGGCCAATCTCAAGCCAGGCGCGGTGCGTGAATGCCACCCCTTTGGGTTTACCGGTGGTACCACCGGTGTGACGAATCACATAATTCTGTTCCGGCGCCACCGCCACGTCCGGGTCGGTGTCCGGAAAGCTGGCCAGCCAGTCTTCATACTGATTGTTCTGGCGTACGATGATGTGCTCCAGCTCCGGCAGCTCATTGTTCATACCCTCCAGCTGATCAGCATAGTGCTCGGCCACCACCACCGCTTTACAATGGGTATGCTCCATCATGTACAGGTGGCTGCTGCGGGCGTTGCGGGCGTACAAGGGTACCCGGGTGATATTGGCAATGGCGGCACCGAGAAAAAAGTCCACGGCTTCCAGCGTGTTGTCTTCCAGAGAGGCAACGGCATCGCCGGGTTTCAACCCCATGGACAACAACAGATTCGCCATGCGGCAGCCCCGCGCCCAGGCCTGAGCAAACGTGAGGCGGGATTCACCTGCAATGATGGCAGGCCGGTGGGCATGGAACTGGGCAGAGCGGCGCATCATATCTCGAATGTTCATAGTGGATTCCTCTTTTATTCTTATGTCCTGTCCTGAAAAATTTACTGCCTGTTTAACTGCCTTGATTACGGTTGCCTGAAGGGCGGCCGGGTGGCCGGAGGTTTACCGTCCACATAGGCGGGAAACAGCGCCTGCATGACACCATCCTGCTCGCTCACCAGGGCGCGGGTTTGAATGTGTTCACTGTTCAAGGCCTGGGCCAAGGGAGCCACCCGGTTGACACAACAATCCACCTGCCCAAAGCGCTGCTCACATTCCCACATGGTCAAGCCGGCAAAATAGTGTTCCAGCTCACGCTGTAGTTCGGTTTGCGGCAACCCATCGTTGATACGCTCGATCCACTCAGGATGATCCGCCGCCAAACAGAACGCCTGCCAGAATTTGGGCTCCACCGCCCCCAGTGCCAGCCACTGATCGTCGGCGGTTTTATAGGTGCGGTAACGGGCCGCACCGCCGTTCAACAGCGCGCGGCCACGGGGCATGCCCTGTTGATCCTGTTGCGCCTCCACCAGCGAAAACAGCATCAGCGGCATGACGGAATCCGCCAGTGCCACCTCAATGTGCGCACCCCGGCCACTGCGCTCCCGTTCCAGCAATGCCGCCAGCACGGCGCTCATGCCGAACAGGGAAGCGGAGCAATCCGCCAACGGTGGCCAGGGTGCAACCGCGTGTTCTGCAGTACCGGTGCCTTCCAGTACCCCGTTCATGGCCAGGTAATTGATGTCATGCCCCACCGCTTGCTGCAGCGGGCTGTGCTCGCCATAGCCATTCAGGGAACAGATCACCAGGCGGGGAAATTCCTGCCGCAACAGCGGGATCGACAAGCCCAGTCTTTCCAATACACCGGGGCGGAAGGATTCAAACATCACATCCGCATCCTGCAACATTTCCAGCAACCCGGCCCGGCCTTCCGCTGTTTTCAGATTCAGCTGCACCCCCAGCTTGCCGCTGTTGACCGAGTCAAAATAACCGGAGTATCCGTTGGGGCCCTCCGGGCCGATAAAACGCAATTCCTCACCACCGGGGGGTTCCACCTTGATCACCCGGGCCCCCAGATCCAGCATCATCAACGATGCCAACGGCCCAGGCAGATGGCGGCTCAGATCCACCACCTTGATGCCTTGTAGAAACTGGTTGATACGGTTCATGGCCGGGCCCTGCGTGTGGCTTAGGTAAAGGTCACATCCAGACCCAGTTCCTTGGCGATGATCATGGTCTGAATCTGGCTGGAACCATCACCGATGCGGGTAATGCGGGTATCACGCAAGTAGCGGGAAACCGGACAATCGTTCATAAAGCCGTAACCACCGTGGACCTGTACCGCCAGATCCGCCACTTCCGACGACGCTTCACAGCAGTAGTATTTGGCCATGGCCAACTCGTAAATGCTGGCGGTGCCGGCGTCCGCTTTCATGGCGGCGGAGCGGGCCAGCAGGCGTGAGGTTTCCACTTTCACAGCCATATCGGCAATCATCTTCTGGATCATCTGCAAGCCTCCCAGGGTGCGGCCAAATGCCTCCCGCTCGTTGGCGTAGGCAATGGAATGATCCAGGCAGGCCTGCGACAATCCCAAGGCACAGGCGGACAGAAAACAGCGGGCAAACTGATAGGTTTTGTGCACGATGTAGCGGCCCTCACCTTCTTTACCCACCATCATTTCGTCACCCACTTCTGCGCCATCCAGATAAATGGGGTGGGTATCCGAGGAACGCCAGCCCAGTTTGTCGTAGGATTTACCGATGGTGACCCCCGGTGTGCCTGCCGGAACCAGGAACAAACTCATCTTGGTTTTTTCGGCATCCTTGGGGCTGGTCACGGCCCCCACCAGGTTGTAGGCGGTGATATCGGTGCCGGAGTTGGTGATGAAGGCTTTCTCGCCGGAGATAGACCACTTGTCACCCTGCTTGTCCGCCCGCGTGGTAAAACCGGCGGTCCAGGAACCGGCCTGGGGCTCGGTACCGGCGATGGAACCCACAGCGGTACCGGCCACAATACCGGGCAGAAATTCCTGCTTGTGCAGATCACTGCCGAAGGTCTGCAGGGTCAACCCCGTGGCCACCGCCACCATAACCGACAAGGCAAAGGTCTGATCCGCCCGGGCCAACTCCTCGATGGCCAGCGACATTTCCAGAATCCCCAGGCCCAGACCACCATGTTCCTCCTTGAACGGAATGGCGCAAACACCGATGTCCTTGTTCATTTTCAGGTACAGCTCGGTGGGAAATTCCGCTTTCTGATCAAGCTCATAAGCAATCGGCGCCAACTCGGAGCGAGCCCATTCACGCACTGTGTGCTGCAGGTTTTTCTGGTCTTCCGTCAATTCAAACATCGTGAGGATTCCGTTACTGAAAGAAAAAGTCGTCTGTGGGTTTAAGCGTTATTCTTCAATGAAATCATTATGCGGAGATGCCTGTGGTGACCCATCGTCCAAGTGGACTAGGACATTCACAGGCCCCTGCAATACCGTTTGGATTCCAGAATCAGCAGCTTCATCACATCAGGCCTGACATGAGCGAATCCCCACCCAAGCACGCTGTGCTCAACAGCCGGTTACTGGGACACACCCTGTGGCTGACCATGAACCAGCCGGAAAACCTCAATGCCCTGGGCTTTGACCTGGTGGCCGCCCTGCAGGAGGCACTGGCCTCTGCGGCAACCAATAATGACATCCGGGTACTGGTGTTAAGCGGAACCGGGCGTGGCTTTTGTGCCGGAGCCGACCTCAAAACCATGACCGGTGAATACGCGCCCGGTGAACCCGATGTGCTGGACAGGATTGTCGATCTGTTTGCGGTGTTGCGTGATTTTCCCAAACCGGTGATCGCCGCCGTCAACGGCATTACCGCGGCCGGCGGCCTGGAATTGATGCTGTCTTGCGATCTGATCTATGCCGCGCGCAGCGCCCGGGTGGGCGACGCCCACTGCAACTACGGCATTGTTCCCGGCGGCGGGGGCGCGGCGATTCTGCCGCGCATTCTGCCCGCCCCCATTGCCAAATACCTGTTATTCACCGGTGAGCTGCTGGCGGCGGAGACACTGGCCCCCTACGGCCTGTTTAACGAAGTGGTGGACGATGAGCAACTGTTGCACCGGGTGGCCGGCGTTGCCGACATCATTGCCGCGAAAAGCCCCATCGGCCTGACCCGAACCAAACAAGTGGCCAACCAATCGCTGGATAAAACGGCGGCCGATGCCATTCTGCACGAGCGCCTGATGGCGCGGGATCAGTTCCGCTCCCATGATTACCGGGAAGGTCTGCAGGCTTTTCTGGAAAAACGCACACCACAATTCAAGGGTTATTGAGTGTCTGATATCTATATCATCGGAGTGGGCATGACCCGTTTCGGCCGCCACCCGCAGCACAGTCTGAAGCAGCTCAGTGCCAGCGCCGTGGAGGAGGCCCTCACCGATGCAACGCTGGAAAAAAATCACATCGAAGAAATTCATTTTGCCAATTGTGTGCAGGGTTACATGGATGGCCAGCACATGATTCGCGGCCATGCCATTTTCCTGGAGCAGGGCTTCCAGGGGATTCCCATCTTTAATCTGGAAAGCGGTTGCGCCAGCGGCAGTATGGCCTTTCATATGGCGGTACGCAGCCTGCTCTCGGGCCAGGCCGACATCGCCCTGGCGGTTGGCGCCGAAAAAATGGTATGCGAGGACAAACGCAAAATGTTCAATGCGTTTACCAGCGCCTGGGATGTGCAACGCAGCCAATGGCAAATGGACATCATCAACCGCATGGCCGCCGTGGTGGACAGTCCACAAGGCAGCCAGTCACCCCGGCCCTACAGCCCGTTTATGGACGTGTACAAAGCAGAGTTCGCCCAGCACCAGGCTCTGTACGGCAGCAGTCAGGAACAGGTGGCGGCCATTTGCGCCAAGAATCACCAACATTCGGTGCACAACCCGAAGGCGCAATTTCAACAGGCCTTTAGCATCGCCGACATCCTGCAGGCTCCCCCCATTACCTACCCGCTGACACTGCCCATGTGTGCGCCCATCAGTGACGGCGCCGCGGCGGTCATTGTCTGTAACGGCAGTAAACTGGCGCAGCTGGGTGTACAGGGGCGGGCGGTCAGAATACTGGCCACTGTCACCGGCTCGGGCCGGGAACGGGCGGCGAGCGATTTGCAGCAGCATCTGGTCACCCGCCTTGCCGACCAGGCCTATGCCAAAGCCGGTGTCGGGCCAGAGGAGGTCAGTGTGGCGGAAGTGCACGACGCCACCGCCGTGGGGGAATTGATAGAAACAGAGAATCTGCGCCTGTGTGAACCGGGTGCCGGCGGCACACTGGCGCAACGGGGTGACACCTGCATCGGTGGCCGCATCCCCATCAACACCTCCGGGGGCTTGGAATCACGGGGCCACCCCATTGCCGCCACCGGCATTGCCCAGCTGTATGACCTGGTAACACAGCTGCGGGGAGAAGCCGGCCCGCGCCAGATCAGCCATCCGCGCATTGGCCTGCAATGTAATGTTGGCGGTTTCTGGGGTGTGGAAGAGGCGTCAGCCCATGTTGCACTGCTGAGCCGTTAACCCGGTTGGAACGTGGTCAAAGCATCTGCCGCAGCTCAATAGAAACGATCCATAAAATATTCGTCGCCGTCTTTTTTGCGTTGCCAACGGGCATTTAAGTCTTGCAGCTTTTCATGTTGGGGATTGATTTCCAAACCTTTGGCGATCAACTCCCGGGAAACCTCAAGATTCTCCTGTTTGAAATAACGCTTGCCCGCCGCGAAGAATGCATTGGCGTAAACATCATGGGCAACACTCACTTTGGGATCGTTGTAATGATTGTTCAACACCGACATATAGGAGGCATAGGCTTTGTTCAGATCGTCCAGGGTAACGTTTTCTTTCTGCCGCAACACCGCAATCCAGGTTTCCAGTTTTTCCATGGATTCCAGATAACGCACGCGCTCCACCGCCTTCAGCATGGACTGCACGTCCGCCTTCTTACCATCGGATACCGCATCCAGTTCCGCCACACTGGCGGCGCGATCAACAAAGCCCTGGGCCTGCTGCAGATCGCCGGCGTTTAACTGTCGGCTGGCCATGGACAGATATTTTGCCACCACACGATCCAATCCCCGTTGGGCGGCAGGGTGATCAGGATCAAGGGCCAACACCTGTTGGTATAAGCTGTAGGCACTGTTCTTCAGGGGCACCATCAGCCGGTCCCGGCGCAACGCCCCATCGGCCCGGGCCACCAATGCCTCCACTTCTGCTGTGCCGGTGTAATCCTCCATGGATTCGCCAGCGGACGGATTCTCTGCCAGCGGTTGCTCGCTGACGGTCTGCAACAACGCCACCTGTACCGCCTGGTCTTGCGCGTTCTCTATCGAGTCCGCTGCTTCAGCACTGGCGATAATCTGCATGCCGCCGGCCTGTTGTTCTGCTTCGGCCGCGGCAGGCTCGGCTTCTGGGAGGGGCCCGTCGGCCTCTGCAGTAACAGCAGAGGCCAGGGCAGTGTCCGTATCGGCGGCGAACTCAGTGTCGGCATCAGAGGCAGGATCAGATTCGGCGTCAGATTCAGAATTAAAGGCAGGATCAGATTCCGGGTCATATTCCGGATCAGATTCCAGGTCAGAGGCAGGCTGCTCGAGCTGCACCAGATAATCGTTCAGCACATCGTTGGCGGGCGCGGGCGCAGCAACGGAAACGCTATCATCCAGTGCCGTCTCTGCTCCACCACGGGCTGGCTCAGGCGCCTGCTGCAGGGCCACCTCGGGGATGGTTTGCGCGGCTGCGGTTTTGGTGGCAGGCGCAGCGCTACCGCGCTCTGCCACGGGCGCGGAAGCCGTGGCCTTATCCTGCATGTCCACCACTGCAACGGCACCCGCCAGCAGTACCACACCGGCGGCGATGGCAGCGGCCTTGCCGCGCTCCCGCTGCACCCAGTCACGGCCATGCTTCAGGGCATCCCCCATGCGATGCTGCCACTGTACGGCAACATCCGACAGCCGGGTGAGTCGTTGTGAACTCTGGCCTGCACCATGCAGGGTGGGAGCAGAAGCACTGTAAGCGCGGCTGGAAGGCATGGGCGCGGGGGTGGCAACCGAAGTGCCATGCTGCCCGGTACTGCGGACCATAATGCGGGTGCCGCCCTCGGTTTCACTTTCAAAATCCTGCAGTACCACCGATTGCCAGTTATCCGGCGCCGTCCGCAGATAGGGCTCCAGCGCTTGCGCCACCTCCAGGGCAGACTGGAAGCGGTCGGCCGGTGCCTTTGCCACCATCCGCTCCAGGATGGGCTGCAGATAAGCAAAGGTTTGCGGTAATTGCGGGATCGGTTCCGAGATGTGTTTGATCGCTGCGGCAACGGAGGAGTTGGCATCGTACAAAGGCCTGCCCACCAGCACTTCGTAAAACACCACCCCCAGGCTGTAGATGTCGGAGCGGGTATCGATGTCCCGGGCCAATGCCTGTTCCGGGCTCATGTAATGAGGAGAGCCAACGATCATGCCGGTGGAGGTCATATTGCAATCGGAGGTATCCAAAGCCTTGGCAATACCAAAGTCGGTCAACACCACGGTGTTGTCTTCACGGAACAGGATGTTTTCCGGTTTGATGTCGCGATGGATATAGGATTTGGAGTGGGCGTAGGACAGGGCCATGGCGATTTCATAGATCACGTGCAGCGCCTCGTCGGCACGCATACCCTGCTTCAGACGCTGTTTCAAATCACCGCCGGGCAGATATTCCATGGAAAGATAATGATGATCCCCGGCCCGCCCCACATCAAACACCGGCACGATATTGCGATGATTGAGGCTGGCGATGATGCGCGCCTCACGAAAAAAACGCTCACTGAAAACGTCGTCGCCCGTGAGGTGTCGCGCCATGATTTTCAACGCGACCTGACGATCAAAACTGTTTTGCACGGCCACATAAACTGTCGCCATGCCACCCTTTCCGATTTCTTTGACTATTTCATAGCCAGGTATAACCACATCCATTGTTGTACACCACCTCTCGCACGGTGCCCCGGGTTGACGATTGGTAGAAAAAGAACCCTATTTTGGAACCGTTTTTAAAGCATTGTCCACCGTCATCAGGCTGCTCTGTGAAAATTACGTGTTTTGGGTGGCAGAACCCCCCACCACCGATCAAACTTCCACCTAAACTGTGTTTTCAAAACCGGGGAAACGGCTCACACAGCATCCAGCTTGATTATTAAGTTGCCATCACAAAGGTGCTGATAGTAGCCTAATCCCAGATTGCTGCTATCGGGGATTAGGGTATGTCGTATTTCATCAAGGCCGCCGAAATCTGGCAGCCGGATGTGAGCGGGCAGTTTCTGGTGCTGTCGTCGGCTCACTACGGGGAGCTGGCAGATTTCCGGTGCGCCAGTCAAACCATGGGCTTCAATTTCGGAGAAGGGTTACCCGGCCAAACCTGGGCGCAACGACGGCCATTGATCTGGACCGATCTGAATACTTCACACTTCAAACGCAGCCAACTGGCAAACGAGGCCGGCCTGTCCTGCGGCCTTTCCATTCCGGTGTTCGCCGGGGATTTTCTACTGGGCATTGTGGTGCTGTTCTGCGGTTCGGAACCGGCTTTATCCGGCGCGGTGGAAGTTTGGCACAACCGTTATAACAGCCATAATGAATTGAAACTGTCCGATGGCTACTATGGACAACTGGAGCGTTTTGAATGGCTGTCGCGCCGCCTGACCATCATTCACGGGCGAGGTTTACCGGGGCGCGCCTGGGATCAGAACCGGCCGGTGCTGATGAACAACCTGCCCAGCTCCAACAGCTTTCTGCGGGCGCGCAATGCCGAAGAATGCGGCATTACGTCAGGCCTCGCCATTCCTTTCACCTACACTGACGGCGAGGTGCAGGTGGTCACGTTCCTCTCCACTCTGGAAACCCCAATGGCACGCCGCTTTGAGGTCTGGATGCCCGACCTGGACGATCGCTACCTGCTGTTTAAATCCGGTTTCTGCTGCCAGGGCAGTGATCTGGAACAACGTTATCTGGACACGGCCTTTGTGCGGGGCCAAAGCGCGTTGGGGGAAGTCTGGCTCACCGGCCGCCCACTGGCGGAGGAAAGTGATCACCTGCAACATGAGCGTACGGTATTCATTCCCTTCATCATCAAAGGCAAACTGCAATCGGTGGTGTGTCTGGTGTTTTAAACCCACACCGTCAGCTGCATGGTTTCCGGCGGATGGCAGCTGTCCTCTGTGCACACCTGCAGGGTTAATTTCACACTAAGGGCCGTACCCGGCAGAAATGGGGTAACCAGGTTTATTGCCGAGGGTTCCGTCAACCGCTCCTGCCGGGGCAGCCTGATCCCGGCGGCCTGCGGCTGAACCTGAATGCCGATGGCCGCAGTCTGCACATAGCATCCCGGTCTCATGCCCAGCACCAGGCGAATGGTCGTTGGGCCCTCCTGTTGCCGCGACACGGCATCCAACCGGCACCATGCAGCCCCGCCGGCGGCGTATTGAACATCATCCACATTGCCGAATTTCAGAGCGGCCACGCCTTGCAGGAACACCGGTGAAGACAACGGGTTTTTATTCACCACTGCCGCGAACACCTGCACCTGCCGACGAATATGATTCTGCAATAACAGTTCACCGCTACGGGCGAGCAACGCCTGTAGATTATGCAGCATCATGGCATTCCCGCTGACCGTGGCAGTGTCGGCAATATTTTTACTGTTAACCAGCAACGGCCCGCTGGACTGCTGCGCACTGACAAAGAAACCAGCGGCCTGTTTATCCCAATACAGCTCCATTACCCCACAATAAAGTGACATGGCCTGCTCTAACCAGAAACGGTCCTGCTGCACGTCATAAAGCGCAATGAGCGCCGCCAGCAGCTGCGCGTAATCTTCCAGCAGAGCCTGTTGGCTGCTTACCCCCGCCAGGCTCAAACGCCACAGGGCTCCATCCTCCCGACGATGCCGCCGCAGGATCTGGCGGGCGGCATGGGCTGCAATGAGATAGTAATCTTCACGCTGCAACAGCCGCGCGGCCAACGCAAACGCGGCAATCATCATCCCATTCCACTCGGTAATGATTTTCTGATCCAGCATCGGCGCTACGCGCTTGGCGCGGTGAGCATAGAGGCATTGCCGAATTTCACGGATGCGCTGGCACAGATACCCATAGTCCAGCCCCAGCCGAAGGGCCAGCGACTGCAGATCCGCCTGCAGATTCAATACGGTTTTTCCATCAAAGTTACCCGCTTCGTCAATCTGATAGCATTGACACAACAAAGCGTAATCCGGTGCAGACAACAGCATCTTCAGTTCGGGTTGGCTCCAGATAAAAAAGCGCCCCTCTTCCCCTTCACTGTCGGCATCGCTGGCGGAATAAAACAGTCCCTGCTCATCACGCAATTCCGTGCTCACGTAGGCCAGTGTTTCCTCCACCACGCGCCGGTACTCCGGATTTCCGGATATGGCGTGGGCCCGGGCGTACACCTGCACCAGTTGCGCCTGGTTATACAGCATCTTTTCAAAATGCGGCACCTGCCACCGATGATCCACCGCGTAACGATGAAAGCCACCCCCTACCTGATCATAGATACCTCCCCGCAACATGGCGTCCAGAGCCCGGTGCACTTCCTGCCACAATGGGTTATCCGCCAAGGTTGCTTGCGGCTGGCGGGCCACCTGATCCAGCAGAAACAACAGATACGGTTCCTGAGGAAACTTCGGTGCCTGTCCGAAGCCGCCGTGGCGGGTGTCGGAGAGTTTGTGCAGGTGCCCGGCAACAGCGGATATCAAGTCAGTATTCAGGGTCTGGCCGGTGACCGCCGGTTCCAGGTATTGCCTGACTGACGCCAACAGTTGCGCGCCTTGCCGGATCAGATCCTGCCGTTCCTCCTGCCACAGGGCATGCACCTGCTGCAACACCTGCAAAAACTGAGGCTTGCTGTAATACGTGCCGCCAAAAAAAGGCGCCCCCTGCGGTGTCAAAAACATGGACATCGGCCAGCCGCCATTGCCGCGAATCACTTGTAACGCGGTCATATACACCTCATCCAGATCCGGCCTTTGCTCACGATCCAGCTTGATGGCAACAAAGTTTTCATTGATGTACTCGGCCACTTCCACATCATCAAAACTTTCTTCTTCCATGACGTGGCACCAATGGCAGGTGCTGTAACCCACCGACAGAAACACCGGTTTGTTTTGCTCCTGCGCCAGTTGAAAACTGACATCGTTCCAACTGCGCCAATGCACCGGATTATGCGCATGCTGCAACAGGTAGGGCGACACCTCCTGAATCAGATGATTCACGTACAACGGCCTGCCCTCCGCATCCAGGTGCCGGGTGCGAATGTCGTATTGTCCGCTTTTCTGTTCCTGTGCCGCTTTCAGTCCAATGCTGTGAATCATAACCTGTTACCCAACTCCACCTGTCTCCACATTGTCGCAAATAAAACAATGTCATCTAACGGCCAAGGAAATCAAACCGGCGCGGCCTGACACAAACCCGACAAAACCCCACTAACCAATTGATATGAATATCTTTTTCAGAAATCAAAGCGGCAACAGCAGGGTTCACCAGACTGGTTCGATGATTGCAGAATCCATTCCACTATCGTGCCGCAAGGGGAGACACCACCATGACCATGGAAAACCTGGCCACCACCACCGACCATGACTGCGTCGCAGATGCCGTCTGCGGCAACGGTGAATTAATCGTGGCCTTTGCCTCATCCGACGGTGATCTGGTGGATCAGCACTTTGGTTCGGCGCAGGCATTTTTTGTTTTCAGCGTCGGCACCGAAGACGCCCGCCTGATCACCAGCAAGGACTTTGGCTATGAGAAAAAAGACGGCAATGAAGACAAGCTGAAACCGAAACTGGCCTGGCTGGTGGGCGCCGATATTGTCTACTGCGGCTCGGTGGGCGGCTCTGCCAGCCGCCAGTTGATCGCCCTTGGCATTACACCAATGAAAGTCAGCGGTGGCCCCGACGTGGAAGAGTTGATCGACGCCATTCAGAGCCAACTCAACGGCGAACCCGAGTTCTGGTTGGCGAACATACTGAAGAAAAAACAGGGCCCGGGGGAGAACCGCTTCGACCTGATGGACGAAGAAGGCTGGGACGACTGACCCTGAATGGATACATTGAATTATATTTCAGTACTGGAACGCAGTCTGAAAGCTCACATACGCCTTAACCCCTGCGCCGACGAACCTCAAAACTGGAAACTGGACATCCAACTGTTCTACCAAGGCCACCCCGCCGGCACCACCAGCTTCAACCTGCACGGCTATACCCGGGAAGAGGCGGAACAGGTGGCACGCACGGTAAAAGACAACCAGTTCATGATGCGCGAGATCGATGAGTATCTGTGGGGTGAGAGCGATTAGCTCCCGGTAATACCCTATAAAAAAGGGCCCGTTGCGGGCCCTTTGCTGATCGGTTAAAGAACTATTTCAGTTCGATAAAGATGGGGTTGGTGTGGAACCAGATATCCGCCCAGGCTTCCACATCCGCTGTCAGCACGCCATTCACGTGGGGTGGACAGGCGGCATCCTCACACAAAATATTGTCACTCAGGTTATCCGCCAGTGGGTTGCCGTACATATCACGCTCGTTGGGCGTAGCGGCGGGAATATTGCTGCCGCGAGCACGAACATAGGCATCTTCGGTAGCACGGAAGCTGTAGAGCAGTTTTATTCTGTTGTCCTTCTCAGCCTTCCGGTGAGCCCATCTATGACCCCAACCATGGCCGGAACCACCCAGGTCATCCCAGGTTTTCACAATGCGGGTAGACGCCGGCGCCAGGGGATTATAATACTCCGGATCCGTTGGATTCAGCTCAGTGCCCACAGCCCCCATGATCAGGTCAACCTGGGCCAGCTCCGGCTCGTTCAGAGGCACGTTCATACCGATCTGCAGCAACGATGGATTGGCAAAGCTGTACTTGCTGTTGTTCTTGCCTGCCGGATCGGTCACCTCCAACAACACGTGCACCATTTGCCCTCTGCGAACCGCCAGCGTTTCACCCATGGTGGCACACTGCTGTCGTGTACAGGCCTTGAACTCCAGATCGCCGCTGATGAGCTGCCCCTGTACCGTGAACGAGTTACCGGTGCGCAAACCGTCAACGATGGCCTGGGCGCGATCTTCGGCTTCCGCGTCTTCGATCCAGACAAAATTCTGTTGATACTCGCCGGGCCAGAAATCATTGGTTGATTCAAAATCCAGGGGGCCAAAACTGCCGCGACTGTGCCAATCGGAACTGGCAAAGAACCAGAAACGACGCCCCTCGCTCAACATGGCATCCCACATGGTACGCACACCCGGTCGGCACAGTGTTACCTTGGCCGGGTCCATGTTGTCTGGAATCACCTCATACTCCGAACCGGCGGCAAAATCAGCCTGTGTCAAAGGCGTTCCATCAAAGTGCAGACCGGGCCTGGCCGCTTCCGCCGCGCCATAGCAACCGGTACCGCCATAGGTGAACAACCCCGCAGTGGGGCGACCCGCATTGTAGCTGCCACGATCATAGACAGCCTGATGGCCAGGCTGACTTTCAAAGCCGAAAGCCACATCCGGGGCTACGGTGTTCCAGTCACGCATGTGTTCAACGTTGTAGCCTTCATCATCCTGGGCAATGAATGCACCCTGGCGTTCAACGTGTGACTGTACCGCAAACGCCGCGCCGGGGAAGTTTTCCTGCATCCACAATACCGCGGCGGTGGATTTCACATGCTCACCACCATCGTCGATATTAATGCCGCCAACCAATGTGGAGTTGTAGTCAGCGGTGCCTTCTTCCGGCCGCCCGGCGAACAGGGATTTAATAGTGTTGTTACCCTGTTCAGACAGTTCACAGGTCCAGCCCTGCCCACCGCCTTGACTGGTATCGTCGGAATTACGCGCAAAGCAATATTCAAACTGCGCAAGTGCATCGGAATTCGGTGACTCGCCATATTGGCCCGCACTGATGGAGTTACTGGAATGCTCGTGCCCGGGCACGACCCACTCAACTCCCAGGAAAGCGGACTTATCTTCGTTACCCGGCATGTTACGCTCTTCCACAATATCACCCAGGTTGAATTCCTGCAGGCTCTGCCAGCGCCACATGGATTCCACCTGAGCACCATTGCGCATGGTGTCGTAGCGCACGTCACCCTTGATATCCGCCGCACCGGCCGGCAGTGAGTTCACCCACAAGCCACGGTTGTATTCACTGTCGCGATTTAAGTACAGGAAATCGCTGACCCGGCAATCCCGGGCACCGCGGCCGCTGTGGCCAACATGAATAAACCAGTCCAAATACTCCAGTGATTTTCGGGTCAGTGTTTTAACCGACGTAGAACCATCGGAACAGGTCGTGTGGTTATGGAAATCACCTGACAGGTACTGCCCGGCGCTGACATTTCCCGCCGCACTGACCACCGCTGCCGCCAGAGCAGCAGACATTACATTTTTGTTCATGGAAGAACCCCCGAGTTCTTTTTAGATAACATTGACATTGATAGGTGAAGCAAGACACTGCTTGATGCACTTGACCCTATCTCGTCTGACGACAAGCCCTTCCATGGATTGCAACCGGCCAAGTTGACAGGGATAGTTTTTAAACCCTGTTAATGTCATTTAGGTGATGATTTTTTGAAGTTTCACTAACGAAATATTGCAATCAGAATACACAGCGGATGTTTGTCGTTTCATATTTCTGTAGCACAAACGTTTTATTAATAGCGTTCCAGCTTGCTTCATGCTGTTTCATTAAGGCCGCCGGTACGGACACCTTTGCGACCTGCTTCGCTTAACCACAAGCACCGTAGGAAAAGTACCCAAGACTATGCCTTCTTCATTGTTCTCATCCTGGCTTCGTGAACCGTTGATTCAGTTCTTGCTCCTGGCGCTGTTAATGTTTGCGCTGGACAGCTATGTGCTGGGCAACCGACCGGACCCCCGCCACATTGTTATTGATGATGCACGCTTGCTGGAATTCATCGATATCTTTGAGGAGGGCCAGGGGCGCGAGCCTTCTGCGGATGAACTCAACAACATGATCGTTAAATGGTCGCAGAATGAAATCCTCTACCGTGAAGCGCTGCAGATGGAGATGGATCAGGGGGATGAGATGATTCGCAACCGTCTGGTCCTGAAAATGCGCAACGTATTATTCAACCGCATCATCGTTGACACGCCGACCGAAGCGGAACTCACTGACTTTTTCCAGTTCAACCGGGACCGATACGACCTGCCGACGGCTTACGATTTCGAGCAGTTTCCGCTTACCGCAACCTATACCCTGCCACAGGCCGAAACCCTGGCACAGGCCCTGAATCAGGGCGAACCTCTGCCCGATGAATTGCAACCCAGCCTGCGTCATTATCGCCAACGGCCCGCCAGCAACCTGGAAACCATGCTGGGCGCGACGGCCAGTGGAACCCTGCTCGGCAACGCCACCAACCGGTGGCAGGTGATCGAACAGGACAACCGCCTGCGCATGGTTCGCATCACCGGCATCCACCCGGGCCAGCCCGCTGTTTTGGAATCCGTTAGAAACCAGGTGATCCGGGATTGGAAACAGTTCCGTAACGACATTCAACTGGCTGACCAAACCAAGAGCCTGGCTGATCGCTATCGCATAGAACTTGCCCTCAGCCCCCATTTATCGGCACGCCTGAATACAGCGCAGACAACACCTTTGGATGCCGTCAGCAGCAGGGTCAACTAACATGAAACCCATCCCCCTGGTTTGTCTGTTCCTGCTCGCGCTGACCTGTACCAAGGCTTTGGCCCATGAAACACCGATTGCGCTGCTCACCATCAGCGAGCGCCAAACCGGGCTCTTTAATGTAGAGTGGACCTATTCCTCATCCACCAATCAGTTCCCCCCCACGGTGGTGTTTCCCGCCCACTGTGAATTTGACTATCCGCGTCTGCAATGTGGCGAGAAGAATCTGTACGGTACACTCGCCCTGCAGCAATTGGGAGAGCGTTATTCCGCCGCGGTGGTACAGATAGACCGGATCGATCAGCAACCCCAGACCTACACCCTCACCGGGGCCAACCCCGATATTGCTCTCAATCCAAACGGCAATCTGCCGATTACGCGGATCATGGCCTCCTACCTTCCTCTGGGGTTTGAACACATTATGCTGGGTGTGGATCACCTGCTGTTCGTGCTCGGATTAATGTGGCTGGTGGGCAACCGCTGGATGCTGTTCAAGACCATCACGGCGTTCACCGTGGCCCACAGCATGACACTGGGTGCCGTGACCTTGGGCTGGCTGGGGGTACCCGAGAAGCCGGTAAACGCAGCAATCGCACTCAGTATCGCCATCGTTGCCGTGGAAGTACTCAAATTCAAGCGCGGTGAGCCCTGCGTGAGTGCACGCATGCCCTGGGCCATCGCCTTTGGTTTCGGCCTGCTGCACGGATTTGGATTCGCCGGCGCCCTGACCGGGATCGGATTGCCGGAAGCAAATCTGCCGGCGGCACTGCTGTTTTTCAATGTGGGCGTGGAGTTGGGCCAGCTGAGTTTTGTGCTGATTGTGCTGGCCCTGTTGTGGAGTCACCGCAGCCTGCAATCCCATTTTCCCCGCTGGATGGAAACCACTGCCATCTATGCGGTGGGCAGCATCGGCTGCTTTTGGTTCCTGACCCGGTTAGACATGCTGCTGAGCCCGATTTAATTCCCAACCACCCATTGCACGCAGAATAGAAGGTACTTCCCATGCCCCATCACCACAGGCCAATATCCTCTTCGCACCCAATGTGTGGCGCACTTGTGCTGCTGCTCATCTGTGCGGTCGCCAACCCGGCCCACGCCCATACCGAGGCCGGGGTCGCCGGTGGCCTCAGCAGCGGATTTTTGCACCCCATGCTTGGCCTGGATCACTTGGTGGCCATGGTGGCGGTTGGACTGTGGGGAGCCCAGTTGGGTAAACCTGCCATCTGGCTGTTGCCCATAACCTTTCCCATGGTCATGGCGGCGGGCGGGGTCATGGGATTGGCAGGCCTGCCGTTACCTGCCATCGAAACCGGCATCGCCCTCTCTGCCTTGATTCTCGGCCTGATGGTGCTGTTCAGCCTGCGCCCACCGCTGGAGATCGCCGCGCTTTTGGTGGGCTGCTTTGCGGTGTTTCACGGCCATGCCCACGGCACCGAACTGCCGGCGGCGGCCAACCCCCTGGCCTATGGAGTAGGCTTTGTGATCAGCACCGGCCTGTTGCACCTGGTGGGCATCGTACTGGGCACGCTCACCCGCTGGCCTGCGGGTACCCGGGCAATACGCGGCCTGGGCGGCATGATCGCCGCATTGGGTGTGTACTTCTCGGCGGCCAGCCTGGGTTGGATGTAATCCCATGAAACGATGGCTGTTGTTGTTCTGTCTGCTCACGCCACAGTGGGCTCATGCCCATCTGGTTTCCACCCGTTTCGGCGAGTACTACGCCGGCTTGCTGCACCCGGTGATCACACTGTCCCATCTCATTCCCTGGTTGGCGCTGGCCCTGGTGGCAGGTTTACAGAACACCGCGTCGGCGCGCACCGCATTGCCGCTGTTTCCTCTGGCGGTATTGGCGGGCGCGGCATTGGGCAGCACTCTGCCGGCACAGCAATGGATTGCCGTGATAAACCTGATTTCGTTTCTGGTGCTGGGTGGCCTGGTGCTTGCGGCCCGGCCCCTGCCACCCCGTTTTTTCATTGCATTGGTGATGGCAACCGGGCTCAGTCACGGGTACGCCAACGGCATGCCGGAACTGTTCGGCCAGGGGCTGGTGCTCTACCTGGCCGGGGTTACCTGTGCCGCCTATTTGCTGGTAAGCATCCTCACCGCCGCCAGCCATCAGCTCATCACCCAACGATCCTGGGGCATCATCGCCGTGCGCGCCGGTGGTAGCTGGATCGCGGCGATCGGTTTCCTGTATCTGGCCTTCACGCTTTTCGTTACAGGTGCAGCCGGGTCATGATCCAGGTGCGGTATCCCCTGTTTCTGCTGGTGGTCATCTTATCCGGCTTGGCCGGCCTGGGTTACCAGATGGTCTGGACCCGGTTACTGACGGTTTCACTGGGCCACGAAATGATTGCCGTGATTGCCGTGGTGGCCGCCTTCTTTGTGGGATTGGCGATGGGTGGTTTTACCCTGAACCGATTCATGCGCAGCACTGCTTATCCACACCACTGGTACTTTGGGCTGGAATTGGCGATCGCCTTCTGGTCGCTGATGTTGACCCAACTGATCCCCTTGTATAATGAGTGGCTGCCCACCCTGATGGGGGCCACCCCCTCCGCCTTACGTCACTGGTGTATCGCCTTCGGCGCCTCTTTGCTGGTACTGCTGCCGGCCACCTTTGCCATGGGCGCCACCCTGCCGGCGATGGAGCGCATGAGTTCCATGTTATGGCAGCAATCCGGCACCGTCGCCGGACTCTATGGGGCAAACACCCTGGGTGCGGTTCTGGGCACATTGGGTGCGACCTTTTTGTTGATTCCAAATCTGGGGCTGCATACCACCCAATGGATGTTGGCCGGCATCAACCTGCTCTGCGCATTGTCTGTTCCCGTGCTGTTTTTCCACCAAACCAGGTCACCAACCACCACCCCGGTTGCGCTCTGCGCTCCTGCCACCGCTCCCCGCGCACTGATTCTGTTCTGCAGCGGCCTGTTGGGTATCGGCTATGAAATTCTGGTGGTGAGAGTGCTGAGCCAGGTGCTCGAGAACACGGTTTACAGTTTTGCGGTAGTGCTGGCGGTGTACCTGGTTGGTATCAGCATCGGCGCCGGGTTCTATCAGCACAGGCTGTCGGCTCGGCTCGGCGCCAGCCACGCTCAGCATCAACTGACTCTGTTACTGAGCATGACCAGCGTGTTCTGCCTGCTGGGAATCGGCTGCCTGTGGCTGGCCAATACCCTGTACCCGTTTCTGCTGCAGGGAATGGGATCGGGCTCTGTCAATGCCATCCTGGCCGAGTTGATGCTGGCCGCCCTGGTGTTTTTGCCGCCCACTGCCTGCATGGGCGCGCTGTTCAGTCATCTGGCCAGCCACGCCATCGGCGGCAATGGCCTGGGTCATGCCCTGGGCTGGAACACCCTGGGTGCCGCCGTGGCACCACTGGTGTTCGGCATCGTTCTGTTGCCGGCCCTGGGGGCCAAGGTGGCCTTGCTGCTTATCCCTGTGGGTTACCTGTTACTGGCGGCCACCCGGCGCAACACCGAGTGGCCCTTGCGGCTGCGCTACGGAGCAATTCCCGCCCTGCTCTGTGTGGGGATGTTACTGCAACCTGTGCCCCTGCGCTTTATCAACAGCAGTACGCACAGCCGGGTTCTCGACTACCGCGACGGCATCATGGCGGCGGTTGCCGTGGTGGAAGACACCGCCGGGGCCCGTCATCTCAAAGTGAACAACCACTTCACCATGGGCGGTACCGCCTCCCGGTTCTCTGATCATCGCCAGTCACACCTTCCCCTTCTGCTGCAGGGGCTGCCTGAATCCGCGTTGTATTTGGGGCTGGGTACCGGCATCACATTTGAAGCCAGCCAATACTACCCGGATCTGCACACCACCGCCGTTGAACTCATACCGGAAGCAATCGAACTCATGCCACACTTTGGTGTGCAGGTGACCTCCTCCGCCTGGAATAACTCACCGACTATCATTGCGGCGGATGCACGGCGCTTTGTGCTTGCCAGTGATGCTGCTTTTGATGTCATCATTGCCGAGATCTTTCATCCATCACGGGATGGGGCCGGCTCGCTCTACACCCGGGAGCACTTTTCTGCCATCAGGAATCGCCTTGCCCCCGACGGTGTATTCTGCCAGTGGCTGCCGCTGTTCCAACTGGATCTGGATACCTTGCGCACCATCATCCGTACCTTCATCGACGTGTTCCCCATCGCCCAGCTGCACCTGGGCCACTTCAGCCTGGATCAACCGATCCTGTGTCTGGCGGGCTTTCAAAGCGCACCGCAATACGAGGCCAACTGGTTGCAGCAGCGGGTACACTACCCGCCCCTGCAGCAACAGCTGGTGCAGGGACGGCTGAATTCCGACTTTGCATTGTTCGGCGGCTTTTTGGGAGACACCCGGGCCCTGGCGCGTTTTGCCGGAGCCGGCCCCATCAATACCGATGATTTCCCCGTGGTTGCCTACCAGGCACCGCGCTTTGTCTATCAAACCCAGGATCAGCCCTCTGCGCGCCTGCTCAGATTGCTGCAGGCCCTGGCACCCTTGCGCGGCAGTCTGCTGCCTGATGCGGAGGCAGCGACGGAATTTGGCCGGCGCCTGCAATCCTACTGGCAGGCGCGGGATCGCTTTATCGAAGCAGGGCACCACGCCCGGGGCAGCCAAAATATCGGTCAGCTGGTGGCGTCAAGTAAAGCGCCATTGCTGGACATCGTGCGCAGCAGCGAAGATTTCACCCCGGCCTATCGCACACTGTTGATGAGTGCCCGCGGCCTGGCCCGGGAGCAACCCCAGGCGGCTTACCGCTTGCTGTCGGAATTACAGCAGGCAAGCCCACAGCAAATGGAAGCCCTGCAACTGCGCCAACATTTATTCGGTAACTGAAGGCATCACTGGCCTGCGAAACGAACCTCGTAATCCCAGCTTCTCAAGCGTTCCGGCAAGGCATTAAAGGCGATGGTAATGCGTTCACCCCCTTCATTGCGGGGCACTGCGTGCAACATGTAGCTGGGGAACAGCATCAGATCACCACGGCGCATATCGCTGGCCACCCAACGCTCTCCATTGTAGGGAGTGGTAGTGGATTGTGCATGCTGGTTGGAAAACACGAACTGGCGGCTACCCATGCTGTTGTGAAACACGGTGCGGGCCGACTCATCTGAATCCGTTAGATATATCACACCGGAAATAAAGCTGTTGGCATGGGAGTGCATCACCTGATGCCCACCGTGGGACAGGCGGTTCATCCACATCTCCTTGATGTGCCAATTCAGGTTTTCACCAAACAACAGGAAGCCGAAATCCCGCAGGCTTTCCTGTGCCAGTTCATCCAGTTGCTGATAGTGGGGGTTCTGCTGCGGCCGAATCACTTCCGTATGGGCCAGCAAGTCAGTCTGGGCATTTTTCAATTGCGGTGAGCGGCGAATCGCGGCGAGCACGTCGTCTGTGGCCCGCCGGCTGAGAAACCCCTCCACCCGCATCACCGGCACCGGAAACAGGTTATGGATGTGTATCTGCGCCATCATTGCCTCCCGGCCCGTCGAAAGGCATGCACAGCGGCCTCCTGTTCATCAACACTGCCATCCTGATTGGTGTCGGCCACCTGCAATGCCGCAAAAACAAATTGCCGGTACTCCTCTACACTGATCAACTCATTGCGATCGGTATCCATTCTCTGGAAAAGATACAGGTTCTGTTGTGGGGTGGAATGCGGCATGGACTGGGCGAACTCAACCGCGGAAATACTCCGTGATCGATCGCGATCGGCAAAGAAATACAGCTCGAAGAAATGTTCATCCACCTCGCCCTGTTCTATCTCGCCCTTTTTCTCACAATCCAGCACACTGAATATCGGCTGAATAAAATGCAGCGCCGCCTGATGCTCATCGACAAAGTGGTCAGTGGCCGGGGCCGGCGCAACAGGGCTCTGCATGGTGCAGGCAGCCAGCGTCAACACCAGCATGAGCGCCGCACGGCGCGCAATATACGGAACAGCAAACGGAAGCGTCATAGTTCATCCACAGAAGTCACAACGGACCCAGCAACCTAACATGGCTTCATGACTCTAATTTGACAGCAGTGTGACCATCCCCCGGGGCGTTACAGCACCAGGCTGCGGAATATTTTGTTGGCCAGGCGCAGGTGCTCCTCCATCATGGTGGCCTCGTCAAACTCATCCCCCAGTAAACGCTGCTGCATGCCCCGCGTCGAAAAAATTCCCAGAATCACATTGGTGCAGGTCATCATGTTGGCCACCACCCGGGTTTTATGCACTGAATCCGAATCCGTCTCCGGCAGGCTTGCCATGAAGCGCTGGGACTGTTCCACAAACTGCTGCTGCCATTGCAGTACTTTGAGGCTGATGCGGTGGGGCTGGCTGGTAAATTCCCGATGCAGAATCTGCGCGCAGTAGGGATGCCGTGCGTGCAGCGCCAGCAAGCGGGCGGGCATATCAAACAGCGTCTGCAGTGTTATCTTCGGCATGCTCCAATCCAGCAGCGCATCACTGAAAGGAATCAGGGCGCGGTCAATCACGCCATCGTAGATGGCTTCCTTGTTGGCGAAATGGGCGTATAGGCTCGGCTCCCGGATACCCACCAGGGTGGCTATCTCCCGCAAGGTTGTACCTTCGTATGCGTTGTGGGCAAACAGTTGTTCTGCCGCATCCAGTATGCGTTCCCGGGTGGAGTCCGCCCGCGGGCGAATTGATTCAATCTGTTCTGCCATGTTCGTCTCGGTAAACCCGTTTGGTATTGTGACTGATAAAGCGTATGGCATTGCGCCGGCTGAGTATACGCCGCAACACCCAATTCACCACCCGGTTCAAGCGTCCGGCAATGTGTGTGGGCCGCCGCCCCAACTGCTGCAGAGCTTCCCTGACCACCGCATCCGGCTGCATGGGATAAACGGTTTTTTGCCGGTGCCGGGGCGTTAAGGCATCAAACGTGGGTGTATGGGTTGCACCGGCCACCAGGGCCAGCACATCCACACCGTCTTCCTGCAGTTCCGACCAGAGCCCCTCTGCCAACACGGTATTGAACGCCTTGGTAGCTGCATAGGTTGCCACCATGGCACTACCCTGAAAACCGGACAGGGACGACATCAGCAGAATACCGCCATGACCCCGGCGCTGCATGGCGGGCGCCAGCGCATCAATCAACAGCAAGGGCCCGCGCACGTTCACGTCCACCATTTTCAGTTTATCCGCCAGCGAAATCTGCAAATACTCACCGATCACGGAATGGCAGGCGACGTACACCAGCAGGCCCACCTGCCGCCGGGCAATCAGGTCCGGCAGGCGGGCAACCGCCGACGCATCGGCCAGGTCCATTTCCAGGCAAAGCGTTGCAATGCCATGGCGCTGTTCCAGCCGGGCCGCTTGCTGCGTAAGGCCGGTTCCCGTCAGGGCAATCATCACCAGATTCAGCCCCCTGGCGGCCAACTGCTCACTGAAGCTGGCACCGATTCCGGTGGAAGCCCCCGCCACCACAGCCCATGGGCCATACCGTTGTCGCCAATCAATTTCCAAGCCTCCAATCATCCCGGCCCTCCTATCATCCCGGTTCTCCTATCACCCAAGCCCCCTCACTCCAATCACCCAAGCCCCTTATACCGTCGGCTTGATGGTAACCCACCCATTATTGAGATCTTTTTGCAATATATATTGCATTTATAGGGATCATACTTTAACGTGCGATAAAAAACTAATGATTGATAGGTAACATGTCATGGCCATCCAGCAACCTGTTGTTTCCCTGCACAACCAAGTCGCCTTGATCACCGGTGCCGGCCAGGGCGTGGGGCAAGGTATTGCGCTGGCCATGGCCGACGCCGGGGCCCGCATTGCCGTAACCGGGCGCACCCTGGAAAAACTCCAGCACACCTGTGACCTGATCCGGGAACGGGGCGCACAGGCCATCGCCATTCAGTGCAACGTCATGGATGATGAATCCCTGCAGCACACAGTGCAGGAGGTGGTCGACCACTTCGGCACGATTGATATTCTGGTGAACAATGCCCAGGAGATGTGCCTGGGCTCGTTGCTGGATCTGAGTGATGAGCAGCTGGACAACGGCTGGCGTTCGGGCCCCCGCGCCACCTTTAAACTGATGAAACTGTGTTATCCGCACCTGAAGCCGGGGGGCTGCATCGTCAACCTGGCCTCCACTGCCGCCAAACGCTGGGACAGCTCCGGCTATGGCGGGTACGCCGCTGTGAAAGACGCAATCCGGGCACTGACCCGGGCCGCCGCCTGCGAATGGGGGCCGGATGGCATTCGCAGCAATGTCATCCTGCCGTTGGCATCCTCGCCGGGGTTACAGTGGTGGATGGACAACAACCCGCAGGAATCCCAGGCCTTTATCCGCTCCCTGCCCATGCAGAGAGTGGGTGACTGTGAAACCGACATTGGCCGTTTCGTGGCAACCCTGTGCAGCGATCAATGCGCCTATATCAATGGCCAGAGCATTGCCATTGACGGCGGACAGGCGTACCTGGGCTGACACCGTGGAGTGCTATCAATGAAAACCGCCATTGCTGTTCTCAACCGATTTCGCAAAATCACCTTGTGGTGGCGTCAGCTGCGCGGAGTGACGCCGGAATCCCTGGCCCAGCAACGCATTCTCTCCGGCCAGAGCTGGGAGGAATTCTGCGACACCTTGAAAGCCGCCGGCGCATCACTGAGTTTTCCCGGCACCCCCCAGGATGCCTTCAATCAGGCGGAAGGCTATCGTTACCTGACGCGGCTGACCCGGGCCGGACTGATGGCGTTTGTGGAGCACGCCGATCCCAAGGCTCCGGTACTGCACCGGGTGGTACACGAGACCGTAAAAATGGGCGCCGACAATCCGGACAACTACTACCAGACCGCCTGCATCAGCGGTGAATACGAGTACCGCATCCGCGGCCGCCGCAACAGTGTGCACTACCTGGGCTTTGGCACCCAGATCGGACACTACGGGCAAGGGGGCGGCATGCCGCCATCAGGCTACCTGGAGGCATCTCAGCTGGCCATTGATGACGATGGCTGTTTCGAAATCATCGTCAGCTGCCAGCCCCAGCCGAACAACTGGCTGCCCATGCAACCGAACAGCGGCAACCTGATCGTACGCCAAACGTTCCTGGATCGGGAACGGGAAACACCGGCAGAGCTGAGCATTGAGCGCATCTGCCCGCCGGGCGAAACTGCCGTCCCCGGCAGGGTCACCCCGGAGCAGGTGGACAGCGGGCTTAGATCTACCAGCACGCTGGTGGCAGGCGCCTCCCTGCTGTTTGCCAAATGGGCCCGGGATTTTCAACAACACAGCAATACGCTGCCTCAGTTTGATCCTGAGGTTTCCACTGCCGCCGGCGGTGATCCCAACATTATCTACTACCACAGCCACTGGGCGCTGACCGCCGATGAGGCCCTGCTCATCGAAGTCACCCCGCCGCAATGCGAGCACTGGAATTTCCAGCTGAATAACTATTGGATGGAATCCCTGGACTATACCCATTTCCAGATTCACACCAACAAACACCTGGCACAACTTGAAGACGATGGCTCGGTGCGCATTATCGTTGCCCACCAGGACCCGGGGCTGCCCAACTGGATCAACACCACCGGCCATGCCAGCGGCACCATGTGCTTTCGCTGGATCAGGGCCCGGCAACATCCGCAACCCAGTACACGCGTCGTCAAGCTGTCGCAACTGCAGTCGCTACAAACAAAACAACAAACCGCTACAGCATAAGAGTTCATCATGGGGAAAAAACCGCTGCAAACCGGCAATCAATACCATAAACCCTACCGGCCGCTGCCCATTGCCCTGTTTAACCGCGCCGGACGGGTGGCCGAGAAGATGGGTGTATTGGGCCAGTTGGATACAGAGCAACTGATTGCCAACGCCCGGCGCAAAAGCGGGCTCACGGATTTCGGCGACGAATGGTTTCGCACACCGCTGTCGGTGCTGGTGAACGCCATCAATGAGGAAGCCAACCTCACTCCACTGGGCAAACTGATCCAGAAAAACCGTCTGGAAGCGGCCCTGATGGTGCGCTTGCGGGCTCAGCAATTACTGCAAGCGCACCCGGAGATTCTGCAGATTGACCTGGGCAAAATCATCATCATTGCCGGCCTGCAGCGCACCGGCACCACCACATTGCACCGGCTTTTAGCCGCCGATCCCAACATGCGTGCCCTGCTCTCCTGGGAGGCCCTGAACCCGTTGCCGTTACCCAGGGAGAAAACCGGCAATCCCAAAAAACGGATCGCCATGGCGCGCACGGCGGAAAAAGGCCTGGCCTATCTGGCGCCGGAGTTTTTTGCCATCCACCCGGTGGAACACGATGCCCCGGAGGAGGATGTGCTGTTACTGGATTTGAGCTTTATGAGCCAATCCCCGGAAGCCACCCTGCACGTTCCTACCTATGCAAATTGGCTGGAAAAGCAGGATCATACCCCGGCCTACGAGTACCTGCGAACACTGCTGAAAATTCTCACCTGGCAACGGCCGGCGGCCAACTGGGTGCTGAAAACCCCACACCACATGGAGTATCTGGATGTCATCCTTAAGGTGTTTCCAGAGGCCACCATTGTGCAAACTCACCGTGACCCGCAGAAAACCACCGGCTCGTTCTGCAGCATGGTCGCCCACGGCCGGGGCGTGTTCAGTGATCAGGTGGACGCACGGGACGTGGCCCGCCACTGGGTACGCAAAGTGAATCGACTCATGCAAGTGTCCATCGACGTGCGTGAGCGGGCCAACCCGCAACGCTTTATTGATGTGTCTTACTACGATCTGCTTAAAGATCCCATTGCCGAAGTAGCGCGCATCTACCGAGCCGCCGGCCTGCCCTTTGATGAACGTGTTGCTCAGGCCGCCGAAGCCACCCGCCAACGCAACGTGCAACACCGTTACGGCAAGCACGTTTACCGGCTGGAGGATTTTGGCCTGACCCGGGAAGACATAGAAACACAGACTGCTTTCTACCGCCGCCGTTATGGAATTCCCTATGAACAATAATCACAACAATCGCGGGGCCAGCGGCGTCGGCCACAAAGGTGTGATCAGCGCGGTCACTACCGCTCTGCTGGATCTGTTCAGCCGGCAGGAACAATTACCGGGCTTACCCGATGCACAACGCATCGACGGCAAAGTTTGCCTGATCACCGGCGCCAACAGCGGCTTGGGCAAAGCCGTGGCCATCGATCTGGCGCGGCGCGGCGGACATATCATCATGGCCTGCCGCAGTGGCATTCCGGCTGCGGGGGAAGAGGTTAAACGTGCCTCCGGTAACCCCAACGTCGAGATGCTGGCGGTGGATTTATCGGATCTGCGTTCGGTGACACGGTTGTGTGACCAGATGCAGGCGCGCAATATCAAACTCGATATCGCGGTCATGAACGCCGGCCTGATGCCGCTGCATGCGCGCAAAACACCACAGGGCTACGAGATCATGTTTGCCGTTCACTTTCTGGCGAACCGCTTGTTGCTGGCGCGCTGGTGCCGGGATGGCGTGCTGCCGTTGCAGGGGCGCCGGGCCGATGTTCCCCGGGTGGTGTTTGTTTCCTCCGAAGCCCATCAATCCTCCGCCCCCATCGACTTCGATCACTTTGCCGCCTTTCACCACTACGGCATCAAGGACGGAATGAAATTCTACGGCCAAAGCAAGCTCCATCTCTCCACTTTTGCCCAGGAACTGCATCGCCGCCTGAACCCCAACGGCGAACTGAACGTTGCGGTGCACAGCCTCTGCCCCGGCCCCATCGCCTCCAATATCGCGCGGGAATCACCGGCCTACATCAAGCCCATCCTGTCGCCCATTATGAAGTTGCTGTTTCGCTCACCGCAGCAGGCCGCCGCTCCGGTTTGCTACCTGGCCTGCGCTGATGACATGGCCAGCCGCAGCGGTGTCTACCTGCACATGATGCGGGAAAAACAACCGTCCCCATTGGCACTGGATCCATCCAATGGACAGCGGCTGTGGGCCATGAGTGGCGACCTGATCCAACCGTTTCTGCACACCAACCAGAGGGAAAAGGAATGCCTTTAAGCGATGTCACCACGGCAGTCAGCAGCGTCGCGCGACGTCTGCTGACCAAACCGCCCATGGCAATGCCCGTTGATCTACACCCTAAAACCGCCATTGTCACCGGCGCCTCCCCCGGCTCCATCGGCTATGAAACCGCTATCACCCTGGCCGCCTGGGGCGCCCGGGTCATTATTACCACCCGCAGCAATACCGATACCAGTGTTGAAAAGATGCGGCGTGAACTGCAGGCCGATGGTTTTCACCACCAACTGCACGGCCACCCCCTGGATCTGACCCGGGCCGATTCCGTGGAAGACTTTGTTGCATGGTACCGCCACACCATCGGTGACAGCCTGCAGATTCTCATCAACAATGCCGGCATCCACGCCGACATCCTCGGCAGCTGGCGTGAGCCGCACCTGTCCGCCGACGGCTTCGAAATTCATTGGCGCACCAATTTTATGGGGCCCATGCACCTGACCCGGCGACTGCTGCCGTTACTGGAGCAATCCGGTACAGTGTCAGAACCGGCGCGGGTGGTCTTTGTGGCATCACATCTGCACCAGAAGGGGCTTAACAGCGAACTGTTTCATGCCAGCCAGCCCTACAACTCCTGGCAAACCTATGGCCAATCCAAACTGGGCCTGGTGCACGCAGCCTTTGAATTACAACGACGCTACGGGCACAGAAACATTCAAAGCTACGCCCTGCACCCGGGCTCCATTGCCACCAATATCGCCATCCGGGGATTGGAAACCAACCAACGTATGCAACGGTTACTGCAGTGGGTTAATCCACTGCAGATGCTGTTTATGCTGACCCCGCGCCAGGGGGCACAGACCCAGATTTATTGCGCCACGGCGCCGGGGCTTGCCGGCGGACGCTACTTTGATCGCTGTGCCGCCGCGGCCCCCAACCCCGAGGCCAACCATGAACAGGTAGGCAAACGCCTGTGGGATGAAACCCTGGCGTGGATTGACAGCCTGCCGTCTACCGATTGCGGCACCGGTTCAGCACAGGACGCTGCCCGCGCCAACGCCACCGGGCAGGCGAGTACCGCCTGATGCCCAGCTTTACTGTTTACTCCGACCGGGTTGAGATCAACGCGCCGCAACAACGGGTGTGGCAGATTCTTTACGACCTGAAACGCTATCCCGAGTGGAATCCCTTTACCGAAAAAGTGGTGACCAGCTTCAAGCCCGGCAGCCCGGTGGAGCTGCACGTGAACTTGCCCGGGCGCGGCAAACGCCTGCAGCGGGAATTCATCACCGGCGTCAAGCCACCGCAATCCCTTGGCTGGGGCATGAACATGCTGCACGACAGCATCCTGAAAGCCCGCCGCTGGCAAACCGTCGAAGCACTGGCGGACGGGCGCTGCTGTTATCACACCGAGGATCACATCAGCGGTGCCTTGAGCCCACTGGTAAAATGGTTGTTCTATCGATCCATGCGCGATGGTTTCAACGCCATGGCCTATGCCCTGAAACAACGGGCCGAACA
>DKQK01000015.1:39980-131112 GCA_002471665.1 Gammaproteobacteria bacterium UBA7310
CACGGGAGAAGCCAAAGGAGAACCAACGGTGAACGCACTGGAGCAACGCCTGCAAAGGCTGGAAGACATTGAAGCGATTCGACAATTGAAAGCAGCCTATCTGCATCATTGCGATCGCAAAAACATCGCTGCCATTCGAGAGTGTTTTGCCGCCGGTGCAGTACACATCGACTATGGCACACTGGGCACGTTCACCACGCGGGATGAGTTTCTGAGCCTGTATGAAGAGCTTGCCTGCCACGCCCACATCATCGACATGCATCATGGCCAGAATGCCCGCATCCAGTGGCATTCACCACACCAGGCCAGTGCCGTCTGGGATCTATATTTCCACCAGATCGACAACCACCATCAGACCCTGACCCAACTGGCGGGCTATTACGAAGATGACTATGAGAGGCGGGATAACCGCTGGCTGATCACCCGCAGCGTGTTTCGGGTGACCTCCTCCTGCGTAGTCCAAATGGACGATACCCAACTTCGCCTGCTGTTCGCCGGAGCCCAACCACCGGCGGCATAATTATTCATAAAATCATTAACTTAAGATACTCGCGACCCTGCAACTAAAAGCGTGATCAAGCTGCGGCCTGACACCACGGGTCGGGCGCCGGCGCGCGCGCTATTGATGTCCCTGCCAAATAGGTATACGGTGTAAACCTGTATCTTAGCCATGACAACAAAAACGAGAAATATTGCAGGAGAGGATTCCATGTACATTGGTAAAACCCTACCAGAACGCCCCATTCCCTTTGAGCAGTTTGATCCCGATTATCTGGCCAATTTTGTGCGCGACAACATCTTGCCCAAGTGCGTCACCGAGCGCCAGAAGCTGATCTGCCAGAACTTCGTTGACCATGCCAGTGCCGAGTGCAAAGGTGATTATGAAACGCTGATGGCCTCCTGTTCACAGCGGCGCCAGGATTACCGTCGCTGGGGCAAGGGTGATGACGGATTGATGGAAGGCATCCAGCCGCAATCCTATGATGAGCTGTGTGTATTCTACGGTAATCTGGTGACCTTCAACCTGTTTGTCATTCACCTGGAACTGGAAAAGTTCATCGTCGGTGAAGACACCCTGGTGCTGGAAGGCAACGTGCATCAAATGTACCCGGGCGCCATGCTGCCGGTGGCATTCGGTATCGAACCCGATGACGAAGACGCCGTGTACATGCTCACCATCCGCATGGCACTGTTCTTTATTTTCGATGAGGATGGCATGGGCTGCGGCGAGCAATCCTATACCAACGGCGATCCCACCGAAGCCAGTTTCGTTAAAGTGCCCAACGAGCACGTACCACAACGGTTCTGGGACAACATGAAAAAACAACAGGAGCTGCAGGACGCAGACGACTGATTCCTTTCCCTGCAGGATCGCCGCCGGAGCCTGTTTCCGGCGGCACGGATACGCCAGCATTGAACCGGTGACAAGGGAGAATCGTTATGACGGCAACCGCACAGCTGCCACCCGGCCCCAGGGACATGAAAGTAAAACAGGCCATGAACATGGGTTATGGACTGTGGCAGTACCTGGAAAAGCAACAACAGACCTTCGGTGATTACTTTACCCTGCGCCTGCCCGGACAGGGCCCCATGGTGATCCTCTCCGATCCCAAAGCCATCAAGGATGTGTTTTCCCTGAGGCCGGATCAGTACGACGCCTCCCGCACCCAACTGCCTATGGATGTGGGGGAGGACAACACGGTATTCCTGAATCAGAAACCCCATCAGGATTCCCGCAAGATGATCATCCCCCCGCTCAACACCCACCGCCTGAAAGACCGGGCCGGGGTGATGCATGATATTGTCACCGAGCACCTGAATGCCTGGCAGGTGGGGGACGAATTCAATATTCCACGCCTGGTGGGCGACATCACACTGGATGTGATCTGCTACACCGTTTTCAATTTACGCCGGGGTGATCGCAAGGACACCTACAAGCGGCTGATGCTGGGCTGGTTGCTGTCTGCCTGCAGCGACGCCAATTTTGCCGTGGGCTCCATGATCGGCGCCAAACGTTACCGCGGCATGCTCAACAAGGCCTACCTGAAACGCACCCGGAAAGGGGATTTCGGCAACGGCAGGAAAGGCCTGTTCCCCTGGAAACAGGCCATCGATCTGAAGGTACAACTGGCGGACATGATCCGGCAGGATATTCGCGCCATTCGTGCCCGCATGGATGCCGGGGAAAGCCACATGCTGTCGGTGCTGGCACGGGCCACCGATGAAGACGGCAACCTGCTGGCAGAAGAACGGGTCATCTCAGAAACCGTTGGCCTGCTCATCGGTGGCCACGAAACCAGCGCTGCCACCTCGGCCTGGTTTATGCTCTGGCTGCTGAAAAAGCCCGAGGTCCTGCAGCGCATCCGCGAGGAAGTGAAAGCCTCCATTGCCGCAGAAGGCAGGTTTGATCCGCTGAAAGTGGCTGAGCTGCCCTACCTGACCGCCTGCCTCAATGAATCCCAGCGCCTGACACCGTCTGCGGTGGGCACGGTACGCTGGCTGACCCAGGATGCCCAGATCGGCGATTGGCTGATACCGGCAGGCAACTGCGTGTTCCCCTGCATTTACCTCACCCAGCGCAACAAATCAGTGTACGGTGATGATGCCGAAGAATATCGGCCGCAACGCTGGCTTGAAAACAACAAGTTCGGCCCTAACGAGTATTTCCCCTTTGGCGGCGGCCGCCGGGCCTGTGTGGGCATGAACCAGGCGCGTCAGCAATTGCGGATCATCTTTGCGGAGTTTGCCCGCCGGGTTCGTTTCAGCTCCATTCACGATGGTGGCGCCAACTGGCCAACACCGCGCCAGATCGGCGGACAAACCGAACCGGACGTGGGGGTGATCGTGAAAGTGGAGGAAATACGCCCCGAATCCGCCGACTTTCCGGCAGCAGATACGGCCACCAGAGTTGCCCAAGGGGCCTGATTTGCAAATCATTACCCTTCTACTACAAAGCCCCACAAGTGGGGCTTTTTCCTTTTTCTATCAGACACTTCCCCGCCCGGGGAACGCCTACCTGTTTGTTCTGTAAGGGAAACTCGATTTGACAATACCCATTGTCAAAAAATATTATGGCATCACAAATATTATGGCGGCGCACGGTTGCCTGCAATACCGCCGCGACAAGCAACACAATGACCGCTCAACAATAAATAAAACACGCAAGCAAGGGATGCTTGCCAACAATAACAACCAGACCGGGACGAGCTATTGCGATGCACTCTGTCGCACGACGTGAGTTATGCAACGTCCGTACAAAAGGTCATGTTTGGGGACGAAGTAATGCACCAGGGAATCCATCGATCTATCCGCCTACTGCTTTGCACCGTTGTGGCAGGGGGCTTACTGAGCGCCTGTATTGGAGAGGATTCAGCTTCCAATGACAACAACAGCAGCCAACGCACCAGCAATCCAGCAGAAACCTCCGCTGGTAACACTGAATCACCCCTGCCTGCTGATGAACAGATCATTCTCAACGACGATGCCCAGGCGGTGCTGGAAACCAGTGGCAGCGGCACTATCTATCAGCGGGCCGCAGAATACCCCAAAGCGGTGAACCTGCCCCTGCAGTTCATCGATACCATTTACGGCAAGAAACTGAGCGCCAGGGTTACCGTTCCCGCCGATGAGAACGGCCAGCCGATACCCGGCCAGTTCCCGGTTATCCTCACTCAATCCGCCTACAACACCAACCTGATGAGCCTGCTGCTGGGCAAGGTACCGGGTAATCTGCTACTGGGTGTTACCGATTCCTTTATTGTGCGGCGGGGCTATGTGCAGGTGGCGGTGGATGCCTACGGCACCGGCGCTTCCAGCGGCGGCTGGGATCTGCTGGGCCCCAATGAACAAGCCGCTTACTCCGATGCGGCGCAATGGGCCAAAACCCAGCCCTGGTCCAACGGTAAACTGGGGGTGGCGGGGGTATCCTACATGGCCATTACCTCGCTGTTCACATCACAACTACGCCCGGACCTGGTGGACGCGGCCTTCGTCAGCCTGCCCATGGGCGACGCCATGCGCGGCACCGTGGGCATCGGCGGCATGCTCAATGGCCTGTTCATGAGCCGCTGGCTGCAGCTGACCCACTTCACGTCCACCCAGAACGTGCCCACATCGCTACTCAACCCCAAACACATGCAGCATCTGATCAGCGCCACCGACGAACATGTGGCACAGATGAGAAGCTATTTTCTGCCGTTGATCAACCAGGCCCTGGACGGCGAGCCCACCTATAACTTCCAGACCGAGTATTGGAGCCTGCGCTCACCCATTACCAATATGGATAAAGTGGAAGCCCCCACCCTGATTCTGGGTGCCTTGCACGACCTGTTTCAGCGGGATGAGCCGCTGTTGTACGAGATTCTCAAAAACAAAGGAGTGGACAGCCGCCTGGTAATCTATGACGGCAGTCACTTTGTGAACTTTGTGGCCACCCACATTGGTAATGAAACCGTGCCGCCGGTGGATCTGATGCTGCTGCAGTGGTTTGACAAATACCTGAAAGGCATCGACACCAACACCGAATCCATGCCCCAGGTTACCCAGTTTGTGAAAAACTATCCTACCCCCAGCACCCCCGCCCAATTCAAGGGTGATCACTTCGCCACGGCCACTGACTGGCCGCACCCATTGATGACACCGGAGCGCTGGTATCTGCGGGAAGATCAGGGCCTGAGCAAAACCGCACCCACCACCGAAGAAAGCGGCCCGCAGATGACCCAACCGGAACATCCCAGCGGTTTCGCCTACGATGCCAATGGCCTGCTGGGTGTGGAGCTGAACATCAACGACGGCACCGAATGTTCACGCAGTTTCGATCAATGGACACTGGGCCTGAACCTGCCCAAGGCCTGCTTCAGCAACAGCGACCTGGTACCCCAGCAGCGGGTGATTTTTGAATCCGAGCCCATGGCGGAAGACTACTACATCAACGGCCCCATCCAGGCCGATATCTGGATCGACAGCACAGTGACCGAAGCGGTGGTCTCCGTGCAGGTTGAAGAGGTGTCCGCGCGCCAATCCCTGCCCATCACCAATGGCCAGCTACTGGCCTCCGGCCGCCTGGTGGACGAATCCCGCTCCCGCTTTGTGGAGGGTGTGATGATTCAGCCCTATCACCCCTTTGCAGAAGCCACCAGCGCACCGCTGGTACCGGGCGAAGTGGTGAAAATGCAAATTGAAGTATTCCCCACCAGCGCCATCATTCGCCAGGGCAATAAACTGCGAATTTCCATCAGCCCCAGCAACCAGGCTCAGGCCATGCTGAATTACCCGCGCCAGGCCATGGCGGAAGGCGGGGTGACCACCATTCATATCAGTCCGCAGTACCCGTCCAGTGTGGTGCTGCCCATGGTGCCCACCTCCGCCCTCAATTAAGACCTAAAAAAGCAGTATGGATACGACTTCAACATTTAAGATGGCGGCGCGGCTGAACCTGCGCCGCCCTATGGAAGAGTCAAGCGGAAGAGTTAAGCGGCAGAGTAGCGCGCTTTCAATTCACGCATGGTACCCAACACCATCAGGGTGCTGCTTTCCACCAACACATTTTGCCGGATCTCATAGCCACTCAGCATCCAATGCACCGCCACCGCCGACACCGCGCCATTAATGGCGGCCGCCAAAGCCTTGGCAAAATCATCGGATACCTGCAAATCGGGATTGTCCATGCGCAACATTGTTAATGCCAATGCCGACAGCGCCACCACGTTCTCGTGTAGAATTTCCTTCACCCGATCGGTACCCACCAGGCTTTCGATATAGAGCACGCGAACAACACGGTCATTGCGCATCGATGTGAAATACAATTCCAGGCAAGCGCTGATACGGTCTTCCAGCTCCTCGGGCAGATTCGGTAACAGCGCCAGAAAACGCTGGGCGCTAAGATCAATCTGCCGGCGAAACACGGCACAAAACAGATCGTCGGTATCGGTGAAGGATTCGTAGAAATATCGTTCGGTAAGACTGGCTTCCTTGCACAGTTTGCGCACCGTGGCACCCCGCATACCCAGGCTGCCGAACACTTCCAGACCGGCTTCCAGAAAACGCTCGCGCCGCTCGTTTACACGCTCGGTCTCGCTCAGGCCACCGTAGGTTCGTTTTGATGATTTTTTGTCTGATGAAGTCGTCATAGATGAATTTCACTACAAAGCCCGGCCACAGTAAAGCAACTCCGGGCAGACCCCATGCAGACCAAACAGTCGGTCAACAGCAATCGCTGTTGACCGCATAGTCCTGTTGTGCCGGGCTTAGTAATCCTGCTGGGCAATGGTGACCTTCATGCCGTCCATGTCATCCGTCAGCGTAATCTGACAGGATAGACGGGAGTTATCCTTATAATGCTCAGTACTGCTTACCAGCTGCAGTTCATCCTCACTGGGAGCATGCAACTTCTCTTTCCATCCATCTTCAATATAACAATGGCAGGACGAACAGGAACAAACCCCGCCGCAAATGGCCAGCACATCGTCGTAACCGTTGTCCCGCAACGCTTCCATCAATGTTTCGCCGGAATTGGCTTCCAGGGATGTCACGTTACCCGCCAGGTCTGTAATCTCTAAAGTCGGCATCTCTCTACTCCTGCTTTTTTCTTATCACTTGCTGATGAAATTCCCGGTGTAAAACCTTTTTAGGGACATGGCAATTGACAGGCCACCCCTTGAATGAATTAGTATACACCGTATACTTTAAACAACAACCGCTAATCAATACCCCAACAATAAAAATGAAGGCCACTGCAAAGCATGAGGAGCCCAGAGCATGAATGACCAACAGACCTGTATCATCATTGGCGCCAGCCACGCCGGGGCGCAACTGGCAACCAGCGTACGCAAGGAAGGCTGGCAGGGTCGTATTCTTCTGATCGGTGATGAGCCACAGGCACCCTATCACCGCCCTCCGCTGTCCAAGGCTCTGCTGATGCAGGAAAAAACCGCCGGGGAACTGGATATTTTCAAACCCACGGTATACGACAAGGCCGGGGTTGAATTGCAACTGGGCCGCCGGGTCAAAGCCATTGACCGCGCCGGCAAAACCCTGATTCTGGACAACAATGAAACCCTGCCCTACGACAAACTGGCACTGTGCACCGGTGCCCGGGTACGCACGCTGGACATTCCCGGTGCCGATCTGGCCGGGGTACATTACCTGCGCACCCTGGCCGATGCCGAAGCCATACAGCAACAGGTAAAACCCGGTGCCAAAGCGGTCATCGTGGGGGGCGGCTACATTGGGCTGGAAACCGCCGCCTCGCTGCGCAAGCTGGGCATGGAGGTCACGGTGCTGGAGATGATGAACCGGGTACTGGAACGGGTTACCGCGCCGCAGCTGTCGGACTACTACAGTCGGCTGCACCGGCAACAGGGTGTAAACATCATCACCAACGCCCAGGCGCAGGCCATCCTTGGCAACGGCCGGGTACAACAGGTTCAGTGCAACAACGACCTGGTGCTGGACGCCGACCTTGTTATCATCGGCATCGGCGTCATCCCCAATACGGAGTTGGCCGCCGCCGCCGGGCTCGCCATTGAAAACGGCATCGTGGTGGATGAATTTGCCGGCACCGGCGATCCGGACATCGTGGCCGCCGGTGACTGCACCTTCCACCCCAACGATCTGCTGGGCTATCGTCTGCGCCTGGAATCCGTACCCAACGCCATGGAGCAGGCCAAAACCGCCGCCGCCACCCTCTGTGGCAAAGCCAGGGCCTATCACGCCCTGCCCTGGTTCTGGTCTGACCAGTACCACATCAAGCTGCAGATTGCCGGTTTCAATAAAGGCTATGATCGCGTGGTGCTGCGGGGCAGCCCGGATTCCCACCAGTTTGTGGCCTGGTATCTACAAGGGGATAAAATCCTCGCCGCGGACTGCATCAACAGCCCCAGGGAGTTTATGCAGGCCAAAAAAATTATCGGCCAGCAACTGGCCCTGAAGGCCACCGATCTGGCAGACTGCCAACAGGATCTGGCCCAGTTGGTGCTGTCTGCAGCGGCGGCCTGAGCCTGCGGGAACCAATTATGCATTATAATTGCAATATATATGCATAATTGGTTACAATCCAGCGGTAACCATAACAAGAATGATCAACCGCACATGAGGGAGTAGCCATGTCGCAAGCGTCGCCTGCGGAGATTCTTGAACGAATCAAACCGTTAATGCACAAACGCGTGGGGCCTTACAACAGCTGGAATCCGGTGACCCGCACCCACATCTGGCAATGGTGCAGCGCCATGGGGGACAACAACCCCCTCTACCTGGATGATGACTACCGCGGCACGCACAGCGAATTTAACCGGGACCGGGCCGTTGCGCCGCCGGCCATGATGCAAATGTGGTCCATGCGGGATGTGCACGGCAACGACGGCCCCGGCTCCACCACCGACAACCTGTTTGAGATTCTGGATGCCCTGGAAGCAGAAGGCTACGCGGGCATTATGGCGGTAAGCTACGACCAGACTTTTCACCGCTATCTGGAGGAAGGCGATCGCGCCCATCACTACAGCACCATCATCAACGTCAGCGACCTGAAAACCACCGCCATCGGCAAGGGCTTTTTTGTGACCCAACTGGCGGAATTCATGGATCAGAACGATGAGCTGTTTGCGGAAGCGAAAATCACCTATTTCAAATATCAGGTTCCCAAGCAGCCCCCCGGCGCCAAACCCAGCAGCACCCCCACCAAGATCAACCGTATCCACCCGGTGGAAAACCATGATCACGAGCATTTCTGGCAGGGCCTGCGTGACGGCAAGCTGCTGATCCAACAATGCAGTGACTGCGGCAAACTGCGCCACCCACCGCAACCCATGTGCGAACATTGCCAATCACTGAACTGGACCACCATTGAATCCAAGGGCAAAGGCACCGTGTACACCTACACCGTAATGCACTATCCGGAAATCCCGCCCTTCGATTACCCCAACGCCATCGTGCTGGTGGAGCTGGAAGAAGGGGTTCGCATCGTCTCGCAACTGGTGGGCACCAAACCGGAGGACATCCGCATTGGTATGCCTGTGGCGATGAAGCTCACCAACGTGCAGGAAGGTATGACCCTGCCATTGTTCCACGCTGCAGACAACGCATAAGGAGGCGGCCATGACAGACTTCAACAACGTTTATGCCCAACAGCTGCGCGTGGGTGACACCCTGCCGGAATTCGAATTACCCATCACTGCCCGCCTGGTGGTTTCCACCGCACTGGCCTCACAGGATTTTCAGGACGTGCACCACGACAAGGACGCCGCCATTGCCAAAGGCACACCGGACATTTTTATGAACATTCTCACCACCAACGGCTTTGTGGGCCGTTACCTCACCGATTGGGCCGGCCCCGGCAGCCGTATCAAGAAGATCCAGTTCAACCTGGGCGCCCCCAACTTTCCCGGCGACACCATGATCATGAGCGGTGAGGTCATTGAGTTGAGCGAGGATGGCGAACAGCAGCTGGCCCACGTGACGTTCAAAGGCAAAAACGGCATGGGCAATCACGTCAGCGGCGTGGCGGTGGTACAACTTGCCCACCCAGCCGGGCACGGGGGTAACGCATCATGAGCCAATCTGGATCCCCCGCAACACTGGCCCGCAAAGCCGCCATCGTCGGCATTGGTGCCACGGAGTTTTCCAAGGATTCCGGCCGCAGTGAAATGCAACTGGCCTGCGAGGCGGTGAAGGCCGCGCTGGATGATGCCGGACTCCACGGCAGCGCCATTGATGGCATGGCTTCCTTCAGCATGGACAACAACTGGGAAAACGAAATTCTGCGTCAAGTCGGCGGCAACGAGTTGAAATTTTTCGCCCGCACGGAGTTTGGCGGCGGCGCCGCCTGCGGTCCGTTTGTGCACGCGGCCACCGCCATTGCCAGCGGTCTGTGCGACACGGTGGTGATCTATCGCGCCCTCAACGAACGCTCCGGCCTGCGCTTCGGCAGTGGCCAGATGATGAACAACAGCCCGCTGGACCCGAACATCATCAACTTCAGCCATTATTTTCCCTACGGCTTCATGACACCGGCCGCCTGGATTGCCTTCAGTGCGCGCCGTTACATGCACGAATACGGCGCCACCAGCGAAGATTTCGGCCGGGTCGCCGTGGCCATGCGCGATTTCGCCGCCACCAACCCCAATGCGTTCTTTTACCAGCGCCCCATCACACTGGAAGAGCACCAAGGCTCGCGCATGATCGCCGACCCGCTACGCCTGTACGATTGTTGCCAGGAAAGCGATGGCGCCGTGGCCTTTGTGGTGACCTCAGTGGAACGCGCCCGTGACCTGGCCAATACTCCGGCACTGATCGCCGGAGCCCGCCAGAGCATTGTCAAAGAGTCCCGCATGATGACGCCGTTCTACGGTGACAGCCTCTCCGGCATTGCCGAATTTGATGCCTGCGCCGGGGACGTCTACAGCATGGCCGGATTAGCCCCGGACGACATCGACGTGGCTTGCCTCTACGACCACTTCTCACCCTGGGTACTGCCGCAACTGGAAGCCTTCGGTTTTTGTGATCGCGGCGAGGCCAAGGATTTCATCAAGGACGGGCACATTGCCCGCGGCGGCAAACTGCCGGTGAACCCCCACGGCGGACAACTGGGGGAAGCCTATATCCATGGCATGAACGGCATTGCCGAAGCGGTACGGCAGATTCGCGGCACCTCGGTGAATCAGGTTGCGGGGGTTAATCACGTGCTGATTACCGCCGGTGCCGGTGTACCCACCGGTGCGGCCATACTGGAGAAAGGTTAAGCCCATGGGCACTATCCCGGAAGGTTTCGACAGCTCGGGCTTTGCCGCCTATTCCGATCATTGCGGCCCCATTCTCTACAAACGGGAGCGAATGGAAGACGGCAGCGTGCGCGGTTGGGCCGGGGTGCTGTTACAGGCCCACCACATCGGAGGCAACAACCGCGGCCACGGTGGTTTGCTGATGACCATTCTGGATGAAGCACTGGGCATGAATGCCTGCATCAGCCGCGATATGCAACCGGCGGTAACGGTTTCCATGAACACCCAGTTTTTCGCTCCCATGGTGGCCGGCCAATTTTTGCAGGCCTATGGCGAAGTCACCCACGCCAGCAAATCCATGGCCTTCATGGCAGGCAAAGCCTGGTGCGGCGACGTGCTGGTAGGCAGTGCCAACGGCGTCTGGAAATACCTGACCGTACAACAATAGAGGCGCGACATGTTTGATTTTTCCGGCAAAATCGTAATCGTGACCGGCGGCGGCAAAGGCGTCGGCTACGGTATCAGTGAAGCCTTCCTGGCGGCCGGTGCCGAGGTTTTTATTTGCGGCCGCCGTCAACCGCAACCGCTGCCACAGGCCAATGGCCGCAGCGCCATCTTTTTTGCGGTTGATGTGCGCGAGCCCGACGCCACCCAGGGCTTGATCGATGCCGTTCTGCAGCACAGCGGGCGCCTGGACGTGCTGATCAACAACGCCGGTGGCAGCCCACCGGTGGACGCCGCCAGTGCCTCTCCCAAGCTGACCGAAGCCGTGATCCGACTCAACCTGATTGCCCCGTTGATCTGCGCACAACAGGCCTACCATGCCATGCAGCCACAAGGGGGCGGCAGTATCATCAACATCGCCAGCGTGTCCGGCCAGCGCCCATCCCCGGGCACCACCGCCTACGGCGCAGCCAAAGCCGGCCTGATCAATGCCACCCGCTCCCTGGCACAGGAATGGGGTAGCCACAATGTAAGGGTCAACGCCATCATCGCCGGTTTGATCAAAACCGAGGCCGCCAACGATCATTATGGCGGTTCTGCCGGCATTAAACTGATCGAGGAATCCCTGCCCATGCAACGCATGGCCGTGCCGGCCGACATCGCCAATGCCTGCCTGTTTCTGGCGGACAACACTAAAGCGGCCTATATCAGCGGCGCCGCACTGGAAGTGTACGGCGGTGGTGAGCCACCCAGCTTTCTGCAGCTGGCCCGGCAGGCCCATGCCCTGGGTCAGTAATCAGAACGGCTGAGAAATGCTGAATTCCAGCAGGAACATTTCCAGCTCCACATTCAGGTCCGATCCGGCA
This sequence comes from Gammaproteobacteria bacterium UBA7310, assembly GCA_002471665.1. GTDB lineage: Bacteria > Pseudomonadota > Gammaproteobacteria > Pseudomonadales > Ketobacteraceae > Ketobacter. Next base: position 52,003 of record DKQK01000015.1, read on the forward strand.
TAGGGGCTGTAAATCAGTTTCGAAGGGTCCAGTGAGTTGCCCACCTGAGCGCTGCCACCGGGCATCTCCAGGCTGGATTTCATGTAGCCGATGCCCACTTCTATCACCGCATCGCTGTCCAGCTTCAGGCCCAGACCGGCACCGTACAATGTGCCCGAGCCCAAGGGCAACAAGGGCGTCAAGCCATCATCCGGCAGCGAGGTGGGCCGATCCTCCACCCCAAACCGCACTACGCTGTTGGTGGAATACTGGTATTCAACACCCAGCGCCCAGTTCCAGGTGTCCTCTAACCCTAGCGGGAACGCGATGCGCTGCTTGCCCGCCAGATCCGGCTGAATAATTTCCGCCAAGCGCAGAAAGTCCACCGGTTCGGAAAACGTCACCTCCAACACCTGCCAGGAGGACCAGCCGGAAAACTTATAATCCACATTGACCTTAAGATAATCGGTGACCTGCAAGCTGAGCCCCAACATAAGTTGCTCCGGCATCTCCATGGCAATACTGGCATCCCCTTCGGTCAGGTTTTGGCCCTGGGGAAACGACCATCCCATGAGCGACAGCGCCGAGTTCAACTGGCCCGCCAGGGAAACGCCATTGGCATCCGGTTGCAACAGTGGCTCCATGAACGCCACCCAGTTATCGCCATTGGTCCAGCGGAACCAGCCATCCATTTCAATGGGAAACGAGTGAATATAATTGGCCCCCAGAGTCAGCCATTCGGTGGGGCTCCACAACAGGCCCACATTCAGCCCCGGCACCAGTTCCTGTTCCACTTCGAATTCCAGATAGGCTAATTGGTTATACAACCCCAGGCGTTCCCCCCGGCATAACTGCGGGGCCAGGTCCTGAAAGCCAACAAACTCCTCCCGCAACACAAAGTCACACTGACTCTGCAGATCCCCCAGAAATAGCTGACCCGCATGGGGTGCCCGTATGGGCAGGTCCATACCCACACCAACATAATTGAAGGTCAGAGCCGCCCCCACCGCGAATTCATCAGTCACCTTCAAACCAAAGCTGGGCGAGAAATAGGTGAGGTGCATGAGCGACATACGCTCGCCAATAAATCGGCCAGGGTCGTCTTCCTGCCGATAAAAACCCACCATCATCGGCGCATAAACATTGGTGGCGAAGGTAACATCCTTGCCCGGGGGGGAATAGGATGCACCACCTAACGGCGCCGCTATGGCCGGCAGTTCGGTTAAACCAAAAAACGGCAACATCAACGCGGCGCCTTCGGTTTCGCTGGTGCTCATGTGCGCTTCGTCATCAAAATAACCGTCTTCGAACAAGCCGGTGGCTTTCATTTCCTGCAGGCGGTTCTTGCGGGCATCCACGTAATCGCCAATGTCCATCACCACCGAAAAATCCGCCGCCACCATTTTAAGCTGCAACACCCGCCCCTTGATGCGGGCCAGGCCGGCCGGGTTGAAGTGGATAGAATCAATGCCGGGGGGATCGGCGGTCACGGCATTGCCCAGGGATAATGCTTTGGCATTGCCAATGGTCAGACTGTCCGCCACCACGGGCCAGGCACTGGAAACCCATAGCGACAACACAAAAAACGCCAGTGCGCGTGGCAGCATGCCGGCGCACCATCCGCCAGTAGATGATTCCATTGATTCTCCCTAACAGGCGGGGAAACAACAGAATTACCAGCGTTCAACTTTACCTGCTGGTACAACAAATCCTGTTACTGCTCACGTTCCCTGAACACAGTTTCAGTATTGATAGTTGGCCGACAGGCCGATAAAGATCGATTCCACCGTTTGCAACCCGGGGCAGCCGGACTTGACCAGTTGCCCGGCCCGGCAAGTGGGCGTATCCACTGGATTGCCATTGCTGTCATAGGGTTGATCAATGGTGTATTCCACCGCCGCATAGTTAAAGCCGATGTCCAGCAACCAACGATCCACCTGCGTTCCATAGCCGATGTAAAACGAATCCTGTTTATCCGCCGGGGGCGGGGTAAACGCATTGGTGTATTCCGGGGGCGTGGCACTGTTGCCAAAGCTGTAACCAAAGCGCAGAAACTGATCGCGCTTGAAATTCCACTCCACACCAAAACTCCACACATCGGCGTCTTCCCAATCCAGTTTCTGGCCCAACCGGTCCAGCCCGCTGACTTCAAAAATCGGCTCTTTTAGCTCGACAATAAAATCCTTGTTGGATTCGGAGAAATACCCACGCCGCCAATCCATGGCAAACAGCACCGTGGGTGTCACTTGCAGGGCGATACCCAACTCAATGGCTTCGGCGGTGGACCAGGAAATCTCAGAATCAATGTCCGTGGCAATCTTCTCGGCGATGTTATAAATGTTGTCTTTGCTGGTGATCGATACCAACTGGGAAACACCGGGTACCGAGTTCACCAGATCTGCGTAAGCGCCCACCGGTAAACTACCCAGGGTATCCAGCGCTGGATCGATCAGCATATTGGAACCCAATACCACATCGGTGGTGCCTTTCATGGTGGTGGTGGTTTTGGTGCGATAGGCCGCGGCCACAGAAAGATATTCGGTGAGATCATACGTGACACCCAAGAGAATACCCGGAGTACCCACGCCGTACATTTTCGATTGCACCTGGGTATAGCCCAGCCCATAGGAGCCCACCGGGGAATCCGGTTCCGTAAACGCTCCGGCAAAGTCCTCTGTGGTTTGCTGCTCGAACATACCGAAGGGAAAGCGAAACGACACGCCCACCTTCAATCGATCGTTCACCCGGTAACTGACGGGAAACGCCAGTTCAAACAAGGCGAGGTTCACCATTTCCTCGCGCCCATACGAAAGGCACTGATCATTGTTGATGGCGTCCGCGTCCAGCGTAACACCGCCACTGCCGTCGTTAATGATGACGTCTTCCGGGGATCGGGTGCAGGTTTTGCCGGTACCATAACGTTTAACACCGTCATAGCCACCGCCAAACCCCAGGGCCAAGTAAAACGAAGCACCGAAGGACAGATCCTCGGAGTATTTATTGACGTAACCCCAAAAGGGTAAGGGCACTGCAATCCAGTCCGATTCCTGATAATGGTCAGGCCCGGCAAAAGAGCCGCCCAGCTTCACGCCCAACAGGGTGAACGCACTCTGATTCTGGGAGGTTTCGTTTTCCACCAGGTTGGCGGGATTATGTAATACCGCAGCCGGGCTCTTGAGGTGGGCCAGCCCTGCGCCCCCCATCCCCATATTGCGCGCATCATACATGCCCGGGGCTTCTGGGTTTCCCTGGCAGATTGCCGGAACAATGGCGCACATAAGCCATCCCAGCAAACCGAAAAACCGTGTCATCTGTACTCCTTAGAGGGAACAACCGAGCACAGAACGGCCAATATGAGACATGGGTTGATATACGGAGATGACTTTGCGGTCACCCTGAAAGGGGACTGCCCCTCTTTACTCCCACCAACGTCACTTGAGCCCTGCGTATTCTTGTTGTTTATCCCTGCTATTGGCTTCTTATTCTTATGAGAGGGCACGCCCTCAATCAGCTGAATCGAGTCAACTGTAAACATAGTGTCCAAACACAATTTATTTTGCAATATCTTTTGCAAAATAAATTGTCAAAATAATGCTAAATGTAGCCGCAGGCCACGGGGGCCGCCACAACATGTACTAAGGTACCAGAAATAAGATAATTTGGGTCAGAAAACACTCAGTTGCCGACCAGTGGTGACCGGAATATACAAGTTAGAAAAAAGACCTGGAAAATAAGGCTGTTAGCGGCTCACACCCACCTGATAGACGCCGCCAATCACCAGAAATTCCTGCTCTCCCTGTAACACACCCGGCAGCAGGTCATACCAAAACAGCAGTTTTGCCAGGGGTACATCGGTGCTTAAGATGGTATCGCCAAAGGTACAGGAACGGTGGCGGTCGCTGGTGAAAGAGTTCAGGTTGTTGAGCAACACCACCGCTTCCCCCTCGGTGGTGTGATCCAATACGTCATGGCGCCGCAGTTGGTTCACCCCGCGATACAAACGCCAGTGGGTTGCGCCCGGCAGGCGCCTGTGCAGCTCATACTGGCAAAAGCAGTACAGTAAATCCAACTGCGCCTCCAGGGCATTGGCATTATACAAACCGCGCACATAGTCTGCCTGGTACGCCAGATAGCGTGGCTCCTCTGCGCTGTGGATGGGCCCTTTGTGGCTGCGTGGTATGAGCCCGAACCGCGATTCGACCCAGCGTTTCATCACCGCGCCCTCAATACCATCGGCATCGAACATCCAGCCGCGCAACAACCGCAGATAGTCCGCCTTGCCACGCACAACACGCTGCGCCTGCGGTGCCAATCCTGCACGCTCCTTGTGGTCCAACAAAAATGACGCGCTCATGTAATCACGAAAATACAGCGCCCGGGTCTGTTGATCCTCAACCTGATCCAACGACAAAAACAAAGCACGATGCACCTCGGCGACGCCATCGATGAGCAGGGGCACCGGATGCCGTTGAAACGGCAGTCCACCCAAAACCTCCGCCGGTAAATTACAACGGTTGAAGGCACTGCGTGCCTGCGCGGGCAAGGAAGCACTATCCGGGGTCTGCACGAAACGGGTATTGAATCTCTGGAAACGGAAGGTCGATAATAGCGGCAAATAATCCAGCAGTGTGGTGCATTTCACCAATGATTGATCGAGAGCAACGATATCAGGGCTGTTTGACCGGATTGGCAACAGGGGATGCGGTGGGCACCACACTGGAGTTCCAGGAGCGGGGCAGCTTTACCCCGATTACCGACCTGGTGGGCGGTGGCCCATTCAACCTGCAAGCGGGGCAATGGACCGACGACACCTCCATGGCGTTGTGCCTGGCCCATTCGCTGCTGGATGCCGATGGATTTGATGCCGACGACCAAATGCACCGCTATTGTGCGTGGCGCAGCAACGGCTACATGAGCAGCACCGGCCGCTGCTTTGATATTGGTGTCACCGTATCCGAGTCCATCAGTCAATACCTGAAAACCGGCGACCCGTTCTCCGGTTCCAGCGATCCTTTTTCGGCCGGCAATGGTTCACTGATGCGACTGGCACCGGTGGCGATGTATTACAGCCCCGACCTGGAGAGCGTAATCCACTATTGCGGGTTAAGCTCCCGCACCACCCATGGCGCCGCTGAGTGCATTGACGCCTGCCGCTATTTCGGCACGCTGCTGCATGCGGCCTTTGGCGGCCTGGACAAGCAGGCGCTCCTGCAGTGTGATCTGTACCAACCGGAAACAAAAAAAGTCGCCGCCATTCAGGCGGGCAGCTACCGCAATAAACACATTCAGCAGATTCGTGGCAGCGGCTATGTCATCGATTGCCTGGAAGCCAGTCTCTGGTGTTTCGCCAACACCGGCGATTTCGCCTCGGCCATTCTGGCCGCGGCCAACCTGGGTGACGACGCCGACACCACCGCCGCCGTCTGCGGGCAGATCGCAGGGGCCTACTATGGCTGGAACGGCATTCCCCAGTCGTGGCGTGAACGGTTGACCATGGGTGCGGATATTCGGGCATTGGCCAGCGGCTTGATGAACGCCGGTGACCCCGCCTGATCACAACCGCTCACCGATTATGGCTGATCCAGAGAACGGTATTTTTTACATTGCTTCCCCCTACCCGCTCCCTTATATTCACCTTCCAAACAAAATTAGTCTCTATACGAAGGAGCTTTGATTATGTCACTCAGGAAGACAATCTCACTTTTACTGATTCCCTGTGCAATGGGCACCGCCAGCAACCTGTTTGCCCACGCCAACACCAAACCTAAAGATAACCTTGATACCTATTCCGGCCGCAGCTATCAGGAAAACAGCAGTGCTTATGTGGATCTGGTGCTGTCCCACGGATGTGATGGTGAAGCAACGGTGCACGCTGCCGTATTGTTGCCCAATGCCAACGACTTGAGCGGCAACACCTCCTCCGGCCCGGATGGCAACTATGCCGGCAATGCCTTGATGGGCGCCAAAGCCCAACTCAATGCCAATTGGAAACACATTGCCTACGGCAAGGGTAGCGTACCCACCTACTACCTTCGTGGTGAACAACAAGAGGATGTACGTGCCATTCACTGGCAACGGGGCTATGTGCCTGACGACGTCATCGAACTGCTGACCTTTCGCGCGGACACCCCCAAACTGGAGGGTTGTGTATCCAAACTGAAAGTTAACATCCCCACGGTTCAGTACTGCACACACGGTAAAGTAAAGGCCTGGATCAAACAGCCCACTGCCGTTTTCGGTGAGGAGGTTATTTCCACAGGTTTTTCGCCTTCCATCGACGTGGTGCGTGACACCGTCAACAATCCTCTTCCCGAAGAATGTGGCGCCGGTATCGAAGTGGAAGCGTACCCCACCAACGAGGAAATCGATCAGTATCTAAGTCGGCAAAGAAAGCCATAAAACAGCGCCGGCAACCACAGTAACCGGGCGCTGTTTCTAAAGCAGCGCCCGGTTGTTGCAGACCAATCCTTTATTCACCGGCCAAGCCCAGGAACATGGCCAAGCCCACCAGTGCCCGCTTCTCTTCCTTGCTGATCTTACTGCCGAACATACCGAGAAAGCCACCGGACGCTTCCGCCACCGACTTGCCGATGCTCAACATGGAAACCTTGAATTTGTGGGACTCTTCGGCGCTCAGCTTGCCATCAAGCACTCTCAAAATCTGCTCGAGCTTTTCCTTGGCATCCACCTCCTGCTTGAGAAACGCACCAATCATCCCTTCAAAATCGGACACAACGTGCACCATGACTTTCTGCATGAGTTCGCTGTCGGTAATGATGCCTTTCAACAATTCCACCTGAAACGCTTTGACTTCCTTTTTATCGATGGAACCATCCGCCGCTGCCACAATGCAGAAAACCGCAATCGGCGCGTAAGCCAGTAATTTAATATCATCATCGGAAAGCGGGCCAGCGGCTGCGGCCTGACCCGCTTCGGCAAAAGGATCATTGTGCGGATCGAAGCCATATTCAAACATATCATCCACTGCGACTTCCGCCGCATGCCGCTGCAGCCGCTGCCATTCATCCCCACTCAATCCCGGCGCAAGCAGTACATTTTCACTTATCCATTGCGCCCGCTCGCCAATCATTCGTGCCAGCTCATGCAGAGGCACAAACTGTTGTTTTCGCTCATCATCATTACGGGAAAGATCCGCGTCACTCACCAGGGTGATCAGGGTATTCTTGTCAACAAACAACGTTGGCACCCCTTCCGTATAGGTGCTGAGCCGAACGTTGCGGTCACCTTGTTTGTTGCCCAGGACGATGATGGTGGCCTGATACACATCCTCTTTATCGAAATAGTTGAGCTTCTTTAAGCGGGCGAAAAATTCCTGTGCCACACGGGACTTGTCTTGCGTCATCTGGGTAAATACGCGCTTACCCAATTCCATGGTGCGGTTTACACCCGAGAGCTTGATCGACGATTCCGGGTTACGGGTATAGGATTGCAGAATTGCCGCCAGACAACTTTTGCAATGGTCTTTCAGCCAGGCCTCTCCGTAGGCCGCCTGGAAATCCGGTAACGTCATCTCCTCGTTATCTTCCGGTTCAATCCGTGTGCCATGCAAGCTGGCCACGGCTTCCACCAGTTTAAGCGCCAGGCGATAATCATCCGGTGAACTGGCGGCAAATATTCGTACCTGGAGTACTTCATCACTGTAATCCACCTCCAGGGCCCGCGCCGACACCTCATCACGATAGACATAGGTGAGCCCCTGAGGCCAGGCATCGGCCTGCGGTTGCGGATAACCTTCAACGAAGCGAACATCATTGTATCCAGTGGCGGCCATGACTTTAGCCACATCCAGTTGAGGGATTGGTTTGAGATAAAAAGAATGACTCATTGGGTGACCTTTTATTAGTGTATAAATATTATTATTCAGGCATAAATATAAGCATTACGGTGCAAAGCATCCGCAACAGCCTTCATGGGTATGACCAGCACGCAGAATGTTACTGGCTGCCCCAGATAAAGTTGCATTTGAATCCGTAGCGAAACAAGGCGTAATACTGGAACAGTAACAACGGCAGCAGTACCACCAGCAGCAGGACAACCACCATCACCAGGCTTGCCGCCTGGTCCGGCTGCAGGGTGTCCGTTGTGGCAATACTGTATGCATCGTAGCCCATCACCATCGGCAACGCCAACTTCCATACAACGGGCACCAGCAGGCGCTTTTGATATGCGAATCCATACAGGCCCGATAATACAATGCCATAGATAACGCTCTCCAACGCCAGGTCGCCGTACTGCACTTCCTCCCCGGCGAGCATCCCCAATAGCGATAACGCTTCCAGTGTCAGCATCAACCAGAAGAAACACTTCCAACGTTTTTTGGGTCGCTCAGTGTGTTCCCCCAACAGCTCCGCTGCCGGTGCCTGATACACATTCGTCACCGTTCCATTCTCCTGTTCACACCCGCTCTTTTCAGAATAGACTACTCGTCGGGAAGCCACGCCGGGCAGCGGCGCTTCCCCATAAAAAAAGCCTGCGGTCTTTTAACCACAGGCCTTTTACTGTACCGGTGAAAGCTGATCTCACTGCTGATCAGAGCACCGCCAGTGCCGCTGCATAATCAGGTTCATCGGCGATCTCTCCCACCTGCTCCGAGTGCAGCACCCTGCCGTTTTCATCAAGCACAACCACCGCACGGGACAACAACCCAACCAACGGGCCGGTCTTGAACGTGACACCGAAATCGTTGCCAAAGGTAGAGCGGAAGGTGGATCCCACTTTAACATTCTCAATGCCTTCCGCACCGCAGAAGCGCGTCAGGGCAAAGGGTAAATCCGCTGCCACACACACCACCACGGTGTTATCCAGTGCCGCTGCTTTTTGATTGAAGGTGCGTACCGATGTTGCGCAGGTAGGGGTATCGATGGAAGGAAAAATATTCAGAATAACGCGTTTACCCACCAGGGATTCAGAGGTGAGTTCCGACAGATCTCCCTGCACCAGGGTAAAAGCCGGAGCCTGACTGCCCGGCGCCGGTAATTCACCAATGGTTTCTATGGGATTACCTTGTAATGTAACCGTTGCCATATTGCGATCCTTATCAATTGCGTCAATTGCGTTTACTGAGACGGGCCTAAAGACCCTACATAAGACAAGGCATGCCGTACTGCTCGCTTGCCTTGCCAACAAAAACTGCCCCGTCATTATGCGCCATCACACTCAGCATTCATAATCGATACACATTCTGACCATAAAAAAAGCGGCTGTTGACACTGCCAGCAGCCGCTTTATTCCGCGCCGGTATACCTTACTTGGGCGCGCGCTTGCGTTCGTTTTCTTTCAGCAATTTTTTACGGATACGAATGGATTCCGGCGTGACTTCAACCAGCTCGTCCTTATCGATAAAGTCCAGCGCCTGCTCCAGGGAATAGCGAATCGGCGGCGTCAGTACAATGTTCTCATCAGTACCGGCGGCACGAATGTTGGTGAGCTGCTTGGCCTTGGTGGGGTTCACCACCAGATCGTTGCCCCGGGAGTGAATGCCGATCACCTGACCTTCATACACCTCCACTGCCGGATCGATCATCAGGCGCCCACGTTCCTGCAGGTTGAACAACGCGTAGCCCAAAGTTTTGCCGGTGATCATGGAGATCAACACCCCATTCTGGCGCTTGGTGACCTCGCCCTCTTTCATGGGGCCGTAGTGGCTGAACGTGGAGTTCATAATACCGGTGCCGGAGGTGAGGGTCAGGAACTCGGAACGGAAGCCGATCAAACCACGGGACGGGGCGATGAAGTCCATGCGCACACGACCTTTGCCATCGGGCACCATATCACTCATTTCGGCTTTGCGCAGACCCAGCTGCTCCATGATAGATCCCTGGTGCTGCTCTTCGATGTCAATCATCAACTGTTCGTAGGGTTCCTGCTTTTCACCCTCGATTTCCTTGATGATAACTTCCGGGCTGCCCACCGCCAATTCGAAGCCTTCACGGCGCATGTTTTCGATCAACACCGACAGATGCAACTCACCCCGGCCGGACACACGAAAACGATCGGGGCTGTCGGTATCTTCCACCCGCAACGCCACATTGTGAATCAACTCTTTTTCCAGGCGCTCACGAATATTGCGCGAGGTGACGAACTTACCTTCCTTGCCGGCAAAAGGCGAGGTGTTGACCTGGAAGATCATGCTCACAGTGGGCTCATCCACCGTTAACGGCGGCAATGCCTCCGGTTTGTCCGGTGCACACACCGTGTCGGAGATAAACAGCTCGTCGATGCCGGTAATGCATACGATATCCCCGGCAGTGGCTTCCGACACTTCCACTCGATCCAGGCCCAGGTGACCCATGATCTTGAGGATTTTGCCGTTACGCACTTTGCCATTGCGATCCACGACTTTAACCGGGGAGCCGGCCTTGATTTTGCCGCGCTTGATGCGGCCGATACCGATAACCCCCAGGAAACTGGAGTAATCCAGGGAGCTGATCTGCATCTGGAAAGGTCCATCCAGATCCACTTCCGGTGGCGATACCTTTTCCACGATGGCCTCAAACAACGGATTCATGTCTTCCGCCATGGCATCGGCATCCAGACCGGCAATACCGTTCAAGGCAGAGGCATAGATCACGGGGAAGTCCAGTTGCTCGTCTGTCGCACCCAATCGGTCGAACAGATCAAATACCTGATCCATTACCCAGTCAGGGCGGGCACCGGGGCGATCGATCTTGTTGATCACCACAATGGGGTTCAATCCCTGGGCAAAGGCTTTCTGAGTCACAAAACGGGTCTGGGGCATGGGGCCGTCTACGGCATCCACCAGCAGCAGCACGGAATCCACCATGGACATCACCCGCTCAACCTCGCCCCCGAAATCGGCGTGCCCGGGAGTGTCCACAATATTAATATGGTAATCGTTCCAGCGAATGGCGGTGTTTTTGGCCAGGATGGTGATCCCACGCTCTTTTTCCAAATCATTGGAATCCATCAAGCGCTCCCCTTCGTCTTTGCGACCCAGGGTGCCGGATTGTTGTAACAGCTTGTCAACCAAGGTGGTTTTACCATGGTCAACGTGCGCGATGATGGCGATATTACGGATTTTCTCGATCACAAACTTACAGCCTCAGCCCTAATACACTACTTTAAGGCGGCGGAGTATACAGGAATTGGGGGGCAACCGTGCAGCATGTTCTTACAAATAGGCAACAAATTTACCAGTTTTCGGCCGCCGGGGTGTGATTACAGAAGGAAAGGGATCAGGAAAGGCCTGATGCAGAGCGTTTCCGCACAGGCCTTTCCGAGCCGGGCATTATTCAACAATCACCAATTGGGCACTGTAGCCGCCGATGGTGTTGTTGGTCAGGGTCAGGACCGCCGGTGGCGTGGTCACGGAATCCACCGTATAGGAGCCATCCGAATTGGTCGTGCCCGTTCCTCCGGAGAGGGACCAACTGTAGTCAGAGGCACCATAGGTAAGGGTGGTCCAACGGGTGGCCGGGCGGAAAGTCTGAGCCACGCTGAAATCGATAATGGCATTGGCGATGTACTCGCCGTTGGGGCCGGTAATCTCAATCAATTCATTGGTCAGCTCCTCGATGGGCGCGCCGGTACCCGGCGACAGATCATCGCCATCGATGTCGGTGAAGAGCCGGTATGAGTTGGTGGTGGACTTGGAAGAAAAAATCACTTGATGATCCCCTACCCTGGGCACAAACGCGAAGCGATAAACGTACTGGTTGTCCAGATCAATCCGCTCTTCCACTGCATTGATTTGATTGGCAATGAGGGATTCAGCATAGCTGTATTCGCCAGCCACCAGGGTCAGGTTATCGGTTGCTTCCGCCAGCACGGACAACGGCGTGTACGTTTCACCAACGGCAGTGCCGCCCACCACATAGTAAAACACCGGTTTATATTGATAGCGGGTGTTACTGGTGGAGGCACCGGTGTATTTGACAAACGCCTGCGACTGAATCGCTTTGGACATGGTTTCAACATCCATCTCCAGGGATGTCTCGGAACCGGAGGAGAAGATCACCAACTGACTGAGGGCGATGCCGTTTTTGCTGGCACGGTCCACCAGATCATTGTCGCCATCGGCATCAAACGCATAATCATCTTTGTTGTAGCGGCCGATTGCTTCCACCACGGTACGGTGAATGCTGGTGCCATAGCCCAGGTCCACGGCGTCATACAGGGTGACAATCTGATCCAGCAAACCATTCAGTGTCCCTATGTCGTCAGTGAAGCCGGAGGTCAGCTCCCTCGGCTCATTGGCAAACACCCAGAGGGTGAATTGCTGTGACGCGATCATCGGGTTGGAACTCAGCTGCACCTGAGCCAGATAGGTTTTCGCCTCATCCACCAGCGCCTGCATGCTCACATCCGACATACTGCCACTGATATCAAATACCAGCGCGGTCTGCAGACTGGTGGGCACACCGATCACTTTCTGCAACAGGGGAAAACTTTCCGCCGGGGAGATCTCAATGCCGTCCACCTTAACCGAGTAGTTGGCAACCTGGGCATTGGCCACTGGTTGCAGGGTGGCGGACGCCACCGGGCTGATCAAATAGGATTTGATCCATGGCGCATCATAATCCGATGCGAACACGCCGTCCTGATCTGCCCCTGAAAACTCTTTGAAACTCTCGTACACGCTCAGTGGCAGATAACTGATGCCATCGGAGTTCGTCGGAGTGGATTCATCATCCTGCTCTTGCTCCTGCTCTTCAGTGGAATCGGAAATGGTGCGCTGATTCTCAGAGTCGTCATCCTCAAAGACATCACTGCCCCCACCGCCGCCACCGCAACCCGCCAGCAAGAAAACGGGCAACAGCAAGCCTGCCGCCAAATATTTATAGTTCCCCATTGATTTCACCTTAACTTGAATTATAAGTGTCATTCCTTAGTCACGCTGAAAACGCCGGAACAGGCCGGTCTGTTTTCACACGGAGCCAGTATAACCAAAGGTTCTAGCGAACTTAAAGTGAAAGAACGTAAACGTCTGTACGATGACTTTTCAGCGGTTTTCTGTATAATGCGCGGCCCTTAATTCAATACAGTCTCTTTACGAGATCCCTGAACCAGATAGTGGGTATCCATGGCTATGCAACGAAAAGCAATTGCTCTGATTTCCGGTGGGCTAGACTCTATGCTGGCGGTAAAAGCCGTTCAAAAACAAGGCATTATTGTCGAAGGCGTCAATTTTTACACCGGTTTCTGCGTTGAGGGCCACACCCACGCCATCCGCAAGAAAGACAAGGAAAAACAGAAGCGCAACAACGCCTTATGGGTGGCGGAGCAGCTGGGCATCCGCATGAACATTGTGGACATTTCAGAAGAATACAAAAAGATTGTATTGAACCCCCAGCATGGCTACGGCGCCAACCTGAACCCCTGCCTGGACTGCAAGATTTTCATGGTGGACAAAGCCCGGGCCATGCTCAACAAAGCCCGAGAGATCGCCGATGACAAAGGCTTTGATTTTATCATTACCGGCGAAGTTATAGGGCAGCGTCCAAAATCCCAGCGCAAGGAAACCATGCCGTTGATTGCCCGGGAATCCGGCGCCGAAGACCGCCTGCTGCGCCCCCTGTGCGCCAAACTGCTGCCCCCCACCCTGCCGGAACGGGAAGGCTGGGTAGACCGGGATCAGTTGTACGATTTCAACGGCCGCAATCGCAAACCGCAGATCGCCCTGGCACAGGAATTCGGCCTGGAGGACTTTGCCCAGCCCAGTGGCGGTTGCTGCTTCCTAACCGATGAAAGCTATTCGCGCAAACTGGCGGACCTGTGGACCGCCCGCGGCCGCAAGGATTACGAACTGGACGACATCATGCTGTTAAAGGTGGGGCGCCATATCCGCCCTGCCCGGCATTACAAGGTCATCATCAGCCGGGAAGAAGGGGAGAACAATTTTCTGAGCGGCTATAAAAAGCAGTTCCATTCCATCAAGTGCGTCAGCCACGGTGGGCCACTGAGCCTGGTGGACGGTGCTCCCACAAAGGATGACCTGCTCACCGCCGCACGCATTGCCACCCGCTTCAGCCAGGGCAAGCACAGCGAGCGGGTGACCGTTGAAATTCAGGACAAAAATGGCGTGGCCCAGCTGCTGGAGGTGGCCCCCATGCCGGCCGACGACATCCAGCAGGCCTGGTACGTGTAACCACTAGAAATGAGAACAATTATCATTTATAGTGGGCGCCTGTGTAAGTCGCCGATGGGTTGTACGGATTGTGGAAAGCAAATGGGTTAACAGTCTGGCACTGGTGATGGTGGTGCTGATTCACGGCGGCGCCCTGGCCACTGCGTCTCTCTGGCCACCGTCAGCGCCCGTTGCCGACCAACTGCCAACCATCAATGGCGTACTCATCGATGCACCGCCTGCGGATGTGGTACAGCCCCCTGCCGCTGCCAGCAAACCACCGCAGCCCGAGCCGCAACCGAAAGAAAAACCAATACTCTCTGAGCCCAAACCCGAGCCTGAACCAAAGCCCAAGCCCAAGCCCAAGCCGGTGGAAAAACCGCAGACTAAAGCGCAGCCGGAAAAGGCCGTCACACCACCGCCCGAGCCTCCCGCCGAAACCGTGGCGGCCGACCCACCGCCACCAAAAACCACCGCCGCCACCCAGGCCACACCCAATTCCGCGGCGGGGGCACCGGTTACCGTACCCCGGATTGATGCCAAGCACCGTAATAACCCGGCACCGGCTTATCCCCGATTATCCCGCCGCCGGGGCGAAGAAGGCACCGTCGTTCTGGAGCTGATGGTACTGAAAGACGGTACCGTGGAAGAGATCACGATCAAGGAGTCCAGCGGCTACCCACGACTGGACAAGTCCGCCATGGAGGCGGTACGCCGCTGGAAATACAACCCCGCCACCCGTGGCGGACAACCCATTGACTATCGATATTTGCAACCGGTCACCTTCAGTTTGAAAGGCTGACCCAAAAGGAGCGTAAGCATGGATAACAATCCCTACGGCATCGCCGCCCTGTGGCAACAGGGTGATCCCGTCATTAAAGGCGTGGCCATTATTCTGTTGGCCATGTCCGTGCTTTCCTGGTATGTGATGCTGGTGCGCACAGTGGGCCTGTTGCGTCTGCGGCGGGTGGCCAACAGCACCCAAAACTTCTGGCATGCCCGCAGCCTGGGTGAAGGGTTGCAGATCATCAGCAGCGGACGCCAGCAAAACCCGTTTCACAAACTGGTGGAAGATGGCCAGACCGCATTGGACCACCATGTCAATCATCATGAGGACCTGCACGGCAAGCTGCCGTTGGCAGACTGGCTGACCACCAGTCTGCGCGGTTCCATTGATGAGGGCAGCGAGCGTTTGCAGAAGGGCCTGTCGATTCTGGCTTCGGTGGGCAGCACTGCGCCATTCATCGGCCTGTTCGGTACGGTTTGGGGGATTTATCACGCCTTGGTGGGCATCGGCGTATCCGGCCAGGCCAGCATCGATAAAGTGGCCGGCCCGGTGGGTGAAGCCCTGATCATGACGGCATTTGGGCTGGCAGTGGCCATTCCCGCGGTGCTGGGCTACAACGGGCTGCAACGCCAGAACAAATTGATCCTGGGGCGCCTGAACCGCTTCGCCCATCAATTGCATGCCTTCTACCTGACCGGCTCCCCCATCGCCAGAAACAACAGCAAAAATGTCACGCCCTTTTCCAAGCGGGAGGCGAAATAACATGGCCTTCGGCAGCGGACTGGACGACAACGACGAAGCCATGAGCGAGATCAACATGACCCCCCTGGTGGACGTCATGCTGGTATTGCTGATTATATTCATTATTACGGTTCCGGTGCTCACCCATTCCGTCAAGGTGGACCTGCCCCAGGCCAGCAACACGCCCAATGAACTGAAGCCGGAAACCATTGCCATCAGCGTCACTGCCGAAGGCGACATTCACTGGAACGATGATGTCATCGCGTTCGCTGAACTGGAATCCAGGCTGGCGCAAGAAGCCGGTAAAACCGAACAAGCGGAAATTCACCTGCGGGGCGACAAAGACGTGACTTACGAACACGTCATTAAAGTGATGGCAGCAGTGCAACGGGCGGGGCTGGAAAAGTTGGGGTTTGTCACTCAGCCGAATGAATGATGACTCCTGCGCCGAGGGTAAAAAGCCTGCCCGTTTCCAATAAAACAGGCACTGACAAAGCAGTTCCACACGCCAGCCAGCGTTACATTTATGCGTCACTGCAGAACTGGAACTAAATCATGAAAGACATCAGTGTTTTATCGATTTGACTGAAGATCATATGAATCCTGTTCAACCAATTGTGCAAAGAGTTCTGTTGGCCACAGGCTTTGGCTTTATCGTTTTCTTCTCATTTGTATTGCTGTCCGCTTTTCTGGTTCGCAACGACACCCAGTTTCAGCGACTCCTGTACCAACAGGATTTCACATATCTTTATCAAATCGGCATGATTGCAACAGTTTGCGCCTTTGCCGCCTATTGCGGGGGAGCTTCACGTATCAAAGTATTGATAAAAACTGTTTTTTTATTGCCTGGAAGCGCCAGCCCATGGGTGACATCGATATACTGGGTATCCATAGTCAGCCTCTACTTCAGTCTGTTCTTTTCTCGATAGATATTTGTGCGCACTGTGTCTCTATTCTTAGGAGCAACACATTAAAAGGATAGAACGCATGGAACCTAATTATGCACACGTATCAGCTATCTATACCATTCCGGTAAAAGCTTCTTTGGCCCCTTCGAGAAAGACCTGCCTGCTGGTGAAGGGCAGTGCACCAATCGGAATTCTGTCGTCTCACCCTGCAACGGGAAAGACTTCCAGTAACGACCAAACCTGCCCTCAAAAACCAACATTGGCTATATAAGCTGACGCAGGCATCCAGGCCTCCTTTAATGTGTCACAGCAAAATTACACAGGGTGGGTTTCACCAAACGCTTGAACACCCCGGTGTCCATTTTTATCACTTCTGTGTGCGTACCGGCGTTGAAAGCGATCCAGTCCGCCCCCAGCAGCGACTCATCCATGTACACCGGCATACGGTAAAGCTCACCCAATGGCGGCATGCCGCCCAGCTCACACAGTGGAAAGCGATCGGCAAACTCACTCTCCTCCGCCAGCCGCAAGGTTTCAGCCTGCAACAGATCCTGCAACACCCGGCAATCCACGTGCTGATGAGCCGGTAACACTGCCATCACCAGCTCACCATCGGCATTGCAGATCACCGTCTTGGCCAAATTGGCCGCCGGTATATGACTGGATTGGGAAACCTCGAGCGAAGTAACCGCGGGCGCGTGATTGCAGGCATGATAATCAACTTTGTTCTGATCAAGATATTCAGTAACGGATCGGACTGGCATGGCACACCTCCTGTGTCTCCATTGGCCCAGGTGCTGACAACCTTTTAAAGATAAGCCTTAAACCTGCCGCTGGGAAAGAATGTTCCCGCATAAAAGCCACCCCACACAGGACATATATTCTTAAGCATCGGCAATGGTTATCATAGGCGCCCGGAGGATCTGCCATGAACCAACAACAACTCGATGCCCGTGGGCTATTGTGCCCGATGCCGGTCATCAAAACCCAGAATGCCGTCCAGCAACTGCAACCGGGGGACCAGCTTCAGGTGCTGGCCACCGACCCCGGTGTACTGCACGACATCCCCGCCTGGTGCCGGGTAAATGGCCATAAAGTGATCTCCAGTCAGGAGCTTGACCGGGAAATCACCATTGTGATCGAGGTCTGCGAATCCTAGCGCCCCAAATAGGGGCGTGACGCACCATATTGGACCACAACGGCTTCCGGCCGCCCTTTATTGGTGCAGGTTGTTTTTTCACTACAGCTCAAGGCCTTGAACAGGCTGTATTATGGCCTGTGCACGCCTCTCTGGAGCCCGCACCATTAGTGGGCTGCGTCAGTGACCAAAAAAAACTTCCGATTACTGACCTGAGCCCCTTTCAACTCAAAATCCAATGGCATATATTTTGCCTTCCTGTGAGGCAAGACCAATACATCCGCATTGTGGATCGACTAATTCTTCGCAACTGTCGGTTGGGGCTGTCGACACCCCAGGGGGATTCGACAGAGACTTCTTCACTTGGTCACACCCCCCTAATCTCAATATCCATTGGAGGACACACAAGAATGTCTGCAAAGACCACTTCTCTTATCAAAGAAAATAATGTTCGCTGGGTTGATCTGCGATTCACCGATTCTCGCGGTAAAGAACAACACGTTTCCCTGCCGGTTGGCGAAATCGGAGACGACTTCTTCACTGACGGTAAAATGTTTGACGGCTCCTCAATCGCTGGCTGGAAAGGCATCAACGAATCCGACATGATCCTGATGCCGGATGACAGCACTGCGGTAATCGATCCTTTTACCGACGAAACCACCCTGAACCTGCGCTGCGACATCGTTGAACCTTCCTCCATGCAAGGTTACGAGCGCGATCCCCGCTCTGTTGGCCGTCGTGCAGAAGAGTACCTGAAGTCCACCGGCATCGCCGATGGCTGCCTGTTTGGCCCGGAGCCTGAATTCTTCGTTTTCGATTCCGTACAATGGAAATCCGACATGAGCGGCTCCATGTACTCTATCCATTCCGAAGAGGCGGCCTGGGTATCCAATGAAGATTTCGACCGTGCCAACATCGGTCACCGCCCAGGTGTTAAAGGCGGTTACTTCCCCGTTCCTCCCGTTGATTCCCTCCATGACCTGCGTGCCGCCATGTGTGCCGCTATGGAGCAAATGGGATTGCACATCGAAGTACACCACCACGAAGTGGGCACCGCGGGCCAGTGTGAGATCGGCGTTGGCCCCAACAGCCTGGTAGCCAAGGCAGACGAAGTACAGATCCTCAAGTACTGCGTACACAACGTGGCCCATGCCTACGGCAAAACCGCCACTTTCATGCCCAAGCCGCTGGTAGGTGACAACGGCTCCGGTATGCACTGCCACCAGTCTCTGTCCAAAGACGGCAAAAACCTGTTTGCCGGTGACGAGTACGCCGGTCTGTCCAAAGAAGCCCTGTACTACATCGGCGGCATCATCAAGCACGCGCGCGCGATCAACGCCTTCACCAACGCTTCCACCAACTCTTACAAGCGTCTGGTACCCGGCTTTGAAGCGCCTGTTATGCTGGCTTACTCTGCCCGTAACCGTTCTGCTTCCATCCGTATACCCTGGGTTAGCAGCGCGAAAGCCCGCCGTATCGAAGTTCGCTTCCCTGACCCAACCGCCAACCCCTACCTGGGCTTTGCCGCCATGCTGATGGCCGGTCTGGACGGGATCAAGAACAAGATTCACCCCGGCGATGCTGCGGACAAGGATCTGTACGACCTGCCGGCCGAAGAGGCCGCTGCGATCCCAACGGTAGCGTCCACCCTGTCCCAGGCGCTGGATGCACTGGAAGCGGACAGCGACTTCCTCACCGAAGGCGGCGTGTTCACCGAAGACATGCTCGGTGGTTACATTGACCTGAAACGCGGCGAAGTAGAACGCCTGAACATGACCACTCACCCGGTTGAGTTCGACATGTACTACTCTTGCTAAGCGCCTGAGCGATCCTGCAGGAACGGAAAAAGCTCCCATTTTTGGGAGCTTTTTTTGTATAAGGAACTCTAAATGGTTTTTAATGAGTAAATAACCACGACCATGGAGCAGCAAGATGATCCGCACCCCGGCGATAGTGGCCATCCTGGCCCTGATTAGCACCCCTGTCCTTGCGGCCAAGGTGTATAAGTACACCGACGACAGCGGCAACACCGTATTTACCGATGAACCGGTCCAGGGCGCGGAAGAGCTGGATGTTCAGCCTGTTCCCACCATTCCCGCCATCATTCCCAAGGTCGATACCGCACCGGCCACGGAAACGGAAGCGGAATTCAGCTACAACAAGATGACCATTATTCTCCCCGGTGACGGCGAGCATTTCGTTAACAACGGTGGGGAAGTGACCGTGCAGGTAGCCTTATCCCCTGCCCTGCGCAATACCGACAAACTGCAGCTGTTTTTCAATGGCTCAGCCTACGGCGAGCCGAAGCGAACCAACACATTCAAGCTCAGCAATCTGGATCGCGGGGAATACGCAGCCTATGTGGCCGCCATTGACAATAAAGGCAAAGAAGTAGGTAAAAGCGACACCGTAACCTTTTACGTGAAGCGATCCGCAGTCGGTGGCCCCAAAAAGTAACTCCCGCAATTTGCTTGCACCATATTGGTTCACAGACAAGCGACCATAGCCTAATATTCCTCCTTAACTGCACTTGGGAAACCCAATAGAGGGCATCCCAAGTGCCCATGTACCAATTCAACTCGTAATTCACCGACTTGCCAGCGCCAAAAGAGGGATTTTGTTGCGGCTAAGGATCACGATTTTGGCCCTTTCTCCTGCTTTGCGCACCAAAGTCTACCCACCGCCACATAGGTGGTTTGGATTTTGCATTGGCTACTTCCATAGCTTTTGAGGTCCACATGAATCCAGTGAATACAGTAAGGGTATCAACCAATTACGATCAGTCCCGTCGCCTGATGGACCACCTCACCACCGCTGTGGTGTTGCTGGACGAACAACTGAAAGTTCAATTCGTTAATCCCGCGGCCGAGCAGTTGATGGCCGCCAGCTCCTCACAACTGGCGGGCATGGCCATTAACATGCTGATTCACGACAAAGACCAAACCACCCAGGCGGATCTGGAAACCGCGCTGCGTGACCTGCACCCCTTCACCAAACGGGAAGCCCAGGTCTATATACTGAACAACCCGCAGCAGGCCACGGTGGACTACACCATTACACCGATTCGGGAAAACACCCACACCCACAGCCTGTTACTGGAACTGCGGCCACTGGACCGGCTGATGCGTATCAGTCGGGAAGACAACCTGATCAACGCCCACCATGCCACCCGGGCCCTGGTGCGCGGGGTAGCCCATGAAGTCAAGAATCCTCTTGGGGGGATACGTGGCGCAGCACAGCTTCTGGCAAGGGAACTGCCGGATGACTCCCTGCGGGAATACACTGACATCATCATCGCCGAAGTGGACCGTCTGCGAAACCTGGTGGACCAGATGCTTGGGCCCCGCAAATTACCGAAATGGGCGCAGATCAATATCCACGAGATTCTGGAGCGGGTGCGCTCGGTATTGACCGCCGAAACCGGCGACCCGGTGGTAATTGAACGGGATTACGACCCCAGCCTGCCGGAAATGTGCGGCGATAAGGATCAATTGATTCAGGCCATCCTGAACATTGTGCGCAACGCCAAACAGGCTCTGATGGACGATGAGGAGCAGAAAAACCCAACGGTTATTCTACGCACCCGCGCCCTGCGCCAGTTCACCATCGGCCATACCCGGCACCGCCTGATCCTACTGGTGGAAATCGAAGACAACGGCCCGGGCATCAGCCAGGAAATGCAGGAAACGATGTTTTATCCCATGATCAGTGGCCGCGCCAGCGGGACTGGTCTGGGACTTTCAATCTCGCAATCCATTATTAATCAACACCACGGGTTGGTGGAATGCGAAAGCAGCCCGGGTAAAACCACTTTTAGACTATTGCTGCCTCTGGAACAACCGGAAGAGCAAACCAATGTTGGAGCGTAGAATCATGCAGGGTGATGAAAACGTCTGGATTATTGATGATGATAAATCCATTCGCTGGGTACTGGAAAAAGCCTTGTCACAGGAAGGCATTCACACATCAACGTTCGAGTCCGGCGACTCGGCCATGAACAAACTGCGCAACACGCAGCCGGATGTGATTATCACGGATGTGCGCATGCCGGGTACCGACGGTTTGGGGTTGCTGGCTCATATTCAGGATAACTTTCCGAATCTGCCGGTGATCATCATGACCGCCCACTCCGATCTGGACAGCGCGGTGCAATCCTACCAGGGCGGTGCCTTTGAATACCTGCCCAAACCCTTCGACCTGGACGATGCCGTCTCCCTGGTGAAACGGGCCGTGACCCACAGCCAGGAGCAACAGGCAACCGGTGGGGAACCGGTGATCAACAACAACACCGACATCATCGGTGAAGCACCGGCCATGCAGGAAGTGTTTCGCGCCATCGGCCGTTTATCCCACTCCAATATTACCGTGCTGATCAACGGTGAATCCGGAACCGGTAAAGAACTGGTGGCCGGTGCGCTGCATCGCCACAGCCCCCGCTCCGACAAACCCTTTATCGCCCTCAACATGGCGGCCATTCCCAAGGATCTGATTGAATCGGAGCTGTTCGGGCATGAGAAAGGCGCCTTTACCGGGGCGGCGGCCCAACGCCAGGGCCGCTTTGAGCAGGCCAACGGCGGCACCCTGTTTCTGGATGAAATCGGCGATATGCCACTGGATGCGCAAACCCGTTTGCTGCGGGTGCTGGCGGACGGCACCTTCTACCGCGTGGGCGGACACACCGCGGTAAAGGTGGATGTGCGTATCATTGCCGCAACACACCAGAATCTGGAAACACTGGTTAAAGACGGTAAATTCCGCGAGGATTTGTTCCACCGCCTGAACGTCATCCGCGTTCACCTGCCCAAACTCAATGAGCGGCGCGAGGACATTCCACAACTGGCCGGGCATTTCCTGCAGAAAGCCGCCAAAGAACTGAACGTGGAAACCAAGGTATTACTGCCCGAAACCGAAGAATACATGATGACGCTGGACTGGAAAGGTAACGTGCGTCAGTTGGAGAACACCTGCCGCTGGTTAACGGTCATGGCGTCCGGCCGCGAAGTACTGATCAGTGATCTGCCACCGGAGCTGCAGGAATCCCATGGCTCACAGGATGCCTCATCCAACTGGGAGCAGGGCCTGCGTGCCTGGGCCGATCAGGCGCTGGCCCGGGGTCAGCGGGGGCTGCTGGACAAAGCGGTACCGGCCTTTGAGCGTATCATGATTGAAACGGCCTTGAAGCATACCGCCGGACGGCGCCGGGATGCGGCCGAATTGCTGGGCTGGGGGCGCAACACCCTGACCCGGAAGATCAAAGAGTTGGGAATGAACGGCAACAATTCCGACGACGATGACGACAGCGACGAATAATCAGAGCCGCTTCAGAACAATTCAACATCACCGGTAATATCCTGATCCTGAGACGCCCCACCTGCGTGGGGCGAGCAGGGTGCCGGTTGCTCTATCACGCCTTTCAACAGCGCCTGTTGCCGCTCCGATAAATGCTCCAACAACCGACACACCGTTTGAAATGAAGCCCGCGCGCTCTCGCCGCTTTCAATTATGCCGTGGGTGGTTTGCAAGGCGCCGTCCAGGGTGGTAATCAAGTATTTTTCCTGATCATCCTCCAACCCCAACCGGGGAATCCGGTCATCCAGCTCTTCGATGGTCTGACGCAGCAACAACAGCACCTCGCTCTGAGTGCTCTGCAGGTTACTGCCCACCTGCACCAATGTTTCCCGCACAACACCGAAGGAATGGGTCAGGTTGCGGGTCTGCTCCACCAGCGCCCACTCCGTATCCAGCGCCTTGATCTTGGCATCCGTGGAACCCAGCATGGTGGGTAAAAAATCCTTGTAACGCCCATAGGCTTCCTGATCGTCCAACGGCATGTTTTTTACCAGCAACGCCACCCGTGAATAGTTGATCTGGGTGCGACAGCCAAAGTCGTTGAAGCGTTTACCGGCATCATACAGCGTTGCCATCACTTCCTGCTCCAACGGTGAGACCGTACCCCTGGCGCTGAAAAACTGTCGGTTGAGGCGGGTTTGAAACATCAGGCTGCAGTTCAGGCCCAACTGATTGGTCACATCAAAAAAGCGCCGGGCGATGGTATCAAAGTCCGCTGCATTGTAGGTGGCTTCGATAAACTGGATAGCCAGGCCCAATTCACTGGAACCGCGCATGGCCACAAACGCCGTGGCAGAGGCACTTTGTGCACGCAGATCCAGTGCCTCACGATCACGCTTGAACTGACCCAGCAATCTGAGTTTGGCCAGCAGCTCATCGGTTGCAAAGGGTTTGACGATGTAATCCGTTGCCCCCATCTCGTAGCCCAGCATGCGCTCGCGCAAACTACTGTGGCTGGATAGAAACAACACGGGTTTATCCTGGGTAGCGGGGTTCTGCTTTAGGCGATCACAGACTTCGTATCCATTCAGCCCCGGCATTTCCACATCCAGCAAAACAAAATCCGGGTTTTCCGACTGGACTTTTTCTATTCCATCCAGGCCGTTTTCTGCGGTAACGGTTTCATACTCTTCCGACAAGGCACGGCAAATGACATTACGCACCGTCCGATCATCATCCACCACCAATACTTTTACTGCACCCACGTCAGCCTCGCCATCGATCCCTGACCATCTCATAAGTGTAGATAAGATGGCCGTGCTCACAATGGGCAATTGGATATATAGAAATCATCTCTAAGAATAAAAACAAGGCGCTGCCGCTAACCCGGTTAGTTGAACCCGATTAGTCAAACCAAGTCTGTGGATGCTCTGCGGATGCCGCCACAAAGGCGGCCTGTATATCCTCTTCAAGGTTTTTACCCAACGACAACGGCGGCAGGTCATCCGGTGCAAAAAAATCCGCCTGATGGGTTTCCAGACCCGCTGCTGGCTTGCTCTTGCCATCGCATTCGCAGATAAAGTGCAGCTTATAAAAATCCCGCGCATCGGCCGGATACCCGCCGCTGGCTTTATGGCGTAACGCATACAAGTGCTTTGCCGTTACCGTAAGGCAGGCCTCTTCCCGCACTTCCTTTTCCACATTGCGCGCTGCCGATAAACCAACGTCAGCATAACCTCCGGGCATGGCCCAGCGTCCGTCTTCTTTTTCCTGCACCAATAAAATCCGGCCCCCTCGTATCACCGCTCCCCGCACTTCCACCTTGGGCGTTACATACCCCGTCTCCCCGGTGGCAAACAAACCCCGCACCTGTTCAAGAGGCACCGCACCCAACTGCGCCAGCATGCACTGGGCAATGGATTCTATTTCCTGATAGCGCTCGCGATCAAAATCACAACCGGTAAACTGCTGACCGGTTTGGGCCAGAGCCTGCAAGCGTTTGGCCATTGACAGCCAGTGGGATTCCATCAAAAAGCCTTTTCGATGATGCTGTCCGGCACCATCGGCATGACCCGCCCCAACACCGACCAGGGCAACGCCGGTACGATGATATTGGCTTTACCTTTCACAATACCGTCAACGATATCTTTCGCGGCTTTTTCGGCACTGATCACAAAAGGATACTTTTCCATGTTGGGGGCAATGTCGGTTTTGACAAATCCGGGGTGTACCGCCACCACGCTGATGCCGTGTTTCTTGAGTTCAATCCGAGTGGTATCCAGGTAACTGCTGAAGCCGGCTTTTGATGCGGAATAGGCCGCGCTGCCGGGAATACCCTTAAACGCCGACACCGAGGAAATCCCCACTGCCGTACCCTTGCCCTGCTGCCGAAAAATCCGCGCAGCACCGTCAATGGTGGCCATACCGCCTACCAGGTTAATCTGGATAATACGCTGATCCTTGGCGAAATCCCCGGCGCCGGTTTTATTGACGCCGGTAATACCTGCATTGGCAACCACACAATCCAGTTGCCCCAGCTGCGCCTGCGCTTGTTCCAGCGCCGGCAATATGCTGTCGGTGTCGGCCACATCAAGGGCGATGCAGTGCACCTTGACCTGAGGGTACTGCCGCTGGATATCGGCCGCAATTTCTTCCAACACCTCCTGGCGCCGGGCCAGCAACGCCAGATGGATACTGCGCCGGGCAAACTCATAGGCAAGCGCTTTTCCAATACCGGAAGAAGCACCGGTTATCGCCACTGTCTGGATCATTCGAATCACCTTTCCTTTCATATTCCGGTAACTGCTGACACAACCTGGTAACAGTTGCAATCAACAAGTGCGGGTTACGTTAACAGATGCGGGGCCACCGGTCACCCACTCTCAGGGGGCGTCACTGGCCGGGTTGCGGATGATCTCCGGCTCATGCATGAGGTCGTCTATTTCGTCTGCGCGCTTCAGCACCTTCATCATCTGCTGGGCAATGCGGCGGTGCCAGGCAACCCATTGCGTCGCCTGACTCACATCGTGACTGAATACCTCGTGGCTGCGCAGACGTGAAAACACTTCCCGGTTGACGCGTTCGGCATCCAGCAGTACTGCATCCAGTTTCTCACTGATCCGTTCTCTGGGCTCCTCACCGGCCACCGCCTGGATAAAACGGCGAAAACTCGCCTCAAACGGCAACAGGATCGCTTCAAAGGCCGAATCCTTGGGCCTGGCATCGGACTTCAGTGTAAGTTGGTACCACTGCAGGGCATTGGCGAGGCTCTGACTGCATTTAATGATTTTACTGAAGGCATCCGCGTTCACATGGGCCATGGGTTGACGCAAGGTGGCCACTACGTAGCCATCAAATTTCTCCAGCAATTCAAACAGGGTTTGAATCTGTTCATGGGTATCCGGGCCGTTTTCTTCACGCACAATGATCGACGCCACCAGTTGCGCCAGATTATCCAACTCCTTACTGATGGATTGCAGGGCCAGAGGCGGCATCTGCACGATATTTTTATCCAGAAAACGCAAGCGCAGATGGGCGCTTTCGCGCTTGCCGAAGCGCCGCGATAAAAAGCGTGTGACCCGGGGTTCCAGCGGGATCATGATCATCACCCCCGCCAGATTAAACAGTGAATGATAGATGGCAAGCCAGAACGCAGCGTTGCCGCCCATCAACTGCCGGTTATAGGCCTCTGTAAACAAACCCGAGACCAGGGGCAACAACAGCAAGGCGGCAAACCCGGCCGTGATATTAAACGCCACATGAGCCCAGGCCACCCGCTTGGCATTGGCGGTGGCCCCCAGGGTCGCCAGCAACGCAGTGGAGGTGGTGCCCACGTTCGCGCCGATCACGGCGGCAGCCCCCAGGGAAAGCGGAATGAGGCCGCCGTTAACCAGGGTCAGTATCATCGCCATGGAGGCGCTGGAGGACTGCATGATCACCGTCAGCAGGAAGCCCAACGCCAGCAGCAGTAAGACATGCGGTACATCAAAGGCGCCCTCGTCCAGAAACAGCAGCTGATCCTGATAGGCGGACATACTGCCCTGGAGGAAGTCCAATCCCACGAACAACAGACCAAAACCGGTAAGCGCACTGCCCAGGGCCCGCCAGCGGGCACCGCGCCCCAGCACCTGCAGGAACGCTCCCACCCCCACCATCGGCAGGGCAAACAGCTGTACCTGCACTTTGAAACCGATCAGGGCCACGATCCAGGCGGTCATGGTGGTGCCCACATTGCTGCCGAACACTACCCACACCGCCTGCCCCATGGACAGCAGGCGGGCATTGACGAACCCAATGGTGGCCACGGTGACCACGCTGGAACTCTGTACCAGTGCCGTCAATAAAAAGCCGGAAAAGAAACCGCGCCGCTTGGTGTTGGTGCTGCGATGCAGATACAGATCCAGTTTATCCCCGGCGGACTGCTTCAGACCATCGGTCAGCAACATCATACCGATCAAAAATAATCCAATCCCACCCAGCACCGTGCCCAAGGCAATCAACATACACCCCCCTGTTCAATGACTCCGTTGATAATGCTAAGCGCTATTCTAAACACTTTTGCCGCCTCTTATTATTAACCTTGGTCAACCGGGTGCCGGGCAGCCTCCATTTTCAAAGGCCTGATTCAGCTCACATTCAGTTAAGCCCACCTATGGTATAAACGCGTTCATAACAGGCCTTGGACCTGT
The DNA here is from genome assembly GCA_002471665.1 of Gammaproteobacteria bacterium UBA7310. Taxonomy (GTDB): domain Bacteria; phylum Pseudomonadota; class Gammaproteobacteria; order Pseudomonadales; family Ketobacteraceae; genus Ketobacter. The sequence goes on from DKQK01000015.1 coordinate 79,640, forward strand.
TTATTACAACGGAGAGACCAATATGAAATCAGTAATAACCCATTCCGCCTTTGTACTCACCTTGCTGGCCGCAGGTTCTGCGATGGCTGCCGATCCTTACGCCGGGGGCAGTATTGTCTTCCTGGATGCCGATGCAACCGACGTAAGAGGTGCCGATGCCTCCCTCACGGGGGTTACCGGGCGCCTGGGGGCCATGGCCAATGACAACATCGGTGGCGAAGTCAGGGTTACCCTTGGGGTTGGCGACGACTCAGTGCTGTCCGGGGTCTTTGAAACCGATGTGGAACTCAACAGCATGATCGGCGGCTACCTGCGGGCGGGCATCCCGGCCGGGCCCAGCTTTTATCCCTACGCCATTCTGGGTTTTACCCGAGTGGAATTGGAATACTCCAATCCGAATTTTGGCAATGAGTCCGAAAGCGACACAGATGTGTCCTATGGTTTTGGGGTGGACCTGAGCCTGGACCGCAACCTGAGCCTGAACGTGGAATACATGAACTACTTCGATAAGGACAGTGACGAGATCAGTGGTTTTTCCATTGGCATCGCCTCCAAAATCTAACGCCATGGGCTAACGATAGGATTCCCTCATGAACAACAGCGGTCTGTCGTCGGACTGTTCACCGAAAACCGCGGTACCATAGGGGTTCTGTCGCAAACCATCGCCGTTAAAATCATAGCAGAGCCAGTGCTCACCGCATTCTTCACCGGGATCGTTGTCACTGGTATCTGCATCCAACAACCAACGCAGGGTCGCGCGGCCGGAATTGGGGTTATCGGCGCCATCATAACCCGGCGCGGTCAAACTGATCAGGGCATAGCCCGGCGCCTGCGCAATTCCACCCACGCTGGTTTCCCCCGCATCCAGGTTACCGCTGTACTGCGCCAGCTCAACATCGCTGGATAACACCAAGGTTCCCAGACAGGCATTGTTATCATCGGTGTTATTGATAAACGCCCCGGCGCTGTTCCAGTATTGCAGGCGCAGGGTCATGATCAAGGGCGTCTGCACCGAACCATAACGGTTATCGATCCAGCCCCGGCCGTAACGCAGCTCCACTCCACTGATATCCTCCAGCACGTACTCGCTGCAACTGCCCGCAGGCTGATAGCAAATACGGTCACCGTTGCTTTCGGTGACGGTTAAAGCCGCATCCGAAATCCGATAATCCAGTAACGGATTCCAGGGTACATCGCCGGCATCGGGCTGGTCATTCAACTTGGCGATGGTTAGCCCATGGGAAGTGGTGCTGTACAGACCGATCCCCGCTGCCCGGGAAAGCCAGCCGGCACCGCTGATGCTGACATCAAAACAGGCCCCATCAATACCACCGAAGCCATCCAGGCAGGCCGAACCTGCGGCCACACTGGCGGGGTCCAGCAACACTTCGTGGGTCAGTTGCGGCAGGCTCCAGAAATCCCCCTCATAGTTTTCGGTGGTCGCCCCCAGGGTGTTCACCGCGGTCACTGTGATGATGGGTTCCGCCACAAAGCCAAAAGCTTGCCCCTGATAGGTCATGTCGCAGCTCCAGGTGGCCGGGTCCGGGCCATTGCGCAATTGCGGCGTGTTGTCCGCCAGCAGAAACTGATCCGGGTAAAAACGCCCCACATTGTCTATCCTGCCGGTAACGTTGCGGCCCGAGTTCAAATAGCCACCGCTTTGCAAGCCGGCGTCCAGCTGAATGATCCCCACTTCATCAAAACGCACCGCCGTGGTGGCCACACCACTGCTGAAGGTGTTGGCCAGCGCCACGGTTGCACCGGCCAGGCCATTGTCCACCCCACCCACAGGGGCCACCAGTTGCGAGGAAAGGATCACGTCTTCCCCTTCACTGCCGAAGCTGGGGGTAACGCCGTTGGCAGACAAATCCGCACCGGCATCGGCATAGCCATCCACCGGGCTGGTATCATCGTTGGCATCGTACAACACCGCCCGTACCTGCACGTCAAACAGTTCTCCTGCCTTCACAAACCCGTCGCCGGCAAACGTGGTGGCCGCAGGGTTGGGCAGCGGCGTTGCATCCCCGGATTGCGCCGATAGATCAAACCCGAACGGCCGCACGGTGTAGTCGTTGGTGTTGGCGCTGATGACCACCGGCTGGTTATTAATATCCAGAACCAATCCGGAGCTGTCGTCCATCAGGTTCAATGCGTACTCCCCCACATCCGTGGTTACCAGGGTGGTGGTGGCTTCACCCTGGGTAAAGCCAAGGGTAAAATTATTGCTGCCCGGTTGGGCGTCCGGCAGTGTTACGTTGCCGCCGCTGCCGGATAAAGCCGGAGCAGCACCAGCGGAGAAATTCGCCCCGCGGCTGATCCAGGCCTTGAGGGCGATATCACCGTTGTACTCCGCAAACAGGCCACACTCTGTGCCATCGGTTTCACGCTTCAACATTTGCACCAAAAAACCGTGATCACGGCCGGCAATCACATCATCACCCAGGGTATCGTTGGTGGAAATCACCAACGCGTTCTCACTGAACGTGATGGCGTTGGATACGCCGCTGGCGGTGCCGCCGTTTTCACTGGCCGTCACCGTTAACGCATCCGCATGGGTATTGCTCAGTGACAACACCACCTGGCCGTTATCACCGGCTGCAAAGGTGTACTGGGCCGCACCATCGTCGTTTGTGTCCGGATCCGGCGCCAGGCTGCCACTGGCACCCGGCGCGCTCCAGTTACCGTGATTGGTACTGGTGCTGAGATTGATGGTGCCGGTAAACCCGCTATAGGTGGAGCCATCATCCAACAGCGCCCGCAGCGTCACCTCGGTGGGCGCACAAACACTGGCGGTGCTGGCGGCGGTGACTTCAAAGCCATCCAACACACTGGCACAGGGATTGGTGGCGTTCATGTCCGCAATCACATCCGAGGTAGTGATGGCGCGATCATACAGTTTGACTTCATCGATGATGCCCCGCCAGCGGCGCGAGGTGATGCCCTGATCCGCGCCGATTTCCATGGGATCACTATTGGTTACCAGGGTTTCTCCGGTGTAAGTGCGATTCGCCACTTCCACACCATCCAGATAAATACTCTGCCGACTTTGCGAGTACACGATGCCGATGTGGTGCCAGTTACCCAGGGTAATGGTGGCGCTGCCGGAATCAAAAGAACGGGTGGTGTTACCGTTGCGGGTACTTTGCCACCACCAGTAAATCTGACCACTGGGATTGATATGAAACTCATAGTTTTCATCTTTCGAAAAAATCGAGCTGAGATCCCCCGGCGCATACTCATCCATACGAATCCAGGCCAAAATGGCCAGCTCACTGGTCAGATCCAGCAGCGGATTGTCGTTCACCCGAATCAGGTTATTGCCATCAAACTCAGCACCATTACACACCTGGGCCGGTACCGACGCAGGGTTGCCAATACTGGTTCCATTCAAGCCGTTGAACGATGAATCAATCACCTCACCGGTGCTGCCATTCCAGGTAGGGCCTTCCAGTTTATAGTGGGCCACCAGACCATCATCGCTGACGAAGGAATCCACGCAGGTATGAAAATTGACATTGGGCACATCCACGAAGCTGCCGCCGGCGGGTGTTTGCCATTGTAAATGGGCGGTTTTGGTAGAGAACGCTTCCGGTTCTTTGAAGAACTCCATCAGCACGGAATAGCGTTGTCCGGCAAGCAGCGGGATCACTGTACTGGTCTGCGTGCCATAGGTATCCACCCAGCGATTGATGATCTGATTGCTGTTGCCCACCTCACCCAACCAGACCCGGGAGCCGTCTTCCGATACGGTACGAAAGGTATAGTCACCGCTGATGTCCGGCTCGATCATGCCCTCCCAGCGGATGGAGAAGCCGTTGAACCAGGCCCCCGCCGGCCAAGTAAAAATGCCCCAGTCAAAATCAATGGCGCTGTCCACCCGTTGAAACTGAGCGTTGCCCGAGAGGGTATCGTTACCCCAATAGGAGGCCGCCAGACCATTTTGTTGCGTGGTAAAATAGAAACCATCGCTGGTGTTATTGAATACGGTATCCGTAATATCCTCGATCCCGCTGGCGGCAACGTTATAGGTGCGGCCGGCCGTCATGTCTGTGCCCAACACCAGTATCACCTGATAGCCTTCATCGGATAATACCGCACGGGTAATGGTTGGCGCCCCCCCGCTGTTTACCGTCAGTGTATAGTTCGTCACTGTTTCCGCGCTGGATTGCTTGAGCATGGCCTGCCCGCCCACCGAATCAAAGGTGAGCATAATCTGATTATCAACGCCGCATACCGCATTGGCCTGTAAGACCCGTGCCACCGCACCCTGACACAGGACAGCAAAACAGAACAACAGGGTAATAACAGCGCGGAGGCTATAGCTCAACATTCAACACCACCGTCAATTGCCGTGAAACAAAATCCAGATCAGAGGGTGCACCGCCACTTTGCGCCCGCACATCAACCTGAAAAACCCTGGTGGTATTGCCTGCCTCGTTGTAATCCAGACTGTTGCAATTCACCACCACCTGAACGCCATTGATGGTGTACGTTCCCGCTGCCGGGGCACAGGTGTCGGTTGCATTGATGTGATAGGCCGCCCGTTCGACACCGGCTTTTGCTGCCCAGAAGGCACGGCTGGACTGCAATCGAATATCGGTAACCCCGGAAGCAACGTTCAACAATTGCGCCATGGCCCCCACCAGCAACGCCACAATCACAATCATAAAAATAATGGCCGGTAGCGCAATGCCCGAATGCTGTCTGGCGTTCCGCTTCATGACCGATTCTCTATGGTGATGGAACGAACCAGGGTGACACTCTCACCGGAGTCGGTCACCTGCAGGGAGATCGTGAGCATGCCGTAGGTGGCATCCAATGTGGTATAGCCGAACTGGCAAAGGGTGACGCCATCAATTAATAGCGCCGCACTGGAACCGGCAGGGGCCGAGGTGGGTTGGCTGGATTGAATAGGATAGCCGCCATAGCGGGTGATGCTGGTTCCATTGCACAGGTAACTGGCGGCGTTGTTCACCAGATAGAAACGCCCGGCGGCCGACCCCAATGCAAACTGAAAACCCGGCGCCAGCGTAATCTGATTGCCGCTGATGGCCGGGATCACCCCACTTGGTGTGATTACGTGGCTGCCCAAAGGCACCAGGGTTCCGCTACCCGAGCCAGCGTACAGATTGATGCCTGCGCTGCCCATGGCGGAGGTATTGCCCACCACCACTCTTGCATTGGCGGGCAGGGCGGGCATGGTGCCGGAATGCAATACTTCGAATTCCGTATCCAACGTGGAAAAATCCAGGGTAGCCACCTGCGCCGCTACCGGGTCTGCCAGGGAACTGTCCGGACGTTTACGATAACGGCCCCAATCCTGTACGGGCACCCATTCCAGCGCATTGCCGCCACTGACCCGGATGCTGTGTGGTACGGCGTTGCGCAAATCCCGCGCCATGACCTGTAATGCCATATCCGCTTTTGCCACCAGCTCCGCACGCCGGGCTGTGTCTACATACCCCAGCATCTGATTACCCACCATGGTGGTTACCAGCACCGACACCACCCCCATCAGCGAGATGGCGATCACCAGTTCCACCAAGGTGAAACCGCTATGCTCAACTACACGCGGGATCACTTTCATATTGGGTCCGATAACCAATGAGGCTGACGGTTTCATTCAACGGTGTGGTGATATTGACGGTGACTTTCAGGGCACAGTTGGACGGCACACTATCCAGATCCGAGGTGGTGGCCACACTCATGGCAACGCTGTAGCCCGCCAGCCCGGCAACAGCAGCCCCATTGGGCAGTGTAATACTGCTGCTGTTGTAATTGTTGTAATCGCACACCCGCACAAAGTCCTCCCGGTTGCCGGTGGGGGCAGACGCCGGACACACACTGCCATCTGGTGCCAGAAAGGGTTTCAGCAGCGCTTCTTCCAGGTAGGATTCCGCCAGTGAAATGGCCTGAGTTCGGATCATCGGATCGGCACTGCGCCCGGCAATGGAAGCATAGGCCGTCATCAGGCCGACAATCATAACGCCGGCAATGGCAATCGCCATTACCAGTTCGATCAGGGTGGTACCCTGCTCGGTGCACCTTACCGCAACGGGGTAATCACGCAAATCAGTGCACATAGCCGGTTGCCCCTTCCACCGTAATCACAGTACCACCCACCGTGACCTGGGCTGCGGCACTCAGGACATTCAATGCGCTGTTCATGGCCCGCCCGCGACCATCAAACAATATAGGGTCCACTGTGGCTACATAACTGGAACCTGAAGGCAGTGGGGCACGCTCACTGAATCCCGTGGTGTAGTCGCCGGGATTGGTAACGGCGGTGGCGGCAAAACCATTGCTGCTGTTGCAATCGGAATCAACGCTGACCGTAAACCCGCTGCTGGTGAAATCCACCTGGGTGATGCAGCCGGAACCGGCGGCCTTGGCCCGGGCGTATTGCAACGCGGCGGACAGATCATCCAGGAAGGTGCGCTCCTCGTACACATCACTGGAAGCAAATCGGGGTCCGACCACAACAGCCAGGACCCCGATAATGGTAATTACGGTGATGAGTTCGATTAGGGTGAAGCCACTAGATCGTCGACTCCGAAAAATCATAACACCTCATATTACGTCTTACTTATTAGCAACCGGCAACTGCGCCGAAGATCGGTGCTCCACCCACACCCGCTTCGGTATAGGTAAAGCTGCAGGCACCATAGGTTACGGTCATCACAGCGGGATCACCATTATCATCAGCACAGGTAAAATCTGTAGTTAACTGCGCAGCATCGCAAATGGTACCGTTACCATCGGCATCATCTCCACTGGGATAACCATTCACAATATCAATATCCGTGCCTTCCAGATCCACGGTTGCAGGGGCACCTCCATCTGCCAAAAACGCAGCATGGGAAATTGCGGCTGCCGATTTTGCCGAACCCAGGGCACCTTCGGTGGCGGCGCGTTCGGCGTCGCTGCTTAGATTTGCAAAGCGCGGCAGGGCGAACGCCGACAGAATACCCAGAATGACGATCACCATGATCAATTCAATTAAGGTGAAACCCGATTGTTGCTTCTTCATTACTCTACCTCTTGATAAAACTCACTAATTTATCGTTGTAATCACTTCGCCGGTTCTGGCGTTGTACACAATATTGCTGCCGGTATCGGTGCGGCGATACAGGTAGCGGCAATTCCCATTTACGGTATCCACCAGATAATCAGAGCTGGAAGCCACGCTGGCCGATACCGACGGCGCGTTGGCAACCAACACCCCACGCCAAATTCGTACGCAACGTTCCGCACTGTCCATTACGTCGCTGTTGTTGGAGCCGGAGCCCTGACCAACATCCGTAGGCCAACCTTCATTGCTGGTGGCCACATCATCATTGCCAAAGCCGTCCACTTCATCCACTGCCAGGGAACTGCCGTTCGCCACCCACTGACTGCGCACCAGCACCACCGCCGACGCCATTGCACCGCCCGCGCCGAATACCGCCGCCTCATGAGCGTTGTCGTAGGTATCCAACATCTTGGGCAGCGCAACCGCCGCCAGTATAGAAATAAGCGCGATTACCACCACCATTTCTATCATCGTAAAACCGTTGCTGTGTATGTTGCCCATCAGGTTTTCCGTTAAAACCCTTGTTTTCAAAACATTTGTCGAACGTGCTGTCTGTCTCATAAATATAGTCCAGATTTGCGCAACCATTAGCCGTTTAACGATTCTTTACAACCGCTAATCCGGCTTTACTCACCGCTTCATTGCTGAGCCCAGCTCCCACATGGGCAAGAACACACCCAAGGCCAACACCAGCACCAAAATACCCAAAAAAACCAGAATGATAGGCTCAATGGCATCGGCCAACCCTTTCAGGTCGTAATCCACTTCCTCATCATAAAAATCCGCAACATCGTGTAACAGACGATCCAGCGAACCGGTTTCTTCTCCAATGGTGATCATCTGCACCACCAAATCCGAGAAAATTCCCGCCGCAGACGAAGTCCGCGCCAGGGAATCGCCCCGCTCCACTCCGCGCCGAATGGAATCAATATGGGAGGCGATATATTCATTACCTACAGTGGGGCCTACTATACTTAGGGCCTGCAATACCGGCACGCCGGATTCAAACGTCATGGCAAAGCTGCGGGCAAAGCGCGACAACGCAATCTTTTCAAAAATGCTGCCGATGATGGGTATTTTCATCTTGATTTCATCCCACCATAAGCGCCCCGACTCGGTATCGATATAGCGCACAAACCCAACGCTGCCGCCCACAATGGTACCGATCACCAACCACCAGTAATCCACCGTAAAATTCGATACCGTCACCAGTATCTGAGTGGGTACCGGCAGCTCTGCCCCCACCTTGGTGAACACCTTGGCAAACTGGGGAATCACAAACATATTCACAATCATCAGTGCAATGAACATGGCACTGACCACAAACATGGGATAACGCATGGCCTGCGTCATGCGGTTGCGGGTGTCCCGCTCCATTTCGATATGGGAAATCAGTTTGGAAAAAGCATCTTCCAGACGCCCCGTGTTTTCACCCACGTGAATCATGCTGACGAACATGGTGTTAAAAATGTTGCTGTGGGCACCCATGGCATTGGCCAGACTGGAACCGGTGGCCAGGCGCACATTGATATCCGATAGCGCCTCCTTGATGAGGTCCGATTTACTGATATCCGCCAAACCGGCAATGGCTTGAATGATGGGCACACCGGCCCGGGTCAGGGCCCGCATCTGACGGCACAGCATGATCAGATCGTCGTACTTTACTTTCTTGCGAAACGAAATATTGAGGTCGAGCAGACTGGCAGGCTTGGCCTCCAGTTCCCGAATGGCAACGGGCACAATGGATTGATTCTGCAACTGGATGGCCGCAGCCTGGGCATTGCTAGCCTCCAGCGTTCCGGATACTTCATTGCCCTGGGCAGTTCGCCCCCGATAGGAAAACGTCTGCATGGCGTTTATCCGTCATCCAGCGTGGCGGTGATCTTGAAGACTTCCTGCACTGAGGTGATGCCCGTCCGTGCATAATCCAGTGTACACAGGCTCAAGCTGCGGAAGTTCGGATTGTCTGCCGCCGCCCGTGCGAACTCCGCCGCATCGCCTTTGCGCAGCGCGTAAAGCAGGTTTTCATCCATCTCCAACAATTCATACACACCAACGCGGCCGGAATAGCCGGTGTTGTTGCAGTGGTGGCAACCGCTGCCTTTATGATATTCCGCATCCAACGCGGTGCCATCGATATTGCCCAGCCAGGTAAGCTCCTGCGGACTCAATTTATAGGGCTGAGTACAGTGTTCACATATTTTTCTGACCAGGCGCTGCGCGATCACCGCCCGCAGAGAGGATGCCACCAGAAACGCATCACAACCCATGTCGATCAGGCGCATGGCGGTTGAAATGGAATCATTGGTGTGCAGCGTTGAGAGCACCATATGCCCGGTCATGGCCGCCCGCAAACCGATCTCCGCTGTCTCGTGATCCCGCATCTCCCCCACCAGAATCACATCCGGATCCTGACGCAGGGCGGTACGCAACACCGAGGAAAACGTCAAACCAATCTTGGAACTGACCTGCACCTGATTGATGCGGGGCAAACGGTATTCAATGGGATCCTCTGCCGTAATAACTTTGCGTTCCGGCACATTCAACATACTCAAGGCCGCATACAGGGTGGTGGTTTTACCGCTGCCGGTGGGCCCGGTCACCAGCACCATACCGTAGGGACGCTGAATCAGATTTTCAAACCGCTTGCGGATAGTCTCCGGCATGCCCAGCTTGTCCATGGACAACATGCCCGCCGACTGATCCAGCAAACGCATGACCACGCACTCACCATAAGGCACCGGCAGGGTAGACAATCGCACATCAATACTCTTGCCCATCACCCGCACATTAAAGCGACCATCCTGGGGTAAACGCTTTTCAGAAATATCCAGGCCGGACATGATTTTCAGGCGCGACACCAACGCCGGGGCGATGCGGCGTTCTTTCATCACCTGCTCCTGCAACTCACCATCGATCCGCAAGCGCACCCGCAATACCTGCTCATCCGGTTCGATATGTATATCCGAGGCCCGTACCTGCACGGCATCCTCAAAGATACTCTGCAGCAAACGTACGACCGGTGCTTCTGCGGTATCGGTGGTGGTGGCCAGGCTCTCCAGATCGAAGTCGGTGCTTTCCAGCTCTGAATCCAATTCCACCGCAATCGAGGCAATCTGTTCAGAACGTCGATAGGAGCGATCCATGGCGGAGAGCAACTCCTGCTCCTTGACAAACGCAGGGTGCACCGGCCGTTTCAGAATACGTTGCAGTTCGTCGATCGCGATCAAATCCAGCGGATCCAGCATGCCCACTAAAATGCCGTCTGGCTGCTCGGCCAGCAAAATGGCACGAAAACGGCGGGCATAGGTTTCCGGTAGCACTTTTATAAGTTCGTTGTTCAGTCGGAAGCGGGCCAGATCCACAAAGGGATAGCCAAAATGATTGGCCATGGTTTGCAGCATCTGGGATTCGGTGACAAAGCCCAGGTCGATAACCACTTTACCGATTTTCTTACCGGTGCGCTTTTGTTCGTTCAACGCCTGCTTCAGCTGCTCATCCACAATGAGCCCTTTGGATACCAACAGATCACCGATACGTACCTTGGGCGCTTTGGAAGGTTCCATGGCTTAATCCACCTCCTGCTGTTCAGCTGGTTGTGTTGAGCCTTGCTCCTCTTGCTGTTGCAGGATCGGCGACTGATTCATTCTCGGTAGATAGGGTTGGAAACGGTGTTCGATGGACTCCACCTCACTGCGGTATCCGCGGTCATCCACCACAAAGGGTTTCAGCAGGATCACCAACTCACTTTTGGTCTTCCGCCGCAAGGTCTGCTTAAAGAGGATATCGCCGATCAGAGGAATGTCACCCAGGTAGGGGATCTGCGACATCTCTTCCCTGAAACTATCCTGCATCAGTCCACCAATCACCACCACCTGGCCGTTACCGGCGCGAATAATGCTGTCGGTTTCACGAATAGTACTGAATGCCAACGGCAGCGACAGCTCATCGTCCCCCAGGCCAATATCCTTACGTTTTTCCACCACCTCGGAAATAGAGGGATGCACATGCAGGATCACATCGCCACCATCGGAAATTTGCGGTGTCACATCCAACGCGATACCGGAAAAGAACGGGGTGAGCGTAATATCCGGGGTGTCACTCACCGTCGACGAGGTAGTGGTGGTGGTGCTGGAAATATCCGTCACAAAAAACTCATCAGAGCCCACTTTGATAACGGCCTTTTGATTGTTCAGGGTGGAAATCCTGGGGCTGGACAACACCTTCACCTGGCCTTGCAGTTCAAGCAAACGCAGCACGGCGGTAAAGTCGGTAAAATTGGCGCCCAAAGTAAACACGCCACCAATCAGGGAAACGTTTTCGTTCACCAGGGAACTGAAATCCGCCTGATCCAGGCCGGCGGCAACACGGTTGTCGCTGGTTTCCAGGCTGCCGTTATAGCCCTCACCAAAAGTGTCCCATTGAATCCCGGTGGCATAACCCTGGGATAACTCCACTTCCAGAATTTTAGCTTCAATCAACACCTGTTGCTGCAGGCTCAATTGGGCGCTGTCGAGAAAATCCTGCACTTCCCGCAGCTCTTGCGGCAGCGCTTTCACCACCGCAATTCCGGATACCGGATCCACCACCACGCTGCGACCATCACCACCGCCCACAATCATGGTTAAAATGTTCTGCAGTTGCTGCCAGAAGGCGCTGTTGCTCTCGGTTTTAATATTGCTGCTTTGCTGCACCTGGGTTTCGCGGGAACTGCTGGTGCTGTTGCCGCTGCTCTCATCCTCACCGGTGGTACTGACCTGGCCGCTGCTGACGGAGGTCGTGGACACTCCCAACCGATTTACATTCAGGTAGTTAATACGAAACACCCGGCTGAGCATGGTTTTAGGCAGTATTTGATAACCATAGGGTTTGCGTACGTAATCGTAGCCGTAGGCATCTCGCACCGCACGCAGGGTTTCTTCCAGATTAACACTGCGCAGTTGAATCGAAATATTCCCGGTTACCTCCGGGTGCACCACCATATTGACGGACGTGCCATGCACCAGGCTCATGAAAAACTGGCGGGCGGGAGTATCGGCCGCAGTCACATCAAACCGTGGCATTGCTGTTTTGGCTTTTCTGACCGACACAGGCTTGATCACCTCCGGTGCGGCCTCGGTTTTTACCTTACTCTGAGTACTGCCGGTGGATTCAGGTAAAGGCTGCGCTGCCGGCTGGCTTGCAGATTTGGCTGCAGGTGCGGCTGATTCCGGCACAGGCTTATACCAGGATGCACAGCCGCTCAGGGTGACCAGCGCCAGCAATACAACGGCGTGCAGACACACTTTATTCATGGTCACGATCCTTTCTTATAGCAGCCACCGGCAACTGTAGCGTGAGCCTTTGCCCGGCCCTTCGTACCACCACCGATGATTCATTAATGGCCACAACCCGGGCCCCGGCCACTTCATCCGCCACCGCCACCACTGCTTCATTGATCACGGCGCGCAGGCTACCGGCATCATTCAAAATCATGGTGAGCTTCAGCGGTTCATACACCGGTGCAGCCTGGTTATTATGGTAAAGGGGTGGCCGGGTAGGATCGCCGGCCGCCAAGGCCACTGACCCCGACACCATCATCAACAATAAACAACAAACTCTAATGAGCAACACGTAACAACGCCTCCTGTGAGCTCAGGGTATGCACCTGCAAAGTCAGGCTACCTTTTGGATACTCTTCGACAACATACTCCAGCTGATCCCATAACAGCTTAGACGGCAGTTCCTCCACCGCTGCCAGATAATCCCTTACCTGAAAAAACGAACCGGACAGGGTCAGCTCCAGGTCGTGGCGAAAAATCGCTGCAGCGTTGTGCTGGTTCTTGTCTGCCACCATTAGCCGCTGCGCCGCTCTGGACTGGACGCTTTGCACTTTCAGGCCAAACCGCTCACTGAGCAATTCACCGAGAATAACCGGCATCTCCTGCGGTGCGATCATGCCATCGGTGATCGCGGATATTTGGCCATCCAGCGCGGCATGCATGGTCTGAAGACGGGCTATGGAATCCTGCAATACGATATTGGGATTACCGGCAATAGCCGCCTGCAATTCATCAATGCGCAGATTGGATGCCTGCATTGACGACAACAATACGGCTTTGTCCTTTTCTATCTGCTCCCGCTCCTGCATCCAGGGTCGCAACAACAACTGGTCAAACAGGCCCAGCAACAGCACGCAACTGAGCGCCAACAGGATGGCCCGCTCCCGCACACTCAGGCGGTGTACCTTTTCCTCCAGCTCCCGATATCTAGTTCGCAGGTCGTTCATCATGCTGCGTACTCACGCTGAATGTTAAAAATCGCTGGTTGTCCTGCATCCTTTCCAGATTAAACACCTTGAAACCAAATCCCTGGAACTGGTCTTCCTGCTTAAGATCCGCCACGTAGGCTGGAATGGTCTTCGGCTTATCGGTAATGCCATGCAGGCTCAGCTCCGGCCCCGGTGACTGCATCACAATCCGGGTCAGCCAGATGGAGGGGTTATCCCGATTAGCCAGCGCCTGCAGGTATCCGGAAAAATGCACCATGTGGGTATCGCCCTGCTGTTGCAACTGATAAAGAAACTGCCTCTTGCTTTGCAAACCATCCTGCAGGCGCTGTTCTTCCTGCTGCAGGCGCTCATCCAACACGATGCTGTCCACCTGCTGTTGCAACTTGTCGATGGAAACTTCCAGCCGTTGCCGCGATGATTCCATGGTCGCCAGGGTTTCACGCTCGGCAAGGGTGCGCGACCATTCCAGCGCAGTCACCACCAGTAACAAACCCAACACCAGACCGATGCCCAACAGCAGTTGTTTCAGCGGCAGTACGATCACCGGCTTGCGGAAACTGTCCTGATAAAAGTTAATGCGTTGGTTAAGCGTACTCACGCAACCCTCCCAACGCTGCGCCCATGGCCGGCGCCAATGGCCCCTCCGCAGTGTCGGATTGCCAACCGGGATCTTTCAGTGTTTCTTCCACGCTGAATTGTTCTGCGCTAATGGGCAGGCGTTCGCTCAAGCCTTCGCACCAGGCATTATGAGCCTCAGAGTTGGAGACCATATACAATGCACCAATACCGGATTTGCCGATCTGGCTTTCGTAGTAATCCAGGGAGCGCTGCACGTCCAGCGCCAGGTTATCCACCGGTTCCTGCTGGAACTCCAGATTGCCGGTGAATACGCCACCCCCGCTGCCCAACTCAATGGTGCGGGTCAAATACAGGTAGCCATTCTCGATCAGGTTAATGGTGCCGCCATCGCCGTTCAGATACAGGAACGCGGCGCCCCGTTCTGCCGATGATGTCAGAGCGCTGGCCAGCGCAGCCATGGCCAGCTCATTGATGGTGATTTCCTGCAGGTTTATGTTGTGCTGATCACACTGCTCAACAATGCCCTGTATCAGGGCCCGCTCGATGGCCGCCACATAGAGCATGTTCATGCGGCCACGGTAGGCATCGTCCGGCAACCGAAACGCATCCATCACCATATCGTCCACCGCTTGATGAATAAGGTCTTTTACCTTCCAGCGCACCGCTTCACGTAATTCCTGATCCGGGACATCCGGTGCATCCACCAGCAACAGGTTGTAATACTGATGGCCGAGGCAGATATAACAGGGCGCCGCGGGCAACGGCGCGCTGCTGCGTAACGCCGCCAGCGCGTCCGCCGGGCTGGTAAAGGATTGCTCAATACTGTGGCTTTGGGTAATCTGCGGGCCGGATGCAGCCTGTTGCACGAGGCACCACACCGCCTGGTCCGGGGTCAGACTGATCCCCAGCACCGCCTCGGCACCGGCTTTGCTTTTTTGAAACAACTGTTTATACCAACGACTCATTACCCTATCCCACTTTGGGAAAATTGCCTGCTTATTGAAAGAGTAGACGAGAATTCGTAATTGGGATGTAAATCACACAGTTAGGGGTTGTTTTTTGTACAGAATTTTGCCCCTCAAGCTTAACGGTAAGCCATTAATATGCTTCATATTGTGCTCTTTCAACCGGAAATCCCGCCCAACACAGGCAACATCATCAGGCTCTGCGCCAACACCGGCATGCAGTTGCATCTGATTAAACCACTGGGCTTTGAACTGGATGACAAGCGCATGCGGCGGGCCGGGCTGGATTACCACGAATGGGCAAGCCTTGAGCTGCACGACAGTTTTGATGATTTTATAAGCCACGCCAAACCCGGGCATTGTTATGCCCTGTCCACCAAGGGCAGTCGGCACCACCACACTGTGCACTATGAGCCGGGGGACGCCATTGTGTTCGGACCGGAAACCCGGGGCCTGCCCCTTGGCATCCGCGAACACCCGGCCATGACCGCCTGCATCCGCATCCCCATGCAGGCCGACAGCCGCAGCCTGAACCTGTCCAACGCCACCGCCATTGTGGTATACGAAGCCTGGCGTCAATTGGGGTTTGCCGGGGCACAATAAAAACGCAAAAAAATTCAATTGCAGGTAAACCGCAACCCGACTTCTTCGTTATCTAAGGTACAACCCCAAAAAAACGGAGAATCACCATGCAAGCGAATACCCTGATATTAAGCGCCTTCATTCTTGCAGGTACACTGGCCAACGCCGCCCAGGCAGACAGCCTGCGGCTGGGCCAACGCCACAGCTTCCAGACCGAAGTGACACGCACAGCCGGTGCGCGCAACCTGCACCGCCACACGGAACAAGTAGCCGGCAAACACCAGATCCAACGCACCACCAAACTTGCAACCGGGCAGGGAAAAACCGCCAGCCGCACGGTGCAGGGCAGTTATGATAGCGCAACCAAAACCTATACCCGTACCATGGACAGTACGCGCCCCAACGGTGATACAGTCAGCTCGGTTCGGCAAACCAGTAAAACCGACGATGGTGTTGTACGTAGTCAAACCCGCACCAACGCCGCAGGGGAGGTGGCCACGAAAGAAGTCAGCGTCAGTGTCGACCAGCAAAACCAGGTACACACCCGCACCGTGGAAGCCAGCGGCTACAACGGACAATCCTACAGTGCATCGGTTAGCCGTAGCAGGGCTGAAGGTGGCGACCAATAACAGGCTGCTGATATAGTCTCGCACTATGATCAGCAACGTTACCCCCCTCAGCCTGAATGCCTTTCTCGCCAGCAAGGAGCGCCGTGCCTATCGCATGGCGTTGCTGGCAACCCGTAACGAGGCGGAGGCGTTGGACATCGTCCAGGATGCCATGCTGAAGCTGTGCCAACGCTACGGAGATCACGGTGCAGAACAGTGGGCACCCTTGTTTCATCGCATTCTGCAAAACCGCATTATGGATTGGCATCGAAGGCAGCAGCGCAACCAGCGATGGTTGATGCCATGGAAGAAGCAGGATCATGAGCAAGGTGAAGCGGAATACACCACAGACGGCATGGACGACGTGCCCGATCCACGTGATCAGAATCCGGAGCGGCTATTGAGCCGTGCCGCAGATGTGGAGCTTGTGTTAAAGCAGGTGGAAGCCCTCCCTATCCGGCAGCAGCAGGCATTCCTGCTGAGGGTATGGGAAGGCCTGGACGTCAGCGCCACTGCCCAGGCCATGGCCTGCAGCGAAGGCGCGGTAAAATCCCATTTTCATCGGGCTATTCGCAGTGTGCGAACGGCTCTGGAACAAGCGTAGCCGGGGAGGCACACCATGAACGACGACGACAGCCGGTTACAGCAACAACTGTCGAACACTCTGGACCACAGCCTGGAACAACTGGATGAACGCACCCTGCAGCAGTTGCAGCAAATACGCCAGCAGGCACAGCGGCCAAGCAAGCGCCAGTGGCGCCCGGCACTGGCCATGGCTGCCAGTATCCTGCTGATGATCGCTGTACCCTGGATAATGCACAAGCCACCTGCCTCCGACCCAAGCCTGCTGCTGGGAGAACACTACCTAAGCGTGGAGCCGGACATGCTGGCGGACTGGGAAATGCTGGAGGCCATCGCCGAGGTACCGGATGCCTAAGATAGAGAAACTCAGAGCCTGGCTGTTGGGCTATGCCCTGCTGTTTGCCGCCTTTGCCCGCGCCGATGCGACACCGTTACCGGAAGCATTCTGGAACTATTTCATCGAATACGGAGATCAGCAGGGCGAGCTGTTCGATCCCGTGGATCTGGCAGAGTCCGAGCAGGTGAAACCGCAGACAGATAAGCACCCAACACAAGGCCACCGGCCCAACCCGAATGACAATGAGGAGCAACAACCATGAAACACTGGATTGTCATCGCACTGCTTCTACTGGGAGGAACCGCCATGGCGGAGCCCACTCAATGGCAGTCATTACCTGCCGATACCCAAACCCTGTTGCACGAATTTGCGCAGGACTGGGACAAGCTGGACCCTGAGCGGCAGCAACAACTGCTGGATGCGGCACAACGCTTTCAGGCACTGCCAGCCGAACAACGGCAACACGTTGTGCAGCGCTTCAAGCGCTGGCAAGCCCTGCCACCGGATACCCGGGAACACCTGAAAGAGCGTTTCCAGGAATTCCGACAACTGCCGGAAGAACGTCAGGAAGCCATTAAACAACGCTACCGCTGGTTCCGCTCATTGCCTGCGGAGGAGCGCGCCCAACTGCGCTCCGGCTGGCAGGCACTGACACCTGAGGACCGGCAAAGGGTAAAAGACCGTTTTCGCAGCGCGACCCCTGAAGAACGCAGAACCATGCGCGATCGGCTGAAAAGACGACTGAACCCACTGCGATAACGTACTCAGCAGGCTGTATACCATGAAGAGCAGACACATCATTACACCGGTTTTACTGGCGTGCTTAATCGTTTTGAGCAGCCCCCATGCCGTCGCCCTCACGCCCACCTTCACCATCAGTGCTGAACGGGTGGAACAGCACTTTTCCTTCGGCGAAGATGAGGTGGATTCCACCATTGATGCCATCACCCTCACCCCAGGGCTGACCTGGGGTAACTGGCAGGTATCCGCCACCCTCCCCTGGCAATCCATAGATGGACAATACTTTTTCAACAATCTGTACCCCAACCTGGCCCAGACCTGCAGCCAGATCAACAGCTTAAGCCCACTGCAAAGATGGCTGCTACAGCGCAACACCAAACTCAACGAAGAGGCCCTGGATTATTGTGCCGAAACCGCCGGCGTGGAAAGCCGCAGCGAAAACGACCACACCAGTGGCTGGAATGATGTGGAGGTGTTTGCCAATTACTACATTCCCTCCACATCAACCTGGCTGGCCGGCAGCCTGGGCCTGGGCTACCAACATGACAACGGTGATGAATTCGAAGGGCTGGGTAACGGCGCCAGGCAACTGTTCGCGGAAACCACCTGGATGGCCGCTGGTAACCGGCTGAGTTTGAGCACCACACTGGGTTACTTTTTTGTGATTGAAGACAATAGCGCCGTGGGCATCAATGATCATGGTTACGGCGCCCTGGACGCACGCCTGCTACTGAGTAAGCATGTTGAACTGGGTGTGCGTTATGACTATCAACAGACCGACAACGATGTGTTCGATGATTACGACTATTGGACGTACTCACTGCATTTCTACGCAGGCCAACATTGGGGCGGTCAGGCCTATGTTACCGACTATGATGATGAACCCGGGTTTCCCGATGAAGAATACGGGCTCTATTTCTTCTACGCGATCTAGCAATCGGATTCCCGCTGCTGAAGCACCGTCATCGCAGATCAACAAAGCGGTGATAATGTAGTACAGTGCAGAAGCGGGGGAAGCAAACACCATCATGAAACGAATCGCATTTTTCAATGTAAAGGGCGGCGTCGGCAAAACCACATCGGCGGTGAATATCGCCTGGCTGGCGGCGCAGGATGATACCAATACCATTTTGTGGGATCTGGACCCACAAAGTTGTGCATCCTGGTACATGGGCATCGCCGACGATCACCCCAACAAATCCATCAATATATTCAAGGGTAAAACCCCCATCGGCAAACTGCGCCTGCATACCACTCAACCCAGGCTATCGGTAATACCCGCTGACCTGAGCCTGCGCAAACTGGAAGCCATCCTGGCCGATGAAGCCAAATCCGAGCAATTGTTACAGAAACTCACTGAGCATTTAAGCGAGCAGAGCAAGCTGTTGATTTTTGATTGCGCCCCTGCCTATTCAAAGCTGTCGGAGAACCTGTTTTCCAATTGCGCCGTGCTGGCAATTCCACTGCTGCCCTCGCCCCTGTCATTGCGTTCCTACTCACAACTGAAAGAGTTTCTACAAAGAAAAAAGCGCTGGCGCAAACTGACCCTGCAACCGTTTTTTACCATGGTGGACCGCCGACGCAAAATCCATAACGATGTAATCAAAGACGCCACAAACGTGATCGGTGACGATGACCCAATTGTCATTCCCTATGCCAGTGAGTATGAAAAAATGGGGATACATCAGGCACCCATTCATGCCTTTGCACCCGCTACGCAGGCTGCAAAGGCATATGAGTTGTTATGGGAGCGACTTAAAGCTCGTAATTGAAGCCCAGCTGGACCATGTAAGCATCGATGAAATCATAGTCTTCAACAAACTGGAATGAGCCGTAAGCAGATAAACCGCCTTTCATCACGAAAACGGAGTTCACTTCCACCTGGTAATAAAGGCTGTCCTGCTCGTCGGGCAACAATTCAAAGCCGGAATTGGAATCGTCGGCCACCAGGCTGAACGAAATAGGGGCGAAATCTTTGTTCTCTTCACTGACTACGCTCACTTTCAATCCAGGAACCATAACCCCCCAATCAAAGCTGAGCGCGTAGGTGGTATCGATACCCAGCGTCAGGTTAAATTGATCCAGCTCCTGGGTTCCCACATTCATTAACCAGGGGTTATCACCACCGGTTTCACGGTAGGAGTCCACTTCCGAATATATATATTCAACCCGGGCGAAGGGCATCGCTGTGAGTGCGCCACGGTTGTAGTTATATTGCACCTGGCCACTGACAAAATACTGGCTGCTGTCCGTGTCACCTTTGACAGAATCCTCCTCAGGCAGGGATGGATTACTGAAATCCGTTACCAGGCGCCGGGTGGAAATATCACCGAACGAGTACCCCAACACCCCATCCACCGTGATCTTCTCCTGCATGGCCCAGGAAATATAGCCATTCAAAGAATAGGTGGTTGATTCCAGATCGCCGGAGTTGGAGTTAAAGGTGACCTCGTAATCCGTGAAATCCACGGCCGCACCGACATCGATGTCCGATCGTAGACGGTAATTCACACCAATCATCATGCCATTGGTATCAGCATCATAGCCTGACTCCCGCCCTGAGTCCTCGCGTTCGGTTTCACCAAATTTTATTGAACCGAAGACAGCCCAGTTTGGCAGACCCTCTGAACTGGCAGCGCCACCCGAATAGGAATTCAACAGCAGAGTATTGCCACCCAACAGGCCCACACCCAAACCCTGCGCCAACAGTTGCTTGCTGGAATTCAGACGCCCCGCCTGATTCCTGACAATCTCGGACACCATGCGGCGCTGCATAAGAATTTCATCTGGTGTTATCTGATCCATTAAATCATTCAACAGATCAGGATTACTCAGCGCCAGGTTATTCAGGGCACTACAGGATGAGGCCAATTCTTCCGCTGGATTCTCACAATAATCATCCAACATGGCAGCGGTTTCCTTATTGGACTCACCTTCCACCTGAGACTCGATCGGCCCTTCATCATCACTTCTGGATAAGGGGCTAACGGTGATATCCACAAACGCAAAATCGCCGTATGCGCCCCCATCATCATCCTGTACGAAATACTCAAAACTGTCGGGGCCTTCATAACCGCTATCCGGTGTATAGGTGATGGTGTTATCGGCGTTAACCACCGCAGATCCATAAAATGGCTGGCTTTCTCCCAGAGATACCAGTGTCCCCCCCTGCCCGGTGGCGGTTAGCGTATCATTGGCCAACACATTGATAATGACTGAACCATTGGTTGCGACGGTGGCCGTGTCGTCCACTGCAGTGGCGGCCGCATAAACCTGTTCTGAAATGGCCGCTGACAACAGCAAAAGCGGCACACCATGTGATTTTATTCTCATATTCGGATTCCCCTAGACCGTAACAGAATGCGATTCTACTTAGATTGCGCCCACATTAGTAGGTAATATGTACACCAACACCCGGTACTATAACCCACCACGTTCGAGCAATGGGATCAAGTCCGCATAATGGATCACAATCACATTAACGCCGCCACCAATAAAAACATACTTTGCACCTGGGAACTGGGGGGCCAACTGGGCCATATCTCACGCCTGGCTCATATTACCAAGGCCCTGGCCGGCAGCGGCTACTCGTGTTCCGTGGCGCTGAAGGATCTATCCCGTGCCAGCCCTTTCTTCAGCGATCACGCCTGTCAACTGTATCAGGCACCTGTGTTTCTTCCCAAAATTAAGATGCAGCGCCCCATCGTCTGCCTGCCGGATGCATTGCTGCTCTCAGGGTATCTGAAAACGGTTGAATTACAGGGCCTTCTGCAAGCCTGGACCAACCTGATTAACATATTAAACCCCTCCGTGCTCATCATGGATTACTCTCCCACTGCGGCCCTGGCGGCACGGAATCACCCCTGCAGAAAAATTCATGTGGGCACCGGGTATCAACAGCCGGTGGCAGGTAAACCCATCAAAGACTGGCATCCTCATCAGGCGCAACCGGAGTTACTGCAACGCCAAGAGGACATGGTCCTGGCCACTATCAATCAGGTGCTTGCAATCCAGCATCAAGATCCCTTGGCCCAACTGTCTGATATCTATGCAGCTGATTACACTTTAATCACCACTCCGCCGGAATTCGACCTGTATGCGGATAGACGGGATGGTGCCCGCTACCAAAGCCAGATCGGCCCCGGCAGCCTAGAGGCAAGCGTGCAATTCAAACCCTCCCAGCGCCCCAAGGTGCTGGCCTACCTGAAGCCGGGGCACCCCCGGTTCACCGACCTGTTACGCGGCCTGGCCAGCTGTAATGGTAATGTGTTTGTTGCCTGCCCCCAGGCCAGCGAGCAACAACTGCAACCTCTGCTGAGTGAGCACTTCCAGTACAGCACCGAGCCGGTCCACCTGGCTGGTGCCATGGCGCAGGCGGATCTGTTTGTGGGTCACGGCAATGCGGGTACCACCATGGAATGCCTGTTGTCCGGCACACCGATGATTGCCTTGCCGATATTGCTGGAGCAGCTGCTGACCTGCCAAAAAGTGGATGAACTGGGATTGGGAAGAATGATTGAGAGGATCGACTCAGCGCAACAGGTTACCGACGCCGTCAACGGTGCACTGGCAGACAGCGAGCTGCAGCAAAGGACACAACAATATGCAATGCGCTATCAACACCTGTCCAAGCGTACTCTGGGGGAGTTGGTGACCGAGCTGTGTGGGGAATTGACGCAAAGGGCCGGTTAAACCGGCCCTTTGCAGAACCACTGAATCAGTGAGTAGGCTGCGCGCCCTGCTTGGCCTGTTCCTGCTGTTTACGCAGGTTTTCAGCAAATGCCGCCTCAAAATTAATAGGCTGCAACAAGAATTGCGGGAACGTGCCACGGGCCACCACATCGGAGATGGTTTCCCGCGCATAAGGGAACAGAATATTGGCGCACACGCCTTTCAGAATGGCTTCTTTCTGGATGCCTTCCACCCCCTGCAGCAGGAACAGGCCGGCCTGAGCCACTTCGGCGATGAAAGCAGTATTCTCACCGTTTTTCACCGTGACCGTGACTTTCAACACCACCTCATAAATACCGCTTTCAATTTCACTGGCTGTATTGTTCACTTCCAGATTCACTTCCGGTTTCCACTGTTCTTTGAACAATTGCGGCGTTTTCGGCGCCTCATAGGAAAGGTCTTTCAGAAAAATGCGTTGCAGTTGAAATTGTTGCTCGGGTTGCTGCCCGGCGGCTTGTTCAGTCATTCTCTTCACCTAAATGTGTTGTACTACTCTGTTGTACTGATGTGTTGACTGCCAGGTTATCAGTGTGTGGTACTACCAGATGATTCTGGCCTATAAACCCAGCAGGCCGTTGAGCGTACCGGCACGTTCCAATGCGTACAGTTCATCGCATCCCCCAACGTGGGTATCGCCGATCCAGATTTGCGGCACGGTGTGGGCGCCGCTGCGATTTTCCATTTCCAGACGCAGGTCGGGTTTGCCGCTGACATTAATATCCTGAAACGACACACCCTTGGCCTTCAGCAAATGCTTGGCCCGGATACAATAAGGACACCAGGGCGTGGTATATAAAACAACATCAACCATACTATCAACCTGCCTATTTATCAGCGGACAGTTCAACCTGTCGCGCGCTACTTGCCTTTCACCAGCGGCAAACTGTCTGCTTTCCAGGTGGTAATGCCACCGGACAACCTGAGAACCTGTTTGAAGCCGGCGCCATGCAGAATTTTTCCGGCCGCACCCGCATGCTGGCCCATCTTGCACACCAGCACTACCGGTTTGTCCTTGAACTGTTCAATGTCACCCAAGTTATCCTTCAACTTGCTGAAAGGAATATTGCGTGATCCGGTGATGTGCCCTTCACGATATTCCTTACTTTCCCGCACATCCAGTACCAACCCTTCCTCTTTGTTCATGAGATGGGTCAGTTGCTGGCTGCTCACGGTTTTCCCGCCGCGACGGGATTCCAAGACAAAAAACAGCACCAGCAACACCACAAACGTAACCACCAGCTCAGGATGGTTGAGCGCAAATTCAAGCAGACGATCCATTTAAACTTCCCAGAAATTCAATAAGTTACCCACCAAGAAGCAGGCCAGGACAAGAAATAGCAGCAGAGTATACCCGAAACCGGCGAACCACGACCACCGCTACGCCGGCTCACCTCATGCTTTGCCCGCAATTTTCAGGTAAAATGCCCCTCACACTGGAAACGCCACTCACCGAGAAGTAGCCGATAAGTTGGAATCATGACCCAGACACGAAAACCCCATGTTCTTGTTATTCTGGATGGTTTCGGACACCGCACTGAAACCGAATTCAATGCCATTGCCCAGGCCCGTACACCCACCTGGGACAGGCTCTGGAGTGAGCGCCCACACACACTGATATCCGGATCGGGCATGGATGTAGGCCTGCCCCAGGGGCAAATGGGCAACTCGGAAGTGGGCCACATGAACCTGGGTGCCGGGCGCATCGTGTATCAGGACTTCACCCGCATCACCAAGGACATTCAGGACGAAACCTTCTTCGGCAACCCGGTGCTGGTGGGCGCCATCGAGAAAGCCGGGCAAAGCCACGGTGCCGTTCACCTGATGGGGCTGCTGTCACCCGGCGGCGTACACAGCCATGAGGATCACTTTCTGGCCATGATTGAATTGGCCCACCGCCGCGGAGCCAGGCAGGTTTATGTGCACGCTTTTCTGGACGGCCGCGATATGCCGCCCAAATCCGCCCAGGCCAGCCTGGAGCGGGTCCAGGCCAAACTGGAGTCTCTGGGCATAGGCCGCATTGCCAGCCTGGTAGGCCGCTACTATGCCATGGACCGGGATAACCGCTGGGAGCGGGTGGAAACCGCCTATAACCTGCTGACCCTGGGTGAGGCCGACTTCACCAGCGCCAACCCGGTGGACGGCCTGCTGGCAGCCTATGAGCGCGGTGAAACCGACGAGTTCGTCAAACCCACGGTCATCGCCGCCCAGGGTGTAAACGCCGCTACCATCAACGATGGCGACAGTGTGATTTTCATGAATTTCCGGGCCGACCGCGCCCGCCAACTGACCCGGGCCATGATCGACCCGGATTTCGAAGGCTTCCAGTGCAAGAAAGTACCGGCCCTGGCGGACTTCGTGATGCTGACCCAATACGCCGCCGACATCAATGCCAGTTGCGCTTACCCCCCGGCGGACCTGGTCAACGTGCTGGGTGATTACCTGGCTCAGCACAACAAAACCCAGCTGCGCATTGCCGAGACGGAAAAATACGCCCACGTCACCTTCTTTTTCAGTGGCGGTCGCGAGGACCCGTTCCCCGGCGAGGAACGCATTCTGGTGCAATCACCGGACGTGGCAACCTATGATCTGCAGCCGGAGATGAGCGCGCCGGAAGTCACCGATAAACTGGTGGCCGCCATTGAAAGCGGACAATATGACGTACTGATCTGTAATTATGCCAACGGCGACATGGTGGGGCACACCGGCAAATTCGACGCCGCGGTGAAGGCGGTTGAAACCCTGGATCAGTGCCTGGCCCGACTGGAAGCAGCCGTGCAGGCCAGCGGCGGCGACATGCTGATCACCGCCGATCACGGTAACTGTGAGCAAATGGAAGACCCCCACAGCGGCCAGCCCCATACAGCGCACACCACCGAACTGGTCCCGCTGGTTTATGTGGGCCCGAAAGCGGTCACACTGCAGGCCGAAGGTGGCAAACTCTCCGACATCGCCCCCACCCTGCTGAAATTGATGGACCTGACTCAACCAGCGGAGATGAGCGGTAAACCGCTGCTCTGACCGCTGCTTGATGCGCCGTCACCGCTTGCTCAAACCCTTACTGATTGGCCTGGCCCTGTGCTGGGCCTTTCCTGTTTCGGCCAGTGTTGATCCTGTGGCCACCAAAAAAGAACTGCAACAGATACAAAACCGCATCCAGGATCTGCAAAAGGACATCAAGCGCACCCAGAGCCGGCGCAGCGCCACCGAACAGGCTTTGCAGAAAGCCGAACAGGCCATCAGCGACACCCGCCGCAAGCTGCGCGAGGTGAACCGGTCCATGACCCAATCGGAAGCCAAACTGGCGGAGCTGCGCCGGGCGCAACAGGATCTGAACCGGGCCAAAGAAGCGCAACGCGCGGCGTTGAAGCAGGACATCAATGCCGCCTACCGGGCCGGACGGCAGGAGTACGTAAAACTGCTGTTGAACCAGGAACAACCGGACAAAATGGCGCGCCTGATGAAGTACTATGACTACTATCACCAAGCCCGCATGGCCCGCATCCAGGCGTTTAATCAAACCCTGCGCGACATCAAAGACAATGAAATCAGCATCAATGAGGAAGTGGCCGAGCTCAGCACACTCAAACAGGCCCTGGCCAATGAACAGCAGCAGTTGCAGGCGGCCAAGGAACGGCGCAAACAGGCCCTGGCCAAACTCGACAGCAGCCTCAAGAATGACGCCTCCCGGGTCACATCACTGAAAGCCAGCCAGGCTGAACTGGAAGAGATCCTGCACCAGGTTCAGGCCACCCTCAGTGACTTGCCCAGCAATGTAGGCAAGCAACCGTTTGCACAACTCAAGGGTAAACTGGCCTGGCCCAGCCAGGGACGCGTGATCAAGCGTTTCGGCAATCGCCGGGACAGCGGCGCCCTGCGCTGGAACGGGGTACTTATCCGCACCGCGGAAGGCAGTACCGTGAAGGCCGTTCATCACGGCCGGGTGGTGTTCTCCGACTGGATGCGGGGCTTCGGCATGCTCACCATCGTGGACCATGGCGATGGCTACCTGAGCCTGTACGGCCACAATGAAACCCTGTTGAAAAGCCCTGGCGATTGGGTGGATGGAGGGGAAGTCATTGCCTACAGCGGCCGCAGCGGTGGCCAGGAACAAGCCTCCCTGTATTTTGAGATCCGCAAGAACGGCAAGCCGGAAAACCCTTCCCGCTGGTGTCGGGGTTAACAAAACCGCAGCAGAATTGGACCTGCGTAGTGCGGCAGGCATTATTTCGCGCTAAGCTAAACAGGCTAACTAAATGATTTTGATGTGAAACCAGACCCTGAATGAGCGGTCTTAACTCACGTCGCCGCAGGGGCCGCACCCTGCTCACCCCCACTACAGTTACCCCGTAACCGGTTAAACAGGAGCACACTATGGGTTTTCGACCTTCGTCTTACTGGCGGCTTATCTGGCAACGCAGCCTGTTGATCTCGTTGCTGGCCGTAAGCCCAGTTGCCCTTTCCAGCGAAGAGCCAGGCCAGGCAGAAGACGAAGACGTCAGCGCCGCCGACACGACCCAACAGCAGGAGCAGGGTCTGCTGCCCATCAATGAGCTGCGCACTTTTGCCGATGTGTTCGATCGCATCAAGCAGGCCTACGTGGAAGAGGTCGACGACAAAACCCTGCTGGAAAACGCCATTCAGGGCATGCTCACCGAACTGGACCCGCACTCAGCCTACCTGAAGCCGGAGGCATACCAGGACCTGCAGATCAACACCACCGGCGAGTTCGGCGGCCTGGGTATTGAAGTGGGCATGGAAGACGGCTTTGTCAAAGTCATTACCCCCATTGACGACACCCCCGCCAAGAAAGCCGGTGTGGAAGCCGGTGACCTGATCATCAAACTGGACAGTACACCGGTGAAAGGTCTGAGCCTGGGGGAAGCGGTGAAACTGATGCGCGGCAAGCCGGGCTCAGACATTGTCTTGACCATCATCCGTGCCGGCATCGACAAGCCGCTGGAGATTACCGTGACCCGAGCTGTCATTCAGGTCCAGAGCGTGCGCGGGCGCCTGCTGCAGAAAGATTATGGTTATGTGCGTTTATCCCAGTTCCAGATTAATACCGGTGCCGACATGCTGAAACTGCTGGAAAAACTGCGCAAGGAGAACGACGCCGACCTCAAGGGTCTGGTACTGGATTTGCGCAACAACCCCGGTGGTGTGCTGCAGGCCGCAGTGGATGTGAGTGATGCCTTTATTGACGACGGCCTGGTGGTGTACACCCAGGGCCGCCTGCCGGATTCCGATATGAAATTCCGCGCCGCCCCCGGTGACGAATTGAAAGGGGTGCCTATCGTGGTTCTGGTAAACGGCGGTTCCGCCTCGGCATCGGAAATTGTCGCCGGGGCACTGCAGGATCACAGCCGGGCGGTGATCATGGGCACCACCACATTCGGCAAGGGCTCGGTGCAGACCGTGCTGCCGTTGCACAACAATCGCGCCCTGAAACTCACCACCGCCCGCTATTACACGCCCGGTGGCCGCTCCATTCAGGCTCAGGGTATCGAGCCTGACATCGTGGTTGAGAATGCCCGTCTCACCCGGGTGGAAGAAATGCAGCGGGTGAAAGAACGGGATCTGTCCGGCCATCTGGAAAACCCAGAGGGCGAAGGTGAGACCGGCGCTGCCTCCGATGGCAAGCAAGCCCTGTCGGACACCGACTACCAGCTTTATGAGGCCCTGAATCTACTGAAGGCCTTAAACGTTATCAAACGCCCGGCGACAGCCAGCGCCCACCAGGACAACAAACGTATCTGACCTGCAAACAGAAATACCAGTTGTATAAAGTCCCATACAAGGGGGTACCCATTTCGCGGTACCTCCTCCTACCTCTGAAGCACATCGCTCAATAGCTGTTGACCTGCATCAATCCTACCTAAGCACACACTTCTATACTGCATTGGCACTGCGGCAAATTGTCGCCACCCTCTTTATCATTCGCGCAGTGAGGACCCAATGTACTCGCACGAATTACGCAGTATGGGCGCAACTTTATTCTCCGTAATCATTTCAATTGTATTGCTGCTTCCTGCCTTTGCCCTGGCCTCCTCACAACTGGCTGAAGATCATAAGCAGCGCCTGTTATCCCCTTTTGGTGAAGAGGCAAGTCTCGGTGAGTGGAACGCAGATCATAAAGTCTGGCCAATTGAAGTGCAGGGCGAAGTGGTCGGTTATGGATTTGAAACCATCGATCAATTCAATATCCCGGCTTACTCTGGCAAGCCGATCAACATACTCCTGGCCCTGGATCTGGAGGGTGTTATTCGCCGCGCCTGGGTACTCTCCCATCATGAACCGATTTTATTAGTGGGTATTCCCGAGAAAAAACTGTGGGATTTCGCTCAACAGTATGAGGCGTTGACAATCACCGATCACATACGGGTAGGCCATTCCACTGCAGAACAAAGTAAAACCATCGATGCTGTCACCGGTGCCACGGTCACCGTCATGGTGGTACATGAAACCATCCTGCGCTCCGCAAAAAAAGTAGCCCGGGCCATGGGGCTGAAAGCAGTTGCGGCATCACCGCAAAGCCGGGCTTCAGTGAAACAGGAATTCTACCAACCTGCCAGTTGGGCAGAGCTGACCGGCGATGGTTCCATTCGCCGCCTGATGCTGGATCAGGCCGAGGTGGACAAAGCCTTCGAGAACACCCAAGGCATGCGGCACCGACGCGGCCGCAGCGAAGAGGAAGCTCAGGAAACCTTCATCGATCTGTATTACGGTTATCTGAATGTGCCCAGCATTGGACGTAACCTGCTGGGTGATAGTGAATATCGTTGGCTCATGGACGAACTGGGCCCGGATGATCATGCCATTGCGGTGCTGGCCAATGGGGAATATTCCTTCAAGGGTTCCGGTTATGTCCGCGGTGGCATATTTGATCGCCTGCAACTGAGCCAGGACGGCATCCAAATCAGTTTTCGCGACGTGGATTACTATCGCCTGAGTGATGTGTATGCCGCCGGCATGCCCGAGTTTTCGGAAATGGCAATCTTCATCGTACGGGATAACTATCAGTTCAACCCTGCCGCCCCCTGGCAGATAGAACTCCTGGTACGCCGACAAACCGGCCCGGTGGAAAGTATATTTGTGACGTTTGAGGGGCAGTACCAACTGCCAGACTATCTGCTGGTGCAACCGGATCCCGTTGCTGCCGATTTGGAAGTGGATCAACCCATGTGGGTCGGCATTTGGCAACAGCGCAGCTTCCAGATCGGTGTCCTGCTGGTTAGCCTGCTATTACTGACCGGCATCATTTTCTTGCAGGATTGGCTGGTACGCTATCCCCGCCTGCTGCACAACCTGCGGCGGGGCTTTCTCATCTACACGGTTTTCTTCCTGGGCTGGTACGCCCTGGGCCAACTGTCCATTGTCAATGTGCTCACCTTTACCCACGCGTTAATGGGCGAATTCCGTTGGGAGCTGTTTTTAATGGACCCGTTAATCTTTATCCTTTGGGGCTTCACTGCGGCCACCATTGTGTTGTGGGGGCGCGGTATTTTCTGTGGCTGGCTATGCCCCTTTGGCGCACTGCAGGAGCTGATCAATGAAGTAGCACGCAAACTGAAAATCAAACAGTTTGAACCTCCCTTCGCGGTACACGAGCGCCTTTGGGCCGTAAAGTACATCATCCTGCTGGCGTTATTCGGAATTTCTTTGGAGTCCATGGCAACCGCAGAGCGTTACGCGGAAGTGGAGCCGTTCAAAACGACATTCTTCCTGGTTTTTCAACGGGAGTGGTGGTTCGCCACCTGGGCACTGCTACTTCTGTTTGTGTCGTTGTTCACCCGAAAAGTTTATTGCCGATACATCTGCCCCTTGGGTGCAGCCCTGGCCATCCCCACCAAACTACGTCTGTTCGACTGGCTGAAACGGCGTAAGGAATGCGGCAGCCCCTGTCAGCTATGTGCTGTGGAATGTGAAATTCAGGCAATCCATCCCGATGGCACCATCAACGCCAACGAGTGCCATCACTGTCTGGACTGCCAGATGACTTATCACAATCCAAACAAATGTCCACCGTTGATCAATAAAGCCAAGCAACGCAAATCAAAACCCAAACCCGAACACCTGATAGAAACCGTAAACACCTGATATTGGAGATATACTATGGACGACCAACATAACGACGAACAACACACCGTCAGTCGCCGGGGTTTCCTGGGCGCTGGCACGCTGGCAGGAGTGGCCGGTATCACAGGATTCGGCAGCGCCATCATGAGCCGGGAGGCCTTTGCCAAGGCAGCCAAGGACGCCATGGCCAATGCCACCGTTCATCCGGGAGAACTGGACGAGTACTACGGCTTCTGGAGTGGCGGCCATTCCGGTGAGGTCCGCATTCTTGGCCTGCCTTCCATGCGGGAACTGATGCGCATTCCTGTCTTCAACATCGATTCTGCCACCGGCTGGGGCTTGACCGACGAAAGCAAGCGCGTGAAAGGCGATTCCAAAGATGTTCTGTGCGGTGACGCGCATCACCCACACATGTCCATGACCGATGGCCACTACGACGGCAAGTACGTATTCATTAACGATAAGCTAAATACCCGTGTTGCACGTATTCGCTGCGATATTATGAAGTGCGACAAGATCCTGACCATTCCCAACGTGCAAGCCATTCATGGTTTACGGGTGCAGAAAGTACCGCGCACCAAATACGTGTTCTGCAATGGCGAGTTTCGCATTCCCCAACCCAATGATGGCCGTGACCTGAACGACCCCGGCAAGTATTTCACCATGTACAACGCAGTGGATGCAGACAGCATGGAGATGGCTTTCCAGGTTATCGTGGATGGCAATCTGGACAACACCGACGCCGACTACAGCGGCCGCTTTACCGCTGCCACCTGTTATAATTCGGAAGAAGGCACCACTCTGCCTGAAACCATGCGCAACGAACGTGACTGGGCCGTGGTGTTCGACATTCACGCCATCGAGAAAGCCGTTAAAGCCGGCAAGTACACCACCATTGGCGATTCCAAAGTACCGGTGCTGGATGGTCGCGCCAAGGCCGGGAGCCCCTTCACCCGCTACATTCCTGTACCCAAATCGCCACACGGTCTCAACACCTCGCCGGATGGCAAATACTTTGTCGCCAACGGCAAACTGTCTCCCACGGTAACAGTAATAGCAATCGATAAATTACCGGACCTGTTCGCAGGCAAGATCAAAGAACGGGACACCGTGGTGGCAGAACCCGAACTGGGGCTGGGGCCATTGCATACCGCTTTCGACGGTCGCGGCTATGCCTATACGACTCTGTTTATCGACAGTCAGATCTGCAAATGGAACGTGGCGGACGCCATCAAGGCTTACAACGGTGAGAAAGTAAATTACATCAAACAGAAACTGGATGTGCATTATCAACCCGGGCATAACCACACCACCATGGGCGAAACCCGCGATGCCGATGGCAAGTATCTGGTGTCGTTATGCAAATTCTCCAAGGATCGTTTCCTGCCGGTTGGACCTCTGCATGCGGAAAACGATCAGCTGATCGATATTTCCGGTGACGAAATGAAACTGGTCCATGACGGCCCCACCTTTGCCGAGCCCCATGACTGCATGATCGTTCATCGCAGCAAAATGAAACCGCTTAAAATCTGGAAACGGGATGACCCGTTCTTTGCAGAAACAGCGGCCATCGCCAAGCGTGACGGCATCGCCCTGGAGCGGGACAACAAGGTGATACGGGATGGAAAAAAGGTCCGTATTTACATGACCTCCATGGCACCCAACTTCGGGCTTACGGAATTCAAAGTTAAAACCGGCGATGAAGTGACGGTGATCATCACCAACATGGACCGTATTGAAGACGTTACCCACGGTTTTGCCCTGTGCCAACATGGTGTGAGTATGGAAATCGGGCCACAACAGACCAGCTCCATTACGTTCACTGCCGGTAAGCCTGGCCTGTATTGGTACTACTGTCACTGGTTCTGCCATGCACTGCATATGGAAATGCGTGGCCGTATGATGGTCGAGGCCTGATTGTGTTGCGCTTTGCACTGTTCGTTATTGCTGTATTCCTTCAGCCGGCCACCCTGCGGGCGGTTCCGGTAACGGACAGTGCAAGCCTGCAACAGGCACTGCAAGACAAACAAACAACCATAGAATTGAACCCCGGCACCTACCGGGGTAACGTTCTTATAACGTACAGCACGACACTCAACTGTAAAACAGGTGCGGTACTGGATGCCGACAACCAAGGGGATGCCCTGCGTATTACCGCCGCCGACGTTACCGTCCGGGGCTGCACCATCATCAACTGGGGCGGGGATCTGACCGCGATGAATGCCGGTATTTTTGTGGAGCAACAGGCGGCCTCCGTACAGCTTACTCACAACCAACTCAAAGGCAACACCTTCGGCATCTGGATTGATGCCAGCCGGGATGCCCTGATTACCCACAACCGTATTGAAGGCAATCTTGACATTCGCTCCCAGGATCGGGGCAATGGCATCCATCTGTATGCAGCCCAGGGGGCCAACGTCGCCCACAACGAAGTCTGGTACACCCGGGATGGCATCTACATTGATACCAGCAACGGCAACCGCCTCCACAACAATCATCTGCATCATTTGCGTTATGGCGTGCATTATATGTATTCCCATCATAACGAGGTGTCCCACAACCGCACCCATCACACCCGCACCGGTTACGCCCTGATGCAATCCAAGCATTTACAGGTGTTTGGCAATCAATCCGATCAGGATGAGAACTACGGCATTTTAATGAACTTCATTACCGATTCGCATCTGCATCACAACCGCATCAGCAACGTCCAGACCGGCAGCAATCCAACCGGCGCAGCCACCATCACCGGTGCCGAAGGCAAAGCCCTGTTTATCTATAACTCCGTGTTTAATATCATCGAAAACAATTATTTTCAAAGCTCGGATCTGGGCATCCATCTTACCGCCGGATCAGAGGACAATCGCATCAGCGGCAACGCGTTTATTCACAATCGGCAGCAAGTCAAATACGTGTCGAACCGTACCCAGGAATGGTCCTATGCCGAACGGGGAAATTACTGGAGTGATTACCTTGGCTGGGATCGCAATCAAAACGGAGTGGGCGACACAGCCTATGAACCCAATGATGCCATGGACAAACTGCTGTGGACCTATCCCCTGGCACGACTGCTGATCAACAGCCCGGCGGTAGCAACCCTGCGCTGGATTCAACAGGCATTTCCCGTGTTACGCCCGCCGGGCGTGCAGGACAGCTATCCTCTAATGGCTCCCATTGCGCAGGCGCAAGGAGTAACGCCATGACCCTAATCAGATTGGATCAGGTACACAAACACTTTACCAATGTGCATGCCTTGCGGGATTTATCCCTGACACTGAATCCCGGAGAAGTGCTGGGACTGTTCGGCCATAACGGCGCCGGCAAAACCACGACCATGAAACTGATTCTGGGGCTGGAAAAACCCAGCCAGGGCTTGGTGGAGGTGTTGGGTCAAAGCCCATGGCGACGGCAATTCAGTGAACAACGGCATCAAATCGGGTTTCTGCCGGAAAGCGTGTCGTTTTATCCGCAATTAACCGGGCGCGAAGTGCTGCACTACTTTGCCCGCCTGAAAAAAATCGACACCGCCCAGGCAGACAACCTGCTGGAGCGAATCGGTTTGGCCCACGCAGTCAATCGCAAGATCAAAACCTACTCCAAGGGCATGCGGCAACGGCTGGGGCTGGCCCAGGCGCTGCTTAGCCAACCCAGGCTGTTATTACTGGATGAGCCCACCGTGGGCCTGGACCCCATCGCCACCCAGGAATTCTATGGCATGGTAGACGAACTACGGGATCAGGGCTGTGGCGTAATTCTTTGCTCCCACGTTTTACCCGGGGTGGAAAAACACATCAATCGTGCTGCGATTCTGGGGCAGGGCCGGCTGCGAGCTTTGGGTACCCTGACAGAACTGCGCGCACAAGCCAATCTGCCCATGACCATTCGGGTCAGCAGCGCTCTGGCCCGCCCTGCCCTGCAACAACAGCTGGAGGATTTGGATGTGAGCAGCGCAGGGATGCGTCCCATCAACGGCCACACTCTGGAGTGGCAGTCCGCGCCTGGCAACAAAATGCAGATCCTGCGCCGCCTGGCGCGACAACAGGAATTGGATGATATCGACATTCAGGAGCCCTCCCTGGAAAGTCTGTACCGCCATTTTGTGGAACTCGCCACCGAGGTAAGACCATGAACCCCATATTCCACATTGCCCACAAAGAGTTGAAAGATGGCTTTCGCAATCGCTGGATTCTGGCCATTACCCTGATTTTTGCCCTGTTGTCCGTGGGCATCAGCTGGTTTGGTGCCGCCGGAGCCGGGGTGATCGGCTTTACGTCACTGCCCAACACCATCGTCAGCCTGGCATCACTGGCCGTCTTCCTGATTCCCCTGATTGCGCTGTTTCTGGCCTACGATGCCATTGTCGGGGAAGACGAAGACGGCACCCTGCTATTGTTGCTTACCTACCCGCTGAGCAAAGGCCAGTTGTTGTTGGGCAAGTTACTGGGGCACGGCGCCATGATGGGCCTCTCCACCCTGCTGGGCTTCGGAGCCAGCGCCATTACCATCATGATCTTCGCCGATGGCATCAATGCTGTGGAGGTGATCCGGGCCTTTGGCGGTTTTGTGCTTTCCGCCACCCTGTTGGGCCTTGTGTTTCTGGCGTTCGCTTATGTCATCAGCGCCTGGGTATCGGAAAAATCAAAGGCCGCCGGGGGCGCCCTATTGTTCTGGTTCACCTTTGTGTTGATCTTTGACCTGGCGCTACTGGGCACCTTGGTCGCCACGGAAGGCCGCTTCCACCCGGAGGTGTTCCCGTTTTTACTGTTGCTGAACCCCACAGACGTGTTTCGGCTGATCAACCTGGTGGGGTTTGAGGGTAGCGGGCAAGGCGTGCTCGCCATGGCCCAGGACCTCTCCTTTGGCCATGGGGTGCTCTACAGCGCGCTGATAGCATGGCTACTGCTGCCCATGGGTATCGCCTATGGGTTGTTCCTGAAACGACCACTGTAACCGGGGGACCCACTATGCAACGGCTGGCAAAATACCTATTCGGACTTGGGCTGTGCATGCTTCTGGGCGCCTGCCAGGAGGATGAATCCGTCACTGCCATGATCCCGCAGGCATTTACCCAAGCCGATGAATGTCACCTGTGTGGCATGGCCATCCTCAGCTTCCCCGGCCCCAAAGGACAGGCATTCGTGGGCCGTTCCCCTCAGGTAGTGAAATTCTGCTCCACCCGCGACCTGATCAGCTGGTACCTGCAACCGGAAAACACCCCCAACACTCAGGCGCTATTTGTACACGACATGGCCCGTAGCGACTGGCATCACCCGGATGATCGCCACCTGATCAATGCCTATAAAGCCTGGTTCGTCGTGGGCTCACAGCAACGGGGTGCCATGGGCCCGACACTGGCCTCCTTTGCCACTGAAGAATCCGCACAATCCTTTGCCCATCAACAAGGCGGCAAAGTATTGTCATTTCACGAACTGAGACTGGAGCGGCTCTGAGCAAGTTGCTTGTCTTTCCGGGCACCTGAACAGGAGAACTGGCTCACAAAAAAACCACCCTACCGGCACTGATTGGGCAAACCAACCCCCAAATACACTACACTTTCACTATACAATTCCCCGTTGCTCTGAAGCCGTTGTCCCGAAATAGAATGCTCCGAATCACCGCCGCAATTTCAACGCTACTGCTCCTGCTGTGTTCCGCACCCGGCAGTGCCGCGCCATCGCAAATCCTGCCCGAGCCCACTGAGGAGCTGCCTAAAATCGCCATCATTCTGGATGACCTGGGCTACAATCGCCATGCCGGGGAACAGGCACTGCAGCTACCGGGTAACCTGACTTACGCCATCATTCCCTTCACCCCCTACAGCCAAACCCTGGCCCAGGCCGCCCATGATCGCAATCGTGAAGTGATCCTGCACCTGCCCATGGAAAGCAGCGACCCGAATCGGCGTCTGGACGAGGGCGGGCTCACCAGTGAACTGGATGAACACGAAGTCAAACAGCGGGTCAAAAGCGCGCTGGATTCCGTACCCCACATTGCCGGCCTGAACAACCACATGGGCAGCCATGTCACCACCAATGTGCAGATCATGCACTGGTTGATGCAAGAGGTGCAGACACGCCCCCTGTACTTTATCGACAGCATGACCAACCCCCATTCGGTAGCCAATCGATCAGCGCAGCACTATCACATACCGTCCCTGAAACGGGACGTTTTTCTCGACAATGTGCAAAGCGAAGCGGACATCGACCGCATGTTCCGCTCACTGGTGCGCATCGCGCACAAGCGTGGGCACGCCATCGCCATCGGCCATCCCTATCCGGCCACCCTGGCCTATCTTGAAAAGGCGCTGCCGCGCCTTGGTGAACTGGGTGTGCAGCTGGTAGACGCCTCTGAACTGGTCATGTTTCACGGCCAGCCCGTGGATCAACCGATCGATCTGCAGGAAATCATGGAGCTGATCGTGGCCATGCCGGCACCGGAAAGCCAGCGCCTGAATTTCTCCGACTGACCCTTCACGGAACCTTCTCGAACTCGCCGCGGTACTGATGTACCATGCAACAAACTTCTCGAGTACGGTGTAACCATGAGTGAACACGCACAACAATTGGCTCAATCTTTATTGGATGCCCAGGTGCAGTTCTGGTTACAGGAGCTGACCACCGACAAACTGCAATCCCTGCTGGAGCAGGAACTGCCCTACCTCTATGAAAAAATAGGCGCATTGACGTTGCGCGAGGCCATATCGGAAGACAAGGTCAAGGCCACCGCCCGGCGTTATGCCGTGGAGATGGAAATAGAAGGGGGCATTCCGGAATTATTCGGTGAAATTGCCAACATTATTTACGAACACCCCAACAACGAGTTGACCTCGGTGCAGGAAGTTCTGCCCGACGACATCGTCAATGATTTTCTGGAAAAGATTTTTGAGCGGGGCAGCCTGCTGGATGAAGCGGTGAACAATATCCGCGGCAGTGCCCCCTTCCGCGAATTCCTGGCCGATGTGGTGTTTACCGTGGCCAAAGGCTATGCCCTGGAACAGAATCAACTGGTGAAACTCGCGCCGGTTGCCAGCGGGGTACAACGGTTGCGGGCCTGGCTTAACGATCAGGCACCGGGGCTGGCGGAAAACATGCACAGCATGGGTAAACAACTCTCCCGCGCCAGCGTGGATCAATCCATTCGCCTGGTGGATGACATTCTGGATAATGACCTCTATCGGGATACTGCCCTAAACAGTGTGCTGGACCTGTGGGACGACATCAAAACCTGGAAAGTGTCTGGCTTCCAGCGCTACTTTACTGAGATGGATTTGCAGGAACTGATGGTACTGGGTTACGAGTTCTGGCTGCAGTTCCGCCATACGGACTACCTGAAATCCTGCATCGATGCCGGGGTCAAGTTTGTCTTTACCAAATACGGAGACGAAACCGTCGACTACATGCTGCAGGATCTGGGTGTCACCCAGGACATGGTGGTATCGGAAATCCTGAATTACGCCCCGGATCTGGCACAACTGCTGTTGCAGCACGACATCGCCGAACCCCTGATACGCCGCCACCTGCAGCGCTTTTATTTCGCGGACACCACGTTGCAACTGCTTGGCGAGCGCCCTGCCGGGTAGCGCCATATTCATGCCGGCACACAGCGGTGACTATAGCGTCACGCTATCCTTTCATTAGCCCTTAGAACATTTGCCACCGGCATCGGCCGGTGGCTTGCCAACCCCCATATCCACTGCTTAGCTGTTAAATCGTTTCACAGACAACGTCACCCGTGGGCACGCTTGTGGCTGCCCCGTGACTCATTGT
Organism: Gammaproteobacteria bacterium UBA7310; assembly: GCA_002471665.1. Lineage (GTDB taxonomy): Bacteria > Pseudomonadota > Gammaproteobacteria > Pseudomonadales > Ketobacteraceae > Ketobacter. The sequence continues at coordinate 117,950 of DKQK01000015.1, forward strand.
TTCCATGGAGTTTCGGAACTTAATGAAAACCCCTTGGCTTGCTGCCTGGATGCTAATACTGCTGGTTCATCCCGCGATTGCCGCCGATCTCAGGTTTTCCAATTTCACCAATACCGTGGTGATATACACCGATGAAAGCATGCCGTACTGGCAGACTGCCGATGGCCGGCGCTTTCAGGTTGCCCCACGCATCATTGTCCGAACCCATGCGGACAATAGTCCACCGCTGGAACGCGCACACCCGGCCATCAACCGCATACAACCGCTGTTTCAATTGGGCCAAACCCATTTGTACCTGCTTGAGATTGATGCCCGCCCGGACAACCTGCAAACGGTCCTCAATGCACTTGAAGCCCGGCCCGAGGTGGCCTGGGCTCAACCGGACCTGCTGCAACAACGCACACCGGCCCACGCCAGTCATGGGGTGACCGGTGGCCGCAACACTGCACTGCCGGCGCTGCGACTGAACTGGCCTGTGCTGCAACAGCACAACCGGGGCCAGGGAATACGCATTGCCATCATTGATGATGGCATCGACCTCACCCACCCGGCCTTGCGGCAAACCAAGGTGGCCTTTGCCTACGACATCGGGCAACGCCAACTGGACGCCAGCCCCCAGCTCGCCGCCGACACCCACGGCACCCGGGTTGCCGGAGTACTGTTTGCCGCCACAGAAGGTCTGGATCAACCGGGTCTGGTTCCTGATGCAGAATTGATTGCCATTCGCCAACCGGACACCTGGACCTCCAATACCCTGTTGGCGTTTCATCTGGCGCAACTGGCCGGCGCCGACATCATCAATTGCAGCTGGCACAGCCATGGCCTGCTGCAACCCGTGGCGGACGCGGTTTCTGCGCTGGCGCAGTATGGCCGCGACGGACGCGGCACCGCCGTGGTGTTTGCCGCAGGCAACCAGGGGCAGCGCATCACCGCCACCAGCAGCGAAGCGGCCATTGACGCCGCCATCGTGGTGGGAATGAATTCACCCCACAGTAATTTCGGGCCCAGCGTTGATCTGGTTCTGACGGCAGCACCCATGCGCAGTACTGCGGTGGATGGCGGCTTCGCGCCAATCGGCGGCACCTCTCTGGCCAGCAGCCAGGTAACCGCTGCTCTGGCACTGCTGTTGGCCCGCGATCCCCGGCAGGATCTGACAGCCCTGCTGAGCGCACTGCAACAGGGGGCTTCCCATGACTGACCCGGTAACACAGGAAATGGATTTTTCCTGCCAGTACAGCAGCAATCTGCCGCAGGTGCTGCAACAACTTAATATCAGTCTGGCCTTCACCTCGTACCAAGCCGGTCGGCTGATGGTGGTACGCAGTGATGGCCAACAACTGGATGTGAACTTCAAGAGCTTTCCCCGCCCCATGGGCCTGGTGGCCACCGACGAAGGGCTCACCTTGGGCATCTTTACCCAGGTGCTGCATTTTCAGCGGGAAGACGGCCTGCTGCCTCAGATAAAACGTCCTCTGGCCGCCATCGAGGAGGACATTACCGCGCCCCGACTCCACAGCCCGGCGGAACCCGAAACAGAATCAGCCACCACAACCGGCCTGACTGCAGAACAGCAGCAAGAACGGGAGGCCTGGCAACGCCAGCAGGAAGCGTTGCTGGCACCGCTGGATCAGCGCATTGACGGCTGCTACATCAGCCGCTCGGCGCACTATACCGGCATGATCAATATCCACGACATTGATTGGGGCGATGAAGGCCTGTGGGTGGTGAACTCCAGTTTTTCCTGCCTCTGCACACTGGAACCGGATTACAGCTTTGTGCCGCGCTGGAAACCCCACTTTATCAGTGAACTGGTGGCCGAAGACCGTTGCCACCTGAACGGTATGACCCTGCGCGACGGCAAACCCGCCTACGTGACAACGTTTTCCACCGCCAATGAAAAAGCCCACTGGCGTAAAGGGGCCGCGTTTGACGGCACCGTAATGGACGTGGAGCACAATGAAATTCTGCTGCGTGGACTGGTGATGCCCCATTCACCACGCTGGTACAACGATCGGCTGTATTTCTGCAATTCCGGCCAGGGTCAGGTATGCCGCCTCGACCCCGCCACCGGCAAACTGGAAACCTTGCTGGAAGTTGCGGGCTTCACCCGCGGCATGACCTTTTGCGGCCCGTTGCTGATTGTTGGCCTGTCCAAAGTACGGCAATCCGATGTCACGCGGCCGGCACCGCTGGCCCGGCGCCACCAGGAAACGTTCTCCGGTCTGTGGATCTTCAACCTGGACACTCAGCAGGAAGTGGGACACATCCGATTCACCGGCAATGTAGACCAGATCTACGATGTAGCGGTATTGCCTGATTGTCATTTTCCCGAGTTCATCGAACCTTCGCACCCCCGCATGCGCAACCATTTCAGTCACCCAGGCTTGCAAAACTAATTTGCATTCTAAGTAGTAGGGCCCTATGCACAAGTTACAGTCTTTCAAGCGATCCTCTCTGTCCAAAGCCATTTGCCTGGCAATGCCGTTGTTGGCAGTATCCGCATCCGCGAATACCGCTTCCCGTAACCTCAGCTCCAGCCGCCGCTCACGACACAACGCGGTGGTGCATGTTGCAGATAAGCAGCAGGCCACGCCGGCACGAAACAGTGCTGCATCACGGAGTGCATTTTCCCGCTTTGGCGGTCATGGCAAGTCACCACAGAAAGCACAACACCGGGTTGATTCGAAGGCACTGACATTCCTGCAGCAACATGGCCTGCTGGACGCCAGCACCGACCAATCCGCGTCCCTGTCCGGGGAACTCATCGGCCGCAAACAATTTGCCACTGACAGCCCGTTTGCCCACTGCCACAGCAGTTGGGGCGGCACCTACTACACCAACACCTACACCAGCACCAACTCTGCCCGCTGCGTTAACACCTACGGTGGCACCTGGCATGAGGGTGTCACCTCGCCCGTGGTCATGAGCACCAACGTCACAAACAAAACCAGCACCAGTTTCGACGTCAATTTCACCATGAGCGAAACCAGCACGGTATATGCGGTACTGGTGGACAGCTCTAAACCAACGCCCAGCAGTGCCCAGGTGTTGGCCGGCACCGACGGCAACGGCACCGCCGCCATCCAGACCAAAACCGTGGCCAGTGTCACCAGCGGCACCCTGTCGTTCACCGGATTGACCGCCGGCGCCTCCTATATGGTTTACATCGCAGGCCAGGACACCAGCATGGAAGTGTCCTCGTCACCGGCTCAGGTCAACCCGGCCTATGAAACCGGCCTGATTTCCGATGTGGGCACGTGGAAGTTCCCGAAAGTGAAGGTGGACGGCAGCGGTAACTTCTACGTTGCCCATTCCGCCAACGGCACCATCAAGTTTTTAAAGTGGAATGGCTCCGGTTTCAGCGACTATGCCTCCTTCAGCGCAGCGGATATCAGTGGCCGAGCCTATACCGGATGGGGCAATCAAAACCGGGTGGATTACGAGCTGGACAGCAGCGGCAATATCCATGTGGTGTTCAGCGCCGGTGAAACCAACATGGCAGTGACCTACGATCCGTTTTACGGCTATTACAACGGCTCCACCTGGACCTTTACCAATATCGCCGAAACCGGAAACTCCGTTGATGAAGTGGACCTGTTCCTGGATGCCAACGACAAGGCGTTCACCTCATTCAAGTACTATAACGGCAGCGGCTATCAGGTGAACTACGCCACCAACGTGTCCGGCTCCTGGGTCATGAGCAACGTGGTCATCGCCGGCAGTGGTACCGATGAAGTACACGACACTTACGTTGTGGCTGACAGCAGTGGCACCGCCACCGTGTTCTATCGCCGCGAAGACAATCAGAACAACGCCCAGGACAACTATTACCGGGCATCCTCGTCGGACAGTTTCGCCACCAAAACCAAAATCCTGGACGGGGTCAACGATGCCAAGATTTATCGCTTCGGCAACGTAATCATCGACAGCAGCGACAAAATTCACTACGCCTACAGTAATCAGACCGATGGCCTGTCCTATTACGTCACCAATGCCTCGGGCAGCTGGGTATCCACCGGCATCACCAGCAGCGCCCACAGTGTGGTCAACACCCGGGACATACAGCAGGTTGGCTCTACTTTTTACTTCGCCAGCAGCAGTGGCACCACTTATTTTCTCACATCCTATGACGGCTCCACCTGGACTGACGGTTTTGACTTCGAACTGAATGGCTACATGAACGACCGGTTTGCCATCAGTTCAGTGGCAGACCGCGCCATGGTGGTGTCGGAAGACAGCAGCGCGTGGGAGATCCACTATCACACCTCTACCGTGAGCGGCTACGTAACGGCAGCCTCGGCTCTGGACAGCGACGCCAACCTGATTGCGTCGTCAACCGTAACCGAACCGGTGGGCCTGGATACGACAGCAGACAGCGATCTCGAGGCGGTGGATGTATTCGACTTCACTTTGAGTGATGGCGGTGGTGGCGACAATGCCAGCCTGGACGTCACGCAAATTGTGCTCAATGTATCCGGCACCAGTACGGATACCGAGAGAGGCAATATTATCTGGCGCCTGAGCGGACCGGACGCCAGCAACGTAACCGGTTCCTACAGCAGTGTTGCGGACACCATTACCTTTTCCGGGTTGAACGTTTCCATCGCTGAAGGCGAAAGCGAAACCTATACAGTGAACGCGTATTACAACACGAACAGCAACATCACCGAAGATCACACCATCATACTGAGTGTGGATGGCGATACTGACCTGACCCTGGCCGCCGGCAGCACCAGCATGGGCACCACCAGCGCCATCACCAACGGCACCGGTACCACGCTGGATGTAGTGGCAACGGCCCTTGCATTCACCACCCAACCATCCGGATCAGTTTCCGGCTCGGCCCTGTCCACACAACCCGTGGTCACAGCCCGTGATGCCTTTGGCAATACGGACGTGGATTTCACTGAAACCGTCACCCTGAGCCAAGCCAGTGCCGGCAGCCTCGGAGGCGATGTGGACGTAAGCGCGGTAAGTGGTGTGGCAACCTTCACCGATGTCACCTACACCGCCACCGCCGACCAGCAAAGCTTCACCCTCACCGCCAACGACGAGGACGGTACCGGCAGCAATTTGTCCACCACCGACGCCAACGCAGTCACGGCGGATGTAGTGGCCACCACACTGGTGTTCGCCACCGAACCTGCGCCCACCACCATCAACAGCACCCAGGCGACCGCGTTTTCTACCGTGCCCGTGGTACAGGCAGTGGATGGCAACGGCACCGTGGACACCGGTTACAGCACCGATATTGTGTTATCGGTGACAGATCCCAACGACAGTACGCTGGACGGCGTGGTCAACAGTCTCACCGGCACCGGGGACAGCGATGGCAGCGGCACCACCGTAACCCTGACCCCCGGCTCCGGTACAGCCACCTTCAGCAACCTGAATCTCACCTATACGGTGGGTGGCATCAGCGATAGCATCGCATTAAACGCCACCTCCGGCGGGTTGGCAGCGGCCAACAGCAGCACCATCACCGCCAATGGCCTGCCGACCGTTACCGACGCCTACATCAGCATCAGTGGCGCCAGCGGCAGCGGCGGCACATTCAAGATCGGCGATACGGTTACTGTCACCTGGAACAACACCGGCAGCGGCGACAACAACAGCGGCGTCAGCAGCGTCAGTGCAGACTTCAGCGCCTTTGGCGGTGGTGCGGCAGTGACCGCCAGCAACAGCAGTGACACCTGGACCGCCACATACACCATTACCAGTGGCGCCATCGACAGCACCAACCTGAACGTATCGGTGACCGCCACCAACAGCGGCGGCAGCACCACCACGGCGGATACCAGCAACGCCAGCGTGGACAACATCGCCCCCAGCGTCACCGATGGCAACATCAGCATCAGTGGCGGCAATGGCAGCGGCGGCGCCTTCATCGTGGGCGACACCGTCACCGCCACCTGGAACGACACAGCGGGCGGCAACAACAACAGCGACACCATCAGCACGGTCACCGTGGATTTCAGTCAGTTCGGTGGCGGTTCCGCTGTGGCCGCCAGCAACAGCAGCGACACCTGGACTGCCACCTATGCCATCACACCCGGATCATTGCAGGCCAGCAACCTGAACGTGTCCTTCACCGCAACCGACAACGCGGGCAACACCACCACCACCGCCGACACCAGCAACGCCAGTGTGGACAACCAGGCACCCAGCGGCCACAGCGTTGCCTTCGGTGACAGCCTGTTCAATGCCAGTGAAGCCAGCGCCGGAAACTTCAGTTTCGCCGGTGCAGAAGTCGGTGCCAGCTACAACTACAGCATCAGCAGTAGCGGTGGCGGCAGCAACGTCACCGGCAGCGGCACGCTCAGCTCTGCCACCCAGAACGTATCGGGCATCAACCTCGGCGGCCTGGGGGACGGCACCCTGACATTAAACGTATTGGTGACCGATGCGGCCGGCAATATTTCAGCAGCAGTGGGTGACAGCAGCAGCCTGGATGCCACTGCGCCTGCCTTGAACAGCTCCACCCCGGCGGATGAAGCCGGCAATGTTCAGTACGACGCCGATCTGGTTCTGCAACTGAGCGAAAACGTAATCGCCGGCAGCGGCAGCATCAATCTTTACAACAGCGGCGACGACAGCCTGCTGGAGAGCATCAGTGTGGCGGCGGCCAGCATCAGTGGAGATACCGTCACCATCAATCCCGCTGTGAATTTCACCCCCACCCAGAGCTACTATGTGCAGATTGGCAGTGGTGCACTGACCGACACTGCCGGCAACCCCTACAGTGGCATCAACGACAACAGCAGCCTGAACTTCACCGTGGTGAACAATGCACCCACGGGAGTGGCCGACAGTGCCACCACCAACGAAGACAATGCGGTCGCCATCGATGTACTGGCCAATGATTCCGACAGCGATGGCAGCCTGAACCCGGCCAGCGTCACAGTAGTGGGCGCACCCGCCAACGGCAGCACCAGTGTCAACACCGGTACCGGGGTTGTCACCTACACCCCCACCGCCGATTACGAAGGCAATGACAGCTTCACCTATACGGTGGACGATCTGTACAACGGCACGTCTGCAGCCACCACCGTGTCCATCACCATCAATGCCGTCAACGACAACCCGGTGGCGGTAGCCGACGTGGTCACCACCGATGAAGACACCCCCATCAACATCGATGTTGCCGCCAACGACACCGACGTGGACAACGGTGACAGCGCCGACAACAGCACCATCAGCCTGCTGACCCAGCCTGCCAACGGCAGTGCCAGTGTCAATGCCGGGGTGGTTGTGTACACGCCGGATACCAACTACAACGGCAGTGATTCCTTCACCTACACCATCGACGACCAGAACGGTGCCACCTCCAACACCGCCACCGTGATGATCAACGTCACCGGCGTCAACGATGCACCGGTGGCGGCCAACGACAGCGCCAACAGCGACGAAGATAACGCCGTTAGCGTGGACCTGGTGAACAACGACAGCGATGTGGACGGCACGGTGGATGCCACCACTGTCACCATCATGGGCCAACCGGCCAATGGTACGGTGGCCGTCAACAGCAGCACCGGCGCAGCCACCTACACCCCGGACGCCGACTTTAACGGCAGCGACAGCTTCACCTACGTGGTGCAGGACGATGCCGGTGCCACATCCAACCTGGCCACCGTCTCCCTCACCATCAACAGCGTTAACGATGCGCCAGTGGCAGCCGACGATACCGTTTCCCTGCAGGAAGACACCGCTTACAACATCAATGCCCTGGGCAACGACAGCGATGTGGATGGCACCCTGAGCGCCGGCTCACTGGAATTAGTCAGCACACCCGGTAACGGTACGGCGTCGGTCAGCAACGGTGTTATCACCTACACCCCGGGGGCCGACTTCAACGGCAGCGACAGCCTCACCTATCGGGTGCAGGATAACCTGGGTGAATGGTCCAACACCGCCACGGTTTCCATCACTGTGCAAGCGGTGAATGACGAGCCCCTGGCCAACAACGACAGCGCCACCACCGATGAAGATACCGCGGTGGTGATCGACGTGCTGACCAATGACTCAGACCTGGATGGCACCCTGGACGCCACCACACTCCAGATCGTCAGCGCCCCGTCCTCCGGCAATGTCAACGACAACGGCGACGGCACACTCACCTATACTCCGGCCGCCGACAGCAACGGCACTGACAGCTTTATCTACACAGTGCAGGATGATCTGGGTGGCACCTCCAACAGCGCCACCGTGAGCATCAGCGTGCAGGCCATCAACGATGCGCCGCAAATCAGTGGCAGCCCCACCACCACGTTGCTGGAAGGCCAGGCCTACAGCTTCACTCCAGCCATCACTGATGTGGACAACAACAGTTTCACCGTCAGCGGCAGCAACCTGCCCGCCTGGATCAGCCTGAACACCGGCACTGGTGAAATCAGCGGCACGCCGGTGGTGGGCGATGCCGGTGTTTATTCCAATATCCTGTTGACGGTATCGGACGGCAGCCTGACAGCGGACCTGGTGGCCTTTGACATCACGGTGTTGGGCGACAACGACACCGATGGCACGCAAGACAGCATCGACACCGACGATGATAACGACGGCATGAGCGACGAGTACGAAGTGGCCTACGGTTTCAATCCGCTGGACGACAGTGATGCCGCCGAAGATCGCGACGGCGACACCCTCAGCAACCTGCAGGAATCTCTGGACAACACTGATCCGGATGACGCCGCTGACTACTATGATGTTACAGCACCCATCGTCAGCGCCCCCGCTGATCTGGTGATCGACGCCGTGGGCCTGTTTACCCCGGTTCCACTGCATCAACTGCTGGGGCTGCCGAACACCACCACCGACACCGATCAGGACGCCGCACTGGACAGCCTGGTGTACGACAATGTCGATGGTGCCGGTTGCTGCGGCACCCGGGTTGTCAATCTGAGCAACCGCAGCCTGCTGTTGGCCCCGGGCCGCAACACAGTGACCTACCAGGCCGAGGATCGTAAAGGCAATGTGGGCAGCGACACCCAGATCGTGGATGTGCGGCCACTGGTATCGGTGAACAAGGATCAGGTCAGCGTGGAAGGTGCCAGCGTGCAGTTCCGGGTGATCCTGAACGGACGCTCCCCCCAATACCCGCTCACGGTTCCCTACCTGATCGACAGCAGCAGCACCGCCGATAGTGCAGACCATAATCTGGTGGATGGCACGGTGGTATTTCAGGCCGGTGAAACCGAAGCCAGTATCAACATTCAGTTGACAGACGACATGGTGGCCGAAGGCAACGAGGTACTGGTGATCCGCTTGGACGACATGACCAGTAACGCCGAGGACCTGGCCAACGGTTATGACCCCATCAACCCGGACATCTATGACATCAACAGTGGCGCCAAAAACCGTCACCGCATCACCATTGCCGAAACCAACGTGGCGCCGGATGTGGTGTTGCAATTAACCCAAAACGGCAGCAACACCATACTGGTGACCAATGACGATGGCCTGGTGACATTAAGCGCCACCATCACTGATCCCAATCCGGGCGATACCCATAGCCTGGACTGGTCTGGCAGTGACAACCAACTGCAGGATCTGGATGGCGTTGCCGATGACAACACGCTGGTGTTCGACCCGGCCACCCTGCCTGCCGGTTTGTACCGGGCGCGGGTGCTGGTGAGTGATGACAGCGATGCCACGGATACCGCCACCCTGTACTTCAGCCTGGTGGCAACGCTGCCCACCCTGGGTACGGACGACAGCGACGGTGACGGTGTGGATGATCAAAGCGAAGGCACCGCGGACAGCGATGACGATGGCATCCTGGATTACCTGGACAACATCAGCAGCAGCAACGTATTGCCGGAGCAATCTGATCAAACCGACTCCTATCTGCTGGAATGCGATCCCGGCGTACGCTGCCGGCTGGGCCAGCACGCCTTGCTGGGCAGCAGCGGTGGCGCCCGGGTGGACAGCAGTGACCTGCAAACCCAGGGCGTGGCCGACGACTCGGCCTTTGCATTCAGCGGCGGCATCTTCGACTTTGAAGTGCATGATCTGCCGACCCTTGGGCAAAGTGTCAGCATCGTGATTCCTCAGGTCACCGCCATCCCGGCGGGCGGTATCTATCGCAAGTTGCTCAATGGGCGCTGGCGCACCTTCGTGGAGGATGCCAACAATGCGTTGCATTCAGCACCGGGCAATCCGGGCTACTGCCCTCCCCCTGGGGATGCCAGCTGGGAATCCGGCCTGGTGCCCGGCTATTATTGTGTGCAGCTCACCATTGAAGACGGCGGCCCCAACGATGCCGATGGCCTGGCCAATGCCAGTATTGAAGATCCCGGCGGTGTGGCACTGCAGGTGCTGGACGATGACGATATCGAACAAACCTTTACTGACATTCGCAGCACCGGCTCAGGCTCCGGTGGTTCCGGTGGCGCCGCCGGGGTCAACCTGCTGCTGATGCTGGCGGCCCTGGCCTGGGGGCGCCGCAGGCAGTGCAGCCGCTATCTGTCACTGACTCTGGCGGCCACACTGGGCTGGGGGGTACTGAGCTGGGGTTTACTGGCCAGCCCCAACGCCCATGCCGACTGGACCCAGATGCAGGAGCGTTTGCAGGATCGGGGTTATGTGGCCCTGGCGCTTTCTCAGGCCCGGGGCAGTCAAACTGCCGGGGATTTTGGCTCCGGCATGGCCGCCAACGATGTTGATGTGACGCTGCAGCGTTACGATGAGGACCGCACTGCCCATCAGTTTACTCTGGGTTACCGCTACCGGGCACAGCTTGCCGTGGAGCTGGGCTACCTGGATCTGGGTGACGTGGATGTGAATCTCAGCGCCACCGGCACCAGCAACAATCTACAGGCCGGGTTGGATGACCACTACCCGGCCAGCGGCAAAGGCTGGACGCTGGCCAATCGTTTTATCTGGCCATTGCAGGATAAGCTGGAATTGTCGGCAGAGGCGGGATTGTTTTTCTGGGATGGGGAAATCAATCTGAGTGGTGCCGATGTGCGGCCGGACCTGGACGGCGGAACGGACTGGCTGCTGGGTGTTGGCGCTCATTATAAAGTGGTGCCCAACCTGACCCTGGGGGGATCAATCCGGCGCGTGAAGCTGGATGACCAACACGTGGACCTGCTGGGGCTGGAAGCCCGTTTCCACTTTCAATAATTTTTCATGGCCCGGTGCAGAATACCCGCGTCCAGGTATTCTGCACCGTAGGCTTCAAAACCGAAGTGTTCGTAAAAACCGATGCTGGCAAGCTGTGCTTCCAACATAACGTTGGGCTGGCCTTTGCGCGCAATGAAACTCAATGCTGTGTGGAACAGGCGTGAACCAATACCCTGCTGCCGTAACGTTTTTTTCACCGCAAAACGACCGATCTTGGCGTGCTCCGGCAAGCAGAGAATGCGCAGTACAGCCACCACGTCACCATCCTGCACTGTCACTATATGGCTGGCGTCCGGGTCCTTGCCGTCGAACTCATCTTCCAGCGACACGCCCTGCTCATCCATAAACACTTCACGCCGCAGAGCGCAACCCTGGTGGTACCAACTGCTGTCGTAGGGCGCAATGATGTGCTGTTCTGCCAGTTCCGCCATGGATGATCCCGGGCGCTATTCCAAACGCATTTCAATACCCTGATCGGCCATAAACTGTTTGGCCTCCTGGATACTGTATTCGCCAAAGTGGAAAATGCTGGCCGCCAGCACCGCATCGGCCTTACCGATGGTGACACCATCCGCCAGATGCTGCAGGTTGCCCACACCGCCGGAAGCAATCACCGGCACATGCACCGCATCGCTGATGGCCCGGGTCACATCCAGGTCAAATCCGTTCTTGGTGCCATCACGGTCCATACTGGTCAAGAGAATCTCGCCGGCGCCCAGCTCCACCATTTTACGCGCCCACTCAACGGCATCCAGCCCGGTGGGTTTGCGGCCACCGTGGGTGAAGATCTCCCAGCGTTTGGGCTCGCCCTGGGCACTGACCTGTTTGGCATCGATGGCCACCACAATGCATTGAGAGCCAAACCTGGCGGCGGCCTCGCCGACAAATTCGGGATTGAAAACGGCGGCGGTGTTAATGGAAACTTTATCGGCACCGGCATTGAGCATGGTGCGGATGTCTTCCAGTTTGCGGATGCCGCCACCCACGGTTAAGGGAATGAATACCTGGCTCGCCATTTTCTCCACGGTGTGGACCATGGTGTCGCGATCCTCGTGGCTGGCGGTAATGTCCAGAAAGGTGATTTCGTCTGCGCCCTGCTCGTCATAACGGCGCGCCACTTCCACCGGATCACCGGCGTCGCGGATATCAACGAATTGTACGCCTTTAACGACGCGACCGTTGTCCACGTCCAGGCAGGGGATGATGCGTTTGGCTAGGGCCATGGTTTTGCTCTCTCGCTGTTATTCGGCAGCGTCTGAAAGTGTTTGTGCTTCTTTCAAATCCAGGGTGCCTTCGTAAATGGCGCGGCCGGTGATGGCACCGGCAATACCGGACTGTTCTACTTTCAGCAGTTGTTTTACGTCGTCGATGTTGGTTACGCCACCGGAGGCGATCACCGGGATACTGATCGCTTCGGCCAGGGCAACGGTGGCCTCGATGTTCACGCCCTGCATCATGCCGTCGCGACTGATGTCGGTATAGACGATGGCGCTGACGCCGTCGTTTTCAAACTGCCTGGCGCAGTCCACCGCCAGCATCTCGGAGACTTCCGCCCAGCCATCGGTGGCCACCAAACCGTTCTTGGCATCGATGCCGACAATGATGTGGCCGGGGAATTTTTCACAGGCCGCTTTTACGAAAGCCGGTTCCTTCACCGCTTTGGTTCCGATAATCACGTAATCCACACCACAGTCCAGATAGGTCTGGATGGTTTCCAGACTGCGGATACCGCCACCGATCTGGATGGGCAGATCCGGGTATTTTTTGGCAATGGCCTGCACCACCGCGCCATTGACCGGTTCGCCATCAAAGGCGCCATTCAGGTCCACCAGGTGCAAACGGCGGGCGCCCTGTTGCACCCATTGGTCGGCCATGGCAACCGGATCATCGGAAAACACCGTGGCGTCATCCATCAGGCCCTGACGCAGGCGTACACATTTTCCGTCTTTGAGGTCGATGGCAGGAATAATCAGCATAATGGTTCTCGTATCATCACAACATAAAAGGGTTTCTGAGTGGCGCGACTATGTCAGCAGAAG
>DKQK01000022.1 GCA_002471665.1 Gammaproteobacteria bacterium UBA7310
CCCACTATAAGGAGCACATCATGTTCACTCTATATGGATACAATACCTTCAACCCGATCAAGGCACTGCTGACATTGGAAGAGCTGGGGCTGGATTATGAGTATGTGAATGTGGAACTGGGCAAGGGCGACAATAAAACGCCGGACTATCTGGCCAAGCACCCTTTGGGCAAGGTGCCGGTGCTGGATCATGACGGAAATCTGTTGACCGAAAGTGGCGCGATCTGTCGTTACCTGGCCAATATCAGCGATCATCGGCTGTATTCTGCTGATCCGCTAAAGGCAGCCCGCATTGACGCCATGGTGGATACGGTGGTGCTGCATGTGGGGCGCTGGCTGGCGGTGTACTTCTGGGAGGAAATCATTTGCCAGCGGTTTTTCCGGCGTGAACCCGATCAGGCCAGCATTGACGAGGCAGCCGGTTTTCTCAGTCAACAATTGCCTTATCTGAATACCGTGCTGGAGCAGAACCGTTTTCTTTGCGGCGATGAGGTGACCATTGCCGATACCATCGCCTATGCCTATTTCCAGATCCAGGAAGCCACTTCCATCGACCTGACCGCCTACGCGCATATTCTGCGGTGGTATGGTGAGTTCAGTGAGCGGCCATCGGTGACGGCGGTGAAAAAGCGCCTGGCCGCCGCGGGCGGCCTGTTGCCTTATCCCGCCTGAGCGCGGGCCTGACAGGGGCTTAGGGAATGCGCAATGCCTGATTGATGGCGCTTTCCAGTTTTTCCTTGTGCTGCAGATATTGCACCGTCTGCAGCTCTTCCCCCAGTTGCAGATCCAGTTGACTCAGATCCAGGTCAGTAATGTAGCAGGGGTAGCGTTCCCGGTTGCGGCGCAGGGAGGCGATGTAGCCGGCCACGGCGGCAAACAGGGCATCGCCGTATTCCAGTTGGGAAAATTCGCGATTGTCACAGTAAACTGTGTAGAACACATCGCCGAAGGTGCCGGTTTGGGCAATGGCCTGGATGCTGTGCGTGCCCTCTTCCTGTTCAACCTGGGGAAACGTTTTACGATCGGTGTGCATGTCACCCCGGTTGTTGCGTCTGATTTCGTAGTAGGCCACTTTGCTGGTGGGCATTTCCCGCTGATCCAGTGTGCTGCGCCGCAACTGAATATTCTCCAGAAAGTGGCGGATGGGGTTGAGCACGGTTTTTTCATCAAAGTATTGTTTTTGGGTGAAGAACAGCGAGCCTTTTTCGTCGTGAATAAAAATATCCGCCTTCTCGCCGTTGCGTTGATAAAAAACCTGAATCCGGCCCGGTACCCCCATTTTGGCCACCACCCGCAATGGGTGCCGGCTCAGTGCATTGCGGTCCACCACCAGCGGGCTGTAGGCAGACTGCACTTCACTCATGCATTCGATTAGTTCGCGGTGGCTGCGCAGGCCGCGCACATAGGGCATGTTGCGCTTGAACTGCAGCATATAGACAAATTGTTCGATCTCCAGTATGTAGCGGGTATTAAGGGCGCGCGTACCGCTGTAGTAACAGGCAATGATGTCGCGAAACAGTTCTTCCACCCGATGGGCAATGGAAGCTGCCCGGCTTGGGCAATAGCAGCGCACTTCCAGTCGCGGCAGGGGAATCGAGCCGTCCGGCGGGATCTGGCGCATATAATGTACCAGGCAGTCGATCAGTGCGTTTTCACCGGAATACAGGCTGCAGATGATTTCCCCCCAGCTGTTAAACGTCACCTGGTCCACAGTGATGGCCAGGTTGTGGTGAAAGGCACTGTAACTGAGTGCATCACTTTGATCGGAAAGCCGGTGAATGCCTTTCTGGGTCATCGGCCGCATGGGATCGACACCGGCATTCACATACAGAATGATCTTGGTGGGGTAGGCCGAGTGTTCGAAATTCTGTTGTGGCGCGTAGGGAACCCCTTCCGGGCAGATCTGAAAAAATGATTGAACCGTTTGAATCAACTCCTGTTCCGTCAGATCGGTACCGTTGGCTTCCACCGATAAACGGGTTTCCTGGTCCAGCAGGCCATTGAAATAACACCAGGCGATCAGCTCCAGTACGCTGCGGGTTTTGCGAATCGGGTCGCGTCCACGGGCGTCTTTGGTTTTCAGGTAGCCGGGGAACACCGCCCAGTAGTTATTGATGCCGTGTTCCACATCACGGATGTAGTGAAACGACAAATGATCCTCCACCAGAGTGGCGGTAATGCCGGGATTGATCTGTTCGATTTTGCCGCCTTTGCGTTCAAATGCAGCATACAGTTTACGCCCCAGGATATTCATGTCTTCCTGTTTGATCAGCGCTTCTATATTGTTGGCGCGGGCGAAGCCGGAGAGAAATCGGTAGCTGTGATTGAGTTCCTGCACCAGCTCCTGGCGTTCCTCCCGGACCCGGTTTACCTTCCAGAATTTGCGATTATCCAGTTGCTTCAGGTAGGGCTCATCCCAGCCCCATTCCATCACCAGGCGCATCATCAGTTTGCGGCGCCAATTGCTGTCACCGGAGCGGGGTGTACGGCTCAGGCTTTCATTGACCTTGAAGTAAAAGCAATGGCGTATCAACTCCAGGCGCTTGGTTTCGTTGCGGCTCTTCAGATAGGCTTCGATTTTGCGATACAGCATGACATAGGGATCCAGCTCGTCCAGATCCAGGCGCCCGGCGTACACCGCTTTTTTATAGACGATGCTGAGGCTCTCCACCTTGGGGTGTTCGCTGGCATACACCTCAGTCAGCACAATCTTGATAACGGACTTGTAAGGTGAATCGATACCTTTGTAAAGTTGCCACATGCCGGCGCCGATGAACTCACCGGCAGGAAAATCGGAGATGCCGCCGAAATCCACGCAATCGTCCTTTTTCAGAAAGCGCTTATCCAACAGGTTGCCGGCAATATCCTGATAGCGTTTTTCGTCGTAGGCGGGAATCATCCACCACAGCGGATAACGACCGGCCACCATAATGCTGGTGCGATAGAATTCATCCAGCAGCAGGTAATGCTGCGCGCTGCCGCAGTCCTCACCGGACAGATCGCTGCGCACACCGTTGCGGAACTTGATGGGGTCCATCAGGAAAAAATGCACTTCCAAACCGATACTGTCGGCCCATTGCTCGATGCCGGTGAGTTTGTCCTGCAGTTCATCAATGGCTTCCTGCAGCAGGCCCGGGTCATAACAGATCCAGATGTCCATATCACTGGTATCCGAATGGGCGACGGTGCCGGTGCTGCCCATCAGAAAGATGCTGAAGATGCGTTCCTGGGCGTGTGCTCTTTTGCGGTAGGCAAAGGATCGGGAGATGGATTGCGCAGCCCGCAGGTGATCTTTGTCCGGCGTGAATCCGCTTACCCCACAGGGCGTACCCCCGGACATATAGCCCGGTAGCGAGGGGTGATTGATGTGCAATAGCAGCGGCAGAGAATCCAGGAACATTCGGTGGCGGCTGCTGAGGGTGGACAGCATACGCTCCAGTCGACCACGATTGACCTCAAGGAACCGTTCCTTCAGTTTTTTCAGTACCTTACGGTCAATACCATCCTGGAGATCCGGCGCAATTTCTCTTGGTTGCGTCATAGTATTCAGTATAGGGGGAGTTTCAGATTCTGCTTGAAATGTGCTGGCTGGGCGGGGTACTTTCGGGGCTCCGATACAAAGGCGATTAGGAGCATTGCATGCAGGGTATGCGCACAGGGCTGGCAGCGGCATTGGGGCTGATGTCCGGCCTGGTTTGGGCCCAGGAACAACCAACATTGGATACAGCATCGGCGGAATCCGAAGGCGCTGTACGCGACTGCATGCACCAATCCATGGAGAACGTGGCCATCACCCTGACCATCGGTGAATTGGAAGAACAATGCCGTATCCAGCTGGGTGAGATCCCTGAGCCGGAGTATTCCGCCGCCCGTGAACGTATGGCCATGGAGCAGCGTACCAGATGGAACCCTTTCGTCATCACACCTCACAACGCCAATTATATTTTGCCGTACAGTTACGTGGATGAACCCAATCAGGATCCTTACTCTTTGGAGTACCCGGGTGAACGCATCGACAATGCCGAAGCCAAACTGCAGATCAGCTTGAAGGTGCCCATCAATCAGGATGATCTGCTGGTGCAGAATGATGCGATCTATTTTGCGTTCACCCTGAAGGCGTTCTGGCAGGTGTACAATCACGAAATCTCGGCGCCGTTTCGCGAAACCAACTACCGCCCCGAACTGTTTTACCTGATGCCCATAACCAGTAATCTGGTGGACGCCGACACGGCGCTGGCGGTGGGTATTGAGCACGAATCCAATGGCCGCAGTCAGTTATTGAGTCGCAGCTGGAACCGGATCTTCGTCAACTATTACTATGCTCGCGATAACTATCTGATTTCATTTCGCCCCTGGTACCGCATTCCCGAGGATGAAAAAGACGAACCACTACAGGCCAGTGGCGACGACAACCCGGACATTGAAAAATACATGGGCTATTTTGAATTGATGGGTACCTGGGAGCAAAACGATTACGAGTTTTCCCTGATGGTGCGCAACAATCTCAACCGGCCTAACTATGGCGCGGTGCAGCTGGACGCCAGTTTTCCTCTATGGGGGCGCCTGCGCGGCGTCATTCAGTATTTTAACGGTTACGGTGAAAGCCTGATTGACTACAACCATCGCAATGAACGTTTGGGTATCGGCATATTGCTGACGGATATGCTGTAGACATAGCGGGTTCACTGCGGCGACATAAAGGTGAATTACCCGGGATTCCTTGCCATACTGTAAAGCCAATGAGCGATGGAGTGAGGCTGCGGGTTAATACCATGAAAATAATCACCTTGCTATGCGTTTTGATGCTGAGTAGCTGCGCGTCCCTGCAGGAACAGTACAAACAGTATCAGGCGCGGGCCGCCCAAGCCGATGCCGAGCGCCTGGGAAATTCCGGCCCTTTATATCATCACTATGAGGCCTGCTTATATCAACATTGGGAGCGTGCCCTGGATGCCGGCAACGATGCAGTCAATGCCTATGAACTCGGTAAAGGCCAATGCACCTATGAGCTGTCATTGTTGTGCGATTTTTACGGGGTAAGCAGCTGCCCGCTGGACGCGGAGGCCTCCAATCGGGTGTTGTTTCAATTAATGCGCGAAAATTACGCCGCCAAACTTGCCCATTAGCATATTCCCGGTGAATTCAGAGCGCTCTCCCTTGTCTTACCTTGGGTGTTTCGATTTTGTGAAAGATGTCCGATTTTGGTGCGGCGCTCACTGATGTATAGTAATCACTTCTTTCACCAAGGCCATCATCATTATGGGCAAAAAGAAAAAGATACCGTTTATTCACCAGCTGAAGACCCTGGAGAATCTGGAACAGAAAATTGACCTGCTGATCCAGGAGCACCGCAAGCGTGAAGGCAGCCATCTCGGGGTTGTGTTTCGCACTGTGATCGAACCCAACAGTCCCACTCTTTATGAGCCGGGTCATCATGGCAAGGGCGGGATCCAGCAGGGGGTGCGGGAATGCGACTATAAACTGTCACCGGCAGATCCCAATTGGGTGTTGGCCAGCGATGAGCATGGCCTGTCCTTTTCCGCCAGCATGCGTCACGCGGTGGATACCATAAAGTTTCTGGGTAAGTTCCAGAAAAAAGGCACCCACGTGAATTGCGCCTACTGGATTCTGGAAAACAGCGAATCGATACCCAAGGATATGGCGTTCGTCCAGGATCCGGATAACCCGGAACATTACCTGCTCACCATCACCAAGGACATGCCCATCAGTGATCTGGTGAGAAAGCTGCAGTGGATATCACAACATATGACGGTAATGAATGACCTGACCCTGGAGGCCTATAAAGATGCTTGATTACAATGCTGCCTCTGCCAATGCGAAAATTCTGGCAATTCACTATGCCAATCGGATAGGTGATGCTGAACTGGTTCAGTTTATGTCCGGTGATCTCGATATCGGCTCTGCTGAGTTGGCCGACCGAATCATTGCCGGTTTCTGGGCGATGACCGATCTGGCGGTGGAAGATCATGAGCAGGGGAAATCGGTGGCCGGTGTGGATGATATTGAATTCTGGATGCACAAGCTGTTCAACAAAGTGTATGGCTACATGGTGAAGAACGGCTATCGCAGTCAATGGGACCAGGCCAGCAGCGAGCGCTAGTGGGTTGCCGACCGGCGATGGCACAGACCTGCCAGTGCAGTACGCGTCCTGCGTGCAGGCATCTGCAGATAGCAGAAGAATTGAACTCTTTTCGACAATTCCCCGCCGTTATGGACAATATCGGCGCCCCCATTGTTGCAAACACGACAATGCGCAAGTGCACACTCGCGTGCAAGGCCGGTGTGTTGCGCATTGATGGATTTAGGAAAGTAAATTCATAAATGGCACGGTTTGTGATTATGGAGATCATGATGTTCCCAACCAGCATTAACGAATTGTGTTGTAAAAATCATGAATCAGTCTGTTTCATTGCGAGTATTCAGTGCCACATCCAAAGTGATCACCCGTCCGGCCACCGTGGCACGGGGTCAGTGCTTATCCCTGGGTAAGCTTGCGGCGGTTGATCTGGCGGACATCCATGGGGTGATTGGTGGTTATCGTCTGTCGGCACAGCGTGGCGAGGTGCTGCCGGTGCATGAGGATACCGGCTACTACATCTGGGATAACGACAGTCCGCTTTATTCGCCGGTGGTGGAGAACGAGTTTCAATTGGAATCCGCCACCCTGAACCGGCCGGTGGTGGAACGGGTTGGTGGTCAGTATTTTTTGATTCTACAGCCGGAATTCAATGTCCGTTTCACCACCGCCACGCACTCTGCCCGTTTGGGAGAAATACGCCTGGTGGAGTCGGAACGCTTCTATACGTTGGAAAACGGTGCCAGCCTGACCGTTACCGATACGCGGGAGGTGGGCGAGCCGGTGTTGTATCTGCAGCACACCAAAGATCGAATGGTGGTACGTCAGGAGACCCCGTTGCAACTGCAGGGCGCGGATCGGGAATACGCGTTCAATGAAAGCGTCAATCAACCTATCCCGGAACAGGTGGCAGGGATTGGTGTAACCAGTGTGACCGTGCTGGAGCACTTTACCAGCTATTTTATGCAGCAGGTGATGTCCGTGCCGGAACCGGCAATCTGGGTGCCGGTGTGTGCGCCCATTCACTGGGGCTGGAGTATTCGTGCCGGTCGACGCCATGACCGGGAGTGGGACATCCTGCGTCGCAAGCTGATGTTGCCCACCGTGGGGCATGACGGTTGGGAAATGCCCACTTGGTGTAGCAACCTGGTGCAGTGTGCCAGCGAATATTTCTGAGGCCGGAGCTGCAACCGATGACGGACACCATCACCTATGATCGCTATTTTCTCAGTTACAGCGGATTATCACTGCCTTTGAAGTTGGTGGGTGAGCTGGATCCTGCTGAGATCGATAATCGCAATACGTTTTTCGGCGCCTGTGAGGATAAGCAGGGCCGCCAGATTCTGGTACATAAAGTGGTCTACGGCGAGGTGGAGCTGGAGCATCGCTATGGCTACCATGACTGCGGCGCCCTGAGTTGGGTTGATATCCGGGATGAGGAGGGTGATACCCAGCGCCTGAATTTTGCCGCGGACGGCAGTAAACTTTAAATTCAGCATGGGCAATGGCGGAAAGATGTCCCATGACTTGATGTTTGCATGAATTTTCGTTCTTATTGACCTCGGATTGTTGCGGGTACAGGGGGAATAATGGACGCGGAATTCTGGCATCGAAAGTGGCATGACAATGAAATCGGTTTTCACATGAGTGAAGCCAACCCCATGCTCTTGGCCTACTTCCACCGGCTGGGCCTGCAAGCAGGGCAGCGGGTGTTTCTGCCGTTGTGTGGCAAAACACGGGATATCGCCTGGTTGCTGGAGCAGGGCTTTGCGGTGGTGGGGGCTGAGTTGAGTTCGGTGGCGGTAGACCAGCTGTTCAACGAGTTGAATATCATTCCCCGGGTAACTGAGTATGAGGCATTGCTGCACTATCAGGGTTCCGGTCCCCGGGGCACTAAGCTGGACCTGTTTGTAGGCGATGTGTTCTTGCTCTCTGCCAACCTATTGGGTGCGGTGGATGCACTCTATGATCGCGCTGCTCTGGTGGCCCTGCCGCCGGAGATGAGGGCGCAATACGCGGAGCATATGCTGGAGATCAGCAACAGGGCGCCCCAGCTACTCATCACATTTGATTACGATCAAAGCCAGCTGGCGGGGCCGCCATTTTGCGTCAATGAAGCCGAAGTACGCCAACTCTATCGCGGGATGAGCTTGCAAAGGCTGGCCAGTGAACCGGTTAGCGGTGGCCTCAAGGGCGTGTGTCCCGCGCAGGAGCAGGTATTTTTACTGCGTTCGGCTACGACATCAGCATAAATGTGAACAAGCCATTGGCGTTGTACCAGGCGTGTAGCAGAATAGGGTAGATCAGGCGCCGGTGCCGACTGTAGAAGAACCCGCAGATCAATGCAGGAAACTCAATCAGCAAGCACAGCGCGTTCTCGAAATACAGGGCATGCACCAGGGTAAACAGGGTACTGCTGATCAGGTTATCCCAGCTCAGTCCGGCGATGGTTTTGCGCAGGCGCCCGTAGCTGGCTAATTCATTCTGCAGCAGCCCGCGAAACACAATTTCCTCACACAGGGGCACCAGCAGCAGCGCCAGTATCAGTGTCCTGGTACCGGGGGTGTATGCGAACGTGGTGGGGAAACCCTTGGCCAGCCAAAAAATGAACGCAAGCAGAGGCGCCAGCAGGATGGCTCCCCACAGCAATTTATAATTATTATTCATTGGCACAGTTTAATCGGTCTCCAGCGGTGGCGCTAGACAGGGAGTTTGCATTTCATGATGGTATTGGGCCTGAGCACGGCATTTGAGGTAGGGGCAGTGGCGTCAGTGAGGATATTCCAGCGTGGTCTGGCCATGGCGTTCCTGCTGGTGGTTGGTGGCTGCCAGAGCTTACCGGACAATAGCGGCCGTACCATGAGCTACACGTTACCCAACGGCGCTGATACCCGCTTGGGGCGTGGTGTTGCTACCCTGCGGGCGGGGCAGAGCGATGCCAGCGGATTTTACCCCCTGTCCACCGGTGTGGATGCCCTGGTGGCACGCTTACAGTTAGTGCAGGCGGCGGAGCACTCCATCGATCTGCAGTATTACATCTGGCATCGGGATAAAACCGGCAGGTTGCTGGCGGCGTATCTGCTGGATGCGGCGGACCGGGGGGTGCGTGTGCGTATATTGCTGGATGACATGGGTTCTCCGCTGGGGGACGAATCCCTGCTGATGCTGGATCAGCACCCCAATGTGGAGGTGCGGTTGTTCAACCCCCTTTCGAACCGGGTGCAGCGCTTCTGGTCCATGTTGACAGAGTTCAGCCGGGTCAATCGCCGTATGCACAACAAATCCTTTACCGTGGATAACAGTATCGCCATTGTGGGTGGCCGCAATATCGGCAATGAATATTTTGCAGCCCACAACGACGTGGCCTTTGCTGATTTGGATCTGGCCGTGATCGGGCCTGTGGTTGATCAGGTGTCGGACGGCTTTGACCAGTACTGGAATCATGGCGCCAGTTACGCGGTCAGCAGCCTGTCATCTCATACCTTCACCGGGATGGAATTGAATGCAGTGCGTGAGCAGATGAAGACGTTCATCGAAGAGACCCGGCAGGATGAGTATGGCGGGCGGCTGCTGGAATCCGATCTGGTGAAAAACAAGGGGGCGGTGGACTGGTTTTGGGGAGCAGGGCAGGTGCTGTACGATCATCCCGATAAGTCGCTGCCCGGGGAAGTGGACGATTCCCGTTACCTGCGCTCACAACTGTCCGATGTGTTTGCCGGGGTATCCTCCCGCTTGTTGCTGGTGTCCCCTTATTTTGTGCCGGGTGAGGCAGGTGTAGACTACTTTACGTCGCTGGCGCAGCGTGGTGTGCAGGTTACCATTGTGACCAACTCGTTGGCCGCCACGGACGTGGGGGCAGTGCACAGTGGTTACGCCAAGTATCGCAAGGCGTTGTTGAGCGCGGGTATCCGGCTATATGAAGTGCGGCCTAAGGTGGTGAATGGCTCCGGAAAAAAACAAAGCAATGAAGATAAACCACGACAATATATTGGCAGCTCGGCCAAAGCCAGTCTCCATGCCAAAGCATTTTTTATTGATGGTCGCTACACGTTCGTGGGCTCCATGAACCTGGATCCCCGCTCGTTTCTTATCAATACCGAAATTGGCATTCTGTTGGACAGTGCGCAGTTTACCAGCCTGGCACAGAAACAGATCCTGGCGTCATTGTCGCATAATGCTTA
Source organism: Gammaproteobacteria bacterium UBA7310 (assembly GCA_002471665.1). Classification (GTDB taxonomy): domain Bacteria; phylum Pseudomonadota; class Gammaproteobacteria; order Pseudomonadales; family Ketobacteraceae; genus Ketobacter. The sequence continues at coordinate 10,278 of DKQK01000022.1, forward strand.
TGAGCTGAGCCTGGAAGAGGGTGATGTGTTGTGGACAGCACGGACGGATACGGGCACCAGGGAAGTGTTTGATAGCGAACCCATGGTGTCCGGTTGGCGACGCCTTGGTGTCTGGTTTATGGGTTTGCTTCCCATTGAATCTCAATTGTAATGACTCCCAATCAAGGTGCTTCCTGTAAGGGCAGGTCAAAATGCACCGTAGTACCCTGGCCGGGCTTTGATGTGATAATGAGGTGACTGTGCATCAATTTCAGCATGTCATTGCTCATGGTTAATCCCAGCCCTGCACCACCTTGAAGATTGAACGGGGATTGTGTTCCCAGTTTAAAACTGTGTTCAATGCATTCTATTTTTTCCGGGCTTATTCCCGGGCCACTGTCGCCCACTGACAGGCGCAGTAGTGGTTTGGGTTCGGGTACCAACTCAGCCCTCAACGCTACGTGTCCCTGCTGGGTAAAAGTACGGGCATTCTGCATCAGCTCAACCGTCACCGATGCGATTTTCTCTGCGTCAGCGATGATGTGGTCGGGTAAGCGCGCATCCCAGGAAAAGTGAAAGTGCAGGCTGTCGTTGTCGTTGATGGATTCGAAATAATCATGGATTCTGCGCAGCACCGGTTTCAGGTTGATGCGGGTGCAATTCAATTGTGCAGTACCGCGCCGTAATGCCACAAACTGGCTCATGGACTCAATCAGATTCATCAGATAAGCGCTGGCATCGCTGGCTGTTTTCATCCATTGCCGGTCTGATTCGGTGTTGATGCTGTGTTCAAGTTCACTCAGGCTCTGCCGCACTTTGCTCAGTGGCGTGAGCAGTGCCTGGGCTGTGGAGGACATAAACGCATCCTGCATCTGGCTGGCGTTATTGGCGATCGCCAACGCATTTTTCTGCAGTGTGCTGATGCGGTCCGCTAACCCCATGGAGAGCAGAATGGCCTCCACCGCACCGCCGATCTGTACCGAGTTTTCCAGTACGGGGTGGCTGGGCAGGATGCCCAGGATAATGAGTATGTGAAGCAGTGCAAAAGTAAGTAAAACGATCCAGGCGATCAGATAGAATCCGGCCGGACGTGAACCCTTGCGCCAGGCCAGAACGGCTGCTATCAGCGTCAGGATGACCACCGCAAACCCGGCAATGGAAATCAGCGTCACGATGGTCTGGTAGTTGATGACCAAACTGGCCGCACCAATGCAGAAGCAGCCTGCTGCCGACCAGCTGATTACCCTGTCCAGGGTGTAATGGTACAGTTTCAGCTGGATAAAATTCTGCGCAAATTTGCCACAGAAGCCTACGGAAAGGCAGGCCGCGAACAGATTGCTGATGTTATTCCACCACACGCTTTCAGGCCAGAAATGCACCCCCGCGTAGCCGTGCAGGGCAATCTGAAACACCGCAGTACTGGTGATAAAACCGGTATAGTACAGATAGCTGCGATCCCGGATCACCAGGAAAACAAAAAAGTTATACAGAGCCATCACGCACATCAGGCCAAAGTAGGCACCTTGAAAATACTGCTCGTGAATGGTCTGTGTGATCAGTGTGTCCCGCTGCAGAATTTTCAGGTCCAGAATGACGGAGCTTTGGGTTTTAATGCGCAGGTAATAGGTGTGCACCCGCTCTTCATTGAGTAAGGGAAACTGCAGGTAGGTAAGGGTTCGTTTGCCTCCATCGGGTGGCACCAGATCGCCGCTGCGCTGCACGCGGTATTCATCGCTGCCGTTGGCATCGGGAGTGTAAAAATCCACGAAATCCAAGGGGGCATAGCGTACCTGCAGTAGCCAGTCCGGTTTACTGCTGAGGTTGGCCACGCGCACACGAGCCCAGTAGGCCGATGAGCTGAAACCAAAGCTGGGACGCAGCCCTGGGGAGGGTACAAATTTGTCTGATGTGCGCACCTGCTCAAGCGTCAGGGAGCCACCAGGGTCTTCCAGTATGTCGATCTGGCGGCCGATGTTAATGTCGGGGGTGTGATCGTGGAGGGTCACAACCGCCTGTGCCTGGCCATACAGAGCCAGCAAAATCAGTAATATAGTTCGGATTGAATGACGCCATAGCCAAACCATCAGTTGCCGGTGCTTCCGTATACGCTGAATAAGGGTATATCCAGTATAGTTCAGGCTTACAGCGTTAGAGCGGCTATTGGGGGGGGACGTTGGGCGGGTACTGCCGCAAGATGGCGGCGATCGCCTGGTTCACGCGCTCGGTGCGTTCTGCCACGGTCATGCTGTCGGCCCAGGAGGTGGTGACCTTGTTGCTGGTAGAACCGCGCCATTTGAGGGTATTGCTGGCCGGGTCGATCACATCCACCATCAGTGTCGCTTCCGTGTAATCCACCACCTGAACTTCGGTGGTGGCGGCCACCGGGTAGTAGCAGCGATAGCAGCGGGCGTAGCCATAGAAACTGTTGTAGCGCTGGTAGGTTCGCACATCCTGTTGCCGCTCGCTGGTGGCGAAATAACTGATCCAGAGGGCGGCTTTACCCCGCTCTACTTTTTGCCAACCCCGTTGCTGCAGTTGTTGATGCAACGCCGTTTCAATGCGCGTGCGCAGCAGATCGTTGCGGGTGGTCTGGATCGCCTCCGGCGTGATCAGGGCATAGGTGGTTTTACCGGCAAAGGTATAGTGTTCGTCATAATCGGTGGCGACGCGGTAGTGGGTCGCGCAGGCAACCAGAAGCGTCATCAGAAAAGTCAGGGTCAGGCGATATGGCATGGGTTCAATTTTACCAAGGCGGTGCTGTTCATGATCCACGTAAGCCGGTTGAAATTCAAGACCCGTTGCCTGCCACCGGATTGCGGCCGTTGGGGTTTGCCTGGGTTAGCTGCTCCGAATCGGCTGCCCAGATTTAACTGTTCAAAGGGAATGCCCTTGCGGAAGGGCACTGAGGATGCC
>DKQK01000004.1 GCA_002471665.1 Gammaproteobacteria bacterium UBA7310
AATCGAAAATTGTCGGACTTAAGCGCCACGGATCAATTGACTGGCCTACGTAATAGACGCTTTCTGAATACCTATCTGAGAGAAGAATTGGAACGCTGCCAGCAATATAAACGCCCGATGACCTTTATGATGCTCGACATTGACCACTTCAAGCAATTCAATGACGCTCACGGTCACCTTGCCGGTGATGCGTGCCTCCAAGCTGTAGCCAAGAGCATCAGCGTTAGTCTACGCTGGCCGGGAGATCTGGTGGCACGTTTTGGTGGCGAAGAGTTTTGTGTGCTGTTGGGCGAAACCGATTCAGCCGGTGCCGTTAAAGTGGCCGAGAGAATACGAGGCAATGTTGAGCAGCTAGAATTCCGCTGGCAGAATCAAACGATGAAGGTCACCATTAGTCTCGGGGTTGTTGTCAAAACTCCTGATGCTGGTGATTCGATCGAAATTCTCATCAGTTGTGCAGACGATGCCTTATACAAATCCAAGGCTGCGGGCCGCAACCAGGTGACGTTTTACCAGGCCACTTGTGCCTGAATGGATTCAGGTGCGCCTTCTCGCACTTTGAAAAAAACTGGAACTTTTATTTTTGTCAGAGAATTACAATTTAGCATGTTAATTGGTCTGTTGTTTAATATGTTAAGTCCGTTAACACGCTTTCTAAATTGGGTATACCTACAGAACCGGGTCAAATTTCCCATGATGGAGATTCAAGCTTCATAAGTCATTGTGTGGCTGCTGATTAATTTCAAGCTAAAGGCCTCAAAAAGCCGATAAATATCATTATCGGCTTTTTCAAAAAACAACTATTATTCAAATATTACAGTAACTTATAGCTGAAGATGGGAATCTAGGACCGCTTCTGTAGGTATACCTTAAATTCATATTCCAAAGGTGAGCTATAAAAGTTTGAATGGAAATTTCTATTCAAGCTTTCGGATAACTTTTACCGTATCATCAATTTCTGATGCATCAATATACCCAATGAATACTGGATTCTCCGATACCAGCTTCTTTACGTCAGCGCTCCCGTTGACAGTTTTGGGTGGTTGACCTTTACCCGTAAAAATCCGCTGAGACCAATATGCTCTCAACTGTCCTTCATTCTTTTCAAGAATTTTCTCATTAAATTTATCCCGGGCTGACGTACCCGGTTGCTGTTCAATAGGTACAGCCGAGCTACCGTCCGGAAATTTCGTTTTCTTCCCTAAGAATATGGCACCAAGCCACTTATCATTGAGCTCTGATACAGAATTACTTGGGTTTACAATCACGACTACATCGGCAAAGGAATGGGAAGAAAGAAATGATATAATACAAGCTACTAAAGTAGCCGTTATATTGAATCTAATCATATTAATCCCCTCTCTAAAATACTAAGTCAATTGCTGCGGCGACTACTTCAATTTTGGTTTCTTGCGGAGGAAGGCACATCCCGCTCATAGGATCACATGGAGTTGCTTCAGTTGTAGATTCTGAGTACTCCAATTTAAACGCTGTACCGGGCAAATAGTCCCAGCGTATCCCTATTGTGTGAGTTTCTACTTCTGCGAGAAAGAAAGCGGCTCTATCTTGCTCAGAATAGGTATAATGGGGTGTAAAATTGCCTATAGTGTATCCCACCGATGCATACCCAAATTTATCCTCTAAGCCGGTGTCATCATCTTCAAGATTTCCGTATTCACTTCTAAACTTGAAATTTTCATAGTCTGCGATCACGGCATATGCCGAATAAATTAATTTAGTATCTACGCCCAATCCTTCAATTGCTGAATCCATCGTGTTATACACAGCACGTAACTTTATCCAATCGTAAGCTAGCATAAAGTTAATACCTATCATGTCAGTCAGCTCACCGGGTGATCCCAGGAACTCGATTTGCTCCTCCCCCGTCCAAATCTGTGTGGATAATTCAAAGTCACCTAGATAGCGAAAATCATTCAGAGAAACGCCCGTCGTCGTTGAATATGGTGCAACGTACATGTCTGTCGGTGCTCTTAACCAATAGTAGGCATAGGATGTATCTAAAAAGTCGGAATAATAAAACAGTGGTGCGCGGAATCGTCCAAAGTTGATCTTTGTATTGTCAGTTACAGCAAGCGTGGCATATGCCCATTCAAAGGAAGTATCGAAGCTTTTCTCATTTGACCCTTTTGCTACCGCTTGTACCGTTGCTGAAACCGATTCGTTTACTTGGGCGAAAGCCTGTATGGCCATTGTACTTTCCGGCAGGAAGCGCAATGTATTATCGTATGCACCGCCGGTGGCGTTATCAACAACATACTCTGCATCATCGCTTCCCAATGTTTGTCCGGCAGCAACCGACGCAAAACCACTCCATGTAATATCAGCAGCATAGGATAGTCCCGGTGTCATGAAGCAACTAGCCAACATTAACCTGCTGGTTACTTGCGCAATAGTAAATTTCGTTCTAGGCATATATATATCTCCATTTGTTTGCTAAAAATTAGCTTACTCTTACTACCACACAGACAATGTCTCTTAGACTGCTAGTGCTGCAACGCCAGATTGAGCCCTATCAGTCCCTTATGCCATTACATCTACTGCATCTTTCAAAGCTGTAATCAGGTTGTTAATTGTGTCGTGGATTTCCTACGTATAGTCTTGTTTTTTGATGCAAAAGAACGAACCTCGTATGCCACGACGGCAAACCCATGGCCTTGCTCTCCTGTCCTAGCTGTCTCATTTGGCAGTATGTATGTAGCGCTAGTAGGTTAGTCTGGTTAGCGTTCCCTTTGATTACTTCGATCACTATTTAGATTGAGCGACATTGAATGACCAATTAAGTAAGAAATAAGAAGAATGCGTGTGAAAGTAGAGATACCAATTGTCATACCGTAAATAGCCACTTGCTCGCTTCTGGACTCTGCTTCGACAATGAACTTGCCAAAATTACGTTGACTGGTGTCGCGAAACTTTAGTAGATTCATTGATGCGTTTAGTTTACTTGTCATCAGTTTGGAACCGGATGCTAACGCAGTGAAGTCAATGGAAAACAAATAATGAAGCCAGCAGTGGCTACATTGGTAATTAAATAGATTCTAGTTTGAATCGATAAGCGTCTGAACCAATTCACTTTTCCACACCTTCATGCTTCTATTGTTTAGAGTGTAGACCAATTTTTGGTTGGTTGTAGGAACAATATGAGTGAATGCGCTAGGCAACATATATTGCGTTATGCTGGGAGGGATTGGTGATAGCAAGAACTCGTAGGCCATCCCATGTGCTCTACCATCAGTGTCTTGACCGTGGTGCGGTGTCCGAGGAATTGCCGTGTTGCCTGTACTGAGTGGGCGACAGACCAAACCAGCGCTTGAAGGCGCGCCTAAAACTCGCGTTGTCGTGATAATTCAAGAGAGAAGCGATAGATTCGACGGATAATTGACTTCCACTCAAATAGTCCGCTGCTTGCCGTGACAGAATCTCGTCGCGAATTTGTCGAAAACTGCTGTCTTCTTGTTTTAGTTTGCGCGCCAGGGTGCGTTTGCTCATAAATAGGGCCGCCGCCGCCTCTTCTTCACTAAGCGTTCCAGGTGGTCGGGACAACATCATCTTCTTGAGCCGGGTCTGGTAGCTTGGCTCCTGGGTCTGAAGTTCCGCAAGCATCGACTCACACTGCCGCAATGCTAGGCGATAGTTTTCGTTGTTGGCGGAGGCGTTGGGTTCCCTGCACAGAACCATCGGTAATCTAAGCATAAGTTGATCGCAACCAAAGCGAACCCGCCCGGACATACATTCGGAATAGGTCGCATGGTACTGAGGGGGCGGGTAGGAAAAGCCGATTTCAGCCTCGTACAGGGGGCGGCCTACAATGAATTCGCCAAACGCTAGCAGCGTCATAATGATAGTCTCTGCCACGCAGCGTTGGAGGTCGTCGTCCAGCTGCATCAGGAAAGCCAGTCTGCATTCCAAGTGATCTTCAATCTGCTGCAAATGCAGCTGAATAACGCTGACGCGCGTAGGCAAGAAGGTGTGTATCGCCTGGAGCGCACTGAGCAAGTCCGGGCTGCTGGAGGCGGCGAAGCCCATCGCACCGTGAGTAGCTGGCGTCAGGCGCTTGCCCACCCGTAAACCAAATTCGGGCTGGCCGGACAGCGCCAACGCGTTGCGCAAAATCTGTATCTGCTGGGCTGGCGTGAGCAGGTTGTCCTCACTCAGAAACTGCTGGATGGGGAGACCGGTGCCATGCAGTAATGTGGGCAATTGACTTAAGGTGAGATCTAGCTCGCGGGCTATAAGTCGTGAATAGTTTGATGGAATACCAGTTTCCACAGTTTCTAAACCATCCTGTTGAGTCCACGTAATATGTGCTTCCAAGGAACTTGCTTAAGTGTCTTTAAATGTCCCCCTCATGTCAATAAATGTCCTCGTTGACGTAACGGTAAAATGTCAGTCTAAAGCCTAGACATTAACGGAAGGATAGAATTAATGGGTGAAATTATCTTTATTGAACATGATAACACCAAACATGTCGTGGAATTGGAGCCAGAATCTACGTTGATGCAAATCGCAGTCAGTAATGCAGTGCCGGGTATTGATGGAGATTGCGGCGGAGAGTGCGCGTGTGGAACTTGCCACATGATCGTTGCGGAGGAGTGGTTTAACAAGACCGGTGCGATCACCGATGCCGAAGAACAAATGCTGTCAATGACTCCAGAGCGGACGAAAACCTCACGCCTGGGTTGCCAGGTCAAGGCCAAAGATGCGATGGACGGTATGACCGTTCACTTGCCAGAATTTCAGATGTAACCCCGGAGCAGACTATGTCAGCAGAAATAAGGCCAATTGATACCATTCAGAAAAAAGTGATCAACACCACATCCAGAGTGGTGCCTATGTACTCGCAGATCAGGGCACTAAAACTGCTAATGAAGGCCAAGAAGAAGATCATCGGTACAAAGCGACCCCAGATCAAATTCATCGATAGGCCTTTGCCCGATGTCAACTCCCTGGCACTCGATAGCATTGACACCAGTAATCCTTTTCTCTACCGGCAAGGCCAGTGGGGTGCCTACTTCAAGCGGCTCCGTGACGAGGCGCCGGTTCACTACCAGAAGAACAGCCCCTTCGGGCCGTTTTGGTCGGTGACGCGCTATGAAGACATTCTGTTCGTGGATAAGAGTCATGAGCTTTTTTCCTCCGAGCCGCAAATTATCCTGGGTGATCCCCCGGAGGGGCTGTCGGTAGAAATGTTCATCGCCATGGATCCGCCCAAGCATGACGTGCAGCGTCGGGCGGTTCAGGGTGTTGTGGCGCCAAAGAACCTGAAGGAAATGGAAGAGCTAATCCGCAGTCGCACCAGAGAGGTGCTCGATAACCTGCCCTTGGATAAACCCTTCAACTGGGTGCCGACAGTATCAAAGGAACTCACGGGACGTATGCTGGCTACATTGCTGGATTTTCCATACGACGAACGCCACAAATTAGTTGACTGGTCGGATCGAATGTCAGGTGTATCATCGGCAACTGGTGGCGAGTTTACCAGTGAAGATGTTTTTTTTGACGATGCTGCAGATATGGCTCGAGCTTTCTCCGAACTTTGGCGCGACAAGGAAGCACGCCGCAAGGCAGGCGAAGCACCTGGTTTCGACTTGATTAGCATGCTGCAGAGCAACGAAGACACCAAGGATTTGATCAATCGTCCGTTGGAGTTTATTGGGAATCTGGCGCTGCTTATTGTGGGCGGCAATGACACCACGCGTAACTCCATGAGCGGCGGGGTGTTGGCTTTGAACCAGTTCCCCGAGGAATTCGCCAAATTGAAAGCAAATCCGGATCTGATTTCGAACATGGTTTCTGAAATCATCCGTTGGCAAACCCCGCTGGCGTATATGCGCCGGGTCGCCACGCAGGACGTGGAGCTGTGCGGCCAGACCATCAAGAGGGGTGATCGTGTGTTGATGTGGTACGCCTCGGGCAATCGGGACGAGCGAAAATTTGAAGCTCCCGATAAGTTTATTATTGATCGTAAGGACGCCCGAAATCATATGGCATTTGGCTACGGCGTCCACCGTTGTATGGGCAACCGTCTGGCCGAACTACAATTGCGCATTTTATGGGAGGAGCTGCTGAAACGATTCGACAATATTGAAGTTGTTGGCGAGCCGGAACGTGTGCAGTCCAACTTCGTGCGGGGCTATTCCAAGTTGATGGTCAAACTGACCCCTAAACGTTGAGACAGGGTGTAACCAGTATGTCGTCCGAACAATTCGACTATGTTGTGGTCGGTGCGGGTTCGGCCGGTTGCGCTGTTGCCAATGGGCTCTCCGAGAGCGGCCGCCATTCGGTTCTGCTGCTCGAAGCTGGTCCAGAGAGTCGGCGCAATCCGTTCGTAAACACGCCGCTAGGCTTCCTGCAGCTTATGTTCAGCCGCCGCTTCAATTGGCAGTTCAATACCGAACCCCAGCGGCATATGTATGACAGAGCACTGTTTCAGCCCCGTGGCAAGATGGTTGGTGGCTCTAGTGGCATGAACGCGCAGGTCTATATCCGCGGGCATGCCTCGGATTATGATGAGTGGGCCCGCCTTGGTTGCAACGGCTGGTCGTACTCTGAGGTGTTGCCTTACTTCCGCAGGTCTGAACATTTCGAGCCGAAGCTGGCGTCGGCTGACGTAGCATTTCACGGTCAGGGCGGACCGCTCAATGTAGCGGAGCGTCGCTATACCAATCCACTAAGCGTGGTGTTTTTAGACGCAGCGATACAGGCGGGCTACCAGCGCAATGCGGATTTCAACGGCAGTGAACAGGAGGGCGTGGGGTTTTACTACGCCTATCAGAAGAACGGTGTGCGCTGCAGCAATGCACGGGCGTATCTTGAACCCGCAGCGGGCCGTTCCAATCTGACGGTTCGCAGTGATGCGCAAGTTACCCGTGTATTGTTAGAAGGCACCCTCGCTACCGGTGTTGAGTACCGCAGCGCAAAGGGGCTGGTGCAGGTCTGTGCCCGACGCGAGGTTGTACTCTGCGGTGGCGCGTTCAACTCGCCACAATTGCTGATGCTGTCCGGTATTGGCCCACTTGAGGAACTGGCACAGCACGGAATCAAGCTGCGCCATGCGCTGGAAGGCGTGGGACAAAATCTTCAGGACCATATTGACGTGTTTGTGCGCGTTAAAGCGCGCAGTCGGCAGAGCATCTCGATGCATCCGAGCTACTGGCTCACCGGGCTGCGGGCCCTGCTGCAATACATGAGCAGGCGGTGTGGTGTGCTGTCGAGCAATGGTGCCGAGGCTGGCGGATTCATCCGTTCCCGAGCCGAGGAGCCGTTGGCTGACCTGCAGTTGCATTTCGCGCCAATGCTGTACGCTGATCACGGGCGGGATCTGAAGACTGCGATGAGCGGTTATGGTTACGCGGTGATGATCTACGGGCTAAGGCCACTGTCGCGCGGTCGCGTCGGTTTGCACAGCGCCGATCCGTTCGCGGCACCGTTGATCGATCCCAATTATATGGCCGAGTCCGCCGATGTCGAGCAGCTCGTTCGTGGGGTGCATCTGGTGCGTAAGATTTTGGCGCAGCCGCCCTTTGCACCGCACCATGAGGTCGAGGTGTCGCCGGGGCCTGCTTTGCAGAATGACGACGACTTGGCCGACTGGGTGCGTCGCAGCGGCGAGTCGGCGTATCACCCAGTCGGCACCTGCAAGATGGGCGTCGATCCGATGGCGGTGGTCGATCCGCGTCTACGTGTGCATGGCCTGCAATGCCTGCGGGTGGTCGATGCCTCCATCATGCCAACGCTGGTGGGTGGCAATACCAATCAGCCGACGACCATGATCGGCGAGAAGGGCGCCGCGATGATACTTGAGGATGCCGGGGAAGCGGTCATCTGAGCGCCCTGTGTGGGTGTCACAGGGCACAGTTGGAGTCTTAACTTCTGATCAATCTGATCCTAAAACACAATTGAAAGAGACAGGCTATGGCAATCAAACGGAAAGAGACGACAGTCATTGTGGGCGGTGGACATGCTGCAGGTGCCCTTATGACAGCCTTGCTGCAAAAAAAATATCAACATGATGTGATTCTGGTGGGTGAAGAGCCCCATCCGCCGTATCAGCGTCCGCCCCTGTCCAAGAATTACCTTGCAGGAGAGGTTGATCAGGCGTCGCTGTACCTGAAGCCGCGCTCGATGTATGAGAACGGCGGCTATCAATTACGGCTGGGCGTACGTGCCGAACAAATTGATCGGGACAACAAGATCATCGGATTGTCGGACCAGAGCACGTTGAAATACGATCGATTGGTTTTGGCCACGGGGTCACACGTGCGACGCTTGAAGGTGCCCGGGTCAGACTTGCAGTGCATCCATTATCTGCACGACATCGCTGACACAGATGCCCTGCGTGACCAATTAATCCCCGGGAAGCGTTTAGTCATCGTTGGCGGCGGCTATATTGGCCTTGAAGTGGCAGCCAGCGCCATCAAGAAAAGGGTGGGAGTCACAGTTCTGGAAGCCGCCGATCGTCTTATGCAGCGCGTAACTGGCCCAGAAATGTCTGCTTTCTTTTACGCCAAGCACAATGCGGCTGGCGTGGATGTACGTCTGAACGCGGCCGTAACCGGTTTCGAAGCAGGTGATCAGGGGCGCGTGGCTGGCGTGACGTTGGCGGATGGAGGTAAAGTGCAGGCCGACATTGTGCTTGTCTCGATTGGCGTTATACCGGAAACCGCGCTGGCCGAGGCTTCTGGGCTACCCTGTGATGATGGTATTGTCGTCGACGAGTTTACCCGTACTAGTGATCCTGAGATCCTGGCGATTGGCGACTGTACCCGCCACCGGAATCTTTTCTTTGAGAAAATGCAGCGGCTTGAATCAGTCGCCAACGCGGTCGATCAGGCCCGTATTGCAGCCGCCACCCTAATGGGCGAGGAGAAGCCCTACAACAGCGCCCCGTGGTTCTGGTCGAACCAGTATGACCTTCGATTACAGATGGTTGGGTTGTCGCAAAATCATGACCAGCGTGTTGTACGCGGCTGTTTCGAGAAAGAGGAATTTGCGGTGTTCTATCTACGAGAGGGCCAAGTCATCGCTGTTGACGCGGTGAATATGCCGGTGGCTTTCATGGTTGGCAAGCAGCTGGTTCAGCATCGTAAGAGCGTCAGTGCAGAAGCATTGAGTGATCCGCATAGTGAACTAAGGAACCTCTGAACAACCCCACAGATTACTGCTGGTCAAGGCGTTGCGGCGGCACTGGCCGAAGGTGGAGATCATCTTTCGGGGCGACAGCGGCTTTTGCCGCTGGAGAATCCTGCGCTGGTGTGAGCGACACGACGTGCGCTATATCGTCGGGCTGGCCAAGAATGGTCGGGGAAAGGCGCAAGTGGCGCCGTGGATCGATCGGGCCGATTCCCTGCATAAACAGACTGGCAAGAAGCAGCGTCTGTTTGCCTCTATTCACTACGGCGCGCTCAGCTGAGACAAGCCGCGACGGGTCATCGTCAAGGCCGAGCACAATCGCCTGGGTGCCAACCCCCGCTTCGTGGTGACCAACCTGGCGCAGACGGATCTGTACCTATACGACAAGCTCTACTGTGCGCGGGGCGACATGGAGAACCGGATCAAGGATCAGCAGCTGGATCTGTTTGCCGGGCGCACGTCCAGCCGTCGCTGGTGGACCGTTCCGGCAGTTGCTCTCGGGGCTGGCTTACACGCTGTTTGAAGGGTTGCGATGCCGCGCCTTGCGGCACACCCGCCTGGCGAGCGCCACTCCCAATACGCTGCGCTGACACTGCTAAAAATCGACACGGTCATCGTCTGTAACAAACGCCGAATCCGCATCCTGCTGAGCAGTGCCTGTCCGCATCAGGATCTGTTCCGCAGCGTGGCCCTGCATCTGAACACCTCATAGCCCACAAGGAGTGCTGCCCCGGCACGTTGATAAACAGTGGGGGTTGGGGAAGCTGTGTCCGGAGAACACAAAAAGACCGAAAAAACAGGCAAAATCCAATCAATCAAACGCGCCTTATAAAAACCGCCAAAAGAAAAGTGGAAATCACGCTAAAGCAACACCTTGGGGTCCTGGGGATTTTCCGTC
>DKQK01000076.1 GCA_002471665.1 Gammaproteobacteria bacterium UBA7310
CGCTTTACCCTCAGCAACCAAAGCAGTGAGCCCTTGGACGGGCTGCTGGAAATCGCCTACCCGATTCTTGACCATGTAACGGTTTTTGCTGTTCCCGGCCGCGCGCCTGCATTTCCACTGACCCTGGGGGACACTTTACCGTACTCTGAACGTCCGCTGGATCATCATAATTTCCTGATCCCGGTGTCGCTGGAAGCCGATCAACGTCAACAATTCTACCTAAGGGTGCAGACAGAAAGCGCTGTGCAGGTGCCATTGATTTTTTGGCAACGGGATGCCTTCTACCAGGATCGACAACGTTATCTGATGGGGCAGGGGTTGTACTTCGGCATGCTCGTGGTGATGATTCTCTACAACCTGTTCATTTTCTTCACCGTACGCCACCCCTCTTACATCTACTATGCCTTCTCCATCGCCGGTATCGGTTTGTTTATGGCCGCGCTGCACGGCTTTGGTTTTCAATACCTGTGGCCGCAATGGCCAGTGCTCAATCAATCCGCGGTGGTGGCATCCCTGGGGGTGTTCGGCTGCTTCGCCTCTGCTTTCACCATCTCGCTCCTGCAGCTGAAAAAGAACAGTCCACGTTATTACTACCTGTTGCTGACCCACGCCATTCTGTACGCTTGGATTCTGATTTTCTCATTTTTACTGCCCTACAAACTGTCCATATTGATCGCCATTGTGGTGGGGTTCACCGCCTGCACATCCTCCCTGCTTTCCGGCAGCTACCTCCTGTACCGTGGACTGCGTGAGGCCCGTTACTACGTCTTGGCCTACAGCACACTGATGGTGGCCAGCATCATCATGTCACTCAATAAAATTGGTATAGTGCCACGCAATTTCTTTACCGAGCATTCCATGCAAATCAGCTCCATGATGGAAGTGGTGCTGCTTTCGTTCGCACTGGCAGATCGCATTAACCAGGAACGCCGCCAGAAATACGCCGCGCAACAGCGCGCTCTGGAAAATGAAAAACTGTTGCGCAACGAACGGGAGCGCTACCTGGAAATGGAGTTCAACGCCAAAGTGGATGAACTCAAATCCCAGCAGAAGATCATTGAGGCAGAAGCCGAAAGCCGCACCAAAAGCGAATTCCTCGCCACCATGAGTCATGAAATTCGCACACCGATGAATGGCGTGCTGGGGATGGCCGAACTGTTGCAGGATACGCCCCTGTCTCCTCAGCAGCAGCAATACCTGAAGGTCATCAATAGCTCCGGCAAAGCGCTGCTGAACATCATCAACGACGTGTTGGACTACTCCAAGATAGCCGCCGGCAAAATGGAGCTTGAGGATATCGACATCAATCTGGAGAACCTGTGCCTGGAATGTGCGTCGGTTTTTTTCGTGACCGCCGAACGCAAACGGCTGCAGTTTCTGGTGGAAATCGACAGCAACCTGCCGGCACAGATTCAGGGTGACCCCACCCGCCTGCGGCAGATTCTGCTGAACCTGCTGGGCAACGCGTTCAAGTTCACACAACAGGGCCGTATTCAGTTGATGGTGAGCACGGAGGATTCATCCGGCGCCGCGCAATTGCGCTTTCAGGTTGCGGACACCGGTATCGGCATCCCCGAGCCCATTCGGCAAAACCTGTTTAGTGCCTTCGTGCAGGCGGACTCCACCACCACCCGTCAATTCGGTGGAACCGGCCTGGGCCTGACCATCTCACAGCGCCTGGTGGAATTGATGGGGGGGCTGATCAGCGTCACCAGCCAACCGGGGCAAGGCAGCCGCTTTTGCTTTACCATTCCCCTGCGCAGCCAGCCACCCCGCGCAGCCCCACTGCAAGCGGAGCAATATGATGCCGTGCGCAACAGCCATGTGATTCTGGTGGATGAGAGCGCTGAATTTCTCGACCTGATGCAACGACAGGCCCGACCCTGGGGGCTTGATCTACACACCGCGCAATCCATTGAGCAGGGGCTGGAATGCTGTCGCCAGGCCGCTGTACAGGTACGCAACCCGGTGTTGCTGGTGGTCAGCAGCACGCTGGAAAACAACCACGGACTGGCGTGCTTTTCCCGCCTGGATCAAGCCCAACTGCTGCCTGAGTGCAAGCGCGTGGTGTTAACACCACTGCGGCCCACCCCGGCCAACGACGCCTTACAACAGGCCGGGGTACATCACGTCATCCAGAAACCGGTGATGTGGCCGCAGTTAAGGGAGGCTCTGTTCGATGTGCTGTGCGGCCGGCTTGAAGCCCCCCAAACAGCCCAGCGGAATCAACCGGCCCAGCGGGCCACTCGGCGGGTGCTGGTGGCGGAGGACAATCCCATCAACCAGATGGTGGTGTGCAGAATGCTGGTAAAAATGGGGGTGGAATATGATGTGGCCGACAATGGGCGCCAGGCTCTGGATATGCTGCTGCAGGATTATGCCCTATTCGATGCGGTACTGATGGATTGCGAAATGCCGGTATTGGATGGCTATGAAGCCACCCGTCTGCTGCGCCAGCAGGAAGCCAAGCTCCAGCGCCAACGCAAACCGGTGATTGCCCTCACCGCCCACGTACTGACGGAACACAAAGCCAGGGCCGAGCAGGCCGGTATGGACGATTTCCTGTGTAAGCCGTTGGAATTCGAAGAGCTGCAAGCCAAACTGCAGGCACTGTTCGACACCCAGGACGCGGTTGCCGATCGCTCAGGCGGGGACCGGCGGCTCCTGGGATGAAGCCCCCTGAAACAGGGTCGGGCGAATAAAACTGCCCAGTCCGGCGCGATCCAGCATAAGATCAACATGGCTCTTGATCACTGCCGCGTTATCCATTTTCCAGACCTGCTCCAGCAGCGTCTGCGCCGCTTCCAGGCTCACCTTGCGCAACACCCACTTGACCCGTAACAAACTGGAGGCACTCATACTCAGCGTTTCATAGCCCATGGCCATCAGCAACACGGCGGAACGGGGATCCCCGGCCATTTCACCACAAATGGAGACCGGTGTGCCCTCTTCCCTGGCAGCATCAACAATGTGCTTCAAGGCCCGCAACACCGACGGATGAAACGCCTGGTAGAGGCTGGCAACACGCCGGTTATTGCGATCCACCGCCAACAGATACTGGGTAAGATCATTGCTGCCCACGGAAATAAAATCGCACTGCTGCACAAAATCCTTGATCTGATAAACCGCAGCGGGCACCTCGATCATGACACCCACTTCCGGCATCTGCACATGGGCGCCTTCTTCCAGCACCTCCAGGTACGCCCGGTGAATCAGGTGCATGGCCTCGTCGATTTCCATCACTGAACTCACCATGGGCAGCATGATGCGCAGATTGTCCAGACTCTCACTGGCCCACAGCATGGCGCGAATCTGCACCAGAAAGATTTCCGGATGATCCAGGGTGACCCGAATGCCGCGCCAACCCAAAAACGGGTTGTCTTCATGAATGGGGAAATAGGACAGTGATTTATCACCGCCAATGTCCAGGGTACGCATGGTCACCGGCGCCGGGTAAAACGCCTCCAGCTGCTGGCGGTAGATTTCCATCTGTTCCAGCTCACTGGGAAAACGATCCCGCACCATGAAAGGGATTTCAGTACGGTACAAACCCACCCCTTCGGCACCACGCTGCAAAGAGATGTTCACATCAGCCATCAAGCCGGTGTTGACAAACAGATTCACCCGATGGCCGTCGGTGGTTTCACAGGGCAGGTCGGTGACCGATTCCAGCTCTTTGGAGAGCTCTTCCTGCTCACTGATGATGGCCTGATACTGGCGCACCACTTCCTGAGCCGGCTCAACAATCACTTCACCGCGGTGGCCATCCACGATCAGCTGCAACCCTTCCAGCCTGGAGAGGGGGAATTCACCCACCCCCACCACGGTGGGGATGCCCAACGAACGGGCCACAATGGACATATGACTGTTGCTGGAACCGTGCAGGGAAACAATACCGGCAATCCGTTCACGGGGGATGTCGACAAAAATAGTCGGTGTGATGTCCTCGCCCATGACGATGGCACGTTCCGGGATGGGCGCCGTGAGGGTTTTTGCCTCCTGCAGATACGCCAGAATCCGTAACCCCAGATCCCGCACATCCGAGGCCCGCGCCCGCAGGTAAGCGTCCTCCATGGCTTCGAAAGCCGCCACGTGCTTCAACACCACTTCCCGCAAAGCGCCCTGCACCCAGTTACCGGCCTGCACATGGGCCCGTATCTCACCGGCCAGGGCGTTATCATCCAGCATACGCTCGTACACCTGGAACAGGGCCTGTTCTTCCGGTGGCAGCGTCAGCGATGCTTTCTCACTGAGGGCCCGGATATCGGCCCGCACCCGCTTCAGCGCATCGTTAAAGGTTTTCATTTCCTTGCGGATGTTTTTCACCGGGCGATCCGGCACCGATTTGAAATCCGCCGGCGGGTAGACCACAAAGGCCGAACCGATGGCCACCCCGATACACCCCACCACACCATCAAACTTGGTGGCCACCCCCATGGTATTGCCGAAAATACCATCGATGGAGCCGGTGGCTTCCGCATGGGCCACCACCGCCGCCAACTGAGCCGACAAGGTAACCAGAAACGCTTCTTCTTCCTGATCGAAACGGCGTCGGTCCCGTTGCTGCACAACAATAACGCCCAGCAACTTGCGATGATGAATGATGGGAACACCCAGGAAGGAGTGGAAAGGTTCTTCACCGGTTTCCTGCAGATAGCGGAATTTGGGATGACTGGGGGCATCGTCCAGGTTGATGGGTTCTTCCCGCATACCCACCTGCCCCACCAGGCCTTCTGAAAAATGCAGCGTGGCCGTGCCTACCGCTTCCTTCTTCAGACCCTCAGTGGCCATCAGGAAGTAACGATTGGCGTTATGATCCAGCAGATAAATGGAGCACACCTCCGTGCCCATGGAAAGACGTACCCGGGCCACCATCACATCCAGCGCGGAAGACAGATCAGGGGCGGCGTTTACCTCCTGTACGATACGTCTTAAGGTTTCCAGCATAGAACGGCTCTCGCAGCTGACGGTTCATTTCAGTAATTCCCTTGGTATCGCCTTAATATTGCAACACAGGCTACTGATTTCTTATGGTTTTATTATCTCCCGCCTCCGCTGCAATGGCATGCAGGGAAGGCGCCAGCTCCTTCAGCGCCTTGCGGTAAACTTCCCGTTTGAACGACACCACCTGATTGAGCGGGTACCAGTAACTGACCCAACGCCAATCATCAAATTCCGGCGGGTCGCCGTAAGCAAAACTGACCCGGCTGTCACAGCCGGTCAGCATCAGCAGAAACCACTTCTGTTTCTGGCCGATACACAACGGTTTGCTGCGGTAACGCAGAAAACGCTTGGGCAAACGATACCGCAGCCAGCCCCGGGTAGAGCTGACTATGTGCACGTCTTCCGGTTGTAAACCGATTTCCTCGTGCAGCTCACGGTACAACGCCTGTTCCGGCGTTTCATTTTCCGCGATTCCGCCCTGAGGAAACTGCCAGGCATCCTGACCAACTCGCCGAGCCCACAACACCTGCCCACGAGGGTTCGCCAGAATGATCCCAACATTCGGCCTGAATCCATCCTCATCGATCACGCTAATGGTTCCAATTCTTCACTAGGTTTATAAATACCCTAGTCTGCCCGTGCGCACAACTGGGTTAAGTACGTACAACGTACAGGCATGGCAATTTAATTTCATATTACTATAGAACTATTTCTTTGATTTTTCTAAGCTTTTGATCGCTTTGATCCCTCTGCAGCGTTTATTGGGCCACGGCAGCCTGATAAACTGTCACCAATTCCAACTTTGCAGAAGAAGTAACACCCTATGAGCCTGGCCATATTCGATCTGGACAACACGCTGCTGAACGGTGACAGCGACCACGCCTGGGGCGAGTTTCTGGTGAACAAAGGCATCGTTGATGAAGCATTCTACCGCCGGCAGAATGATCACTTTTATGAACTCTACAAGCAAAGCAAGCTGGACATCATGGAATATCTGGCTTTTGCGCTGGAACCCCTGACCCGCTTTACCCTGGCGGAACTGGCAGCGCTGCACGCCCAGTTTATGGCGGAATACATCAACCCCATGCGCCAGCCCAAGGCCGATGCCCTGCTGCGCAGGCACCGGGAACAGGGCGACTTTCTGCTGATCATCACCGCCACCAACGGCTTCGTTACCCGCCCCATCGCCCAGGCCCTGGGGGTGGATGACATTCTCGCCACCGACCCGGAAGTGGAAGGTGACCGCTACACCGGACGCATTGTCGGCACCCCCTGCTACCAGGAGGGCAAAGTGACGCGCTTGAATCAGTGGCTGCAGCAAACCCATCACACCCTGGACAACAGCTACTTTTACAGCGACTCCATCAATGACCTGCCGCTGCTGCAGGCCGTGACCCATCCGGTGGTGGTGGATGGTGACCAGCGGCTCACCAGCGCAGCCCAACAGCGAGGCTGGCCATGCATCTCCCTGCGCGATTGATGAAGCGTTATTCCGGTATCGGCCTGATCACGGCCCTTATACTGACCAGCGGTTGTGACGACCCGCAACCGGCACCACAACCGGAGCCGGTACAACAGCAGCCCACCCCCGTCAGCGTACCCATCACGGCGGAATCGCTTGCGGCCCTGGAAACCTTTCGCCGCCGCAGCACCGAGCTATTGGATGGCCTGGTGGTGTGCACCGAGACCCTGGAGACACTGGGGGAGCAATTTCTGCAACAGACCGACACCACTAACCTGGAGACCGTTCAGGCGCAATGGCAGGCCTGCTTTGATCTTTACCGGGCCAGCACCCTGCTGCGGGGCTTTACCCAGACACACCGGCAGGCGCTGCAGGCGGCCCGCAACAATCTGGGGCAACCCCTGGTCATGCCGGGCTTCATCGACCGTGTCAGCGGCTACCCATACAGCGGCATCGTTAATGATGCCAGCCTGCTGCTGGATGAAAGCAACCTGCGCCAGCAACACGGCCTCACTGATGAAACCGAAGTCAGCATTGGTTTCTCTGTGGTGGCCTTCCTGTTATGGGGGGAACAACGACAGCAACCGGAGTTACCGGCCCGGCCTGTGACGGATTATGAACCTGCCACCCTGTGGGACGACGGCTTTACGGATCTGCCCATTGAGGCACACCCCAACAACCGCCGCCGACACCTGCTGGAACTGGCTTTACGCCTGCTGACAAAAGACAGCCAGGCCCTGCGCAACCTGTGGCAAAGCGGTGAGTTTCCCAGCTCGGAGACGGCGGCAGAGGCCTGGCGCAGGCAGCAGATCCAAGCCATGTTAACGGCGCTGGAGCAGCAGCCGGACAATACCCAGGTCAGCACGCACCTGGCTGCCTGGCTGGCCGATGGCGCCATACCGGGCCTGCCGCCGGCAACGGACGCCCCCAGCGCCGACCAACCGGCCCCGTTGCGGCAGCAGCTATCGCGGGCCCTGGAATCCGGGGCCGGGCAGCGCGTGCCTACAGAGCCGGGTTAACCCGAAAGAACAGCGCCTTCAGGTACTGGGTCTCCACAATGGCCGGGTGTACCGGGTGATCCGGGCCCTGCGAGCCACGGAACACCAGCTGCACGTGGCGATCAATATGGCGGGCGGCGGCCCGCACTGAATCCAGCAGCGCCTGTTCCGGCAAATGCATGGAACAGGAGGCGGACACCAGCAGGCCGTCCTTTTCCAGTAAACGCAATCCCAGGCTGTTGAGTTTGTTATAGGCATTGAGGCCGTTCTTGTAATCTTTTTTGCGCTTGATGAAGGCCGGCGGGTCCAGTATCACCACATCGAATTTCATGCCTTCTTCCAGTAACGCCTGCAGCGCATCAAAGGCATTGCCCTCGTAGCTGGTGACCTGATCCGCCACCCCCAACTGCTCCGCATTGGCCTGCAACTGATCCAGTGCCGCGGCCGAGGCATCAATGGCAGACAGCGATTGGGCACCGGCGGCCATGGCCTGCAACCCCCACCCGCCGACATAGGAAAACACATCCAGCACGCGCTTGCCCCTTACCCAGCGCATCAGTTCGCGACGATTTTCACGGTGATCATAGAACCATCCGGTCTTCTGCCCTGTCTCGCCGGCGGCGTTGAAGGTCACGCCGTTTTCCTGCACCGACAAATACTCAGGCCACCGGCCACTGGCCACCTCCACCTCCTGGGGCAGACCCTCCTGCTCCCGCAGCGGACTGTCGTTACGCAGCAGAACAGCCCGGGGCCGCACCACCGCATCCAGTGCCGCCAGGATCACCGGTTTCAGACGCTCCATGCCCGCCGTATTCAGTTGCACCACCAGATCATCACCATAGCGGTCAATCACCAGCCCGGACAGGCCATCACTATCTCCGTATACCAGGCGATAGAACGGTTGGCCGTAGACCCGCTCCCGCAGCGCCAGCGCCTGCTGCAGGCGCAATTCCATAAAACGCTGGTCCAGTTTTCGCTTCGGATCCCGGCTCAACAGACGCCCGCATATCAGTGAATGGGGGTTCACATAGCCGCGCCCAATGGGCTTGCCGGAGGCTTCTTCAAACACCGCTTCGATACCGGGCGGCAGGCCCTGCAACGGGGATGAAGTGATATCCACCTCATTGCTGTAGACCCACAGATGACCGCTTTTCAGGCGACGTTCTTCTTTCGCTTTCAAGCGGATACGGGGCAGATCGGATTCGGACACAGGCGGGCTCCAGAGGGCAATTGTCCAGCAACTGGAGCATCAAACCCCGGCTGCTACACTGATAAATAATGACGTTGGTTGCGGATTATACCGAAATGACTGCTACACCCATACTGGACGATGAGCACATTGCCAAAATCCTGCGCGGAATCACCGTGCCCCCCCAACCCCAGGTAATCGTGGACATCCATATGGAACAGGCCATGCCCAACCCGGATATCAACCGCATCGGCAAATTGATCAGCCAGGACGTGGGCCTCTCCGGCGCCATCCTCAAAGTGGTGAACTCGGACCTGTTTGGTCAGAAAAACCACATGACCTCCATCGAACAGGCGGTTCAGATTCTGGGACTGCAAACCATCATTCGCCTGATGGAGGGGCTTTCCATCAAAAGTGAAATGGACGATGAAACCATTGTTGCCCTGAGCAGCTTCTGGGACAGCGCCATGGACATCGCCAGGGCGGCCACCACCCTGGCCCGGGCCATCGGCTATCAGGCCCTGGACCGGGCATACTGCGTGGGCTTGTTCCACAACTGCGGAGTACCGTTGCTGTACCGGGCCCACCCCAACTACAGTGAGATCCTGCAGGAATCCTACGCTTATCCCAGCCCCCGTGTGATCGATGTGGAAAACCAGCAACTGAACACCAACCATGCGGTGGTGGGTTACTACGTCGCCAAATCCTGGGGCTTACCGGCGGATCTCTGCGATGTCATCGCCGAACACCACAGTATGGAAAACATATTCCGCCATCGCGCCAACAGCTACGATCACGGCCGCAAAACCCTGCTCGCCATTCTGAAAATGGCGGAGCACATCTGTGGCCTGCATCAAACTCTGGGCAACTGTGCTACAGACCATGAATGGCAGGAAATCGGTGAAGACCTGCTTACCTATGTGGGGCTCAGTGACATGGATTTTGACGACCTCACCGCCCAGCTGGAGAATCAGGGGGTCAGCGGTGCCGGCTACTACGACCAGGGTTGATGGGCCGACCACTGATCCGGGGATACATATTCTGTTGCTTTAGCCTCTTCTAACCCATTCCCCGCTTCGGTAGACTCTGCCACCTGATTTACGTTGTCGCGGAGAATGGCATGTTTTGGGGATTACGCAGAATGAACACACCGCCGGTTGCCGCTGTGTTGGCACTGATGACACTGGTGGCCACCCTCACCCTCAGCAGCGCAGCAAAGGCGGCACTGATTGGTGCCAGCAGCGCGCCGAAACTGGCACGGGTACCCGTTGAAGAAGGGCGCACCCTGCAGATACGCTGGATCATTTCCACCACCTCCGCCCACAGTACCGGTGCCTTTTCAGCCCAGGGGGTATTAAAAGACGCCGCCACCAGCACAGTCCTGAAAACCCAGACCACCCCCTTCAACCAAACCGAGGGCGCAGGTCCGCTGCACTTTGAAGAGCCCCTCACCATCACCGCCGACGAAGCCAAAACATGGCTGGAGCTGGGCTATCGTACGCTGGAATACAACCGCCAGTTCAGCACCGGCAGCGAACGCCCCTCCACCGTCGATGCCCGGGTCAGCATCCGCTTGAGTGCCCAGGATTCCGCACTGGCCACGCCCCACATGAACGCTCCCCTGGCGGTGCACAACCAGGAGTTAAGCTATAAACCCCAGCGTTTCCGCAGCCAGGTCAGTCAGGGATTGCCATTGCAGGCCCAACTGACGGTCACCTACTCCGGTCAGGGCCAGCTCAAGGGCAGTTGGCAGCTGGCCACGGTAAACCCGGACAGCGGGCAGCTGGTGTACCGGGAATTGGCCCAGGTGAGCAAGGATTTACAGCAGGGCATGAAAGACTGGCTGCTGAGCCCGCAACTGGAAACCAGCAAGCCCGGCCTGCATGTGTTACGGTTCTGTGCGCTGGAGACCCTGGACAAGTCAGAAACGGCGGGCAACCTGTGCCCCAACCCGCAATTGAGCACCACCCTGCAATACGAAGTGATCGAAAATCAGCAGAATACGCCACCCCCATCCACACCGGCCACCCTGTCAGCCGGCACCCAGCTGTCCTGGCCGGCCACCGCGGACACCATCATCTATGAACTGGTACTGCGCCAGGAGAACGGTAAAGAAAGCCTTACTTCGGGGGATTACGTGGGCCGGCTGTTGATTGCGGCACCCAACACCGCCACCGCATTGAGCCCGCAATTACTGGACGAGTTGAAACCCGGTGCCACCTATCAATGGCAGGTCAGTGCCCTGGATCGCCATGGGGACCTCATTCGCCAGACCGCACCGGCACGCTTCATCTTCATGCCCTGAGGATATTGATGCCCTGAGGATCCACCAGCCAAGGTCACAGTATGCGTCACTGGGCCTTGGCGGCATCCTGCTTTTTCTCTTCTATCTTTTCCACCACCCGTTCCGCCTTCACCAGGGCCACTATCCTGCTGCCCGCGGGCACCTGGTCTGCGCTGGGCAGGCCGGACAAAATGCTCAAGCGTTTACGGGAATCCAGCAAAAACATGGGGATGGCTTTATTGCCGTACTTTTCCAGATAGTCTTCGAAGGTGAACTCTTCGCTGATGTTGGTGGTGCGCATTTCCGCGCCCTGAGCCACCAGGCTGGCCAATTTACTGTAGGTGGCATCTTCAGAAAACAACACCACGCCCACCAGCTCTTCTGAAATTTTTTCCCGATCGCTCTTGCGCTGGCTGGCCTGGGAGGACAACGCATACACCCGCTTTTTACCGAACTCCCGGGTATAACGCTGCACCGCCAGCAGGTTGAGATCGTCGTTCTGCGACAGGCCCAGCATGCGGCCGATGCCCACCAGATCCAGCTCCTTTTCCGCCAGCCGCGATACCGGATTGCCGTGAAAGACCTTCAAACCTTCCATGCGTGCCTGACGTACGTTGGTTCGGTAGCTGTCCGCCAGCATCACCTCAAACCCGTTCTTTTTCAGCTCTTTGGCGATGGTACGCGACACCGAATTGGCACCGATGAATAACAGGCCCTGGGGCGCCTGCTCCATCACCCCCAGCCAGCGGGCCAATGGCTTGGCAGTGAGGCTCTGAAACACCACGGTACCGATGATCACCACAAACGTCAGGGTTACCAGCAGATCCGCCCCCTCGAAACCCAGCTGCGACAGGCGCAGGGCAAACAGCGCCGATACCGCTGCGGCAATGATCCCCCGTGGCCCAATCCAGGAGATCATGGTTTTCTCCTGCCAGCTGAGGGATGCACCCACGGTGGCAGACACAATTTTTAACGGCCGCGCGATAAAATGGACAAAGGCCAGAATGGCCAGGGCCTGCCAGCTGAGGGTAACCAGATCCCCCAGATTGACCCGTGCCGCCAGGATAATAAACAAACCGGAAATCAACAAAATACTCAGGCTTTCCTTGAAATCCAGAATGCCTTCGGTTTGTACTCCCCGCATATTCGCCAGCCAGATGCCCATCACCGTCACCGCCAGCAACCCGGATTCGTGCTCAAGGGTGTCGGATACGGCAAACACCGCCAGCACGGAAATCAGCACAAACACGTTCTGTAAATAGGAGGGGACAACCTCGTTGCGTAACAACCAGCCGCACAGGTAGCCGGCGCCACAGCCCAGGGCTGCGCCGATGGCGAGGATTTTGAAAAAGAGCAGCATCACCGCCAGCCATTCATTGCCGCCGCTGGACTGGGCCACAATAAAATTGAACACCAGAACCGCCAGCAAGGCCCCCAGCGGGTCGATCAGGATGCTCTCCCAACGCAAAATATTGGTAATCCGCGCAGTGGGCCGTACCGAACGCAACATGGGAACAATGACGGTGGGCCCGGTGACGATCACCATGGAGCCGAACAGCAAGGCAAGATGCCAATCCAGATCCAGCAACCATCCGGTAAAGACCGAGATGCTGACCCAACTGGTGAGCACACCCACGGTGAGAATACGCCACACCACATTCTCCATACCCTGGATTTCCGTGAATTTCAGGGTGAGGCTGCCCTCAAACAGAATCA
Organism: Gammaproteobacteria bacterium UBA7310; assembly: GCA_002471665.1. Taxonomy (GTDB): domain Bacteria; phylum Pseudomonadota; class Gammaproteobacteria; order Pseudomonadales; family Ketobacteraceae; genus Ketobacter. Next base: position 12,594 of record DKQK01000076.1, read on the forward strand.
CGGCAACCGCCATGGAGACCAACGGAAACAACATGTCGCCAAACAGCGCATCCGGATCAAGCCAATGCACACCGGGGCCGGCAATGATGCCGGTAATCAGCAGAAACAATATGGCCGGTAACCGCAGTCGCCATGCAATCCATTGACAGGCCAGCCCCAAAACACCGATCAGGGCAAAACTCATTACCAGGCTGGTTTCCACAGAATGACTCTCTTCTTCCAATGGCTACATCAAGCGTGAATGGACCACTCTACTGGAAAGCCTGGGGCTTAACCAGACTATTCACCAGACTGTCCAGAAGTGGTGCCAGTGCCTGCGCGGGTAGTGTGTTTCAAGCGCAGCAGGCTGGCTTCCAGCATGCGCAACTGCTCCGAGATGGCGGCCATCTTGTTGTGGGTTTTCAGATCCAGATCAATTTTGCCGTCCATCACCTGCACCAGAGGGAAAATGCTGCCTTCCACCGTCGCGGTCAGCCCCTGTAATAACAGATCGATACCGGGAACCGGCTGGTTCACCACTTCCACGTGGGTTGTCATGTTATGCATGGCATCCGCAATGGCCTGCAGGGATTGCTGCAGCGCGCCTTCGGCGGCCGGCGCGGAACCCTTCTGTGCCAGCGCAGTAACCGCCTTATCAATCCCCTGCGCCATGGCGTTCAGTTGCGACACCACCCGCACACCCACGTCGGCTTCATCACCGCCAATCTGCTTGAGGCGGCAGAACTCCCCCTTGATGTCCTCCCACCGCTGCGCTTCCTCTGCGCTCAGGACACCGCGCAGGGATTTCAGTTTCAGCAGGTTGGCTTCGGTTCCGGAGGTCAACAGTTGCGACTCGCCCAGGTAATGATCATCCAGCAATGCCTCCAGCTCTTGTGCCGTCATCACCGGTGTGACCTTTTCCGCCAACTTGTTCATATTGCGATAACTGCCCTGCAACTTAAACGCAGGCTCGGTGCGGAAACGCTCATCCTGGGCAGCCGACTCGATATACTGCTGATTGACTTTCAGCACCACCTCCTGCACCCGGAACAGCTTTTTAAGGGTCTCGACAATTTCGCGGCTTTCCGCCGCCGAGTAGGGATGCCTGAATTGCGATTCATTGACGGCACGGCCACGGGCCATATCCACAAACAGGTAAAAGTCCGCCAGGTCACGGGTGGCCAGAGGCGCCAGTACCGGATTGGACGTCATGCTGTTTTCTATGTAACTGAGCGCAAACACCTCTTCGGTACCGCTCAACACATCGCCCAGGTTATAGATATCCGCCCGGTTGGCCAGCATGTCGGGAATTTTAAAAACTTCACCGCTTTCCGTGTACGGGTTGCCCGCCATCACCACACAGAACTTTTTGCCCCGCATGTCATAGGTTTTGGTTTGACCGTTCCAGACCCCTTCGATGCGCCGGGTACCATCACACAACGAGATAAATTTCTGCAGAAATTCCGGATGCGTATGCTGGATATCATCCAGATACAACATCACGTTGTTTCCCATTTCCAACCCCAGATTGAGTTTTTCCAGCTCCTGCCGCGCGGTGGCATTGGGTGCCTGTTGCGGATCAAGGGAATCCACCTCGTGCCCCAGGGACGGACAGTTGATCTTCATAAAAATCAACCCCAGGCGATTGGCAACGTACTCCATCAGGGTGGTTTTCCCGTAACCCGGCGGCGAGATCATCATCAACAGCCCCATCAGGTCAGAGCGTTTCTTATCCCCCACCGTACCCATTTGCTTGGCAAGGTTGTCGCCAATGATCGGCAGATAACTTTGATTGATCAGTTTATTACGAACAAAAGACGACAGCGGCCGGGGCTTGAACTGATCCAGCCGCAGACCCTGCTTCTGCGCCTCCACCACCTGGTGACGCAATGCCAGATACCGGTTATACGCCGGCACCACCACACTGCGATGGTGCTCCAGCCGCAAGAGAAACTCATCCAGCCGTAACCAGAGCTCACCGTTGTGAATACGATAGTGCGAAGACAGCAAACCGGTCACTTTCAATGACAGATCCAATTCCCGCGGCTTCCACGACAACCCCGTGCCAATCAGAATACGCGCCACCGCTTCGGGCACATAGGGCCGCAGGCTCTGATCTTCCTGCTTTGCCAACCAGGCATCGAGCCAGCCTTCCACGTAACGCCAGGCTTTACCGGGTTCTGCTTGCAATGCATTCAGGTTCTCTTCAAATACGGATTGCGCGCCGGCATTAGCCAGCGCCCGCTGCAGGTTTTCCAGTAAATTCTGACTGGCACGGGTTACGGAAAACTCTCGTACCGGCCGCGCCAGCTCCAGGATCAGATAACGGGCACTGCGTTCCAGCAACTGATCACTATCCGCTACCGCCTGCTGTTGTAGAAACAGGTGCAGCTGCGCTTTCACATCCTGCAGCAGCTCTGCCAGGGCGCTGTCGCTGCCGAACAGGCCCGACATATGCAGAGCGGACTGAGCCCGCAGCGGCCAATGGCTCTGAATATCCTGCTCTTGCGTTGTTGCCCAGAACAACGCCGCCCAGGCCCGAGCCAGGGGATCGAATCGCAGCAGGTCCGCCAGCTCATACTGGGGCAGTACCCATTCCAGAATCAGGCCGGCATCGTGATCGTGAATACCCCGTTCATAGCCTTCTTTATAACGCGGCTCGGCATACTGACGCAGTAACTCCAGCAGCTGCTGACGATCATTGCGCGCCTGCATCAGGGTTGCTATCTCCAACCCCTCCTGATGACGTTCGGCAGCGATCAGCACACTGTAAGCCAGATACTCCGCGCGGCTGACCTGATCCGATTCCGAGGCCATGGCCATGGACCAATAAGACCGCGTGTTCAGCAACTCTGCGTTGTGGCAGGGCTCATAAAAATCGGTACCCGACAAATGAAAATGCAGTTCATCACCCCGGGGCAACAGCGTCAGGTCCAGCTCCTGGGTATTGACGCTGAAGCGGTGTCGCGGCCCCAACTTGATGACCTTACCATCGTCTTCATAAATATCGGATTTATCCCGCAGGGATCGCACCGCCTGATCTTTTACCCCTTTCAGCTGGGCATCCACATCATCGGCCTTCACCGCATCATCCAAATCCCGTAACTGCTGTGATAGTTGTTTCAACTTGTTCAACAGGGGATCTGAACTGAAGAAGGTATTGAGCTCGTCTTCGGCCTTGAATTTCTGACTGCGTTTGCGCACACCGTCGATGATACGTTGCGCGGCATCAAACAGGGTTTGGGCCTTACGCTGGCGTTCATCCAGCAAACTTTGCTTGTGCGCTTCAAAGGATTCAAAAATCTCTTCGCGCTTCTCCAGTATGTCTGCCAGAAAGGCATCGTACTCGCCGAACTGGCTTTCCAGCTCCTGCAATTGATTCATCAGTTTCGCCAGCTGTTCATCACAACGATCCGGCGATGTGGCCATGCTGAGGCCGCTGGTCATGCTCTGCGACAGCAATTTGAACTGGGCCGAGAACTGGGCCAATGCTTCGTTATAACCCAGGCTTTTCAATTTGTTGCGGGCCCGGGCCCGGCCCTGGTTCAGATGGGCAAACAGATTGGAAATACGCTCAATGATGGCCGTACGGGTGGTGGCTTCGGCACCGGTAATCGCGCTGACTGTTTCGGTCAGGGCATCCAAACCCTGGCCGAGGGTTTCCAGCTTCTCCAGCAGGGGGCTCAATTCAGATTTGATGTCAGTTTCCTGAATCTGTTTCTCCAGACGGGCCAGGTCATCGTAGAACGGTTGCAGGGATTCTTCATCGGCCAGGAACCCGATGGTGCAGTCAGCGATATACGTCTGCTTTTGCTCCAGTTGCGAATCCAGCTCAGCAATGCGCGGCTGATTGATGTAACGATAATCCTGAATGGTCAGCAAATGGCCCCGCAGCTTGCGGATATCCAGCATGGCGGTCATATACGGCTGGGGCACGGTCCAGCCATCGGGCTGCAATCGCTTGATCAGGGCAGCCACCGAATCTTCTGCCTGTTGCAATGCCTGCTGGGAGCTTTTGCGAATACTCTGAACTTTCTCGTATTCATCCAGCACCAGTTCACTGGACTCGATGATGGCCTTCAGTACATCGTGTACTTCGCTCAGGCTGGCGTCTGACAACCAGTAATACTGATCAAACAAGCGGGTACTGAATTTACACAACTCATGGTAATGGGTAGACGCCGCATCGGGGCTGCGGATCAACTGCACCACACTGAACAGATCCGAAATGCCGCGCACCAGATCTGCATTACCCACGCGACCGAAAAAACTCTGGGATTGCTGTGCCTGGCTGGCGTGCACATCACTGAAGAAAGGCGATTGCCAGATCTGCATGGGATGCACGCGAGTGGGCTCTTCATCGGCCGAGAACACCACCATGCGTCCATCTTCGAACAATCCGTAACCGTGCCCATACACCGGATTGCGCAAGGCCTTTTCAATCATGTTGTAGGGGTACAGCGCCACCACCCCCTGCTCCGGCTGATAATGCACATACAGCACATCCTCACCATTGGGTGAGCGAATGGTGCGGCGAAACCGCAAACCCGTATGTGTTTCCGCAAAGGTTTTGTAGTCACCGGTTTGCAGATAGTAACCACCGGGGAACACAATACCGTGATCTTCCGGCAGCTGCTGGCAGCTATCCCCAATGGCATCGATACGCACCACAGATTCATTGAGGCGGTTAAACACCAGATGCCGCCACTGCTCTTCCTGATAGGGCTTGATACGCAACAGGATCAGCTGGCCGATTTCAGCAAAATAAAAATCCGCATCATCCAGCGATTGGTTGGGATCCTCCACTGGCTCGGTATAAATACCCTTGCCGCTGCGGGTGTTGTTTTCCACCTTGATGGTGAGATCACCCTTGATGGTGTCCACGAAAATGGTATCGAGAATATTCACGTGGGGATGGCGGCCATCCACGATGGCTTCACGCTGCACTTCACGCCATTCAAAATCCCACGCCGGTGGCAGTTCGATCTCGCGCTCACCGCGATTATCCAGGTACTCAATCTGTTTGCCATCGGCAGACACGGACCAGCGGAACACCCGAATATCGGTTAGCCGCTCGCCGATTTGAAAGGCGGCAAGCAAACGGCCTTCCTTGACCCGCAACTGGGTTAGAAACGTGTTCTTGTAATAGGTGTACAGCTCGTTAAAGTCAGAGACAAAGCGCGCGTCACCCAGGAAGGTGTCGTGCGCGGGCACCGGTTCCATATCCAGCGCTTCATCCCCCTGCACCAGACGATACAGGGAGAACACATCCGCCACCGAGGTAGTTTGCTTCAAGCCGATAAACACGTTGTAGCCAAACAGCAGATGATCGCCTACCCGCACAATATCCCGCGCAATGCAGTTATTGTCGGTACGCACCCGGGTACGGCCGATAATGTTCAATTCCGTAGAACCAAACTCTTCCAGGCGCTGTTGATTGAGCTGGTTGGACAGCGCCTCAAGTTGATTACCCTGATCCGCCAAGCGTTTTCGGATGACTTCGTAAGCGGTGCCCTGGGCAACCGCTGACTCTACCTGTCCTTGTGAAGCTTGCTCCACAGCTGATGTCTGGCTTACGTCTGTCACTTAACGTTCCTCTTGAAAAACCCGGTTGATTACGCTTCTTTGGAAGGCTCGGCCTCCACCGGCTTTTCATCCGCACCCAGGTTCATCAGTTTATTCAACGCCTGCTGGATCATCGGGCTTTTGCCGGACACCGCATTGATGGCGTTGCCCACTGACAGGGCCTTGGCAAAGCTGTTGAAGTAGTCACCTTCGCCGCCCACAATCTCGATCTTGGCTTTCTGCAAGGCCGCCGACAGCACCTCAGCCTGTTCTTTGGCGATATCCTTGTTGGCTTCAATGGTGGCCATAACTTCCTGGAAGGCCAGGTCCAGACGCATGCGCAACTCTTCAAACTCGCGGGCTTCCGGACTCATATCATTCATGGCGTTAAACTTGTCGGTCAGGCCTTCAGCTTCGGCATTGGCTTTCTGACGGATCACCTCTGCTGCTGCCAGCCCCTTCTCTCTGTCGGCGGCGGCAGCTGCTTTACCGATGGCCTCTTCACCGGCTGCCTGGGCCGTGAGCTTGCCTTCCAACACTTCCACTTCGGTCATACCCAGTGCTTTCTCACCGCGGGCTTTGGCCGCCAGTTTTTCTTCCAGCACATGAGCGTCCGCCAGACCCTGTTTCTCATTGGCGGCAGCCTGTTCCTCAATAATCCGTGCCCGTGCAATACCCTGAGCCTGGTCGGCGTTGGCTTTGGCCACACCTTCTTTTTCCAGCGCTGCGGCTTTGGCTTCCTGAACCCGAGCCTGTGCCAGCCCCATGGCCGCTTCTTCCGCCTGCGTGCCTTCGGCGCGTTTGATCTGCGCTTCTGCCTGTTTGGCGGCGGCCTCCAGTTCTGCCTGCGCAATCACATTGATCTCTTTGGCGCGGTGGTTGGCCATCAGCTCTTCGGCTTCGGCTTTCTTCACATGGGTAACCAGGTCTTCCTGGGCGTTGGCTTCTGCATCCAGTACCTTCACCTGCTTCAGACGCTCGGCTTCAGAGATTGTACGAACATCCTTGATGCGTTCTTCTTCCTCTGCCACTTTCTTCTCAACGGCAATGCGCTCGCTGATGGTGTTGGCGATGATCTTACGTTCTTCTTCCAGCGCTTTTTCTTTTTCGATGGTTTGCAGTTCCACCTCGCGCTCACGATTCACTATTTCCAGCTGCCGGGCTTTTTCAACCTTCTCATGCTCAATTGCCACCGCACGTTCGCGGTTCTTACCGGCAATCTCCACTTGCCGCTGCTTGTTCTCCTCGGCTATGGCAATGGATTCTTCGGCGGTAATACGGGCTGATTCTGATTTCTGACGTTCCTCTTCCCGCACCTTCTGGGTTTCGGCCTCTTCCCGCGCCCGAATGCTTTCCACTTCCCGCTTTTGCTTGGCTTCGGCATCGGATTGCTGACGCTCAAGCTCCAACATGGCTTCCCTGGTCGTCACGTTCTTGCGTTTGATCTCCAGCTCTTCATCCCGCTCCAGGCGGTTGGTTTCCACATTCTGGGTGGCGGTCACTTCCGTAATGCGGCGGATACCTTCCGCATCCAGAATATTGTATGGGTCCAGTGCCGACTTGGGGGTTTGCTCCAGGTAGTCGATGGCCACGTCTTCCAGCACGTAGCCGTTCAGGTCTTCACCAATGACTTCGATGATGCGATCACGGAACTGAATACGGTTCTCAAACAGCTCCAGAAAATCCATTTTCTTACCCACGGTTTTCAGTGCTTCCGAGAACTTGGCGTTAAACAATTCATTAACCGCTTCCTTGTTGGAAGCCCGTTCCACACCCACCGCTTTGGCCACTTTCAAAACATCCTGCGCGGTTTCATTTACCCGCAGATAGAACGCAACGTTGATGTCCGCCCGCAGATTATCGCGACAAATCAAACCATCCTTGCCGCGCCGATCAATCTCCAGGGTGATGACCGAGATTTTCATGATCTCTTTTTTGTGGATCACCGGCAGCACCATGGCACCGGTAAAATAAACCTTGGGGGTGGCGGACATGTCGTTCACAATCAGCGCCTTGCCCTGATCCACCTTGATGTAGAAAGCCTTAAACAGGGACAGGATGCCCACCAGCAAAAGCAGAATGAAGCCCACCACCGTCAGGACAGGCATGATGATTGAAAAGTCCATAGCGTCCGTACCTCTAATTAAATTGAAATATAAATCGGGTTTTGTCTGACTAATCGTTGTTATTGAATTCAGCTTCCGGTACCACCCAGTAACTGTTGTCATCGGGGCGGTATTCAATCAGCACCACTGGGTCACCGCGCTGCAGGTTTTTTTCCGCCTCGCCTCGAATGCGCAGTATCAGACTGGCGCCATCAAGGTCGGCAATGGCTTCACCGAAACGCTCATCCACCCGCGTAGAACGCACCTTGCAGCTACGTCCCAGCAGTACCTTATCCGGTGGTGGTGTGTAGACTTTCCGGAACAGGGGCTTCAGGGGTTTGATCAGTTGCGCGGTAACGGGAATAGCCACCGCAATCGCCGCCGGGATCAGGGCACTGCCCACCAGGTAACTCATCAGCGAGCCGTGCTCCCAGAAAAACAGCAGATGCACAGCAAAGTAGCTGAGCAACCAGGCCAGTAATGCCAACAGGGTCATCACCACGGTTACGGGTACGCCGGTCAGGCCCAGCGTCACCAACAGCCCGGCCAGCCCTGTCATGCCTTCCAGATCCACGTCCACATCAGCGTCCACATCCATGTCCAGATCCAGCACGTCGATATCCACCATTCCCAAAATGGCAAACAGCCAGTAAACCGCTAAAACCAGCAAGATAACGGTAAAGAAAACAGTGGGATAGCTAAATATATTAGCAAAAAAGGCTTCCATGAAACTCCCCAACAGCAGACATAATATGTCAAATTAGACTCAACGACATATTATGTCAAGATGCGTATTGTTATAATCCTGCCCTAAAGAGACGCAAAGATAGCAAGGATTTATCCGGTTAGACAGATTTGCTTGACATGTTATGTCAGCCAGGTCTAACCTTAACCCTATCGACATAATATGTCAAAAAGGAGACAGCGAGCGATGACCCAAATCCAGGAACTCACTATTCAACTGGGGCAGGTGAATTATGAAGGGCACACCTTTAATTGTTTGCCCATTCTCGGCCAGCAGGAGGTGCTGCAGGTAATCGTATCGGAACTGGATGCCATGCCTATTTTCGTCACCATTACCGATACTCAGATCCTGTGCATCACCTATTTGTGTAAACAGGCTGAAGTGCAGCCGGACCGCACTGCCGAACTGAACAAAAACATGCTGGAACTGAACGTGGCCATGCCGTTGAGCTCTTTTGCTATTGTGGAAGACTATTATGTGGTGTTCGGCGCCATGGCCACCAGCAGCAGCTTTGACGATGTCTGCAAAGAACTGATTACCCTGGCCTCCAACGCTTACGACGCACTGGAAGCCATTGAAGAATACTTGGTTTAACGAACTGACAGCGGAGAACAACCATGAGCGGCGTATTAAATAAAATCTGGACAGCCCTGCGCGGCGGCGTACGGGAGATGGGTGATGCCATCGTCGATTCCAACGGCATTCGCATTTTTGAACAGGAAATCATTGATGCCAAAGACAGCATTCAACAGGCGAAAACCAATCTGACCGAAGTCATGGCGCGCAAGATGCAAGCCGAGCGCAAGGTAAGCAAACTGGTGGAAGAGATCCGCAACCACGAAGGTTATGTCGGCAAAGCATTGGACAATAATGACGAAGCCCTGGCGTTGGAAGTGGCCGGCAAGATTGCCACCATGGAAGCGGAAAAAGGCGAGCAGGATGCGATCGTTCGGCGCCTGACCGGCCAGGTGGAACAATTGAAGGCCCATATCCGTAAGGCAGAGAAACTCATTGCCGATCATGAGCGGGAACTGTCCATTGTGCGCACCACCGAGAGCGTACAGAAAGCCACGGAGCAAGTGGTGGAAAACGTGGCGGCAAACAACTCCACGCTGAATACGGCACGCCAATCCCTGGAACGCATCAAGGCCCATCAGGAAATGCGACAGGATCAGTTGGAAGCCGGTGAGCTTCTGGATAAGGAATTATCCGGAGGCGACCTGGACAGCAAACTGGAAGAGGCCGGAATCAAGGGTGAAACGGCCACTGCCACGGATATTCTGGCGCGGATCAAAGCCAGCAAACAGTAATGACATGGCAGGCACAAACAACGCGATACCGATTGGGTTCGGTATCGCGTTTTGTGCATAGGTGGAAAAAATGAATGAACGTTGGCAGAAAGAAAAACAAGCTATTAAAGCCGTGCAGGTGGCCTTTGATGTGTCGGCCGAAGCTCAGCGCGTTATCAAACAGGCCGCGTTGGACAACAATCTGAATCCACCGGATCAAATTCGCAAGATACTGGGCTTACCCTACAACAAAAAGCCGGTCAGGCCCCGCCTCACCGTATCCCTGAAGAGTGAAGATTTTGAAATTCTGGCACAAAAATACGGCCTTAATGCCAGTGATCAGAACGCCATACGGGAACGGGTGGCCGAAGAACTGCTGCGCTACGCCGGTAAGGGCCGGTCCGATGAGGCCGGCACAACCACCTAACCGCACGCCCATCAAAGCCAGCGTTTGCGCCGGAAAAAAATCAGCAGAGAGATCGCCACCGTCGCCATCACACTCAACAGAACAAAATAGCCATTCTGGGAATGCAGCTCCGGCATATTCTCAAAATTCATACCGTAGATACCCGACAATAAGCCCAGCGGCACAAAGATCGCGGTGATCACCGTCAATGCCTGCATGGTTTTATTCAACTGATGAGAGGTCAAAGAAATATAGCCTTCAATAAGATCCCCACATTGCTCGTAAAATAACGTTCCCAGACTATCCAAACGCTCACATTTGTCATAGACATCCTGCATGGAGTGATAAATTGAGGATTCATTCATATCCAGCACGGCGGTGGATTCCCGCATGATTTCTGCAAACACCTTTTCATGGTAGCGGAATACACGATTCAGTTTGCGCAACCGGGAACGGTACAACACAAAGCGCTGCATCAACTGGTCGGTGGGTGCTTCCAGCATTTCATCTTCCATTTGGCTGATGGCATCTTCAAGTTCCAGCATGCGTTTGATGTATTCACTCAACGACTGGTTCACGATACGGGTGAACAGGATCGCCGGAGTCGGCAGGTAACGCTGCAGATCCGTCGCCGAACCCCACAGTTTTTCCACGCCGTAGGACGTGCCGTTGCGACGGGTGATCAGTGCGTTGCTGCTGATGAAAAAACTGACCTGCACATGGGCAATACTGATGTCTTCGTCGAAACGCTCAAAACCACGATAGATAACAAAGGTGTTATTACCAAAATCCTCAAACTTGGGTGGATGGCGATGGCGCTGGGCATCCTGTACCGCCAGGGGATGGCACTCCAACTGGTCCAGCAAGGCCTGCTCCGCCAGTTCTTCCTCGCCCTCAATATCAACCCAGATGGCCCCCCCTTGCTGCCGCCATATCTCGATCTGCTCCTTGCCGCCGGTTTGCAGTTGGTCACCTTTCAGGTATTGAGTCCGAATCATTGGTTACGCCTTTTAGATCTATTAATCCGTCCCATCCCTATGGACGGGCGATTTTTGTTCTGTGTCACCTTTATAATCCATCGTTAGAGCTGTCACAACTGTTCTTACCCAATTTGACCACGCATGTAGAGAGTGAGATATGAACAATAAAAACAATGAGTTAGGAGATCAGCACGCGCCTACCAAAATGAGCCGGAAAAGTTTTTTGCGCCTTTCCGTTGGGGTGGCCGCCGCCGCGGGCCTGGGTTCACTGACCGGTTGCAGCAATAATGGCCGCGCCCTGCGCTTCGACAGCCTGAACGACGCCCTGATCGAGCTGGCCCTGATCGAAAACAATCTGGACACGTTGGAAATGCAACAGGAGTGGACACTGTACAAAGTGCTCAATCACCTGGCAAAAACCTGTGAAGGCGCCATGTTCGGTTTCCCGGAAACCGATCCACCCGCCGTACAGGCTGTGCAATACATCGGCTTCCAGGCCTTTAAGGCGCAAGGCTACATGAGCCATGATCTTACTGCACCGGTGCCCGGCCCGGAGATTGCTGACGACGGCCCGCTGCCGGAAGCCTTTACCCGGATTCGTAACGCCATTTCTGATTTCCAGAACTTCACCGGTGAAACTTTCCCTCATTTTGCCTACGGCAATCTGACTTATGCGGAGTGGGAGCTGGCCAACGCCTTCCATATGGCGGACCATTTCTCCAGCCTGACATACTGAATTCCAGCGGCGTAGAAAGCCGCACGGAACACAGATGGAAACAGATACAAGCCAAATGCAGTGCTAAATAAATGCGGTGCATCCAAGGGGCGAGCAATCGCTCCTTTTTTTTAGGTTTATTGGATTTTTAGTTCTGCATTTATCAGCCGCTTTTGTGTTACGGTTTAACCTCCATAAGACCATCTATGCCCACGCACCCTGTATGACAATCGAAACCATTGCAAACGACAAGCTGGTCTCTCTGCACATTACCATCCGCAACCTGGATGGCGAGATTCTGGAAACCACGGCAGGGGTTCTTCCCATGCTGTATATTCATGGCCGACAACAGATGCCGGCGGGCTTTGAGCAGGCGCTGGCGGGCAAGAAGGTTGGCGATCAAGTGCAGGCACGGATAGAGCCGCAATTTGGTTACGGTGTACGGGACGAAACGCTGCTGCAAACCCTGCCACGCCAACTGCTGGATGCGGATCAGGATCTGGCGCCGGGCATGCAGATCACAGCAGAAACCGAAGACGGCCCGGTGCCGGTACGCATCGTGGCCCTGGACGACACCACCATCACAGTGGATGGCAATCATGCCTATGCCGGACAGACATTGCTGTTCAGCGCGGAGATACGCAACGTGCGTGACGCCACCGCGCAAGAGCTGGCGGAAGGCCCCCACCTTTAGCGTGACAGTGTTGCACGCTGAGGTTTGTAGGCGTGAGTGTCGATGCGCCAACGCTGGATACGGGAATACAACGTGGTGGGCTTTACCCCCAGTAAACGGGCCGCGCCATCCCTGCCGGCTACCTTGCCCCCACATTGTTTGAGCGCGCTGATCAGGTTGGCACGCTCGTTGGCGCGCCGCTCATCCTCTGTCTGCACCAAAAAAGCAGACTCCGCCCGATGATCCTGCGCCTGCTCATCGGACTGCAGTAACGATTGATTCAATTCAGGAATATCGATTCGCAGCTTGCCGGTACCGGATACAATCACCGCCCGCTCGATCATGTTTTCCAGTTCACGAATATTGCCGGGCCAATTATAGGTCTGTAATTTGCGCACGTCCGCCAACGACATGGGCAGCACGGGTTTATTGAACTTGCGACAGACCTTCTCGATGAAATGGGTCGCCAACAGCGGAATATCCTCACTGCGCTGGCGCAGGGGCGCGGACTCAATGGGGAACACATTCAAGCGGAAATACAGATCCTCACGAAACTGGTGCGCGCTGACATCGGCCTTCAGATCCCGGTTGGTGGCGGCGATCACCCGCACATCCACACCCCGGGTCTGGGTATCACCCACGCGCTCGAATTGTTTTTCCTGCAACACCCGCAGCAGCTTGCCCTGTAACTCCAGCGGAATCTCGCCCACCTCATCCAAAAACAGGGTGCCGCCATCGGCCAGCTCGAAACGGCCGATGCGGTCACTGGTGGCCCCGGTGAAGGCCCCTTTCACATGACCAAAG
>DKQK01000025.1:0-188 GCA_002471665.1 Gammaproteobacteria bacterium UBA7310
CGTCTGAGGCTGTTCCGGTATCATCGGTAATGGCCGTAACTGCTGGTGCCGCCGGAGCCGCCGTATCCACAGTAATATTCAACACGCTGGAGGTTGCCGACGTGTTACCGGAGAGGTCTGACGCCACCGCCGTAATGGCATAGCTACCATCCGCCAGGCTGATTCCAGTGTGATCATAGCTCCAATTA
>DKQK01000025.1:533-17649 GCA_002471665.1 Gammaproteobacteria bacterium UBA7310
ATCCGCAGTGGTGGTGCCAATGGACCCAGCGTCGATAAAGACTTCAACCGACGCATTGGCTTCTGCCGTACCGCTAATCACCAACTGGTTATCTGAAGTTATACCATCTAATGGGATTCCAGTGTCCACCGAAATTGCTGTCACAATAGGGGCAGCCAGCCCACTTGTCACCACGATCACATTCAATACGCTGGAAGGTGTCGAGGTATTGCCCGATGAATCCGTTGCTGTGGCCGTTATCGCATAACCACCGTCTGCCAAGGTGGTGCCGGTATGGTCATAGCTCCAATTACCACTGCCATCTGCAGCGGTGATACCAATGGACCCGCCACCAATAAATACTTCTACTGAGGTATTGGGTTCTGCTGTACCGCTAATGATCAATTGGTTATCTGAGGTAATGCCATCCCCTGCCGTTCCGGTATCATCGGTAATGGCCATAACTGTTGGTGCCACCGGAGCTGCCGCATCCACAGTGATATTTAATGCGTTGGAAATCGCCGAACCATTACCGGACGAATCCGTTGCCACTGCCGTAATAGCGTAACTGCCATCCGCCAAAGTTGTGCCAGTGTGGTCATAGCTCCAGTTGCCTGAACCATCCGCAGTGGTAGTACCGATAGATCCAGCATCAACAAACACTTCAACCGATGCATTGGCTTCAGCTGTACCGCTAAAGATCAATTGGTTATCTGAGGTAATGCCATCCCCTGCCGTTCCGGTATCATCAGTAATGGCCATAACCGCCGGTGCTGCCGGAGTTGCCGTATCCACAGTGATATTTAGTGCGCTGGATGTCGCCGACGTGTTACCAGAGAGGTCTGACGCAACCGCCGTAATGGCATAACTGCCGTCCGCCAAGGTGGTACCGGTGTGATCGAAACTCCAGTTGCCGCTGCCATCCGCAGTAGTGGTACCAATGGAGCCAGCATCAATAAACACTTCTACAGAGGCGTTGGCTTCTGCCGTACCGCTAATCACCAACTGGTTATCTGAAGTTATACCATCTGATGGGGTTCCGGTGTCCACCGAAATTGCTGTCACAATAGGGGCAGCCAGCCCACTTGTCACCACGATCACACTGAATACGTTGGAAGTTGTCGAGGTATTGCCCGATGAATCCGTTGCTATGGCCGTTATCGCATAGCCACCGTCCGCCAAGGTATTGCCGGTATGGTCATAGCTCCAATTACCGCTGCCATCCGCAGTGGTAGTACCGATAGATCCAGCATCAACAAACACTTCAACCGACGCATTGGCTTCAGCTGTACCGCTAAAGATCAATTGGTTATCTGAGGTAATGCCATCCCCTGCCGTTCCGGTATCATCGGTAATGGCCGTAACTGCTGGTGCCGCCGGAGCTGCCGTATCCACAGTGATATTTAGTGCGCTGGATGTCGCCGACGTGTTACCAGAGAGGTCTGACGCAACCGCCGTAATGGCATAGCTGCCATCCGCCAGTGTGGTTCCAGTGTGATCAAAACTCCAGTTACCACTGCCATCCGCAGTAGTGGTTCCAATGGAGCCAGCATCGATAAATAATTCTATAGAGGCATTGGCTTCTGCTGACCCTGAAAACACTAGTGTCGAATCACTGGTGACTTGGTCACCTAATGCACCAGTATCCGTCGTAAATGAAATAATGGCTGGTGCAAGCGGTGCAGTTGTATCGATCAATAAATTGAAATCGCTTGAAATACCGGATTGCAACCCCGAACCGTCTTCAGCCATTGCGGTAATTACGTAGGCTCCATCCGACAGGGTAGTTGCCGTTAGGTCCAGAACCCAGTCACCATTCAAATCGGTGCTTGCGGTGCCCTGCTCTACCGTATCCAAATACACGACAACATCGATTCCGACACCTGCAGTGCCCTGAATGAACAGCGTATTATCCGCTGTAATACCATCACTGGCGAGGCCACTGTCCGAGGTTACCCCTGTGATTACCGGGGTAGCAGGGATCGTGCCACTGATGGTTATGATAGTATCGCCGGAAAGCGCCGAGCGGTTACCTGCGATATCGATTGTCTGGGTGGTGATTGCATAAGTTCCGTTGCTCAGTGGTGTAGAGGTAAGATCCAGTAACCAGTCACCATTAGCATCCACCGTAACTACCCCGGCTGAAGCACCATCCAAGAACAGCTCAACAGATTCTTCCGGCTGTGCCGTACCAAAAATCTGAACAGCACCGGTTGAGGTAACACCATCACCCACAACACCTGTGTCCGGTTGCAGCCCCATGGACGTGACTGGATCAGGTGCCACCGTATCCATAATCAATGTAAATGCAGAGGACACCAAAGACTGATTACCAGCCCGATCTGTTGCCTCAAGTGTGATGCCATAGACGCCATCCTGAATGGTAACGGCACTGTAATCGAACACCCAGTTACCAGCGGCATCCGCTTGCGCGCTACCCATAACCTGCGCGTCGCGACGCAGCCGGACTCTGGCAAAAGGCTCAGTGACTCCGCTAAAAAGCAGAGTGTTATCGTTCGTAATCAAATCAGAATTACTGGCGCCACTGTCGTTGAAAATAAGCAGGTTCGCCGGGGCCACCGGGGCCTGCCGATCAACCACCAACGGAAACTGGGGCGAAGTGGCGCTTTGTAAATCCAGGAAGGTTGCATCGGCAGTTAACATATAGCTGCCATCAGCCAGATCCACCACGGTGTAATCCACACTCCAAACGCCGTCGCTATCGGCTACGCTGTTGCCGATGGCGATCCCGTTCAGATACAGTGTCACGTTCATGCTGGGTTCTGCAGTGCCATCAATAACCAGGCTACCATCGCTGGTATACCCATCCCCTGCGATATACGAATCATCCGAGATTGCTTCGACTATGGGTGAAGCAGGTGCGGTGGGATCGTAACGAAACGCAAAAGGTCGTTGCGAAGCCACCCTATCACCATTGGGTGCGATGGAAACCAGGTCAATTGTGTAATCGCCAGGAGAAAGGCTGATGAGGCTGAAATCCAGTCGCCAGTCGCCATTTGAATCCGCAACGGTTGAACCATTCATTACATCATTGAGCCAGAACTCAATGGTGTGTCGTGGCTGGGCAGTACCGGAGAAAGCGATGGTATCGTCTATTATCCTGCCCTCGCCGAAGGCAACATCATCAGACCATAATGAAACTACGACAGGATATGCATAACCTTGGGGTGAAGTGATTCCGGAGTCTGTTGCATCGCCGCTCCCACCAACGGAATCACCGGTGCCGGAGTTCCCTTCGGTATCGGAACCAGCCCCATCATTCTCTGAATTGTTATTGCCTGAGTCACTGCTTTGGGTCTGATCCGAGCCGCCGCCACCGCCGGTCCCGCCATCACCTCCGCCACCGCCGCCACAGGCAGCTATGAACACCATGCAACCGAGTAATACTGCTATCCGGATCGCACTCAACTGAAAAACCAACCTCCAAACTACTTAAACTTCTATAAGCCCAAAAATGCCGGGGATTACCTTGATAAAGATAGTTGAACGCTGGTAATACGCTGTTTTACTGGTTAATACTTGTTCACAATTACTCCTCTTAACTGCTCCATTTGACAGCCCCCAAACTGAACAATTTATAAGCACATTTCTTCTAGTATTTCAGTGGTTTATGTACAAATACATGGACATATTGTGAACAATATCGGGTTATCGGTGGTTTCACTCGTTTCCATCCCAGCAGTAGGCATCTGATTTATAAGGGGTTAATTCCGCGGAATACAGAGTGGTTTGTTACAAAAAACATACATTTATTTTTCCCTAAAAATGCAGACCGATCAGTCATATAAAGTTGCTGAAGGATAGTTTCGATCAAGCCTTAATAGTTTTTGCCATTCACAAAGAAAACTTCTTGAGCAATCATGCCCTAACCGCAGCGGAAATCTGACCCGATTGTGTCGTGTTCTGCACATCATAATAAAGCGTTCACTAGAACCAATATTCACTACAGGGATACTGAAACCATGAAAAAAGCACTTGTCACCGGCGCCGCCGGCTTCATCGGATCACATGTGGTTGACCAGCTCACCACCATGGGTGTGGAAGTTCGCGCATCCGCCCTGCCCAACGAAAACACCGATAATATCGAGCACTGTAATCCGGAGATTGTGCGCGGAGACATGCTGGACAAGGGGTTTGTAAAGGAGATCGTCGAAGGTGTGGATACGGTGTTCCATCTGGCGGCGATTTACGCCACCTGGTTGCCTGACTGGAAACCCCTGTGGGAGGTGAACCTGCAAGGCAGCCGCAACATGCTATGGGCCTGCATGAATGCAGATAATATCCAAAAAGTGGTGTACACCAGCTCTTTATCTGCCATTGGCCTGCTGCCGGGCAAGGCTTCTTCCAACGAAACGACGCCATTCAACCAATACGATGCCCTGCCCTACATTTTGAGTAAGTACCTCAGCCAACAGGAGGCACTGGATTTTGCTGAGCAAGGGCTCAACCTGACCGTGGTGAATCCGGCCTTTCCGTTTGGCCCCGGGGATGTGGCTCCCACGCCAACCGGCGGCATCATCCTGAAAATGATCGAAGGAGGCGCCCGCTTCTCTTTCCCTGGTGGTTTCAATCTGGTGGATGTGCGGGATGTCGCTGCCGGCCACATCCTGGCAGCCGAGAAAGGGAAACAGGGGGAGATCTACATTCTGGGTAATGAAAACGTTAGCGGGGAGGAGTTCAGCAAGATGTGTGCAGAAATACTGGGCAAGTCAGATCGTGTGATCCCACTGCCGGGCTTGTTGGTGGAAGGTGGCGCCCAGCTTGCGCAATTTATTGCCGAAAACATCACCCACTCCAAACCGTACATTAACCCCAAAGAACTGAAATACACCTCTCAATACGCCTACATGGATTGCAGTAAGGCACGTAAAGAACTCGGATACAATCCACGGGATGTGAGGATTTCGTTACGGGATTCCATTGCCTGGTTCCAGAGCGAACAGTTTCAAAAACGCCAAAACAATGCCATGCCCTTGAAGGCAAGCGTTAATTACTAGTTTTGTGGTGGATTTATAACAGCGCTTTTGTAATATTGCCCTCTTAACCAACAGGAGGGCAATTTAATGTTCGAAGATTTAGTCCCGAAAGACCTCACCCAAGAACTTATGATTGAGTGGGCGATCAGTATAGGAATGGCAATTCTTGTCTTCTTTATTGGTCGAATAGTAGCCGGCATCATTGTCAAAATCGCCCGTCACGGGATGGAACGCAGTGGCATGGATGCGTTGCTGGTGAACTTTGTGTCCTCCATCCTGCGCTGGGTACTGATGCTCTTTGTCATCATTGCTGCTCTGGAACAGCTGGGTGTGGACACCACATCTCTGGTTGCCCTGCTGGGTGCTGCCGGTATTGCTGTCGGTCTGGCATTGAAGGATTCCCTGCAGAATTTCGCTTCGGGTGTGATGCTGATCGTGTTCCGCCCTTTCAAGAACGGTGATTTTGTGGATGCCGGTGGAGTTATGGGTGTGGTTGAGCATATCGGAATTTTTACCACCATCATGAAAACACCGGACAATAAAGAAGTGATCGTGCCCAACGGTCAGGTTTACGGGGGCACCATAACCAACTTTTCTGCCCGCGATACCCGCCGGGTGGATATGGTGTTTGGCATAGCCTATGACGCCGATATTCGCCAGGCAAAAAATATACTGACAGAAATCGTGACAAACGATGAGCGCGTACTGAAAGATCCTGCTCCGGTCATTGCCGTATCTGAACTGGCAGATTCTTCAGTCAACTTTGTGGTACGCCCGTGGGTGAAGTCACCGGACTACTGGGCCGTACTTTGGGATACTACCGAGAAAGTGAAATACGCTTTTGACGACGCAGGAATTGGTATTCCATTCCCGCAGGTGGAAGTGCACGTCAACCAGAACGAGCAGTAGAATCCGCGCAGGCAATAAAAAAGGGTGAAGCAAATGCTTCACCCTTTTTTATTTATTCGACCACCTGGACGTTCTCCGCCTGGGGGCCCTTTTGACCTTGGGCCACACTGAATTGAACTCTCTGCCCTTCCGCCAGTGTTCTGAATCCGCTGCCGCTGATTGCACTGAAATGAACAAAAACGTCGGGGCCATTATCCTGCTCAATGAAACCAAAACCTTTAGACTCATTGAACCACTTTACTTTGCCAGAAGAGGGTGTTGACATACAAATTACCTAACTTTTTCAGACTTGCTTTGCGTATACCGAAGTACAGCTCTCGAGCACCTAGTCACCTGAATATTACACTTAACTCGCCATTTGGAATCGTTAATTAAGTTTGAATATTTAAGCAAAAAAGAGCTTGATTTCGATTATAACTCCACACCCATGCCCGTCAACGACATTTACTGCCAATAGGCCTTGATGTGATCAATTGAAAGTTCGAAGGTAACTGATCGCCCTTGAACAGGGCATGGATACGACAGTTTTGTTGCAGCCAGATGCAAAGGCTGTGAATTTTTGACCCCATATAGCGCATCACCGAGAACCGGGTGCCCTAAATGTGAGAGATGGCGCCGAATCTGGTGTTTTCGCCCAGTTTCAATCTCTACCAACAACAACGAGGTATCTGCAACACATTCCAGGCATTTCACATTGGTAACCGCGCGTCTTCCATCAAGGGGGACTTCGATTCGTTGTTGATTTGAATCCCACGTGCCCTCCACCCGAACCCGGTAACTTTTTTCTATTTTCCGTTCGGCGAACAAACCGCTCAACAACGCTGCTGATTTCTTGTCATGGGCGATCAGCATCAACCCGCTGGCATCCTGATCCAGGCGGTGGACCGGAAAAACCTGCCGGGCATTCTTGAAATGTAATTCCGCCAATCTCAGGATGCTGCAGTGATCACCCCACTCGTTACCCTGGCTCATAATACCCGGCGGCTTAAACCAAACACTATAGCGACCACAATCTTCCAATAACTCTGGCGATGAAGGTTTCGTCGCCAGTAGAACCGGATTGTAGAAAAGTTGAATCGTAGAACCCTTGGGCAGCCTCGCCGTGGCTCGACGTAAGCGCTGCCATTTCGCCTGTGGTTTCTTGCATTGCACGGCGCCATTGGCCATCGCCAGCTTGATGCGGCCTTTCGCCAAACCCGTATTGCTTGCCAACCAGTCACTGATGTTTTCAACAGATTCAGAAAGCTGAAAAGTCTGCTTCACTATTTGATCTGCACGCGGTGGATTCATCAGCTAGTGAATGCCTTCCATAAAATCCAGCGTTACCTGATCCCGAATGTTCTGGCGGGATTGCTCCCAAAGCTCGGCGATTTTGTCCTGATTGCAGCGCTTTCGATCCACTAAAACCCTGGTTTTCAGTTCACCAATGGTTTTTACAGCCGGGCATTTGGTGAATACGGTTTGATGACTGATGACATCCATAAATGGCCCGGATTTACTGGTAGGCATAATGAACACCAGCTGCAAACCCAGGGCATCGGTCAGGTAATGAATCACCTCGCGGGAACGGGTTTCATCCATCTTGGAAAAGGCTTCGTCCACCAACACCATTCGCAGATGGGTCTGCCCCTCGTGAAAGCGAAAGGCTGATGTCACTGCTGCGGCGCGAATGATATACGCCGGTGTCTCTAACTGCCCCCCCGATCCGGTTCCGTACTGGCTCAAGGCAATGGGCTGCTTGCCTTCAGGCTCTTTATAAATGTCGTAGCTGCGATAATTCCGATAATCGGCTATCCGCTGCAATTCACGCATGGCTTTGTGTTCGTCGTCATCCAACAGCATGGACACCAGTTTATCACGCACCGTCAGTAACGCTTTGGGCAGGTTCATGTCAAATAAACTGGAGCCATCGCCGATGTTCGGTAGCTGAGACACCTCTTTGAAGAAACGCCAGTATTCCTTGAATTCAGGCACCCAGCGCCAGGAAAAGTAAAAACGCTCACGGTCGGTACCAAAGCGATGGCTTTCCAACTCCCGATTAAGATCAGTCAACGCCCGCTCGCCTTCGTTGATTGCCTGATAGATACTGTGGCACAAATGACTCACGAAAGTCTCATTAAAGCGATCTTTCAGTTTGGCCAGTTGGCTGTATTTCTCCACCAGAACGTTGTTCTTCAAGCGATTGGCGATATTGTCGACCTCCAGGGCCACCTCGTTGATACGCTTGAAAAATTCGGTCTGATGAATGGTTTCCACTTGCGGGTTGTAAATGATCGCATCGGCAGGGTTACAGTTTTGATTGTGGCGCAGGAGAGCTTCATACAACTCGCTGGCCGACGCCGTCAGCATCCGCTCATGCTGCTGAATTTCATCCTGATAAAAGCTCTGTTCATTGACCACCAGGCTTTCATCCGCCTGACTCAACGCAGCGTCCACATCAAACTGGGGGTAATGGCGGGCGATACCACGAACCACCATCTCGCGGCTCTCGGCCAGTTCGATCAGCTTGTCCTGCTCGCTTGCCAGTTTACGGGCCAGGGCGATCTCTGCATCCAGTTCCTGGGCCAGGCGCCCTTTTTCGTGCTCCAACTGCTTCAGATCGGCTTCCAGCGCACCGTATTTCTGTTTCAGGTCCACAAGCTCTTGATCAAGCTGTTGATGCTCACCGGTATCCAGCTCTCTTAATGCTTTTTCACTCTGGCGCAGCTGCCGATGAAGTGCCAATATACCTTGCATCAACGTCGCATAATCAATAGACCGAATACCATCAATACACTTGAATAAGGCCTGTATGGATGTCAGCTGCGTTTGCGCAGCAGTTGCTTGTGTTAATAGCTCTTCGTATTCCCGTTGCTTGGCGGCCAACGCTCGGTCGCGGGCAAACTGGCCAAATACCAGCTCACTATCGGCGATATCACAGCGCCAGAGGCTGTAGTTACCTGCAGCCAAACCTTCTCTGGTAATACCACGGGCAACAGTGCGCAATGCCTCGGCGCTCTCCACCCTCACTACGTTACCGTAGCTGGCCTTAAGGTAATGCTCTACGGTTTTATGCTGGAACGACAGTATATTCACGATAGAATCAGCAGGGTTGCTGAGCCGATCGGCGTCCCGTGCCGCCCGGGCCCCCTGCACCACTCTGGCAGCACTGCGCCGACCGGACAGGTTACGCACGATGCTGATGGCCTCTGCTTCGTACTCGGGGTTCACCACGATACTAAAGCGCGCCCCACCAAGATAACCTTCAATGGCCATCTGCCAGGATTGATCCAACACCTCCACGTAATCACACAACACCCGCGGTTCAGCAGACGGGCATTGTTCACGGATGGCCGCCAACGCCACCTCAACATGGGGCGGATAGCTGACCTGCCGGGTTTCCAGTTGCGCAATCTCCCGTTCCTTGGCCTGTAACTGTTTTTGTCGTGACAACAAACTGCGCTCAGTATCGGCACGCAGTTGGGACACCAGGTCCCGCAAGGATAAACCGTTACTTCCCATTGAACCCTGTAGCTCTTGCCATAGCTGATTGTGGAGTTTTTCCACATCAATGGCCTGATCCAGAGAGGATTCCAACGGTGCCAGATCAACCCAATCCTTGCCAAACAAACCCGCCAGATCCACTTTCGCTGCGTGCCCGGATTGAACCACCTTGCGTAATTGATCCCGCAAAGGCTTGGCATCCAATGCCGGTAGTTCTGCCGCCCAACTGTTTTGATTCAACAATTGGGTCAGGGTGCTGGCCAATTTCACGTTGTCATTGATCTGATGATCCTGAGCCAATAACGGCTGGGCTTTCTGCGCCAGCGCCTGTTGCAGGCTGTCTATCTTACCGGCCAGATTATCCTTTTCGTTGAGTACCGACACACCGCGCCGCTGGGCTTCCAAAGATACAATCTGGTCATGAGTCTCAGCACGACGGGCATTATTCACTTCCAGGCGATTGTCCCGCTCCTTAAGTTCCGCCTGCAAGGCGGTTTGATGTTGCCGGCAGCTCACATAACTGCGCTGCTTGATCTGCAGCTGACGCTGCGCTTCCTGATATTCCAGAATCTGTCGTTGCACCCATTTCTCAGAATACGAGCGGCATGCCTTTGCTGATTGATCCAGAATCTCAAGTGACTGGATTATGAAGCGGGATTCCTCCTCCATGCCATGAATGGTCTTCATCAAATCGGATACGGTTCGAATGGCCTCACCCAGATCTTTTTTCTCAAGGATCTCGTCCGCCACAAACTCATTGATGCTTTTCACCGGTTTGTAGGCCATAAAGTTCGCAAACGTGCGCGCTGCGTGTTTGGCTTCACGATCGCTCACTGCATCTTTGCGGCCACGCAGCAAACCATACAGCCGGCGCAGGTAGGCTCCTTTTTTGTCATAGACCTCGATCGCGGCCTTGCCGTATTCACGGACGAGAAGATCGACAATATCAGTGAGCGCCACAACGTGCTTGCCATCCTGATACTCGCGCACAAACTGATCCAGACGCAGCGCCTGCCCTGGCACACACAGAAAAACCAACTGATCCTGACGCGCCTGGCGTTGCTGACCTGCGCTGTCCAGGTGAGCACGCACGCCCAATACCACACTGAACTCCTCCCCTTGTTCCCCGGCGCTGGGCGTAAACACCGCAACCAGGTACGCATCCGTTTGCTGCGGCCGGGCATAACTGCCATCGTCACAACCCAGGACATAGGAAGCCAGCGTGCGCACCTGCTTGCCTCCCCTGCCCCGCTGAGTGGTTTCATCCTGGCCCGGGTTATAATTGAACAGGTTTTCATGAGCCGCCGTCATCAAGGTCTGAATACCGTCTGCCGCCGTCGTTTTACCGGAGCCATTGCCACCGGAAAACAGATTAACCCTGCCAAATTCCACCTCCATCTGTGGAATATTGCCCCAGTTTACGTAAATCATTTTTTTCAGATACATGATCTAGTCGGCCTCTTCCTGACGGGTGAATAAAGAGGATTCAAGACTGGCTGTTGACTCCGGCTCGCCTGCAGTCTCCTCTGCAGTCTCCTCTGCAGAGGAGACTGCACCGGGCAATTGCGCTTTGATCTGTTCCAATACTGCTTCACTGACGAAACTGGTAATGGAAGGTCGGATCTTGAGCCAGGCGTCATCTGCCATATCGTCGCTACTGCTGATGAAGTGGATCAACCTGAGTTGCCGTAAGCGCCGGAACAAAAGGCCACGCTCGGTTTTCTTCTCCGGCAAGGTTCGGTTCAGCAGATTACGCATGGCAATACCGAACCCCTCCAGCGACAACAATACACAGCCAAGATCATCCACCTGCCCCTCGCGCAGGGCCTTGTCATACTCAGCCCGCAACACGAGCACTGCGGCAATTTCGGATTGTGTGAGACTGGTTCGAAAGCCTCCGGAAAAGGGTTGATTATCGTCGTCGGGCAAACCAGGTACCTTGGCCCCGGGTGGAAACAAGCGCACAAAACCGAATCGTGCGTCATGCTGCACCCTTACCTGCATTGGGCTCAGGTAATCCAGCACCAGATCTTCAAGCTGGACATAGCGATCGTACAACAAGGTTTCAATCTGGCTTTCATCGCGGGACAGCACACCGTAGTCCAGCAGGCGAATCAACAACTCGCTGAATTCATCCAGGGTAAATCGCTTTGCGGCCAGATTCTGTTGCAGTTGTTCGGTCAGTTTCATAGGTCTTCTAGATCGGGGTTCGTTTCTGATTTTTTGATCAATTCAATATCGAACACATCAAAGCGGTCAAAATATTCATTGGACGCGGTTTCACCCGTGGGAGTCACCACAAACTGGTATTCACTGTCTACCGCCTGATAGGATGCCGTTTCCACCGCATGAGACATGGCCAACACGTCACGGGCACTCAACAACGGCAGATCTTTTGTGCTCACTTTATTATTGCCGGCCATGGCCGTTATCAAATAATCGTGCAGGCCTTCGTTGTGAGTTATAAACGCCCGATCCAACTGCTGTTGCAACGCCACCTCCCGCAGTGCGTCGTCTTCGATCTCACCGGCGTCTTCAATGCGCGTGTATAAAACCCGTTGCTGGCGTTTCTGCTGTAATCGAACCTGTTCCGGGTCCAGCCATCGCAGGTTGAGGCCCGACAACTGAGCCCCTGCCAGCGCCAGAATCTGATCCTGTTGCGCCTGCCCCAACTGCGCCAGATCGCGACACACATCCACCACGCTGTTATTACGCTGACTGGTGAGATAGGAAAGCTGGCGGATAATAATGTCGGCACGCTTGGTAAAACTCTGCAGCGCTCGGCGCAGAGCCGGCAGCATCAGCTCTGCCGCATTGCGCATGCGTATCTCTATGGCATCCAGCACAAAGTACAGCAGGGATTGATTGTGCTGCACCAACTCCGGTGCCAGCTCACGCAACTTCAGTTCAGCCTCGCGCTTGAAATCTTTGCGCTTGCGGCGAATTTTATCGATGACCGACTGGATTCCATCACGGTGTTTTTCCACACTGTCGGCAGACAAACGGATGGATACATCCGGTTGAAACCGCTTTTCCATAAACTCAAAGAAATGCTCCGTCGCCTGCTGTACCAGCAGTTGGGTTTCCACCTGACGTACCAGCTCCCGTTTACGTTCCTCCAGTTCAGCGATCACATCGGTAAAATCACTGATAATGCGTTCGGAGTACTCATAGGCATCCATCAGGTCATGTACTTCGCCCCGCGCCAGAAAGGCCTCCAAGGCATTGAGTGTATTACGGGTATTACGGTGGCGGGTGCGCACCGAGGATGCGCCCATTTCGGACAGGCTTTGGGTAATCATGCGCCCGATGCGGGTAAACGGAAAGGTACTTTGCAGTGTCGCCTGATCCACCTGCTTTTCGAGCCAGCCGTATTCCAACAGCTGATTTAAGATCCAGGAGGCCTGTTCCCGTTCGGACTTGAAGCGGGTGTCATTGCCGTAATCACCGGAATCCAGCTGCGGTGCACGGGCCAGGGCCTCTTCAAATATTTCGATCACCTGATCCCGTTGCAGGGATTCCCCGTAATCAGCCCGTGCGGAGTACAGACGCTCGTACAGCAGGCGCAGGCACTCCAGGATCTGTTCACGGTATTTGCTGGTTAACGGTCTGAAAAACTGACTGCGGTCTTCACTAAAAAACATAGGTCGGCGCTGGCTGCATCGCTCTTATCACAAGATCAATATGATAGGTGCTATGGGGCCAAGCGCCAATCTTTATTACAGTAAAATAATCAGCCGGCGTAATTCTGGTTAAGGTACTGGAGTATGTCTTCCGACTCGAACAAATCCTTATTCAAGTTAGGATCGATCAGGTAAGGCACCTGTACGTTTCCATGCTCTTCCAACATGGCGGAACGCTTGGTATTGGGTAATGGTTTGTACTCGCCCACATGCAATCGAAAAGTGGCCGGGCCCACATCCGCCAATTGCTGTTTACCAATATTCACCAGTTTATAGGGGATCTCCAATTCGCAAAGCCGCTCCCGAACCAGGCGTGAATAGGGGCTGGCCTCAAAGCTGTACAGGATCATGTCCTGGGCCACGGGCTTTGATGGCCGCACTTCCAGGCCCAGGGAGCCCCGCACCACGGTGGCCAGCTTGGACTTGATCACATTGGCATTGGTGGCTCTCAGTTGCGGTGGTACCGCCCGCGCCCCGTACTGGCGGTAAAGGTACTCTATAATGGCGTCACTGCCGCCGATTTTCTCCCCGCTATTGGGATCCACCAGAAACGGCACTTGGTCAGAGCCGCTGACATCCATTAACTGCTGCCGGTAACGGGTACCACCCAACGGAACCGGCACAATACGCACATCCAGATTCAGCTCCGTCAGTGCTTCCCGTACAAATCGGCAATGGGCACAGCCCTCTCGATCATAGAGCTCCGGCAGTTGCGCCGGCTGCTCCACCGAGCGGCTGGCACTGGCCCCACGCCAACCCCTGAGCGTTGACGCTAAAACCGACGACCCCACGGCTCTGGCCCTGTTCACACTAAACGACATAGTTTCCCCCTGGAAATGATCCTGTTTAATTAATCAGTCAATTTTTCGAGACGCAGTATGATTCCATTTCAGTAGCGCTTCAACATTTGGATTGCCCATCCTGGCTGGCGGCAACCCAAACAAGTCAGGGTATTTTATAAGCGGTATTAACAAAAATTAACAGACAGGGCGCCAGACCTCGCGCTAGTGTTAAAGAGTCCGACACTGAGTCTGTTACCTGGGGGAGACAACATGATGAGCAACGCTGACACATCCTCTGTGATCGATTATCGCTTGGCGTACCGTCTCACCCGCAAACACGACATTACCTTCCTCAGGGGTCTGGCAAAGTCACAGGACATGGAGCAGATTTTGATCTCTCCAGACGCACAAGCCTGGCTAAAAAATGCACAATGCAAAGCCTTCGACATCATCGGCAAACTGCATGTCCTGTTGGAAGTGGATAAGAACGAAAGAAAACGTCATTTCGGCTTTCAATACCGCAACCAGGCCATGGCCTTTCAAATTGTCTACATCGATCAGGCAGCCTGGAATAAACGCCACTACCGGGAACGCCTGACCGGCGAAAACTGCCGCAAGGTCCAGCGCATGCTACACCTGTTCCTGTTCGATGAAATTCATGTATCCCGCACCCAGCGCTTACAAATTGTTCGTGATATGATGCTTGAGCACGAACCGGCCAATGAGCTGGCGTAGCACGCACATTTACGTTTATTACATTTTAACGATCCGCACACTACACTCATCAATGAGTGCACAGTGCTATTGGACGGTGGGGCATGAAAAAAATAACAAACCAGTTGGTTCTGGGGCTGTTTTTTGTATCTTTTTTGATCACCGGTGGGTGTCGTAATCAAGAGTACGAAATTGTACTGCCCATCAAAAACGCACGCTTTATCGATCAACTTCCCCAACGTTTTCTGATTCGCTGCAATGCCATGCCGGAGCGGATCACCCTCAACGGCATTCCCGTTGGCCACCTGTTCGAGTTTGCCGATGGGCAGGCCATCGCCAGCGGTGAGGCTCTATCCCCCTATTTATCACAAGGGCAGAACAATATTGCGGTGGATCCCCATCAATTTGGCCCACGCCGTTTTTTCTACTTTGATAATCAGGGGCCAAGGGTGGTGATTACCGAAGCCGTGGCCGGTGACCTGATGACGATCCAGGGTGTGCTGGTGGACCCTTCCGGCAGCTACGGCCTGCAAGTCAACGGTGTCCCCGCTGCAGTGGGCAGCAACAATGAATTTGAAGTACAGGTTGCGCCCAGTAATCTGTACCAGTTTGACAGCGAGGATGTGTACGCCCAGGTCGCCACACAGTATTACGCCGATCGTGCCACCGTGCTCAATGACATCGTGCGGCTGGATGTGGATGAGGCAACACTGAATGAGCTGGTTCCCTTTGCCCAGGAGCTGGTGGAAGAACAGAACCTGGCTGCGCTGCTGGGTACGGCCAATGCCAACACCATCTTTAATCAATCGGTTTCCATTGGGCTCGGCCGCTATGAAATCATCCCCCGGCAATGTTTCGAGGTGTGCGTACCGCTATTGGGTTGTGCCCGCGAGTGTACACCAGCCGTTTACCTGGGCCCGCTCAACGTGGACCTGATTTCGGTAAAGGCCACGCTCACCGATCTGGAATTTGAAGAGCTGGAAATCAGTGACCTGGATTTGAAATCCGGCTCGGGCTGGGACGGCATCGGCCTGGACGCCGAATTGCGCAACACCGACCTGGGGGTCCGCATCAATACCAATGTTCTGAATTTCAGTTCCGATGAACGTACCCTGATGGATTTCCTTGGCATCAGCACATCGGGCCTGAGCGTCGGCTTCGACGCCGGTATCAACGTCAACCGCCTGCGACTGGCAGCAGACTTTGGCCTGGAAGCCAACGATGGTGAAGTGGATGTCAGTGTGCAATCCATCAACGCCATCGGATTGGGCAGTGCCGACAGCGATTTCAACCTGAACTTCAATTTGCCCTCCGCCATCCGCAATTTCGGTTTTGGGCTGGCAGGTAAGGTAGCGGATCTGATTGAATCCGGCATCGAAGCTGCCCGGGACCTGATCGTGGATCTGTTGCTGGGCAAACTGGTACCGCTGATTGCCAACCTGATCATCGACCCCCTGATTAATGAACTGCAGGTTCGCCTGGGAGCCACCGTGAACAACGGGGCATTTCTGACGGCCCTGGTGGGCGTTCAGGATATTGACGTGGCCAATGGCGACCGCATGTCAATCTCATTGATGGGCCGCATCGGCACCGAGAGCACGGACTTGGAACCCGGCGAGATCGATCTGGGTGTAAGCCTGGGGTTCCCCGAGGTTTTACGGATCAACGACAACCTGTTCCCGGATCTACTGGGCATTCCTGAGCAGCTTGGGCCCGCACCCGGGCTGGCCCCGAACATGCTCGGGTTTCGCTTCACCCCCACCCCGGTTCCGGCCGCTGCCAACAACCAGAACCTGAGCCTGGTGGTCAACAGCAACATTATTAACCAGGCGCTGCTGGCAATTTACGAGGCCGGCGTGCTCTCCCCCACCGTGCCCATCCTGGATCAGCTCAGCACCACCGGTGGTTATTTCATTACCACACTGGAAGAAGCCAATACCCGCATCGTGCTGGCGCCCAGTACAGTGCCGGAGCTGTCCTTCCGGGGGCAGGATCAGTCCATTGCGTTCCTGACGGTGGACCAGTTCGAACTGCTCTATGAAGTACGCAATGAGGCGGACCAATGGGAAACCGCAAGCCGCTTACAGTTCAATATGGAAGCCCCTGTGCAACTGGCTACGGACGACAACGGTGGCCTGGCCCTGGCATTGATCAACCCCGACATCGATATCACCCTGGATCTGGGTTATTGGTACGATTACCGGCTGCAGTTCCCACCCAAACTGTTCTTTGGGCGAGCCATCGCCGCCATTATCCTGGAACAGATCAACCGGGGTCTGACGCTGGTACAACTCCCCAGCAGCCTGCAACTGAGCTATAGCGACAGTACCTTGAGCGTGATGCCTGAAACCATCACCACCGTGGGCGAGCCACGCAATCACTTCGGCTTCAGCGCCAGTTTTGATGCGTTGTAGGGGGGTGTTGTGGGGAAGTGAACAGCGTGTCAGGCCTACTACACTGCCTTATCAGAGGTTCAGTTTCACTTTTGGATGTCACCGCACGCTTATATACGATCCCCACAGGGGAACGCCTAGCCAGTAGCCCATCAAAGAGGCTTCCTTGACAATAA
>DKQK01000025.1:18026-104770 GCA_002471665.1 Gammaproteobacteria bacterium UBA7310
TAATGGCGAAGCCGACGGTAGAGCGGTCCGCAAAGGAATATGTGTCTACAGATGACCGATCTCCTTATGGGGAGTGGGTTTCAAATCTGCGGGACGCAAGAGCTAAAACGAAGATAATCAAGGCCATAAAGCAGATGGAGTCTGGCAATTTTGGAGATTGCAAGACCATCGAAGATGGAGGTGGGTTGTGGGAGCGCCGAATCCATTATGGTCCTGGATACCGTGTTTATTATATCGTCGAAGGTGACGAACTGATTATCTTGTTTGCTGGTAGTGACAAGTCAGACCAGCGACAAGCGATTGAACAAGCCAAGAAACATTTGGCCGATTATAAAAAAAGAAAATAGCGCTCCATTAGTGGGCGCGCATTTAGAGTGGTTGTGGAGGTACATAATGGCGTTAACCCGTGATTTTAAAGACACGGTGGTAGAACAATGCAAAGACCCGGAATTCAGGGTTGCGCTGTTGCTCGAAGCCATCGAAACCTACCTTGAAGGTGATATCGAGGTCGGTAGCTCAATGCTGCGTGATTATTTGAATGCAACACAATCATTCGCTGGAATCGCAGACAGAATGCAAATCCATGAAGCGAGCCTACGCCGCATGGTCAGTGCAAACGGCAATCCGACAGCCAAAAACCTGTTAATGCTTTTCAAACTGTGTTTTGAGCAAGAAGGCATCACTCCATCCATCCAGCCTGCGGGCAACGTCGCAGCCTGAAAATCAGGTAGGAATATTACAACCCGCCGTTCCTACCTGCTACCACCGCCCAGCCTAGGGAGTGTCTGACTAATCTGATCAAAGCGCATTCGTGGCTGAGACTGAGCAACGCCTGTGGAGTACATCGGCCGACTGTCGTTAGAAAGTTTCTGGTGAATTTGCAGAGGCGGATTCAGCCTCACGGCATGGAGTGTTGGATCTTTTGAAGGAGAAACCCCAGTAACTCCAATCTACAGGATTCAATTCAAAAATTAATATGCTTTGGAAGTGATATGCGTAATCACCGGATTTTTCAGAATCTGGCGGTCAGGGAGGGATTCGAACCCTCGATACGCTATGAACGTATACACGCTTTCCAGGCGTGCTCCTTCAACCACTCGGACACCTGACCAGACCCGTCATAACGGCGGTCATGACGAGAGGCGCGTAAGATACTGGGTTTGGCTGAAAAGATCAACGGGTATTGTCAGCCTAGCCCCGATATTGAACGATATCGTCAAGGGGCTGCTGATCCGCCACCCGGGGCTCCCCCTCTACCGTACCGGTGTAGAGGAATCCGATAATCTGCTCGTGATCCGCCAGCCCCAGATGTTCCCGCACGGCGGGCTGCTCGGTCATATCCCCGGTTCGCCACATGGTGCCATAACCCAGCGCCTGCGCCGCCAGTTGCAAATGCTGGGTGGCGATTCCCACCGCCACCTGCTGCTCCCAAACCGGTACCTTTTTATGTTCCCAATCCAATGCAGCAACACTGACGATGATCATGGGCGCCCGCAATGGCATGGAACGCAACCGCAACCGTCGCGTCTCGTCCGC
Source organism: Gammaproteobacteria bacterium UBA7310 (assembly GCA_002471665.1). Taxonomy (GTDB): domain Bacteria; phylum Pseudomonadota; class Gammaproteobacteria; order Pseudomonadales; family Ketobacteraceae; genus Ketobacter. Next base: position 19,563 of record DKQK01000025.1, read on the forward strand.
TGTGGGCTGCGACGCTTCAAACGCTTGCCCCAGTTCAGCCAGGGCTTGGCCCTGCAACACAATAAAGCGCCAGGGTCGAAGGCGGCCGTGATCCGGAGCCCGCACGGCACACTGGAACATCTGCTCCAGCTCGTTGCGGTCAGGCGATGGTTGTATCAGCCGGGGATTGGAAACCCGTGCTCTCATGCTGTTCAGGATATCGCTCATATGCAACCTTGTGTTCTCATCAGTGGCAGCATCATAGCGTAATCCCTGCGCCGCTTCACCGGACAAATGAGAGCTTTTCCTATTTACATTCTGATTAGGTCAAAAAGTGGGCCGTTGAAGCACTAAAATCTGCCGTCCGAGCTTTATTTGAACAAAAAACACTCAAACTTTGCACCAGTTCTCACTGCTCTTCCGATTTTTTGTCAATACTTTACAGCAACCACACCGTCGTTAAGGCCTACAGGTATGAAAACCCATAACCTGCATTCATGGAACATAACGCTGGAAAACGCAGTCGCCATTCAGAAGAACCTGCGCGCCTGGATTGTAACCGAAGGGCAATGCAACCAGCCCGATATGGTGGGCCGAATTTCACTTATCTCCAACGACGAGTCCGCGCACTCGGCAACTGTTCAAGCGCGCATTACCATCACCGCTTTCAGAACCCGTACTTTGCTGGAACGTAAAGTCGCCATCAAAACCACCCAGTTCCCACGGCAACCCGGCCTGTACTCGTTCCGCAAAATGCCCGCCATCATCGCCGCACTCAACAAGCTCAACCGTATACCTGATGTGTTTATCTGTGACGGCCGTGGAGTCACCGGCGTTGACAGTTTTGGCGTGGCGTCCCATGTGGGGCTGGTCACCAGCGTCCCTACCGTCGGCATCCGCCCGGTTCGCCTGAAACACGATACCAGCACACTGGGGGCAGAACGGGGCAGCTTCCTGCAGGTGCATGAAGATCAGCAGATCGCCGCGGTGGTGCGGGTTCTGGACAACGCCGATCCCCTGCTGGTGTCTCCGGCGCACCGCATTGGGATGCAGGATGCTATCCAGCGGGTCCTGGAGCACATCCCCGCCGGCACCTCCTATCGTGAATATTTACAGGCGCTTTATCCGGAAGCAGGCCATAATAATAAGACGCCGGTTCAACTTAGATTGGTTAAATCCGCCACTGGTCAGTGAACTGGTCGTTAAACAGTCAAAACCTACAAAAGGAAGTTGTCCGCCGGTTGCCAAGCGCTTACACTTCCCACTAAACTGACAAAACAACTTGAATTTCGTTGCCAAAGCCCTTGATATAATTGGAAATCAACCGGTGCTTTGTTTGGCGTGGACAGAGATGGATGCCTACCAAGTTTGCTCTTGATATAACACCGGAAAGTCTGATCAATAAAGACCTGTCGCCGTCTTACATCCGCATTTTCGCCTATTTTTTGGTAGCCGCCACGATTCTGGCCGCCATACTCAGTTCGGATCTCGACACCAGCCTGTGGTGGGCACCGGTGGTTGCTTTCATCTATCCCTGGATCAGTCACTTTGCCACCTCAGGCTGGCAACGCACTGCCCCTGCCCGGGCCAATGCCTCATTGATCATGCTGGATGCCGCTATCGCCGGCGGTGGCATCGCCCTGTTCCAGTTTGATCCCGCGCTGTCCCTGTTTCTGTTCTTCGTGGTGAGCGCCGGCACCATCACCATTGGCGGTGTCTTTGGCTGGATCATGAGCTGCCTCGCTATTTTGCTGGGTGCAATCATTGGCGTTGCGGTTTTCAAGTTGCAGCAGTTTTCATTGGCCCCTCCCCATGTGGCCACGCTGTCGGTGGGATTACTGAGCCTGACATTCTACGCCACGGCATTGGGTTACTTTTCTTTCAAGCAGGCGCGAACCCTGATGGCCATACAGGACGAACTGAAACGGCGCCAGAAAGAATCCGCCAACCTCTCCCGCAAACTGTCCAAGTACCTGCCGCCCCAGGTATGGGGTTCCATTTTCTCCGGGCAAACCGATGTCAAACTGGAAACCCAGCGTAAAAAACTCACCGTGTTTTTCTCGGACATAAAGGGATTTGCTGAGATATCAGAAGAGCTGCAACCCGAAGCACTGACGGATTTGCTCAACAGCTATTTCACCGAGATGTCCCGCATTGCACTGAAATATGGGGGCACCATCGACAAATTTGTGGGTGACGCCATTCTGATCTTTTTTGGCGACCCTACCTCCCGCGGCCAAAAGCAGGACGCCATCGCCTGCGTTTCCATGGCCCTGGAGATGCGTAAAAAAATGAAATTGCTGCGCCAGCAATGGCGTAAAGAAGGCATCAGCAAACCGCTGCAAGTGCGGATGGGTATCAACACCGGTTACTGCACCGTAGGCAACTTCGGTGCCGAGACGCGCATGGACTACACCATCATCGGGCGCGAGGTGAACCTGGCCAGCCGCCTGGAATCAGTGGCCCAGCCCGGTGAGATTCTGATTGCCGAATCCACCTACAATCTGGTTCGCGATGTCATCATGTGCCGGGATCGCGGGCAGATCAATGTGAAGGGCTTCAGCAAAACCGTCCCGATCTTTGAAATTGTCGATCACCGGAAAGAGTTGGGGGCTACCCAAAGCTTTCTTGAGTGCGAAAAAGACGGCTTTACCCTGTTTGTGGATATCGACAAAATTCGAAATTACGACAAGGACACGGTAGTGGAAGCCTTGGAAGAAGCCGCCAAACGTATCCGCGAAAAACTGATCGTGTGACATGAAAAACAACCTGGTTCTCTCGTTCTTAAAGCAAGTTGAAGACCTGGGTAACCGACTACCTCACCCCACTGCCCTGTTTATCTGGTTCAGCCTGTTGGTACTGGTGCTCTCCTGGATCTTATCCATGGCCGGAGTCGGGGCCACCCACCCACTGAATCACACCGAGGTAAGTGTTACCAACCTGCTCAACCAAGCCGGCCTGCACAAAATCCTCACCCAAAGCGTCAGCAACTTCACCCAGTTCGCTCCGGTGGGTACGGTGTTGGTTGCCATGCTTGGTTTGGGCATTGCCGAGAAGTCCGGGCTGCTGGGTGCAGTGCTGAATAAGATGGTGGCAAAAGCCGGCGGCAAAGCATTGTCTGCCATTGTGGTATTTGCCGGCGTCATGAGCAGCCTGGCTGCCGATGCCGGTTATGTGGTGCTGATTCCACTGGCAGGGATGGTGTTTGCCAGCGCCGGTAAACACCCATTGGCGGGCATGGCGGCGGCTTTTGCAGGCGTTTCCGGTGGCTACAGTGCCAACCTGATGATCGGCCCCATTGATGCTGTACTCGCCGGTATATCCACGGAGGCTGCCCACCTTATTGACCGGAACATTGAGGTAAGCGTTGTCGCCAACTACTACTTTATCGTGGCTTCAACACTGTTTATCACCCTCGTCGGCACGCTGGTGACCGAAAAAATAACACTGCCCGCCCTGCCTCGCTGGCAGGAGCCGGCGCCACCGCCCGATGCCACTAGCGGGAGTGCGGCCGGCACGGCAGCATTACGAAATTCCGGCCTGGTGCTGGTGGCATGCCTGCTGCTCATCGCCCTGGGGTTGGTACCGCAGCAGGGCCTGCTAAGAGAGCCCGCCAGCGGTTCCATTACCCAATCACCACTGATGCAGGGTATTGTCACGGTGATTTCGCTGATCGCCGCCCTGTGTGGCATGGCCTATGGCATGACCGTGCGGCGCTACACCAGCAAGGGCAGCATCATCAAAGACATGGAGGATACCTTCGCCACCATGGCAAGCTATCTGGTGCTGATGTTTTTTGCCGCGCAGTTTGTTAATTATTTCGGCTGGTCCAATATGGGTATGGTGCTGGCCATCAACGGCGCCAACTGGCTGCAGGCATTGGCGATTTCACCGGTGCTGTTGCTTTCCATATTTATTCTGATGTCGGCTTTCATCAACCTGCTGGTGGGCAGTGCATCAGCAAAATGGTCACTGCTGGCACCGGTCTTCATCCCCATGTTCATGCTGCTGGGTATCCCCCCGGAAAACGTGCAGGCAGCCTATCGCGTGGGTGATAGCAGCACCAACATCATCACTCCGCTGATGCCGTATTTTGGTGTGGTGGTCGCTTTTATGCAACGCTACAAATCCGATCCGGGTGTGGGCACCATTATGTCGCTGATGTTGCCTTATTCGCTGGTGTTTCTGCTGGGCTGGAGCCTGATGTTCGCCCTGTGGATGTCAGCCGGATTACCCTTGGGGCCAACCTGACACTACTGGCGAATCAGGCGCAGATTGGCCTGCTGCACCGGTTCGCTGGAGCGAACCGGATTGATATCAATACCACCACGGCGGGTATAACGGGCGTACACGGTCAACCGCTCAGGGGCGCACTGACGGCTGATGTCCATAAAAATGCGTTCCACACATTGCTCGTGAAATTCCTGGTTATTGCGAAACGAAATCAGATATTTCAGCAATCCCTCTTCGCAGATCTTGGTGCCCTGATATTCGATCACCACGCTGGCCCAGTCAGGCTGGCCGGTTACCGGACAGCAGGATCGCAAGAGATGGCTGTGATAGGCTTCTGAGGTGTCGCCTTCCAAGGTTAGCAACAGATCGGCATCCACCTCATACACCGCCACGTCCACATCCAGATCATCGATGCATTTGCCCGGCAAGGTAGCCAGGGCGAAACCTCCTGACTGAAACAACGGCGTCAACTCCACGCTTACCGGGGCACCTACTACGTCCGAGACATCCCGCTCGATAATGTGTGCCAACGCTTGCGGTGATTGCACCGGCCATTGATTGAAGGAACCCAGGTAAAGCTTGAATGATTTGGACTCCACGATATTGGGTGAATCGAATGGAACCCGGAGTTCCATCATGGCCACCATGGGTTTGCCCTTTTCGTTCAACCAGGACAGCTCATAGGCATTCCAGATATCCTCTCCATAAAATGGCAGAGGCCCATCATCCACACCAATGGCCTCACGCCCCGCTGCCCTGGCAATTGCATGCAGCTGCGCCGGATCGTATTGGTCAGGATAGGTGCTGGCTACACCCAGTGGCCCGTGCTGTTGCTCAGTCATATCAGCTTCGAATCCCCACTCCGTTCTTTAACAACCAATGTGCCCACACGTACAAGACCACGATAAAGGTCAACACCATGCCAAAGGCAACACCGATGCCAATATCGGAAATGCCGAGAATCCCATAGCGAAAACCATTCACCATATACACGATGGGGTTGATGCGTGACACCCCTTCCCAAAAATCCGGCAACATGCTGATGGAGTAAAAAACACCCCCGAGATAGGTCAGCGGGGTCAGCACAAAGGTCGGCACGATGGAAATGTCATCAAATGATCGGGCGTACACCGCGTTGATGAAGCCACCAAGAGAGAACAGGATGGCCGTCAATACCACCATGCTTATGGTAATCCAGATATTGGTTACACTTAAATGGGCAAAGAACAGTGACAACCCGGTAACAATCGCGCCCACGGCAATGCCACGGGCAACACCACCCAACACAAAACCGCCGATCACCACATAATTGGGCATGGGTGAAACCAGCATTTCTTCAATACTGCGTTGAAATTTGGTGCTGAAAAAAGACGACACCACATTGGAATAGGAATTGGTGATCACCGACATCATGATTAAACCGGGAACAATGTATTCCATATAAGAGTACTCACCAATCTGCCCGATACGACGGCCGATCAATTCGCCGAATATGACAAAATACAACGCTATGGTAATAGCGGGCGGTATCAGAGTCTGCACCCAGATTCGCATAAAGCGCCGTATTTCCTTGCGCACTATGGTGCTGAAGGCATTGAACTGTTGCTGTGAATTCATCTCACTGCTTCCTCTCCACCAACGACACGAACAACTCTTCCAATCGATTGGCTTTATTACGCATACTGGTTACTGAAATACCCTGCGCGCTCAGTTGTTCAAAGATGGCATTCAGTGGCGCGTCTTTGGACACTTCCACCGCCAGGGTATGAGGGTCCAGCAGCTCAACCGCAACCCCCTTCAGGTTGGGCACGGCTTCGATATCCCGGCTCAGATCCAGCAGGAAAGTTTCCCGATCAAGCCGGGCCAGAAACGCTTTCATAGAGCTTTTCTCGATAATACGGCCATGATCTATGATGGCAATACTGCGGCAAAGCTGTTCCGCTTCCTCCAGATAGTGGGTGGTCAGAATAATGGTAGTGCCCCGCTGGTTGAGTTCTTTAAGAAAGCTCCACATCGAACGCCGTAACTCGATATCCACACCGGCGGTGGGCTCATCCAGCACCAGCAACCTGGGTTCGTGCACCAAGGCCCGTGCAATCATCAAACGTCGCTTCATTCCACCGGACAACATACGCGACTGTTCATCGCGCTTCTCCCACAGGTCCAGCAACTTCAGGTATTTCTCGGCACGCTCGCTGGCGGTATGCCGGTCCAGACCGTAGTATCCGGCCTGGGTGCGAACAATATCACCTACCTTCTCAAACTGATTGAAGTTGAATTCCTGGGGCACGATGCCAATGTTCATCTTGGCAGCGGCAAAGTCACGATCAATGTCTTTACCATAGATACTGACGGAGCCGGAGGTTTTATTTACCAGTGAACTGATAATGCCTATCGTAGTGGATTTGCCGGCTCCATTGGGGCCCAGCAGTGCCATAAAGTCTCCGGACTGCACTTCAAAGCTGATGCCTTTCAATGCCTGGAAACCGCCGGAGTAGGTCTTTTTCAAATCTTGAACGATTAACGCGGTGCTCATGAAACCCCTGGTTTGCATAACGGGAGCTTGAAATTGAGAGGGGCATTATACGGAAACCAGGCGCTGCTGCCACCGCCGGAGCCCGGCGGCGACGTTCATTCCACCATCTGGTCCAGGTGCAGGCTGCCGGCTTCGCCGCGCCACAACCAATGGACCTGGCCTTCGTCAAACCACAGGAACGCCCCCTCCAGCATCCAGGGCCAGTGCGCCTCGTCAATATCGGATTCACGGCGCAGGAAATAAATAAAAGACGCCAGAATGGTGTCGTGGGTAACATGAACCGTGAACGTACCCGGCTGCCGTAATGAGGTTTCAATGTGCTGTAACAGTTGTTTCGCGCCCTGCTGTGGTGAAAGCACACCGCGCACCTCATTTTTCAAGTGCTTACGGGCAAAAGCCAGGGGCCCCAGTTTCACGAAGTAAGGCCCCGCCACCGGGAGATCCACCACATAGCTGCCGGGCTCAACCAAGGCCGGGTGGGTTGCCACCGGCAACTCGATACCGGCGCCCTCTGCCATTGCCTCGGCGGTTTTTACACAGCGCCCAACCGGGCTGGAGTGCAGGGCTACAATGGGGCGATTCAGGCACCGCCCCCATTCCCGGGCCAGCTCAATGCCTTCCGGTGTGAGGGGTACATCGTAGCCGGCAAAGCGGTTAGCGGGCTGCTCCCGAATTGAGTGCCGGGTCACCAGAGCCACCGGTACGTGACTGGGTAACTGCTCCAACGATGGAATTAATGCGGGATGCAATTGCATCAATATTGCTGAGTTTTTCAATGCTTTACTGCCTTACTAATCGCTCAATCTCAGGCCCGGTAACCACTATACCAGAATATCCCGTTGACAATACCTGACGTCGAGATGAAAATATGACGAATCGTCACGCTTTGACGGAGCAATCATTTGAACACCCAATCCAGACGCCAGCGGGAATTTGAACAGCGTGAATTGCTGTTTGTGAATGCCGCCCGGGACATCATCCGCAGCGAGGGCGTATCCGCCCTCACCATGGACAAAATAGCCGAACTAACCGAATACGCGAAAGGCACTGTCTACAAACACTTTACCTGCAAAGAAGATATACTGTGCGCGCTCTGCCTGGACAGCCTTGGTCATATGTACGACCTGTTCCAGCGTGCCCTCACCTGGGAAGGCTGCAGCCGCGAGAAAATCATCTGCATCGGCGTAGGCTACCAGTTATACACCCGGCGCTTTCCCGAAGAATTTGACCTGCTCATTGCCGCCCGCACCAACAACATCCGCGAGAAAGCCTCCCCGGAACGACTGGAGCGCATGGATCAGGTGGATTCGCTGGTGATGAACGCGATCCGTGCCGTAATTCAACTGGCCATCGACAAAGGCGACCTCACATTGAAAAACAACGTGCTGATCGACGACCTGTGCTTTGGCCTCTGGTCGATGAGCTTTGGTTTGCTGGTGCTGGATCACGCCCGCGACATGATCAGCGGGCTGCAGCTCTCCCCCAGCGATGAGCTCATGCTCACCCAAATGACCAACCTGCTGGATGGATATCAGTGGCATCCGCTCAGTTCAGAGCAGGATTATCACGGGGCTTACCAAAGGGCACTTGAGTATCTTGGAACCACTCAGGTAAAAAGTTGAATTCACAGGGCTTAACGCATAGGGCTGAACGCATAGGGCTGAACGCAAAGGAATGATATGGGGACCAACATGAACAACGATTTTACGCATCACGCCATCTCTGTCTGGTTGCTTCGATACCGGCTGCCACTGTTGGTACTGAGCCTGCTGGCCATTGTGGTGGTAGGCATGGGCGCCACCAGACTCTCGGTTAAATCCGACTATAAAATCTTTTTTGAAGCCGACAATCCCCAGTTGGTGGCCAACGAGATGATCCAGGATCGTTTCAGTGCCAGTGATAACGTGTTGCTGGTATTGAACCCGGCCAACGGTGACATTTTTACCCGCGACAACCTGAAGGCCATCGCAGCGTTAACCGAAGCCTGCTGGCAGATCCCCTACTCCCAGCGGGTGGATTCCATTACCAACTTCCAGAACACAGTGGTGGATGGCGATGATCTGATGGTGGAGGATCTGGTGCCGGACGCAGACCGGCTAAGCGCCGACGACATCGCCTGGCGCCGCGACATCGCCACCCATGAGCCGCTGCTGGTACACCGGCTTATATCACCCTCGGGCCATGTCAGCGCCATCAACGTGCAACTGAACATGCCGGAAGATCAAACCCAGGCCATCCCTGAAGTAATGACTAAAGTGCGGGAGATTCGCGCTGAGTTTTCCCGGCAATATCCGGATCTGGAGATCATGATTACCGGTGTGGCCCCCCTCAATAACGCCTTCAACGAAATGAACCAGAAAGACACCGAAACACTGGTGCCGCTGATGTTACTGGTCATCATTGTACTGGTGGGGCTGTTGTTGCGCTCAGTCTCCGGAACCATCATTACCGTTCTGGTGATCGTGTTCAGCGTGGTCATCGCGGTAAGCTCCATGGGCTGGCTGAACATACCCATCAACAACATCAATTTTGCTTCACCGATCATCATCCTGACCCTGGCGGTGGCGGACTGTATCCATCTGCTTTCCACCTATCTGAAAGGTTTACGCCGGGGCCTGCCCCGGGAAACCGCCCTGCTCACCAGCCTGGACGTCAACGTCAAACCCATCTTCCTCACCAGCCTCACCACAGCAATCGGTTTTCTCAGCATGCAGTCCAGTGAATCGCCGCCGTTTCGGGAGCTGGGTGTGGTCTCGGCCATTGGTGTCTTTTTTGCGTTTGTGTTCACACTGACCGTCATGCCGCAACTGATTCTGTGGTTCACGCGCAAGGCCCCCAGGGTAGACACCGAGCGCAGTGCCCAGTTTTCATACCTGGCTGAATTTACCATTCGCCATCCCAGAAAATTGTTTTTCGGCAGCCTGCTGATTGCGCTGTTCTGCATTGCCTTTGTGGGGGAGAACGAGCTCAATGATGATAATTTCGGTTACTTTAAGGAAACATTGGAAGTACGCCGTGCCGCGGATTTTACCGAAGACAATTTAAACGGCGTGAACATTATTGAATATGCTCTGGATTCCGGTGAATCCCAGGGCATTAACGACCCGCAGTTCCTCACTAAAGTGGATGAGTTTGTTCAGTGGTACCGGGCCCAACCCATGGTAACCCACGTATTTACGTTTACCGATACCCTCAAGCGCCTGAATAAGAACATGCATGGCGACGATCCTGAGTATTACCGGTTGCCTGAGAACCGGGAGCACGCCTCACAATACCAACTGCTGTACGAGATGTCCCTGCCCTTCGGCATGGACGTCAACAATCAGGTTGATATGAACAAATCCGCTTTGCGCATCACCGTCAGCATCAAGGACGCCAAAGCCAAGGACATTCTGGCAATGGAGGACCGGGCCCAGGAATGGTTTAAGCAAAATGCCCCGGAACTGGCCGCGGTGGGCGCCAGCCCATCCATCATGTTTGCCACCATCGGGCAGAAAAATATTGAAAGCATGATCAATGGCACCATCATCGCCACCATCATCATTTCAGTGATCCTGGTGATGGCATTGGGTTCCTGGAAACTGGGTGTGCTCAGTATCATTCCCAATGCATTCCCCGCTGCCATTATGCTGGGAATCTGGGGCATGGCCGTTGGCGAGGTGAATCTGGCTGTGGCCGTGGTGTTTGGCATTACCCTGGGTATCGTGGTGGACGACACCGTTCACTTTATGGCGAAATACCTGCGCGGCTACCAGGAACACGGCGATGTCAGGCAGGCCATCCATTACGCCTTTGAGCATGTTGGGGCTGCGCTGGTCACCACCACTATTGTACTGAGCCTGGGCTTTGGTATGCTGGCGCTGTCCGATTTCAACGTGAACGCAATTCTGGGCATTATGGTCTCCATGACCATTATCATCGCACTGGTGTTCGATTTTCTCTTCCTGCCCAGCATGATGATCCTGCTCGCCGGATTTATTCACCCCAAACCCACACCCGGGCAGGTTGCAGCCCCCCACACCGAAACAGAATCCGGGGCTGACGGCAAAGCCCGGGATCAAACACAAGGAATACCCAGTGAAGTGGCTTAGTGCGCTTAGTTTTCTTTTGCTCAGCTCGGTGCTGCCGGCGTCCCCCATTGTTTTGGTGGACGATGGCCAGCGTGAGGTAACACTGCCCGGGCCGGCACAGCGAATTGTCTCCCTGGCGCCTCATATTACCGAAGTGCTGTTTGCCGCCGGTGCCGGCGATCGCATCGTCGGCACCGTCAGTTACAGCGACTTTCCGGAGGCTGCCAAAGCCATACCACTGGTGGGCAGTTACAATCAGGTTAACTTCGAGCGCATCCTGGCCATGAACCCGGACCTGATCATAGGCTGGTATGAGGGGAACAGCGCCGAAACGGTGGAAAAGCTCTCTCTGTTGAAGGTACCTGTGTACATGAGTGACCCCAAAACCATGGACAGCATCAGTCGCAACATCCGCCAGTTTGGCGTGCTCACCGGAACCGAGGCCATCGCCGACCGGGCAGCCGCGCAATACGATGCCCGCAGGGCAGAACTGCAACAGGCCAACGCCAACAAGCCCCCCGTGAAAGTGTTCTACCAGGTATGGGAAGACCCGCTGTACACCCTGGCCGGTGGTCATTTTATTACCGATCTTTACCATCTGTGTGGCGGCGTCAACGTATTTGGGGATCTCAGCGAAGCTTCCCCCATCGTCAGTGTGGAAGCCATTGTCACCCGCAACCCCCAGGTTATGTTAACCGGTGGCCATCACGGCAAGCGCTCCATCGACAACTGGAAGCAAAAGTGGGAAACCTGGGGCAGCATGGACGCGGTAAAACACAATCTGATGTTTTTTGTGGATCAGGATATGTATACCCGATCCACCCCCAGAACCGTGGACGCGGCAGAACATCTGTGCGGTATTCTGGATAAGGCAAGAAAAGTCTACTATCCACAGTGATGAGCGGGGCAGACACCGCCACCCACGCAATAAGCAATAAAAAACCCGCAGCCGGTGCCGACTGCGGGTTTTTGAATGTTTGGAGCGGGAAACGAGACTCGAACTCGCGACCCCAACCTTGGCAAGGTTGTGCTCTACCAACTGAGCTATTCCCGCTTTATGTGGGCGCGAATTTTAAGGAGGCTCCGCCGGGGAGTCAACTTTTTTTTCAGGGGCTGCCCATACCCCGGCGGCAACAGCACCGGTTAAGCGAAGATATACATCATCTATTTGACAATACCGCCGCCAATAACCAAACTACGGCGCCATTTTGGTCATCGCCCCGGTCGTCAGCAGCCCCGCTGCCCACCGCCGCAGGGCCCGCCGATTCAATCAAAGCTTGAAGAGCAACAGATACTTATGAGTGAAAGCCGCAAGACAGTAGGATTCATCTCCCTGGGGTGCCCCAAAGCACTGGTGGATTCAGAGCGCATCCTGACCCAATTGAAAATCGATGGTTATGACATTGTGCCCAGCTACGACGATGCCGATGTGGTAGTGGTCAATACCTGTGGCTTCATCGACGATGCCAAACGGGAGTCACTGGAAGCCATCGGCGAGGCGCTGCAGGAGAACGGCAAAGTCATCGTCACCGGCTGTATGGGCGGCGATGCTGAACAGATCACTGCCATCCACCCTCAGGTATTGAGCGTTACCGGCCCCCAGGCGTACGAAGAGGTGGTGGGTGCGGTCCATAAGTACGTCCCCCAGAGCAAAACCCATGATCCCTTCACCGATCTGGTGCCAGCCCAGGGGATCAAGCTCACACCCCGCCACTATGCCTATCTGAAAATCTCCGAAGGCTGCAACCACCGCTGCACATTCTGCATCATTCCCTCCCTGCGCGGGGATCTGGTGAGCCGTCCGGTGGGCGATGTCATGGACGAGGCCGAGCGCCTGGTTAAGGCCGGGGTCCAGGAGCTGCTGATCATCTCACAAGACACCAGTGCCTATGGGGTGGATACCCGCTACCAAACCGGATTCTGGCAGGGGCGCCCCCTCAAAACCCGCATGAAAGAGCTGTGCGAAGCCCTCTCCAGCTTCGGTATCTGGGTACGCCTGCACTACGTTTACCCCTACCCTCACGTGGATGAGATTATTCCAATGATGGCGCAAGGCAAGATTCTCCCGTATCTGGACATCCCCTTCCAGCACGCCAGCCCATCGGTTCTGAAAGCCATGAAACGCCCCGCTCATGCGGAAAACACCCTGGAACGGATTCGAAAATGGCGGGAAATATGCCCCGATATCACCTTGCGCAGTACCTTCATTGTGGGTTTCCCCGGTGAAACCGAGGCCGATTTCCAGATCCTGCTGGACTGGCTGGAGCAGGCGCAGCTGGATCGGGTGGGCTGTTTCAAATATTCCGCCGTGGAGGGCGCCACCGCCAACCAGCTGGAAGGCGCGGTACCTGAAGAGATCAAACAGCAGCGTTACGAACGTTTTATGGCCGTCCAGGCCCGGATTTCCGCTGCTCGACTGCAAGCCAAAATCGGATCCATCCTGGATGTCATTATTGACGAGGTGGATGAGGAAGGCGCCATAGGCCGCACCGCAGCGGACGCGCCGGAGATAGACGGGTTGGTGTTTCTGAACGGCGAAACGGAACTGGTGCCGGGGGACAGGGTGACCGCCAGGATCTTCCAGGCGGACGAGCACGATTTATGGGCGGAACTGGCCCACCCGGAGGATTAGAACAGGGTTAATCAGGTTAATGCTTCCCCAACACATTGATGAGAATGGTCAGCACCACACTGATGATGATCATAGATGTGATGGGGAAGTAAGCACTGCCGCGTTCAGTTTGCCAACGCAAATCCCCCGGCAGCTTACCAAACCAGCCCAGTAAACCCGGTGCATAAACCAGTACCACACCCACCACGGCGATAGCTATACCCAGAATTATCAATAACTTACTCATACTCCTCCAATCCTGCACCGACATTGCGCAATTTAGTAAGAACATTCTAATTTTTGACACTATCATGGCGCCATTCATTATCAATCCCAATAGCGTTTGGTACGAGGAAACACCATGATTCAAGATAAAGTCAAAGTTCAGTTGGACCAGCTGAAAAAGCAAAGTGAAAAGCTACAGGCTGAATTAGGCAAGGGCTTGGAAGTCGCAAAATTGGAAGGCCAGCGCATTCTGAAGGAACTGGGTGTGGAAGCCGATGATAAAATCGAATTAAACGAACTGCTGGCTGAATTGCGCAAAGCCAATCCCACGGTGCGGGATTTTTTGCGTAACCTCAATGTTGCCACCTACGATAACCGGTTCCGCTTTAATTGGAACGCCACCATGATCTCAGCCTACGCCAAGCAGCAGGCTGAAAAAGCCTATGCCAAAGACCTGAAACCGCGCCTGGCGGAAGTACGCGACACGGTCAGCGCGCAGTTACGCGAAGTACAGAGCAAGACTCAGGAACTGCGGGCAAAGATCACCGCCTGATCAACACACTTTCTTCTCCTGCGTATATTTTACGTATGTTTAGCCCCCGAACACCGGGGGCTCTTTGTTGGTCCCCCACTCTTCCACCCCACCCCGGCCTACCAAAATGGTGACAATCCCCGGGGGCTGCTACACTGGATGATCAACGTACCCCTCCATCTTCACTGACTAAGCAAACCAGCGGATATGCAAGGTCTCGATCACGACACACCCCGGCCATTTGATCCACTGCTCACTGCCGTGGACCCCGAAGAAAAAACCGAGGACGCCGTCAAACGGGCGCCCAGCCGGGTGCGCTGCAAAGCCTGCCTGAACGTACTCACCAGCAACGAACACCTGACCCCAATCGCCGGAGAAACCTGTCATTTTTTCACCAATCCTGCCGGTGTCGGCTTTGACCTGCAAACCTATTTGCACGCAGAGGGGGTCACGGTGGGTGGCAAAGCAACCGATTATTTCAGCTGGTTTGAAGGCTTCGCCTGGCAACACGGATTTTGTAACCGTTGTCATCAGCACATTGGTTGGTACTTCAGTTGTGAAGGCAGCAGCGGATTCTACGCCCTCATCGTGGACCGGATGTTGCTGGATTAGTTAACCCAGTTCATCCAGGGTCAGGCGGAAACTAGGCAGGAACTTCTCCATGAAATACGCCACTTCAGGCAAATCATAGCTCTGCAGCATACCCTCAACCCGTTCCTTGGCCACCTGAAATTCATGATTGTTCGAGTCCACTTCGTGGATACATTTAATGTAAGCCGATAACACATCCGCGGCCTTCAGCAGCCTGCGCGTATCCTCCGGCAACAGATGATCCTGTATCAAAGGTGAATACTCATCCTGCAACTCATTGGGCAACATGGTGAGCAGCTTGGTCTTGGCAGCTTTCTCCACATCTTTGTAGGCTTCTGCAATAGTGGGATTGAAATACTTGATGGGCCCCGGCAGGTCGCCGGTCAATACCTCGGATGCATCGTGGTACAGGGCAATCACGGCAATTTCGTTGGCATCCAGGTCACCGCCGTAAACCCGGTTGCGAATCAACGCCAGGGCATGGGCGATGGTGGCCACGTCAAAACTGTGCTCCTTCACATTCTCATTTTCCACATTGCGCTTTAAGCCCCAGCGCAGGATGTATTTCAGTTTGGAAACGTAAGCGAAAAAGTGATGCACAATGCCCCCGGTGTCTAACGTGTTTGAATTCAGCAAGCTGTCGAGAACGTAAAACGGCCCGCGATACGGGCCGCCCAAACGAACTCCGTTTACAGATTAGCTTCTGCGTACTCAGCCAGCAAGGAACGGGGAATCCCATTCAAGCGCAGACTACTGCTGTGCCTGAAGCCCTTGAAGCGCTCTGTCATGTAGGTCAGGCCAGAGCTGATGGGGCTCAGGTAGGGTGTATCTATCTGAGCCAGATTCCCCAGACAGATTACCTTACTGCCCTCCCCGGCACGAGTAATGATTGCCTTCATCTGATGGGGGGTCAGATTCTGCGACTCGTCGATCAGGATCAGGCTGCGCTGGAAGCTACGGCCCCGGATATAATTGAGTGCCTTGAATTGAATATTGGCCTTGGACTTAACGTATTCAATGCTGCCTTGCGGGCTCTCATCCTGGATGTGTAATGCCTCAATGTTGTCCGTAATGGCACCCAGCCAGGGGTCCATTTTTTCCTCCTCGGTACCGGGGAGAAAGCCATGATCCTCAGCCAAAGGCGGCGTGGACCGGGTCACAATGATCTTGTTGTATTGCTTGTTCGCCACCGTCATCTCAATGGCTGCAGCCAGTGCCAGTATGGTCTTGCCTGAGCCTGCCGGGCCGGTAAGGTTCACCAGATGAATATCGTTGTCCAGCAATGCGTGCAGCGCCATTGCCTGATAAATATTGCGAGGCTGTAAGCCCCAGGCGGACAAATGCATGAGCGATTCACGCTTGATATGTTTAATCAGCACGTGCTCATCGGTAACCTCCTCTATCCTGGCCAGAAACTCCTGATCGTCCAGAATGTACTGATTGAGATACAGCTGGCCTTCAAACACATCCCGCGCCAATGAATGGTAGGTCCCGTTTTCCCGCTGAATGGTATCCACATGCGACACACGATCCCAGAACGACCCCTCGAATTCGTGGTAACCGGTGGTGAGTTGCTTCACATCCGAAATGAGCTGATCGTTATGATAATCCTCGGCATGGATACAACAACCGCGGGCCTTAAGCCGCATGTTGATATCCTTGGTGACCAGAATAAAGTTGTACTCCGGGTTTTCCAGCTGCATCTGCACAACCCGATTAATGATTTTGTTGTCATTGTTATCATTGGGCAGGCAGGCTTCCGGCGGTTCTCCGGTTTTATTCATCATGATCGCCAGCTTACCCAGATGACTGGTGCCGTTGTCACGGGGAATCGGCACCCCTCGCTGCAGGCGTTCGGTGGGGTTATCGGCAATAACATTGTCGATCAACCGGATCGCCGAGCGGCAATCCGCCGCGATGGATTTGTGTCCGTTTTTCAGTTTATCGAGTTCTTCCAAGACCGTGATGGGGATGACAACCAGATGTTCATCAAAATTGAGAATTGAATTTGGATCATGAATTAAAACGTTGGTATCGATTACATAAGCTTTCTTGGTACTTTCTGCTGCGCTGCTCATTCGCGTTCCTCAAGAAGAATGATTAGTAGTAACCGGCTCCCAAAGCCGTGGTGCTTTCTTCTTCCTACCTCCCTTCTAAAAAATCCCGGAAATAAAATGGAAAGGTTTGAGGTCTTGAATTCCCTTGTTGTTCTCCTTGAGGATATTTGCGGAACAAGGGTTCCCGCGCTTCATGATTTCTGCTTTAATTTATCTAGAATGTAGAACATAAATTCAATGTCAGGCAAACATTTTTTGTGCTAAGTTGTTGATTTACTTGGCAGATGCCTTTCTCTCTCTGTTGTTTTACCCCTCCCCTGTGACACTGCTATGACCCTTTGGTTAAATCTTTGATATACCCAGTTGAGTTAAATCAGGTGACTTTTATCACTAATCGTGTTTGCTCATCGAACATCCAGCGCTTTATACTCAACACGCGGATCAATCGGTGACAGATTCCCGCTGATTGTGTGTACCTGAACGGCTAACCCAGCGAGCCCTCCTAATGACAACAAGAACGCATGGACCTACGCACAAACTCTTGTTAATCAGTGAAAGTCAGCACGCCCTCAACGGGCTGAACGGTTTTGTGAATTCTCAAGGCTACAGCTGCATTATTGCAGACAGCTGTACTGCCGCCATCGAAACCATCAAAAGGTCGAATTTCGATCTGGTCATCCTGATGGCCAACTCGGGCCCCCAGCCCTGGCGCGATCTGCTTTACTTTATCAAAGAGCGCCGGGAGCAATTGCCTGTGATTGCGCTGAGCGATTCCAGGCATTTCGCCGAGTTCTCCAGCTTGCTGCACACACCGTCCATTTATTTGCTGACCACCCCCTATAACCCGCTGGAGCTGGATAAAACCATCAAAGATGCCCTGGAGCAGAGACGAATCAGCTTTGAGTTCAACACGCTCCAGGAACGCATCAAACAGTCCGAAAAGATGCACCGGTTTCTGGTCAATCACTCCCCTGATATTATTTACATCCTGAATGAACGCGGCGAAATCAACTTTATCAACGACCGTGTGGAATCATTACTGAATGTGAGCAAGGATGAACTGATCGGAAAACATTTCAGTACACTGATGAGCGATGAAGAATGTAAGCAGCATCCTTTTGTATTTAATGAGCGTCGGGCCGTTAAACGTTTGGAACAACGGGCTGAACTGCATCTGCGCAAACGCCTGGGACAGGATGTAAATGGGGCGCTCACGACACTGTCCATGCCCTTTGAAATCAGCGCCATGGGCATCTATGAAATAGAGCGACGCAGCAGCAAACCCCAGTTTCGCGGCACCTATGGTATCGCCCGGGACATTACCGATCGCAAGCAGGCGGAATCCCTGATGCGTTTTCAGGCTTACCATGACCTGCTGACCGGGCTGCCGAACCGCACCCTGTTCCGGGACAGACTGTCTCTGGCCATATCCCACAGCAAGCGCAACGGCTCCAAGGTTGCAGTCATGTTCGTGGATCTGGATCGATTTAAGCTGATTAACGATTCCCTCGGGCATTCCATAGGGGATCAATTAATCCAGGCGGTGGCACGGCGCATCAGCGAAAGCCTGCGTGAGGGGGACACATTATCCCGCTTTGGTGGTGATGAATTTACATTGCTCCTGCCCAACATTCACAGCCAGGAAGACGCATCCATCATCGCCCGCAAGATACTCAATGAACTGAAACAGCCTTTCTTTATTGAACAGCATGAACTGTACGCCAGTGGCTCCATCGGCATTGCCATGTATCCGGATCATGGCGAACAACTGGATCAACTTATCCAGAATGCCGATATTGCCATGTATTACATCAAGGCAAACGGCAAAAACAGCTTCCGCTTTTTCAGTGAGAAAATGAACCTGGCTTACGTGGAACGGCTCAATACAGAGCAGGACCTGCGGCAATGCATTGAAGGCGAACAGCTTTTTCTTGAATACCAGCCTATTTTCAATATGCAAACCTCTGCCGTGTATGCCCTTGAAGCCTACATTCGCTGGAACCATCCCACCCGGGGTGTGCTGATTCCGGGTGATTTCCTGAACGTTGCAGAAGAAACCGGCATCATCATTGAGCTGGGGGCCTGGGTTATCAATCGCGTCTGTGCGGATCTGGAGGAATGGGCCAACCCGATTCTGACCATTGCGGTGAACTTCTCCCCCAGGCAGGTTGAAGATCCGGATTTTGAGAACATGTTAATGAGCGCGGTGAAAGCCCATAACGTATCCCCCCATCAAATTGAGCTGGAAATCACGGAGGATCTTCTGGTAGGTGATATTGCACTGATCACCACCAAACTCAAGCGCTTGAGCCGCTTGGGATTTTCCATTTCAGTGGATGATTTCGGGACCGGATACTCTTCGCTCAGCTGCCTGCACCGCCTGCCGATCAACACCATAAAGTTACACGAGTCCTTTCTCCGCCACATCAACAATCAGTACCAAAGCGGTGACGCCTGTATTGTCAGCGCCATCAGCGCCATGGCGACCGGTCTGAACGTCAACCTGGTAGCCGAGGGTGTGGAAACCTCGCAGC
This sequence comes from Gammaproteobacteria bacterium UBA7310, assembly GCA_002471665.1. Taxonomy (GTDB): domain Bacteria; phylum Pseudomonadota; class Gammaproteobacteria; order Pseudomonadales; family Ketobacteraceae; genus Ketobacter. Next base: position 38,931 of record DKQK01000025.1, read on the forward strand.
AAAAAGACTATCTGATGAACCTGGGCTGTCACACCATGCAGGGGCGGCTTTTTCAGGGGCCGGTCTCCAGCCTGGAAGCCCGGCATATTGTTGTCGCCCCCGTTCTGACAGAGTAAGCCACATTCACGGCCAAAATCTGATTTCGATCATACCCCATAGGACTGATATCGGGCATAGTGTGCGGATAAGATGACTTGCAGGGATTTATTACAATGACAATAGCAATCCATCATACCCAGGTAGAAGACTGCGTAGATGATATTCTCAAAATCATTGGTAACGACATCCGCATCGGCTTACCCCTTGGTTTGGGAAAACCTCCGGAGCTGATCAACGCACTCTACCAGCGTGCGAAAGCGGATCCAAGTATCCGGTTGCTGATTGCCACCGCGCTCTCTCTGGAAGTTCCCGATCCCGGCACCGGTCTGCAAAAACGTTTTCTCGGCCCCTTTATGGAGCGGATTTTCGGTAACTACCCGGGGCTGGACTACATGCGTGATCTTCGTGCCGGAAAGGTGCCGGACAACATTGAGATTCATGAGTTCTTCTTTAAGTCGGGAGCCATGCTGAACAACGACCTGGCCCAGCAGAACTACATCAGCACAAACTACACCCATTCGGTCAGGGATCTGCTGGCACTGGATATCAATGTTATAGCCCAGCTGCTGGCGCATCGGGTGGAAGACGGTAAAGACCGCTATAGCATGAGTTGCAACCCTGAAACCACTCGCGACCTGCTACCGGCACTGCAAGCCCGAAAAAAGCAGGGTGAACCCATCCTCATCATCGGTCAGGTAAACGAAAATCTACCTTTCATGGAAAACGATGCCCTGATCGAGGAAGACTGCTTTGATATGGTGGTCAATAACAAAGCGTATTATTCAACGCTGTTCGCGCCACCCAACATGCCGGTCAGCACCATCGATCATATGATCGGCCTCTATGCCAGCACCCTGATCGCCGATGGGGGTACTCTGCAAATCGGCATTGGATCACTGGGCGATGCGATCGTTTACGGTTGTGAAATCCGTCACCAGCAGAACGATGCCTATAATGGCGTGCTGAAGGATCTGAATATCCTGGATAAATTCGGCAACACCATCCATAAGCTGGGTGGCACCGGCACATTTGAGCAGGGCCTGTATGGCAACAGCGAAATGTTTGTGGATGGATTCTACTATCTGATCAAGACGGATATTCTGCGTCGCAGGGTGTTCGATCATGAAGGCATTCAACGGCTGCTTAACGAAAGCAAGATTAACACCGATGTCTCTATTGAAACTCTGGATGCCCTGATTGACGGGGGTTATATTCAGCCCGTCCTGACCCGCGAGGATGTCGACACCCTAGTGCACTTCGGCCTGTTCAAACCCGGTACCAAACTGGATAACGATGCCTTGGTTACCCCTCAGGGTGAGCATGTCTCGGCGGCAGTGGATCAATCACGGGATATTATCATCAGCCAGTGCCTGGGCCATAGTTTACAACACGGCCGCATCATGCATGGGGGATTTTTCCTCGGCCCGAAATCATTCTATGACGGTTTAAAAAACCTCGATGAAGATACCCTGCGGGCCATCAACATGACCAATATCAGTTATGTCAATCAACTGTATGGCAGTGAAACGCTGAAACGACTGCAACGCAAAAAGGCACGCTTTATCAATACGGTCTTTATGGCCCATGCTTTGGGTGCTGCCACCTCTGACGGGCTGGAAAGCGGCAGAGTGGTGAGCGGCGTGGGTGGTCAGTATAATTTTGTGGCCCAGGCCCACGAGCTGGAAGACGGCCGCTCTATTCTGATGCTGAAAAGTACCCGCGACAAAAATGGCGTTACCCAATCCAACATCGTTTGGAACTACGGTCACATTACCATTCCACGCCACCTGAGGGATGTTTACGTAACGGAATACGGCATTGCGGATGTGCGAGGCAAATGTGATAAAGAGGTGGTGGCAGCCATGCTCAACATCGCGGATTCCCGTTTCCAGCCTGAACTCATGGCCAAAGCCAAGCAAGCCGGTAAGTTACCCGGGGATTATCAGATACCAGAGCAGTTTCGCAATAACTACCCGGAGCAGCTGGAAGCTGTATTGGCACCCTATCGCGCCAAGGGAATGTTTCCGGCGTTTCCCTGCGGCACTGATTTCACCACCGAGGAACTGGTGGTGGCCCGTTGCCTGAAAGCAATGAAAGCCAAAACCGAGAAAAAATCCACCATCGCCAAGGCGCTGATAAAAGTGCTGCAGAACCCGGCCACACCGGAGCAGCACCTGCCATACCTGGCCCGGGTACAATTGGATAACCCCAACAACCTGGAAGACAAAATTGCTCGTGTGCTGATGATGGATGAATTGGAGCAGGTATTAAACTAGATGCCATGGCCGGGTTTCCCTCAGCTGTTCTCCTCCAGTACCTGAAGATAATTCGCCCGCTCAAACGCGGATGGATCCGCAACCCGGCCATAGCTCATCAAGCCCTTGATCGCAGCCACTCCGGGGTGGTCATTATCCTCCAACCACTGTTCCAACCGGTCTCTCAGGTGACCGATTTCATCTATACCTTTCTCAAACAACACACTGCATAACTGAATCGAATCCGCCCCCACCAACAATGCCTTTAAAGCATCATCAATTGTATGCATACCACCCGTGGCGGACAGGGACAACGCAACCTGATCCCGCAACAACCCGATCCATCGGATTCGCAGCAAGGCTTCATTGGAGTTACTTAACTGTAACGAGGGCATAACCGTCATGCTCTCAACATCTATATCCGGCAGATAGAACCGATTGAATAGCACCGCCCCGTTGACTCCGGTGTCTTCCAGCCGCTTAACCAAATGAGCCACCGAAGAAAATTGGTGGGTAAGTTTTACTGAAATGGGAACGCCGATCTGAGCCCGGAGCTTGTAAACCAGATCGATGTAACGCCTTTCAATCTGATCGCTGGATTCCTTTACGCTGGCTGCAATGTAATAGATGTTTAATTCTATTGCATCACAGCCGGCTTGTTCCAAACAGGCAGCATGCTCAAGCCAGCCCCCCTCCGTGATCCCGTTCAGGCTGGCAATCACCGGAATATCCAGGGCATCTTTATAGGATTTTATTTTGTCCGCATATTCATTCAGCACCGACCCCGACCGCGCCACGGATTCCTCAAACAGAGAAGGTAAAATCACCGCAGCGGCGCCCTTTTGTTGCAGCTGCTTAACGGAAGTCAATTCGGCTGTTAACGGTGAGGCGGAAGCAATAAATGGATTCGCCAGAGTTAACCCGCAATAGTCGCTGCTGAGATCAGCCATGTTTATTATCCTGTCACTTTGCGTACCAGTGCCCGACCAATAAAGCGAGCCTTGGTGCCGAGATTGAAACGCTTGAGGTTGGTTACCACTATACCTTCAGTGAACCTCGTTCGCTTGGAATAGTCAATTTTAACATCGACGATAACCGGTACATTATCGTCAGCCAGCGACCAGGCTTTACTCATTACCTGATCCACATCAACGTTTCTCTCCAGCGCCAGAAATCGGGCGCCTGTGGCCTTGGCCACACCGGCCACATCAAGGTTCCCCAGCACTGTACAGGTCTTACGGTTATAGGGTATCTCCTGGGCCTGTGATATTTGAGACAGTTCACCATCATGAAACACAAAAAAAACAATTCCCAGATTTTGGCTGGCAGCCGTGAGAATTTCCATGCAGGTCATGGTGAATGCCCCATCCCCCACCACCGCGGCTACGTGTTTATCGGGATTAGCGAGTTTAACGCCTATGGCGGCAGGTACTGCGTATCCCATGCAGTTAAAGTCAGTGGGTGAAATAAAGCATCCCGGCCGGTGAATCGGCATCAGCTCTGCCGCCAGAAAAGTATGATTGCCATCATCAACCACCAGTACATCCTCATCTTCCAGGGTATTGCGCAGCCCCCTGAAAAAATGAAATGGATTGACCCTGTCCTGGCTGTCGTGCTGCAGCCACGCGGCAGCATACTCATGTTTGTCTTTCTGTATTTGTTCACGAATACCGCTGCGCAAGTTAACTGGCTCAGGCTGACGCTGTAAAACATCCCAAACTTTCTCCAGCACATAAGCGGCATCCCCTTCAATGGCCACCTGGGCAGGGAAATTGGCATCGAACACCATTGGATTGATATCGATATGGATCAGATTCTGCGGTGGCTTGACGCCAAAACTGCCGGTGGCAATTTCGCCAAAACGGGTGCCCACCGCCAGCATACAGTCACAGTCCTTAAAGGCATTGGCGGCAGCCGGTACGGCATAGTTGCCAAACCCCATTCCGGTGTGCAGGGGGTGGTTAGCCGGGAACGCGCTTAAACCCTGCAGCGTGGTACAGACCGGCGCATTCAGAAACTCGGCAATCTCACGCACCCAGGACAACCCATTGCGGGCGCCCCAACCGACAAAAATACCTGGCCGTTTCGCCCTGGATAACAGATTGACCGCCTTCTCTATGGCGGCGGATTCAACCAGTTGGCTCGGACTATAATCCGGCTGATACACAGGAAGATGTTCCACCTCTCCTGAAAAAAGTTGAAGGTTCACTGGAATTTCCACAAAAACCGGGCCGGGCTCCCCCTCGTTGGCCACCCGGAATGCCTCGTATAGCGTAGGAATAATTTCTGCGTGGCTATCGACCTTCCAGGTCTGCTTGGTAATCTCGGCGAGAAAATTCTGCTGGTCCATTTCATGCAACTGATAGGTGTAAGGCACATCGGTGCGAATGCCACCGGAAATCACCAGCATGGGAATCCCATCCAGATATGCTTCGCCAATGCCTGCTGAGGCATAAGCCGCCCCTGCCGCCGGTACAATGACCAACGTACCGATGGAATCCGAGGTACGGCTGATGGCATCCGCCATAAACGCTGCCCCGGCCTCATGCGTTACCAGAACCGGCTGGATGGTCTCAGAACTGTTAAGCTCATCATACAACTCGGTGTTATGTACGCCGGGTATGCCGAAGGTATAGCGCACGCCAAGCTGTTCCAGGGCATATCGAGCCAACCAGGCTCCTGTTTTTTTCATAGTACCGCCACCTGTTTTTATTGCTGTCGCTAGGGGTTGTTTTTTCCTGCAATGGAGCCAGCCGCCACCCGGCCGGTCAGCACACACAACGAGAGAAAGGTGCCTTCCAGTGATCGCTTGCCGTTGGCTCCGCCACCACCGAAACCAGCCGCTTCACCCACCGCGTATAAATTGGTAATCGGTTCTCCGGCAATGTCCAGAACTCTGCAGTGACTGTCCGTCTGTAGACCGCCCATGCTCTTGCGACTGATCATGAACTCACGTATTGCCACCAGCGGATAAGCATCGGGATCATCTATTTTCTGGTGCTTGAGGGTCCTGACCTTATCGCCCTTCCAGTGCCTCAGGTGTTCTATGCGCCGCAACTGATCGTCGTTATGAAACGCCGTACCCAGCTCGATCATTTGATCGTACTGCTGTACATCCCGAATCATGCCTTTTACGTCAACGGTAACATCCGGATCCATGGCATTCATCTTGGCACCCAGCTCCTCCAACGAATCGGCCGTAATTACGTCCAGACATTGATTCACAAGGTAATCGTAAAGGTTGTCATTGCCCAGCAGAATTTCTTTCAGGAATTTCACCGGCCGCCGGTATTTGAACGCTGTATTGTGTTCCGACCCGGATATGGAAATTTCCTTATGGGCAATCTTGCGGTTCATAACCTGCCAGGTGTAACCGTGGGGCAAATGGCTGATGCGCTGACACAGGCCGTGAGTATCGAAGCCGGTGATCAGAGGATGGGGGCCTACCCGCCGGCCCCGGGCATCCATCCACAAAGCCGACCTGGGAGGAATAAGACTCAATCCGTGTTCAGGCAGCCGGGGCTCTGGGTGGTGTATTCCGGCGGCATAATTCCACTGCCAGTCCAGATGGGTGACGCTGGCACCCACTTGCTCTGCTGCCGTGTGTAAGGTGCCATCGGCGTAGCGGTGTGATCCATTCAATAATTTGGCAGGCGCTTTGCCCCAGGTGTCTGGCCAGTGTTGCCGTACTTTTTCCAGATTGCCGTTTATGCCTCCGCTGGCCACCACCACCACACCGGCCTTGATACTGAATGGCTCAGCGGTTTCTTCGTTTACCCCTTCAATACCGGTGATTTTCCGGTCCGTCGTCACCAGCCGTTCAACACGGTGGCGGAAGCTCAGATTCAGGTTTGCCCGGTTTTTGTGACTACGCAGTCTAGCCTCCAGCAAGCGCACCAGCTGCCAACCGGTTCCCCAGATTATGTGGTACCGCGGCACCGAATTACCCGGCCTGAATTCGCCCCGTTCCACCCAGTTCACCGCGGGAAAGTAACCCACACCAAGAGACTTAAGCCACTGATAGACATCAGGATAATTACGATAACAATAGGCTTCTGCCCAGTAGCGCGGCCAGTGATCCTCCGCCGAGAAATCCGCGATCGAGAGCCAGTCCCGGAACATCAGCTGCGGGCTATCTTTTATTCCGTTCAAACGCTGCAGCGGCGTTCCGCACAAGGCCATACCGCCGAATGCCTCTTTCGCCAACCCCCCGAATGCCGACGCCTCATCCCGATCCACAATCCACACCTGCCGACCCGTGTCCAATAACTCCAACCCGGCCACGATGCCGGCGATCCCCCCGCCCACGATCACTATATCGGTTTCAGCCGCCCCAGCCATGCTGCTCTCCTTTACCACCCATGCCTACCACCCATGCCTCTGGTTCATTACTCCCAGTCTATACCAGGCTCTGTATCCAGCACTGTCAGGTAGACGGCAATTCCTCTTAAATCCCTTATATCAAAGCGTTAATAGAGGTATACAAAGCGTCACGAAGCGACGTTTGCCCGCAGCGTCCGCTTCTCGTAAAATGGGAAATTAATGAAGGTGACTTATAGACAAATAACAGATAGACAATAAAACCAGCCGCACCCGGCACATCAGCGATTTTCTTTCAGAGGTTGAAACCCAATGACTGCACCCCAAGACATCCAAGAGCCTGGCCTAACCATAGCCTACAACCCAGCCACCGGGGAAGAAATCGGCCAGGTGCCCAACACCGACTTGAACAAATTACCTGAAATTTTTGCCCATGCCCGCGCAGCACAAAAAATCTGGGCTCGACGCTCTTTCAAAGAACGTGCCCGTGCCCTGCGCCTGATGCGAGATTACATTGTGGCAAACGCCGAAGAATTGTCGGAAGTGGTCAGTAAGAGCAACGGCAAAACCCTGGTGGATGCGCTGGCGACCGAAGTACTCCCTTGTACCCTGGCCTGTGACTGGTATGGCAAACACGCAGAGAAAGTCCTGAAAGAGAAAAAACTCCCCATCGACAGCCCCCTGTTTATCAATAAACGCACCGTCATTCAACGCAAACCACTGGGTGTTGTGGGCATCATCAGCCCCTGGAATTATCCACTGTCCATACCCTTTGGTGAAGTGATCATGGGGCTTATGGCGGGCAACGCCATTATCCTAAAAGTCGCGGCTGCAACTCCCCTGGTAGGTGAAGCCATCAACCGTATCGTTGAGGCAGGTCACCTGCCAAAAGGCTTGTTTCAGCAGATCGTGGGCTCCGGTGGTGCAGTGTCCCAGGCATTTTTTGACAACAGTATCGACAAGATCTTTTTCACCGGTTCTGTGCCCGTAGGCAAACAATTAATGGAGCAGGCGGCACAGACATTAACCCCCCTGTCACTGGAATTGGGTGGCAACGATCCCATGCTGGTGTTTGAAGATGCAGATCTGGAGCGCGCCGCCAACGGTGCGGCCTGGGCCGGATTCCAGAATGCGGGCCAGTCGTGCGGTGGTGTTGAACGGGTTTATGTGCATGAATCCATCTACCAACCGTTCATGGATCTGATGCGTGAAAAAACCAAAGCCATGCGCCATGGTGTGGGTCAGTCATTTGATGTGGATATGGGATCGCTCACCACTCGTGGACAGCTGAACACCGTTGAACAGCATATGGAAGATGCGTTACAGAAAGGGGCGAAGATTGAAGCTCAATCGCAGCCCGTTGGACCCCAGAATGGTTATTTTCACCCGGCCACACTGTTGTCCGGTACCACCAATGACATGTTGCTGGTCAACGACGAAACCTTTGGTCCGGTCATACCGGTGATGACGTTCGCCACGGAAGAAGAAGCCGTTGAACTTGCCAATGAATCACACCTGGCTCTCACCTCCTCAATCTGGACCCGCGACCTGGCCCGGGGCAAGCGCATTGCTGCCATGCTGGAATCCGGTGTCACCACCATCAACGACCACCTGTATACCCACGGACTTTCAGAGATGCCCTGGGGCGGCTGGAAGCACTCCGGGCTAGGGCGTACCCACGGCCATGAAGGCTTGCTGGAAATGACTCATGCCAAAGCCATCAACTGGGACATACTGCCCATGAAACGCAATCTGTGGTGGTACCCTTTCGATGAAACCACCTACAACACATTGTTGAAAGCGCAACGCATGATGTACCCACGGGATGCCAAAGAATTCATCGGCAGTGCATTGGGTGCCGCACCCCATCTGGTGAAGAAAATGATGACGCGCTGGAAGGTGTAGCCGCTTCGCAATCAGACGCCGAGGCAAACAACCAAAAAGGCCCGAAACATTCGGGCCTTTTTGGTTTGCAACGGGTCGCAAAAACGCGTTCAGTAGTTGGGTGGGCTATGAAATACAAAGCCCGCTTTTTCCAGACATTTGGCAAAACGGATGGTGGTTTTATCCTGATAGGCTCCACCGATGATCTGAACATTAACCGGCAAGCCGTCTTTCGTTATCCCCACCGGCGCACTGGTTGCAGGCAATCCCAATACGGTGGCCGGTGCAATCCACATAAACATATCGGTATAGTTTCTTGGCTTGCCATCAACCGGGATCTTGCGCATGAAGATCTCCTGCTGTTGCTGGTGGCGGAACGAAGTGGTCATGTTGTTGGGACACAGCACCACATCGTATTCCTCGAAAACACGCTGGAACTTCTCCCGCAATCGATTGCGTCTTTCATTGAAACGCAACCAGTCCACATGGGACTGACTGGCCCCAATCAGATAATTTTCAAACAGCTTGGGCAACTCAAAACGCGCCGCCAATTTTTGCAGAATCGGCGCGGCAAATCCCATGGCAGTTCGCTCCAGCTTTTTATGGGACGCACCCAGCACCCCCCCTAACAAGTTGAGATAGGTGGGATAGAAGGTTTCCAGATTCATATTCAACGGGGACCCGGTAGTAACGGTTACCCCCTGGTCTTGCAGCTTAAGTTTCAATTCATCATAGACCGCCCGCATATCACTGGCGATTGGGCAGAGCGGATCATCAAACCAGAATAAAACCCGGAAATCCTGCAACTTACGCGGTTTCGGTGCCGGCAACTTTAAGTGCCAGCCAGGTTGCATCAAGGGTGAAGGCCCACCCACCACGTCCAGCAACAACTGCAAATCATCGGCACTACGGGCCATGGGCCCTGCAACCGCCAGATCCGTCTCGCTCACCACCCCGGGCGGGCCTGGAATATGGCCGCGCAGAGAAACGATACCATGGGTTGTTTTGTGCCCGAACACCCCACAAAAATGGGCCGGCGTTCTGATGGAGCCGCCAATATCCGAGCCCAACTCAATGGACGTAAATCCTGCTGCCAGGGCCGCAGCCGCACCACCGGAGGAACCACCTGGTGTGCATTGCGTATTCCATGGATTGTTGGTGGTGCCATAAACCTTGTTATAACTTTGCAGATCCGAAGCAAACAGCGGCACATTGGTTTTGCCAAAGATGATGGCTCCTGCCGCTTCCAAGTGGCTTACAGCGACCGCATTCTTCTTCGGCAGGTGATCCTTCAGTGCCGGCGCACCGGCCACACAGGGCATACCAACCACCTCATAAGTATCCTTAACCGTCATCGGCAGACCATGCAGCACACCCCAGCTTTTACCCTCTGCGCGCGCCTTGTCAGCGGCATCGGCCCGGGCCCGGGCCGCAGAGTAGTCAGTGGCCACCACGGCATTCAGCTGTGGATTCAGGTGCTCGATACGTTTGATGTAGTAATCGAGCAATGCCCGGCTGCTCAGCTTGCCCCCGGCCATTTCCTGGAGTAGTTGTTTGGCACTGTAATAGGCCCACTCTGTCGTCACAAAAGCATCCCCATGTTGACTGTAAACTCTGAATAAATGGTTACCGGGAGGTTACCTTACCCCTGATTAAATTCCCAGCCCATACCGCGGGCATTCAATTCAATCGGAATACACTTTTTTACTGCCCGGGCGCCGATGCCGCACAAACATGGCCAACTCCCAAGGCCGCATCGCCACCACCATGCTGGTACCAAACCGCTCCGACAGCGGTTTGGCCAGATCCTCTTGGTGGAGGCGACGAAAATCCACCGCCAGGCGTTCGAGCTTCTGCTGCATCACTGAATTGGAAGATTTGGCGAGCATACCCGTGACAAACAAGCGAATCTCGCCGGGCCCGTTAAAACGGCTCTTAAAAAAATCCTGTTGTACCTGGCTTTCAAAGAAGCGCTGAATTGGGCCGTTCCGGTGCCACTGAAAATCCGCCGTGACCAACGGCTTGATCCGGTTACCGGGCATCAGATCGATCAACTTCATGCGATCCAGTTTTGCCAAACATTGAATCAACTCCGTTTCAGTGAACTCGTAAGCCGCAAGAATCTCCTGGTACGACCATTTATTGACGGCGGACACAGCCACGATCAATAGTCGTTCATCCACGACCAGTTGCTCTTCCTGCTCCAGGGTGAGTTGACTGATGTGCCTGCCCTGCTCCACCCTGCGTGCCAGATCAGAGATTTCCACACCTGCCATTTCACATACACTATCCAGTCGCTTCAGGGAAAACTGTTTCTCGGAAAACAGCCGTTTGACACTGGCCAGAGACATGTCCAGATGTTCCGCCACCTGTCGGTAGGTAATGGATTGCTCTTTTAACACCTGTTTTAAGGCATCAATCAACGCCGTTGTCTGCGCCATGTCAGCTAGCCTCTGTCCGATTGCATCTGTACCTGCCACATTTCTTTGTAACGACCGGATTGCTCCAACAATTGACGGTGGCTGCCACGCTCCACAATGCGGCCCTCCTCCAAAACGATGATTTCATCACAATCCACCACCGTGGACAGACGATGGGCGATCACCAAAGTGGTATGGTTACGCGCTATGGTTTGCAACGACTGGTTGATTGCCTGTTCCGTATGCGAATCCAGCGAAGAAGTGGCCTCGTCAAACAAAAAAATGCGTGGCCCTTTCAATAAAGCCCTGGCGATGGCGATGCGCTGCTTTTCGCCACCAGACACTTTCAAACCTCTCTCGCCCACCAGCGTATCGTAGCCTTTCGGTAATTTGCTGATGAACTCCGTCAGCATGGCATGCTCGGAAGCAGCAAGAATCGCCTGTTCACTGGCATCAGGCCGGCCATAGCGGACGTTTTCCCGCAGGGTATCATTAAACAATACGGTATCCTGAGGCACCACGCCAATGGCCGCGCGCAAACTATCCTGGGTAAGTTTCTGTATCTTATGACCGCCAATAGAAATACTACCCTCATTGACTTCATAGAACCGAAACAACAAACGGGCGATGGTGGATTTTCCCGCCCCGCTGGGACCGACGATCGCGACTTTCTTACCCGCCGGAACCCGGAATGAAACATGACGCAGAATCGGCCGTTCAGGATGGTAAGCAAAACTCACGTTATCAAACTCAATGCCATCGGCAGCAGCAGGCAATTGCTCGGCATCCGCCCTATCGTTTATTGCAGGGGTCAACTCCAGAATCGCAAACATACCCTCCACATCAGCAAGAGCGCGCTTCATTTCTCTGTACACAAACCCCAGGGCGTTAAGCGGTATAAACACCTGGATCATGAGTGCATTGATCATCGCCAGATCACCCAAAGTCATGATGCTATCTTTGACCTGGCCTGCTGCAATCAACATCATCACGGCGATGCTGGCGGCAATGATCAGCGCCTGACCAGAATTCAACGCCGCCAAGCTCAAATGGTTTTTGACCTTGGCCTGCTCACGCTCCAGCAAATTTCCGGCATAAAGTCGGGCTTCATAGTGTTCGTTATTAAAATATTTGACGGTTTCATAGTTGAGCAGGCTATCGATGGCTCGGGTATTGGCCTTGCTGTCTTTCAAATTAGCGTCACGTACATAGGCGGTGCGCCAGTTGGTCACCACCACAGAAAACAAAATATACACCACGACTGCAAACAACGTAATCCAGACGAACACCAGATCGAACTGCACAGCAAATACAGCGATCACCAACGCCACCTCAACCAGGATTGGCACCACACTGAACACCAGTGAACGCAGTAAAAACGAGACCCCACTGGTACCACGTTCAATATCCCGGGACAGGCCACCGGTTTTGCGGCTGAGATGGTATTCCAGATCCAGGCGATGCAGGTGTTCGAATACCGTCAGACCCAAGCGCGACAGGGTGCGCTCCGCCACACGCCCAAAGACAGCATCACGCAGCTCGCCAAATGCCACACTGCTGAAGCGTAACAGCCCGTAGGCCACCACCATGGTAACCGGTACCGCAATGGCCTGCGTTGCCAGCGATTGATCGAGGGAATCCACAATGTGCTTGAGTGAAACCGGCACCCCCACGTTGGCAATTTTGGCCAGCACCAACAGGCTTAAAGCCAGACCGACCCGAACACGAAACTGCCAAAGGTAAGGCAACAATTTGCCCAGTACAGCCCAATCCACATCGCCACGCTGTACATTACCGTACATATTGTCATGCATACGCTAACCTTGGTTTCCCCAAACAGAGTTTTCTTGCTATAAAATCCGAAACAACATTGCTTCAGTATGGAATGTAATCCCAATGAGCTCCAGAATCGGTATTATCAAAACCGGCACCACACACCCCCGCCTACGCAGCATCTTTGGAGACTTCGAAACCTGGTTCCAGGATTCCGTGGGCCACGCGCACTTTACTACATACGACGTGGCGGGTGGAGTAAAGCCTCCACCAACCGACGCCTGCGATGGTTTTATTGTTACCGGCTCCCCTGCCATGGTGACCGAAAAAGCGCCCTGGAGTGAAAATCTGAAACCATGGTTAATGCAGATGGTAGAACAGGAGCGCCCTGTGCTGGCAGTATGCTATGGCCACCAATTGTTGGCAGAGGCACTGGGGGGAGAAGCCGGCTGGCACCCCAAGGGGCGTGAAATCGGTACAGTAGCCATAAATCTTACCCAGGCAGGTAAAGAAGACCTGCTGTTAAGTGCGTTGCCCGCAACATTCAGCGCCCAGGTCACCCATGCTCAAAGCGCCTTGAAACTACCACCGGGCGCAACCCTGCTGGCCAGCAATCAGTATGAACCCCATCAAGCCTATCGGGTGGGCAGCCGTGCCTGGAGCGTCCAGTTTCATCCGGAATTCACCGCCGACATCATGCGTGGCTATATCTTTGAAGCGTACGAAAAGCTGATGGCGGCCCAAATACCGGTTAAAGGCCTGCTGGCTGCGGTGGATCATGCTGACGCCAATCACCATCTGGTTCAACGCTTTGTGGACCTGTGTGACTAGACGCCGTTACCCGACGTATTGATTATGGGAGGCCAGGTTATGGGCGTAACGGGTGGTTTCCGGCAACTTGTAACGGGAAACGCATCGCATCGCCCAATCCACCGATGACGCAAGACTGATGCGGTGTCCGGGTGAGATAAAAATGGGCTTCACGCCCTGCCGGCTGCGCACCACCGCCCCGATGGTGTCACCCTTGTCCTGCAACGGCGTCCAGGCGCCTTTTTTATCCGCAGGTTCCTCATAGGTGCCCACTAACCGGGTCTTGCCGACGCCAATGGCCGGTTTATCCAGCCACAATCCCAGATGACAGGCAATACCAAAGCGGCGCGGGTGAGCAATTCCCTGACCGTCGCACAACAACAAATCCGGTGTTATCCGCAACTGTTCATAGGCTTTCAATATGGCGGGCATTTCACGAAAAGAAAGCAAACCGGGAATATACGGATAGGATGTGGGGAGTTTAACGAGGGCGGAATCGATGGGTTTCAGTTCAGGATAACGCAGTACCACAATGGCTGCCCGGGTGATGCGGTTCTGATCCTCAAAACCCACATCCACACCCGCCACCGTGGTTATCTCGCCGAAGCAATCATCAGTGATGATCCGACCCCGCCAGCGCTGCTGCAGGGCAATGGCGTCTTTAGGCGATAAATCCCAGGCGTGATGCTGCATGTTACCTCCTTCACCTATCTGCGGCCCGTTAACCGATACCCGATACCCGATATCAGAGTATCGCGCACAAAAAAAAGCAGGCCTAAGCCTGCTTTTTATCGAATAGTGGCGTCCCCTAGGGGACTCGAACCCCTGTTACCGCCGTGAAAGGGCGGTGTCCTAGGCCACTAGACGAAGGGGACGCAAACAACACTTCGTCGTGTGTTGAGGCGCGCATTTTATGGACGAACCCTAACCTCGTCAAGCAATTTTTTCCAATTAATTCATAATCCTCTGCCGAATCAAACAGCTGCACAGTGTGGGTGGATCATTCGCATTTCGGTACGCACTTCGCTAGCATGCTGGAACCAGAAACGAGGAATAACAAGAATGAAAAAACTGATGATGGCGGTGCTGATAATCAGCCTGCTACTGGCCGCAGGCCTCACCCTGATTCCCTCCCCCATTGATGCTGCCGCCTATAATCCGGCACCGTCGATGGCGATGGCCGGACCGCTTGCCGTGAACCGGCTGTTGGATGACATCAACGTACTGGCGGCACAATCCGTGCTGGGGGCGGAGGATGTGGATGTGGACCCCCAGGGGCGTGTATACGGCACCACCGCAGACGGCCGGATCATCCGGGTCAGCCCTGATGGTAACACCGAAACCCTGGCGCACACGCAGGGTCGGCCACTGGGCCTGCACTGGGATAGCAGGGGCAATCTGATCATTTGCGATGCTTTCAAAGGCCTGCTGTCACTTGCACCCAATGGCGAACTGACAACTCTGCTCACTGAAGTGGACGGCATTCCACTGGTGTTCGCGGATGATCTGGAAATCGCCGACGACGGCACAATATATTTTACCGATGCCAGCATCAAGTACGACCAGCATCACTATGTGCTGGACATGCTGGAAGCCCGCCCCTGGGGCCGCCTGATTGCATTTAACCCGGAAACCGGCCAGGCTCGCACAGTGTTGGATGAGCTGTATTTTGCCAACGGTGTGGCCCTATCCAGTAAGCAGGATTTTGTGCTGGTCAATGAAACTTACCGCTACCGGGTGACCCGATACTGGATCAGCGGGCCCAAACAAGGTCGGTCCGATATTTTTATCGACAGGCTGCCGGGGTTTCCGGACGGCATTTCCAGCAGCGGACGAGGCACTTTCTGGCTCGCGTTGCCCACCGTACGCAATCCTCAGGCTGACTTCATGCATCCCTGGCCCTTTCTAAAAGAGATCGTCGCCAGGCTGCCGGATTCCGCCAGGCCTAAACCCGCGCCCTATGGCCTGATTGTAGAGCTGGATGAACAGGGCAATGTGCTGCGCAGCCTGCACGATCCGGAAGGAGACGATTTTCCGTTCATAACCTCGGTGCAGGAAGTCAACAACCAGCTGTATTTGGGAACGCTGACCGGGAAAGGCATCGGCGTAGTGTCAGCACAGCTCAGACCCAAACCCTGATCTGTCAAAACGTAATAAGCAAACCAACTCTAGGAACCCTTGGTTACACCTCTGGAGAGTCACGGAGGGCTGGGGTAATCTGAGATCAGTCCAAACATGAGGAAACATCATGTCCGAAGCCAAACAATATGATTCTTTTGAAAATTTCTACCCATTTTATCTGGCGGAGCACAGCAATGTAACCTGCCGCCGACTGCACTTTGTGGGCAGTACCCTGGTCTTGTTACTGCTGGCCTATAGCGTTACCACGGCCAGCTGGGGCTACCTGCTATTGTTGCCCGTAGTGGGTTACGGATTTGCCTGGGTGGGGCATTTCTTCTTTGAGAAAAACAAACCAGCCACCTTCACTTACCCCTGGTACAGCTTCATGGGTGACTGGGTTATGTACAAAGACATCCTTACCGGAAAGATTCGCTTTTAAAAACTAACCTAAACAGGTTTAGCCGCAAATCCGGGCCGATGACCATTCCTGGACCTGAATCAAGAATTTAGGTCTACACTTAACAGGATAGGAAGGCCAACCGGCAAAGGACAAACCATGTCATCAGAACTGATCGTTATACTGTCCATCGTGGGCGGTGCAGGGCTTATCGGCCTGTTTTACATCAGCCACAGCATTGAGCAGCAGCGGCGGCAACGGGCTCTGTTGATTGCCAATATTTCTGACTTTGCGTTTCGCTTGCAACGCCTGCTGGACTCCATTCCTCCTGCCTACCTGGGAAAAGACATTCAGTTGCTGCTGCTGGGTCAAATCAAAAAGCGGATGGAGCGGCTGAAAGAGCTGGCTCCCAGCAACGACAAATTCCGCAAGAAACTGGATGCCACCAACGAGCACATTGCGGAAGTAACGGGCTCCACCGCCAAGCAAGTCAAACCGCAGATCAAAAGCCCAGAAGAAGCCTCTCAGATCCGCACCCTGTTACAGGATTTGAGTAAGATCATTGAAACCTTTGCCCAAAACAAGATCATCACTGTGGCTGAAGCCCGCACCCATCTGGCATTCCTGCAAAGCAGTTACCTTGATGCCAACCTCAATCACTTGCTGCATCAGGCCGAAACTGCCCGCCAGGAACAAAAACCCAAGGTGGCCATACTGAATTATGAGAAAGCACTGACTGAAATGAAAAAACGCAATAAAAAGGGTAATTTCAGCGAACGCATCGAGCAAGTAACGGCCGTCATCAACCAACTGAGGGATGAAGCCGGGCACGCCGTTTCAAGCACAGCAGACGAACCCAATGAGTTGAACCAGGCGATGAATGAGCTACTGGAAGAAGAAGACGCCTGGAAGAAAAAATATTTCTGAAGCTGTCTTTACTCACCCTTGAAATAACAGGGCAATGCGT
The DNA here is from genome assembly GCA_002471665.1 of Gammaproteobacteria bacterium UBA7310. Taxonomy (GTDB): domain Bacteria; phylum Pseudomonadota; class Gammaproteobacteria; order Pseudomonadales; family Ketobacteraceae; genus Ketobacter. Next base: position 55,977 of record DKQK01000025.1, read on the forward strand.
TAATCCTCGACCAAACCATCACCAGAGGATCAAATAATGACACTAACGGTATACGGAGCATCACTCTCCCCTTTTGTTCGCAAAGTCTGCATTGCTTTGACGGAGAAACAGGTTCCCTACGAACAAATCCAGATTGACCCCGCCAAACTTCCGGAAAACTTTCACGAACTGAGCCCCTTTGGACGGATCCCAGCCCTTAAGGATGGCGATAATGTGCTGGCCGATTCCGCTGTCATACTCTCCTACCTGGAGCGCAAATATCCCACGCATCCGTTGAGCTATGAAGATCCCTATTTGCAGGCAAAAGTGCAATGGTTTGAAAAGTTCGCAGATTACGAACTGGCACCGAATACGACCTTTGGCGTGTTCCGAAACCGGGTGCTGATGAAAATGATGCGCAAGGAATGTGACGATGCCTTTGTGGAGAAATGTCTGCAGGTAAAACTGCCGCCGTTGCTGGACTATCTGGAAGAAAGCATTCAGGACAACGAATTCATTGTCGGTGACCGCTTTACCGTCGCCGACATTGCCATTGCTTCACAGTTTGTCAACTATAGCTACGGTGATGAGCGTATCGATTCTGGACGCTGGCCCAAGGCGGCAGCCTATGTGGAGCGCTTGCATGGACGCCCCAGCATCGCCCCAATGATTACCCGGGAAACCACATTCATTGACAAAGTTCTGCACCGTTAGAACAGCCCCAGCGCCACTCCAGGCTGACTCCAGCGCCGCTCCAGGCCGACTCAGAGTCAGCCTTCATCCAGCAACAGCCGCAATTGCTCGCGCAACGCCAACAACTGATTGGGTGTTATCGGCAAGTTGCACAACAATTGCAACGGCACCACCCGAGCGCGCTCCTTGAGTTCGATGCCATCCAATGACAATCGTATGAGCACCTCTCGTTCGTCATGGCTGGCCCGTTCCCGGTGGATCAAGCCATTGCTCTCCAGACGTTTCAACAGTGGCGTGAGGGTGCCGCTATCAAGCTTCAGCCGTTCGCCGATGAACTTTACGGCAACCCCCTGGGGAAATTGTGGATCGGGCAGAGATTCCCACAACACCAGCATCACCAGATACTGAGGGTAAGTCAGGCCCAACTCATTGAGTAAAGGCCGGTATTGGGCGATTATTTTGCGGGAAAGCGCATAGAGAACGAAGCAAAACTGATTATCCAGTTGCAGGGCTTCGTCCAGATCATTGAGCGCCGTCAACGGGATGCGCCTCAGGCCAGTAACTTACGAATTTCAGATTCAATTTTTTCCGGTGTATCCTTGGGCGCAAAGCGCTGCACGACCTCACCGTCCTGATTAATCAAAAACTTGGTGAAATTCCATTTGATCGCCTGGGTACCCAGCAAACCAGGCGCCTGCTCTTTCAGATGTTTAAACAGGGGATGGGCATCGTCCCCATTAACATCCACTTTCTCGAACATGGGAAAGCTGACTCCGTAATTCAGTTCGCAGAACTCGGTGATCTGTTCATTGCTGCCCGGGTCCTGCTTACCAAACTGATTACAGGGAAAACCGAGAATCTCCAGGCCGCTGTCCTTATATTGCTTATAGAGTTTTTCAAGCCCCTTGAACTGTGGTGTAAAGCCACATTTACTGGCCGTATTCACCACCAGAATCACTTTACCTTTATAGTCTGACAGAGGTGTTTCCTTCCCCTGCATGGTCACTGCCTTGAAATCATGCACGCTGCCCATTGGAGTCTCCCTTAGATGTGAACAGGTATGTTTGCTTCCAGATTACTCGCACAGCATACAGCGCATTTATATTTTGCACAATTTAATAATGCACAATCAAACTCAATACGCAGTGTGCCTGGTTCTCACTTTTCCACAATTTCTGTGGATAACTCTGTTGATACATTATGTAAAAATTCGTAAAACACGCTCATTCCGCTCATCGCAACAAACTGGTTATTTTTTAATCAGACACATTTGAGCCAAAATTCAGCAACTTACCCGACGAATTGCACCAACAAGGAACATAGCTTTATTTATATAGCCTACAGCGATAGTCTCCACTAACTGTGTACAAAAACGGTGCGGTTGACTGTGATTAAATTTGAATCCATTGGCTGACAAACGTCGATAAAATATAGATAAGCGGTTGTTAACAATTTATGGTTATAACAACCAAATTTAAGGCAACCCGCTTGTTAATAACTATTTTTGACTGTTTTCATGAAACTGCAGTGAAAGCGAATTAATGCAATAGCGCAGACCGGTTGGCGGTGGCCCATCGGGAAAAACGTGGCCCAAATGGGCATCACAGGCAGCACACAGCACTTCTGTACGTACCATTCCATGGGAGGAATCCTTGCGTTCGATAACAGCGCGCTCATCCACCGGCTGGAAAAAGCTTGGCCAGCCTGAACCGGAATCGTATTTGGTCTGGGACACAAACAAAGGCGCATCGCAACAGGCGCAGTGATACTGGCCAACTTCCTTATGATCCCAATACTTACCCGTAAATGCCCGCTCGGTACCAGCCAGCCGGCACACGGCAAACGCCTCTTCATCCAGGCTTTGTTTCCACTCTTCCTGACTTTTTTCAACCCGCTTAACCACGCTGGGCACCTCCCATTCAAAGTACATTAAAAACAATTGGTTTTCGTATACACTTACCGGTCTTTGTAAGCTTGCTATGCTTGCATACTATGAACCTTTTTCTTGTTTGTGAACATAGAAGCCAAATTGAGGCATGAGTTTGTCTATATGAAGTCAGTGTTGAAATCCAACAAATTACATAACGTCTGTTACGACATCCGCGGGCCGGTACTGGATGAGGCGCGACGCCTGGAGGAAGAAGGTCATCGAGTACTCAAACTGAACATCGGAAACCCGGCGCCCTTCGGCCTGATGGCACCGGAAGAAATCATTCAGGATGTGATCTACCAGCTACCGGATGGATCCGGTTACAGCGACTCCAAAGGCCTGTTTGCCGGCCGCAAGGCGGTGATGCAGTACTACCAGGCCCGGGGTATTGAAGATGTCCAGATCGACGATATCTTTCTGGGCAACGGTGTCAGCGAGCTGATTGTCATGTCCATGCAGGCACTGCTCAATAATGGCGACGAAGTGCTGATTCCAGCACCGGATTACCCCCTGTGGACCGCAGCTGTCAGCCTCTCCGGCGGCACCCCCGTACACTACACCTGCGATGAACAGTCAGATTGGTATCCGGATCTGGATGACATCCGCAGCAAGATCAGCGACCGCACCCGTGCCCTGGTGATCATCAATCCCAACAATCCCACCGGTGCCGTGTATCCCAAAGCGATTCTGGAGGGCATGATCGAGATTGCCCGCGAACACAAGCTGATTGTGTTTTCCGACGAAATCTACGACAAGATTCTGTACGACGAAGCCCAGCACACCTGCACCGCCTCACTGGCCAACGATCTGGTGTTCATCACCTTCAACGGCCTCTCCAAAACCTACCGCATCGCCGGCTATCGCGCAGGGTGGATGGTGATCAGCGGCAACAAGTACGCGGCCAAGGATTATCTGGAAGGCATCACCATGCTGGCTTCAATGCGCCTGTGTGCCAATGTGCCCGGGCAACTGGCCATTCAAACGGCCTTGGGGGGCTATCAAAGTATCAATGAATTGATTGCACCCGATGGCCGCCTGACACGGCAGCGGAACCTGGCTCACAGCATGCTCTGTGACATACCGGGTATCAGCTGTGTTAAACCCAAAGGGGCCCTTTACCTTTTCCCCCGCCTGGATCCCAAGGTCTACCCCATTGTGGATGATCAGAAGCTGGTGCTGGATCTGTTGATTCAGGAAAAAATTCTGCTGGTACAAGGCTCCGGCTTCAACTGGCCGGCTCCAGACCACCTGCGCCTGGTGTTCCTGCCCCGGGAAGAAGATCTGAAAACCGCGTTAACCAAAATGGCTGAGTTTTTCGAACGCCTGCGGGATGACATGAAGAGCTGATATGGCGGATTTAAATATACTGGACTTTTACAAGGATACCGCACTGGTACTGATGAGCCTGCAACGGGTGTTTCCCCGCAAGATGGATTTGTTTGTGGAAGACCTGATCGGGCCGGATCAGGTGGATGAGTTCGGTCTGCACACCAAACGCCATGAGGCCTGCTTTGGTGCCATGCTCTGGCTGGCCGATGAAGGCTTCCTGCGGTACGGTGCCACCATTCGCCAGGAGGGTGTGGATCAGGCCTACCTGACAGCAAAGGGCCTGATTAAACTCTCCACCATCATTAATGCCCCCCTTACCGAAACACCGGCACAGGATTTACCCTCCTTTGAGGCCCAGGAACGGCTCACCATGATTGAACACATGCGCCGAGCCGTGCAGTCCCAATCGTCCGAACAGATTACTCAGGTAATGCGGATGTTTTTCACCGAGTTGGACGAGCACCAAGGCCGCTAGCCACTACTATCCACCAACTAATCTATAGGGAATGACAGATCACCGGCTGGGAACGCCCTTTCACCTGGCTTAATCCCATTTGCGTGGTCTGCGCGGCCAATTCATTGGGCAACCGGGCCTTAACATCATCACTGACCAGAATAGTGGTACCGAACTCTTTGTTCAGATGTTCAAGGCGGGCCGCTACGTTTACAGTGTCCCCGATCACGGCGTATTTCATGCGGGTTTTTGAACCCAGATTTCCCGCTACCACCGCTCCGGTGTGCAAGCCGATTCTGAATTCAATGTGATCCACCCCCAGCGCCTGCCAACGCTGGGCCAACCCATCCGCCTGCCATTGTTTGTTCAGTGAGTCCAACGCCTCGCGCATGGCCAGGGCACAGCGTGCGCCTTTCTCTGCGTGATCAGGCGTTGCCTGCGGCGCGCCAAACACGGCCAGGATGCCATCACCGAGAAACTCAATGACACAGCCCCGGTGCTGATCGATGATGCTGTTCATCACCCCCAGGTATTCATTGAGCATGGACACCATCTGTAATGGGGAAAGACGCTCGCTGATGGTGGTGTAATCCTTCAAATCGCAGAACAAGACCGTAACCACAACCTCCTCGCCACCCAGGTCTATTTTTTGTTCCTGGGCCAGTACGGAGCGGGCGACGTCTTCACTCAGATAACGGCCGAACAGGTCACGCAGCGTCTGGCGCTCCTTCAGCTCGTCGGCCATTTTGTCAAAATACTTGCCCAGCAATCCGAACTCGTCTTCACGCCGCATGTGCATGCGCACATCCAGATTGCCCTGGGCCACGGCCCCGGTGCCCTGAATCAAACGCCCCAGTGGCTCGCGGATACTGCGGGACACCACCCAGGACACCAGCGCAATCACCACAAAAGAAATCACAAAAATAACACCGGAAGCCATCAGCACCCGGTTTTCCACCATGGTGAGCCGCTCGGCTTTGACGTCCACACCCACCAGTCCGATGGCTTTGCCCTCAGCGGTTCGCAGAGGGGCGTAGGCCGACAGGGTATAACCGAACTCATCCCGATAGGGGATGTTTTCCACCGCAGGGCGGGAAAACCCCTTCAGCATAATGGGCGTATCTTCCGCCGAATAGAACTGGCCGGGATCTCCGACCATCTCGCCTTTGGCGTAGTCAATGAAAAAGAACAGCTCGGTGGGGACATTGGAGGGACGCAGAATATAAATGGAGTCTATGTCCTTGTCACGCTCCGCCATGGCTTTGAACTGCTCGTAGATTTCCTGGTGAAACGGTGTCAGCGTGGTGGCTTCGAGGTCGTAGGCGGCGATCTGATCGGCGTTGATGGTGGCAGCCAGGCTGGTGGATAACGTTAACAGCCGTTGTTGCAGTGACTCAATTTCGGATTTGGACCAAAGGTTGTAGAAAATCAGCACCAACAGCGCCAATGTGATGATCACCACGCTGCCGTACAACATCGTCAACCGAAAATGGAAGCGGTGGAAGGCACGGATTTCCCGAATGGGATCCAGCTCCATACCCGGCGCCGTTGCCACCAACAGGTCACCGGCACGCTCTTGCATTAATACGGGGGCATCCTGCTGAGACCAAACCGGCTGGGTGCCATCTGCTACCTTATTGTTTTGTTGTGATTCGCTCATTAACCCTGCTTAAAACCTACTTAAAACCTACCTAAAATAAGACAGGCGGTACCCTTCCCTGACTGAGCAGGCTTATTTGAACCGGCTCACTGAACTATCGACTCACTGAACTATCGACTCAATAGCTTCAATCCGGCAGGTAAGGCTTCGCCGAAAACACGTTTATTTTCCTGGTCGTCCAGAGCGAGCTTCTGATCCACCATAGTCTGCCACAGATCCGGGGCCTTGGCTGCACGGAGCTTCTCTACAATGGTAGACCGGATTGAGGCCGGGATATCACGGGCTCGATCCCCGGTCACACGGGCAATCATCACTGCGGCGAACGCAGCATGCTGGTTTTTCTTCCAATCCTGCCCCAACACCAGTTGCAACCACTTGTCGACATGGTCCGGCGGTATCACTGTATCCACAGCACTCTGGAAAGGCTCCCTTGATGCCACACGCCCCAGCGCCCACCAACTGGTCTGGGTTTCGCTGGATTTCTGCAAACGCTTGGCAAGCCAATTGGCTAACTCAATTTTGGTCGCCACCGGCAGCCCTTCCAGGGAGGCACTTAACCGTACCATATCCTCGTACGATTTATTTTTGATTTCTGTCTTAAGTTTCAGGTTTCGTGCTGACGCCGGATTGATAAATTTGCTGACATCCTTGTAAAGGCGTTGCTGGCATGCGGTTTCCAGGCCCCCGGCGGCCCGGCGCCAGAAAGTCCACCACTCGGCCCAGGACTGGTTCTCTTTATCGAACTGTAAACCCTGCTGGTAAAGCCCCCAGGCCTGCGAAATACGCCATTCATCGGCCGGGTAACCAAAGCCCGGGCGCAAACAGAACCCCGCCAGATTGAACCATACCCGTTCATGAGCCTGGGAGCGCCTTCGTTTCTTACGACGTTGCCACAATTCATCGAATAATGCCCTCGCCAGCGCGGTATCCCAATCATTGCGCGGCCCCAGTAACTTCTCCAGCTGCTGGCGCAGTTGCTTGACTGCGTTCCTGTCGGCCTCCTTGTCGTTGGCACCGTACACGGCATCGATGGCAGCCACTGCTGCACCATACCCCGGCGGCAGAGCATGGCTCTGATGACGGTTTTGCAAATCCCGCCGCAACTGAAACTCAACCTTCCAGCGCTGATCGGGGTCTTGCAGTGAGTGGCACTGAATGTCCAGAGTACCCACTTCCGTAAGCCGCGTGACCAGCGACACTTCCACTTCATGGTGGGTACTTTGCGTATCCAGCGCGGCCACCAAAGGCGGTAAGGGTTGAAAGCGATCCTGCTCGCTGTCCAGTGTCACCACCTGGCCCGGGGCAAAGGGTTCGTCACCGGAGCTGGCCACCAATGAAAACTGCACCGGCTGGTTCACCTGCAAAGCAAAACGGTGTGCCTGCAGGGGAATCGCCACTCCCTCTTCAGTGCCCTTGGGCAAAATGCACACCGCCACAGCGTCATTCCCCGCTGCCTCCACTTGTAAAAAGTAGGAACGCGCCGAGCCGCCGCCAATACGCATCTGATTGTTCTGTCGGCTCAATGCGAACGCCACCGCACCAAAGGCCACGGCCATATGGGGGTCTCGGTTTTCCAGCCGGGTCACGGGCCCGCCGCGCCAATGTTCCAACACCGCCTGCGCCCGCTCGGTAATCAGTGGGCTGTTAAACACACCACCGTTCATCAGCACCGCATCGGGGATCGCCGCGCCTTCCGTGGACAGCGCCAGCGCCTCAAGACAGCTGGCCTGGTGCTGCAGCAAAAACTGCGACAAATATTTGCTGACCGCCGGATCCGGTACGTAGGGCAGGCCAAACTCAACAATGCCGGCACCGCGTTTCCGGGGCAGCGCTCCAAACTCAATCAACGGGAAAAAACCATCCAGCGCCAGTTCGCGCACTTCCTGCCGGCTGAATTCCGCACTCCTGGCAGCGCCGATCAGACGGGAACCGCCCCCCAGCAAGGTGACTTTCGCCGTTTCCGGGGCGCTTTCACCCAACAGGGCTTCCTTGGCGATGCGACTCTGCTGGATCAACTGGGTCAGGCTGGCGGCATTGAGGGCCCGACCACCGCTAGTAATACGCTGTTCCGCCAAACGCGCCAACGCCAGATCCACGTTATCGCCCCCCAGCATCCAGTGGTCACCCACCGCGATCCGCTTCAGTTTGAGGTCGCCATCGGCCTGCTGGACCTGAATCAAACTCAAATCGGTGGTGCCGCCACCAACGTCCAGCACCAGCAACAGCCTGATCTGCTGCAGTGCCGCCCGGGCCTTCTCCCCCAGCCGGAAATACCAGTCGTAGCACACCGCCTGGGGCTCTTCCAGCAACGTCAGATTGTTAAGCCCGGCCAGTTCGGCAGCCTGCAACGTCAACGCACGGGCGGCCTCATCAAATGAGGCGGGCACGGTAATCACCAGGGTTTGCTGTTCCAGTGGATGTTGGGGATGTTCGTGATTCCAGGCACAGCGAATATGCAGCAGATAAGAGGCCGATGCCACCACCGGAGAGACTTTCTGCACATCGTCCGCCCCAGCCCAGGGCAGAATCGGCGCCGAACGATCCACGCGGCTGTGGGAGAGCCAACTCTTGGCACTGGCAATCTGGCGCCCCTCTACTTTGCTGCCCAGCTCGCGGGCATATTCCCCCACCAGGTACGCCACATCATCGCCCTCAATGCGCTGTTGCGGCCAGGGCAGCACCATTTGCGCTTCGGGCAGTTCACCGGCGGCCGGATGATAGCGAAAGGAAGGCAGCAGCGGGCGTTTTGCTACCTCGCCGGGGCCAACCAATTGTTCAATTTCAAACAGTCTGGCCCGGGGCTGCTGTGCTCCGGCACCGGTATCGGCGTAGGCCACCACGGTGTGGGTGGTGCCCAGATCAATGCCCACCAGATAGCGGCTGTCACCGGATTGTGTCATGCACTGTTTTCCCGTACGTCGAATTCCACCTGCCAGCGTTGATCACTGTCCCGCGGGATGGCTTCCAGGCACAAAGTGCCCAACTCGTTCACCCGTGCCGCCAAACGCACTGCCACCACTTCCCCCGGTTGGCGCCCTTCGCTGGGTAATGAAGCCTGAATGGGGTGCAATTCCTCAAGCTCTGAATCCTCCCAATCATCCAGCAGCAACCCGGGGCCATCCTCCCGGCGTACCGTGGAGCCAAAAAACCGGAACGTCACCGGTTCCCCCACCACCAGTCCAAATTCCTGTTGCGAAGGCTCAGTCTGGGAACCCTCTTCCATGCCAAAGGGTGCCACACAGAGAGCCTGCAGGGGTGGCGGCATACCCGGTACCGCCGGCATGGCGCTCTCAATGCCAACGTAATAACCACTGGCCAGACCGCCCCGAATGCGCACACCGTGGCCCTGGCGCACATAACCGTAGTAGGCTGCGCCACGGGCAACCGCCAGATCCAGATCGGCTCCCTGCAGCAAGCGGGCAGGCTCAGAGCCGCCCTGCTGCAGCCAGCTATTGAGTACCGACATCAAGCGCTGTGCCAGTTTCGGCGCCTTCAGGACACCACCGTTGAACAACACCGCCGTGGGTTTGATAAAGCCCTGGGCGGCCCCGAAAAAGTCCTGGGCGGCATTGGACTGACGGCACAGAAAGGCGGCCAGATGGCGGGTGACACCCGCATCCTGGGCATAAGGCAATCCCATCTGAGTCAGGGCAGTGCGAGGCTGCTGCCGTGGATGATCCTCAATCGCCACTTGTGGAAAAAAACCGTCCACGAGCGTCTCTTCCACTTCGCTGCGGGTTAATTCAGTGCGCAACGTACTGCCCATCAACTTCGACCCCCGGCTGGGCACCACCAGGGGTACCACATCCTGGCCACTGTCATTGAGCAATAACTCCTTTGCGTCGCGACAGCCATGGGTCAAAGCCTGAATCTGCCAGGGCTTAAGTGATTTCCCTTCTGCCTCCAGTTTGGCCTTGATCCGGTAGGCCAACGCCAGATCCATGTTATCTCCACCCAGCAGAATATGATCGCCCACCGCAACCCGGTTCAGTTCCAGGTTGCCTTCGCTCTCCGTCACCGCCACCAAAGACAAATCCGTGGTACCGCCGCCGATATCCACCACCAGCACAATATCACCCACCTGCACCTGATCCCGCCAGCGGTCACCCGAATTATTGACCCAGCTGTAGAGCGCTGCCTGCGGTTCTTCCAGTAATGTTAAGCGTTGCAAGCCCACGGTGCGGGCCGCTTCTGCCGTCAGATCCCGGGCTGCCGGATCGAACGACGCCGGCACGGTGAGGGTAATATCCTGCTGCTCCAGCGGCTGATCGGGAAAACGATCATTCCAGGCGGCCTTCAGGTGTGCCAGGTACGCTGCTGAGGCAGCCAATGGCGAGGTCTTGCTGACGTCCTCCGGCGCATTCAAAGGCAGGAAATCAGCGTGCCGATCCACGGCCCCGTGGCATAACCAGCTTTTGGCGCTGGCAACCAGACGCAATGGTGTTTTGGCGCCCAGGTGGCGGGCAATGTGCCCCACCAGTGCCAATCCGCTTTGCCCCCAGGGCAGATTGAGATCCGACGTCGCCACTTCCGCCTCATGGGCCTGATACAGGAAGGAAGGCAATTGGGGCAGGCTTTCCACCACGCCAGGTTGGGTCAACTGCGGGATGGCCAGGACCTCCTCTCGGGGCTGCTCAGGGGCCTGGGATACATCGATAAATGACAGCACACTGTTGGTGGTACCGAGATCAATGCCCACACTGTATTGACTGCTGTACTGACTGCTGCCTTCACTCATAGCTCCACCTCGGCAGGGGCTATCACCTTGGGATCATGGCCCGGCGCCAGCCTGGGCAAATCGGCTTTCACCGCTTTCCATCCGCGGTGTACCAGTACGCCACTGAAAGGGGGCTCGCCAACTACATTACCGGTTACCCGGTTTTGCGCCGGATCAAAGCCGGCCGCCAGCGTCACCTGGGTTTCTTCCTCTTCACTGCGCACCGGCACCAGTGAGAAATACTGATCCAGCACCTTCTTGCTGCCCTCATGCAACACCCGCGACACCGCGCCGATTTCAGCATCACTGAACCCGGTCAGATCCTCCTGCAGGAAATCAACAAAGCGTGCCTCCTGTTGCAACAGCCCCAGCAGTTGCAACGCCGATTCCGGATCATTGGATTTCAGGGCCGGGGTCGGTGTCGGGGTCGCTGCCGGGGCGACAGGTTCCGGCTCTGTAGCGGAATCAGGCGCCGGTGCCTTCTTGCCACCACCGCGCAGCACGGCCACCACCAGCAGGATGAAACCGAGCCCCCCCAATATCAGGTGCAGGGCGTCAATGGTGGTGGGCATTACGGGATTTATATCCATGGCTTCACGCTCTCAAGAATCTATCAGGGTCAAAAACAAACCGGCTACCGGGTTCAGCCGCGCCAAATGCCGCGCAGTTTACCATCTTGCCGGCGAGGATAAAGACCACATTATTTGGGTCTTTTATGTTTCATAATTTAATGACATGATATGTCGGAATCTTTTTCGTGCCGGGCGGTCTATATCCTGGCTCCCATAAGAATTTCAAACACTTGAAATTCCCCTGGCGAGCCCAATGTATACAGCATTCGGTTAACTGTTCATTTTGTCTTAGAGAGGATAAGAATCCACCATGATGCGCATACTGTTGTTTCTTGGTACCAACCTGGCCGTGATTGCCGTTGCCAGTATCACCCTGAGTATTCTGGGGGTACCTGGTTATCTACAGCAGAACGGCACCAACCTTAACCTGCAGTCCTTATTGATATTCTGTGCGATATTTGGCTTCGCCGGCTCCTTTATCTCCCTGTTGTTGTCCAAGAAAATGGCCAAATGGAGCTCCAGGGCGCAGGTCATCACCAAACCCACCAATCACGCCGAACAGTGGCTGCTGGAGACCGTTAACGAGTTGTCCACCAAGGCTGGTATCAAAATGCCGGAGGTGGCGGTATTCCCATCCCAGGTCTCCAACGCGTTCGCCACCGGCTGGAACAAAAACGACGCTCTGGTGGCAGTCAGCGAAGGGCTTCTGCGGCGCTTTGACCGGGAAGAAGTACGTGCCGTGCTGGCCCATGAGATCGGCCACGTTGCCAATGGCGACATGGTGACCCTGGCGCTGATCCAGGGCATCATGAACACCTTTGTCATGTTCTTTGCCCGCATCGCCGCGTTTGTCATCGATCAGTTCTTCCGCAATGATGAAGGTGAAGGCGGCTTAGGCTTCTTTGGCCATATGGCGGTGGTGTTCCTCTTCGATATCATTTTCGGCATCCTCGCCAGTATCATCGTCATGTGGTTTTCCCGCTGGCGTGAATTCCGCGCGGACGCCGCCGGTGCCGACCTGGCCGGACGGGGCGCCATGATCCGGGCATTGCAGAAACTGAAGGCCGAAATGGAATTACCCAATGACCTGCCCGACACCATGGTGGCATTCGGTATCCGTAACGGTAAAGTGGCCAAGTTGTTCTCGTCACACCCGCCCCTGGACGCGCGCATCGCTGCGCTCACCAACGGCTAACTGACAACAGTACAACCGGCCAGACTGGAAAAGCCCGCGTAAAGCGGGCTTTTCTTTTGTCGACATTGTGGGGGGATGGGTGCAGTGAATGCCGTAACCAGCATGCTAACCGGGTCAGGCAGGCTCAGCATCAGCCTTCAACGGGATACAGCACCGCATCTTCATAACCGGTAATCACCGGTAAATAGCCACACAGTTCCCCATTCAGTTCGGCATCCCAGGTATCCACCAGCAGGGGGCGCCCTGCCAGTTCCTTAAGCTTGGTTTTGGTGGCAATTATGATGATGTTATCGCGACCCACCTGGCGAATCACCGCCGGGCTGATCTGATGATTGCCCCGACCGAATATATGCCCCTGACCACCGATCAGGGTCACCACAATCTTCGCCGGATAGCGCTCAAGCCAATGCAGGATATCCTGTTCGGTGGCATCCATCTGCACCCATTCCTGGTTTAACAGCAAATCCACCCCCAGCAGTGTTTTCTCCAGCCCCAGCTCATCCGCGATCGCTTTGGTGGTGGTGCCCGGGCCCAAAATATAAAGCCAGTCGCGCGCCAGCTCATCAATGATGTGCGCCGCCACCTCCTGCAGCACCAGGGCTTCAACTTCCCTGCCGCCGCACTTGACGTGTTGCAGGTAGCGTTCTTCAGCGGGAACCAGCAGCTCCCCATAGTGGCTGGCCCGCACCTGGCCCTGGCGGAAGGCGTCCTCGTCAATATCCCGCACTTCCATGGCCGCCACACTGACCAGCTGCCCCTGGATCATTTTGATCACAATCTCCGCCGCTCCTTTGGCATGCACCGCATAGACCCCGGAATGGATCTTGACACCGGCGGGTATCCCCAGCACCGGGATACTGGTGTTTACGGCCTGATGAATATCCCGCGCGGTGCCGTCACCACCGGCAAAAACAATCAGATCAACACCCTGCTGCTGCAGCGCCCGGGCCGCCTGACGGGTATCCACAGCACCGGTGGTGGCGGCACATTCACCGCATACCTGCATATTGAATCCGGCTTCCTGCAGGCTATCCTCCCCCATGGCTCCGCCCCAGCAAAACCACTGAATCTGGGCCTGGTATGGCTGCAATTCACGCAGAAAAATACCCACCCGCTGCAAGGCACGGGGCACCGCTCCCCGCTGCAAAGCCTGATCCACAATGGATTCACCATCACTGCCCTTCAGGCCCACCGCCCCGCCGATACCGGCCATGGGATTCACCAGCAGTCCAAGTTTGATTTGATTCATGGCAGGCTGTACTTCCTCCGGTTAGAACCACTTTGTTGCTGTGCCGCATTCTATACCACTCGGGGACAGTGGGCACGGTGTGTCCCGTTCTGACATGCAGAACCGGCTCCAAACATGAGACACTTACCGCATGAAAAACACAACAATGACTGAATCACATGCTCATCTCTTTGAATTACGCTATTTTCGCGCTGGCTATTGCACTGAGTCTGGACCTGTATCGTCGCCCAGAGCGCTATCGGGAAGCCGCCAGACATATGCTGCTGTTTGCCATCGCCGCCCTGCTGGGTGGTTTGGCCCATCATATGGAAGCGGAAGAGGCTCACGTCAACCGCTGGTTGATGAGCCTGAACGACACCCTGCCCCGTTATTTCCGAACCGGCTCGTTCCATAACGTCTACCTGCGGGTCTGGCTGGCAACGTTTTTCGCCATTGGCCTTACCGAATACTATTTCATGCGTATCTTTCTGCACCCGCTGGCAGACCGCTATGGTTTTCAGTGGCTGAAAGGGTGTCTGGTGGTTTCGTTGATATTATTCAGTGCCGCGTCACTGCTGATCAGTCAATACTCCCTGGTGGTGATGTTTCACCTGCTCACCCATTTACTGGTGATCGGGTTTTCACTGTATCTCATTTTGGTGCAGGGGCTGCGGTTGTTCTGGCTTCTGATCGGCCTGGTGACGCTGAACCTGGCAGCGGGGGCAATCTGGTCTTTGATGGCGCTGGGCAGCATTTCCACGGGGCCGTTGCACTACAACGACTGGTATCATCTGATTATTCTGCTGTTCCTGGTGCTGCTGCATCAGGTGCTCACCCGGGGGCGGCTGGTTGACACCCTGCATGCGCTATCCCCACCACGGCAACAACCGCATGCGCTCAAGGCACAATCTTCAGGCCCAGTGCCCGCAGGCGATTAATCTCCTGCTCTGCCAATACGGATTCCAGATGCGCCCGCCCCCTCAGCGTGACCGTATTGAACTCGCGCCGCACCCGATACTGCCTGCGCAAGGCGTCAAAACCCTGGGCCCGACGTTCTCTGGGTAAGCGCAGGCTGGTGCGGAGCCCCACATCATCTTCATGAATATTGTATATACGGGTAATCAACTCCCGGGCCGTGGCGGGATTGTACGTTTGCTCCCCTTGCAGGTCCAATAGCAGATTCAACTTGGGATCGATCAGATCAGCCTCCTGTATAGAGACATCACACCCCAGATGCCGGCACAGTGCCTGGTAAATCATCCAGGTTCCCCGCACCTTGCCATCAAAGCTGTAACCGGCAATGTGGGGTGTTGCGATATCCACTTTACTGGCCAGCTCAATGTTGACAAAGGGCTCGCCTTCCCACACATCCAGTACGGCCGCCAGGTCATAGCGCTCATCCAGCACCCGTGCCAACGCCATATTATCCAGCACCGGGCCACGGGAGGTGTTGATCAGCACCGCACCCGGCACCATGCTGCGCAGGCGGTGCTCATCCGCCAGGTGATGGGTGGCGTGCCTGCCTTCCTGCGTATAGGGTACGTGCAACGACACAATATCCGCCTGCCAGGCTTCATCGGCACTGACAAACTGCGCGCTGGCAGGATGCTGCCCGGATTCCTGTTGCGGGGGGTCGCACAACAACACCCTGAGACCCAACTGTTCAGACACCGCCTGCAGGCGGGAACCCACATTACCGGCACCAATAATACCGATGGAGCGGTTGGCCAGGGTGAAGTCGCGGGCGGACTCCAACTCCAACAAAGCCGCCATCACATAGTCCACCACCGACTGGGCGTTGCATCCCGGTGCACTGCTGAACGCAATCTTCTCCTGCTGCAGATATCCCTGATCGATATGGTCAACACCAATGGTGGCGGTACCAACAAACCGCACCCGGGAACCCGCCAGGAGCGCTTCCGTCACTTTGGTAATGGAGCGCACAATCAACGCATCGGCGTGCTTTACCAGATCAGCATCCGGATCGCGCCCCGGCACCTTGATCACGGTTCCCAGGCTGCCGAAGCAGGCTTCGGCCATGGGAATATTTTCATCCACCAGAATTTTCATGCTTCAACTTAACTCACGCAGCAGTGCCGCCAGTGTATGCTCAACCTGCCCCAAATAACCAACGCCAAACAGGTTAAAGTGATTCAGCCAATGGTAGAGGTCATACAGATTACGGCGTAAAGAATGCCCATCGCGCAGAGGTAAAACAGTATGGTATGCCTCATAAAACGCCGCTCCGGGCGCGCCAAACATGCGGCTCATGGCCAGGTCCGTTTCCGCATCACCATAATAGACCGCCGGATCAAACAAAGTGGGGGTGCCGGATGGGTCCACCGCCATATTGCCACTCCATAGATCCCCGTGCAGTAAAACAGCTGGCGGCTGATACCAACCCAGTGTGTGAGGAAGCAAGCCCAGCAGGCGATCCAGATCCTGCAGCAGTGCCCGCCGCATGCCTTTGGCCTGTGCCAGCTTGCGCTGGGGTAACAAGCGCCGCTCTGCATAAAACACCCACCAGTCCGTGTGCCAGCCGTTGATCTGGTGACTGCGCCCAATGTAATTATTATGCTCCAGGCCGTACGCCTTACCCTGCATGCTGTGCAACTGCGCCAACGCCTCGCCAAAGCGAGCCTCATGCCGGGCTTTGATGGCCGCCAGCGCTATAAACTCCATGGCCAACACCGAGCAGTGCTGCAAGCGCGCCGCCCCCAATACCGCCGGTACGCGTATGGCGGGGCATTGATCCAGCAACTGCAAACCCAGGGCTTCTTTCTCATACATGTCCAGTTGGCCAACGGGCCCCACTTTGACAAACACAGAATCCAATTGCTGACTGTAAATTTCGTAGGTTTCGTTGATGCAACCGGCGCCGGAGGGGCGCGCCTGCGCAGTACGGTAATCGGTGCCGAGCAGGTCGCTCAGCCAGTCAAGCAATTCATTCAGAATCCGCGTATCAAGCATAATGTCGCTTCACCAGGTTGTGGAATGCCGCCCCCAGCCCCTGGGCATCCAGATACGCCAGTAGGGTATCCGGACTGGCAGCATTGAATCTCAGATTATTCAGCGGCAGCGCGTGAGGTGGCGGATGCAGCCGAATCAACTCCCTGAACAGGAAGGCATCTTCCTCGGTATCAAGTAAGGCTGTGTACAACCGATTTGCGCCGCGCACATTCATTTCCCTGACGGCTTCCAGGTTGGCATACAGGTTTTCCAGATCATGAAAGTGCTGCACCAGAGCTCTGGCTGATTTATCACCCACCCCGGGCACGCCGGGGATATTGTCCGCACTGTCCCCCGTCAGCGCCAGCAGGTCCGCAATCTGCTCAGGGCGAACCTGCCAATGGGCCTGCAACGCCGGGTGATCCCGCTGGATATCCGCAGACCAATCCCACCACAGATCGCCCGGGGTGATCAACTGCGCAAGATCCTTATCCCGGGTCAATACAATAGACCTGAGCCCCGACAATCTGGCGGTTTGCGCCCCCAATGCCAGCCAATCATCGGCCTCATAGACCTCATCGCCGACACAATGAACACCGATTAATTGTGTCAGGGCCCGGCACAAATGCAGTTGCCGGGCCAGATCATCATCCGGCAGTGCACGATTGGCCTTATAGGGTTGATAAAGGGTATGACGAAAGCCACTGAACAAGCTTTCATCAAAGGCAGCCAGCATATACACGGGGTTTAACGCCTGCAGCTGAGCCAACAGAGTCTTCAGATACCCATAGACCGCGTTCACCGGCCGCCCATGGGCATCCTGAAATCGATCCGGAATGCCAAACCACGCCTGGAAGATATAGATGCTTGAATCCAGCAGATAAACCGTGTCAGATTGTCTCAAAGTTGCTATATTCCCATCTATAACTATCTGAAAAGCGTACGATTGCACTATACAGCAGATCACACATCAGATCACCGACAAGCCAAACGGGCTAAACCCCGCCAGTGCTTTGAGGTTTTTGGATAACGGGCGCACAAAATTTACAATCCACGCCTGGGCTTTTTTGCCAGTTGATCTAAAACCGGCGACAATCAAAGCTATTAATCCTTTGGCCCACCGGAATTTACGCTTCGTTGAGACAAGAATAAGAAGTGCCAGGTTGTTACGAGTGAGTAAATCTATCAGACAGTCAAAACCAAGTTGGGTGACCTCTACTCTTGCCGCCTGTTCCATCGTCGGTGCGCTGATGCTCACGGCCTGTGCGCCTTCCAGCCAACGCTCAGCCTCTGCGGAAGGCCGTGACCTGACTCTGGCAGACCTCAAACACCGCGACATCAGCGTCCTGCCCCAAGAGCTTGAACCCATCCAGGCGGAACGGGTACTGCAGACCTACGAACAAGCCGTTGCCCTGTTCTCCACCCAGCAAGAGCGGGCCCTGGCCATGCGGCGCATGGCCGATCTCACCATGGTGGCCACAGAAGACCAGATGATCGAGTCTTTGGAAGAATCCCCCCTGGTGGACTCCGCTGAGTTGGCGGCAGAGGGCGATGTCCTGCAGTACGGAAAAGCAGTGGCGATCTACGAGGCACTGATCCTGGGGGCGCCCGATGGCACCGACCTGTCAGAGGAATACTATCTGCTGGCCAAGGCCTATGACCTGAGCGGGGAACAGGAAAAAGCACTGACTACGCTCAACACCCTGGTGGCCAAATACCCCGATGGCGAGTTTACCTACGAAGCTCAGTTCCGCCGCGGCGAGCACCTGTTCCTGCTGGGGGAATATCAGCCCGCTGCCGCCGCCTACGCCTATGTGCTGAAGGCCGGACCGCAGCGGGAATTTTATGAGCACTCCCTCTACAAGCACGGCTGGAGCTTGTACAAGCTGGGTGATTACGATTTGGCGGTACAGGATTTTGTGACGCTGTTGGACGGGTACATGCCCACTCCGCCCCCGAAAACAGAAGAGGAACGGAAAGCAGAACGACGTGAGCGCACCATCACCAAAATTGAGGCCATCCCCCTGCCGGAAGTGTCCAAGACCCAGCAGAAAACCCTCGACGACACACTGCGTGTACTCAGCATGTCCTTCTCCAACCTAGAGGGTGCCCAGAGCGTCTCGGAGTACTTCCGTAACAATGGTTCCCGGGTCTACGAATTCAAGGTTTACGCCGCGCTGGCGGAACTCTACCTGTATCAGGAGCGCTATAAGGATGCGGCGGATACCTACGCCATGTTCTCACAGAAAAATCCGCTGCACCCAATGGCGCCTTCCATGTCCTCCAAGGTCATCGACACTTACCAGAAAGGCGGTTTTCCCAGCCTGGTGTTGCCCTATAAAGAAAAGTTTGTCGATCAATACGGGGTTTACAGTGCATTCTGGGCGCGGGCAACACCGGAAGCCAGAGCCCAATACAGCAACGAGTTGAAGCAACACCTGATCGAGCTGGCCCAGCACTACCATGCCGCTGCACAAAAAACCAAATTGCCCAAGGATTATGGCGTCGCGGCCCGATGGTATCGGGAATTCCTGGCCACCTTCCCCAATGACGAAAGCGCCCCCACCATGAACATGCTGTTGGGTGAAACCCTGTTTGCCGCCAAGGATTTCCGTCCGGCCATCGAGGAATTCGAGCGCACCGCATACGACTACCCACCCCATCCGGATGCCGAAAAAGCCGCCTACTTTGGCTTGCTGGCCCATCAGGAATATCTCAACACATTAGCCAAGGATGACCCTACCCGCCGAGGCTGGGTGGCCAAGCGCGCCAGCAGCTCCCTGCGTTTCGCAAAAACGTACCCGGCCAATGAGCACACCCCACGGATTTTGGATAACGTCATCGAAGATCAACTGCTGTTGGGTGACGTGGAGGGTGCCATTGTCACCGCGCAGCTGATCATTGAGCTGGTGCCACCGGCACCCCAGGCATTACGGGAAAAAGCCTGGATCACCTATGCCAACGGCATGTTCGACAAACAGGCCTGGGTCAAGGCCGAAGAAGCCATTACCAAGGTCTTGGAGTTCGAATCCCTGCAAGCGCAGCAGCGCGCCAAATTCAGGGAAAACCTCGCCACCAGTATCTACAAGCAGGGTGAAATCCTGGAACAGGATGGCCGCCTGGCAGAAGCCGCCGGTGAATACCTGCGGGTGGCTGCTGTGGTACCTAATGCCTCGGTGCGTGCCAACGCGGATTACGATGCGGCCAACCTCCTGTTGAAACTGGAGGAATACGATAAGGCCATCGCGGTACTGGAATCTTTCCGCCAGCGTTTCCCCAGCCACAGCCTCACCGCCTCCATTCCGGCCAAGCTCAGTTTTGCCTACGAAAAAACCGGCAACCTTGCCATGGCCGCAGGCGAGCTGCTCACCATCGCCCTGCTCAACCAGGACAGCAACCCGGAATTGGCACGGGAAGCCCTGCTGCAAGCTGCAGAGATGCGCGAGAAAACCGGCGATACCGACGGAGCCATCGAACTGTACAAAAAGTTTGTCTGGGATTACGAGCGCCCGGTTGGCCCCCGCATGGAAGCCCAGTACAAACTGGTGAATCTGTATGAACAAGCCGGAGACAGCAATAAACGTTATTTCTGGCTGAATAAACTGGTGGAAACCCACTCCGCTGCAGGCTCGGAGCAAACAGACCGTACCCTGTATCTTGCCGCCTATGGCTCATACCACAGTGCCGATGCCCTGTTCGCCGATTTTCGCAGTATTCGGCTGACACAGCCGCTGAAAAGCAGCCTGCGCAAGAAGAAGGCCGCCATGCAAAAAGCCAGCGCAGCCTATACCCGCACCGTCCAATTCGGGGTCATTGATTTCACCACGGCCGCCAATTATAAGCTGGGGGAAGTCTATCGCCTGTTTGCCCGCAGCATCATGGACAGCGAACGCCCCCGCGGCTTGGACGAACTGGCCCTGGAAGAATATGAAATCCTGCTGGAAGACCAGGCCATTCCCCTTGAAGATAAGGCCATTGCCATTTTCCAGACCAACACCGAACGTACCCTTAACGGCGTGTGGGATGAATGGGTGCAGAAGAGCTACCAATCCCTGAGTAAACTGTCCCCCGGGCGCTACAACAAAACCGAACTCACTGAGGAGTATGTTGATGACATCTATTAAATCATCCATCTGCTCTATGATGCTGATTCCACTGCTGGCGCTTGCCACGGGATGCTCCATGCTCTCTTCCGGTGATGACAGCCAGCTGGAAGCCGGCGATTTTGAGATGCCGGATTCGGTAACCATTGACCTGACCGGAGAAGTTCCGGCCGAAAAGTCCGATGCGGCAACCGTACCCGAGCAAGCCAGTGCACAAACCAGCGACGAGGAGACACAACCGGATCAACCCGAATCCGCCGCACCCGTCATTCAGGATGCCGACTCCGCCGCTGTGTTGGCACGGCTCAATCAACCCGGCCAGGAGCCTTTGACCCGTGATCCGGAACAGGTACAGCAGGCGGAACTGGCCCGTTCGGATTTCAACCGGGCGGTGGCTGAGCTGCGCAAAGGCAATCTGGCTACCGCGCAGGCTCGATTCCGGGATCTGGCAACGCAATATCCGGCCCTATCAGGCCCGATTGTGAACCAGGCCATTGTTTTGAGAAAAAAGGGCAATATCCAGGAAGCCTATGATCTGCTTCAGAAATCAATCCTGCAGCATGGCAAAAACCCTCGCCTTCTCAATGAGTTGGGCGTACTTAGCCGGCAGCTTGGCAAGTTCAGGCAAGCCCAGGTGAGTTATGAATCTGCGATTCGAATCGACGAAAATTATGCACCAGCCCACTATAATTTAGCGGTACTGGCGGATTTGTATTTGCATGATCCCGTATTGGCCCTAAAAGAATTCGAAACCTATCAGACGTTGCTTCCCGAACCGGATAAAAAAGTTAACGGCTGGATCATTGAATTACAACGACGAGCTGCAAGGACACAATGAACATTAGGCCGACGCTTTTTTTCATTTTAATACTGGGTACTGTGTTGTTAAGCAGAGCCACATGGGCATTGGATGAAGGCACCACCATCATTGGCACCAAAGAAGCACCCAACGTGCTCAACGTGGTGCCCTGGCAAAACCGCGAATTGTCGGTTGACCCCTGGCAATCCAAGCCCAGCCTCGACTCTCAGTTGCTGAACGATTCATTGAAACCGGTGGACCAGGACGAGTTGCGCAGACAGGTGGATTATTTTAACCTGCTTCAGCATTCTGATCCCCAAGCGGTTGATCAATAAGGATTTATGGTACCAAACCAATAACAATACGAAAGCCTGACCCTTAGACTCGTAGCAACGATTCAAATCAACGAACAGATAAACCAATATTTGGTAACGCAGGAGACCAAAATGTCTGACACAATGAATGCGGCTGAACAAAGCGCAGGACTGATCACCACCACCGCACAGTTCTTTCAGGAAGGCGGCCCCTTTATGTACATCATACTGGCGGTGTTCCTGGTGGGATTGGCCATCACGCTTGAGCGCTTCATTTATTTGAATCTGACTCAAACCCGCAACCAGATGGTGTGGAAAAAGCTGTTCCCGCTGCTGACCCAGGGCAAGTTCAAGTCCGCCATGGAAGAGGCCAAAAACTCCGGCAGTGCAGTGGCCAAAATCCTGGTATACGGCTTGTCCAGAAGCGCCTATGCCACCCGCCACGACGAAGTGGAGATGGCCATGGAAGAAGGCCTGATGGAAGCCATTCCGCATCTGGAGCGCCGCACCAACTACATTGCCACCTTTGCCAATATCGCTACCCTACTGGGTCTGTTGGGTACCATCATGGGTCTGATTAACGCTTTTACCGCAGTTGCCAGCGCGGATCCCTCGCAAAAGGCAGACCTGTTATCGGCCAGTATTTCGGTAGCCATGAACACCACCGCATTTGGTTTGATGGCAGCCATCCCGTTACTGTTGGCGTTCACTTATCTGCAGAATAAAACCAACCAGCTCATCGACAGCATGGAAATGGCTTCCGTAAAATTCCTCAACGTATTCCGTCAGGCCCAAAGCCAAAAGGCACAGAGCAACGGACAGGGTTAATGTCAGTTACCGACATTGATCAAACGAATACGATTGAGCAGGAGCCGATATGAGTAGACGCTCGCGTCGAAGACACACAGCAGACGCTGAAATCAACATAACCGCCTTCATGAATTTGATGGTGGTGTTGGTGCCGTTTCTTCTGATTACCGCTGTGTTTTCGCAGATCTCTATCCTGGAGCTGAATTTGCCTGCCACCACCCCGGCCGCGCAACAGCAGCAGGAAGACAAAAAGCCGATCGTGCTGGAAGTGCTGATATACAACAATCGATTGGAAGTGGTCGACCGTCAGACAGGGCCGCTGAAAATCATCCCCAATACAGCCGGCAAGCACGATTTCAACACCCTGGTGAAAACCCTGAAGGCGGTGAAAACCCGCTTCCCGGACATCACTGAAATAACCCTGTTGCTGGAACCCAGTACTCCCTACGAAGTACTGGTCACCACCATGGACAAAGTGCGGGTAACCAAGCAAGTGGTTGGCACCGATGTACAAAACGCTGAATTGTTCCCTGACATCGCCATCGGTGATGCACCACCGGATCAACAGAAATCCTCCTCCACCGGTGTGACCAAAGGAGGTGCTGCGTGAAGTTATCCCATCGTGCAAAACGCATGGACCGGCGCCATAAGCGCCAGTTTCTGCCCAGCGTCAACTTGGTGTCACTGATGGATATTTTCACCATTCTGGTGTTCTTCCTGCTGGTGAATTCATCCAACACCACCCAGCTGCCGAATCAGAAATCCATTAAGCTGCCGGAGTCCATCGCCGAGCAGTTACCCCGTGAAACATTGACCATTATGGTGAATGACCGCACGATTCTGGTGAACGGCCGGATTGTGGAAGAGGTTCCAACCATCATGTCATTGCCCAGCGACAACATACCTGCCCTGCAGAAAGAGTTGCGCTACCAGGCCAGCAAGGCCCCGGCACTGATGGTGAACGAGCTGGGCGTGGCAGAACGGAACGTCACCATCATGGGTGACAAGGAAATTCCCTACGCCCTGCTGCGCAAAATCATGATGACCTGCAGCAGTAACGAGTATTCAAGGATTTCACTGGCTGTCCTCAAGAAAACGGAGGACAAGAAATCATGAAACCGCTGTATTACTCAACGCCGAGCCTGCCATGGGATCGAGCCGCGGAAGAGGAGAAACTCTTTCGCAAGCTGTTCGTGGTTTTTGCGGTGGTGTTTGTCATTCTGCTGTTGGTTTTGCCCAGCATTCCCGTGCCGGAAAAACAACGGGATCAGGTGGAAAAAATCCCGCCTCGTCTGGCGAAGCTGGTGATGGAAAAGCAAAAGCCGCCACCGCCTCCGCCACCTCCCAAAGAGGAAAAGAAAGAGGAAGAGAAAAAAGAGGAACCCAAGGAAGAGCCCAAGAAAGAAGAGCCTAAAAAAGAGGAAAAACCCAAACCTACCGCCAAAGAGCAGGCTAAGGCCGCCATTGCGGTATTCGACGATCTGAGTGATCTGCGGGACAGCAACGATCTGGCGGACCTGAAGACAGAACAAAAAGCGGTGTCTTCAGTGGGGGCTCAGGAGCAAAAAACCCAACGCAATCTGGTGGGTTCCATGGCCCTGGGCAGCAGTGGCGGTGTCAGCACATCGAAAGCCTCTTCCGGCGGGGGTGGCTCCGGCTCACTGGCGGGAGTACAAAGCACGCAGGTGGAAAGCCAGATCGCTGACCCTGCCGCCGAAAAAGAAACACGCCGCGGTGCCGATGGCAAGGCGCGCCGATCCACCGAAGACATCCAGTTGGTATTCGATAAATACAAAGGCTCGATCTACTCGCTGTATCGCCGCGCCTTGCGTAAGAACCCGGCTCTGGAAGGCACCGTGGTACTGAGTATGGTTATCCAGCCTGATGGCACCGTAACCAAATGTGAAGTGGTCAGCAGTGAATTGAACGATGCCGACCTGGAACGCAAGATCGTATTGAAAGTGAAGCGCATCAACTTCGGTGCGATGGATGTGGGCGTTTGGCAGGACACCTACCCAATCTCCTTTATTCCATCGTAACCAACCGTGAGAAACAAGATGCAGAGCATGTGGCGAAGGGTACAGTATGGAGTGATCGGGCTGGCGTTGCTGGCAAGTCCGGCGGTGTTTGCCAAAAAGCCGCCGGTGGGTGACGATGCGCCGGACTTCACGCTACACAGCGACGGCCCATTCAATCTGCGCCTGTCGGAACAAAGGGGCTACATTGTCGCTGTGGTGTTCTGGGCAAGTTGGTGCCGTTCCTGCCCGGTGCAATTACAGGCACTGGAGCAACTGCAACAGAAATACCGGGATTTCGGTGTAAAAGTCTGGGCCGTTACCCTGGATAAAAAACGCAGCGACGCTGAACATTATCGGGAGCACAAAGGCCTGGATCTGACCATGCTTTTTGATGACCGGTTTGTGGTCAGTGAGCGCTACGACATTAACGATCTGCCCTCCTCTTTTATTGTGGACCGGGATGGCGTAATTCGGCATCTGCAGGATGGCTTTGAGCCTGGTGATGTCAACAAATTCGATACCATCCTGCAAACACTGGTATCTGAATAGGCGAATCCAAACGAGTGAAGTGAAGCAAATGAACGCGATCAATCACAAACTGGCCCGATTCTTTACCGCCCTCATGCTCATATCGCTGTGCGGTATGGCCTGGGCGGCTGAAACCGACGAAACCATCGACCTGGATTTAGGGGAAGATCTGGAGTTCATCGAGATCGATGAAATTCTGGATGAAGATGAAAATGCCCCTGCCGAAACGGTGAGCGCCAAACCAAAAGCGGAAATGACCGCACCGGAAGAAGAGAGCGAGTTCGTTGATCTGAACCAGATCCTCTATGGATCGGAAAGCCCGGATGCCGCAGCCGAAGGTACTGTTGCCAAAAAAGATCCGGCAACCATGCAGCAGGAAATGCAACAGCTGAAAGAGAAAATTCTGCAGGTAAACCGGGATCTTTTCATTCTGGAAGAAGACCTGCTGTTTCCCAGCAGTACCCAGGTCAATGTCTTTGTATCGTTCGACGCATTGGAATACTTCCAATTGGACGGGGTAACGCTGAAGTTAAACGACCGCCCCATCAGCAATCACCTTTATACCGAACGGGAACTGAAAGCCATGAACCGTGGCGCGGTACAACGCCTGTTTACCGGTAACCTTCCCGTGGGCGAACACGAGCTGGTGGCAGTGGTCACCGGCGTGGGCCCGGAAGGCCGCGATTACAAGCGTGCAGTCAGCATGGCATTTGAGAAGAGCAGTGGCACAAAGTACATTGAGCTGAAAATTGAAGGTGATGATCTTCGTAAACAACCCGGCTTCCGCTTGAAGCAGTGGGAGTGATGGCAACGGCCACCAGGATTTGATTTTGAAACCGAAACGTCATCACGACAACATCTCATTAACACCCAATGCGGTTATTCGCTTTTGCAAAGTGGGTATGCTGGCGGCTGCCATCGGCGTACTGGCGCCCAGCCCTGCCCTTGCCCTGGATCTCGATCCCTTTGACTGGTTTGGATCTGAAGAAACCACTGACCCAGCCGTCCCCGAACAACCCAGGGAGCCGCTGCCCATTGATCAGCCCCACGCCATTGAAGACCTGGCCTACGGTGATTTGTTGTTTGAGTTCTATCAGGAGCATTACTTTTCGGCCATCACCAAGATACTGGTAGCGAAGGAACGGGGCCAGTTTGCAGGCAACAGCGAGCATGCGGAACTGGTATTGGGTGCGCTCTACGTTTCCTATGGCCTGCTGGATCAAGGGGAAGCCATATTCCGCTCTCTGCTGGATACTTATACCTCGGTTGAAGGTGCCGACGAATCCTGGTACCAACTGGCTCGCATCTACTACAAACGGGGTGATCCACAGCACGCATTAGACATCCTCACCTCCAGCATTAACGAGCCACTGGAAAGCCGTGCCACCGAACATGTGTTACTGCAGATCCTATGTCATATCCGCCTGGGGCAAGTGGATCAAGCCCAGTCCCTGAGTCAATACCTGCGAGAAGACCAGGCACAAAGCCTCTTTGTCCGCTTCAATATGGCATCGGCTCTGGCGCAGTTGGGGGATATGGAACAAGCGGCAACCTATTATTCCGATGTACTCAACAGGAGCCGCCCGCAAACAGAGCTGGATAAAACCCTCACCGATCAGGCAGCGCTTGCATTGGGCATTCACTATCTGCGTGCCAACCAGTTACAACAGGCACAACAGGTGCTGCACCGGGTGCGGCTCTACGGGCCGGTGGCAAATCGAGCCTTGCTGGCCTTGGGCTGGACCCATTTTCATTCCGATCGAAAACTGGATGCACTGACCCCCTGGATGGAATTGAACGAGCGCCCCCTGACTGATCCATCCGTACAGGAAAGTATTCTCAATGTGCCCTTTGTATTTGAAGAGTTGGGAGCGTTGCAGGATGCACTGGACGGCTATAAATCCGCCTATAAGATTTTCAGGAATCAACGCCGCCGCCTCGACACCATCAAGCAGGAGATTCAGCAGCCAGACTGGATCGAGCGCATCAGCCCTGTGGACATTTCCGGTCACGATGCAATGGGTAAGCTGCCTGAGTTCAAATTGCCGGTGGAAGATAAGGTAACACAGCACCTGTACCGCTACTTTGCCAGTAATGAGTTCCACCGCCTGTATCGGGATTATCGCGAGTTACAGCGACTGTACATGGTGCTTCGTCACTGGGAAAAGCAGTTCCCCAGTTTTAACGAGATGATCAATACACACGTGGAGCGGCTCAATGAGTTGGCCCCAAAAGCTGAAAAAGCCATTGATAACTCGAAGAATTTTTACGCGTATTCCCGGGTAAAGCTGGACGAATTCGAAACCAGGCTCAACCAGATCATTGCCAACAATGACCTGACGGGCCTGGCCAATGTATCGCAACTGATCCAAAAAGAACGGCTTGATGCCATCGAAGCGGCACTGGTGGACCTGAATGATCCCGATCTGTATTTCGAAGAGTGGGAAAAACTCAAACTGTTAAAGGGCCTGCTACTCTGGGATCTTAACGCCACCGCGATTGAAAAGCGCTGGGAGGCAACCAAAGAGCAGGTGGCAATGAACAATATGCTGCTGGAGCTTGAGCGACGTATCAGAGCACTGATGGCGGCACGGGACACCCGTTTAAATCGTTTCTACGGTTTCGAATCCCGCATCATCGCGCTGCGGCAGACAGTCACCGAGCTGGAACAGGAAACCGCCAGACAACTGCGTCAGCAGCGGCGGCAGATGCAAACAGTGGCTATCGGTATCATCGAACAACAACAAAAACAGTTGGATACCATGCGCGCAAAATCATTGCTTGCCATTGCCCGATTACAGGATCTTGGCTACATGCAAGAGCGTGACCGCAAACGTGAGCGCGAACAGAGCATTATGCTGGAGCTGGGCAAGGAACCTGCCGCAGATGCGTCTGAACAAAGTGCTACTGATGGTGATGGCGTAATACCGCTTGAAGAAAAAGCCCCGGCGCAGAACCTCAGTGACGTCATCAAACGCATATTCTCAGACGACTAGATCAACACCCGGGAATGACTACCGGATCCCCCTCTTCCTCCAGAACAGCGGCGGTTTTATCCCGGCCACTGTTCACCCGTGGTGAAATAGGCACGGCTTGCAAATCCGCTGACAACCCCTGCGCCATAATCTGCTGTAAGCGCGCTTTAGACGTCTCAGGATTCATCCACTCCCGGGCTTCATCCAGAGACAACATTACCGGCATCCGGTGATGTAACCAATCCATGGCGGGAGCGGCCGCAGTGGTAACCATGGCGCAACTTTCAATGTAGTGCTCAGACTTCTCCCATTGATCCCAGATGGCCGCAAACATAAGCACCCCGTGTTGAGGCCGAATCAGATAAGGCTGTTTACCCTGCCCCAGCTTTCGCCATTCAATAAAGGAGGACGCCGGCATAATGCCACGCTTGTGACGAAACGGGCCGCGAAACGCCTTACTGGTATCCAGGGTTTCACTGCGGGCGTTAAACATGGAAAACCGCGACGTGATTTCCGGTGCCCATGCGGGGGTCAACCACCAGCGCATCTCATGGATGGCCAGCCCTTGATCAGTCTTCATGATCACCGGTACAGCCTCGGTAGGTGCGATATTAATTCGCGTGGGAAAATTGAAATCGAAACCAAGGGTACGAAGCAAATCCCGCATAGCTTGATCGTCGATAATATTAAAACGGCCACACATATATTTGGCCTCACGCGTTGTGAGTTAAATAGAGACAGGCTAGCATAGGGCAGAACACTCTGACGATACCGATTATGTCCGATCATAAATCCAAACACCCGCTGTTCCTGATCATCGCCTATCTGGCCATTGCCGGAGGTCTGAGCGTTCTCCTGATGAGTCTCTATCTGTTGACCTCTACCATCGAAAAACAGCGCTGGCCGGTTACGGACATCACCCCGGCACAGTCCGGGCTTTTCTATCAGGTTGGTGAAAAACGTTATGTCATCCAAAAGGCCGACTTGCGCCGGAACCATGCCATCAACAAGGTTTACTATAACCCTGATCGCCCTGAACAATACCTGACTGCGTTACCCAGTTACTGGTGGCATCTCTATCTGTGCATGGCGGGGCTGATCGTACTTTACGCTGGATTACACCTGCTACGGGAGCGCGAACGCAACGTACAGTCATTGGGTTTTGAATAGGAGTTTTTATGAAACACGCTTTTATCAGTATGCTTGAACTGCAAAACAGGATGAACAGCAAAGTACACCCTCAGTGGCAACAACAGGGATACGAATGGTATCGCGCCATCTGGACGGAATGCGCCGAGTTGATGGATCACCACGGTTGGAAGTGGTGGAAAAAGCAAACACCGGATACCCATCAAATTCAGTTGGAAATCGTTGATATCTGGCATTTCGGTATGAGCATTTTACTGACCTCCGGTGATAGCGTAGAGAGCATTGCGGAGACTATGGAAGCCCAGTGGAAAAGCGCAAACAGCACCCAGGACTTCTTGGTGGCGGTTGAAGAACTGGCCCGGAACACATTGACCACCCAACACTTTTCCATTCCCCTGTTCTGTCAACTAATGGAACTGAGTGATTTTAGCCTGGTCCAACTCTACCATCAGTATGTGGGCAAGAATGTGTTGAACTTCTTTCGCCAGGATCACGGCTATAAAGAAGGCACCTATCACAAACAGTGGCATGGCAAAGAAGACAACGAACATCTGGCAGAAATCCTGAACACTGTAAGCGATCAAACTACCGATCTGCAGGATACGGTATATAAGGAACTGCAGGCCCGCTATCCAAAA
The DNA here is from genome assembly GCA_002471665.1 of Gammaproteobacteria bacterium UBA7310. GTDB lineage: Bacteria > Pseudomonadota > Gammaproteobacteria > Pseudomonadales > Ketobacteraceae > Ketobacter. The sequence continues at coordinate 86,017 of DKQK01000025.1, forward strand.
GCGTAAAACCAACAAAAAAGCCTGAGTGGGAGCAACCATGGATATAAAACTGACACCCATTAGCGCAGCGTCCATTGTGTGTGCCATTGCAGTACAAGCTGCGCACAGCGCACCGCCCCACACTTCGGCACCCTCTTTGACCCTCTATAACGACAACTTTGCCGTGGTGAGAGACACTCTGCAGTTGACCCTGAAACCCGGCATCAATCAGGTCCGCTATCAGGAAATCACCACACAGTTGGAGCCGGATTCCGTAATCTTTCGCCCACTGGAGAAAAAAGATCAGCTGTTCGTACTGGAGCAGAACTATCACTCGCTGCCGGTGAATGAAAGTTTGCTGTTGCAGCATTATGAGGGTGAAGTCATCGATTTCGAAGTCACTCGCAACAACCAGACTGAAATCCTATCGGGAAAAATAATCCGCAGTGGCACCTCCAGCGGTGTACCTGTTATTGAAATAGATGGTAAAACACGTTTTGGGCTCCCCGGCACGCCCCTGTTTCCGGCCCTGAAAGACGATGCCCTGCTGAATCCGGCACTGAATCTGCAATTGGATTCCGCCACGTCCGGCAAGATATCAGCAGAACTGGCCTATCTTACCGGCGGACTGAGCTGGAAAGCAGACTACAATCTGGTGGCCCGGGAGAGCAGCGATCAACTGGATTTAAGCGCCTGGGTTACTATCAACAATGATTCCGGCAAGAACTTCGATAATGCCAAAGTTAAACTGATGGCAGGTGATTTCAACAAGATAGCACCGCAGGAAGCACAACTGGCTCAGGTCAGAATGATGGCTGCCGCCAGAGTCAAAACCCAAATCACTGAAAAGGACTTTGATGACTACCATCTCTACAGCATCGACCGCCCCGTAAACCTGGATAACGGTGAAAGCAAACAGGTCGAATTTATTCGCGCAAGCGGAATCAAATCTGAAACCCGCTACCTGTATAACGGGGCTCAGATTGATGCCCGTTACCCTGCCAATATGGAACACATTCGGAATGATCCGAATTACGGGGTAAAGAGCAACACCAAAGTCTGGATTTATCGCCAATTCAGCAACAGCAAAGACAACGGCTTGGGGGTTTCCCTACCCAAAGGCAGGGTTCGCTTTTATCAACAGGATCAAGACAAACAACTGGAATTCCTTGGTGAAAATAACATTGACCACACAGCACAGGGCGCGCTGGTGTCACTCTATACCGGCAACGCATTTGATATCAGCGGTGAGCGGACCCGGTTGAACTACGAGCTTCACACACGGGAAAACAGGGCTCAGGAATCCTTCGAAATCACAGTCAAGAACCGCAAAAAACAAGCCGTTACCGTAACCGTGATTGAACCGCTGTACCGCTGGACCAACTGGGAAATCGTGGATCACTCAGAGCCATTCACGAAAACCGACAGCCAAACCATAGAATTCAACCTGAAACTCAAACCCGAGCAGGAAGACACCCTCACCTATACCGTTAACTACAGCTGGTAAGTAGAACCTGGCAAGTGGAAGCTGCACTAATCCACTTTGATCAACTGCCGAATCTCTTCCGCAGAAACGGTTTCATTAGCCATTAGAGCCTCGGCCAGGGCATCCAGATCACGGCGCTTGTCCCGCAGAATTTGTAGCGTGCGTTCTTCACTTTTCTTAATCAATGACTCTACCTCCAGATCGATGGTATGGGCGGTGACATCGCTGAAATCTTTGGAAGTGGCCATCTCCATGCCCAAAAAGGGATGCTCTTCGTGCTGTGGGAAATGTACCGGGCCGAGTTTTTCACTCATACCCCACTGCGTCACCATCCGGCGTGCCAGTAAAGTACATTGTTTGAGGTCATCGGCTGCACCGGAGCTCACGTTTCCGAATACGACACGCTCCGAACAACGCCCCCCCAGTAACACACACAAACGGTCTTCAAGCACTTCCTGCGTGTAGTTAACCCTATCTTCAACCGGCATCGTTTCGGTGACACCCAAGGCGCGCCCCCTGGGTATGATCGTCACTTTACTGACCGGATCCGCGTAAGTCAGAAACATGGATAACAGGGCATGCCCCGACTCATGGTAAGCGATACGTTTTTTATCATCGCCATTCAAAATATCCTGACGCTCGGTGCCCAGCAGGATTTTATCGTGGGCATGCTCGAAATCACTTTGCTCAATGAGCGATTTGTTTTCCCGCGCCGCATGCAGTGCCGCTTCATTAACCAGGTTTTCAATATCCGCTCCGGAGAAGCCAATGGTACGTGCAGAGAGCTGCTCCAGATCCACATCATCACTCAGCGGCTTACGCCGCGTGCGTACCTGCAATATCTGCAAGCGGGCTTTTTTCTGTGGCAACTCCAGGGTGATTTTTCTATCAAACCGACCCGGGCGCATGAGCGCCGGATCCAGTACATCGGGCCGGTTTGTGGCTGCGAGCACCACTACAGGCTCATCACTGGCAAAACCATCCATTTCCGCCAGTATCTGATTGAGCGTCTGCTCACGCTCGTCATTGCCGCCCCCCACTCCGCTTCCGCGCACCCGCCCTACTGAGTCGATTTCATCAACAAAAATAAGTGCCGGTGCTTTCTCCCGTGCCTGCTGGAACATGCTGCGTACCCGACCGGCACCCACCCCCACAAACATCTCAACAAACTCAGAGCCGCTGATGCTGAAAAACGGCACACCCGCTTCGGCGGCCGTTGCCTTCGCCAGCAATGTCTTACCCGTGCCGGGAGGCCCCATCATCAATATGCCTTTGGGCAATTTAGCGTCCAGTTTTCGAAATTTGTCCGGGTTACGCAGAAACTCGATAACTTCCCGCAAATCCTGTTTAGCCCCCTCTAAACCAGCCACTTCATCAAAATTGATTTCACTGGTCTCCGGCGTTTCATACAGCCTGGCATGAGAGCGGGAAAAACCGAACAGGCCGGCACCGCCCCCCATGCGATTTTGCAGGGCACGATTACTGTAGGCAAAAAATCCAAAAATCAGAATCCACGGCAGCAGGCTGATCAACACCGTGGCCCAGGTTGGCAGCTCTTCGCTCTTGGCCTTCAGTTCTACGTTTCTGCTTTCAATCAGTTCCAGCAGCGACTCATCCCGTATATCCGGCATATAGGTTTTAAAATCAAAACCATTGACCTTGTCACTATTCCGATAACGGCCATTGATCTGCTGCCCGCGCATGGTAATTGAGGCGAGTTCATCGTTCATCAGCTGTTGCTTGAACTGGGTGTAGGGAATTTCTTTGGGGCCGGTTTCACTCTGTGCCGAGAAGGTGTAATACAGTGCAAACAATAAGAGTGTAAAAAAAAGCGGCCGCCAGTCAAAGAGCGGATGGCCTTGTTGTACCTGCGGTGAATCGCTTTGATCTTGAGTCTGATCAGATTCCGGTTTGGTTGGCTTCTTCATGCGCGACTGCCCCTGCCATAGACCACAAAAACGCCATAATATCACAGCTGCAGCCCCCGGGCGGAAGGCAAATCATCTATTCAGAGACACAGGCTACCAGGTCAAGCAACGCCGTTTCCGACAGCGCCCGGCTCATGTAGTAACCCTGCACCTCATCACAACCGTTCTCACTGAGTATCTGGTATTGTTCCCAGGTTTCCACCCCTTCTGCTATCACCCCAAGATTCAGGCTTTTGGCGATGGCGATCACGGTTTGGGCCAATTGCAGCGTATCCTCGTTGTCGACGATATCTTCTATGAAAACCCGGTCGATCTTAAGCGTACTGATGGGGAACTTGCGCAGATAGTTCAAAGAGGAGTATCCGGTACCGAAATCGTCCACAGCGATTCTTATATTGGCACGCTGCAACTGTTCCAGCATCTGCAAACTGTGCTCAACGTCTTCCATGATCGCGCTTTCGGTGATTTCCAGTTCCAGATGGGCCGGGTTCACCCCATAGCGCTGCACCTGAAACAGAGCCCATTCGGCAAAATCATCCCGTTTAAACTGATTGGCGGACACGTTCACGCCCACTCGGCCAAACTGCACGCCCTGCTTCTGCCACTGACTGATCTTTTCGCAGGTTTGCTGAAAGACCCATTCGCCCAGGGGGATAATCAGGTCCGTTTGCTCAGCCAAATCAATAAATTCCAGGGGGCGTACGGTCCCAAACACCGGATGGTCCCAGCGCAATAACACCTCTATCCCGGTCATTACACCATTGAGAACGGAATACTGGGGCTGAAAGAACAGGTCGAACTCTTCCCGCACCAGGGCCTTGCGCATGGCGTTTTCCATAATCAGCCGGTCCATGGCCCGTTTGTTCATGTCATCATCGTAGAACTGATAGTTGTTTTTACCCGCTCGCTTGGCCGCGTACATAGCGGTATCAGCGCTGCGCAGCAGTATCTCGGCACTCTGACCGTGATGAGGAAAAAGGCTGATACCAATACTGCACGAGGAATACACTTCACGACCATCTATCAAAAACGGTGCAAAAAACTGTGCCAACACCCGCGACGCCATCTTGATAGCACATTGTTCCGCTTCCTCCTGCGGCAGGTTGCGTAATACCAGGGCAAACTCATCCCCTCCCATGCGGGCTACGGTATCCCCCTCTCCCAGGCAATACATCAGGCGCCGGGCCACCGATTTGAGGAGTTGATCTCCGGCACTGTGACCCAATGAGTCGTTTACCGGCTTAAAGCGGTCCATATCAAGAAACAACACTGCCAGTTTGGTACCGTTTTCTTCTGAGTCCGCCACCGCATCCTGCAGGCGCTCATTGAACAAGCGCCGGTTCGCCACGCCGGTAAGGGAATCATAGTGCGCCAACCGGTAAATCCGCATTTCATCGCGTTTTTTATCGGCAATATCCATCAGCATGCCCACGTAATTCTGAACTTCATGCCGAAAGTTATGGGTTTGACTGAAACTGAGAATAGCCGGCCGAACTTCACCGCTTTGACGTACAAAGTCGCACTCTCCCCGCCATTTGTTATTACGCTGCAAGCTATGACGAATACTGCGAAAGAACGCCGGGCCGTAGCGGCCACGCCAGATATGACTGCAATGCAGCCCCAGCAGTTCTCTTGGTGAGAAGCCCGTTAACTCATACAGAGCCGGGTTGGCCCGCAGGATAAAGCCGCTGCGATCCGTAATAAAAAAGCCTTCTGAAACCGCATCAAAGGTTGCCGCAAACAATTGGCGTTCACTTTCCAGCAGTTCCCGACTGGGAAAGAACTCAGCAATACCCAATGTTCCGATGACGCAACCGAACTCATCAAACAGCAGCGAAAATTGAATGGTGGCCGAGACGGCATTGCCATCCAGGCTGCGCAAGGTCTGGCGCACCACCCGGGTTTCAGGTTTGGGGCTGACAAACAGATCCTGGCATATGGAATCCAGAAAACCACCGGTTTCTTCGGTCAGAAAACTCAATTGCCCGGTTGCCAGCAATGTCGCAATATCAAAACCCAGGGTGCGACAATCACCACTGACTTTGGTCAACCTGAGATCCTGATCGGTCATCCACACCAGGCGGGAAGACAGGGATGAGTCACTGGCGACAAAGGCGGCGGGATTTTGCACCCGTGTTATCATTCCGCACAGAAATTCCTGATTGGCGGCCTCGCCGCCGTAAAGCAATGTATTTTCCAGGAAACCAAAGCGCCAGTATCCGTTTTCATCCCGAAACCGAAACAGGTGCCCCTCGGCGGACTCGTTGGCTTTAACCATCGCATCGACAAGATCTTCCTTGATATTTTTTAGCTGGAGAATGGAGGTGGATGGGCTGTTGAGGTAGGCCTGGTAAAGATCCGCTTCACTGGATTCCTGGGTCAACACAAAGTGCGGCGAGGCCATGTTGGAACAGAGAATACGCTGTTGCAGTTGATCAGCAACAAAAACGTAATTGGGTGTATGTATGCCCGCATCAGCAGGATCGTGCAGCATCAGTGACGAATTCATAGCAAGCCACGGGTCCGCTCTTATTGTTATTTTTTATAAGCTAATGCAATCCGTTATACCATGTCCTCATCATCAATGCATCGTTGGATCCACTAAATCGGTTGAGTAACGGACCTTTCCTGTCCTATCTATCAGTATCGCAGAGACGCCTGCCAAAGAATTGACTAATTTCAGGCCTTTCTGTGGGCCAAGTACGAACAATGTGGTTGACAATGCGTCCGCGTCCACCGAATGTTCGGCCAACACCGTCACGCTGAGTAACTCACGGGCCGAATCCCCTTTGGCGGGATCAATGATGTGATGGAAACGAACGCCACCTTCTTCAAAAAAGCGTTCATAATCCCCGGACGTTGATATAGCCGAATCCGACAACGGCAGCGTAATGACGTGCTCCTCCCCCCTGGGGTGCTTGATGCCCAGCATCCAGGGGCGGCCGCGGTGGTCGCCAATCAAACGACTGTCGCCCCCGGCAGTGACGATGGCGTGCTCCACACCGGCTGCCAGTAATCCGGACACCGCCTGATCCACCGCATACCCCTTGGCAATTCCCCCCAAATCGATGCGCATTCCGGGCTTACCGAATTCGAGCGTGCGTGTCACGGGATCCAGTTTCAGACTGCGGTAACCGATGAGTGCCGCTGCTGTTGCCTGCTCCTGCTGGCCCGGCCGCCGGCGATTACGATAATCAAACTGATGGCCGACCGAGGCAAAGGTGATATCGAACGCACCTCCGCTGAGGTCACTGTAGTGGTTGGCTTTCTGCACCAGGTCAAACAGCTCCTGACTGACTTGCACCGGTGCCGTGGCGGCATCACGGTTCACCCGGGCCAGTTCGGAGCTAGTCTTGTAGGGGCTCATCAATTGATTGATGCGCTCCATCTCGTCCATTACACCCTGCATCAGCAACGCCGCCTTTGCCGGGTCATCGTGCCATAACTCAACAAAAACCCGTGTGCCCATAATGGGCTCATCGCGCTTATACCATTCACTGAACCCACACTGGGGCCAGATCCAAATCAGCGATACAATGAAAAAGCTGACCCACATCCCCCTTCCCGGGGCACGCTTACCAAGGAACAAGGGTTCCGTCATAGGCAATAAAATCACCACTTTGCTTGGTTTGCAGACCTTCGATCACTTTGCGCATGCCGTTCACCGAGATGGCTACATCAATCAGGGCATTGGGGCCGCCCATATCGGTCAGCACCCAACCAGGATGTAACGCCACTACTTTGATCTGCTCTTCGGCCAAATCGATGGCCAGGGACTTGGTGGCGGCATTTAACGCTGCTTTGGAGCTGCGATACACGTAGCTGCCACCGGATGTGTTATCCCCCATCGATCCCATTTTACTGCTGAGCATGGCGACGGTGGCGCTGCCGGCATTCCCCAGATTGGAACGCAGCAGGGCCACCATCTTGACAGGGCCAATGCAATTGACATGAAACACCTTGCTCCAGTCCGCTTCGTCGAGCTTACCCAGGGGATTATTGGCACCGTAGTAGCCGGCATTATTGATCAGCAGGTGAATTACACGATCACCCACCGCGTCCGACACAGCCGCCCGTGAATTTGCATCGGTCACATCAAGGGGATACAGACTGAGGTGTTCCCCGTATTCTTTTTTCAGTGCCTGCAAGCCTTCTGAATCCTCAGGATTCCGTGCTGTTGCGATTACCCGGTTGCCCGCGGCCAGATATTGTCGGCTGAACTCCAGGCCTAATCCCCGATTGGCGCCCGTAATAAATACCGTTTTCATGGCCCTGCTCCTTGTAGAAAGCCGTTAATGGAAGTCTTTAAATTAGCACGCTATCAAAACGGATCATAGCTCACCCGAGACACTTCAAAACAGGTTTCGCCTTTGGGTCTGGACACAATGACCTGGTCACCTTCCTGCTTCTTTAACAACGCTTTTGCCATGGGTGAATCCACACTGATCCAACCGCGATCAATATCGATTTCATCGGCGCCCACCAGCCGATACACCTCGATACCCCCGGCATCCAGATCCTCCAACTCTACCCAGGCGCCAAAAAAGATCCGCGATTGATCCGCCGGCTTTTTGTCGACGGCTTTCACCACTTCCAGGCGTTTCACAAGATACCGAATGCGGCGATCGATTTCACGGAGTTGCTTTTTGCGATAGATATACTCTGCGTTCTCGGAACGATCCCCTTCTGCGGCGGCCTCCGCCAGCGCCTTGGTCACTTCCGGTCGCTGCGTGTCACTGAGATGACGCAACTCATTCATCAGCCGATCGCGGCCTTGTGGCGTAATGTAGGGAGCAGCAGGTTGGCTGGGGGGGCGGTATCGGCTCATCAGTATCTTATATCCCCGCTCAGGAGCGACTGATCAAATCAGGGTTATCAGACAGTTGTTTCACCATTTTGTATTCCGCGCTCAGCACCTGCATGGCAGCGCTGTCAGCCCGGGGCTCCACCCCCACAACATGGTTGAGTAAAAAATCGAATGACAGATACCCCCCCTCTTCCGGACGGCAATGGGGGAACAACTGGATCAGGCCATTAAAATAGTCCCTGGGTGCCAGCACCTGTATTTGCAGGCAACCATCCTTGGGATGGATGCTGCCCAGAGATCGGGTTGCCAGCCGTGATACCTCGCGAATACTCACCACCGCCTGGGTTTCAGAAAATGAAGATGACCTGGCACCCCCGTTACACTTCAGCTGGTAGCGCATGCTTGCCTTACCGGTTTCGGGGTCGACATCAAGGGTCTGTGACAGCTTGAAGGTACTCACAATCATCTGGATCTGAGCGTCATAATGCATGGAATTGACTCACTGCGTTTCATTCTTATTGTTGTAGACAGTCAACTTTACCATGTTTTTATCCGCTGATTCGAGGCCTGATCAGGCTCTTAAAATTCGATGCCCAGCTGCGCTTTTACCCCCAGCCGGAAAGCGTGCCGCTCATCCTGCACGGAACTGATGGTATCGGCGATATCCTGCAAAGGCGTTGCCATGGTGCGTCCGGTTATGATCACGTTCTGATGTGGGGGGCGCTGTTGTAACGCGGCAACCACCGGCTCAACATCCAGATATTGGTATTTGAACATGTAACTCATCTCATCGAAGATCAGCAGGTCGTAATCCGGGTTGCTCAGGTAGGGTTTTGCCGTTTCCCAGGCGCGCTCAGCGGCAGCGATATCCTGTTCCTTGTTCTGCGTTTCCCAGGTAAACCCATCACCCATCACATGCCAATCCACCATGGGATGATCCCGAAAAAACTTGTACTCACCGGTCTCGTTACGACCTTTCAGAAACTGGACCACGGCACAACGCTTACCGTGCCCCAGGGAACGGGCCAGGGTACCAAAGGCGGAACTGCTTTTGCCCTTGCCGTTACCCTTCATCAAAATCAGTATGCCGCGCTCTTCGGTTGCCTTAGCAATTTTGGCATCCATCACCGCTTTCTTCGCCGCCATTTTTTGTTGGTGTTTATCTGTCATGTTACGTCGTGTCCCGGTCATTGATCAGCGAGCAACGTTACCACAAGCTGGACCAAAATGCCTGATGGCAATGCCTGATAATAATGCATACAACTGCAATCACGCACATTCACCGTGCACGGGCTATTCCATTGCAACCTATAGCTTTGAGCAATCAACTTCATAAATATTATTTACTTAGAAACTGCATGTTTTTTTCATAGGATTCAATCTGGCTTGAATTCTGCTTGTCTTTAACAACTGTTTCAGGAGCACCTGCTCAAACTGGAATTCGAATTGAACCCTCAACATTCAAGGAGAATCCTATGACTGCTGCTGCAAGTGGCTATGAATCACTGAAAGCTGACCCAACCAAGCATCAACAATGGCTGAGCCAACTGCTGGCCGACGCCGGCATTACCATCAATGGTTCCAAGCCATGGGACCCCCAAATACATCACCCCCACACCTACCAACGTATTCTCGCGGGAGGCAGTGTTGCCATTGGGGAAAGCTACATGGACGGCTGGTGGGATTGCGAAAGACTGGATGAACTGATCAGCCGGATCATCAGTGCGGAGGTGGACACAACACTGGTGGGCAAGTGGCAACTGCTCAAGCACTGGTTACTGGCACGGCTGGTCAACCTGCAGACGCGGAAACGAGCCTATGTGGTCGGCGAACAACATTATGATGTGGGCAATGACCTGTACCAAGCCATGCTCGACCCCACCATGAGTTATTCCTGCGGCTACTGGCAAAATGCCCACGACCTTAACAGCGCACAGGCAGCTAAACTGGAGCTGGTCTGCCGCAAACTGGATCTGCAGCCCGGCGAAACCGTATTGGACATCGGCTGCGGTTGGGGCGGTTTCAGCCAGTGGGCCGCCCGCCACCATCATGTCAGGGTCACCGGAATCACCATCTCAAAAGAACAGCAGGCGCTGGCTCAGCAGCGCTGCCGTTCCCTGCCCGTTGACATTGCACTGATGGACTATCGTGACCTGTCCGGCTGTTACCAGAAACTGGTTTCCATCGGCATGTTCGAGCACGTTGGCCATAAAAATTACGCTGCCTACATGCAGCACGCCCATCGCCTGATGCAAGATGACGGCATTTTCGTGCTGCACACCATCGGCAATGACCTGTCCCACCTGGGTACTGACCCCTGGATTCACAAATACATCTTCCCCAACGGCGAACTGCCCTCGCTGGCGCAAATCAGCGCTGCTGCCGAGCGGTATTTCGTGATCGAAGACGTACACAATTTCGGGCCCGATTACGATAAAACCCTGATGGCCTGGCAACACAATTTTGAATCTGCCTGGCCACAATTGAAGGCACACTACGATGAACGATTCTTTCGCATGTGGAACTACTATCTGAAGAGTTGTGCCGGCGGGTTTCGCAGCCGATCACTGCAACTGTATCAACTGGTGCTGCGCAAACGCCTGAAGCCACTGGCCAGGTACTGCCCGGTGCGGTGACCGATCAATTCCGGCCTGTAGCCATTCATATGCCCAAGGAGTTTATCAGGTACAAATGGAACAGTGTTTGCTTGAATATGTCATCATTCCAACGTGAGCCTATCCATGAACTACCTGACACCAGCGCGCGCATTCCTGATTGTACTCGGCCTGTCACTGGCGGGTTGCTCAGAACCAGAGGAACCCGCCCCCACCCTTGCTCCGGAGCTGGCGGCGGGCAAAGCGGTTGTCGACAAAACCTGCATTGCCTGTCACGGGCAGGGCCTGAATGGCGCGCCTATCCTGGGTAACAAAAAGATGTGGGGAAAGCGATTACCGCAGGGTGAAGACGTTCTGGTAAGCCATGCCATTAACGGCTTTGCCATGGAGATGATGCCACCGAAAGGGGGCAATCCGGATTTGACCGACACCGAGGTACGCAACGCCGTGCGCTACATGATGAGCCTTGTGCAATAAACAGAACACAAGGGCTCAGAGTTGCTGTGGATCGTAATGCTCAGCGGACAGGGTTTCCTCCCGCTGGTAGAACCGGCACAGTGCAAGCCGCAAGCGCTCGGCCCGTGGCCACAGGCCATGTTGGACATAGCTCAATACCTGGCTGTAAACAGCCTGCTTAAAAGCCGAGCTATCGCTGGGCTCACCATCGAGATTGTCAACACTGACCCTGAACTGAACACCGGCGGCCTGGGATAAGATCCACTCCAGCGCCTGGGGCTTGACTTCCACTTGCTCAAACAGACTCTGCTGCTGTACCGTGCGGCCATCCGGTTCGTACCAATAACCAAAATCCACCTGCTGACGACGGGCCTCTCCCGCAATCAACCAGTGGGCGCTTTCATGCAATGCGCTGCGATAGAAGCCATGGGCAAAATGCAGTTCATGATGTGTTCGTCCGTCCCCGGCCGGCAAGTACACCGGTTCTTTCCCGCCCCGCACCAGCCGGGTGTTGTACTGTTCCAGAAAACACTGGTTGAACAGCAGAATAATGTCATCAATTCTATGTTCCAAGTTGTCGGCCCTACTTCATGTTCCTGACAATATTTTGCTCGAAAACAAGCCATTACCGCAGCGTCCAACATGATAAACTAGCCGCCCATCAAATACACTCCAGTGGATTTTTCTGATTGGATCATGACCGTCTGTGCTAAACCGTTCCGGCAGGAATGCCGCCGCATTCTGTTGTTGGCCATGCCCATTGTCGTCGCTCAGTTTGCCCAAACCGCCAATGGCTTTGTGGATACCGTGATGGCCGGACGGGTCAGCCCTGATGACCTGGCCGCCGTTGCAGTGGGCTCGGCCATCTGGGTACCGGTGTTCCTGTTCCTGGTGGGTGTGATGCAGGGGCTGACCCCCTTTGTATCCCAGTACCGCGGGCAACGCAGCCACCAGGCCATTGGCGGCCTGGTGCAACAGGGCCTGTGGCTGGCGCTGCCGCTGGGTGGGCTGGGCTTTCTGCTGCTGCGCAATATGGAACCGGTATTGTCTCTGATGGAAGTGGACAATGCCATCCGCCCCATGATTATCGCCTATTTGCAGGGACTGTCCTGGGGGTTTCCGGCCATCACCCTGTTCCTTGCTCTGCGCTCCCTCACCGAAGGCATGTCCTTCACTACGCCGGTGATGGTGGTCAGCCTCATCGGTCTGGCCGTCAACGTGCCGGTTAACTACGTATTGATCTATGGCAAACTGGGCTTCCCGGCCATGGGGGGTGTGGGATGCGGCTGGGCCACCAGTATCGTGATGTGGCTGATGCTGGTGTTGATGGTGCAATACTGCGTTATCTTCGACCGTAAACAGGAAACCGGGCTGTTCCGGCGTTTTGCCTGGCCGGATAGTGTCGTACTTAAATCCATACTGAAACTAGGGCTACCCATTGGCCTGTCAATTTTTATTGAGGTAAGCCTGTTCTGTGTCATCGCACTGTTCATTGCGGCCATCGGCGCCCAGGTGGTCGCCAGCCACCAGATTGCCCTGAACGTGGCGTCCATGCTGTTTATGATCCCCCTTAGCCTGTCACTGGCGCTTACCGTGCGGGTGGGAACCAACCTGGGCATGTCCAACGCTGAGGGCGTGCAACGCTCCATCCTCTCTGGTTTGGCGATCATACTGGTGATCGCCGTGGTCAACAGCAGCGTGATGATTCTGTTCCGCACCCAGGTTGCCGGTATTTACACCGATGATGCGGTGGTCATCGAGATGGCAGCAGGGCTACTGCTGTTTGCTGCCCTGTTTCAGATCTCCGACTGCCTCCAGGTCAGCGCCAATGGGGTATTAAGGGGCATGAAAGACACCGCCTGGCCCATGCTGATGACCGTACTGGCGTATTGGTGCCTGGGCCTGCCGGTGGGGTATATCCTGGGGCTCACCGACTGGGTGGTGCCGGCCATGGGTGCCAGGGGCTTCTGGATTGGCCTGGTGGCCGGCCTCACCGCGGCGGCCATCATGCTGAGCCTGAGGGTGATCTGGCGCTTCAGGCGCGCCCTGCCCATGCCCGCCTAATCGCCTAAGACACATAGCAAAAACTGGCATTTTGCATGCAAGTGTACTTAGATATAGAGTAGAAGTGAGTCTATTACGACCCGGGCTGCGCATAACCATGATTCACGGTATACCCGGCTCAGGTCCGCGAGGGTAGTCGTATGAAGCCACAGGCATCGGATAATCGTTCCAATGTGATCGATCTTTTCTCCGGGCGCCCCGTTGATGAAGTGGTTGACCGCATCGTGCGCATTGCGCCGGAGCTGGACGGATTGGAGATGCTCTACACCAATGACACCTCCCCCAACCGCCTGTACTCATTGAAAGTGGTATGCTGGGCCCTACGGGAATCCGGCGAGGTGGTGGGCCTGGTACCCTGGCTCAATCAGGTTGTGCCCTGCACCGAAATCAACGACCCCCTTAACGGCCGCTGGGAAGGTTACCGCGACCCCGGCACCAACGACATCTTCTACACCCCCCCAAAACACAAAGTCAAAGAGCTGGAACTGGCGGAAGCGTTCTATCACGTTGAGCAGATCCGGGATGGGGAAATTCTGCAGGAAATCCCCGACGGTATCGGTACCCATGCCGTGCTGACGGACAACGGCTTCCGCTCTTTTGTGCTGATCGAGGTGCTGAGTTGGCGATTGATGGCCGACGGTGCGGTACACGCCATGCTGGTGGACGAGGACAAAGTGAAATCCACACCGGTTCTGCCCGGTGACCCTTGCCTCTATTCCGCCCAGGAGCAAGCGGAGTTCAAGTACTTCTTTCAGCATCGCATTGCCAACAAGATCAAGGAGCAGGATCCGGAGGCACTGGCCGCGATTTCAATGCTGATCGAAAACTGAGTATTACTCTGGTACTGGTATTACTGGGGTATTACTGGGGTACCACCAGTGAACTGTCCCCCAGTTGATTCTGGTAGGTCAGGCGAATTCGATCAGCGCTCCAGTAACGACGGGCGATCCTGGATTCGTCCAGGGTCAGCGTATAATTGGTCCCATGCCCGCCCAGTATCAGATCGCCATCGGAAGTAAGGCTGTAGCGGCTGCTGTCGGTGTCCCGCAATGAGCCATTGATATAAATACTGGAACCCACCAGTGGATCGTAGGTTGCCACCACGTGCTCCATACAGTCCCCCAGATAGAGTCCGATCAGGGATCCCCCAGACGCAACCCCATCGGAACCGTTTCGGCCAACGGTGAACGAGGCCCGATCCACTCGACTGCCCACAATCACAATAATACTGGCCACATAATGGGCGCTGTTGAGTTCCCAGTAACCTGTTGCGTCATCCCCGCGCCCCAGCATGCTGAGAGCAAAACGGCCCAGTAAGGAGGTGTTGCAGGTATTGCTGGTGTACCAGGCTTCCACACTGAAGGCACCCCCATCGATGGCCAGAGAATCAGCGTAAGGAACCCGGTAGGCTTCGTCGCCGACGAATCTGGCCCCGCGCCCCACAAAGGATTCAGTGCGGCCCACGCCGCCTTCATCAATGCCGTCATTTCCAAAGGGTGAGGAATCCCGGGCCAACCCCGATTCAGCGAAGTGCCAGACCCCGGCGTAATCATTCCACAGGCTGGCTGGGTCCTGCCCATCCACCACACTGCCGTCCACCGCATCGTCATAAAGCAGGGTAATGAAGTTCTGGTTGCTGTTGCCCTTCACCAGCGGCACCAGCACCCATACCAATGCCTGGTTGTTAACCTGGTCCCAGCGTTCAATCTCGTAAGGCAAACGGGTGGTACCATCGCTGTCCACGAAGCGGATGTCCGCTGCACCGGGCTGCACGGCATCGATAATCGCCGCATCGCTGATGCGCAACAGCAACGGGAAGTTCACCACATCACCGGGCACATCGGCTCCGCTCCCGGTGGTATCAAGATAGAATCGTTGGCTGGAAAGCAGGCGCTCTACCCCCGGCTGACTGATGCTGGACTGCACCCACAGCTCGGCCTCCCCATCAGTGTACCGGGTATATTCAATGCCCTCCCGTGTGGCGCTTTCCAGCACTGTCCAATTGTCCTCGGCGCTGCTTTCAAAGCGATCAGAAGACCCGCCCACCACACGCAACGTATTGGTATCCGGGGACAACCCCAGGACCCTGGAACGATCGACGCGCAACAGGTTATTGCTGTCGCCGAGGTCCACCACCTCAATACTGTGCAGACGCTCCGGCGGCAAACCGGTTAAATCCAGCGTCATGGAGGAACCGGTTAACGCCAGAGTGTCTTCGCCACCACCGCCACGGACACGGAAAAAGTCAGTATCATTGATTTCAATGCGGTCATCCCCGGCCCCCGCCGAATAGGCGTCCGCGCCCCCCATTCCATTCAACGTTTCGCTGACCGAGCTGCCTACGATATTGTCCGCACCACCCTGGCCGATGCGGAACACCACATCCCCCAGCCAATCATTGCCCCACCATACCGCGCCGAGGCCGGCAGCGGCCGCCGTTCCCGGTGCCCCCAAAATAACATCACTGAAGCCGTCACCGTTGTGATCGGCGGACGCCACCGATTGCCCCAAACGATCACCGTCGTCTGAGCCGCGCAAGGCAATGCCGTCGGATGCCAGAAAATCCATCAGGCTCCAGTCCGCAATCACATCGTCATCGCTGCCCAATATCACCCAGGCACGACCCGGGCGCTGCCCGGCGTAGACGCCGTTGAACGCCCCCACCACAATATCATCCAGGCCGTCGGCATTGACATCACCGGCGCCGGACAGCGCATGGCCCACATAACCATCCAGATCCATACCACCGACCGAGAACCCCAAGGTAGCCGGCAACAGGGCAATATCATTGCTGGCAGCCCAGGTTTTACCACCGAACAGTACGTGCACAGCCCCGGCATTGGATGCCCCTGCCTGGGTCAGTCCTGGCTGGCCGATGTACAGATCCGCAATACCGTCGCCATTGAATTCCCCGCTGCCCAGCGCGGCGCCAAACCAGGACAGGGCAGCACTGGAGAACCAGGTGCTGCCGATATTCGCGGCCATGGCTGCAAGGTTGATATCGGCTGGGTTCGCCTGCGCCCGCCCATAGATGACGAACACGGCACCCCCCTCGGGAGCCGCCGCATCCGCTGCGATTGCCGACACCGCCAGATCGCCCAGGCCATCCGCGTTCAGATCCCCGGCCATCAGCACCGCCTGCCCTAAGCGCCAACCCGGCTGATTGGTGGTGACAGCAAAACCGTCCGCCCCCAGCAATCCGGTATCCACATCACTGCGGTTGGCTCCGGTTCGGCCCAACACCACATACACCCGCCCACTGTTGCCGCCCGCCATGTCACTGGACGGATGCCCCAGCACCAGATCGTCAACCCCATCACCGTTGTAGTCGCCATGTCCACTGAGCAAGGCATTATTAGCCGGTAACGCCGAGCTGGGGGGGGCATGGTCACCCAGGCGCTGACCCACTTCGCGACCCAGAATCCGGAATCCCAACGCGGGGCTCCATTCGGCAAGGTCAAGATCCTCCAACGCGGCACCCCCCCAGATGACGTACACCACTCCAGCGTCTGACGCCCCGCCATCGGCGCCCGGAGCGGCCAGCATCATATCGGCGTAACCATCGCCGTTCATATCACCGGCGGCCGCTAAAGTGGTGCCAAGGCCGTCCGCCAAGGCGGCGCCATCGATAATGATGCCATCCGCGGCATTCCAGTTGGCAACAGAAAGGCTGGATCGATCCAGACCCGGCCTTCCCCACACCACGTAAACCCTGCCCCGGGCGCCATCCAGATCGGGAACCCCCACGCCAAAGTCGTCCAACCCATCTCCGTTCACGTCCCCCAGGCCGGATACCGCCGCCCCAAGCCGGCTTTGCTCGCCCCTGAACAGGAAACCCAGGTTGGGCTGGAGAGTGGCAACGTCCACCGGCGGGAACAAGGGCGGCTCTGTGGTAAAGGCCCACTGCTGAACCCCATTAATGGCCAGCGACGGATTACCCGCCAGATCCTGGAATGCGCCAGCCGTGACCTCAACGGTATAGCGGGTGGCAAAATCCAGCTCAGCCGTGAGCGGAACCGTTACCTGTAACTGCCCACCCGGATCCAGCTCGAGGGTATCCACCCCGACGCTCTCCACCACCAGGCCCTCACTCTCGCTGCGCACCAGAATCTGGCCTGCCCCGGAAAAAACCGGCTCACTGTAGAGTATCCGCAAAACCGGATTAAGCGCTACACCGCTGCTATCAGGGCCCGGCAAAAGCTGGGTCTGAGCCGGGGCAGTGGTATCCACCACCAGATTAAAAGGCTCCGACAGCGCACTGCTCAAACCCGCCTCCATACTGACCGCAGCAAGCGCAAACAGGCCGTCGCTCAATGTCACCGGGGCAGAGGCAAGGTCAAACTGCCAGTTCCCCGACGCATCAGACTGGGTTTCCCCCAGCAGAGCGCCATCGAGATACACCTGAATACTCACGCCGGCCTCCGCTGTGCCGGTCACCATCTGCTCGGTGATGGCGGTGACCCCGTCACCGTCCACTCCAGTGTCGTTGCTGATGGCACTGATCAGCGGCCGGTCCGGCGGCGTAGGGTCGTAGGTAAAGTAAAACGGCGCCGCCGATTCAAGGGTTTCACCAGCGGTGGTGGTAGCCCGAACATCCAGCCGGTATGACCCGGGAATCAGAGTAATCGGACGAAAATCCAGATTCCACTGGCCCGCGGCATTGGCCAGCACCGAACCGGATGCGGCACCATTGATGTACAACAAAATGGAATCATAGGGATTTGACTGGCCGAGAAAACGCACAGTGCCATCGATGATGCGGCCCGGGCCGACACGGCCAGCGTCCGTCTCGATATAAAGAACCTCTGGCAGGACAACGGCAACGGTTTCGTCTTCCGGCTGTTGGGGGCCATCTCCGGTTTCAGGGTCCGGTTCAGGTTCCTCACTGGGCTGGTTTTCTTCATCCGGCTCCTGCTCGGGAACTTCGTTGCTGTCCTGGGACGCACGCTCGGATTCATCGCTGTCGGATTTTGATGAACCCGAGCCACCACAACCACCGACCACCAACAATGTCGCCAGCACGGATGCCAGCAGAAATTTGAAAAACCCTGGCTTTTGCATAGAACGTGGGCTTCCAGCCACTTTATAATGTTGTTGTTTTGTATCCCACTGAGCTTACCAAAGAAGCGCTTAATACATTTATAAAATTTACTTCAATCCGGCTTCTTGCGGATTCGAAACACAAAGTTACCTTCACGCTCTTCCGCCAGCATCAATTCGTGGCCAAGAAACTGGCAGAATTTGGGAATATCACGCTGGGTAGACGGATCCGTAGCGATGACTTCCAATACTTCACCGGCGTTCATATCACGCACTTTACTGTGCAGCATCATCACCGGCTCCGGGCACATCAGCCCGCACGCATCAAAGTGGTGATCCACGGAATCGGTCATCGCTTACCCTCTTTATGTCTTACTGT
>DKQK01000025.1:105122-129189 GCA_002471665.1 Gammaproteobacteria bacterium UBA7310
CTGCAGGCACCTGGTGCCAGCTCATGCGCTGAATTCCGGGCACCCGTTGCAGCCAGACCAGAACCGGTATCAATGCCAACACACCCAGAACAAACGCGGTGATAAAGTGTACCTCATATCCCAGCGCGGATGCACTGAAGCCACTGGCGCTGTGCAGAAGCCCGGCTACCACCACCTGCACACTGGCCTGCAGGGTGTAATCGGTGCCCGCCAGGGGGCGCCGACAGGCATCCATCATCAAAGTGAACAGCGCTGCGGCAGACATGCCGCCAAACCAATGCTCCAATGCCATTACCCAGGTTACCGCCGCAACCTCGCCGCCATAACGGGCCAACCACCAGAAACCCAGCAAGGTGGTGGCATGCAAGCCGCCGAACAGCAGCAAAGATCGAATACGCCCCATGCGCGGCACCAGCCAGCCCCCCAGTAACGCCCCGGCAATTCCGGCGGCCATGCCCACTGCGCCGCTGATCCAGCCCACCTGCCCCAGAGTGTACCCCAGGTCAATCAGCAACGGCTTGGACATGGCCGAACCAAAGGAATCCCCCGCCTTGTAGAAAACCAGCACCAGCACCCAGGCCCACATATTGGGTTGACGAACAAACTGCAGGGCCAGCACAAACACATTACGCGGCCTTTCATGCTCCCCCGTGTGATCTGATTGTGCTGATTCAGTAAAGAACCACACCGGGATGCTGACCAGCAAGATCATCGACGCCAGAGTGACAAACGTCGCCAGCCAGCCCAATCGCTCCAGCAGGATCAATATGACGGCACCGCCAAACAACATGCCCACGCGATACCCGGCCACCTGTACCCCATTGGCGGGGCCACGCTCCTTGGGAGTCAGACTCGACACCGCCAGACCGTCGGTGGCAATATCCTGGGTGGCAGCCACAAGATTGGACAAAAACAGGATGGCCAGCAGGGCGTAGAAACCATTGCCCGCCAGTGTTTGCGGATCCAAAAAACCCAGCAGCAGCAAACAGGCCATAAACCCGAACTGCATGGGGATGATCCAGCTTTTGCGCCGGCCGAAACGCTCGCTTCCATAATGATCCACCAGCGGCGCCCAGAGAAACTTCAGCGCCCAGGGCACGGCCACCAACGACACCAGGCCGATTTTCTCCAGGCTCACATCGTAACTGCGCAGCAGGGCCGGAAGCGCCTGGCTCAAAAAACCCAAAGGCAACCCCTGGGAAAAATACAGGCAACTCAATAGTCCCAGACGATAGGTAAGCGAGGCTCCCATCAATAATCTCTCTTGCCATTCAACAGTGGCACCATAATACCTGACATAATGGCTTGGTCATTGAAAATTCGGGGGAAGGGATTACCATTGGACTCCGATATGAAGTGGCATTAACCGAGGAACAGGATGATAAAGGTACTGATTGAGCGGACCATCGCAGAAGGTCTGGAAGGCAACTATGAGCAGACGATCGTTGAGCTACTGACCCATGCAGAGCGATCACCGGGGTACCTGGGCGGAGAATCCTATCTGGACGCCAAACGCCCCAACCATTATGTGGTGATCTCCATGTGGGAAAGCGTCAATGCCTGGCAATTGTGGTTCGGTTCCTCGGCCCGCATGGAAATGCAGAACAAAATTGGTGTCTTTCTAAAAGAACCGGAGCGCTTCACCATTCTGGAGCCCTGTATCTATCAGTCCGCCAAAGGATTACAGAATTCAGCCTGATCCGAATCCGACACCCATCAATCACCACCGCTATGCGGAGCAGCAAACACTGTAATTTCTTCGCGATCATGGTACAGCTGCTTCGCCTGCAACCTGTAGGAACTGCCCGCCTCGTCCAGCACCACCTGCATTTTTTCCAGGATCTGCTGCACTTCCAACCAGCGTCGCTTCATGGGTAATTTCAGATTGAAGATGGCATAGCGAGTCCAGCCCCTGGCCAGCCAGCGCTCCATTAACTGCGCCACTCTGGCGGGCTTTTCCACCATATCGCACACCAGCCAGTCAACCGGCCGTTGCGGCTTATAGGCAAAGGCATCCTCGCGCAAATGAGTTACCTGGCCACTCTCCATCAAAGCCTGATCCATCGGCCCGTTATCGATGGCCACCACCTGCATGCCACGTTGCACCAGTTGCCAGGTCCAACCACCCGGTGCTGCGCCCAGATCCACCGCTTTCTGGAACGGCTTCAACAGGGCGGCGCGCCGGGATTCCGGAATCAGTTGCAACCAGGCTTCCTCCAGCTTGAGGGTGGACCGGCTCGGCGCGGCAGCGGGTTGCCGCAAGCGGGGAAAACCCAACGGCCAGGGCGAACCATTAGCAACAGGTGTGTAACCCACCCAGGCTTCACGGCCGGAAAGAAAAAACACATGCCCGAACCAAGCGGCGTCGGGCTGCAGCATCGCCGCCACTGAACGGGCAAGCGGACGCTCCAGTTTCCGGGTCAGTTTTGACAGCCCCTTGCCCGCATTGGTGTCCGGAAAGGTCATCCAGACATGACGAAAAGGCAGCCCTGATAAACTCTGCCCCCCCGATAGACTCTGGACAAGAGGCCCCACACGATCATCAACCGGCAGCGCCGGGAAATGCTCAATGACCAGCAACCATTGCCGGGCAAACACCACATCCGCAAACGACAACTTGTTCAGCAACGCCCTGCCCGCAGCCGGCTCATGGCCTTCGAACACCACAAACCCGTCACCGGCCCTGGCACGTACAAACCCGAATACACCACAGGCACTGGCCTTATCCTGGATCTCTGCCGCCAGATCAGACTCAAATCCGGGGCGGCACATTAAAAGCACCTGCTGCATGGGCCTCTCTACTTTACGGCTTTGCTCAACCGACCTGGTTTTCGCTGCCGCATTCTACCTGACCGGGTACACCGATCCCAGCCCCGAACCCCAACCTCTGTTCAGTTGGGGTTATAGGTGACCAGACCCTGGTTCAGCACCACATTACCGCGTCCGGTTTCCACCTGCAGCAGGGCCCGCCCCGGCTCAAGCTCCCACAACCTGGTAATAATGGCATCCCCCATGTACACCTGATCGGAGAAGCGCGCACTCAGGCTGAGCAAACGCGCCGGGTCGCCGCCACACAACGCCGACAATGCCGCTCTGCCGGCAAATCCGTAGGTGCACAGGCCGTGCAGAAACGGGCTTTCAAAACCACCAAACCTGGCGAAATTGGGATCAATGTGAATGGGGTTGCGATCCCCCGTGAGCCGGTACAATGCCGCCTGCTCTTCGCGGGTCACATCCTGCACCACGTGATCCGGTTCACGGTGGGGCGGGGTCAGGGGATCCCTGCTGGGGCCACGCTCTCCCCCGAAGCCACCGGCTCCCCGGATAAACAGAGTCGCATGAGTCGTAAACAACGGCCCTTCGTGATCCGATACCGAGCACTCCACACCAACCACAGCAGCCTTGCCTTTGTCCCAGACTTCCACAACTTTACCCACCGCGGTGGCCTTTCCGGACGCCGGTATCGTGCGGTGCAATTCGATTTTCTGCTCACCGTGCAACAACATGGCCAGATTGAACTGCAGGTTACTCATTACCGCACCCATTACCTTCAAACCTGGTATGACAGCGAAAGTAGGCAACACCTTCGGGCCACGGGCTTCATATATAAAATCCAGCTCTGTTTCGGGTTTACAACCCACCGCCAGGGCATACAGCATCACATCCTGCTCTGACCAGCCGAGGCTGATGGGGTCCGTGGTCAGCCCCACAATCTGGGGTGTGATTGGTTGTGCCATGACTTGTCCCTCTGGTTATTATTATTCACATAAAAAAACCCGCTCTGGGCTGGCCAGAGCGGGTTTTTTCAAATACTGATGTGCAACACACCTTAAGGTGCGGTCACTTCCAGGATTTGCTTTTGCAGGTTTTTCTGATCTTCTGAAGGCTGCACAGTCTGCATTGCCATCAGCTTGCTCATGTCACCTTCGATCTTGATCTGGCCAGACATGAAGCCCTGCATACCCGCAGACTGATCATTGTCGATGAACAGGCGGTGCGCCAGGTCAACGGGCAATGTCATTTTGGTGGGCGCGCTTTCGTGGTGACCTTTCTCGAGCATGCCGGCGTTCAGGCTGATGTCGACATCACCAAAATCAGTACCGGAAACCGTAATATTGATTACCAGATCGTGCATTGCTGCCGGTACTTCCAGGTCGCCAGCGGCTTCTTTCAATTCAGCAACTTTTGCGAACCACTCTTCAGACAGGAACTTGAGACTCATTCAATCTTCTCCTATGAATTTTTATTCTTGCTATCAGGGTGCCCCCGAAAGCTTTTATACGCTGATCAATCAAACGACTGTTCGAGACGTTGTCCGCTAACTTATAAAATCCCCACCCCAAAGACAATAGCCTTTTACACCAGGGGCCGGACTTTTTTGGTCAATAACAAACGGACGCCCCGTTTCAGGTCGCCCGTTTATTGATCTATGTAATCATTTCAAGCACTTAGCGAATGTCGTAACCGCGCTCTTCATGCAACACGATATCCAGACCTTCTGTCTCTTCATCCGCCGTGACACGCAGCCCCAGCAGAGCATCCACCAACTTGAGGATAATCCAGCTCACCACGGCCGTGTAGCCCAGGGTGGCCACAATACCGATAACCTGAACCTTCAACTGCTCTGCAATAGAGCCGTTGTCGCCGCCAAAGCCCAGGCCGCTGAAGACACCCAGGTCCGTGGCACAGAACACCCCAACCAACAGAGTACCCAGCATTCCCCCCACCCCGTGCACCGGAAACACATCCAGGGAATCATCGATCTTCAGCCGCTGCTTGATAAACAAGGTGGCAAAAAAGCAGATCACCCCGGCACAAGTACCGATCACCAGGGCAGCAGCGGGCCCTACGGAGCCGGAAGCCGGGGTGATGGTACCAAGGCCCGCCACCATACCGGTCACAATACCCAGCACCGAAGGCTTGCCATGTTTTACCCATTCACAGGTCATCCAGGCCAGGGACCCGGCCGCCGCGGATATATGGGTCACCAGCAACGCCATGGCGGCACTGCCGTCCGCAGCCAGCGCACTGCCGGCATTAAAGCCAAACCAGCCCACCCACAGCATACCGGCTCCGGTAACCGTCATGGTCATGTTGTTTGGCATCATCACGGTGGTGGGAAACCCGTTTCGATTACCGATCACCAGTGCGGCCACCAGGGCCGCAACCGCGGCTGTGATATGCACCACGGCACCACCGGCAAAATCCAGGAACCCCATTTCGGCCAACCAGCCACCGCCCCACACCCAGTGGCATACGGGGGCATAGACCAGTAACAGCCAGGCGGAACTAAACAGCAACATGGAGGAGAATTTCATACGTTCAGCAAATGCACCCACAATCAACGCCGGCGTGATCACCGCAAACGTCATTTGGAATGCCGCAAACAGCACCGCTGGTATATCCCCGTTCATGCTGTCCACACTCATATCGGCAAACAGCACGTTACCAAAATCGCCGATAAAGCTGCCCTGCTCTTCCAATGAGCCAAAAGCAATGGTGTAACCCACCACGAACCAGAGAATCGACATCAGACAGGTGAGCGTGAAACATTGCATCAGCACGGACAACACGTTCTTGGACCGCACCAACCCTGCATAAAACAAGGAAAGCCCGGGGATGGTCATAAACAGGACCAGTGCAGTGGCAGTCAGAATCCACGCAGTATTGGCGCCATTGAGATCAGCGGCGAATGACAAAGACGGAACAACAAGAAACGGCAAAGCGAGCAAAACCCGCTGCAGGTTGCTTTTACCTGACATTGAATGATACCCCTTGAAGGTAGAATTACGAATTGGCCTTTTAATATGTTGCGCTTGGGAGCGCGCAGTACTCTACAGGGCGGATTCCCCCTGCTCTCCGGTACGGATACGAATAACCTGCTCCAGTTCAGATACGAAGATCTTGCCATCCCCGATCTTGGTGGTATTCGCCGCTTTGGTGATGGCCTCGGTGACCACCTCCACCAGATTATCGTTCACTGCCAACTGCAGCTTGAATTTGGGCACAAAATCGATCACGTATTCTGCGCCCCGGTATAACTCCGTATGGCCCTTCTGTCGGCCAAATCCTTTCACTTCTTCCAGCGTCATCCCGCTGATTCCGAGATCAGTTAACGCTTCACGTACATCATCGAGCTTAAAAGGCTTGATGATTGCCGTAATCATTTTCATAATTGCCGCCCCAAATTTCTGTGGCTTAAGGAACATAGATTGGTTTTTTAAAACTGGTTTTTGTTCTATTCTGGTGCCAGCGCACCACAAAAGAGCATGCAGATTTTGGGCCATTTGATCTTATCTAACGATTTCAATAGCTTAGGTAAAATCAAGAACAAGCTCTCACGAAAATCGCACTCATTGCGCGCATCAATAAAAAGCAATGCACCTTTTTGGTTCATTTGGATGTAGTACGAAAGGGGTATGGCCGGTATCTACCTTAGTTGACTTGTATCAACAACATACAGGTGATCGCTCCTATAATGCAGGCTGCCATTTTAATAATGGTTGTTCTGCCTCTCGTGAGAGAAACCGTAGTAACCGTGTGTGTTCAATCACTCAACACAGGAATGACACTCAATGAGTAATAGTCAAGCTGCAACGCCGCAATACGATTATGGTGTCGTTAAGCAATTTTCGGTCATGACCGTTGTCTGGGGCATCGTGGGGATGGCTGTCGGCGTATTTATCGCTGCCCAGCTGGCCTTTCCGGCTCTGAACTTTGATCTACCCTGGCTGACGTACAGCCGTCTGCGCCCACTGCATACCAATGCGGTTATTTTCGCATTCGGTGGCTGCGCCCTGATGGCCACGTCTTTCTATGTAGTTCAACGTACCTGCCAAACCGCACTGTTCGCACCGGCACTGGCCAAGTTTGTCTTCTGGGGATGGCAACTTGTGATCTTGCTGGCAGCCGTTACCCTGCCGCTGGGTATTTCCTCTGCGAAGGAATATGCGGAGCTGGAATGGCCCATCGATATCCTGATCGCAGTGGTTTGGGTCGCATACGCGGTGGTGTTCTTCGGCACGGTTGCCAAACGGACCACCTCCCACATCTATGTGGCAAACTGGTTCTACGGTGCATTCATTATCACGGTTGCCCTCCTGCACATTGTCAACAGCCTGGCCATTCCGGTAACTCTAACCAAGTCTTACTCAGTTTATGCCGGAGCCATGGATGCCATGGTGCAATGGTGGTATGGCCATAATGCAGTGGGCTTTTTCCTCACTGCGGGCTTTCTGGGCATGATGTATTACTTTGTGCCCAAGCAGGCGGGGCGTCCGGTTTACTCCTACCGGCTGTCCATCGTGCATTTCTGGGCTCTGATTTCTATCTACATGTGGGCCGGCCCCCACCATCTGCATTACACCGCGCTGCCGGACTGGGCCCAATCCATCGGCATGGTGTTCTCTCTGGTTCTGCTTGCACCATCCTGGGGCGGCATGATCAACGGTATCATGACCCTTTCTGGTGCATGGGAGAAGCTGCGGGATGACCCGGTGATTCGTTTTCTGATCGTGGCACTCTCCTTTTACGGTATGTCCACGTTCGAAGGCCCCATGATGTCCATCAAGACTGTGAACGCGTTGTCCCACTATACGGACTGGACCATTGGTCACGTTCACTCTGGGGCGCTGGGCTGGGTTGCCATGATCTCCATTGGTTCCATTTACGCGCTGATCCCCTGGCTGTATGGCAAAAAAGAAATGCACAGCGTTGGGCTGGTCAACACACATTTCTGGTTGGCGACCATCGGCACAGTGCTGTATATCGCCTCCATGTGGGTAGCGGGTATCTCCCAGGGCCTGATGTGGCGCGCAGTGAACGACGACGGCACATTAACCTATACCTTCGTTGAATCACTGAAAGCCACCTACCCCTACTATGTGGTTCGAATGATCGGCGGCCTGGTGTTCCTGTCAGGGATGTTCCTGATGGCCTACAACGTCTTCAAGACCATGAGTTCCCCTGCCGCTTCTGGCAACACTGCTGCACAGCCGGCTTAAGGAGTAAAGAAGATGGCTAAGACACACGAAATAGTAGAAAAGAATGTAGGCCTGATGATTATCCTGACCCTGGTGGCGGTGAGTTTCGGTGGTCTGGTGGAAATCGTGCCCCTGTTCTTTCAAAAGCAGACCACGCAACCCATCGAGGGCTTGAAACCCTGGACGGCACTGCAACTGGAAGGCCGTGATATTTATATTCGCGAAGGCTGCAACACCTGCCACTCCCAGATGGTGCGTCCGTTCCGTGCTGAAACCGAGCGCTACGGCCATTACAGTGTGGCCGGTGAGCACGTCTACGAGCACCCGTTCTTGTGGGGCTCCAAGCGTACCGGCCCTGACCTGGCCAGGGTTGGTGAACGCTACAGCGATCAGTGGCACTACGATCACCTGATGAACCCCCGTGATGTGGTGCCCGAATCCAACATGCCCGGTTTCCCCTGGCTGGATGAGAACATCATCAGCGGTGAAACCACTGCCGCCAAAATGGAAGCATTGCGCACGGTTGGTGTTCCTTACACCGATGCCGACATTGCCGGTGCAAAGGCCGCAGTGGAAGGCAAGAAGGAAATAGACGCGCTGATCGCGTACTTACAGGGATTGGGAACCTTCCTCAAAGTGAAGAGGTAACCCAGTATGGATATCAATACTTGGCGTGGCATCGCAACGGTATTGGCTTTTGTCGCTTTCATTGGTGTGTGCTGGTGGACATTCAGCGCACGCCGCAAGAAAGGTTTTGACGACGCAGCCAATTTGCCGTTCGCAGACGAAGCCAATCACGAGAATACCCTGAAGTACAACCCTAAGCACGAAAAAGGGCATGGAGATAAAGAATGACTGGTACTGACTTTACGCAAGGCTGGGTGAATGGTTGGATCATAACCATCGTCCTGATCAATCTGCTGGGCTGCCTTTGGTTACTCTGGTGGACGCGCAAGCGCCCCGAAGACACCATCAAAGAAGGCGAATCCCTGGGCCACTCTTTTGATGGCATCGAAGAACTGAACAACCCCCTGCCCCACTGGTGGTTGAACCTGTTCTATTTCACCATCGCATTCGCGTTCATTTACCTGACGTTATACCCCGGTTGGGGTGACGCCAAGGGCATTCTGGGCTGGACCTCGGTGGGTCAATGGGAAACGGAAGTGGAAAAAGCCGAAAACCGCTATGACCGCCTGTTCGAGGAGTATGCCCAGGTTCCCGTGGAACAACTGGCCGGCAACGAGGAAGTGGTTAAAACCGGGCAGCGCCTGTTTGGCAACAACTGCGCGATTTGTCATGGCTCTGATGCCCGCGGCAACGTCGGCTATCCCAACCTTGCCGATGACGACTGGCTGTACGGTGGCAGTGCCGCCAAAATCGTGGAAACGTTGACCAACGGCCGCAGCGGTATGATGCCACCACTGGGCGCAGCCTTGGGCGAAGACGGCACCAAGAATGTGGCAGCCTATGTGTTGAGCCTGAGTGGTCGCAGTGGTGCCGGTGACGCCGCTGCCGGTAAGGAAAAGTTTGCAATGATGTGTGCCGCCTGCCACGGCCCGGACGGTAAAGGCAATCAGATGCTGGGTGCCCCTAACCTGACGGACGATGTCTGGCTGTACGGCGGCAATGAAGCCACCATCATTGAGACCATCAACGCTGGGCGCCAGGGCAAGATGCCTTCCTTCAAGGATCAACTGAGCCCGGAGAAAATTCACGTTCTTGCCGCTTATGTGTATAGCTTAAGCAACTGATTTTACCTACAATCCGGAGCGCGTAAGCCAAGGCTGCGCGCTCCACTCTCATCCGCATGATGTAGCCAGCAGGTGATACGATGTCGAATCCCGCAAAGATCGCTGTAAAACAGGCCGACCAGGAAGGTATGGACCTTTACAAGAAACGGGAAAAGATTTATCAACGCCACCCTTCAGGCTTCTTTCAAAACCTTCGCATTATTACCATCTGGATCACACTGGGCGTATATTTTCTTGGCCCCTGGCTCACCTGGGATGGCCGCCAGGCGGTGTTGTTCGACCTGCCTGAGCGCAAGTTTTATATTTTCTGGTTTACGTTCTGGCCGCAGGATTTTCTCTACCTGTCATGGCTCTTGATTATTGCCGCCTTTGCCCTGTTCTTCTTTACGGTGCTGGCTGGCCGGGTATGGTGCGGTTATACCTGCCCGCAGACCGTCTGGACCACCTTTTTCATGTGGATTGAATTCATTACCGAAGGTGATCGCAACAAGCGCATGAAACAGGATGCGCAACCCATGTCCATGAACAAGTTCAGCAAGAAATTCCTCAAGCACGGCCTGTGGCTTACTTTATCGTTCTGGACAGCGGTTACCTTCGTGGGTTATTTCGCCCCCATACGGGAACTGTTCATCGACCTGTACCACATGAATGTCTCCGGCTGGGCCGCCTGGTGGATGCTGTTCTTCACCCTGGCCACCTATTTGAATGCCGGCTGGATGCGGGAGCAAGTGTGCATGTACATGTGCCCCTATGCCCGCTTCCAAAGCGTTATGTTTGATCGTGACACCCTGGTGGTTACCTATGATGTCGGCCGTGGCGAGCCCCGCGGCTCACGTAAAAAATCCGTTGCCCGTGATCAGACAGAATTGGGGGACTGCATCAATTGCCAACTCTGCGTTCAGGTTTGCCCCACCGGGATCGATATTCGCAACGGCCTGCAGTACGAATGTATCAGCTGTGCCGCCTGCATTGATGCCTGTGATTCAGTGATGGAGCAGATGAACTATCCTAAAGGCCTGATACGCTACTCCACTGAAAATGCAGTGGAAGGCAAACCCAGTAAAATTCTGCGTCCACGACTGATCGGCTACGCCACTGTACTGGGTATGATGGTGTTGCTGTTCCTTACGGCGGTGTTCTCGCGGGTGCCGCTGGAACTGGATATCATCCGCGATCGCAATGCTCTCTATCGCGAGACCTGGGAAGGTACCATTGAAAACACCTACACACTCAAGATCATGAACAAAACGCAGCAATTCCAGGAGTACGACATTGTGGTGAGCGGGCTGGATAACGTTATCCCCCATATCCCGGAAACCGTAAAGACCCTGCCCGGAGAATTACTGACTCTGGCCGTCACCCTGGAAATGAAACCGGAAGACATCAAGGAACGAAACTCCACGGTCTATTTCAAAGTAATATCAGTAGACGACCCATCCCAGCAGGTGGTTGAGGAAAGTCGTTTCCTGAGCCCCCGTCAATAACCGTGGTAACCGCAATGACACAGACAGACTCCAAACCCTGGCATCGACAATTCTGGCCCTGGTTTCTGATCGCAATTCCAGCCAGTTCAGTGGTGATGGGCGTGGTCATGATTAACCTGGCCATCAGTGGCCGGGACAGCTTGGTACGTGAAGACTGGTACAAGGATGGCATGGCCATAAACCAGCGCCTGGACAAACAGCTGAAGGCGAGAGAACTGGGAATCAAAGCGCAACTGACCCTGGACAAACACTCCGGTGACCTGTTTCTCGATACGGAGAATCTGGATATCAGCCAGGAAAATGAACTGTCACTGCAATTGATTCACCCCACACTGGAAGCCAAGGACCGCACGCTGAAGCTGTATCTAGCACCCAACAACCGTTTCTACAGCAAACTGGATTTCACCCCAGAGGGCCTGTACTACATTGTGCTGACTACACCTTCAAGATTGTGGGAAATTGAAAGCAGCATCAACTTCAATAACGAGGTCAGTGGGCAGGCATTGACGCCCAACAGCTGATGACGGACGCAGCAACCTGTTATCACTGTGGCCTGCCCATTGCCCAGGGTGACCACTACTCTGTCACCATTTTACAGCAGCCCCGTGCCATGTGTTGCCCGGGCTGTCAGTCGGTGGCCCAAACCATTGTCGACATCGGCATGGAATCCTACTATCAGCACCGACAGCAATGCGACCCGGGCAACTCCCCCGCCACAGAACTGGTACCGGGTTTTCTGGAGGGTCTGAACAGCTGGGACGATCAGGCGCTGCAGCAAAGCTTCGTCCATGAACTGCCGCAAGGCAGTAAAGAAATCACCCTGCTGATCTCTGGTATCACCTGCGCCGCCTGCGTCTGGCTGATCGAAAAGCAGGTCAACCACCTGGCCGGTGTGGTGCGCTGCAATGTAAACATGGGCAGCCACCTCGCCGTTGTGCAGTGGAACCCGGAACAGACTACTCTGAGTGCCATTATCAAAGCCATTGCACGGATCGGTTACAAAGCCGAACCCTATACGCCACTGCAACAGGAACAAAACATAAAACAGGAGAACAAACAGGCCCTGATGCGCATCGGCGTTGCGGGCTTGGGGGCCATGCAGGTCATGACCTATGCCGTCAGCCTGTATATGGGAGCATTCGAAGGCATCGAGCCGGCCCACGAACAGTTCCTGCGCTGGGTCAGCGCCCTGGTCACCACACCGGTCTTCTTCTACTCCGGCATGCCCTTCCTGAGTGGCGCACTGAGAAGCCTGCGCAATGCGCACCTGTCCATGGATGTCCCGGTGGCGGTGGCGCTGTGCTTTGCCTATTTTTCCAGTGTCTGGGCCACACTGAGTCAGGGGCCGGAAGTCTATTTTGACTCGGTCTGCATGTTCGTGTTCTTCCTTCTGGTGGGCCGTTATCTGGAAATGCGCGCCCGGCACCGCTCCCAAAGCACGTCCATCCGCCTCTCCCACTCCCAAATGCAAACGGCACGATTACTGGATCAGGAACAACACACCAGGCTGATTCCTGCCGACCAACTGAAACCGGGCGATATTGTGCTGGTAAAAGCCGGTGAAGTTATTCCCGGTGACGGTCGCATCCTTGCCGGGGATTCGGCCGTCAACGAAGCCATGCTCACCGGGGAGCAGTTGCCCCTGAGCAAGACCCGCGACGATGGGGTGACCGGTGGCACGCTCAATGTGGAACAGCCGCTCACCATCGAGATCAGCACTCACCCCAAAGACAGCACCCTGTCCACGCTCAGGCGCCTGCTGGAACGGGCGGAAGCGGAAAAACCCCCCACCTTTGTACTGGCGGATACCATCGCCTCCCGCTTCGTATTCGCGGTATTGCTCACCTCCGTTTGCGTCTATACCTACTGGTGGTTCAACGCACCGCAGGATGCCTTCTGGATCATGCTCTCGGTATTGGTGGTGACCTGCCCCTGTGCATTGTCACTGGCCACCCCCACCGCCATCACTGCCGCCACCGCTCGCCTGTCACAAATGGGCTTTCTTGCCACCCGCGCCCACACCATCGAAGGCATGCGCCGGGTAACCGATGTGGTGTTCGATAAAACCGGCACCCTGACCATGGGAGAGTTCGTGCTGGCACAAACCATTCCATTGGCGAACCTGAACGCTGAACAGGTCTGCGCCATGGCATCGGCGCTGGAATCGGTCTCGGAACACCCCATCGCGCGGGCCTTTCATGGCCTGCCTGCCGCTGCCGGCATTGCGCATCAGCGCATCGTCGCCAACCAGGGCCTGGAGGGTAAACAGGGCAATCACACCATGCGCATTGGTAAACCGCAATTTGCGGTACCGGATCAAATACCCCCGCCCTGCCCCGGCCAGTCCGGGCAATGGATTCTGCTGAGCCGTGATGGGGAAGCACTGGCCTGGTTTCGTATTGAAGACCAACTGCGGCCGGATGCCGAGCGCCTGCTGCAGCGCCTGCAAAACAACGGTTTGCGCTGCCACATTCTGAGTGGTGACAGCAGCGGCCACGCGGAGGCGGTTGCCCGCCAGTTACAGGTAAGCTCGGTGGTGAGTAATGCTGCCCCACAGGCCAAGCTCGATTTTATCCGCCGCCTGCAGCAATCCGGTGCCTGTGTGCTGATGCTGGGCGATGGCCTCAACGATGCGCCGGTACTGGCCGGGGCCGATGTCTCCATTGCCGTGGCCGGCTCCACAGATCTGGCCAAGCTGGCTGCAGATGGTATTCTGTTGGGCAACAGCCTGTGGCCACTCACCGACGTTCTTCAGTTGGTGAACAAAACCTACCGTATCATTCGCCAGAACCTGGGGTGGGCCATACTGTATAATCTGACCGCCCTGCCCCTGGCAGCTGCGGGGTACATCCCGCCCTGGGCCAGCGCGTTGGGCATGTCCGCAAGCTCATTGCTGGTAGTGGTCAACGCATTGCGGTTGAATTCAAACACACGGCAACAGGGAGGGCCCCATTAATGGACATCATCTATCTGTTGATCCCATTGGCACTGGTGTTGTTGGTGGTGGCAGTCTTTGCCTTCTTCTGGGCCGTGCGCAACGATCAGTTCGACGATCTGGACCGGGAAGCCAGCCGCATCCTGTTCGAGGAAGACACCCGAATACCAACCACCAAGAAACCTTCCGACGGAGAACAAAACTGAAGTGGCATTCAGTCATGATCTGATTGCTGCCTTCGCCGTAGGGTTTATGGGCAGCTTACACTGTATCGGAATGTGCGGCGGCATCAGCAGCGCGCTCACCACCGCGATTGTCCCCGGACAATCCCGTACCTTCAAACAGCAGTTCGGCTATCAATTGCTGTTCAGCGTGGGCAGAATCAGCGCGTACTCCACCGCCGGCGCCGCCATTGGACTGGCTGGCGCCACGCTTTATGACCAGATCCCCAGCCATGGCCCTTCTTACCTGAGAATGCTCGCCGGCATCATGATGATTCTGCTGGGACTCTACATCAGCGGCTGGTGGAAAATCCTCAATCAACTGGAACGTATCGGCGTCCGCGTGTGGAAGCACATCGCCCCCATCACCCGCACCTTCATTCCGGTGGACCGCCCCCATAAGGCCGTGGCACTGGGCTTTCTCTGGGGTTGGCTGCCCTGTGGGCTGGTCTATAGCGCCCTCACCTGGTCCCTGGGCTCCGGTGGTGCCGAGCGCGGCGCGCTGTTGATGCTCTATTTTGGCCTGGGCACCTTACCCGCCATGCTGAGCGTTGGCACCTTCAGCCAGATACTGACCGATTTTGCCCGCAATGCGGGCACTCGAATGTTCGCTGCCCTGATGTTAATGGGGTTCGGTGTCTGGACCATCGTTTCCCAGATGAGTCATTGATTTGTCTGCCGTTTACCGCTAGTTTCGGGCTATGAATCTGGCCTCTACCGATAGCTTTACATCCATACTGCCCTGGCGCACCGATAACCATTACCAGCTGTTGGTGGATGGAGATCAATTCTATCCCCGCATTATTGATGCATTGAGCAATGCCCGCAGCGCCATTGACATCGAAATGTACCTGTTTGAGTCCGGGGCCATGGCGGATCGTTTTATCGATGCCCTGATTGCCGCAAAAGAGCGTGGCGTTTATGTTCGCGTGCTGTTGGACCACATAGGCTCCCATAACCTGCGCCACAATGACCGGGAAAGATTAAGGTCAGCGGGCGCGGACCTGCGCTTCTTCAATCGGGTCAAACGCAGTAAGCGCCTGCGCAATTTCTCCCGGGATCATCGCAAGATCGTGCTGGTGGATTGCCAGGTGGCCTTCACCGGGGGCGCCGGTGTAACAGATGACTTTTCCGCTGAGCATCGCGGTCACCGGGCCTGGCATGATGCCATGGTGGAAATCCGGGGCCAGTTGGTGCATGACTGGCAACTGCTGTTTGAACGCAGCTGGCAACACTATGATTCCATCCACGATGAAGAATTGCGCGCCAAGTTGCGCCTCACTTTTCATAGCGACAACAGTGCACCACTTATGAATCGGACGCTGCCCCAGGGCCGGGTGGTGGCCAGCCGGGGGCTGGGTAACAAGCCCATCATCGGCTCCCTGATCAGCGAAGTGAACAAATCCAGTAGCCGTGCCTGGCTGTGTACCGCGTATTTCTATCCCTCACGTAAACTGGTCAAAGCCCTGCGCAAGGCCGCACAACGGGGCGTGGACGTGCGCATCATTCTACCTGGCGACAACACCGACCACCCCAGCGTACGTTACGCCGGGCGTACCTGGTACCGGATACTTCTGGAATACGGAGTACGCATATTCGAGTACCAGCCGCGCTTTCTGCACTTGAAAGCGGCAGTGGTGGATGACTGGCTCACGGTGGGCTCCTGTAATTTCGACCGCTGGAATCTACACTGGAACCTGGAGGCCAATCTGGAAGCACTGGATCCGGGCCTCAATGAAACCATTCACCAATTGCTGGAAAAGGATCTGGAATCCTGCACGGAAATTGCTTTATCCCGCTGGAAAGCCCGCAGCTGGCATGAAAAAATCAGGGAACGATTCTGGAAGTGGGTTGCCATGTTTCTGGCCCGCCTGCCCAATGACTGAAGGCCTGAGGAAAACGCGTGGAACACACTAGCATCATCAATCAACTGATTATTATCCTGGCCGCATCCGTGGCCGCCGCTGCGCTGTTTAACCGCCTTAAGGTTCCCACCATCATTTGTTATTTGCTGGTGGGCGTCATCCTGGGCCCCAAAGAGCTGGGGCTGGTGAGTGACGTCAGTCAATTTCAGATCATTGCGGAATTTGGCGTGGCGTTCCTGCTGTTTACACTGGGCCTGGAATTCTCGCTGCCCCACCTGATTGCACTGCGCAGAGTGGTTTTTGGCATGGGCACGCTGCAGGTGCTCATTTGCATTGCCCTGTTCGGCGGTCTTATCTATCTGTCACGGGTAATCTATGAAATCACCGTAACCGGCACCCTCATTGCCGCCTCCGCTATTGCGCTTTCCTCCACTGCCATCGTCAGCAAAGAGCTTTCCATGCGCAATGAAATCGCCACCGCCCACGGCCACATTGCAATCGGTATCCTGCTGTTTCAGGATATTGCGGCCATTATTATTCTGGTGTTGATCTCCGTCGGTGGCGACGCCGGTGGTGAAGAGATGCTGCAATCACTGGCCTTTGCCGGTGCCAAAGCAGTGGGCTTTTTCATTGCGGTAGTCGCCATCGGCAAGTGGATCTTGCCCCCCCTGTTTACAGAAATCAGTAAAACTCGCTCCGAGGAACTCTTTGTCTTAACGGTACTGGTGGTGGCGTTGCTGGCGGCAGCGGCCGCCCACGCCCTGGGACTGGCCATGGCGCTGGGAGCCTTTATGGCAGGTATGATGCTGGGGGAAAGTCACTTCAGACATCAAATTGAGGCTGAGATTCGGCCCTTTCGGGACGTATTACTGGGGATATTCTTTGTCAGCATCGGACTGATCATAGACGTGGACCTCATCACCAGTTACTGGCCCAGAATACTCTTCTTCAGTATTTGCCTGATCGTATTCAAAACCGGATTGATTGCCCTGCTATGCCGGGTATTTGGTCATTCCGGCAATGTATCCATTCGCACCGGCCTGGTACTGAGCCAGGGTGGGGAATTTGGTTTTGCCCTGTTGGCGCTGGCGGTAAAAGGCAGCCTGGTTCCGCACGATGTCGCCTCATTCTTTTTATCGATTATTGTGATCAGCATGGCGGCGACCCCGTTTCTGGTTTCCAACAGTGAAAAAATTGCCAATCGCCTGCTGGTTCGAAAACAGCTGAAAACCCAGGCCCGCGAAAATGAACCGGAACCCACTGAGCCACCGGAGATGAATCACCACGTCATACTCTGTGGTTACGGTCGGGTGGGCCAAACCATATCGCGCTTTCTGCAACAGGAAAATATTCCCTACATCGCCGTGGACGACGACCCGGTTCGCGTGCAACGTGCACGTGCCGCCGGCGACCACGTACACTATGGGAGTGCCAAAAAGATTAAAGTATTGCAGCACCTTGGGCTGATGAAAGCCAATCTGGTGGTGATCAGTTTTGACGACCACAGCTCAGCAAAACAAATGATTCATGACATCCGACAATTACGGGATTCAGTTCCCATACTGGTGCGCACTAGAGACGATGCCCACCTTGTGGAATTGCAGGATGCAGGCGCAACGGAAGTCATTCCGGAAACACTGGAAGCCAGCCTCATGCTGGTCAGTCACGTTATGGTGGCCCTGGGCCTGTCAGGACGCAAGGTATTTCAATCCATCGAAAACGTACGTAAAGAGCGTTACAAAATGCTGCATGGATTTGTCGTCGGTCAACATGGTGCCTATGGCATGTCCTCTTATCAGGGGCACCTGCAACCCATTTATATTCCGTCCACCTGTTATGCGGCAAATAAAACCGTGGGCGAGCTGAATCTGGAATCAAAGGGTGCCAGCCTGCACACCATTCGCCGCGGCAACGACACCGTGATGAATCCCAGTGATGACACTCAACTGCTGGCGGAAGACGTAGTGGTGGTAACCGGGGAGCGGGCTGCCATCGAAGCGGCGGAAGCCTACCTGCTGAGTGGTAATTAGTTTGGCATACAACTTCAAACGCTAAAAACACATAACGTTAGACGAAAATATTTTTTGCTTTCCTGTTAAATAGTTAGGATATTGAACTAACCTGAAGTTTAGGGATTACCTGTTAAGCGAATGAATTTTTTGCTGCAGGATACCCAACCAAAAGCAGTGATGAGTGAACACCGGGTATAGTGAATGGGAATTAACCCTCAGGATTTTCGTCTGTACGTCGTTCGGCCCACCCTTAAAAAGCTGGGCAAATGGTCTCCCTCCCTTGAAAACCTCCTCTTAGGATCCGCAGCACTGGCCTCTCAACTGGGCATGGAGCTGAAATGTGATATTGGTGTCGGGGTTTATAAAATTCGCGCCGAACTCCATCATCGGGTTTGGGATGAGTTCTTGGCCTTTGACGCCGACCTGGCAAGCAAAGTCAGGGGGTTTGCATCGCAAAGAGAGTTTCTGGCAAACCCTGACATGGAACTCGCCATTAATCTTGCCTATGCCACCGCAATTGCCTGGGGGGTTTATGCACTTAATCATGCCGACATCCCTGAAGACGCAAACAATACCGAAGCGCTGGCAAAATGCTGGCATCAGCATTTCCGAACCCAGGACCATCTGAAGCCCGAGCATTTCGTTGCCGGATTCCGATCCCTGCAGCCGGATAAAAAAGTCATCGTTGCCGCCTGAAGCCTAACGGCTCGCATCATCCTGCGGCAATGGGTAACCCAAGGCTTGCCATATGCCCTGCATGGCGTCTAAAGCCCGCATGGGCAACTGGTAATGCACGAAACCCGAAACCTCAGTGAAGCCCGGATTAATCTCCACAACCTTGGCATTCCACTGCCTGGCTTCAAACACCGGCTGGGCGATGTAGGGAAACACACTGCTGGTGCCGATACTGAACACCAGATCGAACCCACGCACCATTTCCCGATGCAATTCCGCCACCGCCTGTTCCGGTAACATTTCACCAAACAAAACCACGTTGGGTCGCATCACGTTGTGACAACGGGGGCAAATCGGCACCGACTCAATATGCCGGTAATCGGGTACTGCCATTTCAAAGTGGCACTTGGCACACAACAGCTCACCCACCTTGCCATGAATTTCAATCAACTGCCGGCTACCGGCTGCACGATGAAAACCATCGATATTCTGGGTCAGCACCCAGCTCTGCGGCTTGATCTGTTCCAGTAGAGCAATCAGGCGGTGCGCCAGATTGTAACCGGCACCACGGCAAGCCCGCTCCACCTGTAGCAGGTACTTCCAGGTTAACTCCGGCTGCTGCCTGAGCATGTCTCCGGACAGGGCAACCTCAATTGGAATGCCTTCTTCAGTGTGGACGTCGTCATACAATCCGCCGATTCCACGATAGGTCGGCAAGCCGGAGTCCGCAGAGATACCCGCTCCGGTGATAAACAGGATGCGCTCTGCGTCGTGGATCAAGGTTGCAATTTCAGAAAAGATTTGGGGGGTCATGCCGCTGACACTCTAGAATCCACCTGCCCGGTTTTGTTGATTGCGTGCCTCACAGCTCAACGCGTTATTGTCCAGCGGTACCAGGTGCCTGAACATACGATCCAACAAGCCACGGGGATCTCGATCACTATCAGGTTCTATCGTGACCCGGCCCCAAGACAAATAAACGTTTTCCCGAGTGGTGGGGAAGCGGTCCAATACCGTCAGTTGTGACAGGTTTTCGCGCATGCTCTCCAACTGCTTGTTGACCATCTGTTCCGTACCCGTAAGCATAATGACAAAGCGGCCACCGCTGATTCTGCAAGCCGCATCGTGCTTGTCCAACAGCAGCACACGTATTTTTCTGGCCACTTCCCGCAACAGGTCGTCGCCGCACTCTGTACCACGTTGCTCGTTGAAATAGGCAAAACGTTCAACGTGAATGGCCACCAAAATAAACCACTGGGCGTTCTGCGTGGACAGGCTCCAATAGGATAACAGCCTGTCTTCAAACGCCATGCGATTGCACAACCGGGTGACGCGATCCAGACTGGCCTCCACATTAATGCGGTCGTTCAGAGCCCGTAGTTGTGACTTCTCATATTCGATCAATTCTGACTTCAAAAAGCTTTCCCGGGACAGCTTTTCGGTTTTGATGGATACCAGCACCGAGATTAGGGTTCCGCTAAGCATGAAAAACAGTATGTGGGCCGATTCTTCCAGACTCATGGTGTCCAGGTAGACTGCCCCCCC
This sequence comes from Gammaproteobacteria bacterium UBA7310, assembly GCA_002471665.1. GTDB lineage: Bacteria > Pseudomonadota > Gammaproteobacteria > Pseudomonadales > Ketobacteraceae > Ketobacter. The sequence continues at coordinate 125,593 of DKQK01000025.1, forward strand.
CACCATCAGCAGTAACAGCAACCCCAATGTATTGGTGAAATTCAGGGGCAAGCGGACGAAGGTGAAAACCACCACTTCAACAAAGAAAACATTGCAGTAATACATCATCTTGATCGGTTGGCTGATTTCCTGGGCAATCAACAGCAACGTCCCCGACACCATCACGGTGTTCACCGCTACCACCCAGTACTTCCAGGTTAAGCGTCGCGACTTGCGGGCATAAAGATAAGTACCAAGCAGCAGGGCAATGGCAAGGCCACGTACGATCAGAGTGCCCACCCCGAGATGAATCCCGGTACTCCACTCCACAACATAGCTGGTTGCCAGCAGCAACACTGCCAGCAACGACGAAATCCGAATGGCGTCGCAGTACCAGTCCTTCTGCACTTCCTGATAGCGCTGCTCAAGCTCTCGGGGAAATCCCATTTCCAGAAACGAGCCGGATTTTAAACTCGTCAGTTGTTCAGTTGCATCTGTGTATCGTTTATTGTTATCCACGTCCCTGACCGCGCAATAATAAATCCATAAAATTGGAGTCTACCGCGTCGATCATAGGCATGCCAGAAAAGTTCCAACCCGGCCACAAAGTGCACAAAATGAGTTTGATTAGGCCCCTATTCGGTCACTGGCACTGCCATCGGAAAGCTCAGGGCGATACACCTGGATGCGGTTTCGGCCGGCTTTCTTCGCCAGATACAGGGCTTCGTCGGCACGCCCCACCAAATCACCGGCAACGTGCCCCCCAGTGGGCACCATGGCGGCCACGCCCACACTGATGGTAACGTATTCATTGGCGGGCGACATGGGGTGCGGTAAACGCAAATCCCGGACACTCTGGCACACCACCCGTGCGATATTGGCCGCCTCCTCCACATCAAGTGCCGGTAACACCACCGCAAACTCCTCACCACCATAACGAGCCACCAGATCCCCGGGGCGCCGCACCACCTGCTGCATGCATTGCGCCACCTGCTTGATGCATAAATCACCTTGCTGATGGCCAAAGCTGTCGTTGTAGGATTTGAAGAAATCAATGTCGCACATTAGCATCGCCAGGTTGTAACCACGCCGACGGGCTCGACGCCACTCTTCATCCAGCACCTGGTCGAACGAGCGACGATTGGAAATGCTGGTCAGCGCATCCACTTCCGCCAGATCCCTGAGCCTGGAGTTGAGTTTTTTCAATTGTTGGTTCTTACGATGGATGAGCAGCTTTTGTAGAAACTCCCGCCGACTGGAACGGTCAGTTGAATACTGCGCCAACAGACACAAACCCAGGGCTCCGCAACTGAGAAACAGATAATAAAGCAGGAATGAGTTGCTGCGGCCGAACGGCATCAGGATGAGCACATAGCTGATCACAAACAGCAGCGCACTGCCCAGGGCCGGCCAGAAACGCATTTTACCAATGGTGATCCCTGCCATAATGATGGCCAACTCGCTGATCAGGTACAGTCCCTTATGTTCATCAGGAACCACCCGGGCCATGGTCAGGGTGGTGACCGACAGCCAAAACAACCCCAACACAACCAGCTTATCCAGATGGGCATCCAGCTTACGGGAGTGCACCAGAATCCAGATGGCGATCAGGCCGGGCATGCCCATGGCATAGCGGATCTTATAGACGGGCTCCACCAGAACACCCAGCATCACCCAGTCGAAAATACCGTACAGGCAGTACAGCGCGATCAGTATATTAACCAGTTGGCGAATATAGCGGCGATCACGTAAGCCGCAGTAACGGCGATAGCGGCCTTCCAATGCACCGGCAAATCGCAGACGCATACGATTAAGATAGAAATGCCCATCCAGCTCAGAACGAATCAATGCAACCTTCGAGTCTTGAGTTTCCCCGGCCGAACGATTGGGCAACTGCGGTGGTGCTTTATTCACAAACTAACCTGCACTTTGCGAGCTTCATCCCTACATTCTAACAGCAATGCAAAAGGGTTGAGGTAAATGCAAAAACAAAAGTGCCCTCACGCAGGAGGGCACCGGTAATTCAGAACGGGAAAGCAGGCTACTGACCTAATGCAAGCAGGCAAAAAGGCGGCGACGATAGCGCGCCACGGCAGGGTCCCCTGCCATCAGCTCAATCAGTTTCAGGATTGCCAGGCGGGCACCGTCCTCTTTGAAGGATCGATCTTTCTGTACAATCTCCAGCAGTAGCTCCATGGCAGCGTCCGTTTCCCCGGCCAGCACACAGGTTGCCGCCATATAGTAGCGGGCCTCCAAATCATTGCTGTCCTGAGCCACCCGGTACTGCAGGGATTCTGCGCTCTCGAAACCGGCCAGCTCCTGCAGAAAGAACAACCTCGCCAATGCCGGCCCCTTGAGTGTTTCATCGCTGATGTTGTCCAGTACGGCCTGGGCATCATCCAAACGATCCACATCCATCAGCACTTCCGCCATCAACGTCTGGTATTTAATCTCCTGAGGTTGCTCCTGCATGGCAGCCTGCAGTGCGTCAATGGCCTGGTCATGGGCGCCCATGGCGCGAGCCCGCTGAATCTGTGCAAACAGATCGGTTGCCTCGTCCGCTGGGGTCTCGTCTACATCCTGCGGTTCACCCAGAAACGGTTCCAGCAGCTTTCGAATTTCCGATTCCGGCTGGGCACCATTCAGCTCACCCGCCAATTGGCCCTGAACAATCAACTTGAGGGCAGGAATACTGCGCACGCCGAGTTGCTGGGCCAGCATCTGATTACTCTCAGTATCCACCCTGGCCAGTATGAATTGACCGGCGTATTCATCGGCAATCTTCTCAAGCAGCGGGGCCAGGGTCTTACAGGGCTCACACCATTCTGCCCAGAAGTCCAGAAGCACCGGAATACGTGCAGACATCTGCACAACATCGTTAATGTTCTGTGGATTTACGTCGACGATATAATTTGCTTCAGACATGCTGATCCCAATTCACATAATGCTGATGTTCTATTGGGATAGGAGAGTAACCGCACAACTTATGAGAGTCAAAGAATCTATGGGCTACCGGTTACTAGGCCAGGGTGGGATGTTCTTCGGTTTCATCGTTCAATGCAGTCTGGCACTGTTGCAGAACTTCTGCTGCCTGCTCATGGCCCCGGTCAACCGCCAAAGCCAACCAATGAGTGGCGGCCTTGTTATCCTGATGGGTCAAACCACCATCGTAGTAGGCTTTGCCCAATTGATATTGGGCTTCCGCGTCCCCGGCTTTTGCCGCCATGCGGATGTATTCCAAACCGCTGCGCTTTACCGCTCGCCCCACGCCGCAGTTATACAGCAGGCTGCCAAGCTGAGACATGGCGGAACGATGCCCGTGGTCAGCAGAATACTGCAACATTTTCAGAGAAAACCGGGATGGGTAGGCGCGCCCCCGCTGGCACTGTATGTCGATAATTCGATTCGCTGCACGAAAAGAAAAACGGGCCATGACGCCACATTCATTGTTAATACTATCTGCAATCATTTCCCCAACCACTGATCAATTCAAACACAGAAACCAACAGTAACTATGAGAGTCGAGCCCCAAGCCCGGATTAACAATGGGCGCATAGGCTACTCCCATTATCCGCTTTTGCCAACACAGAATTCGATTTTCGAAACATTCATTTAATA
>DKQK01000025.1:129521-198849 GCA_002471665.1 Gammaproteobacteria bacterium UBA7310
TTAATAGCATTAAAAACTATCCACAAAATCTGTGGACAACTCTGTGGATGTTTTGGTGACAACAGCCCAAGAATGCCATGGATGCTGCGCTTAAGACATATTGGTTACTTTTTAATCAAGTTATTTCTATATAGATATCAATAACTTAAGATCGAGACGGCTTAATATCAAAGATTTAGACCGGTTTCCTAAAAAGAGCCTGAGCTATATAAAACCTGTTAACAACGTGCCAGTCTGATGTCAATATCCACAGCGAAAAAGCGGGGGATTTAGCGATTTTCCTGGGCTGATTGCGGTGTCTGTGCCGTGGCAACCAACGGATCATTCGCCCCATAGCGCCCCCGCACCACGTACACGTTATAGGCGCAACACGCAAACAACACCATCCAGTAAAACACCTCTGCCCGGGACCGGTTCAAAAAGGTCATTGCCACCAGGAACGCGATAAACGCCCCCTCCATGGCAATTAACTTGAAATACAGGTCAATATTCCCGGTTGACAACACCTGCTTACGGCATTGTTTCAATACACCGAAGACACTGATTACCATCATGATCATGAAGAACAGCCCCGGGTACCCCACCTCAGTCAAAGCCTCAAACCAGCTGGAGTGCACTGCCCGGTTGCGGCTGCCTCCGGAATTCACCTCCAGAGGAATGTAGTCCGGTGCATGTAATGTAAATCCATTGGCCCCTGCGCCAAACGGATAATCCTTTGCCATCTCCATCGCTGCCAGCCAGAAAAACACCCGGGTGGCGCCGGTCTCTTCCTCTTCCGTTACCTCTTGGGTTTTGATGGTCATAAAACGTTGAATCGTGCTTTCATCCACCAGAAAAGGCAACGCCAGCAAGCCCATAAAGATCAGGCCGATGGCAGACGCCCGCTGATTCTTCTGTCGGTGTTTGGAAAAAATTGCGTGCATAAAGAAATAGGCTGCACCGCAGATGACCGCCAAAAAGCTGCCACGGCTGTTGATCAATACAATGGCATTGGCAACAAACGCCGCCCCCACCAGCACGAAAAAACGGACACTCTTTTTCGTGTGTTGCCAAAAATAATACACAGCCAGGATCAGGGTGGGCGCCAACGCCGCGGCCACATCATTGGTATCAGGGGAATCCACGGTACCGACCCCCTCCACACGATCACCGGAGTTTCGACCCACCTGGTAAACCATAAAGCTAAGGTAGGTGGCTCCCGCCATGTAAGCATACAGGATGCGATCCAGTTTCTTGTCGCTATCAACCACCTTATAGGCTATCGAGATGATAATGATGAGCTTGAAAAGGTTGGTGAAGGCAAAATCGTGGGCATCCGGCAGATCGGCGTAGTACTTAGCCAAGAAAAAACTGAACAGGAACAGCAAAGCCCATTTGTAGGGGGGTGCTGCAAACAGGCGATTTAGATTGTGATCCTTGAACTTTTTGATATAGACAAAAAGCAATAAAACAACCGTAAAGAACGAGTAACTCAGGTTGGGGACCAAATAGCTCCACCAGCGCTCCAGAGGGTTCATGAAGTAAACCATCTGATAGAGCATAAACGCCCACACCGGTTGACTTAACAGCGCTAGCGCAAACCCCCCAATGTAGCAGAATACAAAGACAAGAAAATTTAACATCTATTTAACATCTGTTCGTCCAGTGCAGGCTCTACCGAACTATAAGCCAATACCGGCGCACTGCAACCACGCCCCCTGCATCAGCTTTGTGATTATTCTTTTATTCAGACTCAACTTTTGGTGGATTTCGCCGCGCTGGAACGACGTTTTGAGGCTGCCTGTTCAATTTTCTGTAACTGCGCCTCAAGCTCTCCAATGCGCTGGGTAAGGCTGTCAACATCGGCCCGGGTCGGAATATTCAACCGATGCAGCGCTTTGGAGACCCGAATATCAAACGCTTTCTCTACCTTTTCCCAGGATCCCGTCGCCCGGGCCCGAACCGTTTCCACTTTCTCTTTGGCCGCAGTCAGCGGCTTGTCGACGATGGAACGGGTCTTGGCCTCCAGCTTTTCTCCATCCTGCACCAGTGCCTCAAACAGCTTGCCGCCCTCTTCTTCGGCCTTTGAGTACGCCCCTAATCCGGCTAGCCAGATTTGATTTGCCGATTCTTTCACCCGATCCGCCATCTGTTCGGCTATTTGACCTACCTGTTTTTCCTGACCTGATGCTTTCTTATCACCCATGATGTTCTCTCTTGCTGTGTTTCTGACATGGACAGTCAACTGCCCATGTGGAGCGGGCCTGCGGTTCCGAGTTTTGCAGACCGGTAACCTTACAACACTACCAGACCTCATTAGAATATTCATTCTAGGAATGCGGGCCGGCCCATATCCCCCTGTTAAGCCCCTGCTTCACCCACCGGCAAAAGCATGTACAATGCGTCCTTGTTTTTGCCACCCATCATTTTGTACAAAATCCATGGCGATTGATTTTCTTGATAATTTTCCTTCCAAACCCGGTGATCAGCGGGTCTGGGCCAACCTGACGGGCAGCGGCCAGGCGTGGGCTCTGGCACAGGCTGCCAAGCAACATCAGGGTCTGCTCCTGGTGATCACCGCAGGCACCCAAAGCGCACTGCAGCTGGAGCTTGAGATCCCGTTCTACGCCCATGCGGACACTGAAATTCTGACCTTCCCGGATTGGGAAACCCTGCCTTACGACAGCTTTTCCCCCCACCAGGACATCATTTCCCAGCGCCTTGCCACGCTCAACAAGTTGCCCACCGTGGACCGGGGTGTGCTGGTGGTTCCCGTATCAACCCTCATGCACCGGCTTGCGCCGCCGTCCTTTTTGGCCGGCCAAACCTTGCTATTGGATGTGGGCCAGACATTCAAACTGGATCAGGTACGCAAGCAGCTGGAACAGGCCGGTTACCGTGCTGTGGACACCGTGCTGGAGCATGGTGAATACGCTGTTCGGGGTGCCATCATGGATCTGTTTCCAATGGGCAGCCAGGTTCCCTATCGCATTGAGCTGTTCGATGATGAAATTGATACCCTGCGCTCATTTGATCCTGAAACGCAACGCTCCATCGAAAAGGTACAACAGGTCCGCCTGTTGCCGGCGAAAGAATTCCCGCTCTCCGATACGGCTATCCGGCAGTTTAAAGACCGTTTCAAGCAACGTTTCGACGCTGACCCCCGCAGTTGCGCCGTGTACCAGGATATCAGTGACGGCATCGCCAGCGCCGGCATAGAATACTATCTGCCGTTGTTTTTTGACGAAACCGCCACTCTGTTTGACTTTCTGCCGGACAATACGCTGCTGGTGACCGCAGAGCATCTGCAGGAAAGCGCCGATCACTTCTGGGCCGACTGCAATAACCGATACGAAGAGCTGCGCTACGACCGCCAGCGTCCGTTGCTGCCACCCCCCAGCCTGTTCCTGGCCAGCGACGAACTGAACCGATCACTGAAACAGTTTCCCCGCATCAACCTGCGCGGCGGTGGGTCAGACGGCAAAGATCACCACAGCGAACTGCCGTTGCAAACACCGCCCCCCTTACCCATCAACGCCAAGGCCGGTAACCCGCTGCTGCAGGTGGAGACTTACTGCAGCAACGCAGCCCACGAGCAGAGACGAGTGTTATTCGTTGCAGAGTCCGCCGGCCGCCGGGATACGTTGCTGGATCTGTTAAAACGGATTCACATAATCCCGCAAGCGGTTGATGGCTGGACCTCATTCCTCAGTGCTGCCGATGCTGACGTGATGATCACCGTGGCGCCGCTGAGCGAAGGCCTGGTACTCGACACGCCCAATGTCAGCGTCATCACCGAATCCCAACTGTTCGGCAGTCGCGTTATGCAGCGGCGGCGGCGCAAACGGGGCGATGACAATGCCGAAAACGTCATTCGCAACCTGACAGAACTCAACACCAACGATCCTGTGGTGCATATCGACCACGGAGTGGGCCGCTACAAAGGCCTGCAAACCCTGGAATTCGATGGCCAAAATCAGGAATTTCTCACCCTGGAGTACGCTAACGAAGCCAAGCTGTACGTGCCGGTTTCCTCGCTGCATCTGATCAGCCGTTACTCCGGTGCCAGCGATGCCCTGGCGCCGTTACACCGGCTGGGCACGGATCAGTGGAACAAGGAAAAACGCAAAGCCGCCGAGCAAATTCACGATACGGCAGCGGAACTACTCAATATCTATGCCCGACGCGCCGCCAAGCCCGGCCACGCCTTTACCGTTAATCGCCACGATTACGAGGCCTTCTGCGAAGGCTTTCCGTTTGAGGAAACTCCGGATCAGCAGGCCGCCATCGACGCGGTGATTGCCGATATGACCTCTGACCGACCTACCGATCGCCTGGTGTGCGGCGATGTGGGATTCGGTAAAACGGAAGTGGCCATGCGGGCGGCGTTCGTCGCGGTACAGGCCGGCAAGCAGGTTGCGATTCTGGTGCCCACCACGCTGCTGGCCCAACAACACTTTGAGACCTTCAAGGACCGCTTTTCCGATTGGCCGGTGGAATTGGAGGTCCTGTCGCGCTTTCGTAGCGGCAAAGAGCAAACCAAGGCCTTAAAGCAAATCGCCGATGGCAAGATTGATGTGGTGGTGGGCACCCATAAATTGCTCCAGGAAAGCGTGGTCTTCAACAACCTGGGGCTGATCATCGTGGATGAAGAACACCGCTTCGGTGTGCGCCATAAAGAGCGGCTGAAGGAAATGCGCGCTGATGTGGACATGCTCACCCTGACCGCCACCCCCATTCCACGAACACTGAATATGGCGATGTCCGGTGTACGGGATATGTCGATCATCGCCACGCCACCGGCCAAGCGTCTTTCCATCAAAACCTTTGTGCGGGAAGACAACAAGCCGGTGATCAAGGAGGCCATCCTGCGGGAATTGCTGCGCGGCGGGCAGGTGTATTTCCTTCACAACGAAGTCAAATCCATTGAGCGCCGCGCCGAAGAAATCCAGCAGCTGGTGCCGGAAGCCCGTATCATCGTGGCCCACGGTCAAATGCGTGAGCGGGAACTTGAACAGGTCATGACGGACTTCTACCATAAGCGCTACAACGTGCTGATGTGTACCACCATCATTGAAACCGGGATCGACATTCCCTCCGCCAATACCATCATCATTGATCGTGCTGACAAGTTCGGCCTGGCCCAACTGCATCAATTGCGGGGCCGCGTGGGGCGCTCCCACCACCAGGCATACGCCTACCTGCTTACCCCCAACCCGAAAGCCATTACCAGCGATGCCCGCAAACGCCTGGATGCCATTGCCCAAGCCCATGACCTGGGCGCCGGCTTTACCCTGGCCAGCCATGATCTGGAGATCCGCGGTGCAGGCGAACTACTGGGTGAAGAGCAAAGCGGTAACATGAACAGCATCGGCTTTTCCCTGTACATGGAGCTTCTGGAAGAGGCCGTCCAGTCCATCAAGGAAGGTAAAACACCGAACCTGGATAAACCATTCAAACAGGGTTCTGAAATCAATCTGCGGATCCCCGCATTGATTACCGAAGATTACCTCAGGGATGTGCACCTGCGCCTGATCACCTACAAGCGCATTGCCAATGCCAAAGACGACGATCAGCTGGATGAATTACGGGTAGAACTGGTGGACCGCTTCGGTTCCCTGCCGGAGTCCACCAAAAACCTGTTCCGGCTCACCAAAATCAAATTGCAGGCCCAGGCCATGGGTTTGAGTAAAATCGACGCAGGTCCCAATGGCGGCAGGGTGGAATTTGGAGTCGACACCAAGGTGCACCCTCTCACCATTGTGAAAATGGTTCAAATTCAGCCCCAGTTCTATAAACTGGATGGCGCCGATAAGCTAAAATTCGCTATTGAAACCGACACTGCCGAGCAGCGCCTGGATATGATCGAGGAGCTGCTGGACAAACTCAGAGTCAATCCGGAACGCAAGTAACCGCTCAAAGACTGTCTGGCCTGAAACCCTATGACCGTAAAAACTGAACATTCGCTCTACCACATCCATACCAGATTGCTGCTGCCGGCCCTGCTCATTACCGTGCTGGCCGGCGTGGTACAGCCTGCCACTGCGCAAACCCCGGCCCAACAGGACACCACACCCTGGTATCAGGTGGCCCTGGTTATTTTCAAACACAAGAACAGCCCCATGGGGAATGAAACCTGGCCCACACCCAGCAGCCTGGCGCTTTCCTTTCCAAAGGGCATCCTGTCCCTGGAGCCCCCATCCGAAACCGGAGGCGACTGGGTCGCCTTCCGCGCAGGGGCACCCGAGGATGAAGAATTTAAGCAAGCCCTGCGCAGCATCACGTTAAGCTCGAACTATGAGATCATGGTAAAAGCCAGCTGGAATCAACCGGCGCTGGACAACGAGCAGGCGCTTCCCGTGCTGATTCAGGCAGGCAACGAATTCGGTGGTTACCACGAGCTGGAAGGCAGCATCACGCTGGTGGTATCGCGCTATCTGCATTTCAAGGCGGATTTATGGCTTTCCGAATACATCCAGAAAGTGGAAATGATTGCCCCGTGGTGGGAAAGCTCCAATGCCATAAGCCACCACCTCGACGGCTCGGATTCACTGTCTGACACAGGAGAGGAACTGGCCTACCAGGAAATTGACTTCGGCGCTCAAACCTACTCTGAAACCGTTACCCGCTATGAGCCGGTGCGCACGGTGATTCTGAACGAATCACGGCGTATGCGCAGCGGGGAAATGCACTACCTGGACAATCCGATGTTTGGCGTTCTGGTAAAAGTGACCCCCTACAAACCGGTCACTGAAGAGGAAGGATTGCCGGACAGCCCGCTGCAGGATGCCAGCCCGGTCAGCCTGCGCTGATCCCCTGGCTCAGCTTAGAAGCTGAGCCAGAATGGCGCGCACATTTCCCATGCCATTCTTGATGGCCAACTCAATATCGTCCATGGTGATGATACCCTCACTGCGGCCAGCGGCCATGTTCACCACCAGCGACAGGCACGCATACTCCAATTCCGCCTCGCGGGCCAGCGGTGCCTCCGGCATGCCGGTCATGCCCACGATATCGCAGCCATCCCGCTCCAGGCGATCCACCTCCGCCGCCGTCTCCAAACGGGGCCCCTGGGTGGCGCCATAAACACCACCATCGTGCACCTCAAGCCCCAGCTCTGCGGCCGCCGTCAGTAACGACTGGCGCAGCGGTTCACTGTAAGGATAAGAGAAGTCCACATGCAGTACGTTCCCCTGGTCGGCAAAAGTAAATTCCCTGCCCCAGGTGTAATCAATAATCTGATCCGGAATTACGAGGCTTTCAGCACCCATTTGCGGATTGATACCACCGACTGCGTTCACCGCAATAATTTTCTCCACACCGACCTGTTTTAACGCCTGAATATTGGCACGGTAGTTTACCTGATGGGGCGGCACCGTGTGACCCTTGCCATGGCGCGCCAGAAACACCACCGGCTGCTGACCGAAACGCCCAAACTCAAGCGCAGCCGAAGGCACACCATATTCTGTTTCAAGCGTGCGGGTATCCGTTAGCTCCAGGCCTTGCAATTCAGTGAGCCCGGTGCCCCCCACTATTGCGATCAGCCCCATACTGCATTCCTTCTGAAATAAGTGCCCATTACAACCCCTTCACCGCGTATATGCCATCTGCATTGCGCAAATAACCCTTGTAATCCATACCATAACCAAACACAAAACGATCCGGCACGTCCAGGCAGGTATAGTGGGCTTTGAAGTCTGGATCGTATTTTCGATCGTGTTTCTTGTCCACCAATACTGCGCATTGTACCGTGGCCGCTTTCTGACTGCGGCAGCTTTCCATGATCTTGTACAGGGTTTGCCCTTCATCAAGAATGTCATCCACCACCAGCACATGCCGTCCTTCCAGCGGATGCTGAGGCAACACCTTCCAAAGCAGCTCATTGCCGGAGGTTTCCATGCCGTAGCGGGTGACATGGATATAATCCATTTCCAGAGCAAAGCGCAATCGCATCAGCAGGCGCGCGCCAAACATCAGACCACCCTTCATCACCACCAACACCAGTGGGTTCTTATGCGCCAGGTCCGCTTCTATTTGCTGACTGACTGTCTCAATGGCCCGCTCTATCTGATGCTCTGTCCAGATACAATCGGCTTCCCGCCAGATCTTATCGACTTCCTCTACCGTAACGCTCATGCAGGTTCCTCGCTGGTGCTATGGCTGTCCTGGGCAACCCCTTCAATAATGTGCAATGTCTGGGTGGGGAACGCAAATTCGGCACCGTGCTGCCGCACGATCTCTGCGACTTTAAACAACACATCCTGTTTCACTTCATGGTACTTCACCCAATTTGTGGTATTGGTCATGCAATAGATAAAGAAGTCCAATGAGGATGCACCATATTGGTTAAAATTCACGATCAGGGTTTGATTATGATCGATCTCCGGGTGTTCGGCGAGCATGCTCTTCACCAAGGCAACGATGGCCGGCAGCTGTGCCACATCATCATAACGTACCCCCATGGTTTCATAGATGCGACGATGAGTCATACGCGACGGATTTTCCAAGGCAATGCTGGTGAAGGTGGCATTCGGCACATACAGGGGCCGCTTGTCGAAAGTACGAATAACGGTTAGGCGCCAACCAATGTGTTCTATCGTGCCTTCGATATTACGGTCAGGCGAGCGTACCCAATCCCCCACCGAAAATGGCCGATCCAGGTACACCATCAACCCACCGAAGAAGTTGGCCAGCAGGTCCTTGGCGGCAAAGCCCACCGCGATGCCACCGATGCCGCCAAACGCCAACACCCCGGAAATGGAAATGCCCATGGACTGGGCGATGACCAGGCCACCGGTAATAAACACCGACAAACGCAGAAGCTTGGCCAACGCCGTCACCGTGGTTTCGTCCATGGGCTCCTGGGTATAGCCCGGTGTTTTCAGCAATTCTTCACCCCGGGTAATCATACGAATCAAAAACCACAACACCACGCTGATGATCAGCACCAGAAACACCGGGCGCACCACGGTGACGACGGACGGCTCCATCATGGGTTCCATGATCTCGGCCACCACGCGGGCGCCAAGCACCAGGATAAAAGCCCGCGAGGGCTTGCGAACCGCCCACAGCAAAGCGTCATCCCACAGGTTGCGGGTTTTCTCAAACTGCTTTTCCAATCGATCGTAAAACTTTTTCGCCAAATAATTGGCCAATAGGGTGACAAACACCACAAAGAACACTTGCATGATCCAGTCCTGATTTCCATTCAGCTGCTGCCACCACTGCCGTACTGTTTCCACTACTATTCTCCTGACTGTTCTGAAAAGTGTTGGATGGACCGTCTTACCGACAGGTATCGAGGCTCCTCCACAAGTGAATCCCACTCCACTGCCTTGCGGGCACGCATGGCTGCCAAACGTTGCTGATCGGCCCGGTAGCCTGCATGGGCAAGCCAGTCCAGCACTTCATCCGCCGCGTCCGGTTGATTGCAGACCAGCACCATGTCGCAGCCTGCCTGCAACGCGGCCTGTGCACGCTGCGCAAAACCACCGGCCACCGCAGCCCCTTCCATCGTGAGATCATCACTGAAAATAACACCGTCAAACTGCAGTTGTTGCCGTAAGACGGACTGTAACCAAAATGCCGAGAACCCGGCCGGGTGCGCATCAACATTGGTATAGACCACATGGGCCGGCATCACCGCATCCAGCACAGAGGCCAAGGCTTTGAAGGGTTGCATATCAGAATTGCCGATGTCATCCAGCGCCCGCTCATCCACAGGCATCGCCACATGGGAATCCGCCTCCGCCCAGCCGTGGCCGGGGAAGTGTTTCCCCGTAGCGGCCATACCAGCCTCGTGCATGCCCTCGATATACGCGCCTGCCAATTGCGTTACCACCTGTGGCTCATGATGCAGGGAACGATCACCAATAACGTTGCTGCGCCCCACTTCCACATCCAGCACCGGCGCAAAGGAAATATCCAGCCCCAGGGCCAACATCTCCGATGCCATCAACCAGCCCCAATCCCGGGCCTGGTGCAGCGCGGCCTCGACATCCCGTTCAAAACGCTGCCCCAGTTCAGCCAAAGGCGGCAACCGGGTAACCCCCTGCCGGATTCGCTGCACCCGACCGCCTTCCTGGTCTATCGCCAGAATCAATTCCGGCCGCTGCTCACGCACCGCCGCCAGTAACGCTCGCACCTGCGCCACCGATTCAATATTACGGGAAAAAAGAATCACCCCACCGGTGGCAGGATGTTGCAGTCGACGGATGTCCGCTCTGGAAAGTTCCGTGCCTTCCAGGTCCAACATGAGTGGCCCCATCACCATAGCGCTTGTTCACTCCTGAGATTGTGTTTCCCGGCCTTTTTATCGTGATATTAAGGCAGAATGGTTACTCGGGTACCGGAACCGACACAATCAAACAATGCCATCACATCCTGATTGCGCATTCGAATGCAGCCGTGAGAGAGGGGCACACCCATGGGCTCGGTATCCGGCGTGCCATGAATATAAATGTATCTGCGCTGGGAATCCACGTCACCCCCGCGATTAATGCCCTTTTCCTCGCCGCAAAGCCACAGGATGCGGGTCAGAATCCAGTCTCGATCGGGATGGCGCGCCGCCAGCTCCGCTGAATGAATTTCCCCGGTCTGGCGGCGACCGACAAACACGGCCCCCATGGGTGCACCGGCGCCGATGCAGGCGCGAATCCGGTGCTTGCCCAAAGGCGTCTGGTTGGAACCGGACTGATTTCCAGCGCCGTTTTTGGCGGTGGAAACCGGCCATTGCCTGATACAGGCGCCCCCCTGCCACACCGCCAGCGTTTGCTCGCTGATGGAGATCCGGATCTCAGGTGCCATCATGACCGACTGCAGCAGCGACATCGTGGGATGCGTTGCGCAGCCCGGCCGCCATAAAGCTGGTGAGATTGCTGACAATAAAATCCACCGAACCACGATGACCGGTGTCATTCACCGCCATGGCCCGCAGGGCATCAAAGTTGGACATGGTGAAAATAGCCGTACCGAGGGCAAAGTGTGTATGCCAGAACAACTCCTGATCGGTCGCACCCGGCAAGGCGGGTTTCAGCAAACGCGCATAGCGCTGGAACGCCTCACCATAACGATCGGCGATGAAGTTACGCACATGGGCCTGGGACTGGGTATACGCCAGACCCAGCAGGCGCATGAATGCCGTGGCCCGATTGGTATTGCGCCCATGCACATCGTAAATGGAGCTGGACAGCACCTTGAGTAAGGATTCCACGTTAATCGACTCCGGATTCTGCTCCAACACGCCAAGGCGCTGATCGATTTCTGCCACCAGGGGTTCCAGAAAGCGCTCGAATACCGCCTGTATCAGGGCTTTTTTTGAGCCGAAGTGATAATTCACCGCTGCCAGATTAACGCCGGCGGTACTGGTGATGGTACGCAGGGAGGTTTCAGCGAATCCACGTTCTGCAAACAACGCCTCCGCTGCATCCAGAATTCGCTCTACCGTTTCTTTTTGTGCCATAAATGAGGGTTCCTGACAGGGAGCCGATCACTGCATCGGTTCACCGTAAACAATCGTTTGAAACTTACGTTTGCCAGCGCCCCCTGTCAAGAATCGGATACATCAAAAATAGCGGATCAGCTCTATCTGAATAAGATCGTTACGGCTGGTTTGTGCCAGTTTATACAGTGGATCAAACGATCCGGTGGCCAGATCCGCCAAGGTGGGTGGTGGATCACTGTGGAAAAACAGGGCATCCACATTGATGGTCCAAACGTCACCCAGACGGCGGCTGGCCTCGATACTGAGTACCCGTTCGCTGGTTTTGTGATCATAAATGACGCCACCCAACACTTCCGTTGAGGCCACGTCGTTCCTTGCCCAGCGCAACCCCAAAGCAATGTCATTTTCCAGATAATAGGAATCAGGACTGTCCTCCCCCCGCTCGTCGTAATTGTATTCAGAGACAATACCCAGATCCGATACCCCGCCAAACAGGCCTTCCAGGGTGTACTCAAACCCAAACACGCTGGCGAAATACCGGCCCCCGGCCATCCCGCTGCGGCTCAATGCCTCCATTTTCAGCAACCAGGCATCGTAGTTGTACTGCACCTCCAGCCCAAACTGGTCAATCACCCGATAATAAGGCACCAGCTCCCCGGCGGCATCCACCCGCCTGAACTCCGGATCCCGTGCAGTACCACCGAAATAGGAAAAAGCCAGTTCCCAGGCTTCGATGGACATGGCCCAACGGGCGGCAAAATCCAGGCGCTTGTGCTCTGCCCCGGATTCATAATCCGCCTCCTCATTGGAGATCACCAACGGCCCCCGCGGCCAACCATTCTCCCCGGGGAAGGTGCGCTCACGGAATCCGGCCAGGGCGTAGAGATCCAGAATCCCCCAATCAGACACCAATGACAGGTTGATCATGGGCTGACCCAGTTTGGCTTCACCGTCGGTACGCTCCACCAGATCAGACTGGTTAACGATGTCCACCAGATGCTGAAATTCCGTCACGCCCCAGAATACCGTACGTACGCCACTGCGCAGCTCCCAGCCATCGCCCACATGAATCCAGGCAAAATCCTGAATATCGCCGTGAGTACGCTCATCATCGGCTTCCGACCAGCGATAGAAGACGTCCAATTCAAACAGATCATTGCCGTCGTTCCAGTCGTGAAAATATTCCGCGCGGACGCTAGCGGATACTGCATCATCACCCACGCCATAGGGTGGATCCTGGGGCAGGTAGCGGTATTCACCCCCTACTTCAACATCCCACTCTCCTCCCACGGCAGGCGCCCCCGACATCACGCTGATCAGCAATACCGAAAGTTTGCATGCGAACCTCATCTACTCACTCCCAACTCAACAAAAAGTCATTTTGTGACGAAGCGTCACGATATCGTTTTTTCATCGGCTACGTCAACCGGCCAGGCTAGCCCCAGGCGGGTTAGATTTTTATGCACCTTCAACCATAGCCGTTATTGCAGCCGTCTATAAAAATAGCAGCAGATTCCCATTGGTGATTGCTAAGGCGCTGTTTTTGATTGGTATCTGCAACGCAGCCCTCGATGCCCCGGGCAACCTGACCGGCATCCGCCCTAAGCATTTTCGTGTCGAACCGGCAGTGTGCGCCATACTAGCCACAAAGAGTGCAAGCTGGCTGAACAGGAGGCCATTATGTTGTTGCGAATTCAACCTGAAGTGGGCACATGGTATGAAAATACCGAACAGGAAACCCTGTTTGAGGTGGTGACTCTGGATGAAGAAGAAGGCACGCTGGCGATTCAGTACTTTGATGGTGAACTGGAAGAAATGGACATTGAAACCTTCTGGCAGCTGAGACTGCGCACCGTGGATCAGCCGGAAGACTGGAGTGGCCCCTATGAGGTGGACCAGGAAGACCGTGACGATCATGACTACAGTCAGCTGGCTGCCGTCGAGTCCGACCAGTACTTGCCCTTCGACGATTTTGAGAGCAAAGGCGTTCGCATCTACGACGATTACTAGGGCGGCTGACAGCAAGCGTCCTTCACCTTCACTCCACCTCGACCCACCTCGCCGACCGGAGCCGCAAGGCTCCCTCTTCTCAACCTGCTTGTTTTAACGGGTTTTTCTGTTTCAATTTTCAACTATGCTGTATATAATCACAGCACCTGTATAAAATAACAGTACGCAACCTGACGAGCAACACCATGGAAAAGCTGACCAAGCGCCAATCTGAAATTCTCGCCCTGATCAAAACCTATATCGAAGAAAGCGGCATGCCCCCTACCCGCATGGAAATTGCCGGCACATTCGGTTTTCGTTCCCCCAATGCCGCTGAAGAGCATCTGCGCACGCTGGCCCGTAAGGGGTACATAGAAATGCTTCCCGGTGCATCCCGCGGTATTCGTTTGATCGGCCAGGATGACGACCCAGAACCCGGCTTACCGATCATCGGTCAGGTGGCCGCAGGGCAACCGGTTCTAGCCCAGGAAAATGTGCTGGGGCACTGCGACGTGAACCCGGATTTTTTCAAACCGCGGGCAGATTATTTCCTTCGGGTTAAAGGGCTGAGCATGATGGATGCCGGTATTCTGGAAGGTGATTTGCTGGCGGTTCACAAAACGGCGGATGCGCAGCGCGGCCAGGTGGTGGTTGCCCGTATCGGGGATGAAGTCACTGTCAAGCGATTCGATCGAAAGCGCAATAAAATCATTCTGTTACCTGAGAATCAGGATTTCGAACCCATTGAGGTGGACAGTCGTAGTGATGATTTTGCGATTGAGGGCTTAGCAGTGGGTGTGATTAGAGACGGGATCTGATCCGGGTTTAATGTAAAACACCGGATACGTCTTCGAATTCATCGGCGGCTGAAGAGGAATCCGTATGTTCTTCATGAGCTTCCAACACATGTCCATATACTTCACCCACCGCCTGCACACCCGCACTCACCATTGCCTTGCCGATATCCAGGGAATATTCAGACAGCAACACGCGAACCTCATCGGAAAACTTGATTTCCACCAAGGGTGAACCCACGCCGTCGGCACGACGTAAAACAATTTCACCTGAATCAAGTTCAACAATTTCTAAAAGAGAGGACATTCATTAAACCTTTAGCGTGGAAGTGTTTGAAGCAAATGAAAAAAACACTGCTTTTAGCAAATTACTCGGTAAAAAACAGCGAAAAATGCTATCCAATGGCGAGTGATACTAACATGTGTGACATTACCGCCACAAATAAATCACCCCGGCACTTGATATATAATTACTACCATTCAGACAGCAATTGCCTGATTTCTTCTATCAGGCTGGAAAGATTCTCATACCAATCATGCAGTTGCGTGAACTCATCCGTTTCACTCACTACACGAACTTCTATGGCATTTAAATTCATCGTTTCCTTGGCCTGAGTGGTGGCATCGGGATCCACGGCATTGATGCGCTCCCACATCTTCATCATGGCCTGCAACCAGCTTCCAGATGTGGACTCAAGTTCATATACCCGCTCCAGCTCTGTAACGACTTTGCCATTGGCACGGGCCTGCAGCAGCAGTTCCTGCAGCGATTGTGTCGCTACGTAGGATTCATCATAGGTATTGGCCACTTCCCAGATAAACGCGCGGTAGGCACCCACCAGATGGAACAAGCAGGACTGTCGATGCGCCATCAACAACGCTTTGCGATTCAATATGGACTCATCATTTTCTGTATTTTCAATGGCTTCCAGATAAAAGCGCGCAAAATACCGTTTTTGATTTGATTGACTAAGCTTATGTTTGGCCATGGAAACTGCTGACTCCTGTTAACTGGGCATATTTTACTAAGGAGCGAGGTAAACCACTAGCGGGATAAACCCCATTCTTTAACTATACTTGCTATAAAACGGGCACATCTTCTTAGTGTGCTGATTTAATAGCAGTTTTGAAGTTTTGTGGATAACAAGATAATGAAAATACTGTGGCTGGCCACCTTCATCATGAACCGGTTGACCTACAACTATAAGTTCATGTTAATCAGCATTCTCTTTATTTGCCCCATATTGTTACTCAGTACCCAGCTGTGGAATCAGATGGAAAGGGATCTGCAGATCACCGCCACTGAAGTCAAAGGGGTCAATGCGATCAATGAGTTGAACACACTCTCCGCAAAAGCAGCGGAACTGCGCGATGTCATGATGGCTTACAATTATGACCGCTCGGAACAAACCGCAAGCAAGATCTATCGATTGCGCAATGAGACCACTCAACTGTTGGATGTTTTCACCCAGCGTTATCAGGGCTCAAACCTGATCAAGCCCACCTTCCTGGAACGTCTGGCACAGGCAAAAAAACAAGCATTCAATGAGGATCTCGGTGCCCAGATTATGCTACGGGAGTACATGACCTCCTACGGCAGCCTGGTGAATGAAATTGACGCCATCGTATTTGAAATTGCAAAAGCCAGCGGCCTGGCCAACGACACCGATCCGAAGCTGGCAACCGAAATGGGAATCTATTTTGAAACGGTTCGCCCCCTGCTGACCCAGCTGGGCAAACTGCGTGGTTATGGCAACAACACGCTCAACACCCCTTATCTGGACAGCGCCACCTTCACCGAGGTGGACGCCAGCTTTTTCAATACTCAAACCCTGTTTGGCGAATTTAAAGAAACCATAGAGAAAATCCGTTCACAGAATACTGAAAATCCACTCCTGTCTGAAGCGCCCTTATTTATCGATGCCGTCGACAAATTACTGTTCCAGTTCAACGATCAAGTGGTGGAAGCCATTTCTGAACGGCAAACCTGGCAACAATACAATGCTATTGCCAGCAAGCTTATTGCTTCCAGTCAAGATATCGAGAATGGCATCTTAGAGCGCGCGCTTGATGTGGTTCAATCCCGACTGGATGACAAGGAATTCAATCGCGTCATCATGCTCAGCAGCTTGCTGGCCTTACTGTGTGTCATAACCTATTTATACCTGGGGCTGTACGTCACACTGAGTAGCAGCATAAAAAACATGGTAAGCAATACCCGCAAAGTTGCGGATGGCGACATGACTGTCGAGGTGGAGAATAGTACCCGGGATGAATTTGCAACCCTGATCGGCAACTTCAACGGCATGGTGAAGCAAATGAATCAGCTCATCAAAGCCTCCAGGGAAAGCAGCGACACGGTCACCAGCCATGCCCAACACGTGAAAGCACTGGCCGACACCAACACCGATATCGTGCGCCTGCAGACAGAAGAAACCAGCAAAATAAGTCATGCCATGGAAGAAATGTCCGCTGCGGCTGAAGAAGTGGCACGGGAAACGGAATTTACCGCCGGCGCAGCTCAGGATGCCGATGAAAGTGCCAGAGAAGGCCAGCAACTGGTGGTCGATGCCGTTAAAAGCTTTCAATCTCTGACGGGGAATATTCATGGTTCAATGCAGGTGGTAGAGCGCTTGGCCGAGCAAAGTAGAGGAGTAACGGATATCCTGTCGGTTATCAAAAGCATTGCCGAACAAACCAATCTACTGGCCCTCAATGCCGCCATCGAAGCGGCCCGAGCCGGTGAGCAAGGGCGCGGTTTCGCTGTGGTGGCCGACGAAGTGCGCTCTCTGGCACAACGCAGCCATGAAGCCACCGTGGAAATCGATGATGTGCTAGGCAAAATCCAGTCCGGTGTTCAGGAGGCGGTCACATCCATGCAGGTTAGTGTGGATGTCACCGAACATTCCGTCAGTACCGCCAATAACCTCACTGAAAAACTGGAAGAGATACTGCATGGCGTAAGCGCCATCAACTCCAGAACACAATCCATCTCAGCAACGACACTGCAGCAGACTGAATCGGTGAATCACGTGCTGTCGAGCATCCAGGCCATCAACGCCAGAGCCAAGGAAGCCGCCTCCGCCACCGAGAATTCCCAGCACTCCTCGGAAGAAATGCTGGTTTCACTGCATGAGTTGGTGGAAAAGTTGTCCCGTTTCAAGGTTTAGGATTAATCCATCCTGGGATCAGCGCAGGCGTTTGCGGTACCAGAAAACACCACCACCCAAGAGTAACAGGATGACCATCACTACACCCCAGGTATAACCGGATCCACTGGCCTGCACACCGTTGTTTTGCAGTGATGCCGATGCCGGCTGCCCCGTACCTTCTGCATGAGCGGCCGCAATAAGACCAGAGTCCATCTCACCGGCAAAGAAGTCGGGATGCAACTGCTGCATTTTCTTATTCAACGCCTGCAGCTCTTCCTGGCGCGCCGGATCCATTGCTTCCCTATCCATCTCGGCCAACATGGCAGCTTCCATTTCTCGCTCAAGGCGCTCATCCTCAGGCATAGATTCCAACTCTTCGCCCCCCTGCTCCGGTGGTTGCCCGGCCGCAACACCCTCCCGTTCATAGGTTTCATCTACAAATGGCTGATCCGGATCGGAGCTTTCAAACGGAGCCAGATTGGCAAGCTGGTCCGGGGTATGATTCATTTGAATTTTTTCATCCACTGTCTGGGCAAAACCGGCTGGATCAGTGCTGGTGGCGTCAGGAAAAGTGTCTGTAACATTGGATATTTCCCCGATGCCCACCTCGCTCACTTCGCGGGTTTCAATGGTGACATTTTCAGATAATTGATTGGTGGTCAGTGCTTCATCTTCTATTTTTTCACCGGTAATAATCTGGCCATTGGCATCCAGGTAAATGCGCTGCCCTACCTCATTCACCACCATACCACCCAGGTATCGATAACGGCCCTGGGCGCACTGAACCAGAGGGCATGGATAGCGATTGTTGCCGGTGACCATTAACAGATCATGATCACCCACATCGAACAGCGGCTGACCGGGAATCAGCAGCACTTGACCGTTCTCGCTCTCTCCACCCATAAAACGCAGGGTAACGGTATCGCTCTGATAGTTGCCTTTCAGAATTCGATTAATATTATAAGTAACAAAGCGATAAGGTACTGCGGGATCAGACTCGTTCTCACGCTCGGCAAAACGGGTTTGCACATCCACCACCACCCCTTCAAACACTAATTGCGCCGCCACCACTTTTTCATCAACCGTACTGGCGTTTACAGTAGTGGAAAGCAATACGACGGCTGCGCTCGTCAACAAAAACTTAAACGTGGAAAACGGTAAAATACTGTGCACTAAATTCAATACGATATTCGGTTTCATGGTACGTTCCTGTCCTATAGCAATAACAACAAATCCATTCAAAAGAGAGTGCCGGCAATGGGCTGGCACTCTCTTCAACGTCACTTAGTTCACACGAATGGAGATATAAGTTCGGTTATTGGTTTCTGTTACTTCAGATAACGTACTGTCTTCATCGATGATAACCCCTAACCAATAGGTCTGGCCGGACACCAGATCAGCAGGTATAGTCACCGGTGCCTGGAAGGTAAAGACGGTATTGCGACCCAGGCCCATGCCGTTACGTCCACCAATACGGCGATCTCCGGTAGAGATATAATCATTGGTGGAAATAAAGTAGCCTACTTCCGTAGTCTGGTAGCTCTCACCGTTATTCTCATAACTGAACTCCACCAGATACTGCTGGCCTTTATTCACGTTATAACGGGGCTCACCATTCACTGTGGAGCTGCTGACCCAGCCGCCGCCACTGGTGCGGATGCGGGTACGGTCATGAGTACTGTACTCACCGCTGGCACCGGTTCGTCGCCATTGACTGACACCCAGATCCTGTACATTGCCCGGATTGCCACCATACAGGGCCACTGCACCGCTGGAAGCATCCTCACCAAAGTAGGCGCGAGCCGTGCTGCCATTGGCGTGAATGTGATCCCAATCCTGCCCCATGACACTGTAAGTATTGGCAGTATGGCTAAGGCCAACACCATGCCCCAGTTCATGGATAGCGGTGGTACGGAAAGGTCGGCTGCCACCGCCATATGGCCACAGCACAGATTTGCTGTTGGAAGTGGTGTAGGCAACGGTATTGTCAAAGCGGATGTCCACTTCGGTGAAGCGACCGGTATTACAGTTCATCCACCAGTTGGCAATGGCCGGAGCACCAAACCCGTTAGACCACCAAATTTCGTTCTGGCCGTTATTGAAGCCAACACTGGTATCACCGTACACAATGCCGTAGTCGAAAGCAGAGGGGTTCTGATTTACCAGGCTGATACTGTTGCCCAATGCGGAGCGCCAGCTGCTACCGGATGGAAATCCGATGTCACTTGCACGCATGGTGGCACTGGTTCCAGACCAACGAATGTTATTTCCGTTACAGGTAATCAGAGTGTAAGCCTCTGCCGCACCGCTTACTGCAAAAGCCAAAGCGGCAGCACCACCGCAGATTGTTTTATTGAATTTCACTTTACAGTCTCCCTGTTGTGTAAAGTTTCCGGAACTGAATCCATTTCAGATTACCGGAGTCAAACAATTGAAATGCACAGCATCAGCAGCAAAAAACCCCAATTGCACCGGGCTGCTTATTTGCTGTAGTGAGCGTTGGGCTCATAAAAACGAGAGTCTTACTCTCGAAGCAGGGACATAGTAACGGCAGGTTCCGAAAAAGACGGTGTACTTTGGCAGGGTCGTTAAGTTGATTATGGGGTGTTAAAAATGTGACGGGATAAACATTTCAAATACCAATAGAAGGCGCGGTAAAGCCCGGCACAGTGCCGGGCTTACTATGGTTCACTTGCTGTGGTTCGCTTACTTCTTCTTGGCTGACGATTTTTTAGCTGTTGCTTTTTTGGCCGTGGTCTTTTTGGCCGTACTCTTCTTTTTGGCTCCGCTTGTTTTTGCCGCTGTTTTCTTGGCAGCAGACGGTTTCTTCTCCACCCATTTGCTGCCGTCGTAGGTAGCGGACCATCCGGTGGCCTTGCCCTCGGCGTTTTCCGTCATCACGTACTGCGATTTGGTTTTGCGGCTGTAACGGATAATGGCTTTATTGCCCGCACCGTCTGTTTCCGGTGCCTGCAACAGGAAGTGGTATTTCGGATCCAGTTTATCCGCCACCGATTTGACTTCCTCCACCAGTGGCGCCCGGGTCTCCCGGTGTTTGGGGAACTGGCTGGCCGCCAGGAACAGTCCGGAGGCGCCGTCGCGCAACAGGAAATGATCATCGGATTTTTCACAGGCCAGGTGCGGCATGGGAATCGGGTCGGCCTTGGGCGGCGCCACTTCACCGTTGCGCAGCAGTTTGCGGGTGTTCTTGCAGTCTGCGTTGGTACAACCGAAGTATTTACCGAAGCGTCCGGTTTTCAACTGCATGTCGGAACCGCATTTGTCGCACTCCACGATGGGGCCGTCATAGCCTTTGATTTTGAAATTACCCTGCTCGATTTCGTAACCCTCGCAATCCGGGCTGTTACCGCAGATGTGCAGTTTACGTTTCTCATCGATCAGGTAATTTTCCATGGCGGTGCCGCATTTGGGACAACGGCGTTTTTCACGCAGGGCTTTGGCTTCGCTTTCGTCATCATCGGCATTGATGGTTTCCGAACCATGGATCAGGTTCAGGGTTTCCTTGCAACGCTCCTTGGGCGGCAGCGCATAACCGGTGCAGCCCAGGAAAACACCGGTACTGCCGGTGCGGATGGCCATGGGACGGGAACAGGCCGGGCACTCAATATCGGTCTCCACCGGTGGATTGGTGCGCATTCCACCGTCTTCGCTTTCGGCTTTTTCCAGCTTCTTGCTGAAGTCGGCGTAGAACCCGTCCAGAACCTGCTTCCATTCCAGCTTGCCCTCGGCAATCTCATCCAGCTGCTCCTCCATTTTGGCGGTGAAGCTGTAGTCCATCAGATTGTCAAAGTTTTCATTGAGACGGTCGGTAACAATATCGCCCATCTTCTCGGCGTAGAAGCGTCGATTCTCCAGCTTCACATACCCACGATCCTGAATCGTGGAAATAATGGAAGCGTAAGTGGAGGGGCGGCCAATGCCCTGCTTTTCCAGCTCTTTCACCAGGCTGGCTTCTGAGTAACGGGCCGGCGGCTTGGTGAAATGCTGGCTGGGATCCAGTTTTTTCAGATTCAGGATTTCACCAATGGCCACATCCGGCAATTCAATGTCTTCTTCGGATTTTTTGGTGCCGGGCATTTTCACCGCCAAATGGCCATCAAATTTCAGAATCCGGCCTTTGGTGCGTAATTCAAAATTTTCGGCTTTCACCGTCAGATTGGTGCTCAGGTATTCGGCCGGCGGCATCTGGCAGGCCACGAAACGCTTCCAAATCAGGTCATAGAGGCGCTGTGCGTCCGTCTCCAGGCCGGACACATCATTAGCCAGCACACTTACGTCTGTAGGGCGAATGGCCTCGTGGGCCTCCTGTGCGCCTTCCTTGCTGGCGTATGAGAGAGGTTTTTCCGGTACGTAGCGGGTGCCAAAATTGCCCTCTATGTAATCCCGCACATTGGCCACCGCCTCTGTACTGAGGTTGGTGGAATCGGTACGCATATAAGTGATGTAACCCGCTTCGTATAAACGTTGGGCCATCATCATGGTCTTTTTAACACTGAAACCCAGGCGGGTACTGGCTCCCTGCTGCAGGGTTGAGGTAGTGAACGGCGCCGCCGGACGGGACTTGGTGGGTTTGTCCTCTCGGCCGGCCACGGTGTAGGCCGCATTCTGCAATACCGCCAGGGCCTGATCGGTCTGCTCTTTATTAATCGGGCGGAAATTCTGGCCATTCTGCCTGGCCACCTGCAGCCGCAGTGCATCCTGTTTGGCGGTGGTGGTATCCGCATACACTTCCCAGTATTCCTCTGGAATGAAGGCACGGATTTCACGCTCACGCTCCACCACCAGTTTCACCGCAACCGACTGCACCCGGCCGGCAGACAAGCCGCGGGCGATTTTGGCCCACAACAATGGCGACACCATATAGCCGACAACACGATCGAGGAAACGCCGGGCCTGCTGTGCGTTCACCCGGTTACCGTTTACCGTCCCCGGTTCCCGGAACGCCTCCTGAATGGCGCTTTTGGTAATTTCATTAAACACCACGCGCTTGTAGCGATCCTCGTCGCCCCCGATCACTTCACGCAAGTGCCAGGCAATGGCTTCCCCTTCCCTGTCCAAATCCGTCGCGAGGTAAATGGTGTCGGCCTGTTCCGCCAGTTTCTGTAATTCGTTCACCACCTTCTGTTTGTCCGGCAGCACCTGATAGTTGGCTTCCCAGCCATGCTCCGGATCCACCCCCATGCGCCCGATCAAGGCACTGCGGGCTTTTTCCTTTTTATAGCGGGCCTTCTCTTCCGGTGCCATTTTACGGGTTAACGCTGCCTGCTTGGCACGCTCAGCCGGGTCTACCGTGGATTTTCCACTGCCGCTGGTGGGTAAGTCACGCACATGGCCCACGCTGGATTTCACCACGAAATCCTTGCCCAGGTACTTATTGATGGTTTTCGCCTTGGCCGGCGACTCCACGATTACCAGTGACTTTCCCATAGATTAGATTCCAACCTTACTGGCTAAAAAGAATTCAATTAGTATTTCAATCTTCAACGAAAGGGCGACATATATAAGAGGTGTCAGCCCTTGGGTCAAGGGAGCGTATCGCCACCTTGACTAATTTGTTTTTAGGATGGATTGTTGCTTTTTTCCAAATCTGGACCAAAACTTTTCCAACAGCAAGGTGGCAACCTCCTATTTTTCAATAACTTAGAAAACTGTCACAATTCAGTAATCTGCGCATTTAAGATACTGATGCGGCCTGTGGCCCACCAAAAAATATTCAATCAAGTTGATCTGGAAACCATGCAATGGGACTGACCCGACCACAATTCAAGATCATCACGCTGTTTGCTCTGCTGACGCTGGGCGGTGTTTTCCCCGTTCAAGCGGATGAGAATGCCCTGCACAGAGCCCAGTTCGGGAGCCAATCCACCCTGCTTGCGGTGATCATCGATTTTGAGCGCTATCGCAATGGACTGGGTGATCGCCATCTCCACCAGCAGCTCGACACCCATCTGACCCGGTTCAGACAGCACTTTGAAACACTGAGTTCAATCCAGCCCAGGCTTGCAGAGGCCCGGCGGGCAGCATTGAAACAACAATGGCAACGGGTGGCACGGCGCCTGGGTGCCTGGCTGGTGACCATTGAACAAGGGGGGTTCATAGACCAGGAAATCACTTACCAGTACCAGGAAGAGATGACCGCATTCTGGGATCAGCTCAGCACTCAAACCAGCTCCAGTGGCCTGATCACGCCCTCTGAAGAGAGCATACTGCTATTGCAGCACAGCAATTTACGCTACCTCAATGCCCACTGGAAACTGGCACCCTATGCCCACCACCACCTTACAGAACTGGTTGCGCTGCTGGACCGGCAGGTTCAGATCCTGCAGCCGCGCACCACCGATTTACAACGCAAGTGGGCGCTGCTCAAACGGGCTCTGCTGCAGGAAGATCGCAGCATGGGCTTCATCGTCAACCGTTACAGCGGGGATTTGATTGAGCTGCTTGAGCCACCGCTGACCACTGATTTTTGATACTGCAGCGGCGTCGTGCCACTCCAATGACGAAAAGCACGGCTAAAGGCACTTTGCTCGGAATAGCCCAGTAACAGTGCTATCTCCGCCAGGGTTAAGTGCCGTTCTGCCAGATATTGCCGAGCCAATTGATAGCGAATGGCCTTCAGCAGCTCTTTGAACACCAGCCCCCGTTCCTGTAAGCGACGATGCAAGGTGCGCCGTGACATGGCCAGGGACCTGGCCACGGTTTCCAGCGTGGGCTCACCGCCCTGCACCGATTTCACCATGGCCTGTTGCAGGCGATCAAAGAAATCCACCTGCTGCGGCAATACCGATAGCAGCGTTTGCGCCTGTTGCTCCAGCAGCTGTTTGAGGGCCGGATCGCTGTTGGTCACCGACAATCGCAGATAATCCACCGGAAAATGCAATTCCAACTGCGGCTGGTCAAAGGCAATGGGGCACTGAACAAACTGCTGATACTCTTGCGTGGACAGCGGTGCTGCGCAGACAAAGTTAATCCGCGTAGGCTGCAGATCCGGCTGCCCGGTCATGGCTCTGAGATTGGCGATCATGCCCATCACCAACACTTCATCCGACAATTGGGTCGACGGCCCATACTGATTACTCCAGCACAGGCAGGCCTGATCGTGGCGTATTTCAAGGCGCGCGGTGTCACCATCATGCAGCAGGCGCTGATAACGCTGGAACCGCTGCAGGGCCTCAGCCACCGTATCGCAGGACAGGGTCAGATAACCCAGCACCCCCACATAGGCCGGTTTGATGGACTGCCCCAGCTCCATCCCCACCAGATGGCCGGGCAGGTGCTGCTGCAACTGCTCCAGTAAACGCCACCATTGCTGAAAACGCATGCGGCTGGCGGGCTGAAACTGCTTCAGCTCCCGTTCCAGCTCCGCTATTTGTAACTGATTGGCCGCCAGGTAATCCAACAACAGCGCGGCAAGATCGCCGCTTACATTCATATCCGCCAGTAAGGTAGGCACAACTCAGGTGTTCCTCGCACATTCGTAGTCATCACAACAGGCTGGCGGGAATTGTCAAAAATTAGGCCTGTCGGGTCAATCCCCAATGGATGAACGGCACTATAGTGAGCAGCATAACGACCACCCACTGGAAGCTTTTATGTCTGACGTTTTACACGCTGTTTTCTTTGTCTTGGCCTTTGGCGCTGTCTTCATTGCTGTCATTCTGCTGGAGGCAGGCTACATTCGCTGGCGAGGTCGCAGCGGGGTATATCACCTGCGGGAAACCCTGGCCAACCTGGGCACCGGGTTCTCGTACAAAATCGTCGATGGCATTGCCATTGCCCTGTTCATTCAGGCCTTTTACAGCTGGGTGTATCAGTTTGGGCTGCAGTGGAACCCTGCTCTCTCGGTTGGGAGCGTGCTGGTGCTGATTGTGCTGGTGGATTTTTGCTTTTATGTGCAGCATTACCTGATGCACAAAACACGCTGGTTCTGGGCCAGTCACGTTACTCACCATTCATCCGAACACATGAATTTTTCCACCGCGCTGCGGCAGAATTTCACCCATGCGTTCAACGGCGCCTGGATTTTGTGGTGGATTCCGGCCGCCTTGGTGGGTTTTGACAAGGATTGGGTATTGCTGGCCATTGAAGGCAATCTGGTCTATCAGTTTTTCCTGCATACCGAGCAGGTAAAACGGCTGGGCTGGCTGGAGACGTTTCTCAACACCCCGTCCCATCACCGGGTTCATCATGGCCGCAATCCGGCGCAGATCGATACCAATTTCGGTGGCATTTTGATTATCTGGGACAAACTGCTGGGTACCTTCCGTGATGAGCGGGATGCGGGGCCCATTGTCTATGGCGTTACCCGGATGCCCGAGAAGCCCTACAACCCGGTGTACCTGCAATTGCATGAATGGGCCAGCCTATGGCGGGACCTGCGCACCTATCGGGACTGGCGCATACTGGTGAAACCACCGGAATGGGTGCGCCAACAATACCCGGATACCACATTCGAGCCGCAACAGCCCCCTAAACCGCCAGTAAGCGCTTGAGATCGTCCAGCAACTGCGTCACCTCGGCCTCATCGCCCCGCTCGTTCCAGACAATGGCGGCGCTGCGGGGCCCCAGCTCCAGCGCCAGAAAATCTTCCGTCTGCTGCTGCTGCCATTGTTCAATCAGTGCCTGCACCGCCGGTGGCGCGGTCAGGGTCACATCCGATGATTCCCACACCAGGGTGCCGTCCCGGGTTTTACGTTGCAGCCATTCTCCTTTCACCGATGGCCCGGTCTGGTCTTCCCTGGCCACCAACTGATAGCGGTACCAGCGATGGCCATCAATATGGGGATTGCGCTGCAGCTGAGCGTTGAACTTGGTATCCCGGGTCAGTGAAATGGGGCTGATGACCACATGCTCCGCCAACGCGCGCTGACGGATGCGGGCCAGACGCCGCTCCCGGGCCGAGGGCCGCAACATGAATACGGGCCCCAGAATAAATAACATCGCCAGCCCAATTATCAGGTAAACCATAAAACTGTATCCAACCTTTGACCAAAAACAACGCTTGAAATAAAAGTGCCGGGCATTATCTAATACATTCAGTGATTCACAAACCCCAACCGCACAAGGATCATCCCATGGGCCAATACAACCACATACTGCTGGCAGCCGATTTTAATGAAGAATCGGCAATCGTTGAGCAGCGCGCCGCAGCACTGCAGGCCACCTTTGCCGCCACCCTGAGCATTGTTCACGTACTGGAACCCATATCCATTGCCTACGGTGGAGAGTTTCCGGTGGACCTGGGGGATCTGCACAAGGAGCTGGAAAAACAGGCCATGAGCCAGCTGCGTGATTTGGGGCAACGCCTCAACGTGCCGGAAGAGCGTCAATACATGGAAGTGGGCATCACTGAGAAAGAGATTCTGCGGGTCGCTGAAGACCGGGCGGTAGACCTGATCGTAATGGGCAGCCACGGCCGTCATGGCCTGGCGCTGTTGTTGGGCTCAACCGCCAACGCCGTGCTGCATCATGCCAATATTGATGTGCTGGCGGTGCGGGTGAACAAGGATTCAAAATAAGCGGGCTTCACCGGTTGTTACTTCGATGGCGGGCGATTCTTCTGCGTCCGTCATCAGCGGTTTCACTTTCTGCAATTGCGACTCCAGGGAATAACTCACACTGGAGGACATATCCAGGAAACTGAGCAAGGCTTTCAGGTTCGAATCCCCTTCACAGGCCTCTTTCACCCGCCCCCAAAAGGCCTCATTCAAGGTCTGCAGCTCCTGGTTCAGGCTGATCAGGCCCTGCAATTCCCAATCCGGGCGTTGACCTGCCCGGTAGTTGAAATACTGTTTCAACAGATAAAGCGCGGTTGAGCGGATGATAAAGTCATCCTGGGACGCAAATGGCAGGTGATTGCGGGCGTTGGGCTTCAATTGCGTCAGGATCGGACAGGCGCTGGTGGCCATGATCAGCCCCATCAGAGAACGCAGGCCTTCCTCCAGCGCCGTTTCTTTTGCGTACTCACGCTCCGGAGTAACAACCCTGATCTTGGCCGTTTTTTGAGCAGGAAGGCGCTGAAAATCCGTGACCACCGCCGCCAGATCTACCGCTGCCGGGCAATATTGGCAGTCCTTTACCGTCAACGGGCAGTTGGGGCATTGGTTATGCTTGAGTTTTGCCCACTCCGGTACCTCCTGCCGCTGGGCGCTGAAATCAAATGAACGATCCACATCCACTTCATAGTGCAGCGAATTGCCTTCGATATCAAAACGATACTGAATTTTCATGGTCGGTTTCCCCTGGCCTGCATTCTAACAGTGTAGACGCGCCCACCCAGTATTCCAAAATACACTAGGTCAGCCTAACCACTTGATTGTAAACCTGGTGCCAAAATTCATGGGCGGCCGTTTTCCACTGCCAGATTTTCTGGGCTATGCTGACTACTTAGATAGAAATCATTCAGAAGCGATGTTTTTCACGCCACTGCAGGAGCGATCAGCGTGTCATTCGGATCTCAGTTGTCTAACCCTGGTTCCAGCTCAGTGAACCCTGACCTGGATTGGAGCCAAATCAAAGAAACCATTTCCATGCTGTGCCTGGCCATGGCTCAGATTGAGACGACCCTCACCGACAGCTCAAAATCGGTGGATGAGCTGTCGTCCACCTTTACCGGCATGGCACAGGATGCCAAAAAGGTGATGTCCCTGTGCGAACACGCAGACAGTTCCGAAAAATGGGAAACCCAGCGCAATGACATCATGAGCGCATCCCAGCAAATGCACCAGCAGATGCAGAGAGCCATTGTCGCCTTCCAGTTTTATGACCGGCTCACCCAGAAGCTGCATCACGTGAACGAGAGCCTGACTCACCTGGGTGACCTCATCAGTGACACCACCCGCCTCTACAATCCGTCCGAATGGAGCCGCATTCAGCAGGAGATCCGCTCCAATTACACCATGGAATGCGAGCGCCTGATGTTCGACCATATTATGCAAGGTGCCACCATCCGTGAAGCACTGGAATTGTACCGTCACCAGTTTGAACAGACTGAATCCCTCACTGGCCCGGATGATGATTCCGAAGACGATATTGAGCTGTTCTGATTTACTAGCTGGCTTGATCGATTCATTTTGACGGTTTATTCCCGAACCACGTCACGCCAACACCTCTACCGGATCACCCACCCGAATCTTCCCCGCCGATCGTGACACCATATTCTGGCCGAAAAACACCTCGCCATCCCTGGCGCGGTACTGCTTCAGGGTGCGGAATACCTCCGGTTGCCGACTGGCATCGGCAGGGTTGATGGTGGGGATGGCGCAACGGGAACAGGGCTTCACCACGTCAAACACCATAGAACCCACCCGCAGCACCCGCCACTGATCCTCTGCCCAGGGGGCCCCACCGGTGACCACCACATTGGGGCGAAACCGTTCCATACCAATGTTCAGGCTCATGTGACTGTTCAATTCATCCAGGGAGGATTGTTGTGTCAGTAACAGCGGATAGCCATCGGCAAAACTGACCGTATGACCAGGCCCGGCGTAATGCTCGTCCACCGGACGCCGGCAGTGGTCATCCATAAAAACCAGGCGGCAATCCCGGCCCAGCACCCGGCTCAACCAAACATTAATGGCCTCACTGCCCAACCGCGCCTCACACTGATCGCGCCAGACCTGCACCCTGATAAGCGGGCTTTCAACAAAATCCACCACATCAAAAACCATCGCCTCACCCTGGGCTGCGGTTAAGGTCACACGGCCCTGATCCAGGCTGACCCGAATCAACGCCATGGCCGGCAACTGCCGCTGAGTGAGAAACTTTCCCGCCTCATCCACCACCATCCAGCGCCGATCCCAACGCAAACCAAATCGGTCAATGGCGCTTACCGCCACCGGCAACCCGCCCAACGACTTTACCGGGTGAATGTACAAACTGGCCACGTGCATGTTGAATGTTCCATCCCATCATCAGGTTGAGATCGAAAAAGACTAACCTATACTGTGCTAATAACCCATGGATTATATCTGATTTTCATAGTGTTTTTAGCTGGGGGGAAACCATGCGAATACTAACCGGACTGATATGCATTGCCGCTCTGAGTGCCTGCGGCGATTCCAAATTTGCGGATATGCCGCAGTCTGAATTACAGGAGCGTTATTCCCAATGTGAGAACGCGTCCAGCCTTTCCCCCGGCGGGGCCATTACCTGCGACAATATTCGTCGGGAGTGTGAACGCCGTGCCGAGGACAAAGGCCGCAAAGTCTGCTATTAACCACAGGCCCCTGTTCTCGGGCTGCTGTCTGACTGCGCCTCACTGCCACTTCTTTACCGGGCAGCAGATTCATACAGTACCAACGCTTCGCCTTCCCCCGGCAACGCTGTGCGCTCAAAGCCGTCCGGGGTCCAATAGATGATCACAACATCGTCCATGTGCTGACTATCCAGCGTTAACTCAAGGTGCACGGGGTGGCCGTCTTCATCCAGTTGCTTGATCTCCAGGCGCATCCCGTCCGTCGTCACCACCTGCCCTACCGTTAACGGATCCCGGGACAGATCGCGCACCGACTGTTCAAATTCATTGATCATGCCCTTCTCAGACAGAATCTGTAATCGGTTCTGACCAACACGCTGAACAGTAAATTGCATGGCATCAGAGGACATCAACCACAATCGCTCCGGTAGTGTTGCTTGGTGGGCAAACCGCATGGGGGATGTGGCCAGCGCAATGGGCATATTCAGGCCAAATAACAACACACGATCCTGCTCACTCTCGATGGGCATGCGCTGCGTCACGTGTAACGCCATCAGTCTGGTCCAGATCCAGGGACTGTAACTGAAAATCGGCATCAACAGCGGTGAAATCACCAGGTGGATCGCAAACAGGATATAGGCACCCACGCGAACAAAGCGCGACGTCACCAGATTCGATAACACCGCTTCAAACAACAGGCCCAACAAGCCGGAGGCACCGATCCCCACCATCAGTAAATTGCGGTCCGCCGGAATGGAGGCACTGATGGGGGCCGCCGCGAACAAGCAACCCAGAGCCCAGAAACGTGCCATGGGCGATTGCATGAGAATGGGCAACACAATGAGAGA
Organism: Gammaproteobacteria bacterium UBA7310; assembly: GCA_002471665.1. Lineage (GTDB taxonomy): Bacteria > Pseudomonadota > Gammaproteobacteria > Pseudomonadales > Ketobacteraceae > Ketobacter. The sequence continues at coordinate 159,944 of DKQK01000025.1, forward strand.
TACCAGCGCCAGGCACAACAGGGCCACAATGGAAAACACCAGCATGCCATCGGGATTGAAGCCAAACACATCCGCCGGCACCAGGCCGAATTGAGCGAACAACAATACCGGAATGCGCTCCCCCAGCTTGCTGGCGAAAATCAGCGGCGATTCCAGGGGATCGATGTAATTGGTATCGGAATGATTGGCTCCGAAATGACCCACCTTATACAAGACCCACCAGCTTACGCTGACCAGCACATAGGGCCATAACGCCAATAAGGCTCGCCTGGGACCGGCTTTATCCACCATCAGGGCATAGGCACCCAGGTACCCGCAGGTGCTGATGCCGATCTCACCACTGAACAAACTGCACAGCAACCAAAACAGGCTCAATACCAGGGCCTTGCCGCCGCCGGATTGCCGCCAATCCAGATAGGCCAGCAAACACAGCACACCAAACAACGCGGCCATAATGGCATTACGATTGGCGATCCAGCTCAGTGTCAGGCCGTGGCTGCTATCCCACATGAACAACGCCAATCCGGCAATGGCCGCCAGCGGCTGCATGCCGGTTCGGCAATACAATCGGTACAGTCCGGCTCCCAACCCCAGATACCAAACCAGACTGTGTACGTGCATCAATAACGCTACATCACGCCACAAGGCATGATCCAGCCAATGGCTCAACTCTGCCAGTGGCCGCCAGAACTGGTAACGGAAACCTTCATAGGTCCACCAGGGAATCACCCCCAGATCCATCAACACCTGCGTGCGGTGAGGGGTCGCATCCACCCAGGAGAACAAACCGAATAATGACCAATCCCGCGCTTTGGGAATATCAATATCAGGGTGCAGCAAGGCATAGTGAATGTAATCGTCACCCAACCAACCGGAAAATAATGCAGGCAGTGTGAGCACCACAGTGAGAACCAATACCCAATGTGGTTTTTCTCTCAGTTTATTTAAATACTGCATGACAGAGCTCACTTACGCGGACACTACCCGGCTTGTTCTGACTCTCTATATTTGACTGCGCGATGGATAAATGGAAAGTAAAAACGGCGTTTTTTTCCATTCAACAACCAGCCAATCCCCGTGGAACGCACAAAAACCTGATACGTGATCAAACTAATCGCAAAGGTTATCAACAATACCAACCCAAACTTGAGGCTGTGATGAACGGACCAGTGATCGATCCACATCGGCACTGCCACCGTAATGGGTAAGTGCACTAAATACACCCAATAGGAGGCCTCCGACAAATACCGGGCCCTCGCACTGAAATGATCACACAGGCGTTTGTAGACAGCCAGGATAAACCAACACACCAGCGCATAATACAGGCCGAGAAACAAGGCACCATACCAAACAAATGCCTGAGGATCTTCCGGATTCCGTGCTGCGGTAATACTCACAATGATCACAAACACGATCAGCGAGAGAATAGTGAATAACAGTAAACGCCCCCAATGGGCAATGCTGTTAAAAAACGCCTCGCGCATGTGATAGGCAACCATCCCCGTGCCGAAAAACAACGCATACTGGACAAAAGCCGGATTCAGAATATCCAAACCCACCGGTGCTTCCAGCATATAGCTGCCGTTGATCACATGCACCAGTGCCAGCACCAAACCCAGCGCCCACGGCAACATTTTGGCGTTTTTTGCATATTGCTCTGCAGTAAAAAACCGGTTTAACAGCCATTGCAGGGGAATGGCCGCCAACACATAAAAATACAAATAGTATAAAAACCACAGATGGTAGAGCCGTATGCTGTGGTCAAACTCGACGTCAATTCCCCGCAGCGCCATCAGCTCGGCACCATGGCTATACAGGTGGTTACAGTAAATAATTATGGGGCCGGCAAACACCAGCAAAGGCAACAGAACCCGTTGGGTTCGGTTCTTCAAGAAGCCCGTATTGCCCCGCTTGCTGATCAACATCGCCGCAAACAACCCGGCCACCAGAAAGAACACCTGCATACGAAAACTGTGAATCACATTAATGATCACCGAATACAGTACATGAACGTCGACGGACTTATAGGGCCATAACTCCCCGGCAGGAAAATTGTTGTAGCTCCCTGCTGCGTGTAACACGATTCCCAAAAGCATCATATGGGAACGCACTTGGTCAAGGAAGTGTATTCTCCGATCCATGGTAAAAACCTACATCCACATCTTTATGTGCGTTAACTGGTTGATATTATTGTAATAACAAACAGACGATCTGAATTAATTGTACGGCCAGTTGCTGTAGCAGCATACTGGCCGCGTATTATGACGTTTACTCCAGCTCTAATACAACTACTGCACCAACCCCATATCTGACGCCTGATTTCACTGCAGACAGAACCTCAAAAAACAATACTGGTGCCCTCGGCCGGCACTTCGGCCGAAATACCCAACTTATCGAGTAATTTCTGCTGCAATACCTGCAATGCCTCGGCCTCGCCATGCACCAGATAAAAACGGGTAGGCTGCTTGAAGTTGGCGGCCCACTCCAACAGCTGCGACTGTCCGGCATGGGCTGAAAAACCACCCAGGGTATGCACTTTCGCGCGCACATAAAAATCGGAGCCAAACATTTTTACGTGTTTTTCCCCTTCCACAATTTGCCGCCCCAATGTGCCCCGGGCCTGAAAACCGGGAAACACAATATGACATTCATTACGCCAGATATTGTGTTTCAGGTGATGACGAATTCGACCACCATTACACATCCCACTGCCGGCAATAATGATGACGCCATCCTTGATGCGGTTGATGGCCATGGAATCCTCGGTACTTTCCGTCAGTGTCAGCATGGGCAGGTAGGACTTGGGATCATCCCCCAGTTTGACAGATATCTTCTTCAGATCCTCCGGGTCCAGCAGGTCCATATATTCTGTATACAAACGGGTTACTTCGATACCCATGGGGCTATCCAGAAAGATGCGCTGTTGGGGGACTTTACCCTGCTTGTATAACACCCCAAGATGAAACAGCATCTCCTGGGTGCGGCCCACGGCAAATGAAGGAATCAACACATTGCCCTTGTCCTGGCTGGCCTGCTGCAACGCCTCGCCCAATTCCTCCAGTGTATTGTCCATGGTACGGTGATCCCGATCGCCATAGGTGCCTTCCATCAGCACCACGTCGGCGTCCGTCACGATTTCCGGATCTTTCATTAACACCGCATCGGGATTACCCAGATCCCCGGAAAACACCAGTTTCTTGTGGCGGCCTTTTTCTTCCAGCTGCAGCTCCACAATGGCAGAACCGATAATGTGGGCGGCATCCCGAAAGTAAAGTTTGACATGGCCGTTGACGCTACGGGTTTCGTGGTAGGGAACCCCTTTGCAATGCTCCAGCACATGCAGCACATCGTCCATATCATACCAGGGCTCGATTTCGGGCTTGCCGGCCCGCTTGCGACGCCGGTTCTCCCATTCCACATCCCGCAAATGCAAACCGGCGGCGTCTTCCAGCATAATGGCCAACAGATTGCGGGTGGCTTCGGTACAATATACCGGCCCCTTGTAGCCTTCCTTGAACAGCCTCGGCAACAGGCCACTGTGATCCAGGTGACCGTGGGACAAAATCACCGCATCCAGCTGTCGCGGGTTAAAGGGAAACGGCTCCCCATTACGACGCTCTGCCTGTCTGCCGCCCTGATGCATGCCGCAATCCAGCAGGATGCGCAGCCCCTCGGTTTCGATCAGGTGGCAGGAGCCGGTGACTTCCTGGGCAGCGCCCCAAAAGGTAAGTTTTGCCATGATTCATTCCTTCTGTTTTCGCCCAAGATAGCACAACCTGCTCATTTACATCGTGTTTTACATCATGGTTTAAAAGCCCTTGCCGCCTCCGAAATACTGTATATAATTACAGTATCGCAATCTGTATGAGAGCCGCAATGTCCGCTGCCAAGCCACAGCTAAACACCATCCTGCATCATCCGGCCATCTGGCGGGCGGCGGATGGCATGCGCAGCAAACAGTGCCGACAACAGGATTTTGCAACCGTTGCCACAGGCTACCATGCACTGGATCAGGTACTGCCGGAAGGCGGTTTGCCCGTTACCGGCGTTACCGAAATCCTGTGCCCCCACTGGGGTTGTGGCGAAGTAGAACTGGTCTCCTCAGCACTGGCCTCACTCAGCCAGCAAGCACGCTGGCTGGTGTGGGTCAACCCACCCTGGATGCCCTATGCACCGGCACTCATGCAACAGGGAATAGCACTGGAAAACACGCTGGTTGTACACAGCCAGCAAGACAAAGACACGCTTTGGGCCATGGAACAGTGTCTGTCTTCGGGTGCCTGCAGCGCCGTACAGGGCTGGCCCCGCAACCCCACGCCACAACACATTCGGCGCCTGCAACTGGCCGCCCAGAAAGGCAACAGCCTGTGCCTGTTGATGCGGCCCCAGGCACAAATGCAGCAACCCTCCCCGGCACCACTGCGCCTGGAGATGGGCCCTCTGCAACAAGAGCTCCAGGTACGGGTGGTAAAATGCCGTGGCCACTGGGGATCACCCTGGTTGCGCCTGGCCCGCCCCGGCCATCATTCATCCACCACACTGCATGGCAACGCCCCGGCCGCTGCACACAAGCCGGCCGCCACACTGCCCACCCGTCCGGTCGGGGCCTGCGCAACGGGTTTCTATTCCGCACCCCATTCCGGAGGCTGAGATGCTCTGGGCCTGTCTGCATTTTCCCGCACTGGCGCTGAACCTGGTGGAACAAGGAGCCCCTGCCGCACAACCACTGGTGGTGGAAATTACCCGCAAACAGCGCCGACTGGTGCTGTACGCCAATCAGCCTGCGCTACAATCGGGCATTGTGCCCGGCATGACCATTCCCACAGCACAAAGCCTGGTGCGGAATCTGCAATGCCAGCCCTATTCTCCCGACGGCGAACAACAGGCACTGCAACAACTGGGGCACTGGGCCTATGAGTTCACCCCCCACATCCGCCCCCATGGGCAGAACAATTTACTGCTGGAGGTCAGTCACAGCCTGAAGCTGTTCAATGGGCAACAGGCTCTGGCACAACAGCTTCTGCAACAGTTGCCTGCGGGATTCACGCCCTTCAGTCTGGCCTTTGCCGACACGGATATGGCAGCACTGCTGTTTGCCCAGGCTCACGAAAGCAGTAATCAGGCGCTTTTTTTTTCACTGCAGGATGTGCATGACTACGATGTACAGTGGCTGGATATCGCCACCGCGCAAAAGGAATTGCTGTACAGTATGGGGATCAGAACCGTAGGCCAGCTGCTGGCCTTGCCCCGCGATACCCTGGGCAAACGTTTTGGTGACGCTTTCACCCATTACCTTAATCTGCTCACCGGTGAACGCAAAAGCCCCTTGCCCCACTGGAACCTGCCGCCACAGTTCCAGACTGAGCTGGACTTTGTGCAGGAACTGGATAATGCCCAGCATCTGCTATTCCCCATCCGCCACCTCTTGAGCCGCCTGGAACATTATCTGTATGCCCGGCAGTCTGCCGTCAGCCGTTTTCTGTTTTCCCTACTGTTACGTAGCCGCCAGACACAATCATGGCCCATTGAACTGGCCACCCCCATGCACCGTTTGGCCGATATTCTGCCTCTGGTTCAACTTAAACTGGAAACATTACAACTGGCAGCACCCGTGCTGACGCTGCGGCTCAGGGCAGATCAATTCCATGGGCTGCATGTTCAGCAGCGAGACCTGTTTCGCCCCCAGCAGCCGGATCACATTAGCCGCTACCAATTGGTGGATCGACTGCAGACACGGCTGGGAAAACAACAGGTACACAGCCTGGGCATGGTGTCGGATCACCGCCCGGAGCACTGTTGGTACTCGGCGACACCGGGGCAGGGCCAGGCACTTCAGCATCCCTCGGAGCAGCGTCCATTCTGGCTTTTGCAGCATCCACAAAAACTGCGCAGCAAAAAGGGATTACCGGTTTACCACGTTCCGTTGCAACTGCTGAAGGGGCCGGAGCGCATTGACACCGGCTGGTGGGATAATACTCCGGTAAACCGGGATTATTACATTGCGCAACAGGGTAATGGCCAACACCTGTGGGTATACCGGGATCGGGATAACCAGGACTGGTTTCTGCACGGACTCTTCTCGTTATAACCATGGAATGGCCGTAAGCCGGATTGCAATTTGCAACAGTACTTCACTTGGCCTGATTTTGCTGATGCAGTAATCTGCCGGAAGCACGCGACAAAAAGAACAAAAAGATGAACAAAAAAACAACCGATGCAACCATGACTATTGCCGGTTTATGGTCAGTAAAACGCAATTTCAAGGCCCTGACCGACGACAGCTCCAACACCTTTTATCTGATTAATGGCCTGCGATTTTTCGGCATGGTCTGGATACTGCTGGCTCACACCATCTTTGTGTACAGCCTGTACAACGGCAAAGAGGTTTTCTTTCAGTCGCTGGAGGATGCCCCCTTCTATCTGTGGTGGATCTGGAATGCCGACAAGGGTGTTGACCTGTTCTTTGTGGTCAGTGGTTTTCTGATCAGCCTGATGCTGCTGAAGGAGCAGAACAAAACCGGTGATATTCAGTTAAAACGGTTTTATTTGCGCCGCTACCTGCGGCTTACACCACTGTATGCCGTGATTGCCATTATCTTTTGGGTAAGCGGTGCCCGTAATCACGAATGGATCTGGGCCAACCTGCTTTACGTCAACAATTTTCTGCATCCGGACAACATGGCCCTGCAGTGGACCTGGACGCTGGCGGTGGAAGAACAGTTCTACCTTTTATTGCCTTTGATTCTGATTTTCATTGCCAAATCGCCCCAGCGGTCGTTTATGAAAACCATGCTGGGCCTGCTGGTGTTGTCACTGCTGATCCGGGCGGGTGTGCTGTATTACTACCAGGAACTGTGGAACGGTCATTACCGGGATATGCTATCCGATAAAACCGTCTCCATGATTTTCTATGGCAAGCTGTACGACAACCTGGCCACCCGCTTTGGTCCGCTGATCGTGGGAGTGATCGCCGGTTATGGTTACTGCTTCCATCAACAGGCCATTCGCCACTGGGCCTGCGCCACACCTTATCGTCCGCTACTGCTGAACCTTCTGAGTATGGGCACCATTGTGTTTTTTATGCACTTTCCCATCATGGAATCCCGCTTCAGCGAACCCGGTAACGGGTTACGCCTCTACCTGATCTGCAATCGCACGTTATTCAGCATCGCTTTTGCCTGGTTTTTGATGTCTGCCTTTCTGCAATTGAGCCACGCACGGCTCTTTTCCTGGTTTTATTCCCTCAGAATCTGGCACCCGTTGGGGCAGCTAACCTATTCCATTTATCTGTTGCACCTGATCGTCATTCTGCTGGTGGTACACCCGCTCAACCAATATGTCCACACCCTGGAATTATCGCCAGCCCAAGCCATGCTCACCACCGTCAGCCTGGGGGCCTTTCTGTCTCTGATTGTGACCATTATTCTCGGCGTGCTGTGCTGGCTGCTCATTGAAAAACCGTTCCTCAATATGCGGGAACTGATGGCTGTCAATCGCGGTGCCACCAAACCCACCCCCATGGAATCCAGGGCCTGATGCGGGCAACATAAAGCCAAAGACATAGACCCACTCCATGCATGGCACTATACTGTATATTTTTACAGTATAGTGCCATGTTGTATTCCGAACTCCACTGCTTTACCAATTTCAGTTTTCTTAAAGGCGCCTCTCACCCGGAAGAGATGGTGCAGCAGGCCGCCGCGCTGGGGTACCAGGCACTGGCCATTACCGACGAGTGTTCCGTGGCCGGGGTGGTCCGCGCCCATGTGGAAGCCCGCCGGCACAATATCAAGCTGATCATCGGCACAGACGTCATCACAGAAGAGCAACTGCACCTGGTTATTCTGGCCCCCACCCGCCGCGCCTATGGTCAGCTCTGCACCCTGATCAGCCGGGCCCGCAACCGCAGAGAGAAAGGCCAATACCAGCTGCGGGTCAACGACCTGCATCCTGCCACCAGTGAATGCCTGTTTATCTGGCTGCCCAGCCTCGGACAATGCCGGCAGCCGGATGACCACTGCCAGCAGCTGCTGACCCATTGCGCCCAGCGCCTGTGGATCGGGCTGGAGAATAACCTGAGACAATCCGATCCCGAACTGAGCCGGCAACGGCAATGGCTGGCACAACAACTGGCATGCCCGGTGGTGGCCTGTGGCAACGTTCACTGCCACCTGCCGGAACGGCAGCCACTACAGGATGTACTTACCGCCATTCGCCTCAACACCCACGTCCACAGCGCCGGCTTTCAACTGCATGCCAACCGGGAAACCAGCCTGCGCCCCCTGCCTGTCATTGAGCGCCTGTATCCGGCCGCGGCCATCCGTGAAACCCAGAACATTGCCGGGCAATGTCATTTCTCACTGGATGAACTGCGCTACGAATACCCCCGGGAGGTCGTACCGCCGGGACACAGTGCTCAATCCTGGCTGCGTCAACTGGTGGAAACCGGTATCAAGGAACGCTGGCCCGATGGGGTTCAGCCCTCCGTTCGGGCTCAGATCGAACAGGAACTGGAGCTGATTCACGAGTTGAATTACGAATACTATTTTCTCACGGTATACGACATCGTCCAGTTTGCCCGCAGCCAGAAAATACTGTGCCAGGGGCGCGGCTCAGCGGCCAATTCCGCCGTGTGCTTCTGCCTGTTCATTACCGAAGTGGATCCCGCCAAAAGCAATCTGCTGTTCGAACGCTTTATTTCCAGGGAACGCCATGAGCCGCCGGATATTGATGTGGATTTCGAGCACGAAAGGCGCGAGGAAGTGATCCAGTTCATCTATCGCAAATACGGCCGGCAACGGGCTGCACTGACCGCCACCGTCATCAGCTACCGTATCAAAAGTGCTATTCGTGACGTGGGCAAGGCCATCGGTTTCGATCAGACACTGCTGGATCAACTGGCCAAGTCCATTGCCTGGTGGGATAAACAGGATCAGCTGCCCCAGCGCCTACAGGAACTGGGTATCGACATCCACAATCCCCGTATCCAGCGTTTCAAAGAGTTAGTGGACACCCTGTTGGGCTTCCCCCGCCACCTGTCCCAGCATGTGGGGGGCTTTATTATTTCCGCCGGGCCTTTGGATCAACTGGTGCCCATTGAAAATGCCGCCATGGCAGAGCGCACGGTGGTGCAATGGGATAAGGACGACATCGAGGCCCTGGGCCTGATGAAAGTGGATGTGCTGGCCCTGGGCATGTTGACGGCCATCCGCAAAAGCTTTGACCTGATCCAACAGCTGCGTGGCCAGCAGTGGACCCTGGCCACCCTGCCGGCGGAAGACCCTGCAACCTATGATCTGCTGCAGCAGGGGGACAGCGTGGGGGTTTTTCAGGTGGAATCCCGTGCCCAGATGGCCATGCTGCCACGGCTGAAACCGGCCTGCTTTTATGATCTGGTGATCGAGGTGGCCATCGTTCGCCCCGGCCCCATTCAGGGGGATATGGTGCATCCTTACCTGCGCCGCCGGCAGGGCCTGGAAACCGTGAGCTATGTCAGCCCGGACGTAAAACAGGTGCTGGAACGCACCTTGGGAGTGCCTATTTTTCAGGAACAGGTGATTGAGCTGGCGATGGTGGCGGCCGGTTTCAGCGCCGGAGAAGCCGACCAATTACGCCGTGCCATGGCGGCCTGGAAGCGCAAAGGGCAACTGCAGCAATACGAGGAAAAACTGGCGCAGGGTTTGTTGCACCGGGGATATTCCATCGACTTCGCCCAACGCATCATTTCCCAGATCCGGGGCTTTGGTGAATACGGGTTTCCCGAATCCCATGCCGCCAGCTTCGCTTTGCTGGTGTACGCCTCCGCCTGGCTGAAATGCCATGAGCCCGCGGCCTTCTGCTGCGCCCTGCTCAACAGTCAGCCCATGGGATTTTATTCACCATCACAGCTGGTGCAGGATGTAAAACGCCATCAGGTGGAAGTACGCCCGGTGGATGTCCAATGCAGTCTGTGGGAGCATCATCTCGAAACCGATTCACTGCACCGGCATCCCACACGGCAACCGGCTATCCGCCTGGGATTGCGGTTGGTAAAAAACCTGTCCCGCAATGCCGCGGACACACTGCTGACGCAACGGCAGGACAGGCCGTTCCAGTCCATGGCCGACCTGCAACAACGCTGCCACCTGAGCAAACGGGATATGGATGCGCTGGCCCATGCCAATGCCTTTATTGCCCTGACCCCACACCGTTTTCAGGCACGTTGGGAAGCCCAGGGCCTGCAACAGGAAACCCCCTTGCTGCAACAACAGCACCAGCAGGAAACAGCGGTGACGTTACCTGCCCCCAGCGAAGCCGAAAACCTGAATCAGGATTATCACAGCCTGGGGTTGACCCTGGGCCGCCATCCCATGGCGTTACTGCGCAACCACCCTGCGCTGAAAGGCTACAAGCGCCATCAGGATCTGTATGCGCTGGGCCACAAACGGTTTGTACGCATCGCCGGGCTGGTGACCGGACGCCAACGGCCGGGCACCGCCACCGGCGTGGTATTTATCACCCTGGAAGACGAAACCGGCAACAGCAACATTGTGGTGTGGCGTGATCTGGTGGAACGCAATCGGTCCGCGGTCGTGCACTCCCGCATGCTGAAGATCAAGGGCGTGGTTGAGCGGGAAGGCAGTGTCATACATGTGATTGCCGGCCAGATTGAGGATTGCAGTCATTTGCTGGGAGAGCTGGAAACCCGCTCCCGGGATTTTCACTGATCGCCCTCCCCCATTCAGATCAGCGCTACCTCCCACACAGGCTCATACTCAGATCCGGAAGGCAGAAGGCGACTTCGATACAAAACCAACGACGACACCGGCATGTTTATCGCCACGGGCTGAAACAAGGGCCGCCTGCTCCCTCCCCGGCCCAGTCGGCCGTCCAGTCGGCCTAAGGTAACATGCGGCCGATAAGGGCGTTTTTCCACCGCCAAGCCTTGCCTAGCCAGCACTGCATGCACACTCGACAGCAGACCCTTTAACGCCGCAGTACACTCCAACTCCAATGCAACAATTCGGGATTTGGCATCCGGGAATCCACTTACCGCCACACCTTCCAGCACAAACGCCGGCACGGCCGCAAGCGCAGACTGCAGGGGGGCCTGCAGGCATAATACGGTTTCCGGTGTTTGATCACCAAGGAACGCCAACGTCATATGCCGGTTCGACGCCGCCACCCAACGCACCGAGCCTTCTGCATAAAAAGGCTTGAGCCGGGTAACTGCTGAATCCAGCAAGGCGCTACTCTGTGCCGCCAGAGGCACCGCCAAAAAACAGCGGATGAGATCATCACCTGTGATGTCTGTTTTCATGCTTCCATTGTGAACAACGAATCAGAAAACACAACGAAAAAAGCCCCCCGTCACGAGGGGCTAAACCTAGAGAGTAAAGAGATCAAGAATCGGCTTAGAATTTGTAACCCACACCCACCATGTAAACCAGCGGGTCAATATCGACATCGGTGGTAACCTTGGCACCGGAATCCAGCTTGATAGTGGCTTCGGTATCGATATCAATGGTCCAGATGGCGGCGTTCAGCACCAGGTTATCCGACAACTCATAGTCACACCCCAACTCAAACGCCAAACCGAACGAGTCATCCAGCTTGACACTGCCGTCGTCCACATTGGCCTTGAATTCAGATGTCAGTTCTTCATCGAAAAAGATGGTGTAATTGAGGCCCACACCCACATAGGGCTGGAACTTGGCCGCGCTGTCCATGGGAAAATACTGCACACTCACCGTTGGTGGCAGGTGCTTCAGGTCAATGGCATCAAACTCATCACCCAACCCTTTGGCGCTGACCGTGTGAGAAAACGGCGTTGCCGCCAACACTTCCACACCCACATCATCGCTCAGCATGTAGGTAAAGGTGATGCCCAGCTGGGTGTTATCATCCACATCAACCGACGTGCCCGCCACTTCGCTACCGTTAATAGCAAGAGGCGAACTGCTGGCATCAGGATCCACCATGGCAATGCCGCCGCGTAAAACCATATCGCCCTGTTCATACGCCAGCGCAGAACCCGACACCAAGGCCACACCCAAGGCCAAAACAGATACTGAAGCTTGTAATTTAGCAGCCATACTATTCCTCAACTTTTCTATGTTAAAACAAGAATCTAGAAATTTAGGTTGGGTGTAGTCTAGGGTCTGCAAAAGATGCAATAATGATCTGAATCAACATACGTGGACGCACAAAACAATAAGGACTGCACAAAATGACACAGATCAATTTTTCACGGATAACTGCCGGCTTTGTTTTAACTGCCGGCCTTTTTATGGGTGGTTGCGGATCCAATCCTGTAGCGAAAGGGGTTAACGGGAACCAGCTTGCCGACTGCCCCAGCAGCCCGAACTGCATTTCGTCAACAGCACAAAGTGAAGATAAGTTTTACCCCCACCTGACCTATCAGGGCACAACCGAGCAGGCCAAACACAAGCTTATGGAAGTACTGAATGCCTATCCCGGAGCCGAGATAGCCAACAACGGCGATCACTACATCCATGCGCAATTCACAACGGCCATCATGCGTTTTACTGACGATGCGGAGTTTTTGATATTGGAAGATGGGATTCAGGTGCGCTCCGCGTCCAGGGTGGGCTACAGCGATCTGGGTAAAAACCGCAAGCGCATGGATGAAATCAGGGAATCATTCGAGCCCTGCTGCGAATAACCGCAGGTGGCTTGCCAGCATGGCCGTATCTACGCGCCCCGTGGGTACTGCTTGAGGTACGCCTTGAGGCGATCCTGCACCGTTAGTGCTAACTTGTCGGGTTCAAACTTGGAGAGAAAGCCATTGCAGCCCACTTTCTCCACCATGGCCTGATTGAAGTTACCGCTAAGTGAAGTGTGGAGAACCACAAACATATCCTTCAAACGGGGATCATCGCGAATTTCCCGGGTCAAGCGATAGCCGTCCATCTCCGGCATTTCCGCATCGGTAATGACCATGGCCAGCTTCTGGTTGACATCAATCCCCTGATCAGCCCATTTCTTCAGCATTCTCAACGCCATGGCACCATCACTGGCGGAAATCAGAGTAAGCCCCAGTTGCTGTACTGTCTCCCGCACCTGCGCCAACCCAACCGGTGAATCATCCACCGCCAGAATCTCAACCCCCTGCACCTGGCTCACCAGATCCTGATCCAGCACCTCCTGGTTCACCCGTGTGTTATAGGGGGAGACTTCCTGCAATACCTTTTCAACATCAATAATTTCCACCAGTTTGCCATTCAACTTGGTGATGGCTGTAAGGTAATGGGCCCGCCCGGCTCCCTTAGGCGGTGGCATGATGTCTTCCCAGTTCATATTGACGATGCGGTCCACTGATTTCACCAGAAAGGCCTGCACCGTCATGTTGTATTCAGAAATAATTATATTGCAGTGCTGGCGATCCTCGATCGGACCCAAACCAATGGCGGCACCCAGATCAATCACGGGAATGGTTCTGCCCCGGGTATGGGTTACCCCCACAATATGCGGATGACTCTGTGGCAGACTGGTTAATTTGGGCAAGGTCTGTACTTCCTGAATCTTGAAAACATTCAGCGCAAACAAACTGCCTCGTTGCAAACGGAATAACAGCAACTCCAGGCGGTTCTCCCCCACTAACTGCGTCCGCTGATCCACTGAATCCAGTATTCCGGCCATGTTCAACCCACATCTCGACGATAAGTACTTGTTTCAGTGTAGACCAGCCCGGAACAGGGCTCTTATGACCATTTGCTATAAACAGAGAAATCCCGCCTCGCCTCAAACACCTCGTCTAAACTCAATGGGAACGCTTCATCACCCGCTGTTTACCCGTTGGAGTTTGAATGGAATCACACCACATTCTGCTGGCTCGCCAACCCATTTTTGACCGGGATCTAAACCTTTTCGCCTACGAACTTCTGTTCCGCCCTCCCCACCCCACTGAATGGGTCTGGGATGGAGACCTGGCGACATCACAGCTGGTCATCAATGCCTTTACCGAAATCGGCATCGACAAGGTATGCGATAACAAAACTGCGTTCATCAACTTCACCCAAAAATGGTTACTGTCACCACCCCCATTTGATGCCCGTCACGTCACCGTTGAAATACTGGAAGACGTGGAGCCGGATCAGGATGTGATTGACGGGGTTAGAGCACTGCTAAAAGCCGGCTTTAGCATCGCTCTGGACGACTTTGAATTTGACGAAAAATGGCAGCCCCTGCTGCAGATGGCCCAGATTGTGAAAATCGATGTGCTGGCCCATACCAGCAGCGCACTGGCACAACTGGTGCAACAACTTAAGCCCTACCAAGTTAAGCTGCTGGCAGAAAAAGTGGAAAGCCACGAGGTACTGGAGCACTGCAAGGCACTGGGCTTTGAATACTTCCAGGGCTATTTTCTCTCCCGTCCCCAAAACGTGCACGGGGAACCCATGCCCGCCAACAAAATTGTCGTTATGCGGTTGTTGGCGGAACTGCAGAATCCGGATGCCTCGGTGACCAATCTGGAAGACATCATCACCAGTGATATCAGCCTCAGCACCAAAATCCTGCGTATCTGCAATACCGCCCAGTACGCCACTCAAAGTAAAATCGACAGCATACGGCGGGCTGTTGTATTGCTGGGTATGCAGACCTTGAAACAATGGTCCAGCCTGATTGCCTTGTCGCGCATGTCGGACAAACCCAGTGAATTGATCTGCCTGACCCTGAGCCGGGCCAAGATGATGGAACTGCTGGCCAAGGCCAGCGGTAAAAACAACCCGGAAACCTATTTTACCGTAGGGATGTTTTCATTTATCGACGCGTTCTTTGATCAACCCAAAGAGCAGCTCCTCAAGTCATTGCCTTTTGAAGAGGCGATCAATGCCGCCCTGTTACATTTTGCCGGTGATATCGGTACACTACTGCGCAACATCATTGCTCACGAGCGTGGCGATTGGAACGCAATTCAGTGGCCTGAGCTGGCGGCCTTAGGTATCGAAGAAAGTCTGTTTGAACAGGCCTATCTGGAAGCCCTGCTGTGGACCACTGAGATCATGAAATCCCTGCTCGAATAGGCATTGCCCAACCAACCAAGAACACGAAGATACCCCATGCCAGAACACCTGGTTGATATCGGCGTCAACCTCACTGACCGCGCCTTCCACAACGACCTGGATCAAGTTATTGCCCGCGCCCACGAGTCGGGGGTTGGAACCATGATTGTGACCGGCACCAATCTGAGCGAATCCCAACAGGCCATTGCATTATGCCAACGTCATGGTCCCGGCCTGTGGTGTACCGCCGGTGTGCATCCCCACCATGCCAAAGAGTGGACGGACCAGCACCGGCAAGCCATCACATCACTGGCCAGCGATCCTCACGTGGTCGCCATCGGGGAAACCGGCCTGGACTTCAATCGCAACTTTTCAGCTCCGGAACAACAGCGATTTGCTTTCGAGCAGCAACTGATCCTGGCCGGAGAAACCGGGTTACCTGTTTTTCTTCATGAACGGGATGCCCACCGGGAGCAATTACAGCTGTTAAAGCGTTATCGATCAACACTCAAGGGCGGGGTGATTCATTGCTTTACCGGCACTCGTGAGGAACTGGAAAACTATTTGGAGCTGGATCTGTATGTGGGCATCACCGGCTGGATCTGTGATGAGCGCCGGGGTTTACATTTACAGGAACTGATTCATCTTATTCCGGAAGATCGCTTGCTGCTGGAAACAGACTGCCCCTACCTGTTACCGCGCACCCTGCGCCCCAAACCCAAATCCCGCCGCAATGAACCGGCTTTTCTGGCGCATATCCATGAACAGATTGCCAACCTGCTGCAGGCCGACCCGACAAGCCTGGCCCGGAAAACCACGAGCAATGCCAAACGGCTGTTTGCACTGAGCTGATTCTCCGCCCGACACCCGTCACTGCGCTAGCTTTACTCCGGAAGAAAATCCACCAAGGCCTGCTGATCAAAGGGCCAATTCAGCTCAGTGTCATCCCGCATCCGGCGTATCACCGGAATGCGCGTGCCATAACGCTCTACCAGGGTATCGGAGTGGGCAATATCCACTTCCCTGACCTCGAAGTACTCCGGCGCCAGGGTAGCCTGGTAGATTTGGCGTGCCACATCGCACAGATGACAGCCTGCGGTGGTGTAGAACACCAGTTCTTCTTTCATCACTTCACTTGCCCTTCATACCCGGTTCCTGATCCGCGTTATCCAGCACCACACCGGAGCGCCAATAGCCACCGTCGGTAAACGCCATCCAGCCCCATTGCAGCCAACGCAGGATATGCACCACCAGCCACAAGGACCAGACCAGCATAAGCAACCGGTAAATCCAGATTGGTACGGACACAAACCAGGCGGATCGCAGCGCCCCGGTTCCACGATCCACAAACCAGTTCAGCGCATACTGACTGGATGCGTTCCCGGTAACACCCATGTCGGGGCTGCCGATCAGGCCCTTGGGCACCGCCGCCAGCAATGCTGCCAGCGTGGTCAGACTCAACAGCACGATCACCGCCTGCAGAGCATTGAACTGCACCCGGTTCAACTTTTTCACCCAGGGCTGCCGGCGCTGGTGCAGCAGGAAGAACCACGCCACCACCGGCACAATGGTTTCCACCCAGCCGGCACAGAGGCCCACCATCAACACAATCCAATGCCAGCTGCGCAAAGGCAGCCCCTGAAAGCGACCCAGTACAAACCCCACCAGCACCAAGACCAGCAGCACGCCCCAAAAGAGAATCGCCGGCCCCATGTCGGGCCCGCCCACAAACAACACCCAGCGATTACGCGGCACATTTACCCGCAATTGGTGGTTCACATAATCATCATTAATGTCCACCACCGGGGATGGATTCTGCCACAGAATACCTTGTGGCTGACGCCACTCAACGTCAATCCAATGCTGCCCTGGATTAAGCGGCACGATCAACAGCGGATTCTGTTCATCCACCGCGCGCAACTCTTCATTAACCTTAACCGACTTAACCCGCGCATCCTGAGGCAGCTCGATACGTTGCTCGCTGCCTTTGCTGGTCAATACATGCAGTCGCAGATTACCTCTGGATTCGCGCACCCCCGGTTCCCATACCTGCTTGACCTGATCAATGGTCTTGGTGGCGCCGGCCATCGCTTCCGGCCGGGTTATTTTCAACGTTAAGCCTTCCCCCGGATAGGGGTACCAGCGGGGCTGCCAACCAGCGCCGGACGTGCCCTCCTTGGCCGGTGCCAACCCTTCGTATTCCAGATGCCAGAGTGGTGACACCTCGACCTGCCATTGCTCTGCCCAGTGTGCCGTAGCTTCTGCCGACAGGGTCAGCATCGAGGTCTTTTCCAGGGATGAAAACCAGGTCAGCTGTTTCTCGCCGGGGCGCAATACAACCCTGGTACGGCCGGATTCCACTTCCACATCACGGCTGGTAACCGATTCACCGGCAATCAGGGGGATATCCAGATTGATGCCACCATCCAACGGAGCAACACGCTGTACCCGGGTTTCCATATACCAGTTGCGCCCCAGCCGCAGAGTACGCTGCACCGTCACAAAGGCAGCCATGGGATCGGGTGTAATCTGGGACGGTTCACTGGACACCGCCTGACGGGCGCTGTCCACCGGGTGCAAATACAGTGTATTGGACAGCAATCTTCCGTTATCGAGGCCCTGTACAATAAAATCCTGACTGTTCACTTCAATATTGTGGGGCTGAACCCCAAAGGTCAGCTGAAAGGCCTTCAGTGACTCCAGATTACCGCTGACGGACACCCGGTGATCACCGGCAGGCACGAACACCAGCATGCGCCCGCTTTGATCCCCGGACCAGGTGGCGCTGTGGGGTTCACCATTCAACAACACACTGTCCACACGCCATTGTTTTTGGCTGTCCGGTAGCGTCCAGTACACCGCTTGCTGGGCATTAAGAGTGAAATGAGCGGTCACCCGGGTAGCCTCCGACACCAGCACCGTGCGCACAATGGACAAGCAGGCGGGCGTACAATCCTGCCGCTGCAGTTGATATTGGGCCAGCTCCCGCAGCAGATTCTGATCCGGAAATTCAGCATGGGCCTGGCGTGTTGTGGGCAGCAACAGCACCATCACCACCAGCGCCAGGGCACTGGATGATAGGGGCGCCCGCCACAGGGACCATTGCCACTGACCGGCCCGCCGGGAAAGCCCGAACAACGCCGCAATCACCAACACCGACAGCAGCACCCGCAGCCAGCACAATATGCGGTTTTCCATTGGAGCCAACAGCCACAAGGTAATGGTTTCCCCCGCTGTTACCGGGCCCGCCCAATGCAGAATGGTTCGCTCCCATTGCCAATTCGGCTGCCCCGGCCCGGTCTGTGCCGCCAGATTGGGATCCCGTTGTTCCAGGCGTTCACGCGGCGCAACCGCTGGCAGGACGGCAGCGGGTTCCGCTACGCTGCGTGCCAGGTTCTCCATTTTGTCCATGCCACTGGCCATGTCATCCTGTTGGGAAAACGGCAGACTGTGCTCGGCAACGGGCCCGGATCCCATTTGATTCCAGGGTTGCGCCAATTGAGGATACAGCCCCAAACGGGCTTGCTGCACCATAAAGCTCAACAGCCACAGCACCAGTAACAAGGCGCTGGCGGTGCCATACAGGGTAAACAGTTTTTTCAGGCGCCCCGTTGGCAACACAAACAACAACGCCATCACAGCAATAACGTTCAACAACAGATAAAGAAACAACGTGGCTTCAGGGTAGATCAACAACAACGAAGCCCCGGTAATCACGCCCGACCAGAGGCCACGCAGTTTGAGCATCGCCGCTACCGTGATCAGAACGATGAACACATCCCATACGTTCCAGCTGTCCACCCAGGTATTGGTGGAGCGCTCCATTCCCGCTGCCATCAACACCCGCCAACCGGGTGGAATATGCAAGGTGGCACTGACCCGGTCCATATCGTGCAGCCAACCCACCGCCGGTAGCCGCTGTTTATGAGTACCCGGCTTTAACATAAGCCGGCTTAACGCCTGGGCCTGAAGATGATTCTGCCTCACCTCCACCCCCTGCACACCATCACTCACGGTGATCACCTGGGGATCACCGTTCAGGGTGAGGCTACCCAGTTGCTGGCCGGGGTCCACCTGCAAACGCCAACCACGATTCATACTGCCCTGAATATGATCCCGCGCCGTCAACCCTGTGCCATTGAAATCCAGCCACAGATCCCGGTTGATATTCAACTGATTGGGTGCAGGTTGGGGATCACCCCGCCTCAGCTCCATCAACGATATCACCTGGCCCTGACGCACATGATAGGCCGGCCACTGCTGCCAGCGCTGCGGCAAGGCGGTTTGTGACGGGTCCAGACCTTCAGCGCCTTCCACTCTCACCTGACGCAACGCCGGCCGGGCCTCAAATACCCAGATTTCCTCCTCCGGCCAGAAGCCCTCTTCACTGGTTTCAAAAAATACTTTCTCAACAGGACCATTGTGATGCGCCAGCAACTGAACCTGCCACTGTCCCGCACGCAATTGCATGCGCAGGCGTCCATCGCCGTCCACACGGGCGGGCAGCGGGCTGTGTATTGCACGCGGGGTGAAGGCATCAAACAGAATCTTACCCAGCACCACTTCCCGTGCTTTGCCCGCCACTTCAAGATCAACCCGGGTTTCCATAACAAAGGGGATCTCATCCACCAGGCGCCGATAAACACGCACCGTTAATTTATCCTCGGACGCCTGTTCGGCTTGCTCCGGCCGCGAAACCCGTGCGCTGAACCAAAGCCTGCCTTCGGCGTCGATATTCGGAGGGATGAGGCGGTCGTCTATTTTCAGGCTGACCAGGGCAGCAGAAGGCGGCAGCAGGATGGATTCGGGAATCCGTTGCCAGGGGATAAAGCCGGCAATATTGTGCTTACCGGGCTCTAATTGAATGGCAGGCCTGCCGCCCTGGTCCAGCACCAGCCCACTGATGGCATTCACCAACACCGATTCCGGCCAATAGCCTTCGCCCCCCGGCAAGGGCACCTGCCCCCGCCGAAACAGCTGCCATTGCTGCTCAAAATGCAATCCGGTTGCCGTTACATTGAGATAAAGGGTAGCGGGCCAACGGCACTGGCGCTGATCAAAAGCGGCCGGGGAAAACGGGCAATCAATATCCGGATGATCTTTTAAGGCCCAATTCTGCCAGGGTTGCAATGGCTCCGGTAACGACGGTTGCGCCGGCGCGATCCCGGGACCCAATAGACAGAGACAGCCAAACCACAGCAGGCAACGCCACAGCATTTCATTACTCCCCGACAGTCCAATCACCAATAACAAGAGGGCCCTCACGGGCCCTTTGTTTCAGAATAAACAGCTTATACGAGTTGAGACAGGCAATGTTAAGGATTTTTTTGAACCGGTTCTCAGGCCAGCGCTTCGATAAACCGTTTGAAATCCGTGTCGTTGCCCTGCCGGGTATCGGATTCGGAATACAATCGGGAAACCAGTTCACGCAACAGATCGGGGGCTGCGAGGCGACCGGCGTCCAACCCGTCTGCCACCTTGCCGGCGGCCTCGACGCTGCGGGCAAATTGCCCCAGGCGCGGCAGAACATCCTCAAAGCCGTTGCCAGGCTGCGGCCGCGACAGGTTGTCGATGGCCACATAGGTTTCACGTACCGCCACCGTTTGGGATTGTTGCATGTCCACGCTGAATGCAGCCAGCTCTTCGCTGTCCATGCCCACGCTCATGGCCTGATCGAAGGCCTGCTGCACATGGCCGCCATAGAAGGTCTCGGCAACGGCGTTCACCTGGCTGAACAGATCTTTAAGCGCGGTGATCTCACCTTCATCCAGCTCGCCCTGCACGGAAAATGAAAGGTTATCGTAACTGGCAAAGCCCGCTTGCAGACTCTGGGCATTCACCCCGTCTGCCTGTAATGTACTCTGATTGGCGTAACCGCTTTGCCCGGAGCTGACCAACAGTTTGATGGTATCGCCATTCTGGGTCACGACTTCCATCTCGAAACTGCGATCCCGTTGGAACGCCAGCTCTGAGCGCTGTACGCTGAGGCCTTCCACCGCTGCCACAGGCGTATCCAGTGCTTGCCCGAACAGCGATTCACCCAATGCCTCCAGGCCGTCGGCCAGACGGGTGACCGTGTCGTAGAAATTGTCTTTGACCTCACCCTGAAACAGCCCCTGGGCCTGAATAATGTCTTTGGCTTCACGCAAGCCCCGCTCGACACCACTCACTGCTTGTTGATACAGATCCTTGATTTTCGCCTCTGAGGCACCGTTGGCCCGCTCTGTTTCCAGACGATCACGCACAAAGCCCAATATGCGATCGGTCACCGCCTGGGGAGAAAAATCAGTCTCTGCCGGTGCCGCCGTGCCGGATTCCGCAGCCGCTGAGCCCCGCGTTGCCGTCACCTGAAGTTTTTCATAGGCCAGGGCCAACGTGCGCTCAATCTGCGCCACACTGCTGGGAGCTGAAGTGGAATTCGGCGATTTTACCTGCCCCGGGGCATGATACTGCCCCAAACCATGGCCCCGCCCGGGGAAACCCGTGTCAGAACCAAAGAAACTGTTTTTAAACAGGGGGTTAAAAGAATACATGGCTTCGACTCCCGAGCCAGCCAGGCTCAGTTCAACATACGTTCACGGGCACTGACAGCCAAAACAGCCCCTTCAATGGGTTATCGGCCGGGGATTACAAACCTTTAGCAGGAATTATCAGCACGATTTCAATACCTTAAGCTGCACCTCATTATGCAAGCTGTGAATTCATGGGCCATACTGAGTAGCAGAAAAATTGATATAGGTTAGGTAATGTCGACAGAATTATTGATTGGCCTGCAAGCGCTACTGGCCCTGATCACCGCCATTGTGATCCTGCTGCTGATAATCAAGCGCCAAAAGAAAACCATAAACCAGTTAAAAAATATTCTGACCGATGTTAAGGATGACATCAGCGGTGAGAATCTGACTGGGTATTTCCAGCGGGAAATAGACAACACAACCGCCCACTGTGCCCAGGAAACGGTGGCCTTACGGCCGGATCTGGCGCCAGAGGACATGGCCATTTCATTGCGTTATCTGGTGTTACAGGCGGAACTGGCATTAATACAGGATCACGTGGGTTCCACCAACACGCCGTGGCGGGAACAAATCAAAAACTACGTGCATCTGGCAGAAAAAATTACTGACCTGATTAAAGCAAGAGTGGACCACGCCACCAAATTGCTGAATGAATCGCACAATGATGAGCTCACCACCAAAGACGAAACCATACAGGCACTGGAAACAGAAAAACAACAGCACCTGCAGCAACTGAATAACCTGAAACCCTTCATAAGCTGCCTGGAAACAGCGGCAACCAGCGAACTACACCGCAGCGAACTCGAATTACAATTACACAAAGCTCTCTTGGGGGTCTGTGAAAACTTCCCCAACAGTGAAAACCTGCGGGAACTGGTGTATCTGATTCATGAGGCTTTCCATGAAACCTCCGGTAACACCGCCGGTCCGGATACCGAAGCAGCGGCAAACCCTTCTGCTAAAGGCAAACCTGCCTTTGCCCAGTCACAGAATATCGAAATTCTGAATAATATTATCGACCAGCAGTCCACGACCATAAAATCCCTGAAACAGCAAATCGCGGCTCTGGAGAATCAGCAGGAACGTGACACATTGAATGCAACGGTGGAAACCCTGGATTCTGTAATCCAACAAGGCAGTGACTGCATTGACTCTATAAAGCAGGAACTTCAGTTTGAGCCAAACAGCGCCGTTAGCGATGAAAAAGCCAACGCAGTCATCGAAAAATTCATCGAAGAAAGCGCGGAAATGGTGGAAAAAATTCATATGCTCAGCAACCAGAACAAACAGTTGATGCTGGAGAACGATGAAATGAGAAAGGCGCTGGAAGCCAGCACCGATACTGATCAACCATTGGTAGCAGGCTTGAAACTGAAACTGGAAAGCCAGAAAGAAGAACTGATTGCACTGCAGAAGAGTTTTCACGACCTGGAACAACGCTATCTCAGCCTTTATGAAGAGAAAAGCGGCAGCAACGCACCGCCCCTGCTATAGCTCCGGCTTGTTCTTTTTCAACAGGTTTTCGGCCACCCGGGATATATTCTTTTTAAAGGCCGGGTCCACCAGCTCATTCTGAACAAAAAGCTTACCCAGTGAATCCTCCAGCTTCTTAAGATCCATATTCAAACGAATACTCTTTTGATCGCCAGGGGGGATGCCGAGGTTCTTGCGCATCTCCTGCCCCAGCATATTAATAACCCGGCTCATCTTGTCTTTCTGCTTGTCCAGGTTGCTCTCAAAGGTGCGAAACACCTCATTACTGCGCACGATCAAAGCGTCCACCTGACTTTTCTGTTTTTGCACTGAAGTCTCCGCCAGGATCGAGCCGTATCTGGCCTGCACCCCACGCATCAAGGTCCCCAGATTGTCTTTCAAGCGGGCATAACGCTCCTCATCCGCTAACGGTGGGCTTTCAATCAAAATACAGCAACTTTCCTCAAACAACATCAGATGAGGGGCATCGACGGTTTTTCCGCTTGAAATCTTACTCTGCAACAGGGATTTCAGCGTCCCACTACCGGCCTCGGGGATGAAGGTATAAGCGTTGCCTTTCTGCATACCGACAATCGCTTTCAGCCCAAAGGTACTGACGGACTTAACCACTTCCGCAGCCAGCTGCTCGTGGGTTCGGCATTTAAAGCTGGTTAACATAAACAGAATGATGATGCCCAGATCCGAGTTCGCCATAAAGGCGTTGTAGGCCGCATCCGAAGTGGAGGCCAACTCCCGCTCCATGGACTCAATTTTAAGCAGAAGGTTTTCCTGATCCGCATCCAGTACCAGATCCCCCAACGGCTCCGCTTGCGCCATCGCCTCCAGACTCTGCACCGGTTGATATTCACGCTCACGGGCATCCAATGCCAGGCGTAATTGCTGATTCTGTTCTTCCAACGTTGAAATTTGTTTCTTGTAGGCAGTCACCCTGGCTTCTTTGTCGGCCAGCGCAGACTCCATCTCCGCCACTTGTTGCTGCGTTTTGTGCAGCTCTTTTTCTTGAACGTTATACTTTTTTTCCAAATCCTGAAGCTGCTTTTCCAGACCGGCAAGGATGTTTTTTTCAATTACCGCCTTGCTATCCTGCAGCGAGTGCTTGGGCCGGCCTTTAGCCAACGGTGGCGCCAGCTGGGCGCCGTTACCCCCATCGCCGTCATCCGCTGCCAACATGGACAATGCTTCCTGTTTGAGCCTTTTGTCCAAATCAAAAAAGAATGAGCGGAATCGGTCGGAATTACCCAGCCGATCCTTATAGACCTGCATCAACGTATCCGGTCGTAATTCACGGGCTTCAATATCCAGCGTCTGAACAAATTTTTCGTGAGTAAGATAGGCCAGAACAACCGGTTGCAGACGGGCTCTCATCACCCGCCAAAATCGATCATTGGCGGCATCAAAGGGCAGGCAGGATTGTTCTGCCTCAAGAAACAACACACGTAACACCGCCACCTGTTGATCAATGCTGGCTTCCGGGTCCAACAACGCATTGTCCTCCAGGCCTAACATGTTCAGGCGGGCACGGCTGGATTGCAGCGCAATGGCAATGAATTCAGCGATGGTCTTCAATTCACCGGATGCGGACGTATCGAAACTATTCTTGTGCTTGGCCATTCACTCACCTGAACGCGCTACTTAACTTCAGATTAGCAAAGAATTCAGAGGATTATGGTAACGATAACTATTTGTGCCGGAATTCCCAACAATGGTGGATTGGCTTACCTCGGGCGAAATCCGGCGGCAGGCTTGCCTTGGTTATTTCACTCACACTGTAGCGCTCAATCAATTCAGGCTCCAACTCAAACCGATTGAAATTATTAGAGAAAATTAACAAACCGCCGGGCTCCAACCGCTTCATGGCCAGGTCCAGCAATTCCACCTGAGACTTTTGCACATCAAAGAAGCCCTGCATACGCTTGGAATTGGAAAAGGTGGGTGGGTCCACAAAAATCAGATCATACTGCTCCCGGCATTGTTTCAGCCACGCCATACAATCACTGCGCACCAACTGATGAAGACTTTCGCTGCATCCATTCAGATACAGATTGTTGCGGGCCCAGCCCAGGTAGGTTGCTGACATGTCCACGGAGGTAGTGCGCTTCGCCCCGCCAATGGCTGCGTGCACTGTGGCCGCAGCGGTATAGCAGAACAGATTCAAAAATCGCGCACCTTTCGATAGCTGCTGCAACCGCACCCGGGTGGGCCGGTGATCCAAGAACAGCCCAGTGTCCAGGTAATCATCCAAGTTCACC
Source organism: Gammaproteobacteria bacterium UBA7310 (assembly GCA_002471665.1). Taxonomy (GTDB): domain Bacteria; phylum Pseudomonadota; class Gammaproteobacteria; order Pseudomonadales; family Ketobacteraceae; genus Ketobacter. The sequence goes on from DKQK01000025.1 coordinate 185,207, forward strand.
AGCAACAGCGCACCGGCTTCAGCAATGGGCAGCATACGTCGGGTTTCATTCAGTTTCTGATATTGCTGATTGCCTTTTTGTCGTTGCCGGCTTTTTACATGCAGTCGTGACTGGGAAACGCCAAACAACAACTTGAGACTGTCCAACGCATCCTGCAAACGCTGGGCTGCTTTCTCCGGGCTTACACTCTTGGGCGGCGCATACTCCTGCACATGCAAATGACCGTTGTACCAGTCGATGGCCAGATTGTATTCGGGAATATCCGCATCATACAGCCTGTAAGCCAGCACCTGCTCGCGCTCGATCCATTTTTGCAATCCTTTAACGTTCTTTTTTATGCGGTTGAGCAGGTCTTTCGCTGGCGCCTGATCAATCTGATCATGCTGCAGTTCAATGCGGGTCGGTACACACTGAAACGCGGCACGCCTCACCACATCGCCACTGCGAATTACACAGCGAATGGGCCCGTTGTAGACCCGTGCCGTTTGCGGGTTATCCAACTGCAAGGCATCGGCAAATTCGACATTGTTGGTGATGATGGCCGCACGCCAATGCTCGCAATTTTCCTGTATCCGCCGGGCAATTGCCCGGTATAAAAAAATCAGATCGGCATCCTTATCCAAGCGTTCGCCGTAGGGTGGATTACTGACAATCATGCCCGCTTGGTTATCTGGGTTTTGATGCAACGCAAACTGAGCCAGCTCTCTACGTTCCACGTGTATGGCCCCTTCCAAGCCGGCCGCCGCAATATTTTTCAGCGCGGATTGAATCGATTCATTGTCGGAATCATAGCCCTTGATCTGAAATGGAAAATCCTCGGAAGCATCCTGCTCCACCGCCTCGTTCACCGTTTCACGCCATAAAGATTTATCATGATACGCCCATTTTTCAAAGCCAAAACCTTTACGTATCAATCCCGGCGCCATGCCCGACTGCATCATTGCCGCCTCAATCAACAGCGTACCAGAGCCGCACATGGGATCCACCAAACGCGGATACGCCGCATCGGGCCAACCGGCACTCATCAACAAAGCAGCAGCCAGGGTTTCTTTCAACGGCGCCTCATTCTGGGCGACACGATAACCTCGTTTATGCAACGGATCACCGGAAAGATCCAACGCCACCTGCACCTGCTCACGACCAAAATGCACATGAATGCGTATATCGGGATTGCGGGTATCGACATTCGGCCGATCCCCCACGAACTGACGAAAATAATCCATGATGGCGTCTTTGGTGCGATAAGTGAGGAACTGTGTGTTGACATTAACCGAACCTTCTTTCGAAGTGGAAATGGCAATACTGTCGTGCAATGCAAAGTGTGTCTGCCAGTGAATCTGGCGCAGACGGTGGTACAGATCATCTTCGTTTTTGTAAGGGAATTCAGCGATGGGCAGGAGTACCCGGGAAGCAATTCTTGACCAGAGACAAATTTTATACACATTTTTCAGATCCGCAGGCCCTTCCACCGCCCCCCGAACCAATTCGTAGTCACTGCCTGCAATTGCTTGAATTTCTTGCAATAAAAACGGTTCCAGACCGCCTGCACAACTGATCACCAAGCGCGACAACTTCCAGTCAAATGTATCCATTAGGTTTAAACACCACCTGTAAGCCTATGAAATCTATCGGTTACCGCGTTCGCGGCCTAATTTATCAATTACTCATTTAAATCGTTCGTGTCTTTTTTATGACAATTTTTTTGTCGACATCATTCCTAAAGTTCGGTACTAATGTAAGTCCGGGCCGGAAAAAAAGCGCCCGCGCAGACTCTCACAATAACGTTCTAACAAGGAGCCTTCTCTACGCTTAATCAACTACCATCTTAATCTCTCAACATCGCAAACAGGATAACGAGGTCGATTATTTATGAAGAGACAAAAACGCGATAGAGCCAGCAGAGCCTACATCAAAGGATATAATGCAGGTGTCGGCGGACGATCAAAAGATTCCTGCCCTTTTACAGAAGTTGTTGCACGACAGACATGGCTCACCGGCTGGCGCGAAGGGCGCACTGACCAATGGGAAGGCTATACCGGCGTATCCGGCATTCATAAAATTGCGAACCTCTGACCAATCTGCTCAACCTTCTACTTTAGATTGGAATAACAACCTGCGGGGTTAATCAGACAACCATTAATACCGATTTTTTAATAGAGTGTCTCCCGCACTCTGGCAGCAAAAGCTGCCGCCCTGAGGCCCCGTGCACGGGGCCTCGTTCATTTCAAACCCCGTTGTAATGAAAGGTCAACCACGCTGCCAGGCGTTTACACAATCGGCGATCAGCCGCGGGCCCTGATATATAAATCCACTGTAGATCTGCACCAGAGTGGCCCCGGCCTGTTGTTTGGCCAGTGCATGCTCAGCCTCAAGAATTCCACCGACGCCGATCACCGGCATCGCGCCACCCAACGCATCGCACAGCTGGCGCAACACCTCTGTCGATTTCTCAAACACCGGCGCGCCACTGAGCCCTCCCTGCTCATCACCGTGGGGCAGATGTTCAACCCCCACACGTGATAAGGTGGTGTTGGTGGCAATCACTCCATCAATCTGATGCTTCTTGAACTGTTCAGCGATTTGGGTAATTTCTTCCGGCTCCAGATCAGGGGCAATCTTCACCAGCAGTGGTACGGATTTGGCGTGTTGTTGCGCTAACCGCTGCTGGGCCTGTTTCATGCCACCCAGTAGCCCATCCAGGCTCTCGCCATATTGTAATGAACGCAGCCCCTGCGTATTGGGCGACGAAATATTAATGACCACATAATCGGCGTGTGGGTAAACCTTTTCCAGGCAAATAAGGTAATCACCGAGCGCATTTTCCACCGGGGTATCAAAGTTTTTACCAATATTGATGCCCAGCACACCATCGTAGCGGGCCCGCTTCACCCGGGCCACCAGGTGATCCACCCCTTTATTGTTGAATCCCATACGGTTGATGATCGCCCGCTGCTGCGGCAATCGAAACAACCGCGGTTTGGGGTTTCCCGGCTGCGGGCGCGGCGTTACCGTTCCCACTTCAATAAAGCCGAATCCCAGTGCCCCCAAGGCATCAATGTAATCGCCGTTCTTGTCCAGCCCCGCCGCCAGCCCAACCGGATTGCGGAAAGTGAGGCCAAATAATTTGACGGGAACTTCTGGCCTGGGTAACAGGCAACGGGTTATTCCCAACCGGTACCCCCAATCGATCGCGCTGAGGGATAAATGGTGGGACGTTTCCGTCGGCAGGGAAAACAGGATTTGTCTGGCTACTTTATAGAACATGGCGCGCACCGCTGAAAAAACCGGGGCGATTATACCAGCATGAGCATTGTTACTGGAGCTTTGTTAGCGGAGTTTTTCCACTCTCTGTAACTTGTTGTTGTCATCAAAATAGATGGCAAAACTGCCGCGAATACCATTGTGGGTAACATAGGGCTGCAGGCTTTGGGCCGGAAAGCTGACTTTGCGTCCATCCCGGCTGGTGGCCAAGATGGCTTTCGCTGTACCCTGATACCAACGCAGGTATTCATCGCGGGTAATCACAATATCAACAATTAGATGCACGATCCCCCTCACTGTGCAGTGTGGTTTGTGCCAGATCCATCAGTTCCCGCAAGGCAACGCCGTACATGGAGAACTCCTTCACATCCATACTGTGGAATTCACTGATCAACGCTTTCCAGCGGGAGATCATGGTCTCGTGGTGCTCCGCCCAGGCGGACACCCGCTCCTCCACAGTATGAGCCTCACTGGCCATTTGCAGCACGCCCACCGTGAGTGTGCGCTGTTGCCAGTCCAGATCGTCACGGTAGGCCTCACGAGCCAGCGCCTGCCAGTGGTTTTCGATATTCAGGGCGTTGATCTCCTCGTTGAACCAGTACAGGTCCAGGTGGGAACCCAGGGCAAAATACACTTCCGCCACTTCCGCCACCGGCTTGCGGGTGACCTCGGCGGCCTGAATGATACCCAACACCGGCAGCATGCTGTCAGCACCGGCAATAAAGGTCGCCAGAGTCGACGGCACCCCTTTTTCCACATAACGGTTGTGACGGCTTTCCCAAACTTCTCGGCGGGGCCCGCTGAGCACCGCGGGCAAGCTGTTCGCCACTGCCTGCACCCCATCACGGAAACGCTCGATGGCCTCACTGACATTCACACCGCACCGGTTATTACGCAAAAACCAGCGGGTGGCACGCCGCATCAAGCGGATCAGCATGCGCATCATTTCCAGTTGCTCACTGGCTTCTATCTTGTAATCCAACGCCTCGATCTGACGCCACCAGTTTTCCAGATCAAACACATCGCGGGAGGCGATAAACGCCCGGGCTATGTCTGGTACGCTGGCACCCGCGGCATCTTTCATTCGGTGCACGAAGGTGATACCCATAAAATCCACCATGCCGCTGGCCACCTGAGTGGCCACGATCTCGCGCCGCAGTTTGTGGGCATACAGGGGCTCGCTGTACTTTTCCACCAACACCCGGGGAAAGGCCCTTTCAATCTCGTGACAGATGTAGTCATCGTCAGGCAAAGTGGAGTGGGTCAACTCGTCTTTCAGTATGGCTTTGGTGTAGGACAATAGCGTGGACAGTTCCGGTCGCATCAAGCCCCTGCCATTGACAATGCGATCGTGCAGTTCCTCTTCCGAGGGAATGTACTCCAGTTCCCGATCCAGCTTGCCTTCAGCCACCAATGCCTGGATATAACGCTTGTATTCACCCATACGATAGATGGTTTCGCTGCGCGCCACACTCAAGGCCTGGGTCTGGCGGTAATTATTGTCCAAAACCAGCTGCGCCACCTCATCGGTCATCTGGGCCAACAGCTCATTGCGCTGCTTCAGGGTCATATCCCCGTTGTGCACAATGTCATTCAGCAAAATCTTGATGTTCACTTCATGGTCGGAGCAATCCACACCGCCGGCGTTGTCAATGAAATCCGTGTTGGACAAGCCGCCATTGAGGCCGTACTCAATACGCCCCAGCTGGGTTATACCCAGATTACCACCCTCTCCCAACACTTTGGCCCGCACATCACACCCGTTTACCCGCAGGGCATCGTTGGCTTTATCCCCCACATCCGAGTTTTGCTCCTGGGAGGATTTGATGTAGGTGCCGATGCCGCCGTTCCAGATCAGATCCACCGGTGCTTTCAGCAGGGCAGAAATCAAATCCGTAGGGGTCAGGGCATCTTCCTGAATATCAAAGCGGTCTTTCATCTGCTGGGTGATACGAATGGATTTGGCGGAGCGCGAGAACACTCCACCGCCGGCCGAAATCAGATCGCTGTTGTAGTCACTCCAGTTCGAGCGCGGCAGATCAAATAGCCGCTGACGCTCGGCAAAACTGCTCTCGGGATCGGGGTTGGGGTCAATGAAAATATGCAGATGATTAAAGGCGGCTACCATCTGCAACGCTTTGGAAAGCAGCAGTCCATTGCCGAACACATCACCGGACATATCGCCGATGCCAATCAGGGTCACCGGATTGGTTTGCACGTCCACACCCAGTTCACGGAAATGGCGCTGCACCGATACCCAGGCACCGCGGGCCGTGATACCCATTTTTTTGTGGTCATAGCCTACCGAGCCACCGGAAGCGAAGGCATCCCCCAACCAGAATCCATATTCATCCGACAGGCCGTTGGCAATATCGGAAAAAGTGGCGGTGCCCTTATCCGCCGCCACCACCAGATAGGGATCATCTTCATCCTTGCGGATCACGCCCTCCGGGGCGACCACCTCACCATCCTGCAAATTATCGGTGATATCCAGTAAACCGCGGACAAAGGTTTTGTAGCACTCGATACCCTCCGCCATATAGGCGTCACGGTTACCGGATTTAGGCAGGCGCTTGGGATAAAAACCGCCTTTGGCACCTACCGGTACGATCACCGCATTTTTCACCTGCTGTGCCTTCACCAGCCCCAGCACCTCGGTGCGAAAATCCTCACGTCGGTCCGACCAACGCAACCCGCCACGGGCCACCTTGCCACCGCGCAGATGGACACCTTCCACTCGCGGTGAATAGACAAAAATCTCGAACATGGGCAGCGGCCGCGGAATGTCCGGTATGGTGTGGGGGGATAATTTAAGGGAAATATAGGGTTTGTAGCCACCCTGGGCGTTTTGCTGATAGAAGTTGGTGCGCAGGGTACCTGACATCATATCCAGGTAGCGGCGCAAAATACGATCCTCATCCAGGCTCGCCACCTGATCCAACTGTTCGATAATCTTGTCACGCAACTCGGTTTCAGCTGCATCGCTGGCCGGTTGGTTCAAGGCAAACCGCAGTTCAAAGAAGTCCACCAGCAGGCGGGTTACATGTGAGTGATTTACCAGGGCATCCTTGATATAGGTTTGACTGAAAGCAAATCCTGTCTGTTTAAAATAGCGGGCATAGGCGCGCAACATGGCCACCTCCCGCCAACTCAAGCCCACCGACAACACCAACCGATTGAAACTGTCGTCCTCTGCCAGCCCCTGCCAGGTGCTGAGAAACGCATCCTGAAACTTACCTTTTATTTTATCGATCTCAATGATGGCTTCGCCAAAATAACGTACGCTGAAATCGTATACCCAAATCGTGGCATCGTCTTTTTTCTGAATCCGGTAGGGGCGCCCGCCAAGAACGCGCAGACCTAGGTGCTCCAGCATCGGCAATACATCCGACAGCGGAATATTGCGATTGCGTCGAAACAGTTTAAAGCGCAGTGCTTTCGGATCATCTTCCAACGATCGGTAAAATGAAACATTCAACGGGTTGTCAGCAGAAAGCTGCTCGATGTGTTCTATATCGGACACGGCAGTACGGGTGGAAAACTCCTCCCGATAGCTAAGTGAGAAGGCGTCGGCATAGGCGGACTGCAGCATGCCGGCGCGGTCTTCCCCCACACTCTCAATCAGGGTTTCATAAAGCCGATCCGCCCAGCTACGGGCCAGCTCCACCAAACGCCCCTCCACTTCCTTCACGTCAAAATCCATTTTGCAGCCGGGTTTTACCTTCAGCACTATGTACAGCCGTGCCAGCGTGGACTCGGTAAAGTAGGTGTTGAATTCCATGTCTTCCACGTCCACGTATTCATACAGAACACCTTGAAAGGCTTTACGCAATGCGGTGGAGTAGCCATCCCTGGGAGTATAGATAAGACAGGAAAGAAACCGCCCGAACTGACCCTTGCGGGCAAACAGGCGCAAACGGCGTCGCTCCTGAATGTGCAGGATACCCACTGCAGTTTTCAGCAGGGCTTCGGTTGAAGTCTGAAATAATTCCTCGCGGGGAAAGGTTTCCAGAATCTGCATCAAGCGCTTACCATCGTGACCATTAGGTTCCAGGCCGGAGCCGCTGATCACTTGGCGTAGCTTGTGGCCAATAATCGGAAAGTTACGGGGTGAGTTATTGAAAACCAGGGATGTGTAAAGACCAACCCAGCGGTACTCGCCCACCACCTTGCCACGCTCATCGCATTTGCGGATACCGATGAAATCCATGTACACAGGCCGATGCCAGCGTGAACGGGTACCGGATTTGCCAAACACAATGAGCTTGTCTTCATAGATTAGCGGGCCGCCGTTTTGTTCCAGCAGATCCAGGCTGTCACACACCTTGGCCACACCTAACGCCGAATCAGTAATGGCTTCAAAGTGGGTGCGCCCCTGCTTTTCCACCGCTTTGTATTCCTGCATGGCCAAAAAGGTAAAGTGATTCTGCACCAGCCAGGCCAGAAAACCTTTTACTTCCTGCAGAGAAGCCTCTCCCTGATTGTTTTCCAACTCATTAAGCTCATCGCGGATGGCAGAGGTGCGCTCCTGCATGACCTCGAAATCGCCCACAGCACACTGCAGTTCCCGCAGGGTACCCTGCAGGAGATTGGTGATGTCGCCTTCCAGGGCCGCATCCGGTTGCCGATCGATTTCGATATGAATCAGGGCCTCTTTCTCACCCTCGGCCTGCATGTCGAAATTCAGGGCTTCCAGCTCCCCCGAGCTTTGGCGTTTTACCCGAATCACGCTGTTCATCACCGAATGAATGGAAATTCCGCGCCTGACCACGTCCATCATCACGGTATCCACCAAAAAGGCACAATCCGGCGACAACACTTCCACTACGGTATGGGTACTTTGCCAGCCGTGGTCTTCATAGCGGGGATTAAAAACCCGTATTTTGGGTTGTCGGCCCGGCATGCTGCGCAGAAAATTCCACAGCCCCACTGTCATCCCATAGAGGTCGTCAACCCGCTTGCGCTGCAGCTCCTGCACCGGTGCGGCGGCATAGAAATGGCGCGCAAACTGCTGTACATGCTCCGTCTGGGACGAATGACTGCGATCAAAACGTTCCTGGACCATGTCAGACAGTCGTTCAATCAAGGATACGTAATCTTCGCCCAGCGATAGGTTAACCATATAGCCCCCTGGCCACTTTTCCATTAGATATCAGTCATATTAGTCTAGTAGTTACATCAGAACATGAACAAACAGTTGAAAGCCAGTCCAGGCTCACTGCGGCGCCGGAACTTTCTCCCTGTCCATGGATCACATACACAGCCTGGCTACGGCTAGCAATCGTCCTCCGGAATAGGCATAATCCGGGGGATAAGAACAAATAAGTCTGGAAAAAACAATATATTAGCGGACGTTGGTGTGGGGCCACCTGATTTAACACGAAATCACCCGGTTAGCCCCGGCACCACGCTCATACGCCTGGAGTATTTGGAATCATGTCGAATCGCGACGCCATTCTTGCGTTGAAAGAATCCTTGTGCGAGCAAATCATCGGGCAGGCCCATCTGGTGGACCGATTATTGATTGCCATTCTGGCGGATGGCCATCTGCTGGTGGAAGGCGCACCCGGTCTGGCCAAAACCAAAGCCATCAAGGCCCTGGCAACGGGACTGGAAGGCGACTTCCATCGCATTCAGTTCACACCGGACCTGCTGCCGGCGGATGTAACCGGGACGGAAATCTACAGGCCCCAGGACAGCAGCTTTGTGTTCCAACCCGGCCCCATATTCCACAACCTGGTGCTGGCAGACGAAATCAACCGCGCCCCGGCCAAGGTACAGTCCGCATTGCTCGAGGCCATGGCGGAACGGCAGATCAGCGTGGGCAAACTCACCCACCCCCTGCCCCCCCTGTTTCTGGTAATGGCTACCCAGAATCCCATTGAACAGGAAGGCACCTACCCACTGCCGGAAGCACAACTGGACCGTTTTCTGATGCACGTCACCATCGATTACCCCGATGCGGCATCGGAGAAAAAGATTCTGCAGCTGGCGCGAATGGAAGCCATGGACAAACAGCATCCGGAAGACAGCACGGCAGACCCTATCCACATTACGCAGCAGCAGATTTTTGCCGCCCGCGCCGAAGTCATCGAACTGCACATGATCCAGGACATTGAGGAGTACATCGTGCAATTCACCATGGCCACCCGCAACCCGCTGGCCTACGGCGATGATCTTTCCAGCTGGATTGAATACGGTGTCAGCCCGCGGGGCACTATTGCCCTGGATGCCTGCGCCAGGGCCCATGCCTGGCTCAATGACCGTGACTTTGTCACACCGGAGGACGTCCAGGCGGTGGCCCATGACACCCTGCGTCACCGCATCGGACTGACGTTTGAAGCGGAGGCCAAGGGTATTACCGCCGACCACATCATTGATGAGCTGATCGACCGCGTCTCTGCCCCCTGAGGTGCCCCATGGCTACACCCACAAACCTGGTGCGTGAACGAGACAATATAGCCAACTATCGTGGCGTCTATATATCCATGGACGAACTGGTGATGCTGCGCGGTGCCCAGGTTGAACTGGATCTGCGCGGCCGCAAGAAGGCCATGGCCTCCATGGCCGGACTGCACCGCTCCAGCTTCCGTGGCCGCGGCATCGATTTTGATGAGGTGCGCATCTATCAACCGGGCGACGATGTGCGCAATATCGATTGGCGGGTCACTGCCCGCACCGGCCGCGCCCACACCAAACTGTTCCGTGAAGAAAGGGAGCGCCCGGTCTACCTGGTGGTAGATCAACGCCAAGCCATGTTTTTCGGCAGCCAGAATGCCTTCAAATCGGTTGTGGCAGCCCGCACTGCCGCCTATTTTGCCTGGGCCGTTCGCAGCCACGGAGATCGCATTGGCGGCTTCCTGTTCAACGACGAAGAGGTACAAGAGGTGCGCCCCAAAGAAGGTAAACGGGGCATTCAGAATTTCTTTCGCATCCTGCTGCAGTTCAATCAAAGCCTGGATGCCGGGCAGGGCCTGCGCCGCTCTTCCCGCCAGCGTTTTATTAATGCCCTGCAGGGGCTCAATCACGTGGTACGCCCCGGCAGCCTGGTGGTGATCATCAGTGACTTTCTCAATTACGACGACATCACCCAGCAGCATATGAGCCTGTTGTGCGGTCACAACGATGTCATCGCCGTGCAGGTTGTGGATCCCATGGAGAAGCAGCTTCCCCCCTCCGGCGTCTACGGCTTTACCGACGGCCAGCGCAATGTACGACTGAACACCGGCCCACACCAACTGCGCAAGGATTATGCGCTGCGCTTTGTTGAGCGTCAGAGTGAACTGAAAGATCAGCTCACACGCATTGCCGTACCCCTCATCGAGATCAGCACCGCCGACAGTGTGGCCGAGCGGTTACGGGCAACCCTGGGCCTCAGAACCGCCAAGGGGGCTCGGGCATGAACCCCGCGGACCCCTTAAGCCAACTGCGGGATATTCACCTGCCGCCACCGGTGGGTTGGTGGCCGCCGGCCATGGGTTGGTGGCTGCTGGCGCTGCTGGTGTTATCGGCACTGATCGCCGGTGTTTACTGGTTATGGTGGCGCCATAAGCGGCTGGCCTATAAAAGGGAAGCCATTCAACACATGGAGAGCATTCGCGCTCGCTACCTCAGTTCCAGGAATGATCAACAGCTGTTGTCGGATTTGTCCACGCTTTTGAAGCGAACCGCCATCACCCGCTACGGTCGCGATGAAATCGCCGGTATGGCCGGGGAACAATGGCTGGCGTTTCTGGATCAAACCGGGCACACCAGTGAGTTTTCCGCAGGTTCCGGCCGCATACTGGTGGACCGGTTTGCCCCCAGCCCCAAGGTAGACAGCAGCGAATTGATTCAAGCCGTCGATCTCTGGTTGAAGAAACAGTCATGATAATTCTGAAGTGGATACCCTTATTACTGATACTGCCGTTACCCTGGATACTGCGGGCTCTGCTGCCGCGGGCCAGCAGTCATGACAGTGCCCTGCTGCGGGTGCCGTTTTTCAATAGCGTAAACGACATGGCGAACCGCCGAGACCGCAATCGCTCCGGCAGCAGCCGCAGCTTTCGGCTGCTGCTGATCCTGATCTGGGTATCACTGGTGATTGCCGCCGCCGGCCCGCAATACATCGGTGAACCGGTCAGTATAACCTCCAAGGCACGGGATCTGATGCTGGCCGTGGACGTATCCGAGAGCATGCGCGCCACCGACCTGCAACTGAAAGGCGAACGGGTGGATCGGCTCACTGTGGTGAAAAGCGTGCTCGACGAATTCATCGAGCGGCGCACCCAGGACCGCATGGGGCTGATTCTGTTCGGCAGCAATGCCTATCTGCAAACCCCGCTGACCTTCGATCGTAAAACCCTGAAGCAGCTGCTCAACGAATCCGCCATCGGCATTGCCGGCCAGAGTACAGCCATCGGCGACGCCATCGGACTGGCCCTCAAGCGCCTCCAGGATCGACCCACGGACAGCAAGGTACTGATCCTGCTCACAGACGGCCAGAACCGCGCCGGCGAAATCCAGCCCCTGCAGGCCGCCGAACTGGCCGCCCAGAAAGGCCTGAAAATCTACACCATTGGTGTGGGTGCCGAGTTTGTCATGTCCCCGGGGCTGCTGGGCACCGGCATTGGCGCACGGCGCCTGAACCCTTCTGCCGATCTGGATGAGAAAACCCTGACCGAGATTGCCAACATTACCGGTGGCCGATACTTCCGTGCCAAGAGCACCGAATCCCTCAAGCACATTTATGAAATGCTCGATGAGCTGGAACCGGTAGACGCCGACCCGGAGACGTTCCGCCCCATCAAGGCCCTGTTCCATTATCCACTGGGTTTGGCATTGCTGCTCAGTGTGGCCATTGCCCTCTACACCGTAATCCGCAACTACGGTGTGCACTGGCGGCTGTCGCGCCGGAGCCAACAGGAAAACGGAGTCGAACAACCATGACCGAATTCCTGCAGCAAATTGAACAATTCCGCTTTCTGCGGCCCTGGTGGCTGCTGGGCGTTATACCTGCCGTGATTCTGATCATGCTGTTGTGGAACCGTAAATCGTCCTATGGTGGCTGGCAGCGAGTCATATCACCGCATCTGCTGCCCCATCTGCTGGCCGGCAATGTGACACGCCAAAGCCGGGCGCCGTTGGTCATGCTGTTGATCTGCTGGCTACTGGCCGTGGTTGCCATGGCCGGCCCCACCTGGCAACAACTGCCCCAGGCAGTGCAGAAAAAAATCAACGCCCAGGTCATTGTGTTGGACCTTTCGCTTTCCATGTACGCCAAGGACCTCGCCCCCTCCCGCCTGGTCAGAGCGCGCCTGAAACTCAGCGACATTCTCAACCGCACCGATGAAGGTCTGACGGCATTGATCGTGTATTCGGCCACACCCCATGTGGTAACGCCACTGACCGACGACACCAACACCATTCTCAGCATGGTCAACAGCCTGAGCCCGGACATCATGCCGCAAAAGGGCAATAACCCCGTAGCGGCTATCGAAAAAGCAGTGGCTACCCTGCAGCAGGCCGGACTCAATCGGGGCCGCATCCTGTTGATGACCGATGACCTGCCGGGGGATTTTGCCAACAAAGTGGAAGATCTCATCAGTTATCAAACGCCCCTGTCCATTATGGGCATCGGCACCCGCGATGGGGCTCCCATTGAACTGCCCGACGGCTCTTTCATTAAACAGAGCGACGGCAGCATCGTGATTCCGAAGCTGGATGTATCCCACTTGAAGCGGGTGGCCCGGCAGTTGGATGGCCGCTTCAGCACCATCAGTACCAGTGACGAAGACATCAATTATCTGCTGGCCGAGGGCCTGCTGCCCAGCGAACAGGAGATCAAGGAGACCGGACGCGAATTCGATGTATGGGATGAAACCGGCCATTGGCTGGTGCTGCTGATCCTGCCATTTGCCGCCGCGGGCTACCGCAAAGGCTGGTTCGGTGCCGTCCTGATGCCGGCGCTGCTGGGTTGCGCCCTGTTAACCCACGCCCCCTCCAGCATGGCCTTTGGCTGGGACGATCTCTGGCAGACCGATGACCAACAGGGTCGCGCATTACTGCAATCCGGTAAACCGGAGCAGGCAGCAGAAACCTTTAATGATCCCCAATGGCAGGCAGCCAGTCAGTACAAAGCTGAAAACTACGCAGCCGCAGAACAGCTGTATGCCGGCGGAGACAGTGCCGAAAGCTTCTATAACCTGGGCAACAGTCAGGCCCGTCAACAGAAGCTGGATGAGGCCATTGCCTCCTACCAGAAAGCATTGCAGCTGAACCCGGAGCTGGAGGATGCACAGTTCAACCTCGACCTGGTAAAAAAGCTCAAGCAACAGCAGGAACAGCAACAGGGCGACGGCGAAAGTAACGACCAGAACCAGGATCAGGATCAGGATCAGGAT
>DKQK01000025.1:199183-218558 GCA_002471665.1 Gammaproteobacteria bacterium UBA7310
CAGGATCAGGATCAGGATCAGGAGAACAACAACCAGTCTGATGAGAATCAGGATTCCCAGTCTGATCAACAGGAACAGGAACAAGATCAGCAGCAGGATCAACAACAGCAACCAGAAGCTGAACAACAGGCTGATGAATCCGAACAGGAACAAGCCAAGCAGCAGAAACCCGAAGAGAACGACTCCGAGCAACCGGACCAGCCACAACCCACGGAACCTGAAAAACAAGAGTCAGAGCAGCAACAGGATGAAGCCCAGATGCTGCCACAACCCCAGTTGCAGGAAACAACGGAAGACCAGCAGGCGCTGGAACAGTGGCTGCGCCGTATTCCGGATGATCCCGGCGGCCTGCTGCGCCGCAAATTTGAATATGAATCTCAATTGAGGAAAAACTCATCCTCTGGAGACACCCAATGGTAAGAAGCATCCCTTTCCTCCTGGTACTGTTATTGTCCATCGTCAGTGCCCAGGCGCAGGCCATCAGCATTAATGCAAAGCTGAACACCACCAAGGTGACCGAGGGTGATACCGTCAAACTGACGATCACCATCGACCAGACCGCAGACGGCAAAGCACCGGACTTCAGTGTTCTGAACGAACACTTCGAGATCATCTCCACCTTCAAAGCGGAGCGCAGCAATATACTGAACGGCCGTTTTGTCTCCTTTACCAGTTGGATTCTTACCTTGCTACCCAAGCACACCGGCTATATTGCCGTTCCCCCTATCCGTTACGACAACGTCACCAGCAAGCCACTCAAACTGCACGTCACCAAACGCAGCAGCGCCAGCAACTCGGAACAGTACCTGTTTGTCGATGCCAAAATTGATAAGCAACAGGCCTACGTCCAGGAGCAGGTGATCCTCACCGTCCGTATTTTCAGTGGCAATATCGACATCTACGATCCATCCTATCAGCCACCCGCCATTGAAAATGCGGCAATGGAACAGCTGGGAGAGCAACGCAATTACAAAACCACGCTCAACGGCACACAGTATGATGTGTTTGAGTTCCGCTATGCGGTATTCCCCCAGAAAAGCGGCACCATTCAGATCCCCGGTGCCCGCCTGGAAGCCACAGTATTCCGTTCACGGTCACGCAATTACTACGATCCTCTCAACGGCAAACAAGTTCGCCGTTACTCCCCCAACCTGGAATTGGAAGTCAAGCCCAAGCCCGCAGAATACCCGGCTGACCAACCCTGGTTGCCCGCCCAGTCATTACAGCTCAGCGAATCCTGGTCGCCGGATGCCGGTAACGCCAATATCGGCGAACCCATTACCCGCACTGTGTCCATGCAGGCAGAAGGTGTGTTATCCACCATCTTGCCGACGGTACCCACCAGTGACATCGAAGGTGTCAGGATTTACCCGGAGCAGGCAGAGAGCAACAGCAGCGTGGGTGAGCACGGTATTGTCAGCACCCGCACTGAAAGTCAGGCGCTGATTGCCACTCAGGCGGGCACCATTGAACTGCCAGCCATCGACGTCACTTGGTGGGACGTGGAGGAGCAGGCGGTGAAAGTGACCTCTCTGCCTGCCCGCACCATTCAGGTGACCGGTACCAACAGTCGACCGCAAACGGACAGCAGTGCCGCTCAGGCTCCCCCGTTAAGCTCAGCGGGGGAATCCCCTCCCCCGCCCTTGGGGCAAACCAGTATCAATCAAACCTGGCAATGGATTGCCGTGGCCTTCTTTTGCCTGTGGTTATTAACCCTTGCACTATTGATCTGGGCCCTGCTGTCACGCAGAGCCAACAGCCGAGCAACCGGGCAGGAAGACAATCAGGCATCACCGTTCAGTGCCGGCCAGTTACGCGAAGCCAACAAAGCGTTGCAAGCGGCCTGCAAAGCACAGGATGCCAAGGCGGCAAGGATTGCCGTGATTGAACTATTTCGTCAGCAATTCAGGGACAGCACCATCAGGAACCTGGATGATGTCGCCCAAAAAGCCGGTACGGATGCGCTGCCCGACGCGCTTCGCGATCTTGAGGCTCACCTCTACAAAAATAAAAATGAGGCAAAATGGAATAGCGAAGCTTTGCTTAAAGCCACCCAGGAAGCACTGAGCAGGCCCGCCACCAAAGACCAGAAACAGGTATTGCAGCCACTGTATCCCAGCTGATTCATCCGCAAAACCCGGGCAAACATGGACCAGGATCAACATCAGGGGAAGTTAGCGGAAAAAGCGCTTGAAAGCGGGTCGTGAATTGGATTAATTACCTAAATACGATCGCAATTTGTTCCGAGACAACCATGTACGGATTACTTCTACTGCTTCATATTCTGGCGGCCACAATCTGGACAGGAGGGCACATCGTGCTTGCGGTGGTGATATTGCCCAAAGTACTGGCACAACGCTCCGCAGAGAAGCTTCTGGAATTCGAATCGGTGTATGAAAAAATCGGCATGCCCGCGCTGATTATTCAGGTGATAACCGGCCTTATGCTGGCCTACCGCATGCTGCCTGATGTTATGCAATGGATTAACTTTGCCAATCCGGTTGCCCACGCCATACTGGCCAAACTCAGCCTACTGGCATTAACCGTAGGGTTCGCCATTGATGCCAGGCTTCGTGTCATCCCCACGCTTTCAGAAAAAACCTTAACCACCATGGCCTGGCACATCATACCGGTTACGGTATTTTCGATTTTGTTTGTGGTTGTGGGTGTTTCATTTCGAACAGGTTGGCTGTACTGAACACAGAGGACATCAGCAAGCAATGCACAGCGCAAAAAAAAGCGAGCCCACCATGTGGACTCGCTTTTTTTAATGGCCGGCCTTGAGCGTTACGCTTTCTTCTTGATCTTGCCACGTATCAGGAAGTTGGCCAGGGCAGGCAATAACCAGATGGCGCCCACCATGTTCCACAAAAACATAAAGGTCAGCAACACACCCATGTTGGCCTGGAACTTAATGTCGGAGAAGATCCAGGTGCCGACACCAATCGCCAGGGTCAACCCCGTAAAGCAAACGGCTTTTCCCGTCACCTTCAGGGTTTCGAAATAGGCATCCTCAAGTTCCATACCATCTTCCATAAAGCCTTTTAAGCGCGAGTAAATGTAGATGCCGTAATCCACACCGATACCCACACCCAAGGCGATAACCGGTAACGTGGCCACCTTGACCCCGATGCCCAGGATAGTCATCAGCGCCTGGCACAGAATCGAGGTAAGTGCCAGCGGCACGATAATACAGATCACCGCCCGAATGGAACGGAACGTAATCAAACACAGAATGGAAACCACGCCGTATACCAGCACCTTCATCATATTCTGGGCATGTTCAATGGTTTCGTTGGTGGCAGCCTCTACCCCGGCATTACCCGACGCCAGTACAAACTCTGCCACATCCGGATCGTTCTCGGCGGCTGCAAATTCCTGCACCGCCGCCACCGCTCGATCCAGGGTTTCCGCTTTATGATCATCCAAAAATACAATCACGGGCGCCAGGCTGCAATCTGTGTTCACCAGGCCGCCGGGAACGGTTTGCACCGAATTATTGATGATATCCTGCACCCGGGTCAGCGCCGCCCACTTCCAGTTACCTTCATTAAATCCGGTGATAACGCGTTTGGATACCGTGACCACCGACAGCGCCGATTGCACACCGGGTACGTTTTCCATATGCCACATAAAGCGATCCATCTTCTGCATGGCGGCGGATTCGGTACAGGCGTATTCCGGGGTTTCCACCATCACCACCAGCACGTCCGCGCTCACGGAGTAGTGCTCGTTGACGTATTTGTCATCCAGGTTATAACGGGAATCGGGCCACAACTCTGGTGCCCCGGCATCCAGGTCACCGATTTTCAGATCCTTGCTGATGTACAAACCGGCCCCGGCCCCAATGGCTGCAATAATGACCGACACGGTTGCTGCTTTTGGCGTTGCAAAACGGGAGATCTTCGACCAGATCACATGTTTGGCATGCAACTTCTTATTCATCGCATTTATTGCCATGGGGCTGGCGCCCACATAAGACAGTAGCACGGGTATCATCAGCAGATTGGTAAAGATCAGCGCAAACACACCCAACGCCGCCGAGATTGCCAGATCCTGTATCACGTGAATCTCAATGGTCCACAATGTCATAAAGCCGATGGCATCGCTGATCAGTGCCAGCAAAGCGGGCACGTACAACGCCCGAAAGGTAAGCCGGGCCGCTTCCAACTTGAAATTAATACGGTGGGATTCCACCGCAAATTCATTGATCAATTGCACCCCGTGACTCACGCCAATGGCAAAAATCAGGAACGGCACCAGCATTGAGTAGGGATCAATACCTTTACCCAGCAGAGTCAAAATACCCACCTGCCAGATTACGGCAATGACTGAGCAAATAATCACGGTAAAGGTACTGCGAATGCACTTGGAGTCAATCAACAGCAGAACGAATGTAATACCTATTGCGATAATAAAGAACAACGCAACGCCGGTTGCCCCCTCAATCAGATCACCGATCTTCTTGGCAAAGCCGACAATACGGATATTGATATTATCACTCTGGAACTTCTGACGAATGTCCTGCTCGAGCGCTGCCGAAAACTTTTTGTAATCGAGTTTCTTGTTGGCGCCGGATTGATCCAGTAGCGGCACATACACGATGGAAGATTCAAAATCATCCGCCACCAGGCGCCCAACCTGCCCGGAACGCAGGACATTGGCCTGCACCTGTTCCAGTGATTCCGCAGAACCATCGTAGGTAGGTGGAATAATCTCCCCGCCACGAAAGCCATCTTCGGTCACTTCCATCCAACGGACATTGGGTGTCCAAAGAGACTGGATTTTAGCTTTGTCCACCCCTTCAAAATAGAAAATCTCATCGGTAACCTGACGCAGTACCTGCATAAACTCATCGGTAAAGATGTCACCGTTTTTTGCTTCCACCACAATCCGGATATCGTTACCCAGACTCAGCTCATCCTTGTGCTTTAACAGGTTCTGAATGAATTCATGTTTCAAGGGCACCATTTTTTCGAATTCGGTGCTGAGTTTGACCTTGGATGCCTCAAAGGCAAAAAAAGCAGTGAGCACGGCAAAGGCCAGCAAAAGAATCGGCCGTAATTTAAATATCGATTCTTCTAGAATGGTGCTGTTTTTAGTGGACATAATGTACCTTAACGTAAATCAGTATCTCGTAGTTACTTCATTGACGGTGCTGCAAGATCAACACCGCCCTGACCGACCATGATTAGTTTGCCGTTGGGCAGGGTTTCAACGGCAAGAATTGCCTCTCTGGATTTGGTGATCTGCATGGTGTAGTTGGCGCCGCCGTCTTTGCTGGTGAGAACCACCCCGGAATTACCCACCAGTATGGAACCTTTGTCACCCAGTAACACACCATCCATTACCCCATCCGTGCCTTTGCTTTTTGCCTTAAGCCAGGATTCACCACGATCGGAAGATTTGAATATATTGCCCTGTAGACCGAACACCAGAACATCATCCGGGTTCGGCCCGGTCAAGGCTCCGAAATAGGAACCCTGATAGGGGCTCTCCAGAGTCACCCAGGTTTCACCCCCATCATCGGAGCGAAACAGTACGCCTTTCTCACCGGCGATATAAACCGTACCCTGTTCATTGGCACTGATGGCATTCAAATGCCAGCCATCAAAATTCTCAATGCGGGAGGCCACATCCTGCCAGGTTTTGCCTCCATCAACCGTGCCCAGAAAGATGCCGTAGGCGCCCACTGCAAAGCCGGCCTTTTCGTCGCGAAACCAGACGTCCAACAACGGTGAACCGGCCTGGGGTAATTTTGCAAATTCCTCATCGGTCAACTGGTTCAACTCTTCATCCGTTCGAACACGATGTGGATTGGCATACTGCAGCGCCCAGTTGGAACCCCCATCAGCGGAATGCAGTATGATGCCCTCGTGCCCCACCGCCCAGATATTTTGGGCATCACCAAAATCAACGGCGGTCAGCAGATACTGTACCGGTACCTGAGCCTGGCTCCAGCTCTGCCCGTTATCAGCAGACACCAGAATGTGGCCGCGATCCCCCACTGCTATGACTTTGTCATTGAACACTTCCACATCGGTCAGCAGGGATTCCGTTGCTTTGTCTGATGGAATCGAAGCCCTCATATCGAGATGCTTTTCATAGTCGGCAGCCAGGGCCGAACCGGTACTGGCCCCCCACAACAACGCGGTGCCAACCAGTGTTCTAATCATCGAGTAACGCATCTTATTTCTAATCCACATATGAATATTTACTACCTGCAATTGAGCAACTGTCATTAAAGCATTTTCATTGACCACGATTCACACAAACCCTGATTGAGTGTCCAAATCAGATGGGTAAATTGGCCATTCAACGCCCCATACGTCGCAACGACTGTGGGCTGAAGTAACCTTCTGTTGGTGGGTCTTGCCCGAAACGGATGGCCATGCCATTGGAGTTATCCATGTAGGCGGCAAAGTAGCGGCCCGAGTCCAATTCATGATTGGCGGCCAGGGCCCCCCAGGTGACGGGCACATGGTAGTAGCCAACCAGATAGGATACATGCACTCGCCACAGTTCACCGCGCGCATCATACTGATCCGCCTGCACGATACTCCAACTGTCTTCATCAATGTAAAAGCGGCGCTTGCTGTACAGGTGACGCACGCCCGCTTTACTGGTTCCTTCGACAACCCACACCCGATGCAGCTCGTAACGGGTTAAATCCGGGTTGATATGGCCTTTCTGCAACAGCTTCTTGTCATCTTTGGTGGCGTTGCTCAAGCGAAAATTATTGTAGGGTATGTAGAGTTCCTGCTTACCGATGAATGCCCAGTCAAAGCGGTCCAGAGCACCGTTGAACATGTCCACTTCATCGGCGGTAATCAGGTTATCCGCACTGGGTACCGGCATATCATACTCAATGGACGGCGCCCGCCTTACCCGGCGGGTACCTGTGTTATAGACCCACGCGCTGCGCGGCTCTTTGATTCTGTCGATGGTTTCATGTACCAACACGCCACCGCCGGCCAAACGACTGGGCTTGCGGATAAAGGCCATGTAGTAGGAAAGTTTGTTGTCCAGATCCTGCCATTGCTTAGTGCGATCGTAATAAACGAAATACGCCTCCTGGGCCGTGGACACCAGCGAGTAGCTGCCATTGGGCTGCACAGGGGCTTCAGAAATATCGGCTTGGACATGAATCCCGCGCCACCGGGTCAGGTGATTCCATAGAATCCTGACCGCATCCACCTCACCCTGGGCATTCAAGGGCACCGGAAAGGGAACACCGCCCACGGCCTGCTCAATGCCATTACCTTCATTCACCAAACGGGCACTGCCATGATTGCGGGCAATGTTGTCATAAACCCACTGTGGTGCGGCGGCGGTACGATGGCTGGGATAGACCGGCAAGGCATAGGAATCGGGGTAACGCTCCAACAACGCACGCTGCCCCGGGGATAACTGATCCCGGTACTGAGCCAGATTGGCGGCGTTGATGGTGAACAAGGGCTTTTCTTTCTCGAAAGGATTCTCAAGCTTATCTTGCAGCGCCGGCATTTGATCCGGCGTCAAGCCACCGGTCCACGGGGGGATGGTTCCGGCTTCATTGCCCTTCAGTTCGGCACCATAGGGGGTCAACTCCTTGCCCAACGCCGAGGTCTGGGCAACGGCCGGGATAGAGGCGAACAAACAGATTGAGGCCAACAACAGCCCACTTCTTCTCATCAACATTCCCACAATACCTCATGCCAGGCCAAGCCTGACAATCGATTCGCACTGTTCCAATAATGATCGCCAACACGGGCTTTCCTAAACGCTTCCCTTGTGCCACCGGGCGATAATAGACGTAGTTTTAATAATTTAAGTCGAAAAAATCGATATTGTCCTATTTTCGACGCATTTTTGACTCTGCGGCCATTGTAAATGCCGCCATAAAATAACCAATCACACTGATCAAAACAAATACTTATTCATCCTAAGAACAAGTAATCTTATGTTTATTACCCGAGGCGCTTAGCGCAGTATCCCGCGCCTACTGATTCAACGCTTTGGTAACCACTTCGTATACATCCGGTGAGAGTGGCTCGGCTTTAATGCGTTTCAATTGCTGCTTGATCAAATCCGCCCGGACATTGTCATAATTCGCCCAACGAGTCAGTATGGTGGCCATCCTCGATGCAACCTGGGGATTGAGTTTATTCAGGGTAATGATCTGATCCGCCAAAAAGCTGTAACCGGAACCATCCACCTTGTGAAAATTCACCGGGTTGTTATTGCAGAAGGCACCGATCAACGCACGAATCTTATTGGGATTGGTCATCTCAAAGGCCTCATGCTGCATCAGGGCCTTGACGTTTTCCAGCGTGTCGTTTTGTGGCGAGCTGGCCTGCACCATAAACCACTGATCCACCACCAACGATTCCTGCTGCCATTGCCCGTAGAAATCAGCAATCACCAGTGTTTTCTCCGCGCGGTCGGAATGGGCCAAGGCACGAAATGCGGCCAGTTGATCCGTCATGTTACTGGCCTGATGATATTGCTGCTGGCATAAATTGGTTGCCTCGTCATCAGCCAACGACATCAGATAACCCAGGCAAACGTTACGCAGGCTGCGCCGGGCCACGGCGTTCACTTCATAATGATACTCTGTGTCCACCGGACAACGGCTGATGACCTGCTGCAATTCATTCTTCAGGCCCTGCGCCAGCATGCGCTTCAGCGCTTCCCGGGCGTGGTGAATGGCATCCACCTGCACCGGCTTGGGCAGGAGTTCGGCCAGAAATTGCTCGGTGGGCAACTCCAACATCTTGGCCACCATGGCCTGATCAAGGGATTCATCTGTCAGCAGGATCCGAAAAGCATCCAACAGTTGCTGATCCACTGCCAGTTCACTGCCCTTGCCATAGGCTGCCATCAAATCTGTTAATACCAGTACGGTAAGGCGCTGCGCTGCATTCCAGCGATTGAAACCATCACTGTCATGGGACATTAAGAACGCCAGCTCACGACGGGACTGGTCAAAGGTCAGTTTCACCGGGGCAGAAAATCCGCATAACAGGGATGCCACCGGTTGGTCATGGATTCCGGTAAACACGAAGGTCTGCTTTTCCTGTGTCAGTTTCAGCACCGGATTATCCTCATCGAGGCGGCTACCATCGGCTAACTGCAATGGCAAATCCTTGCCATCCGCGCCCAGTAATCCAATGCCCACCGGTATCAACAAGGGGTGTTTATCCGGCTGACCGGGTGTGGGCGGAGTGTGTTGTTCCAGTGTTATTGAGAACTGCTGGTTGCCGGCATCGTATTCCGTGCTGGCCGTAAGATGGGGCGTACCCGCCTGGGAATACCAGAGCCGGAACTGCGTCAGGTCAACGCCGTTGGCATCTTCCATTGCCTGCACAAAATCATCACAGGTTACCGCCTGCCCGTCGTGACGTTCGAAATACAGGTCCGAGCCTTTGCGGAAGCCATCGCTGCCCAACAGGCGATGCATCATGCGCACCACTTCCGCGCCCTTTTCATACACCGTCATGGTGTAAAAATTGTTGATCTCGATGTAACTGTCAGGTCGGATCGGATGGGCCATGGGGCCGGAATCTTCTGCAAACTGCAGGGTCTTCAGCATGTTCACATCATCGATGCGATTTACCGTGGCAGACCCCATGTCAGCCGAGAACTGCTGATCGCGGAACACGGTAAAACCTTCTTTCAGACTCAGCTGAAACCAGTCGCGGCAGGTAACCCGATTACCGGACCAGTTGTGAAAGTATTCATGGGCAATCACGCTTTCCACTCGCTGAAACCCCATATCAGTGGTGGTTTTCGCACTGGCCAGGACACAGGATGTGTTGAAAATATTAAGCCCCTTATTCTCCATCGCCCCCATATTAAAGTGGGAAACGGCCACGATCATGTAAATATCAAGATCGTATTCCCGTCCGTACACTTGTTCGTCCCAGGCCATGGCACGCTTGAGGGAGTCCATGGCGTGCGCGCACTTATCCAGATCCTGCGGCTCCACAAAGAGCTGCAACGCCACTTCACGGCCACTGCAGGTAGTGAAGGAATCTTCCACCATGGATAAGTCACCGGCCACCAGTGCAAACAAGTAGCAAGGTTTCTTGAACGGATCTTCCCAGATAACATAGTGACGCCCCTGCGCCAGATCACCCTGCTCAACCGGATTGCCATTGGACAGCAACACGGGATACGCCTGTTTATCCGCTTCTACCCGCGTGGTGAAACGTGCCATCACATCCGGTCGATCCAGATAGTAGGTAATTTTGCGGAAGCCTTCCGCTTCACATTGGGTGCAGTACATCCCTTTGGACACATAGAGGCCTTCCAGGGAGGTATTGGCTTTGGGATTGATGCGCGTCATCGTCAACAGAGTGAAACGCTCCGGACACCCGGTAATACTGAGTGTTTCTTCTTCAATTTGATATCGTTCCCGCGCCAGGGTCTCGCCATCCAGTTGAATTGCGAGCAATTCGAGATCCGCACCCAACAGTTCCAGTGGCTGCGAGCGGGCATCCGGTACATCAGGATTGGCCCGCACCGCCATATGACTGACCACGTCCGTGTATTCATCATAAATGCGCACGTCCAGGTGAATGGTGTCGATCAGATAATTGGGGGGTTTGTAATCAGATAGGCGAATGGTTTTGGGGGCGTTGTTTTCTTTCATGATGACGGGACCCGAAGCTGACAGCAACGGCCGTGCGGCCGCTGCTTGTGAAATGTTGGTTTGTTCTGCAGTATGTATGACTGCAATGAATTTAACAACTTAGCGGAGAATGGCATGGCGCTTCCAGCACCACTGACAGCATTGATCAAAACTCATCAGCTTGCCAACGTATTATGCGTTGGTTATACGCCCGATGAAAGTGTCAGCCAAGCCAGTTCAATCACTCAGGTTTCCACAGACAATCTGATGGAAAATTCGTTCCTGAAACGGGTGGATCTGGTGGCACTGAGCCAGTCCGCCCTCGATCTGGACGATGCATCCCGCAATGCGGTCATTGCAAAATGCCGCGATCAACTGGCGCAAAAAGTCTTGCTGGAACTGACCCTGGATGACCGGGGTATGACTGAAACCGAATGCCTGGCACTGGGCTTTGTGCGTTGCGCCCTCACTGAACGGAACCGTTACTATCTGTTCGACCTGAAAACCTACAAACCCGTGCCGGACTGGCTCAACCCCAAATTCTGGGCCAACCCCCAGAACTGGGATCGCTACCGCTGGTAGCCCGGCGTCATGGCGCGACCGAAGGCAGCCATCAGGACAGCATTATGCTGCTATTGGAGAAACTTAACGGGTTGCTCGGGCGGGGCTGAATCATCGCACATCTCCCCCTCATCTTTGCTACCGCGGTCGATGTACCCTACCCGCTCCTGGACGGCCAGATTCTTTTCGCCATAGGCGATGATGGCCTGCATCACATGTTCTTTCTGCTCGGGCGTCAGGCGGTTGCCGTCTGCCCACTTGCCGAGTTCCAGGGCCCGTAGCAGGGATTGATAGGTTTCAGGGGTGATCGAGTCAATCAGCGCATCGAAGTTCATCACTACAAATCCATCACTGTCTGCAATCTGTTAATCAAAAGGAGGCCTATTGTAACACAGCCAATGACCGGAATTAGTGCTGCAACGCCACCGTCAAGGGTGCCGGCGCACCCAACGCAATCCCTTGATATTCAATGGGAAGTGAATTACCCAGGGTTTCCAGCTGGCCGTCTGTTTCGATGTTCTTCACAATCACCCGCATTCCCAGCCCCGTGGCAAACCGGGCAATCCCGTCGATAAAGGCAGACTCCCGGCTTTCCCAAGCCAGGCGCTCGGTAAATACAGACGACAACTTGATGGTATCCACCGGCAGGCGCTGCAGGTACATCAACGAATAACGGCTTAAGCCATAGTCGTCAATGCAGACCCGCAAACCCCGTTGCTTCAGCGTATTGATCAGGATCAGGGCCTGATCAAAATCATGGGTAATGGTGCTTTCCCGCACCTCGAATTCCAGCTGTCCCAGCAGCCGGCTGTCATCCGCAGACAGGGCGTTCAGGGCATTCATCAAGGCCGGTGAATAAAACTGTGCCGAACTCAGATTGATGGACACCACCAACTGAGCGCCATGCTCGTCGCGCAACTCCCGCAATGCGGACAAAGAATGACGCAACATCAAACTGGTTAACAAATCCAGCAGGCCGGCCTTCTCACACATGTTCACAAACTCGGCCGGTGCCACCATCCCCATCTCCGGATCCATCCAGCGCGCCAGCGCCTCATAGCCGGTGACCCGGTCCCGCTGCGGGGAAAAAACAGGTTGCACGAACACTTCCAAGGCATCGGTTTCGAAAGCCTCGCTGAGACGGGACACCACATCCAAGGAAGATTTCAGCTCGCTCTCTTCGGTCATCATGGTATCCAGTTCCGGTGTAGCCTGACGGTCCACTTTCTGCAGAAGTTCCGTGGTAATCAGGTTGGTTTTGGCCATCAGGTTATAGCAGTATTCCAGCGAGCTCAGAATCGCGTTGACCTGCACCGCCATGTCAGCAATCTCATCCCGCCCCTCGGTGGTGACACGCCCGCTGAAGTTGCCGGATTTCATGATGTGACGGGATTGCGAGAGCAGCACCTTGAGCCGCTTCCAAATTGGTCGGTAATACAGCGACCACACCAGCACACCGCACACCGTTGCACTCACCAGAATGGACAGCCACCAAATGTAGGGGGTGGAGGACAGGGTTTGCAACGGGCTCACCGACACATAAACCGGTTTACCCACCAGCGAAGGCAACATAACGGTTGCCGCGCCCAGACTGCCACCGGCATCGTTCATGGAAGTTGCGCTCAACCCCAACTGATAATCCAGCTCGTCAGACAGGCGCAACAACCAGTCATCCAGAAACACCGCTGCCACCGAGCGCACACTGCCCTGCTCCTGAATCACCATCAACATGACCTTATCCCGCCAGTAGGTAACACCGGCATCAGCCTGGCGGGGTACTTTCAGAAAGCCGATGATACTGGTCAGCAGGCTATCGACGTGCTCTTCCGGGCTCAGCGTGGTTTTGAATTGCAACAGATCCTGCTGGTCAAACACCAGGCGAACATCCACATCTGCGGGTAAGGTGCTGAACTCGATACCGGGGTTCTCTGCCAGCCATTGAAGGTGATTCTGTAAATCCGCGAGAATAACATCGAAGTTACGCTTCACCAGACGGGCTTCTTTGTCGGCGGGCGTCTGGGTCGCCAGATTATGTACCCAGGCACTGATCAGTACGCTGGCCAGCGTCATGAGAATCCAGAGTATGAATGCGGAAGTTTTCCCCTTCAGCTGCATAAGAGACCTGTAGAATTATCGTGGTAGGCAATCGCCCCTAATTGTAGTAGATAACCACTAACCCGCACTGTTCACCCACATAAAAGCATCGTTTTTCAAATCGGTTTCCGCCCCCATCCGGTAGGCAACCAATAAACCATTCTTTACCGCACTGTAATCCAGACAGGCCAGGTTACTGCGCAAGATGTGGGGTTGCCCTTTACACCAGTAATGACCGACAAAGAGCGGCTTTTGATCCGCGCCGTACCTCAGCAGGCGACTGTGTTCCTGTTCTGTCAGAGGTTGATCCGCCAGATCATCCGGCAGACCGTCCGGTTGAAACACCACATCACCATAGGTTTTGGGGGCCTGACTCCAGAACTTGGTACGAAACCGACTGCGTCTGACACCATCGGATCCCAACAGCGTCTGCCCATTGGGCAATTCCATTTCCATGCCTTTAAGCAAACGCTCTACGATCCGGTTGGGTTCTGTGGCCGGCAACATACTCTGTGCCAGAAACGCCTGATCCTGCAACACTCGCCCATCATGCACCTGCGACGCTTGTGCGATACGCCTTGGATCCCAACAGGCATGCACCACCCGAAAGTATTTGAATTCCAGAAAAATCGGACACTGACGCAACCAGTGAATCAGGTCTTTCCATTCCTGTAAGTGAAAACGGTAATCTTCCAGACTAGTTTTCAAATGACCGCCAAGCCGCCGGTACAAGCGCTGCAGACGTGGAGTCACCGGCTCATGGCATAACGAGGAATAGGCCACTGCATTAAACTCATGATTGCCCAGCACCATATAGGCCTGATTCGCATCCACCATATGACGCACCAGCCGCATCGCCTGCCGAATACCCGGCCCCCGATCAATTATGTCACCCACAAACACCGCCTTGCGCCGCGGATGATGCCACACATCCTGGTGTTGGGAATAACCCAGGGCCTGCAACAACCGGATCAGTGCATGGGCACAACCATGCACATCGCCAATCACATCATAGCCTTCAAGGGCGGGATCATCCGGAATCAAAGCACCTCACTCCAGCCCAACTTGGAACGGCAGGCTTCATAAAAACTATGGGTTTTTGGATGCAACAGTTTCAGGGGATGGGAGCGCTTACGGATGTACAACCAATCTTCCGGCTCCACCATCAACCCACCCTGACCATCACAATTTAACAACGGCTTGAAATCGTTGGTGGGTGAAACAAATATTTTTATCTCACTATTGCCGTCAATAACAATCGGACGACTACTGAGGGTATGCGGAAACATCGGCACCAGGACAATCGCATCCAGCCGGGGATGCATAATGGGGCCGCCACCGGACAGCGCATACGCCGTGGAGCCGGTGGGAGTGGACATAATCAGGCCGTCTGAGCGCTGGCGATAAACGAAATCACCATCGACATATAACTCGAATTCCAGCATCTTCACTGAATTACCGGAATGGAACACAACATCATTGAGGGCCGAATTCTCCCCCATCATTTTGCCATCGCGGCGGATCTGCGCCTCCAGCAAAAAACGATGTTCCACCGTATACTCTCCCTGCAGGACCTCATCCATGCGCGCTTCGATTTCAGTTGGGTGAATATCCGTGAGAAACCCCAACCGCCCCCGGTTAACACCCAGTAAAGGCACCTTGTGTCGGGCCAGATCCCGTGCCGCCCCCAACAGGCAACCATCGCCTCCCACCACAATTACCAGATCACAGGTTTCGCCCAGGATTTTTCGATTGGCACGCTGATGGGCGCCGGCAGCAATATTGCTGGAGGTGGCGTCGTCCAGAATCACATTGATGTTGCGGCTATCGAGATAGGCAAGCAACGACATCAGTGTTTCCTCTACCTGAGGATTCACACCTGGCCGACCAATCAAGCCAACCGTTCGAAAGGGTTCGTTTTTCTGCATGCCACTACTCGCTGGGAATAAAAAATTAAGTCAGTGTGTGATGGGAAAGCCGCGCCGCCCCTGCAACCCGCCACTGTGTACAAACAAAACACGACTGCCACAGGGTATCATTGATTCGCTTATCAAGTCCTGTAAAGCCATCATTGCCTTACCGGTATAGATCGGGTCCAGCAACAAGCCTGTATTGTCTCCAAATCCGCGGATAAAACTCAACAGGTCCGGCGTCACTTTGCCGAAGCCACCAAAATGATGAGCCTGATCCAGGTACCAGCCGCCGGCGGGGAGCCCCCGCATTCGCCGGGCCATGTCCTGCTCCACCCAGGCACCTTTCAACGCCGAGACACCCACCAGTTTAACGGAATCCGGCAACGCCTGGCGCAAGCCGGCAAATGTGCAGCCGGTACCCACTGCCACCACAACATGGCTGTATTCACCGGCAACGGCATGGGCTTGCAGCAACATCGAAGCCGCGCCCAGCTGGCCCAGCTGGTTATCACCGCCTTCCGGGATCACCCAACGCAGATCGGCAGCCAGTTGCCGGGGCGCTTCGCGGTAATACCGAAACTGCTGCCGGCTGACAAATTCCAATTCCATACCCAGCGCCTGTGCTTCAGCCAGCATGGGATTGGCCGCTGTATCCAGCTCGTTGCCACGGACAATGCCGCAGGTTTTGAAACCCAGCAAACCACCCACATAGGCCAGGGCATGCAGGTGATTGGACCAGGCACCACCAAAAGACAACAGCTCACGACAACCATCACGCTGTGCCTGCAGCAGATTATATTTGAGTTTGAACCACTTGTTACCGGATACCACCGGATGCAGTTGGTCTGCACGCAACACATCCACCTGCACAGAGCAAGCTTCAAACAGCGCATAAGACAGGGTATCAATGTCCAGTGTTGCCAGTAATCCACTTGCCTGTAAACGGGGGTCAGCCGCCAGCGCCGTTTCAAAGCAGGCAATCTGTTGGCTCAAAGGGGTATCTGGGATGGGCATGAATTTCGGGGGTGACGGATCAGCAGCATGGGTCCGCCATTATAACAGACTGCCACAACGGCAGACAGATCAGCCGCGAAAGGTCACCACGTTGTCACCATAAGAGCGTGGTTTGTGCTTTTCACAACGGTCAGAGTCGCCCACTACAAACTGGCTGGGTACATCAACCCGCCCGATACGGCAGCCGCATTTCTTGTCGCTGGACAACGGCGCCTGGCACTCCGGCTTTTGATAGTGATCGAGCCAGGTACGATAGTGCTCTTCCGATACCAGGCATTTATTGGCCGCATAGGCAATGGGATTTTCCATATAGGAAGGCATGTCCGACAGCAGGATGGACACATGGCCCGCCCCGGGGTGGAAGGCAATAAAGCTAACCCCCAGTGCCTCCAGCCTTTCCAAAAACTTGTCTCCACCTTCATGCACCAGACGAATTTTATCCTTGCGCAAGTGGGTGAGTTCCTCCCGCAACTGCTTCGCCACATCATGACGATACATCAGCTCCATATTGCGCAATTCAATATCTTCCTTGAGCTTGGCGGTTTCTTCCTGAATTTTTTGTTTCATCTGTTCCTGATATTGTTTACGCAAGGCTTCCACTTCCGCCTTTTCCGTCTGCTGGGCCGCCTGCAACTCCAGTTGCCGGGTCCGCTTCATGGTTTCCAGCTGCTTGCGCTGCGCCTCATTCTGCTCCCGCAGGGCAATATTCTGCGCATGCAGTGATTCATGTTCATTACGCAAACGGGAGACTTCCTGGCGGGCCAATTCCAGTTCTTTTTCCAGTTTGAGCCGGGTACCCTGCAGTTCAAGTTCAGCCTCATTTTTGAGGGTTTGAATATGCAAACGCTGCTGTTTGATCAGGGCCGCGATTTTGTTGCGGTGCTCCTGTTCCAAGGCGGCAAGCTGACTTTCCGTCAGGCCGGAATCATCGCTATCCCAACCGGAATTAATGGTGTCGCCCCCCTGCCCCCACTGCTGCGGACGCGATGCCGGCGGCTGCGGCTGGCTTGGCGGCATTCCCCAGTTGGGCGGCGCTGCCTGGGGCGGTGCCTGCACCAACGGCGGCTCCGGCTCACTGCTGGTGGGCAGGCACAGCCGGTTCTCCGCGATGGCATCTCGCAAGCGCACAAACGTATTGGATTTAGGGGACATATCCGGATCCCAGAGGGATGAGGCATGCCAGGTCACGGAGCACTGGGATTTGCAGGCCAGCTTGATCGCCCCCGCGCCCATATCCGGGCCGCTGCCACCGGTATCCGCCAGGTGTCGCAGCGGCAGATTCCAGGCACGATCAGCATAACCCTGCCGGTCGAACCCTACTTTGAACAGCACTGCGGCGGTCACTTTCAAACGCCCGTTTACCACCACAAACACGGCTTTCAGGGTGTCCCCGGCAAAATCATCCATGCCCACCACCCCATCCAGAATGGCTTCAAACTCGGAATAGGTCATCTCCTTGGAGACAGCTCCATCCTCGAAAAATACTACAGCCTCATTAGAGTATGCTGAATCTAGCATGGTCGGGGCCCAACGCGCCTGTTGTTCAATCTGCTCGGTGTTCGAAACTGGGAGCCAAAAACTTCACGGCCTAATACAATCAGTGTAGCCGTGTTTTCGGCCGCTTCCTCATTCTAGTGCAGGCCAGCCCCCCAGGCAGTGACTGCCAAGGCACCGTAAGTGTGAACGCCTGCGCAAAAAACGTTCAAAGATCAAAACCACAAACACCAGCAATATGCATATATAATGCTCCCTTACATTAAGATGTTCTGATAAATCGAAGGTATTAATGAAAATCGGGGACACCACGGCACTGTACGTTAACCAACTGTTGCAGGTAGCCGAACAGGTCGGCGCCGACTGTGAACAGCTGCTGGCAGACGCCGACCTGAATCCAGCGCAACTGCTGGACGACGACAACCGAATCGATCTGACCTACCTGATGCGGCTGGGGCGGGGCGCCATTCGCCAGAGCGGCCGGCCGGATATCGGGCTGCTGCTGGGTCAGAACAGCCGTATCAGCAGTCTGGGGTATGTGGGCCTGGCGGCAATGACCGCCCCAACACTGGGTGAAGCCCTGGCCATTGTGCTGAAATACGAACATCTCAATAGCCAATGCTACCGCGGCACCAGTCAACTCCAGGCAGAAGGTGCCCAGACCGCCATGGTTTTTTACTCCATCGCGCCTTACAACGCTTACACCTGTTTTGTGGTGGACGGTGTGCTCAGTGCCTGGGTGAAATTGCAGCAGCTGCTTTCAGGACAGTGCGGGTTGGTTCAAAAGGCAGAAATCGAATTTGATGCCCCCAATTATGTGGGCGATTACCAGCGGGCCTTTCAATGTGAGGTGCGTTTTGGGGCGCCTCGTAACGCCATTGTACTTAACTCCTCTGACCTTGATATCCCTCTGCCGGAGGCCAACGGGCAACTGCATGCCAAGTTACTGCGCAAATGCGACCAATTGCTCAATCAGATTGCTTTGGCCGACAGCTACCGCAACAAGGTGCTGAAAGTACTGGGCACCATGCTCCATGGGCAAACGCCGTCCATTGATGAGGTTGCACTGACATTGGGCATGCCCAGCTGGACTCTGCGCCGCAAATTGAAAGAAGAGGATTCTGCCTACCAGTCGCTGGTGGATGAGATGCGGCGGGACGTGGCCATGAGTTACATGAAAAACACCGATCTCACATTCGGTGAAATTTCCTATCTATTGGGCTTCTCGACCCCCGGGGCTTTTCAGAGAGCGTTCAAACGCTGGTCGGGCCAAACCCCCGGCGAGTTTCGTAAATCACTGATTAAAAAACTAAAATGACGCCTTGAGATCACATCTCAAAGGCGTCATCCACTTCATCATCAAACTCGAACTCGTCTGTATCCAGCAGTTCGTCCTGATAGTGTTCCATGGTTACTTCCTCCGTTTACTGAAACAGCATTGCTGCAATTCCCATTCAAGGATCGCGCCAGTTTTTCATGGGCCATTTTGAATGCAAACCAAGTAAACAGGATCAGAATGACAATTGTGTGAATGCAAACGAGTGCTGAAGAAACTTTAAGAACGGGGTACGGGAATAACTGACTGGTAGTGAGGGACAAACTTGACCGGAAGCTTCAAGATCAATGGTTTGCTCTCGGAAACAAACCATTGCTTGAAAGTTGGCGGAGCGGACGGGACTCGAAC
>DKQK01000025.1:218919-422323 GCA_002471665.1 Gammaproteobacteria bacterium UBA7310
CTAACCAACTGAACTACCGCTCCGGATTTGGTGGGTGGTACAGGGATCGAACCTGTGACCCTCGCCTTGTAAGGGCGATGCTCTCCCAGCTGAGCTAACCACCCGAGAAGTGGGCGCCATTTTACGAAATTCCCGGATGCTGTCAAACGTTAATTCGAAAAAAACTGAAATAAATTCGCCATGTAAGTGTCCACTTCGCTGTTTCCGCACATTTTCTGTGCAAGAGAGCTAACTTATTCATTTTATTTATTTTTTAACTCCTGCTGCTGGATAAATTGCTGCGCTTCTGAAAAGGAAAAGCTACCTGACACCTGTTCACCACTGGGCTTCACCACCAGATAATGGCGAACGTCCAGCTGCAATGTAACAGGGTTGATTTCGCCCTCCTCCAGGATCACATACCCGGTACTCCCATAGGGATGACCATTGCCAATCATATCTGCTGCTCCAATCTCAAACCGTGGCCAATAAAAAAGCCGCCCAAAGGCAGCTTTTTATCAGACTCGCCTGGCAGCCGGCAATCAAACTGCGGCAATTTCAGACTGCGCTGTGGATTCTTTCAATACGGCGTTCACTGCCACTTCAACCACCGCATCGGAATGCGCCAGAATCTGTTCAGGACAGCTGGCATCAACGCCATACAGGGCTTTGACCAGCGGTGCCATCGAGAAGAACTGACTGGCCGACGCTGTAAGTAACATAATCAGCTGCGGAAACGGTATGTCCTTCATCCAGCCTTCGGCAATACCCTTCTCATAAATCACATGGAACTGATTAAGCATGGGCTTGAGCCACTCATCAACCATCCATTGCAACCTGGGGGATTCCTGCACACCTTCACGCATGATGAATTGCCCATACTGAGGGTAGCGCGCCACAAAAGACACGTAGCTTCTGATCATTTCGATGAGATAACGTCGATCATCTTTCTGCGGTAAGGTTTTAACTTCAGCAGCAAATTCTTCGGAAAGACGGGAAAACAAGCGTGAGATTGTTGCCTTCCAAAGCGCTTCCTTGTTCTTGAAATGATAGTGGATAAGAGGTTGAGTGATTCCCGCAACTTTGGCGATCTGGGTGGTCGAAACCCCCTCGAATCCCCGCACTGCAAACAGCGATTCCGCTGCAGACAGTATTCGTTCTCGTGCGTCGGGCCCCCGTTCAACTGAAAAACCGCTATCGCCGGGTGTAACGTCCGGTGTGTTCATAGCCAACCACCTATTATTTTTTTTGTTTTATCGATTTTGGTCAGAGCTTTCCTGCCCCGTTGCGCAGCCAGGTGGCCACGTACGAAAGCCCTGCTTATATGAGCGACTTAATATATGCTCACTTCGAATACTATCAGTATTCAGAAAAGTGACTCGAGCCTAGTTTTGTAACTTTATTAAACCTATTGTGACGTAAAGCAACAGACTCACAAGCAGGCACAAAGCAGGCCCTATTAATTGGAATATCAGGCCAACTACCGGCATATTCCGCCAGGAAACCAGCGCCGGCAGAGGCCCTATCGGCTTTATCCCTCTTTTAGCGCCAGAAAAAGCGCTTGTTCGGCCATTTGCTGAATATCCATCTGACCCCCGGGTTTATACCAGTAGTGGGACCAACTGATGGCACCGGCCAGAAAACGCCGCAATATAAATACATCCCGCTTTGGATCCACCAGGCCGGCAGCCTGGCACTCGGCGAGGGTATCCAACCAGATTCGCTCATAGTGGGAACGCAGCTCCAGAATATAAGCCTGGCTTTCAGGCTTCAGACAACGCCACTCAAAAATCAGCACCGCCATGGCCTCCCCGGTATCGCCGTTAATGGAAACCAGTTCGGAGCGAATCAACGCCAGCAGTTTTTCACGGGGGTCGCTGGATTGCGCCATGTCCTCCCGCATGCGATCCGTATTGAAGTGAATAACCTCTTCCATCACACAGCGCAGAATCTCTTCCTTGGTTTTAAAGTGATGAAAAATACTGCCTGACTGAATACCCACTTCCTGCGCCAGGTCGCGCACCGTCGTGCGCTCAAACCCCTTGTTGCGGAACAAGTGGGCCGCCGCCGCCAGTAACCGGCCGCGTGGAGTATCATCCATACCATTGGGCAATTTTTCAGGGTTATTCATCATTCATCAAAACCTGTTTTTTCAAGCAGTTGCCTACTGTACTGTGAAGGAGTGCCTTTTACCCCAGCGCTTTACAAATTTCCAGAAAAAGAAACCTGACCTCTTTACAAACCAAGCGCTTGCTTGGTAGTGTAAACAACCCAACAAGAAACTCCAAGGATTACTGAGGGAGCCCTCTATCCCCATGGCAGACAAAATCGTAAAAATAGGCTGTGCCGCCGCCTTCTGGGGCGATACAGAAAGCGCCGCCGCCCAGTTGATTCGCCAGGCTGATCTGGATTATCTGGTGTTCGATTACTTGGCGGAGATCACCATGTCCATCATGGCGGGCATGCGCATGAAGGATAGCAGCGCCGGTTTCGCCACTGACTTTGTATCCACTATTATGGCCCCCCTGCTCCCGGAAATTGCCGCCAAAGGCACCAAAGTTGTCACCAACGCCGGGGGTGTCAATCCGCAAAGTTGCGCGACAGCGATTCGTGAACTGATCCAAAAATCCGGCTTGTCCTTAAGCGTTGCGGTGGTCCAGGGCGATGACCTCATGGCACAGGCAGCAGATTTCAAGAAGGCAGGGGTTACCGAAATGTTCACCGGAGCGCCAATGCCCTCCTATATGGTGAGCATGAATGCGTACCTCGGCGCCCCCGGCATTGTGGCCGCGCTGGAAGCGGGAGCGGATATTGTGATCACCGGTCGCGTGGTGGACAGTGCCTTGGTCCTGGCACCGTTGGTCTACGAGTTCGGCTGGCGCTGGAACGACTACGACAAGCTGGCACAGGGCAGTCTGGCCGGGCACATAATAGAATGTGGCGCACAATGCACCGGCGGTAATTTTACCGACTGGCAGCAGGTGCCCGATTACCACAACATGGGGTTTCCCATTGTAGAATGCCATGCCGACGGTCAGTTTGTGGTAACCAAACCGGACCATACCGGGGGGCTGGTATCACCGGCCACCGTGGCAGAACAACTGGTGTATGAAATCGGCAATCCCCATGCCTATTATCTGCCGGATGTGATTTGTGATTTTACAGCGGTTACCCTGCAGCAACAGGGCAAACACCGGGTGCGGGTCGCCGGAGCCAAAGGCCTTCAACCCACGGATCAGTACAAGGTGTCTGCAACCTATCCTGATGGCTTTCGAATCACCGCCACATTTATGCTGGCGGGCATCGACGCCGAGAAAAAAGCGCAGCGTGTCAGTGCAGCACTGCTGCAAAAAGCCGGCACCCTGTTCGCTGCACAAGGGCTGCAAGACTTCAGCAAAACCAACGTTGAAATACTGGGCACTGAAACCACCTATGGAGCCAATCGACGGGTCGGCAATCCACGGGAGGTCATCGTCAAAATCGCCGCCAATCATCCCGATAAAAAAGCCCTGGTCATGTTCTCTCGTGAAATAGCCCAGGCTGCCACCGGCATGGCTCCGGGCATCACCGGTATCGTCGGTGGTCGGCCCAAGGTTTCACCGGTAATTCGTTTGTTTTCCTGCCTGATTCCAAAAACCACGGTCAACGTCAAACTGGAAGATGAGAGCGGAATTCAAAACGTTTCCGTTGATACCACACCCCACGATTTCAATGAACCGGGCCCGGCTTGCGAAGCGCCCGCAATCGCTGCCACCCCTCAGACGGTGCCATTGGTAACACTGGCCTGGGCCCGCAGTGGGGACAAAGGCAATCACGCCAACATCGGGGTGATTGCGCGTAAAACTGAGTACCTTCCCTTTATCAAGGCCGCTCTCACTGAGGCTGCTGTCGGTCACTACATGCGCCACACATTCGACGACCAAGCCAGCGTCAAAGTCTGGGAATTGCCCGGAATATCAGCATTGAATTTTTTGCTGGAAAACAGTTTGGGTGGCGGGGGCATCTGTAGCCTGCGCATTGATCCTCAGGGCAAGGCCTACGCGCAACAGCTACTGGATTTTCCCGTGC
Source organism: Gammaproteobacteria bacterium UBA7310 (assembly GCA_002471665.1). Taxonomy (GTDB): domain Bacteria; phylum Pseudomonadota; class Gammaproteobacteria; order Pseudomonadales; family Ketobacteraceae; genus Ketobacter. The sequence continues at coordinate 222,967 of DKQK01000025.1, forward strand.
CCGTGAGTCAGGAAATCATTCAATCACTTTCTAACAGCCAGGATTAGAATAATGGGATATCGATCTGTATTTCATGCAGAATTATTCAAGAATAAAACGATTATCGTCACCGGTGGTGGCAGCGGAATCGGGCGTTGTACAGCCCACGAAATTGCCTCGCTGGGGGCCCACGTCACGCTGGTGGGGCGCAAAGTTGAGAAGCTGGAAAAGGTTCAAAGGGAAATCATCGAGGATGGCGGCCGCTGTGATTTTCATGGCTGTGATATTCGTGATGAAGATGCAGTAAAAACCCTGGTGAGCCAGGTCGTTAAAGAGCATGGCGCTATCCATGGCCTGGTGAATAACGCAGGTGGCCAGTTTCCCTCCCCCTTGCTGGCAATCAGTAAGAAAGGCTGGGATGCGGTCATTGCCACCAATCTGACCGGGGGCTTTCTGATGGCACGGGAGGTGTTTAATCAGTCCATGTCGCAACAGGGTGGGTCCATCGTCAACATCGTCGCCGACATGTGGAACGGCATGCCCGGCATGGGCCATTCCGGTGCCGCCCGTGCGGGTATGGTCAACTTCACGCAAACCGCCGCCTACGAGTGGGGTGGCGCCGGAGTGCGGGTTAATGCAGTGGCCCCCGGCTGGATTATGTCCAGCGGCATGGAAACCTATCCGGACAGCTTCAAGAGCGTACTGAAAACCCTGCGTGCCGCGGTGCCCCTGGGCAGGATGGGCAATGAAGCAGAAGTCAGTTCAGCAATTTGCTATCTGCTCAGTGACGCAGCCTCCTTCATCAGTGGTACAACGCTGCGCATTGACGGCGCGGCTTCCCAGGGTAATGTGGCCATCATGCCCTTGCAGGCCCATGATAAGAGCAAGCCCTATGATGGCTTCCACCGGGAAATCATTCCCCCCCTGTTCAAAACCGACGAGACACCCTAACCATGCCGATTCTGGAAACCGAACTGAACGTCAACAGTGACGAATTCAAGGCCAACCAAATCCACATGCAAGGCTTGGTGAATGAATTTCGTGCCATTGAGGACACCATCAAAGCCACGGAAGAAAAGGCCCGACCCAAGTTCGAGAAGCGTGGCCAATTGCTGCCCCGAGAACGCATAGAGCACCTGTTGGATACCGGCTCCCCGTTTATGGAACTGATGTCCCTGGCGGGTTATCAAATGCATGATGATAAAGATGGCAGTACGGCAGGCGGCGGACTTATCGCGGGAATGGGTTACGTTGCCGGGGCACGCTGTCTGGTGGTGGCCAACAACAGTGCGATTAAAGGCGGTACCATTTCCCCTGCCGGCTTACATAAATCCCTGCGCCTGCATGCGATCGCAGCCCAGAATAAGCTGCCCATTGTCACGCTGTCGGAAAGCGGTGGAGCTAACCTGAATTATGCCGGTGAAATTTTTGTGGAAGGCGCACGCAGCTTCGCCAACCAGGCCCGGCTGTCCGCCGCGGGCATTCCGCAAATAACCGTGGTACACGGCAACGCTACCGCCGGGGGTGCTTACCAACCGGGATTATCAGATTACATAATAGCAGTACGTAATCGCACCAAAATGTTTCTGGCCGGCCCCCCCCTTCTCAAAGCCGCCACTGGCGAGATCGCCGATGATGAATCTTTGGGTGGCGCCGAGTTACACGCGTATACGGCGGGCACTGCTGAATACCTGGCAGAGAACGACGCGGACGGCATTCGCCTGGCACGGGAAGTGATGAAAAAAATTCCCTGGCAGGAGCAGCTACCGGTATTCCGGGAAAAGTCCTACAAACCACCCCGCTATGATGCGGAAGAACTGCTGGGGGTGGTGCCTCAGGACGCCAGGCGCCCTTACGACTGTCGCGAGATCATCATGCGCATCGCCGATGATTCTGACTTTCTTGATTTCAAAAACGAATACGATACACAAACGGTTTGCGGTTGGATTGAGATCAAGGGCCACACTCTGGGCGTGATCGGCAACAACGGCCCCATTACCACCGCCGGTGCCAGCAAAGCGGCGCAATTCATCCAGCTCTGTGACCAAAAACAGGTTGCCCTGCTGTTTCTGCATAACACCACCGGCTTTATGGTGGGCACCGAATCAGAACGTAACGGCATCATCAAGCATGGCTCCAAGATGATTCAGGCTGTAGCCAACGCCCGGGTCGCCAAATTCTCTGTGGTGGTGGGGGGTTCTTATGGTGCCGGCAATTACGCCATGTGCGGCCGCGGCCTGGATCCGCATTTCATTTTCGCCTGGCCCAACAACAAAACCGCGGTCATGGGTGGTGCCCAGGCCGGTAAGGTACTGCGCATTGTGGCAGAACAGAAGCAACGCAGTATGGGCCTGGAGCCGGATGAGAAAGTGCTGGATATGCTGGAGCAAACCACGGCCATCAATCTGGAAAAACAATCAACCGCTTTGTATGGCACAGCACACCTGTGGGATGACGGAATCATTGATCCGCGCCAGACCAGAAATGTTCTGGGCTTTGTTCTGGACACCCAGAGAGAGGCCAAGGCACGGCATTTACACAACAACAGCTTCGGCGTCGCTCGCCTGTAACCATCAGGTTGAGCTGAACATAACACAACATAACCATGTTGAATCGATATTAGTCTGAGATTGACTGTGAGGAACCCATTATGAAATTCACCCAGGAACATGAAGAATTGCGCCGTACCGTTCGCAATGTGGTGGAGAACGACATCAACCCCAACGTGGAAGAATGGGAGACAAAACCGCCGTTCCCAGCCCACCGGCTGTTCAAAAAACTGGGTGACCTGGGCTTATTGGGTATCAGCAAGCCGGAGCAGTATGGCGGCATGGGCCTGGATTACTCTTATAACCTGGTGGCGGCAGAAGAATTTGGCCGCGCCCACTGTGGTGGTGTGCCACTGGCCATCGGTGTACAAACCGATATGGCCACCCCTGCGTTGGCACGCTTCGGCAACGAGGAACTCTGCAAAGAATATCTAGTTCCGGCGATAAAAGGGGAGATGGTGGCGTCTATTGCCGTCAGTGAACCCGGTGCAGGTTCCGATGTGGCCAACATTAAAACCACAGCCAGCAAACAGGGCAACGATTACGTTATCAACGGATCAAAAATGTGGATCACCAACTCCACCCAGGCCGACTGGTATTGCCTGCTGGCCAACACCAGCGACGAAGCCAAACACAAAAACAAGTCACTGATCCTGGTGCCCCGTGATGCCGCGGGCATTTCCCTGTCACAACCGTTAAACAAACTGGGCATGCGTTCTTCCGACACAGCCCAGGTATTTTTTGACAACGTCAGGGTACCCCAGCGCAACCTCATCGGAGTGGAAGGCCAGGGCTTCATGATTCAGATGATGCAGTTTCAGGAGGAGCGTATGTGGGGTGCGGCAAACGCCATCGGCGGCCTCGATTCCGTTATCAAGGCAACCATCGAATACACCCGGGAGCGGGATGCGTTCGGACAGAAACTTATCGATAATCAGGTCATTCATTTCCGATTCGCTGAACTGCAAACCGAAGTGGAAGCACTGCGGGCACTGGTGTACAGCACTTGCGAACAATACATCAACGGCGGCAATCAGCAACACCTTCTGCAGCTTGCTTCCATGTGCAAATTGAAGGCCGGACGCCTGGCCCGGGAAGTCACCGACGGTTGTCTGCAGTACTGGGGCGGCATGGGCTACATGTGGGACAATCTGGTAGCCCGCTCCTACCGTGACAGCCGGCTGGCGTCCATCGGCGGAGGTGCGGATGAAGTCATGCTGGGCATCATCTGCAAAACCATGGAAATCTTTCCGGGCAAGACAGCATGAATTACGAAACCCTGAAGGTAGAACAGCGGGATATGGCCTTATTTATAACGCTGAACCGCCCCCAGGCACGCAATGCGATGAGCCTGCGCATGGTGGACGAGCTGAACCGGGTTTTCCAGCAGGCGGAGCAAACCCCTGCCATTCGCGCTATCGTCTTGCGCGGTTGCGAGGGCCACTTTTGTGCCGGTGGCGATATCAAGGATATGGCAAGTGCCCGGACACAGTCGGCAGCACACGATGAGGGCGGCAAGGATCCTTTTTATCAACTCAACCGCGCGTTCGGCCATATGCTGACCCGGGTGAACCACGCACCGCAGGTGGTGATCACCGTGTTGGAAGGTGCCGTGCTGGGAGGTGGTTTCGGCCTCGCCTGTGTATCGGACATTGCCATCACCTCTGACCAGGCACAGTTTGGTTTGCCGGAAACGGGGCTGGGCGTTGTCCCCGCGCAGATTGCACCCTTTGTGGTCACTCGAATCGGCCTGACTCAGGCACGCCGTCTGGCGCTGCTGGGAGAACGGTTCAACGGTGAAGAAGCCGTGCGCCTTGGCATCGCCCATTACCTGTGCCGTGCCGACAACCAGATAGACGAAACCCTGAGTCAGGTGCTTGCGAAAATCAAACGGGCGGCACCACAGGCCAACCGGGTCACCAAGGCGCTTTTGCACCAGGTTGGCAGCATCGACATGGAGCCGTTACTGGACCAGGCCGCGCAGCAGTTTGCCGCCGCAGTCCACAGTGAAGAAGGTGCGGAAGGCACCCTGGCATTTGTGCAAAAACGCTTGCCCAACTGGGCCCAGTAATCGATTTGGAACCTGGTAATATGTCTGAATTCAACAAGATACTGATTGCCAATCGCGGCGAAATCGCGGTTCGGATTATACGTACCGCCAAAAACATGGGGTATTACACCGTTGCCGTTTACAGCGACGCAGACACCCATGCGCTGCATGTGCAACTGGCGGATGAAGCGGTTCACATCGGCCCTTCACCAGTGGGTGAGTCCTACCTTCGGATCGACAATATCATTGCTGCTGCCAAAGCCAGCGGCGCAGACGCCATTCATCCCGGCTATGGCTTTCTGTCTGAAAACAGCGACTTTGCGGCCGCCTGCGAAGAAAACGGCATTTGCTTTATCGGCCCGCCCGCACAGGCCATTGAGCTGATGGGCTCAAAGCGACAGGCCAAACTGGCGGTGGAAAAAGCCGGTGTTGCCACCGTGCCCGGCTACGATGGTGCCCAGCAGGACATCGCCACACTGGCCCGACACGCCGCGCAAATCGGCACACCGTTGATGATTAAGGCTTCTGCCGGAGGGGGCGGCCGCGGCATGAGACTGGTGGAAGATCTCAGCCAGGTTGAAGCCGACCTCAACTCCGCCCGCTCCGAAGCAGAGCACGCGTTCGGCAACGGCGAGCTGATTCTTGAACGGGCCGTTATCAACCCCCGCCACATCGAAATTCAGATATTTGCCGATCAACAGGGTGACTGCATTCATTTGGGAGAGCGGGACTGCTCGGTGCAACGCCGCCACCAGAAAGTGGTGGAAGAGGCCCCATCCCCCTTCGTATCCCCAGCGTTGCGCAAAGACATGGGGGCAGCCGCCGTGAAAGTGGCGCAGCTCTGCAACTATGTCGGTGCCGGTACTGTGGAGTTTCTGGTGGACGCCGAAGAAAACTTTTATTTTCTGGAGATGAACACCCGCCTGCAGGTGGAACACCCGGTTACCGAAATGATTACCCACTTGGACCTGGTGGAATGGCAGCTGCGGATTGCTGCGGGCGAGCCTCTGCCCTTGCAACAGGATCAGATCACACTGGATGGACACGCCATCGAAGTCCGGCTTTATGCCGAAGACGCCTATCAAAATTTCCTGCCGCAAACCGGCCGGGTCCATCTCTGGCACACTGAGCCGCAGCACGGGGTTCGCGTTGACAGCGGCGTGCAAAGCGGCACCCTGATCAGCCCATTTTACGATCCCATGCTGGCCAAGATCATCGCCCATGGCAAAGATCGCGCTACCGCCATTCGCAAACTGGACCGCGCCCTGGGCAACAGCGTAGTACTGGGTACCGAGACCAACAAGCCGTTCCTACGGCAGTTGATTACCCACAATCAATTCAAGTCCGGCCACGCCACGACCGGATTCATCGCTGAGCACCCGGCAGACTGGTTACCGGCCAACGCCCGCGACGAACAATCCGGTGCCTGCCTGGCCGCGGCATTATTGCACTCATGCGGTAATCACAGTGGGATCGATGGCACGACCCGAATCACACTGCGCGGGCGCCGGCAAAGTCACCTGATCCGGGTAGAAGGAGACCGGGTACTGACCGTCACCTGTGGTGATCGCTGCCAGCACATTGAGCTGCACCGCAACGGCCCGCGGGCAACCGTCCGGCTTCACAGCGTTGGTCAACCGGTGGTGAGCCGCATTGTTTATTACCATATTGATGATCAGACCCTCTATAAGACCCTGTATTTGGATAACGGCTTCACTGCGCAGCAGTTTGTCGACATCACCCACGCACCACCGGACAAAGCCGCCCATAAAGGCTCGGGCAAAGTCCTGGCGCCCATGGATGGCAACCTGATGACGATCCAGGTGCAGCCCGGTGACAAAGTCAAACAGGGTGACATTGTTGCCGTCGTAGAAGCCATGAAAATGGAGCATCCGCTGCGGGCCACAGTGAGCGGTCAGGTCGAGAAGGTAGTTGCCCAGCACGGCGACCAACTCAAGGCAAGGCAACTTATCCTGTTGATAACTGAGGAAAATAATCCTGAGTAGAGACAAAGGGCAGCGTTCTGGAAAGCGCGCTTTTCAAGCGGCCAGGAATGGCCACTTTTAGACTTCAAAGGCTTGAACCAAGCGGCCCATGAGGTTATCGTACGCCAACGCGAGCAATGTGTGGATAATAAGTCAAAAGCCCATCAAAAACGTCTTAGGGTGTCGTTTTTTCACCCAAACCTGTTGGGAGTCTCACCATGACCATCCACTGCTGTGCACACAGCCCATCGCATAGCCATGCGCTTGCGCCAATAAAACACTACAACCTTAATTAAGGATTGCCGACTGGGGGTAACATGACAAGCAGTACTACTGATGTGATTACCTGGGGCATGATGCTAAAAAAGGCTCCGTTCATTATGCGGAACCTGCCTCGGATAATCAAAGGACTAAAAATCGGTAATATCACAGATCCCGCACAGCCCTGTGGTCTAGGATGGACATTCGAACAGGCTGTCAAGCGCAACCCTCGTGGTACCGCCATACTCTACGAGAACACACGATTCAGCTACGACGAGTTCAACCAGTGGGGCAACCGCATTGCCCACTACCTGATGAGCCAGGGAATCAAGAAAGGCGATGTGGTTGGTATCTTCATAGAGAACCGCCCGGAGCTTCTGGCCGCGGTTCTGGGTGTATCCAAAATCGGCGCCGTCTGTGCCATGCTCAATACATCACAGACCGGCAAAGTGCTGATACACAGCTTCAATCTGGTTAACCCGAAAGCGGCCATCGTCGGCGGTGAACTGACGGATGCATTCGATGAAGTCCGCAGTGAGCTGAACGTTGAAGACGACAAGATCTTCTTCCTGGCGGATCAGGACACAACCAAAGATCCGGGTGTGGCACCAAAAGGCTATCAAAATCTCGCCACCGAATCGGCCAACAGCCCCACCCACAATCCTGACACCACCAATCGCATCTATTTCAATGATCCCTGCTTTTATATTTACACCTCCGGCACCACGGGGCTGCCCAAAGCCGGTATCTTCAAGCACGGCCGCTGGATGAAATCCTATGGTGGCTTCGGCATTATGGCCATGCGCCTGGGGCCGAAGGATGTGATGTACTCCACTTTACCCCTCTATCACGCCACGGGCCTGTGCGTGTGCTGGGGCTCCGCCATCGCCGGTGCATCCGGTTTTGCCATCCGGCGCAAGTTCAGTGCCTCCAACTTCTGGCGTGATGCACGTAAATACAATGCCACCGCCATCGGCTATGTGGGTGAACTGTGCCGCTACCTGCTGGATCAGCCTGCCCTGTCGGACGATGCCAATAACCCGGTGCGCAAAATGGTGGGCAACGGGTTGCGCCCCAACGTCTGGATGCCCTTCAAAAAGCGCTTTGGTGTTGAAGAGATCGTCGAACTGTACGCTGCCTCAGACGGTAATATCGGCTTCACCAACATTTTCAATTTCGACAATACCGTGGGCTTTTCACCCATGAGTTGGGCGCTGGTGGAATACGACAAGGAAAAAGAAGAACCGGTTCGTGGGCCTGATGGCTTCATGCGCAAGGTGCAGAAAGGCGGACAAGGCCTGTTGATCGCAGAGATCAACGACAAGGCCCCCCTGGATGGCTACACCGACCCGGAAAAAACCAAAAAAGTGGTGATGACCGATGTGTTCGAGAAAGGCGATCGCTGGTTTAATACCGGCGATATGCTGCGGGATATCGGCTTTGGCCATACCCAGTTTGTAGACCGACTCGGGGATACCTTCCGCTGGAAAGGCGAAAACGTATCCACCACTGAAGTGGAAAACATTGTATCCGGTTACCCACAGATCTCTGAAGCGGTTGTCTATGGTGTGGAGATTCCCAACACCAATGGCCGCGCCGGCATGGCATCCATCACCCCGGCGGTGCCCCTGGAAGAGCTGGACTTCAAGCACCTTTGCGGTTATTTAAAGGAGAACCTGCCAGCCTATGCCGTGCCCCTGTTCCTGCGTATCAAGGAGCAAATGGAAACCACGGGCACCTTCAAGTATCAGAAATCGCATTTGAAAGAGCAGGCGTTCGACCCATCGAAAACCAATGGTGAAGCGGTGTATGCCCTGCTACCCGGCAGCGATGAATACGTCGAAGTCAACGATGAGGTACTCTCCGGCATCAATAACGGTGACTATCGTTACTAACGCCATGGCACCCACAGAAAGTTGTACCTGAACAAAAAGGCCAGCCTCAGCGCTGGCCTTTTTGTTCAGGTTTGCTATAAAAAGTAAGGACACAAACGAACACAGACGGATACGATGTACAATCAGGATGATGTCACCGCACGCCGCGGTTTAGCCCAATTGGCGCTAAAAGGATTTTTCAATATGTCAGCCCGCTGGCAGCTCACCCGCCCCGAAGCCATGACGCTGCTGGGCCTGACCGCGACCTCCACCTACGCCAACTGGAAAAACGGCAAAACCGGTACCATCCCCCGGGACACGCTGGAGCGCATATCCTATCTGCTCCATATCGACGATACCTTACGCACCCAACTACCCACCGACACTGCCATAATTCAATATCTTAGGGAGCCACGCAGGGATAATGATCCCAAATCATCCTGTATGGATCGCATGCTGCAAGGCAATGTGATTGATATCTATATGGTCCAGCAGGAACTGAGCAAGCTTTGTGAACAGGCCAAAAAACAGGTGGTCTGATTGTCCTGATCAAACAAAATCATCACCCTGCCTAACTCCTACACACAATGCCATTGCATGAAGATCTCGAATTTGATGTAGTCCGTGCTCGAGATAAATCATTTGGAGTAACTCATCATGTTAAAAACCGCCGTCACCGAAATGCTCGGCATTGAACACCCTATTGTACAAGGTGGGATGATGCATGTTGGACGTGCAGAACTGGCATCCGCTGTATCCAATGCAGGCGGCTTAGGCATTTTGACTGCCCTCACCCAGCCCACTCCAGAAGACCTGAGCAAAGAGATCGCCCGCTGCCGTGAAATGACCGACAAGCCCTTCGGTGTCAACATCACCCTGCTGCCCACCATCAACCCGGTGCCCTATGATGAATACGCCCAGGCCGCTATCGAAGGTGGCATCAAGATCATTGAAACCGCGGGCCGCAGCCCGGAACCCTTTATGCCCGCATTCAAAGCGGCCGGGATCAAGGTCATACATAAGTGCACGTCCGTGCGTCATGCTTTGAAAGCAGAAAAGATCGGCTGTGACATGGTTTCAATCGATGGCTTCGAGTGTGCCGGCCACCCGGGCGAGGATGATATTCCGGGCCTGGTGTTAATTCCCTGTGCGGCCAACGTACTGAAAATCCCGATGATCGCATCCGGCGGTTTCGGTGATGGGCGGGGCCTGGCTGCCGCGCTGGCTTTGGGGGCAGACGGTATTAACATGGGCACCCGCTTTGTTGCCACTCAGGAAGCACCGGTTCATGAAAACGTAAAGCAGCGTATGGTCGAGGCCTCCGAACTGGACACCTCGCTGATTTTCCGAACCCTGCGTAATACCGCCCGAGTATTCAAAAACAGCATTGCCGAAAAAGTCGTGGAAATCGAAGCACTGCCGGGCGATACCGACTTCAAGGATCTGCAACCGCTGGTTGCCGGCGTAAAAGGCCGTGAGGTACTGGACAAGGGTGATCTCGAATACGGAATCTGGACCGCCGGCATGGTGGTGGGTCTGATCAAAGACATCCCCACCTGTGATGACCTGATCAAAACCATCATGGCTGATGCCGAGGAAATCATCTCTGCCCGCCTGGGAGGCATGGTCCGATAGGCCCAAATGACGGCATCAAAAAAAGGGCGCTTATATGCCCTTTTTTTGATGCCGTCAGTGTGAACCCGCTAAGCCGGATGCGGGTACAGGATAGACTCTGAGAACTCGAAAAAGCCCTGCATCTCCTTGTCACTCATAGACGGGATCACCTTACGAATAACCGTTTGCGCGGCACTGCGGATCGCGTCACTGGCAACAGAAGTGATCTTATTCATCACCATACCCATTTTCATCATACCCAGGGGCTTATCCATATAAGAATGCAGCGCCACTTCCACCAGCTCACACAGGGCATCGGAATAATCGCGGGCAACTGCATCAACCCCCTGTTCTTTCCCCTGTATAACCGCCTGATTCAGGCGGGACCGTAACTGAGGGCTGATTTCAACCGCCACATAGGTCGGGTAGCGGGAACTTTCTCGCAACGGTTTCAGTAATCCATTGATGTAATCGGCCATATGCTGCCGATCAGCCTTGGACATCTTTTTCACCACCTGCTTCAACGTCATGTGAATGGTTTTCTTGATTGCCGCAACACCGCCGGACACGATTTTCTGGCCCATATTATTGAGTTTCACCCGTTCAATGGGGCTAATAAAATACTGATCAAGGCACTCGTCAGTAAATTGATTCAGTAATGCCAGCAGTTTATCCGCCTGCTCCTTGTCAGAACCCGCTTGTAAAGAATCACGATAAGACTGGTTCATGGAAAACAGGGTTTCGGATGCACCAAAGCCAAGATACCAAGTGGTTTCACTCATAAAAAAATCTCCCTAATTTCTGGCCGCAATTAAACCAGATACCATCTTGAAACCACATGGCTTTAGAGACTTAATAACCAAAAATTTGAATCAATCCTCATTCATTTTGGCGACAAAAGCACCTAACTGCTCATGGCTCCGCTCATGTGTCAAATCCATCAGAAACTGCTATAACTACTCAATATAATAACAACAGGGACTCCACATTATGTTACAGGGTTACGTACATCCGGATTTTGGCCGGGTTGCAGACGTTCTGTCGCAACAGATTCCACGCAATCGGCCCGGTGGAGCCGCCCTGACGGTGTATCATAAAGGGCAGTGCGTAGTTGATATCTGGGGTGGCACCCGCAACCGGGATGGTGACCCCTGGCGCGCCGAAACCCTGGCCCTGTCGTTTTCCACCACCAAAGGGGTTGCCTCAACCCTACTGCACATTCTGGTGGATCAGGGGTATCTGAAATACGACGACCCCGTCAGCAAACACTGGCCCGAGTTCGGCCAGAAATCAAAACAGAACATCACCGTTCGACAGCTACTCTGTCACGAAGCCGGCCTGTATCACATTCGGGAAATGATTGATGATGCCGAACAGATGATGGACTGGAATTTTATGACCACCGCCATTGAACGGGCCCAGCCGATCCACGAGCCCGGTAGCACCAACGGCTACCATGCCCTCACCTATGGCTGGTTGATAGGTGAGCTGATTCAGCGAATCACCAACAAAACCTTCGCAGAAGTCCTGGATGAACTGATTGCCGCGCCCCTGCAGCTGGACGGCCTTTACGTGGGGCTGCCGGATGCACAGATGCACCGCCGCGCAGAACTGGTACAAAGCATCGGCAAGAAGGGGGCAGCGGATCTGCGGACGGAACGCCGCAGTCAGAGGCTGATGCTAAAAGCAGTCACTGCTGGCTTGAAGATTGCCAACATAGACCTGGATAAAACCCTGTCGGCCCTGGTGCCCCGAGGTGCAACTCACCTGGACTTCAACAGCCAGGATTTTGTCAACGCCTGTGTTCCCGCCGCCAACGGCATGTTCACATCACGTTCCCTGGCAAAATTGTATGCGCTTTTGGCAAATGGTGGTGAGCTGGATGGTATCCAGCTGATATCCAAAGGCACCATGAACGAAATCACCCAAATCCAGAACCGCACCATGGGTGACGTCATTCCCGTTCCCATGCATTGGCGATTGGGGTTTCATCGGGTCTGGGCTTTCGGCAAAGCAACCTCTTTAAGCTTCGGCCATTTCGGTTTTGGCGGTTCCGGGGCCTGGGCCGACCCGGTGCGCAACCTGGCCATCGGCATGACCCTCAATAATGGTGTGGGTACGCCATTTGGAGACGCCCGCATCTTACAGGTCACCGGTGCCGTCATCAAAGCGGCGGAACGTCGCTACCTGGTTCCCGACATCGAGCAGGTACAGGGAATCGGGCCGTTTTTCCCAAGAGATCGCCGTACCACCTATGGCACCGCCAAAAAGCTGGTTAATGGTGTATTACCCCGCCGCCGCAAGTCTGATGTGACCGCTATTTAACCGAATTTCGCACTAATTTGACGGCCCTATAAAGGTGCCGTTAAATTTGTGATGCAATTAGGGTTAACATTCTAATTTTTTTGTATAAGTTACGTGTCGCAGTGTTGTTGTTCTGAACCCTATGAAAGGACTTTCAGTTCAGATACCGACACTTGCGTCCAATATGAGGTCATTCAATCAGTCATCCTAATATGAGGGATTATAAAATGAGCGAGTTTTCTGATCGCGTTAAAACGCAACTGGAACAATTCAATGCATCTGTTGATCAAGTGATCAACGCCTATCGCGGTCTTTATGTGAAGATCAAGGAAGAAAGCAATAAACAGTTTGACGAGCTGGTAAAGACCGGTGAAGCACAATTGAAAGCTGAAGAATCCTTTTTGGAACAGCTTAAGAAAGACGTTACAGCCCCTTTTGACGACGTCAAGAGCAGCCTGGATCAACTGAAAAATGCTTCAGTTGGCCTGGTGATCAAAGCGCGCAACAGCGGCGAGAGCTACTTTGAAGAGCTGGTAGAGCTTGGCCATTCAAAGGTAGACGAAGTTTCCGAATCCGCTAAGGAAGTCAAAGCGGAAGTAAAGAAAAAGGTAAAAGCAGCAAAAAAGCCTGAAGCGGCCGAAGCTGACGAGTAATCGGCCACTTACATACTGTATTTACCCTACTTTAAGGCGGCATCATGCCGCCTTTTTTATGTAATATACCTACCAGTTGATTTAAGTTAGAATCACATCTCATATTTGGTGATCAATATACTTTTCGATCCACCGAAAGCTATACTGTCAACATTCATAACAAAACCCGTTCAGCGAGAAAGTAGTGCATGCCAGAGTCCAATAAGGCAATCAAAGAAAACCCTCCCATTAACTGGGCCCCCACCCTGATTTTTTCTCTCACGTTCCTGGTCGCCGTCACCGCCGTACCCGTGTACGGAATTATGGTGGGTTATGATGCCGTGGAGTGGACTGTATTTACCCTGATGCTGGCTTTCTGCGGCCTGTCAATCACGGGTGGCTACCACCGTCTCTGGTCGCATCGGGCCTATGATGCCAACCCCGTAGTGCGGGCATTTTTTGCCTTCTGGGGAGCCTGCGCCCTGCAGAACACCATTCTGATCTGGTGTTCTGGGCATCGTAAGCATCACCGCTATGTGGATGACGTAGACCACGACCCCTACTCCATTAACCGCGGCCTCTGGTTTGCTCATATTGGGTGGATGCTGCGCAACTATAAGAGTGGCGAAGTCGACCTCAATAACACCCAGGATTTACAGCGGGACAACATCGTAATGTTTCAGCATAAATATTACGTTCCGCTGGTGGTGCTCTCCAACGTTGGGGTGCCACTGCTGCTGGGTTACCTGAATGGAAATATTCTGGGAATGCTTCTGCTGGCCGGCGTTCTGCGGCTGGTGATCAGCCATCATGTGACCTTCTTTATCAACAGCCTGTGTCACGCCTGGGGCAAACAACCCTACACCAACACCAATACCGCCAAGGATAACTTCATGTTGGCATTGTTCACCTACGGTGAGGGCTATCATAATTTCCACCACTATTTTCAAACCGATTACCGCAACGGTGTACGCTGGTGGCAGTTTGATCCAACGAAATGGATGATCTCTTGCCTATCCTGGCTTGGCCTTGCCAGCAACCTGAAACGGGTACCCAGTTTCAAAATTCAGGAAGCCATGCTGCAGATGCAATTCGAAAAGGCCCGTAAGCAGCTGAGCCTGAGCCGCCTGCCCAAACCCAATGTAGAAGCACTGCGTCAAACGCTGGAAACAGAATACCAGCAGTTTATGGACACCATGGCAGAGTGGAAAGAATTGCGTGGCCAGTGGGTGCAGCAAAAACGCGATGCTTTTGAAGAAAAGAAGCAGGAACTGCAGGCAAAATGGCAACATGCCACCATTCGCACCCGCTTTAAAGAAATGGAATACATGCTGAAAATGCAGCGCAAACGAATTCAGGTGTTCAATCTGAATTTTGCAACCGTCAGTGCAGCCTGACATTACAGCAGAATAAAAAAGGCCGGGGATCACCGGCCTTTTTTATCATCAGCGCACTGCTTTGTTACACCATTAGGCCACCTCAAACAATCCGGCCGCACCCATGCCTCCACCAATGCACATGGTTACCACAACAAACTTGGCGCCACGACGCTTACCTTCTATTAAAGCATGTCCAACCATCCGCGCACCGGACATGCCATAGGGGTGACCAATAGAGATGGCGCCGCCGTTGACATTGTACAGCTCCGGATCAATACCCAGATAATCCCGGCAGTACAGGGTTTGCACCGCAAACGCCTCGTTCAGTTCCCATAGCCCTATGTCATTGATGCTCAAACCATGCTGCTTCAGCAACTTCGGAATAGCGTAAACGGGGCCGATTCCCATCTCTTCAGGGGCATTACCGGCAACGGCCATGCCGCGGTAAATACCAAGCGGTGCAATGCCACGCCGCTCGGCCAGCTTCGAATCCATCAACACACAGGCCGATGCACCATCGGATAATTGACTGGCGTTACCGGCCGTGATCACACCGCCTTCTACCACGGGCTTCAGTCCAGCCAGCGATTCATAAGTGGTACCGGGGCGATTACCTTCATCTTTGCTCAGCGTAACCTCTTCATAGGTTACTGCCTTTGTCTCTTTATCGAACACGGCTTTGGTGGCGGATACCGGCACTATTTCGTCATCGAATTTACCCGCGTCCTGAGCCGCTGCCGTTCGTTGCTGGGACAGCAACGCATACTGATCCTGCGCCTCACGGCTGACGTTGTATTTTCTGGCAACGTTTTCGGCAGTCAGCAGCATGGGCATGTAGGCATGTTCAGCTCTGGCAATCACATTGGGGTCTTCCTCGGCCTTGGCCCACTCAAAGTATTTGTTCTGTACCGCACTGATGTTCTCCTGACCCCCGGCGACGCAAACCGGCATGCCGTCCACCATAATTTGTTTGGCTGCAGTGGCAATGGCCATCAATCCAGAGGAGCACTGACGATCCATGGTTTGGGCTGACACAGACACGGGCAACCCCGCCGCCAAGGTTGCGGTGCGGGCGACATTGGTGCCCGCTGTGCCTGCCGTGAGCACGGCTCCGATCACAACATCCTCGATTTCGCCAGGCTCAACACCACTGCGCTCAACCGCATGCCGGATGGCATGGCCCATCATCGTGGGTGATTTAATATTGTTGAGCGCCCCGCGGTAGGCACGGCCGATGGGTGTACGGGCGGTTGAAACAATAACGGCTTCTTTATTCATGGGGTTGAATCCTCTTGACTGCGAAACGCACATTCTAATCAGTCACTCGCCAGCGTGTTGCCATATGTACCGCGCTGAAGTGGCCAAACCGGTGATTAAGCGGGTCTTCACGCCGCGTTCACAAGCACTAGGTTAGCCTCTATCCCCAACAAACACTAAATGAAATCGAGGCTAGATTATGTCCCTGCGCAACGTGAAAAACCTGGTAATACTCTCTATCGCCACTCTACTGGCCGGCTGCAATACAACAACGGTCCCCTACGTCGATATTGAACGTTATATGGGACTTTGGTATCAGATTTCCGCCTACGAAACCTCGTTCAATGCAGGGCTGGTGGGTGTTACAGCAGAATATACTCTACTGGCAGACGGCAGTGTTCAGGTTTACAACAAAGGCTTCAAAGAAACTCTAGGGGGCCCTATTGATGAAATTCTGGGCAACGCGGTGGTGGTGGACGAAGCAAGCAATGCGCGGTTGAAGGTCAGTTTCCCGGGTGTGCCCAATTTCCCCTGGGCAAACTATCTGATTGTGGTGCTGGATTCCGAGAACTATCAGTACGCCGTGGTAACAGATCCCCTGTGCTACACATTATTCGTGCTGAGCCGTACTCCTCAGCTACCTGCAGAAACCTATTCGATGATTCTTGGACAATTGCAGGATCAGGGTATAAACACCGATAAATTGTTGCTTACCCCACAGCCGGCATTCTAAGGCTGGGCATTCATCGATCTGAATTTTCACTGCAAGTGGGCATGTTTGAGACCGCAATTGGACTACGGCATAAAATAAGATTTTCAGAGTTGAGGAGCTGCCTTGCTTCACATGAAGATGAAAGAGGAGCTGAGGACAGGTCTGGATGATCGGCACCTAGATTGGCGGAGTAAGGGAATGGTCGGGACGGCAGGATTTGAACCTACGACCACCACACCCCCAGTGTGGTGCGCTACCAGACTGCGCTACGCCCCGATTCTCTGCTATTTCAAGGGGTTAGACTTGCGCCCCACCCCGGAGAGAGGACGCAAATAATACAGGATTCGAGGTAATTATCAAACTTTTTTTAACACTGTAGAGGTTAGTGATCCTTAAGAACCAATAACACTTCTTCAAGTTCTGTAATCATCTGCCGGATCAACTGAGAAGACTTGGTGACATCTTCCTGGGCGTCATCTCCGGTCAGCTTCAGGCGTGCCCCACCAATGGTGTAGCCCTGATCATAAAGCAAACTGCGAATTTGCCGGATCATGATCACATCCTGGCGCTGGTAATAACGACGATTACCCCGCCTTTTCACGGGTTTCAGTTGGGTAAATTCCTGTTCCCAGTAACGTAAAACGTGCGGTTTTACATCACAAAGTTCGCTCACTTCCCCAATGGTAAAATAGCGTTTTCCCGGTATCGCTGGCAGTTCGTTATTGTTGCTTGGTTCCAGCATAGGCTTCCACTCGTTGCTTCAACTTCTGGCCAGGGCGAAACGTCACCACGCGACGAGCGGAAATTGGAATCTCTTCACCGGTTTTCGGGTTCCTACCTGGCCTTTCACGCTTGTTGCGTAAATCAAAATTACCAAACCCGGAAAGTTTCACATGCTCGTTTGATTCAAGCGAGGATCGAATTTCTTCGAAAAACAGTTCCACCATTTCCTTGGCTTCCCGCTTGTTCAACCCAAGTTCTTCGAATAGCTTTTCAGCTAAGTCAGCCTTGGTTAACGCACCCATCCTTATTCCCTCAATGTGACATTGAACGTTTCTTTTAAGGACGTAACCACTTTCTCCGCCAGCGGATTAATGTCTTCGTCCTGTAAGGTCCGAGCCGAGTCCTGCAGGGTTATGCCAAAGGCGATACTCTTTTTACCCGCCTCCAGGTTGTCGCCCTGATAGACATCGAACAGCACGAGATCGGTCAATAAAGAACCGGCTGTTTCGCGCACATTTTTCAGTATAGCTGCTGCTGAAATCTTTTCATCAACTATTACTGCAAAATCGCGCCTAACTTCCGGATATTTCGACAATTCTTTGAACTGGGGCAAGCTTCTTTGACGAATCCGAGGCAAAACTAATTCAAATAGGAAGACTTTCTGACTGATGCCCAGCGTTTTCTGCAGCCCCGGATGAAGAGCACCCACAAATCCCACATGGTCTTCTCCCCGCTTGATGACGGCGGTTTGCCCGGGGTGCAATGCGTCATGTTGGGCTGACTCAAAGTGGTAACAGTCTGTGCCACCACTGAGCGCCAGCAATGCTTCCACATCGCCTTTAATGTCATAAAAGTCAACGGGGCGGACTTTGCCAAACCAATCCTCTTGACCAATACCACCACTAATCAGCCCGGCTATGTGATCCACTTGATTCAAGCCGTCCCCCTGCTTGAGGAAAGTCAGGCCGGATTCAAACAGGCGCAGGCGATACTGCTGACGGTTGAGATTATGAGTGGCTGTTTTCAGCAGGCCGGCCCACAAGGTGGTGCGCATTTCTGACATATCAGCGGAAATGGGATTGGCCAAACTCACTGAAGCCTGATCCGGGGTCAGTAGCTCAATGAATTTTTTATCAACAAAACTATAGGTGATGACCTCTTGATAATCCCGGTCCACCAGGACCTGCTTAAGCTGGGACACGGACAGCATGGCTTCTTCACGCTTCGGCGCCAGGCCTTCCAGAATCGGTAGTGTGGTGGGCAGGTTATTGTAGCCATAGACCCGCCCCAACTCTTCTATGAGATCCACCTCAAGTCGGATATCAAAACGATAACTGGGGGGTACAATGTGCCAGCCAATGTTGGTGGATACTATATCCATTCCCAGCCGCCCGAGAATGTCCTCCACGTCGATATCCGGGATTTCACACCCCAAAATACGCTCGATGCGCTCTCGACGCAGCTCAATGGATGGCAAATGAGGCAATGCTTCCGTGCTTAATTCCTCGATCACCGGGCCCGCATCACCGCCGACGATTTCCAATAGCAAAGCGGTGGCACGCTCCATTGCATGTCGCTGCAACTCGAAATCCACTCCTCGTTCAAAACGATGGGACGAGTCAGTATGCAAACCATAGCGGCGGGCTTTACCGGCAATGGCAATGGGATCAAAGAACGCACTTTCGAGGAACAGGTCCACGGTATCGGGACTGACACCTGAAGCTTCTCCCCCCATCACACCGGCCATGGCCAGAGGGCCGGACTGATCAGCAATCAACAGTGTATCCTCGCTCAGTGTGAGCTCCTGACCGTCCAGCAGCGTCAGCGTTTCACCCGGTGTTGCCAAGCGCACGCAGATGCCCCCCTGAATCCGGTTCAGATCGAACGCGTGCATTGGCTGACCCAACTCGAGCAGCACATAATTAGTCACGTCCACCACAGGATCGATGGAGCGGATACCACTGCGGCGCAGTCGTTCCACCATCCACACCGGGGTTGGCCGGCCTAGATCCACTCCACGAATCACCCTGCCCACATAACGGGGGCACTGCGCCTTGGCTTCGATGTTAACCGGGAATCGATCTGATATGGTTTGCGCGACATCAGGACAGTGCACCTGGTTAACGGATTCCCGGTTCAGTACACCCACCTCACGGGCCAGGCCGGCGATACCCAGGCAGTCACCACGATTGGGCGTAAGATCCACTTCAATGGCCACATCATCCAGGGCCAGATACTCGCGAATGTTGACACCCACCGGTGCATCCAATGGCAATTCCATCAAACCATCGGATGACTCAGCCATGCCCAGCTCCTGCTCGGCGCAGAGCATGCCAAAAGACTCAACGCCCCGCAACTTAGCCTTTTTGATTTTAAAATCACCGGGCAGCACCGCACCGACCCGGGCACAGGGCACCTTGATACCCGGCCGCGCGTTAGCGGCACCGCACACAACCTGCAGCGGCTCACCTTCACCCACTTCCACGGTGCAAACCTGAAGCTTGCCGGCATCGGGATGCGGCTCCGCCCGAATGATTTCAGCCACAACCACCCCGCTGAACTCACCCGCAACGGCTTCCACGCTGTCCACTTCCAGACCGGCCATGGTGATCTGAGCAACCAATTCCTCTGTACCAAGGGCCGGGTTAACCCATTTACGAAGCCATTTCTCACTGAAGCGCATGTTCTATTCCCCTAAATTCTGTTTCGATATTCGCTATATGGCAGGCAAAAACTACTGAAATTGCCGCAGAAATTTCAGATCGTTCTCAAAGAACAAACGCAAGTCATTCACGCCATAACGCAGCATGGTGAGACGCTCCACTCCCATACCAAAAGCAAACCCGGTGTATTTCTCAGAGTCCACATTCACGTGCTCGAATACCTTTGGGTGCACCATGCCGCACCCCAGTATTTCCAGCCAACCGGTATGGCTGCAGACCCGGCACCCGCGGCCGTCACACATGACACACTGAATGTCCATTTCGGCGCTGGGTTCGGTAAAAGGAAAATAAGAGGGACGGAATCGCACATCCAGGTCTTTTTCAAAGAAATCGCGCAGAAACTCCGCCAGAATGCCTTTCAGGTCCGCAAACGTGATATCCGTATCCACCAACAGACCTTCCACCTGGTGGAACATTGGGGTGTGGGTCAAATCCGAATCACAACGATACACCCGCCCCGGACAGATAATGCGATAAGGCGCCTCAGTGCTTTCCATCGTGCGCACCTGTACCGGCGAGGTGTGGGTGCGCAGCAACGTACCGGCATCAAAATAGAAGGTATCGTGCATGGCCCGCGCCGGGTGATGACCGGGAATATTCAGAGCCTCAAAATTATGGAAATCGTCTTCGATCTCGGGGCCCTCTACCACCTGGAAACCCATGCTGGCAAAAAACGTTTCTATGCGCTGCAGGGTGCGGGTAACCGGATGCAAGCCACCCACGGCTCCATTGCGACCGGCAAGGGTCACGTCTATGGACTCACTGGCCAACTGCTGCTGCATGGCCTGATCCTGCAGAAACGCCTGACGGTCCTTGATCGCCTCCTGCACCTGCTCCTTCACCCTGTTGATGTCAGCACCCGCCGCCTTACGCTCTTCCGGCGCCAGCTTGCCCAGTGTTTTCAGTTGCCCCGTGATTTCGCCTTTCTTGCCCAGGTAATGAACCCTGACCTGATCCAGGCCGGCAACGGATTCGGCATTTGCCACTGCAGCCAATGCTTGTTGAAGAATACTTTGCAGGTTTTCCATGGTGATTCCGCTTTGAATTCGAAAAATAAAAAGGGGAAGAGCCTGAGCCCTTCCCCTATTCTATGCTTGATTTGTCACCAGAGTGTGACGGCGACAGATCGCGACGCTTAGTTGGAAAGACTGGCCTTAGCCTTCTCTGCCAACGCGGTAAAGGTCGCTTGGTCGTGCACAGCGATGTCGGCCAGAATCTTACGATCCACTTCGACAGATGCTTTTTTCAGACCATTGATGAAGCGGCTGTAGGACAGGCCGTTCATGCGGGCAGCTGCGTTGATACGGGTAATCCACAACTGACGGAACTGACGCTTACGCTGGCGACGGTCACGATACGCATATTGGCCGGCCTTGGTTACCGCTTGCTTGGCTACACGCAATACGCGCGAGCGGGCACCGTAATAACCTTTGGCCTGCTTCAGAATTTTCTTGTGACGGCGAGATGCGGTTACACCGCGTTTTACTCTTGGCATTGTTTAAACCTCCAAATTCCTAATCGGGCCTTACACGTAAGGCATCATACGTGCTACCAAAGCCACATCGGCCTTGTGCACCATGGATTTGGGTCGCAACTGACGAATTCGCTTGGAATTCTTTTTGGTCAGAATGTGACGCTTGAAGGCTTGTTTACGCTTGAAACCGTTGGCGGTTTTTTTAAAACGCTTGGCAGCCCCACGGTTTGTTTTCATCTTAGGCATTTTACGCTCCGCATTGTTTTCACAATGTTTTAAAGTTTAATAAGCAAACCGACATGGTTTACTTTTTCTTTTTCGGTGCAATCACCATATGCATCTGACGACCTTCCATCTTGGGCATCTGCTCAACAGCCCCCAGTTCGTCCAGGTCGGATTCGATGCGTTTCATCATCTCCATACCCAGCTCCTGGTGTGCCATCTCACGCCCGCGGAAACGCAGAGTGATTTTGGTTTTGTCACCATCTTCGAGGAACCGCTTCAGGTTGCGAAGTTTGACCTGGTAGTCCCCCTCTTCAGTTCCCGGGCGAATCTTGATTTCCTTCACCTGGGTCTGTTTCTGCTTTTTACGGGCTTCAGCTTGGCGTTTCTTCTCTTCGAAGATGTGCTTTCCGTAGTCCATGATCCGACACACGGGGGGTTCAGCATCGGGAGCGATTTCAACTAAATCCATCTCCGATTCTTCGGCTTTGCTGATGGCTTCTTCAATTGTGACTATGCCGATCTGCTCGCCGTCCCCACCGATCAACCGCACTTCCGGGCAGGTGATCTCATCATTGGTTCGGTTCTTTTTCGTCTGTACTACAGGGCGTCTGTTACGCTGCTTAATAGCTCTTCCTCCAAGCCCGTTAATAAAAAAACCAAGCTCCCTTTTTGAGTGTTCGGGGTTACTTGATTCCGCTTCAATTCTCGATAATGATCCCGCAGGATTTCTGTCCTTGAGATTCTATGACTGCTTTGGGAAATTCTCAAGCTACAGAACCACTTAGATTGAATGTTCTAAGTGAAAATTGGTAGGCACGATCGGATTCGAACCAACGACCCCCACCATGTCAAGGTGGTGCTCTAACCAACTGAGCTACGTGCCTATTATGTTCAGGCGCGCAAAAATAACACCGCGCCCTGGTAAGTGCAAGTCATGATTTCAAAAATCAGATCTGATAGAAGGCTCGATACCACTCCACGAAGCGTTTTACCCCCTCCTCAACTGCCATGTTGGGACGATAGTCCACATCCGACACAAGAGCATCCACATCGGCATAGGTATCCGGCACGTCACCAGGCTGCATCGGCAACAGATTCTTTTCTGCAGATTTACCCAAACAGTCTTCCAACACCTCGATATAACGTAACAATTCCACCGGCCGATTGCTACCTATATTATATAGGCGATACGGTGCCTGGCTGGTGGCGGCATCCGGCGCGGCACCATTCCAGTCCGGGTTGGGTTGGGCGACCTTATCCAGGCTGCGGAGCATGCCTTCGACGATATCATCTATATAAGTGAAATCCCGGCGATGATTCCCGTAATTGAACACATCAATGGGCCGGCCTTCCAAAATGGCTTTGGTGAATTTGAACAAGGCCATGTCAGGGCGTCCCCAGGGGCCGTACACAGTAAAGAAGCGCAAGCCTGTGGTCGGCAAACGGTAGAGGTGGCTATAGGTATGGGCCATCAATTCGTTGGCTTTTTTGGTGGCCGCATACAGGGACAGCGGATGGTCTACGTTGTCGTGTACTGAAAACGGCATCCGGGTGTTGGCCCCATACACCGAGCTGCTGGAGGCATACACCAAGTGTTCCACCTCCATCTGGCGGCAGGATTCCAGCAGGTTCATGAAACCAACCAGATTGGATTCCACGTAGGCATGCGGGTTCTCCAGTGAATACCGGACGCCAGCCTGCGCCGCCATATTAACCACTCGCTGGGGCTGTTCTTTCTTGAACAGGGCATCCAACACATCCCGCTCTTCCAACGCATTTCGATAGAATGTGAACCCGGCCCTATCCTCCAGCCTGGACAGGCGCGCCTCTTTCAAACTGACATCGTAATAATCGTTCATGTTGTCGAGCCCGACAACTTCATCACCACGATCCATAAGTCGGTGTGCCAGAGCGGCCCCAATAAAACCGGCAGCACCGGTGACCAATACTTTCATTCTACGAATTTCCTACTGTATAAACGCTTGGCTTTTGATCTGCTGCACTTCATCCCGCAGCCGGGCAGCCTCTTCAAACTCCAGGTTTTTAGCGGCTTCAAACATTTTATGTTCAAGCTCCTTGATCAAAGCACCCACCTGACGGGGCTCAAGGGCCGAAATATCCCGATTATAGCCTGATTTCTTGTCCGCTACTTTACGGCCGGATTTACGCCCTCCTCCGGGCGCCCGGGCACCTTCCATAATATCCTCGACGGACTTCTTTATTCCCATCGGAGTAATGCCATGGGCCTCATTATATGCAATTTGCTTGGCCCGGCGGCGCTCTGTTTCATCCATGGCCCGTTGCATGGAGTTGGTAACCTTGTCCGCATACAAAATGGCCTTGCCATTGAGGTTGCGGGCGGCACGACCAATGGTCTGGATCAGTGACCTATCGGAGCGCAGAAAACCCTCCTTATCGGCGTCCAGAATGGTGACCAGAGAAACCTCCGGCATGTCCAGACCTTCTCGCAGCAGGTTGATGCCCACCAACACATCAAACTCACCCAGGCGCAGATCCCGTATGATTTCCACACGCTCAACGGTATCAATATCGGAATGCAGGTAACGCACCCGAACGCCGTGTTCCATCAGGTAATCCGTCAAATCCTCGGCCATGCGCTTGGTGAGGGTGGTCACCAGCACCCGCTCCTCTTTCGCCACCGTGGCATGAATCTGTGACAGTAGATCTTCCACTTGGGTAATGGCCGGGCGCACCTCAATGGCGGGATCCACC
This sequence comes from Gammaproteobacteria bacterium UBA7310, assembly GCA_002471665.1. GTDB lineage: Bacteria > Pseudomonadota > Gammaproteobacteria > Pseudomonadales > Ketobacteraceae > Ketobacter. Next base: position 247,441 of record DKQK01000025.1, read on the forward strand.
AGACCGGTGGGACGCACAATCTGCTCTACGATCGCCTGCTGATGCTCTGCCTCATAGGGGCCAGGTGTGGCGGAGACAAAAATAGTCTGGGGGCATAGGCCCTCCCACTCCTCAAACTTCAGCGGCCGGTTGTCCAAGGCAGAGGGAAGACGAAACCCGTACTGCACCAGGGTTTCTTTCCGCGAACGGTCACCACGATACATTCCGCCGATCTGAGGCACGGTAACATGGGATTCATCAATCACCACCAATGCGTTCTGCGGCAAGTATTCAAACAACGTCGGTGGTGGCTCACCAGGTGCCCGGCCCGACAGGAAGCGGGAATAATTTTCAATCCCGGTACAGTAGCCCAGTTCCTGCATCATTTCGATATCGAAACGGGTACGCTCACTCAGGCGCTGATGCTCCAGCAACTTGCCTTCTTCGGTAAAATGCTCGAGCCGATCGCGCAACTCCAGCTTGATGTTTTCAATGGCATCAAGCACTGTTTCTCGCGGTGTTACATAATGGGATTTCGGATAAATTGTATAGCGGGGTAACTTCTGGAGCACTTCCCCGGTCAATGGATCAAACAACGACAGGTTTTCCACTTCGTCATCGAACAATTCTATACGCAACGCTTCACGCTCAGATTCCGCAGGAAACACATCAATCACTTCACCGCGAACCCGGTAGGTGGCACGATTAAACTCCAGATCATTACGGGTGTACTGCAGTTCGGCCAAGCGCCGCAGTATTTTACGTTGATCAATCCGGTCACCGCGATCCAGGTGCAACACCATTTTCAGGTAACTGCCCGGGTCACCCAGACCATAAATGGAAGATACGGTTGCCACGATCAGTACATCTTCACGCTCCAGCAGCGCCTTGGTGGCAGACAGACGCATCTGCTCGATATGCTCATTGATGGATGAATCTTTCTCAATAAACGTATCCGATGCCGGTACGTAGGCTTCCGGCTGGTAATAATCGTAGTACGATACAAAATACTCCACTGCATTATTGGGAAAGAATTCCTTGAATTCTCCGTACAGCTGCGCTGCCAGCGTTTTGTTGTGAGCCATGACCAATGTGGGTCGTTGCACTTGCTCCACCACATTGGCAATGGTAAAGGTCTTCCCTGACCCGGTTACACCCAATAAGGTCTGGTGGGAATAGCCATCTTCCAAACCTTCCACCAGTTGGGTAATCGCCGTGGGCTGATCGCCGGCCGGCTGGTATTTGGAGTGTACCTTGAACTTGCGCACGCTTAGTCTTTTGTGCCCCTTCCGTATTGATCATTAAAACGAATGATATCGTCTTCACCCAAATAAGACCCGGTCTGGATCTCAATGATTTCGAGCGGGATCTTGCCGGGGTTTTCCAGATAGTGCACCTCGCCCAAGGGAATATACACGGATTGATTTTCTGTCAGCATGAGGGAATCTTCACCCCGCTGCACTTTGGCTGTGCCCTGTACCACCACCCAGTGCTCAGCCCGATGGTGATGCATCTGGGTGGAAAGCTTGGCGCCAGGTTTTACCGTAATACGCTTCACCTGATAGCGATCGCCGGCATCAACGGAATCGAAGCGCCCCCAGGGCCGGTGAACTTCACGATGAAATTCGTGCTCACTGCGGCCATCGGCTTCAATCAGCTTTACTATATCCTTAACTTTCTGCACCTGATTTATGTCTGCCACCAACACTGCATCGGTTGTTTCCACAATTACCAGGTCCTCCACACCCAAGCACGCCACCATTCGGTTACTGGCGTGCACCATGGTGTTTTCAGTATCCTGGGCGATCACGTCACCCACCAGCACGTTTCCGGTAGCGTCTTTATCCTGCACTTCCCAGAGCGACTGCCAGGAGCCCACATCAGACCATCCCGAGTCCAGGGGAATCACCACCGCCTTCTCGGTCTTTTCCATCACCGCGTAATCAATGGAATCTTCCGGGCACGCAACAAAGGCTTCCTCTCCCACCCGAATGAAATCAAGATCTTCAGATCTTGCATCCCAGGATGCTTTGGCTGCGTCATAAATAGCGGGGTTGTGTTGCTTTAACTCCTGCAGATAGACATCGGCGCGAAACGCAAACATACCGGAATTCCAATAGTAATCTCCGGATTCCAGATATTGCTCGGCCAACTCCACGCTGGGTTTTTCCACAAACGCATCAATACTCAGCCAGCCATCAGCAGAGGAATTATTCGCTTTAATATACCCGTAACCGGTTTCCGGCTTGGTGGGAACCACACCAAAGGTGACCAGATTACCTTTCACCGCAGCAGTGTTGGCCAACTCCAATACCTGCTGGAACGCTGCTTTATTCTCGATATGATGATCCGATGGCAATACCAGCACCACGGATTCGGGCGCCCTCTCCTGCGCGGCGAAGCACGCCAGGGCAATAGCCGGGGCAGTATTACGGCGGGCGGGCTCAAGAACGATTTCGGCCCCCTCTGCACCCAATGTCTGCACTTGATCGGCAAGCAGAAAACGTTGATCGTTGGCGGTGACAAAAATCGGGGCTTCCGTGGCCACACTCCCCGCCAGGCGCATTACCGTATCCTGAACCAACGAGTAACCGGAACACAGTGGTAAAAACTGCTTGGGGTACGCAGAACGAGAAAGAGGCCACAAACGGGACCCACTACCACCAGACAAAACTACGGGAATCATGTGTAGAAATCCTTATTCAACAAGCCAGGTTTTCCGACTATACCACAGCCCATCGGGAAAAAAGAAAAGCCCGGTATACCAGCGCGCCAGGCTTTTCTTTTAGAACCAAATTTGTGCAGTGGGCGAACCTACTGCCCTATTTTTTGCCTAATGGATGACAGTTTTACGCACACCACAAACACTTCCATGGTTTTATTGATATCCGCCAAAGAAGGGAAGCTGGGTGCCAGGCGAATGTTCTTGTCGTCCGGGTCATTACCGTAGGGGAAAGTGGCACCGGCCGGTGTCAGTTTTACGCCCACTTCCGACGCCAGACGAATGATATCCTTGGCAAGCCCGGGCCTGGCGTCGAAGGAAACAAAATAACCGCCATGAGGCACAGTCCAGGTACCAAGATCAGAATCAGCAAACCCTTCCTGCAAATGCTGCAGCACAGCGTCAAAGCGTGGCTTGAGCAGCTCCGCGTGCTTTTCCATGTGACTGAGCAGACCGTCGAAATCACCGAAAAACTTCACGTGACGTAACTGGTTTACTTTGTCCGGCCCGATGGTACACATACCCAAGTGCCGCTTGAAGAACTCGAGGTTCGCCGCAGAAGTACCCATAAAAGCCAGACCGGACCCGGCAAAAGTGACCTTCGATGTGGAACCAAATATCACCACAGAATCTTCAGTGCCGTGCTCGCGGGCCAACTCCATGAGATTGGCCAATTGCGGCGCGTCAGGGCTCAAGGCGTGAACCGCGTAGGCGTTATCCCACATCACCCGGAAATTGGCTCCGGCTATTTTCCCCAGCCGGGCAATACGATCCACCACCTCATCGCTGTAAACAATGCCGGTAGGGTTGGAAAAGCGCGGCACACACCAGATACCTTTTATGGTCGGATCGGACTTTACCTTTTCCTCGACCTCATCCATCACAGGCCCATTGTCATCCATGGCCACCGGAATCATTTCAATACCCAGTTCTTCACAAATTCCAAAATGGCGGTCATAGCCGGGCACCGGGCATAGAAACTTCACCTTGCCCTCTTTTGACCAGGCGCTGTCTGCACCCCGCACACCGAACAGGTGGGCGAACGCCACCATTTGAAACATCAAGGTTAAACTGGCATTACCGCCAATCAACATTTCCGACGGTTTTACACCCAACACCTGTGAAAACAGGGCCTTGGCTTCCGCGATTCCGTCCAGGCCACCATAATTCCTGCAATCCGTGCCGTCTTCTGCTTTATAGGCACCGGATAAAATGCCATCCAGCCCATCAGACAGATCCAGTTGAGCCGCACTGGGCTTACCCCGCGTGAGATCCAAATTGAGTTTGGCTGCCTTGAATCCGGCATACTGGTTTTCCAGTTCAGCCAACTGCGCTTGAAGTTCCTGGGCGGATGCTTGGTCGATATACAAGGTGAACCCCCTACATACTGAAGTGAGACGCTACGACCCCGACACTATAGTGAGTTGCATTACTAATGCAATAGAGTGACGTTACCATCCCGGCAATTTCAGGCGGTAAAAAATCCCTCACGGACCCTGGCCATCAATCCCTTTGACAACAGGACTTTACCGGTAACTGCCTGATAGAAAAATGGAAAAAAGTGGTTGACCCATAAGAATCATGCCCTTAATATACGCGTCCTCAAGAGCTGATCCACAGTAGCTCAGTTGGTAGAGCAAGCGGCTGTTAACCGCTGGGTCGCAGGTTCGAGCCCTGCCTGTGGAGCCAATCCCGAAGAAAAAGGAGCCTAATGGCTCCTTTTTTGTTGCCGAGCTGGTTTCGCTTGTATTACTTCCCCCCCCCTCACCGCTCCAACACACGGCAAGAAACCCACGGCCCCATACCCCAATCTCAGCAATGACATTATTTTTCGCAGAGGCACCTGTGGTACCTTTACAGGGCACTTGAGAAAGCCCCCTGAACCTCAACACAGACGCCCCTTTTCATGACTATAGACATACAACCCAAGCCCGTTTCAGCTTCTTCGGTCCAGCATCACGTATACAAGGTCTTCCCCAATGATCTGAATGCCCATTACACCGTGTTTGGCGGGTTGGTGATGTCGCTTTGTGACCGGGTGGCCCTGGTGGTTTCGGAGCGCCACAGCGGAAAAGTATGTGTTACCGCTTCAGTGGACTCTTTCCATTTCGTTGCCCCGGCAAAAGATGGCGACACACTGTTGATCAGCGCTGCAGTGAATCGCACCTGGTCCAGCTCAATGGAAATTGGTGTTCGAGTTGATGCAGAAAACTCATTCTCGGGGGAAAGCAAGCATATCGTGTCGGCTTACTTCACCTTCGTGGCCCTGGGCCCCGACAACAAGCCATGTGAAATAGCCGAAATAGAACCGCAATCTGAAGCTGAAATCAGACGCTATAACGGTGCCCAGGTGCGGCGGGATGCCCGCCTCAGAACCCGGGAAAACCTGAAAAACATGAAATAGTTACTGAGCCGATGAAGCCGGCTCTTCAGAACTTTCCAATTGCGCGATCATGTACTCGATGCCGTTATTCTTAAAATCCTCGGCGCTTGCGGTTTTGAAACTCTGCAATACGCTGACGCCTTCCACCACGATATCGTACACCTGCCAGTTTTTGGTTTTGCGATCCACATACAGCTTGTAACTGATGTTGTACTTTTCCCCGGTTTTCGCTTCGGTCACCACACTGCTCACCGCCGCACGATCACCTTTATCGTTCTGGCGTGAGCCGGTCACTTCAAGCAGGTACTTTTTTGACGGATCGTATTGTGACACCAGTGACAGGGATACCCGCTGACGGAAAGCCTCGGTGTAGCGCACCCGCTGTTCCGGGGTTATCTTGCGCCAGTTCTTGCCCAGTATCTGCTTTGCCATGGTTTCGAAACTGACATAGGGTGCAAGTACCTCGTCGCCAATGGTAATCAGGTGCTTCTTGTCCGCCGCAATCTTTTCCTGGTCGTCGTTGAGTCGCTTATTGATCACTTCAAACAGCGAGCTGATCAGCTGATCAGGGGCAACGCTGCTGTTTGCATAAGCTGATGTCATACCCAACACCACAGCAATCATCATGCTCACCAGTGATCTGACCACTCCACTACCGGGGTAACTGACTGTATACACGGCTTTCTCCAATCCTGTTTAACCTGGAGGGGGAGTATAGAAAGTCACCCGCCTCAGTTAAAGGTAAATAAGTCACTCTACGCTGATTCGACCGGCATTCCGGCGCAAGGTTCCTTCACCCACCCCCTTCACACCGGTCAATTCCCGGGGGCTGGCGAAGGGGCCATGCTGATTTCGGAATGCAACGATGGCCGCCGCCTTTTTTGGCCCTATACCCACCAGAGCCCTGGATAAGGTTAGCTCATCCGCGGTATTGATGTTGATGGGAAGGGGGATAAAGTATTGGTTTTTATCTGCGCAGAACGCAGCACAGGGCAACAGCATTCCCAGCCCGCAAAGCAACACAAAGACTCGCACCATCCGCATGTTCTATCCCTGGATATTGTTCCTTTACCAGTTAGACACATACGGGTTAAAAAACCCGGTTACGGCAAGCTGGACAGCACATCCTGCAAGGCCTGCCTGGGATTCGGCGCCTGGGCAATGGGCCGTCCAATCACCATATAATCCACACCCGCCGCCACCGCCTGCGGCGGTGTCATAACCCGGCGCTGATCGCCGGTTTCACTCCCCTGCGGGCGGATACCGGGGGTCACCAGTTTAAAATCGCCCCCCAGTGCCGGCTTTAAAACCGGTGCCTCCTGGGCAGAACACACCACCCCATGCAACCCACAATCCTTCGCCAACGCAGCCAAACGCTGCACATGCTGTATCGGTTCCACATCCAGCCCCACTTCAACCAGGTCTGAACGCTCCATGCTGGTCAACACCGTCACCGCAATCAGCTGGGTGCCGGTGCCGGTTTGCGCTATCGCTTTAGCAGCAGCCTCCATCATGCGCCGGCCGCCGGACGCATGCACATTGACCATCCACACCCCCAGGTCCGCGGCCACAGAACAGGCTCGCGCCACCGTATTGGGGATGTCGTGAAACTTGAGATCGAGAAACACATCGAAGCCTTTCTCATGCAGTGCTTTCACCACGCCAGGGCCTTCCCGGGTGAACAGCTCTTTTCCCACCTTGACCCGGCATTTACCGGGATCAAGCTGATCCGCTACCTCCAGGGCCTGCTCACGATATTGAAAATCCAAAGCAACAATCACAGCGGATTGGCATGCCATTAGTCAGCTCCTGTTTTACATTATTGCCAAGCGGCCCGGGTTATTCGCCTTCCACCCCCTGGATAGGTCGGACCGACCCCCAGGTTTTACAGGTAGGGCATTTCCAGTGCAGCGTTTTGCCATCAAATCCGCAATCCGTGCAACGATAGATGGGTTTATCTTTAATAAGTTTCTGGGTAAACGCCTGCAGGATGGCGAGGTTTTCCTTTTCTTCACCGCCTGCCCGCTCCATCTGTAAACTGATCAGCCGGTCCAGCCCCTTGACTGAAGGGCGCTTTTTCAGATATTCCGACAACACATAGGTACCCGCCTGATCGCCTTCCAAACGGGCAACCAGGTTGGACAGTTCAATCACAATGGAGATGGCGGGCGACTTTTCCAGGCACTCAAACAGGTATTTGGACAGGTCATTCATGTTCCCCAGCTTTTCGTAATTCACCAACAGCAGGGGCAAGGTATCTGGGACGAAGGCGGGATCCTGCTCCAGAACCCGGCGTAACGCCTTGACGGCTTCCTTGGGATTGTTGGCTTCGGTTTCCAGTTCAGCCAGAACCATGCTGGCGCGAACGCAATATTTGTCAACCTGCAGTGCTTTCTTTAGCTCACGCCGGGATTGCACATAATCCCCCATTTTAAGATTCTGTTCCGCCAGCTCGCAATGATAATGCGCCATCTTCACCTGCAAGGGTTTTCCCTTGTTGATGAGCTTCTCCGCCACCTCAATACAGGGTGCCCACTCCCGCTCCTGTTCGTAAATGGTCAGTAGGTACTCCAGCGCCCGAACCTGATTCAGGTTATCCTCTTCGGCAATTTCCTTGAGCAAACGCTCGGACCGGTCCAACACACCGGCATTTAAATAATCCCGCGCCAGCTCCAGCTTGACCGCCGCATGCTGTGCTTTCGTCAAATCCGAGCGCGCCAGCAAATCCTGGTGAATACGGATGGATCGATCGACCTCACCCCGGCGGCGATACAGGCTGCCCATTACGATATGGGTCTCGAATGTGTCGCCGTTCACATCCAACGTTTTTAACAGAAGATCAACGGCTTCATCCTGCTTTTCGTTTAATAACAGGTTCAAGCCATCATAATATTCCTTACCCACGCCACCGGCTGCTTCCACCGCAACACTTTTCTTGCGCTCGGTTTTACCCAGCAGCCAGCCAATGACAATGGCGACAAACAGTAGAATGCCGACGAACAAGTCCACCATATCAGGTGGTTTCCTTTATGGTTCGCTCACGTAGCTTTTTTAATTCTTTTTCCAGCTTGCTGCTCTGACGTCGGGCCGCAGCCACTTCGATACCCAGTACGATACAGATCAATACACACAATCCGATTCCGACCAGCACTCCACCAAAGAAGAACGCCATACCAAAGCGGGCAACGCTCATCTCGATTGGCTCAGCAAAATAAATAAGATCAACCTGGATATCGTGGTCGTTCTGAATCTGGTACATACCCAACACCAAAGACACCAGCAGAATCACGATCACGATCAGAAAGGCTTTAACAATATTTCCCATGTTGTGCTCTTTTTAGCAGCGAAACGCACCCAAGGTGCGCAAAAAAAACGGCATGGGGGTAATCATGCCGTTTTTATCAGGGAATTCAAGCGAATACACCTACACCATTGGGCCTTCGGACTCTTCTTCACTGTTAACGCGATCCCGTAGTTCCTTACCCGGCTTGAAGTGGGGTACGTACTTTCCGGTAAGATCCACCGATTCACCGGTTTTGGGATTGCGCCCCAACCGGGGAGCCCGGTAGTGCAAAGAGAAACTGCCGAAACCCCTAATCTCGATTCTGCCTCCCGTGGCCAACGCCTGCGACATCTCTTCAAGCATGGTTTTCACCGCCAGCTCAACGTCCTTCTGGGACAGTTGGGATTGCTTTTGAGCAACCCGCTCAATCAGCTCTGACTTGGTCAACACGGAATTCCTTAGATTATCGTTTGTCCCGTTGTCTTCCATTTTCGCAGTACCTCCCGCAGTACTTGTTTCCCTTAAGCGCCAGTTGCGCAATACGTTTTCTGCACCTGATTACGAGACAGCAGGACAATGTAGCTTAACTCGTTGAGAAAACTGTATTTATTAATGTAACTCATGTTTTAAATATAGCAAACTCTGGTGCTTTGCAAGCTCATAATTTAGCCAAAGCCAAACTGACCGCATAGTCACACCCATATATGGTTAATTTACGTACAAGCATAGAACCATTCACTCTAAAAACCTGTTTTTCCTGATTTTTTCAAAGTTTGCTTTAATTAGAACAACAACTTTCCAGAAGGATTCCATGGCATGTTGATTATTCCGGCAGAAAGGGGCATTGACTGGCGGCGGGCACCGGTGGTCACGGGGGCATTGATCCTGATCTGTTGTGTGGTGTATTTCGCCTGGCAGTGGCATGACGACCAGCGCCTGTACAAGGCGGCGGAGTATTACATTGATCATGGCCTGCTGCAGCTTGAATACACGAACTACATCAGCCACCTGCACCAGAATCAACGGGATATCGAGGCGCTGGAGCTGGAGGCCGCCTGGGAAGAAGATGCAGCGCTGTACATCAGTTACTACATTCTCTCTGACCGGTCTTTTACTGTAGAAATGGACAAAACGGATGCGCGCTTCTGGGGTGCCGACGTGTACCAGCAATGGCGTACGGACCGTAGCGAAGTAAATGCCATGGTGGCGGATGTGAGCGCCTTTAAAATGGGCCTGATTCCCGCCGACAGCAGGCCAATAACCTATCTTACTTACCAATTCATGCACGGCAGCACACTGCACCTTATCGGCAACATGGTGATTCTGGCACTGACCGGAGTGGCTGTGGAAGCGGCCATTGGCTCCACTTATTTTCTATTGAGCTATTTGTTTTGTGGGGTCATCGCCGGGCTGTTCTTCGCCCTGTTCAACTGGGGCGGGCACCTGCCCCTGGTCGGTGCATCCGGATCCATTTCAGGGGTGATGGGCATGTACGCGGCACTTTACGGCCTGCGCAAAATCAAGTTCTTTTACAGTGTGATTTTTTACTTCGGCTACTTTACCGCCCCTGCCCTGGTCATGCTACCCATCTGGCTGGCCTGGGAGATCATCAACGCCATCTGGGGTGGCGCTGACGGTGTCGCCTATACCGCCCATGCGGGAGGCTTGTTGGCCGGAGGCCTGCTCATGCTGGCGGGAAGAAAGTACCTGATTCAGGTGGAGGAAACGTATCTGGATCAGGCGCCGGATGAAGATGAAGCCTACCGCAAAGCCCTGGACGATTTTCTCAAGCAGCTGGCGGCATTTAACTTCGATGCAGCGAACCGCAAACTGACCTCCCTGGAGGAGCACTACGGCGATAGAAACGCCGTGCTGGAGCAGCGCTATCTGCTGGAAAAACTGAATCCGGAATCACCGGCATTCCATGAATGCGCTCACCGCTTGCTGGCACGCACCACGCAGGACACCGCCACCATGCACATGCTGCACGATGTCTACTGTGACTACCTGAAACAGAAAAATGCGCACAATCTGCCCGACGAGATACTGCTGAAGCTGATGCTGCAATTCTGCCAGATTGATGCCTGGGACACGGTTGAATCCATGATCAGGGAAGCACAACAAAGACGAATGCGCGATCCGATGCTGGTGAAAGTACTGCGGCTGCTGGCTCGCGGTGTCAGCGAGCAGGGTGAACACCATCAGGGCAATCAATTTCGCGATATGGCAGACAGTCTGGAGCAATCGCTGCAGCAAACATAGCCTTGGCGATGGCCAGTGATGTAACACCATCGGCCATTGACCGGAATCCACCCCGAATCCGCACTTTTGGTCATGTCCGGGCAGGTCTGATTTGGTTAAGCTGAGAAAGCAATGACCACCAAGTCACCGCCATAAACAACAATAATCCCCAACAGGAGCCCCACATGATCGAATGGAGTGAACCCCAACGCATGCTGCGTACCGCGGTTCGACAATTTGTTGAACGGGAAATCGCCCCCAATCTGGATCAACTGGAACACGGTGACACCCCACCCTACGACACCCTGCGTAAATTTCTGAAAACGTTTGGCATCGATGCCATGGCCAAACAACGGTTTGAAAGCGAACTGGCCAAAGATCGCGCCCAGCTGGCCGGCGAACCGCCCGCCCAGAAAGACGAGCAGGATCCGGCCACCGCCGAGATGATGCGGGGTGAAGAGACCGCCATGCGTATGATTCCCACCATCGAACTTTGCCGTTATTGCCCCGGCATGGTAACCGCCATGGGTGTCAGCATGGGGCTGACCGCCGGTACCATCATGTCCCGGGGCACCCCCGGGCAAAAAGAACGCTGGGCGCTGGATCTCCTCACCATGGATAAGATTGGTGCCTGGGCCATCACCGAGCCCAATTCCGGTTCTGATGCCTTCGGCAGTATGAAATCCACCTGTCGCCGCACCGAGGATGGCGGCTATGTACTGAACGGCAATAAAACCTTTATTACCAATGGCCCCTACGCCGACACCATTGTATTTATCTGCAAGCTGGATGAACCCGGTGTTGAGCCCCGTAACCGAAAAGTGTTGAGCTTCGTGCTGGACACCGGCATGAAGGGTTTAAGCCAGAGCAAACCTTTCCGGAAAATGGGCATTCATTCTTCCCCCACTGGTGAACTGTTTTTACAGGACGTTAAAGTCGGCAAGGATCGGCTGCTGGGTGAAAGCGAAGACGTTTCCTACCGCAGCGGGGTCAAGGATACCTTCTCAGCCGAGCGTTCCGGGGTTGCCGCCATGGCGCTGGGGATTACCGAACGTTGCCTTGAGCTGAGTGTGAAATACGCCAACGAACGGGTTCAATTTGGCAAACCCATCGGAGAATTCCAGCTGATCCAGGCCAAACTGGCAAAAATGGAGATTGCACGGATAAATCTGGAAAACCTGGTGTTTCGCTACATCGAGACCGTTGCCAAAGGGCGCAGTATGAGCCTGGCAGAAGCTTCCGCCATGAAACTGTATGCCGCGCAGACGGCGGTGGAAGTGGCCATGGAAGCGGTGCAGATTCACGGCGGAAACGGTTATATGGCGGAGTACCAGGTGGAACAACTGGCCCGTGACGCCAAGATCCTGCAGATATACGGTGGCACCGATGAGATCCAGATCACCCACATTGCCCGGGATTTGTTGTCGCGGGGGTAGTACCTCCCAAACTTCGCTGCAGATTGCTGGCCCTGCTATTGCGCGGGGCTTCTCTGCCTGTCCACAATCACCGGTTGCAGAAACGCCAAAACGTTATCCGCAATCAGTGGCTGCGCTTCCACATTGGGGTGAATACGATCTGCCTGCATCAACTTATCCTGCCCGCCTACCCCATCCAACAGAAACGGCAATAATGGCACATCGTTGCGTGCCGCAACGGTCACGAACACCTGCTCGAAGCGGGTGCGGTACTTGCTGCCGTAGTTGGGCGGAATTTTGATCCCCGCCAGCAGGGGTTGGGCACCCTGTTGTTTCACGGTGTCCACCATGGCTTGCAGATTCGCTTCCATGGCCGACAGTGACATGCCGCGCAAGCCATCATTGCCACCCAGCTCGATCAACACCCAGTCCGGGTTCTCACGCTGCAGCAACGGCTCAATGCGCGACCGGCCGCCAGATGTGGTATCACCGCTGATACTGGCATTCACCACCTGGATGGGTTCCTCGCGCGCTTGCAGGGATTGCCGCAAAAGATGCACCCACTCCTTACCCTGCGGGATACCGTAACCTGCGCTCAGGCTGTCTCCCACGATCAGCAATACCGGGCTTTGCTGCGCGCTTGAGGCCAGCGGCCAGGCCATCAGAGTTAGAATTAAACTAAATAGAGCAACGCACTGTCTTATCATTTGTTAGCATAACCCTTTGGCTTAATTTGCAGGGATTTCAAGACTTATGACCAGTATGCCGCAAAACGGCAACCCCGTCCTCCAGGCCAGCGCAGTCATCAAGACTGTCTCGATGCCGGACCAGGAACTCACCATTCTCTCAGGCATTGATCTCACCGTTATGGCGGCAGAATCCCTGGCCATTGTGGGGGAATCCGGCTCCGGAAAATCAACCTTACTTGGACTTCTGGCCGGCTTGGATGTTCCCTCAAGTGGTGCCATCAGCCTGATGGGCCAGGCGCTGAACAGCATGACCGAAGATCAGCGTGCCGCGGTGCGGGCAGCTCACGTGGGCTTTGTATTCCAATCCTTTCAGTTGCTGCCGAATCTGACTGCATTGGAAAACGTGATGTTGCCGCTGGAAATCGCAGACGAAAAAGCGGTGCCGGAGCGGGCGCGCAATATGTTGGCCAAAGTGGGGCTGGAGAAACGCTTGAATCATTATCCCAGCCAACTTTCCGGTGGTGAACAGCAACGGGTGGCACTGGCCCGGGCCTTTGTTACCGAACCGGATATCCTGTTTGCCGATGAGCCCACCGGGAACCTGGATACCCATACCGGGGAGGCCATTGCGGATCAGCTGTTTGAATTGAATGCCTCCCTGGACACCACCCTGATTCTGGTCACCCACGACATGCATCTGGCCCGACGTTGCGCGCGCACGGTCACCATGAATGCCGGACAGCTGCAATGAAATCCATCCGGCTTGGTTTAAGGTTACTGTTGCGGGATTGGCGCTCCGGCCACCTTTCCCTGCTGCTCACCGCCCTGTTTGTGGCCGTGACCACCCACAACACCATCGGCTTTCACAGCGAACGCATTGAAAACGCCATGACCATGCAGGCCTCCAACCTGATGGGGGGCGACCTGGTGGTGAAAAGCCCCACTCCGCTGCATGAGCTACCGGCGTTTCCAGACAGCGTACAAGGCGCACGGGCCATTGAATTTTCCAGTGTGGTAATGGCGGCCGATGCCATGCAGCTGGCGTCACTTAAGGCGGTTTCCAACCATTACCCCCTAAAGGCCAGCCTGAAAGTGGCCGATCAGCCCTTTGCACCGGACTATGAAACACGCACCGGCCCCGGCCCGGGAAAAGCCTGGGTAGAAGCCCGCCTGCTGAATATTCTGGGCATTCAGATTGGGGACTCAGTGGAGGTGGGCGACACTCAGTTGCAGGTGGAAAAAGTGCTCACCTTCGAACCGGACCGTGGCGGCAGCTTCTACGCCTTTGTGCCGCGCCTGATGTTGAATGAACAGGATCTGGCCCACGCCAATCTGATTCAACGCGGCAGCCGGGTGGAGTACTATTATCAGTTCGCCGGCCCGGAAGCGGCCATCGGCACGCTTCGATCCGGGCTCGAGCCCCTGTTAAAACCGGGGCAATCGATCCTTTCCATACACTCCCGCCAACGCACGGTCAGTGCCGCCTTGAACCGGGCTCAGGGTTATCTGCAACTGGCCAGTTTGATGGCGATCCTGCTGGCATCCGTTGCACTGGCCATGGGTGCCCAGCATTTCAGCGAAACCCGTTATGATACGGCGGCTTTACTGCGTTGTTTCGGCCTGCAATCCCGCCAGATTCTGGCTGTATTCACCTGTCAGCTGGTTGCCCTGGCGCTCATCAGCGGTGTGTTGGGGGGCGCCCTGGGCTGGCTGCTGCACTTTTCACTGGTTGAATTACTGGCGGGCCTGTTACCTGATAATATTCCTCTGCCCTCGGCCAAACCCTTTTTCAGCGGCCTGGTATTGGCGCTACTGATTTTGCTGGGGTTCAGCCTGCCGGCATTGGTGCAGTTGCAACGCACGTCGCCACTGCGGGTGTTGCGCCGGGATCTGACCCCCACCCCACTGTCGAAAAACCTGCTTTACCTGGTTGTGCTGGTAATGATTGGCGCACTGATGTTCTGGTATACCCGGGACCCTGTGCTGATCGGCGCCATTGTGCTGGGTGGCCTCATCGCCTGGTTGATTACCTATGGCTTAACCGCTTTGTTCGCAGTGGCAATCCGCATACTGGGAAAACACAGCTCCCTGTCGCTGCAGGCGGGCTTGCGCAACCTGAGCCGACGCCGGCTCAGCACCCGGCTGCAACTGCTGGGATTCGGCCTCACCGGCATGGCCATGTTGATCATCCTGCTGGTGCGGGGCGAGCTGATTAACACCTGGCAGCAACAACTGCCGGAGCAGACGCCCAATCATTTTGTGCTGAACGTGCTGCCCCAGGAGGCCGGTGCCTTTGCACAGCATCTGAAAGACAACAATATTCAGGCACAGCCCCTCTACCCCATTGTGCGGGGCCGGCTCACTCACATTAACGGCGCCCCCATCAAGCGCGCGGTGACCAAGGAAAGTGGTGAAGAAGAGGAAGAAGCCCTCAACCGGGAATTGAATTTGAGCTGGTCGGAAGCGCTCCCCAGCGACAATCGCATTGTGGCCGGACAGTGGTGGGATGGACTGCCCAACGACCATGAACGGCGCGTATCCATAGAACAACGCCTGGCCCAGCGCCTGGGTGTGACCTTGGGCGATGAGTTGCGCTTTTTTGTTGCCAGCCAAACCTTCAGTGCCCGGGTCGCCAGTATACGCACGGTGAAGTGGGAATCATTCCAACCCAATTTCTATCTGATGTTCAATCCCGGCGGTCTGGACAACCTGCCCACCACCTATCTCACCAGCTTCTATCTGGAAGCGGAACGCAAAGCCCTGCTGAAACCATTGGTTCAGCAGTTTCCGGCCATTACTTTGCTGGAGGTGGATGTCATTCTGAAGCAGGTGCGTACCATACTCAATCAGGTCAGCGCAGCGGTTGAGTTCATTCTGCTGTTCGTCCTGGCCGCCGGTCTGACAATCACCCTGGCCACCCTGATCACCACCATGCCCCAGCGCTACCGCGAAGGCGCCATCATGCGCACCCTCGGCGCCACCCGACGGCAACTGGTTATCCAGCAATGGGCAGAGTTTTTTGCCATCGGGGCCCTGTCCGGCCTGGTGGCCTGCTTTGGGGCCGAAATGGCGCGCTTGGGTATTTATCTCAAGCTGCTCTCACTGCCCTATACTCCCAACCCCTGGATCTGGATAATAGTGCCCCCGCTACTGGGGTTGTTGATCGGATTTGCCGGGCAGATCAGCAGTAAACGCATCCTCAAGCAAAGCCCGGCGGTTGCACTGAGAGAATAACATTCTATGTCCCTGCTTCGACTTCGAGACATTCACCTGGCCTTCGGTGGGCCGGAACTGTTGAGTGGCGCCAACCTCAAACTGGAAAAAGGCGAGCGGGTGTGCCTGGTGGGGCGCAATGGCACCGGTAAATCCACCCTGCTGAAAATCATCAGCGGCCAGATAAAACAGGATGACGGTCAAATTGAGATGTCACCGGGTACCCGCATCGCCTGGCTGGAGCAGGAAGTGCCCAAAGGCACCACCGGCAGTGTTTATGATGTGGTGGCGTCCGGCCTGGGTAAGGTGGGGCAACTGATCCAGCAATACCACCACATCACAGAAGAAATGGCCAATGGCAGCGAGAGCGCCTTCGACCGTCTGGAATCAGTGCAGAAAGCCCTGGAAGCCGAGGACGGCTGGGCCCTGCAGCAACGGGTGGAAACCACACTCTCCAAATTATCGCTGGACGGCGAAGCGCCTTTTGAAGCCCAATCGGGCGGTGTCAAACGGCGGGTACTGCTGGCCCGGGCACTGGTGCAACAGCCGGATGTGCTGCTACTGGATGAGCCCACCAACCATCTGGATATTGAGTCCATATCCTGGCTGGAAGAATTCCTGCTGAGTTACAAGAACTGCGTGTTATTCATTACCCACGACCGCGCCTTCCTCAGCAAACTGGCCACCCGTATTGTGGATCTGGACCGGGGTCAGCTCACCAGCTGGCCCGGCAACTATCAAACCTACCTGCAGCGCAAAGCGGAAGTACTGGAGGCCGAGGCCGCCGAGTGGGAGCGCTTTGACAAAAAACTGGCCCAGGAGGAAGTCTGGATTCGTCAGGGCATCAAAGCCCGCCGCACCCGTAATGAGGGCCGGGTCCGCGCACTGGAAGCCATGCGCAACGAGCGGGCTCAGCGTCGTGAACGCCAGGGCACCATGAACGCCACCATCCAACAGGCAGAAAGCAGCGGCAAGAAAGTCATCGAGGCCAAACACATCAGCGTCACCTTTGACGGCCGGTGCATCATCGACGATTTTTCCACCCTGGTGCTGCGGGGCGACCGAATCGGTATTGTCGGCCCCAACGGGGTAGGAAAATCCACCCTGATCAACACCCTGCTGGGCAAGCTCAAGCCCGACACCGGTTCCGTGGAAATCGGCACCAATGTGGATATCGCCTACTTCGATCAATTGCGGGCGCAACTGGACGAAGAACTGAGCGTACGGGAAAACGTGGGCCAGGGCAGCGACACCGTGTGCATCAACGGCCAGAACAAACACATCATGGGTTACCTGCAGGATTTTCTGTTCAGCCCGGAACGTGCCCACACCCCGGTGAAAGCACTGTCCGGTGGTGAGCGTAATCGACTGTTACTGGCCAAACTGTTTACCCAACCCAGCAATCTGCTGGTGCTGGACGAACCCACCAATGATCTGGACATCGAAACACTGGAACTGCTGGAAGAACTGGTGGATCAGTATCAGGGCACCATCCTGCTGGTCAGCCATGACCGGGCTTTCCTCAACAACATCGTCACCAGCACCATTGCCTTCGAAGGAGGCGGCAAACTGGCAGAGTACGTGGGTGGGTACGATGACTGGCTGCGACAACGGCCTGCCACAGCAACCAAAGCCACGGCTGCGCAACAGCCCAAGCAGGAAAAGCCTGCCGCAGAGACCAAGGTTGGCCCCAAAACCGGCAAAAAGCTCAGCTATAAGGATCAGCGGGAGCTGGAAACACTTCCCCAGACCATCGAATCCCTGGAGCAGCAATTGGAAGCAGCCCATCAGGCCTTGGCGGACCCCAGCCTGTATCAGGAGTCAGCGGAGAAAATAGCTGAACTAAAACAACAGTCTGAGGAAATCGAACAGACGCTGGAAACGGCATTTGCGCGCTGGGAAACACTGGAGGCCCTGAAAAACAATCTCTAATTGCATAGGCGATAACTGGAAAAAAAGCCCAAGTGATCTAAACTGATTACAAAACAATCAGTTACCGTAATTTCACACTATTGCTTAAGCAGGTCGTCTCTTGGTCAAAGCTCAAATCATCCTGGTGATGTTAGGTACCATGGTTGCAGTCGGTGTCCTTGTCACTGAGAACTTTCTGGTGGAATGTGGATTAATCGGTTCACTGACTCTGGTTCTGGCCACATGGGCATGGCGGGCGCGGGTGCAGGAAAACGCCAAGCCCCCGGCCATCAACCACATAGCAATGGCCGATATCCCTGTAATCGACCGTGCAGTGCAGGACAACGAAGCAGCCTACGAAAACATCACCCGCAAAGTGCACTCCCTGGACAAAGCCATTCGTGACAGCAGCAGCACCCTGTCACAGAGCTTTTCCGGCCTTGCCGCCTCCTCAAACCAGACCAATCATTTGATCAATGACGTCATGAAATCTGTCACTGGCCGCAACAACAAGGCCAAGCATGATGAAGAAGAAAACGTGACTGTGGAAAAGTTCGCCAAGGAAGTCAGTGAGATTCTGATGCAGTACGTCTCGCTGCTGATAGATGTCAGCGAGAAGAGTGTGCAGGCGGTGCATCATATCGGAGACATGGTCAGTGAGCTGGACCACATGTTCACCTTGCTTGCCGACATCAGAACCATTGCCGAGCAAACCAATCTCCTGGCCTTGAACGCGGCCATTGAAGCAGCCCGTGCCGGGGAAGCCGGCCGCGGTTTTGCCGTAGTGGCCGATGAGGTCAGGAAGCTATCCCAGGATACCAACCGCCTCAGTGAACAAATCCGCAACCGGGGTGAAGTCACGAAGTCAACGGTAACCATGGTGCGGGATATTGTCGGTGCCATCGCATCGCTTGACCTCAATGATGCCATCAATGCCAAAGGCCATGTGGACAATATGCTGCAGGGTCTGGAACAAACCAACCAACATATCTCGGACACCATGGATCGACTGAATGGACTGAATGTGGATGTCAATCACCACGTCAGCAGAGCGGTGCAATCCATGCAGTTTGAGGACATTATTACCCAGGTTATATCTGAAATCAGCCAGGATCTGGAACGCCTGGACCTGGTGAACCACCGCCTGGGCGAAGTCTGTAATATTGCTACAATAAAGGAACATCACATGGACCGTGTTTCTGAGCTGGAAAACATACTCGCAGTCAAGAAAAAACAGTCCATAATGCGTGATAATAGTACCTCTCACCCACCGGCGGGTGACATCGATTTATTCTAAACACGGCAAGGAGAAACCCAATGCCCGTTGAAAGTACATTATCCAGTGACGGAAAAACAGTTACCATTGGTATTAGCGGACGCTTTGATTTCGAGGTAGTGCAGGAATTCAGAGCCGCTTACGGTGATAAAAAAGACGTCAGTTTCATTATCGATATGCGTGCCACGGAGCATATGGACAGCTCAGCCCTCGGCATGCTGCTCAACATGAGAAAAAGTCTGGGAGACAGTGCCAAGATTGCCATCATCAACTGTCGCCCCCAGATCAAGAAAATCCTGACCATCTCCAGGTTCGACAAGAAATTTGATATCGAGTAATACCACCAAGGAACCGGTGCTGATATGAAAATTCTGGTGGTGGACGACACTGAAGCCAACCGCAAACTCCTGGCCTGGATGCTGGAAGATGATGGCCACGAGGTCATCGAAGCGGTGGACGGCCAGGAAGCCGTGAGTCTGTTCAAGGAGACCGAACCGGACCTGGTGCTGATGGATGTAATGATGCCCGTAATGGACGGTTTCGAAGCCACCCAGGCCATCAAGGAATATCTGGGCGGCACCCACGTTCCCATCATCTTTCTCACCGCCTTGTCGGATGACGCGTCTCTCACCAAGTGCCTCTCCATCGGCGGCGACGACTTTCTCAGCAAGCCGATTAACGAACAGGTGCTGCAGGCAAAAATCAAAGCCCATAGCCGCATCAAGGATCTGACCGAGCAACTGAAACACCAGAACAAGGAACTGACTCGACTGCATCAGTTCACGGTGCGGGAGCATGAGATTGCCAAGAGTGTATTCGAAAACGCACTGGCCGCCAGCATTCTTGACAGTAAAAATACCCGCCACTACATCTCCCCCGCTGCCACGTTCAACGGTGATCTACTGCTGGTATCCATCAGCCCATCCGGCGGCTTGTATGCACTGATGGCGGATTTCACTGGCCACGGATTGCCTGCCGCCATCGGCGCCTTGCCTGTGTCTCAAGCCTTTCTGGAAGCTGCTCAACAAGGTGCCTCTGTCAGCAGCATTGCCAGGGAAGTCAACAGCACCCTGGAAAAGTTCCTGCCTGATGACATGTTCGCCGCCGCCGCCATTGCGGAATTAAACGCCGACGGCAATCGACTCACGCTGTGGCTCGGGGGCATGCCCGATGCCATCCTCACGGATGCAGCCGGCAAGCTGAAACAATTGATCCAGTCCACGCACATGCCACTGGGCATCCTGGAAGATGATGAGTTTGAGCGGGAAGCCAACATCGTTGAGGTCAATCACGGTGACCGCCTGTTTCTTTACACCGACGGAATTCCGGAATCACTGAATCAACAACGGGAAATGTACGGTGAAAAACGCATGCTGCAGCACTTTGACGGCAGCTCCGCTGACCCACTCACCAGCCTGATCGAAGACGTTAACCGATTCACCGGTAACAAGGACCAGAATGATGATATCACCTTGTTGGAACTGGCTTGCAAACCGGTGGAAACCAGCGTCACCGGCGATGCATCGGTACTGACCCTGAACCATGCCCTGCCCTGGACGTTGCACATGAGCCTGCAGGCAGAGGAGCTCAGAAAAACTTCCTCACCCATATCACAAATCGTCGACATGATCGGATCGGCCCCCGGTATCGAGTCACACAAGGATTACCTGCACACCATTCTGGCGGAACTGTTCTCCAACGCATTAGAGCACGGTATTCTCGGCCTGTGTTCAGACCTGAAAAAGACCGAGGATGGTTATATGGAATATTACCGACAACGGGCGGAAAAGCTGAAACAGCTGGATAAAGGCACCCTGGATATCACGGTCAGCTTCCGCGCTGAAGGACGCAAAGGCTACCTCACCTTACGGCTGGATGACTCTGGTAAAGGCTTTGATATCGCCAATCGACATCATTCCGGTGACGAAGATTCATTTGGCCGTGGCATTGATCTGATTGAAACCCTGTGCGACAACGTCACCTACAGCGAGGGCGGTACCCGGGTAGAAGCAGAATATACCATTCAAACCTGAGCCTTCGCGCTCAGCCCAGCAACTCCTGGCGGTACGCTGACGGGGTTTTTCCCGTCCACTTTTTGAATGCGCGATGAAACGAACTCGCTTCCGAAAACCCCATCAACAAGGCTATTTCGTCGATGGTCAGCTCCGGTTTTGACAGATAGTAAATCGACGCATCCTTGCGGATGGTATCTTTGATTTCCTGATAGCTGGTGTTCTCATCCTTAAGCCGTCGACGCAAGGTTTGCGGGGTCATCGCCAATTTATCGCACACCACCGAAAAGTCCGGAAAGTTATTACCGAACTCCTTACTGATAATACTGCGGATTTGGGCATTGAGGCTGGCATTCTCAATATCCCCATCCATTAATTCTTCCAGCGAGGCTTTCAGGAACTTACTCAGAGACAACTGATTCTGCACCAGCGGCATGGCCATATAACGACTGTCCAGCACAATCTCACAGCGCGGCTGGCTGTAATGAACCTGACATGGAAACTGATTGGCAAATTCACCGTCATCAATGGAATCAAAGTCCAGATTGATGCGCTTGGGCACGATCTGCTGCCCGATCAGCCAGCTTAAAAAACGTAAGGTCAGAAACACCACCGCTTCCATGATATGGGGCCGAAACAATACATCGCCACGGGACACAAACTGAATCAGCGCCTCATCATCGGAAGGGATCAATCTGCTGGTAATGGCATAATCGAACAGTTCGTAGAATTTCGCACCCCGGCGAATGGCCTTTTCCAGGGTCGCGCAATTAATCACGGCATGGGCCATCATACTGAAGGTGCCGGGCTTGGACACCCGACCTGAACCGAAGCCCATAAATTCGTCTTCGGTGTGACGCATCACCGTCAGCATCAGGTGAATAAACGTTTTCTTATCAATCCGCGCCTCAGGATTAGCAACATCGGCCGGCTCTATGCCGCACTCCTGCAGCAACAGCTCTGTACTGAAACCACTGCGCTTGGCGGCTTCAAGCAGTATCAACACCTGCTTTATGGGGATGGATCTCGAACTCACTGGAAAAGCCTTAAAAACGTTTATATTTCAATTATTTGGACAGGCTCGACAGGTTCACAACATTTCACTAAGATTTGAATATAAATCCATCGGAATGATGCGGCAAACAGCCAACAACTTTACTGGCTTCCCGTGGGAAGTTCCAGTGGCATGAGCAGGATACACAGGCTTGTCGTTTTAAGTCATGAAAAATGGCACATTACGTCATTGTTGCAATTACGCCCCCTATCAATAATTGTCGACTATACAGTCTGCTGTGCAACCAGTACAAGAACACCGAAAATACACGGAATTACCAATGGTTAGCGGTAATTTCATCTAACCGGAGATAACAATGAGTTTCGATAACAGATCCATTTTCGAGGAAGAGCACACGGTATTTCGGGATAATTTCCGCCGTTTCTGCGAAGAAGAAGTGAAACCCCATCAGGAAAAATGGATCGAACAGGGCATTGTTGACCGTGAAATCTGGGAAAAAGCCGGTGAGAGTGGTTTCCTTGCGCCCGCTGTAGATGAAGAATACGGTGGTTTGAGCCTAGATGACTTCCGTTACTCCCAAATCATGATTGAGGAGCTGGCCCGCATCGGCGAGAACGGGTTTGCCCTCAGCCTGCACAACGATGTCATCGCCCCTTATATCAGTGCTTACGGGTCCGAAGAACAGAAACAGCGCTGGTTACCGGGCATCTGCAGTGGCGAAACCATCCTCGCCATCGCCATGACCGAACCCGACACCGGCAGCGATTTACAGGCAATTAAATCCCGCCTGGAGGACAACGGTGACCACTACATTCTCAATGGCTCCAAAACCTACATCAGTAACGGCATCATCTCTGACCTGGTGATCGTTGCCGCCAAAGCCCCGGAAGGCGTTACCCTGGTGGCGGTACCGCGGGGCGCTGAAGGCTTTAACCGCGGTCGCAACCTGAAAAAAATGGGCATGAAATCCCAGGACACCGCCGAATTGTTTTTTGAAAACGTTGTGGTGCCCAAAACCGACGTACTGGGCCAACCCGGCCAGGGCTTTATCTATCTGATGCAGAAATTGGCTCAGGAACGCCTGGTTACGGCGGTCGGCGCCATCGGCGGCTCGGTTTTCGCCTTCAATGAGACGTTGAATTATGTGAAAGAGCGAACGGCGTTCGGCAAGCCCATCGGCAAATTCCAGAATACCCGCTTCCGCATGGCTGAACTGAAAACCGAAATCACCATCGGCCAGACGTTTGTCGACAGCCTGGTGATAAAGCTGAATGCAGGCACCATCACACCGGACGAAGCCAGCATGGCCAAATGGTGGTGTACGGATCTGCTGAACCGCGTGGTGGATCAAGGCGTTCAATTCCATGGCGGTGCTGGATACATGATGGAATACCCCATCGCCCGCGCCTATGTCGATGCCCGTATCACACCTATTTTCGCCGGCACCAACGAAATCATGAAAGAGATCATTGGCCGCAGCTTGGGATTGTAAACCGGCAAAGGACCACCGGAGGGAAGCTGACTTTCAATTGAAAGCCTGGTTTGAAAGCTTGGTTTGAAAGCTCAGCCAATAATAAGGGCGGTCTATGAAACCGCCTTTTTTTAAGCGTATTGAATGGCACTAACGGGATAAAACACCCGTCTACAGCCCGATAACAAAAAACATCAGGAGCACACTATGACATCGGTACGATTCGACGAACGCGTCGTCCTTGTGACTGGCGCCGGTAACGGTTTGGGCAAAAGCCACGCCCTGGAATTTGCCCGTCGTGGCGCCAAAGTCGTGGTCAACGACCTGGGCGGCAGCGCTTTTGGTGATGGCGCCAGTAAGAACGCCGCCGACCAGGTGGTGGACGAGATTGTGGCCGCCGGCGGCGAAGCCGTTGCCAACTACGACTCGGTTACCGATGGTGAAAAAATCGTGCAATCGGCACTGGACAACTTCGGCCGCATCGATGTAGTCATCAACAATGCCGGCATCCTGCGGGACAAAAGCTTTGCCAAGATGACCGAAGATGATTGGGACCTGGTTTACCAGGTGCATGTTAAAGGTGCCTTCAAAGTCAGCCACGCCGCCTGGCCCCACATGCGCGAATCCGAGTATGGCCGCATGATCTTCACGGCATCCGCCGCGGGTATATACGGTAACTTTGGCCAGGCCAACTACAGCATGGCCAAACTGGGTTTGCACGGCCTGAGCCAGACCCTGGCCATGGAGGGTAAAAAATCCAATATCCTGGTGAACACCATTGCCCCCATTGCCGGTTCTCGCCTTACTGAAACCATCCTGCCCCCGGCACTGGTAGAACAGTTGAAACCGGAATTCGTCACGCCGCTGGTGGTAAAACTGTGCGACGAACACAGTCGGGAAAGTGGCGGCCTTTACGAAGTTGGCGCCGGTTGGATGGGCAAACTGCGCTGGGAACGCAGCAAAGGTGTCGGCTTCAACCTCGCCAACGGCATCAGCGCTGAAGACGTCAACCAACAGTGGGAAGCCATTGTCGGCTTCACCGATGCAGACCATCCCGCCAACGGTCAGGAAGCCATGATGGCCATGATGCAGAACCTGCAGAATCGCTAAATCGCGGCCGCTTCCGGCCCTGTCTCAACAGGGTCGGAGCGCCGCTGGCTATCAGCTTTTAAAGATTTCCACCCCGGTATTTGGCCAACTGGCGGCTAAGAGCCACCAATTCACCCCGCGAATCCCAGATTTCCCCATCTTCTTCCATCAAACCATTAATAAGATAACGGGTTTTGAACCGTGCAGTGAGCAAACCCGGTGCCGGCTTGGCTCGTACATGCACCGTCAGCTCCAGAGTCGGTACCCAGCCCACCGAGCCGAATTTTGAAAACGTCGTAGGTGGAACACAGTCAGCAAAAAACGGCAGTGCCATCACATCGGGCTCGGTTCCATCCCGCAGATACGCCATCAGTTCATGCTCCATGCGATCAACGGTTCTACCCCGCAGCCAATCCGCTGTCTTGGGGGAAAACAGCATCTCCACCCGCTCATGTATGGCCAAAAAGCGCGGTGAAGTGAGGCACTTCTCCCGCTCAATCGACGGCGGCTGATCCCCAACCCAGGTTACTCCGCTGGTTTCATCCAAATCACCGTAACTGGCCGTAAACCGCACCCGTTCCTTGCCTTCCTGCATAAACCTCAGGGCCGCGGTGGAAACCGTATTCCCCTGCCGAATCACATCAAGCTCCAGCTCCACCGGGCCCACCATCGCTTTTTCCACATAATGGCCGGTGATCGTCAACGGATCAGGATGTGACAGCCCAACGCGGAAAGCCCTGGCTGCAATGGACATCATATAGCCGCCGTTGGGTATGCCATTGACGCTCCAGCGCTCGGTCACATTGGCCCGCAAGTGGGTCTCGTCCAGGCGCTCAATCTCGGTATCTTGCCAAAACTCACTCATCGTGTTTCTTCAAATTCAAAAGTAAATCAAAAAGCCCATGGGATTATGCGTACGTGCCACTGACATGGTGAAAACAAAGGCTATCAACGCGGCGGCAAAGGCAATGGAGCGCACCGTTTTGGTTTTTCCACGTTTCAGTGCCACCATCCCCAAACCGATATAGGCTATCAGCGCCACCACCTTAACCGTCAACCAGCTTTGCGCTATGGGATACTGTTGCGACATCACGCAAAGCACAATGGCACACAGCAACAACAAAGTATCGTTTACATGGGGTAGAATTTTCACCCACTTTTTTTGCAGCATGCCGGAATCCATCAGCATCCAGCAACCCCGAACCAGAAAGAACAAGCCACTGATGACCGCAAACATCATGTGGCTGTGCTTAAATGCAATATACATACGTGCCCCCGAGTAAATAAAACCGTGATTTGATATGAGATGATGAAAGCCACATACGATAAGTTGATTACACCCAACGGGCAACCACAATATGGCCGTTTTAATCAGGCATTTACCGAAATCAATTATAAGGATTTCGATTACCGAACCACCATGGACAAACCGGCCAACGGATTGCAGCGTCATTTTCACTTCAACCAGTTCCATTTTATCGGCTTGCACAGCCAATCCTATACGCTGGCCTGTGCCATCGCCAATGTGCGCTACGTGGCCAATGCCTTTGTTTACCTTTACAACCATGAAACTGGCCAAATGCACCGCCACAGCTTTATACAGCCATTAGGGCTACGCTGTCAGCAGTCGAACAAACCCTTTTCCGGGCTCAGCCGATTCAGTAAAGGGTCGGCGCGATTCGAAATCCTGGGGCGCAACCAACCCAACCGCTATCATCTTGATATCAGTATTGGTAAAGACATCCGCGTCGACGCCACGCTGACACAAATGCCACAACAGCAACCTGTAACCCTGTGTACTCGCACCGGATATAACGGCTGGGCCTACACGCAAAAGCACACCAACCTGGCGACAGAAGGCTTTATCCAATGGCATAAAGACAGTATTGCGTTGGAAGCAACGGTATTTTCTGGCTCCAGTGACTGGAGCTGCGGATATATGCGCCGGGAAACCGCGTGGAACTGGGCCTGCCTATCCACCACCCTGCCCGATCAAACCCCACTGGGTTTGAATCTTGCCTGCGGGGTTAATGAAACCAGCTTTACAGAAAACACCTTGTGGCTGAACGGCGTCCCACAAGCATTGGGCAATGCGCAGTTCACCTTTAACCGCAGAAAACGCATGGAGCCCTGGCAGATCACCACCTCCGACCAACGGGTGGAACTGACCTTTGTGCCGGAAGCCTGTCACCACGAACAGATCAATGCCTACCTGATCGCCTCCAATTTCTCCCAGTTGCCTGGCAAGTATTATGGAACCGTCCGCGGCGAGGATGGCACAGCCTTTCGGCTGGAGGGCATAAACGGCCTGGTAGAAGATCACTACGCCAAGTGGTAAACACCAGGGATGTGACAGAGCCAATAAAAAACCGCGCCTTGTGAGCGCGGTTTTTTATTGGCCGGTGATTGACGCTTACTGTACAGTGAAAATCACTTTAACACCTTCGGCAATAGACGAGGAATCGATATAACCAACTGAGTCCTCCTCTTCCAGTACCGTTTCCAATACTTCGGCATCATCAAAGTATTGCTTGGGCGGCTTGCCTTTACCGGTAAAGATCAGGCGCGACCAATAGGCGTTTAACTGTGACGGGGTTTTATCCACGACTTTATCGTAGAACACCTCACGTACCTCATTGCCTTCAGAATGATCCACCGGCGTCACCGAGACACCACCAATTTCGTTACGCTTGCCGAGAAACACCTGCTGGATTTCTTCCGCGGTTGCGCTGTTAATGGGAGAGCTGGCATTTACAATTACCACTACCTCAGCTGATGCGAAGGTTGCGGCCATCATCAGGCCAGCCGTGCTCAATACTCGTGCGAGTTTTAATTTCATAGTCATTATCTGCTCCCCCCTTAAAATACAGCGTCGATTGAGAAGGAGTAGATAGCGGTATGATTACCCGCCGCGTCTGGATCACCTGAGAACCGGCCGTTGCTGTGGCCTTCGGAGGTGGTAAAACCGTTATACGTATCCAAAGAACCTAAAGGTGTCGATGTCGAAGTGTAATCCAACGACTGATACGTGTTTTTCCCAAAAGCCTCGTAATGTGTTGCCTGCAATTTAGCCTTTACCCGAGGATTTATGTCATATACGACGCCAATCGTATATGATTGCTGCTCTTGAATTTGAGCCTCAAGTGAGTTGTAGATACTTTCACTGTAGCCGGTTATCGCATCCTGAAGAGTGTCTCGGATTCCCATCAATGTCAAAACCTGACCTGTACAAGCAGGAGCAACCGTAGCGTTAGCACACGTTTGTGCAGACACTATCTCATTTGTTCCAAGAACGGGTCCACCTAATGCGGCATTAACCGCTTGGTTAATACCTGCATTCGCTTCAATCAAACCTGGCGCGTTTGGATCACCCGAATTGGCGTACATCGCCTTACCAACAGCATCAGCATATTCCTGAATGGCGCGAATACGATCATCGGCTTTGGAATCAGTCTGGAATTTAGAAAACGTCACATGGGGCATCCAACGACCAAAACGATAACCCACCGTGATATAGCCTGCATCCCCAACCGGTTGGAAGGTCTCGGTAGACAGATTTGCGATCTCACCCATCACCAGAAGGCTACCATTGTCATACATAAAGCCGGCACTGATATAATCAGTCGAGATGTTGTCTGATTGTGCTTCCAGATTGCCAGGGTCCTCTACACCGTAAGCTGGCCCGTAAGTGGATTCTGCAGCCTCAATGGCTTCCAGCAACGAGCTGGCAACACCACCCTCATCTGGCTCCGTTCTCAGGGTGGAACGATTGTAACCCAGGCGCAGCGTCAAAGAATCCCATTCTGCTGTGAGGTTAGCACCCCATGCCGGGCTTGAAATGAAGCTCGCTTCAAGCTGATCACTGTACCCAGTAGCCTGCCCCACATATGCCTGTGCTGCTAAGTTGACAGGGCCCACATTAAAGGAATACACACCAGAAATTCCATCCGTGGTAGTGGATGGAATATTATACAATTCGATGGGAGGAATAACCCAAGGTAACGCATAGCCTACATCAAGATATTCAGATAACAGATAATAAGGCAGACGTTGACGACCAAATTTAAGTGCCAGGCTATCAGTAGCCTGCCAACTTAAGTACGCCCACTCAGCTTGCAGTTCGTAGTCATTAGCACCACGACTCAAAAGCTGTACTGTGGCATCCCAGTCTTCAGTTACCTCAAAGGTCATTTGCACACCGGCCTTTGAGATCGAACTGAACTTATAATCATCATCGATATCATAAAATGGCTCGTATACATCGTCGCCATCGTTAACGGCAACACCGGCGGTCATGAACCCGTTTATTTTCAAACGGTCGGCGGCATCGGAAAGTCGGGAGCGGTTTTCTTTGACAGCGGCCCGAGTCCCTTTCAATCGGTTCTCCAGTCGCTTAATTTGCTTTTCTTGTTGCTCTAACCTCTTTTCCAGATCTGCGGTGGTAGCAGCAAGCACCGGCAAACTGGAGAAGCAAAGAGTTAATGGCAACAAGGCTAAGGACGTTTTCTTCTTAACCATTGTTGTTTCCTTTAGTTTTTAGACAAAAACAACCACCACATAAAAAACAGGCAGCTAAAGTGGTGGCGACTCAGACCTCTGCTGTCTACTCCGAAGTCTAGGCGAAATAATGCCAACATCAAAAAAAAGTTCCCAAAAAACCGTCACAACCTGCTGATTTTTTGAAGAATTACTGACACCCGAACAAAATTCACTCAAAAAATGGCCGGAATTAGTCAGGACACCTTGCATTACCACCAAATCTGCTAAGATTAAATTTCGGGCAAAAAAATGCCCGCTTGGGAGGCGGGCTAAGGGAATGCCCGATGAGGTCCGGGC
Organism: Gammaproteobacteria bacterium UBA7310; assembly: GCA_002471665.1. Taxonomy (GTDB): domain Bacteria; phylum Pseudomonadota; class Gammaproteobacteria; order Pseudomonadales; family Ketobacteraceae; genus Ketobacter. The sequence goes on from DKQK01000025.1 coordinate 276,976, forward strand.
GAGAAAGTTCGCTAATTTCAACAACAGGTTTGGTCGGCACAACCAAAATTCTGTGATTTGGAGCCCCTATATATCAAGAGCTCCAACTTGGAATCAGATTATCAATTAATTTTAGAATAAACATACTAAAAGACTGTTAAAAACGCCCCTTCTCTCGGGGCGCTAGCATTTGCGTCAGAGCCACTGGCGACCAAGCCACTGAACCTCCGCGTCCACCGCTCCCAATACCAGGGTCTCCAGGGCATTAAGCTGCCTATCCAGCTGGGTTCGATCGTTTCCCACCATCACCAGCGCCAGCCCGGCACGCTGCCATTCATCCAACGCCCCGACTTCCGCAATGGAAACATTAAACTGGTTTCGAACCCGATCCCGCAACCGTTGCACAACCTGGCGCTTTTGCTTGAGGGAATGGCTGTAGGGAATATGCAGTTCAAATTCAGCGTAAAGAATATAAGCGGTTGGCATCGTGTATACGCAGCTACAGCACAGGGCTGGGAGCCTGCCTCCCCGCATCCACAATGCACCACCGCCCGTTGCGCCACCCTAACGTGAGCACAGAGCAATGGCTAGGCTGATAAGCCACCAGCCTGGTGGAACCCTGCAAAAAGCCGAACACGGCATTCATCACCATAAAATGAGTGAACACTGCGGTGTTGTCCGGCAATTCCTGAAAGCGTGCAATGATTCTCTCACGCCAGGCAGACAGGGCCGAATCCATTTCCTGCCAGGAGCGATCGGCGCAACGCTTCAACCAGGCTACACGCTTTTCTACAGGAATGTTTACCGGTGTGGGAATTTCACGAAAAGCATCATCAACGCTGATCGAGAGGTTTCTGGCCAGGGCAAGGGGCTTGGCCGTCTGTTGCGCACGCAGCATCGGGCTGCTGTAGATATGGCTTACCGTTGTTGTGGAGAAAACACCAACCAATGATTTGGCCTGTTGGTAACCCCCATCACTGAGTTCAGGATCGGGATTGTCATCCCAGGAGGCCGCCGCCTCCCCGTGGCGAATCAGAAAAATCGTTTTCATTAGCCAAGACTACATCAGATTTTACCAGGACGCATCTGGACGCTTAAGCGGCCTTAAAACTGCCAGCTATAACTGGCCTCCAGCAGGATCGCGTCCACAGACGTTTCAATATCCATTCCCGCATAGGGGTTATACAGAATATTGCTGTACGGATCATCGCTGTTGGAATTGGTACTGCTGCCGGCGGGGATATCCGCCTCCGCACGCATATAGCCCAAAGCAAAATCAAAGTGCTTGCCCTGCTTCCAGTCAAAACCAAAACCAATGGTATAAAGGTTGGCGTCGCCAAAGGGCAGTAACACACCCTGTTTATCATCAGGAATGGACGATGTGCGGGGCTCCCAACCAAACCGCAGGGTTAAACGGTCGCTGTACTGATGCTCTACCCCAAACGCCAGATTCCAGGTGCTCTCATAATGTCGGGGAATAATCAGAGTGTCGTCGGTGGCGTATTCCGGGGCCAGGGCGGCGGCAACTCCGTTGAATTCCTGCTTGGTGTCATACTCGATTTTAAGACCTTCCCAAACACCCCAATCGGTCCATTTGGCATCCATATTGAACTTCCACCGGGGCAGGATTTGCACACTGATGCCCGTGGAAAAATGCGCCGGGTACTTGAGGTTAACGGTGGCATCACCGGTCTGCTCTGCCAGGCCCACCGGCAGCCCCAATAAACTGGAAAGGGCACCAAGCTCATCATTAATCTTGCCGAATATTGCCTGCCAGTCCTCTGAATAAGTCATTCGATAGCTACCGGTCATGCGTTGCTTGGCTTCCATCTGATAGACAAAACCCCAGGTGAGCCAGGGCGTTGGCTCCCACAGCGCTCCAAAAACTGCATTGACGGACAAAGGAGTTTCAACGTCCACCTCCAATCCGACAGCGTATTCGTAGGGGCTCATGGTCTCCCCGCAAAAGGTGAACAGGCCCGACAGGCAGCCACCCTCGTCCAGATCGTCAAGCAGGTTATTTACCACTCCCAATGCCAGGTGGTTCACTCTGAGATCGGTATAAGCAGAAATGCCTGCATATGAGAAATGAATGCCCGCGCCAACGGACCATTCGTCATTGAGCTGGAAACCGATGGTGGGGGAAAAGTAGGTAATCCGAGTCAGGGCCATTTCCTTACCCATAAAGCGCCCCGGGTCATCATCGTCACGCAGGTAGCCTGCCGCCAGTGGCGCAAATGCCGCGGTTCCCAGAGTGTAATCCTTGCCTTCGGGGCGAAATGCCGCACCCCCGGTTGGCACAATGATAAAAGGCAGCGGCCACTCCTGCCTGCCATCCACAAATGGCACTTTCACCATGATGGTATCGGTTTCACTGTGGGAATTTTCAACCGGATCGGTTTCCCCAAGTGCCCAAATGTCAATTTGCTCCTGGGCCCTGGAGGAGTAACTGCCAAAATCGGCCTGCAGGTTAAAATGGGCAAAGGCCAGTTTGAACAGCCCCTCACGCCCATGCACCCTGGCCAGGCCTGCGGGGTTAAAATGAATGGAATCGATTCCGGGGGGATCCGCCGTAACAGCGTTACCCAGGGCCAGGGCCTTGGGATTGGAGATCGTCAAATTCTCAGACAATGCAGCAAAGGATACCTGAGAAGCAAGCAACAGGGCAGACGCAGACAGCCGCAAAGCCCTACATCTGAGCTGCCGACTGGCAGAATTTTTCAACATGGATTCCCTCTACTTCACCAGCAGGCTCAAACAGGAGCCTTCAAATTGTTGTTTTTATTAGCAATAAGCCATGTCTCAAGTACTCAGAATGGGTAATTTGAATACACACTACACTCAATCACCACCCCACTCTTGTGAGACATATTTCAATGAATGTCTAGTCTATCCCCTGCCATGAACTTTTCAAGTTGTTTTTTGTATGCCCGATAACCGCCCTGCTTTCCTTTAAGTTTCAATAAATTAGATACTTATCACGTTTGCGCTGAGGCACGGATGGCGGATTGGGTTACACTTATGAAACGTCGTGGATAGAACGCGCTTGATCTGTGTCCAATGTACGTAATATGGTTGGATGCGTACTACGCAAACCTGTTTTGTTTACTTTGCAGCCGTTAATAAAAGCTGATGTTGGTATTGTCATGACTCTAATAAAAACGCCCGCCCTCCGGTTCCTGTCTACCTCAGTATTCGCCATCGCGATCTGTATTCTGGGCAGCAGTGTGCAGGCCAGCCTTCCCCAGGCACAGGAAACCCTGAAACCCACACGGGCTCAGGCGATCACCTCAGTTCGGATTCTCGATGGTGTAAATCGCTATCACATGCGTAAACATGACCTGGATGACACGCTCTCCAGCGAGTTTCTTGATAACTATCTGCAGTCTTTGGATGGTGGCAAAGCTTACTTCATGGCAGCGGATATTGCTGACTTTGAGCGCTACCGCGCCCAGCTCGACGATGCCCTGCAACGCTCCAATCTGCAGCCGGCGTTTGAAATCTTCAATCGCTACCAAAAGCGCATCAGTGAACGCCTTGAGTACTCACTTGGCCTGATAGCGCAAGGCTTGGATGCTCTGGATTTCAGTAAGGATGAAACCCTGGAGCGGGATCCTGAAAAAAGTACCTGGGCAAAAGATGAAAATGCCCTCAACGATCTTTCCCGCCGGCGCCTGAAAGATACGGTCATCACCATGCGCCTGATGGGTAAAACCGATGAGGAAATCAAAGAAACTCTGGAGCGGCGTTACCGCAATCAATTGAATCGGGTAAAACAGGCCAACAGCGAAGACGCCTTCGAAATTTACATGAATGCGTTCACCCAGATTTACGATCCGCACACGCAGTATTTCTCACCCAAAGTGTCAGAAAACTTCGACATCAATATGAGCCTCCAACTGGAGGGTATTGGAGCGGTATTGCAAAGTGATGACGAGTACACCAAGGTCGTAAGCCTGGTAACCGGCGGCCCCGCCGAGAAAGGGCAGCAGCTGAAAGAAGCCGACCGTATCATCGGAGTTGGGCAAAGCCGCGCAGAGATTATTGATGTGGTCGGCTGGCGTCTGGATGAAGTGGTTCAACGAATTCGCGGCAAGAAAGACACCATGGTATTTCTGGAAGTGATTCCAGGGGATTCAAAAAGTGATTCAGACACAAAAGTGATCAGTATCAAGCGAGACACCGTAAATCTGGAAGATCGTGCCGCGCAATCGGAAATCATGGAAATCGAAACGCCTGACGGCAAGCAGAAGATCGGCATCATTAACGTGCCCACCTTTTATGCCAATCTGGAGTGCTTGAAGAATGCCGGAAGTCAATGCCGTTCCACCACGTTCGACGTGGCCCACCTGATCGAAGATCTGAAGAAACAACAGGTCGATGGGCTGGTGATTGATCTACGCAACAACGGCGGTGGCTCTCTGACTGAAGTCAACCAAATGCTTGGCCTGTTCATCAAAACTGGCCCAACGGTACAGATCAAATCGTTCAATGGCAGCATTGAAGTACTGGAAGATCATGATCCGGATGTTCTGTACGACGGACCTCTGGCCGTTATGGTTAACCGTCTGAGTGCTTCCGCGTCAGAGATTTTTGCCGGGGCCATACAGGATTACCAGCGTGGCATTATTGTGGGCGACCGCACCTTTGGCAAAGGCACCGTACAATCGCTGCAACCACTGAATTATGGTTCACGCGGGGATCGTCTCAAGGTCACTATGGCCAAATTCTATCGCGTGTCCGGCTTCAGCAATCAACATGCGGGCATTGTTCCAGACATCGAATTTCCCAGCCTGATTGATCATGACGAAATCGGTGAAAGCTCCCTGCCACACGCCCTGCCTTCCGACCAGATACGCCCGGCACGCTATCATCGTGACCCCATGCTGGAAACCAACCTCACGTATTTGCGCACAGCCCACGAAGAGCGGGTAGACCACAATCCTGAGTTTCAGTACGTAAAAGATCAGATGGCAAGCATTGAAACTGCGCGCGCCAAAACAAAAGTAAGCCTCAACTGGAAAACCCGGCAGCAGGAGAAAAAAGAGTTGGAGCAACGTCGGTTAACCATTGAAAACAAACGCCGTGAAGCACTGGGTGAAAAGCCATTTAAAACCTTTGAAGAACTGGAAGCCAGTCTGGAAGAAAAATCCGAGAGCGCCGCATCGCGTCACGGCCAGATCGACATTGACTATGAGTTAAAAGAGACTGGAAAAATATTGTCGGATTACATAGCCCTGCAATCTCCCCAAACCCGAATGGCGCAGCATTAATGGCATTTTCGCTTCACCCCCAGCTGGCCGCCGATACGTTTCAGGTTCGCGAAGAAGAAGATCTGCTGGTACTGCTGATGAATGATCGGCAGTACCCTTGGTTTATTGTTGTACCCAAAATAGATGGCGTACGCGAATGGCATGAGCTGCCCCAGGAAACACAAGTCAGACTTCATCTCTATTGTGTAGAACTGGGTAAGGCTATTGCAGAAGGCTTTGGCAGTACCAAGATCAATACGGCTGCTTTGGGTAATATGGTCAGCCAACTCCATGTTCATGTGATTGGCAGAAATCAGCAGGATTCTGCCTGGCCAAAGCCGGTATGGGGGTTATTTCCACCTGCTCCTATGAACAAGCAGGAAGCTCAATCCAGGTCAAACATCATCAACGATTATTTTAACCAGCACTGATCTAAGGATCGCATGCGCGCACTGGCTTCAATCCCATGCTCAATGAGCCACCTTGTACTAATAGTGGCGGCGTTGATGATGCCTGCATTGGCAGCAGCCACACCTGAGAGGGTTTTCATCAACGACTACAACAGTGTCAATGAACTCGGTTCCAGTCTGCAGATTCTGGAAGATCCGCAGGGTAACAAACGGGTCAGTAACTTTCTAAAAAACGAGAACGAAGACGACTGGTTCAACTCAGAAGAGACTGTACCCAATTTCGGCTACAGCCAGTCTATATTCTGGTTCAGAACCTCATTGGTCAACAAACACAGCCAACGTACGGAGTGGCTACTAAACGTTGATTACCCACTCATCGATTACCTTGATGTGTACATTGTACGCAATAAAGAGATTATTCAGGCCTACCATGTGGGTGACAAGCTGCCCCACGAACATCGCCCTATTGATCACCGCAACTTTCTTTTTCCATTAGCACTGCCCCCTACGGTACCAACTGAAATTTACATTCGGCTGGAAACACAGGGCTCCGTCAAAATGCCGCTTTATCTGTGGGAAGAAGCAGAGTTCATCAAATCCGATCAAAGCTTCATGCTCGGGCAAGGAGTTTTCATTGGTGGCATGCTGATCATGTTTTTCTACAACCTGTTTCTGTTTTTTATCGTACGCAACCCCTCCTATCTGTACTACGTCGCCTATTTGCTTTGCCAGATGTTTGCATTTTCCGCTTGGCGCGGCTTTGGTTACCAATACATCTGGCCCACATGGCCGATCTGGAACCAGATCTCCATCATGTTTTTTCTCGGTGGAACCATTACCTTCGCATTATTGTTTTCAATATTCTTTCTGGAAGTACGCAAACATACACCGACACTTTTTTATTTGATGTGCATCAGCACATTTGTCGGCTTTGGCATTATGGTGTCCAGTTTTGTAGGCAGCTATACCCTACTGCTGCAAGCATGCATGATCATGCTCATCATCACCGTTATTCTGAATCTGACCGCTGGTATTCTTGCCTGGAAAAAAGGCGTTCATGTCGCGCGATTCTATTCGTTTGCCTGGATCATTGTCGCCAGTGGCTTTACCATGTTTGCGCTGAACTACACAGGTATAATCCCCAGCAATTTCGTTACTGAGAATGCCGCCCAGATCGGTGCTTCCATCGAAGTAGCTTTACTTTCAATGGCTTTCGGCAGTTATTTTACTGAAGAAAGAAAAGCAAAATCGAAAGCACAAAACCAATTACTGGAAAAAATGCGCGAAGCCTATAAAGCCCAGGCGGCCAGCGCAGCAAAAAGTGAGTTCCTGGCGAAAATGAGTCACGAGATTCGCACTCCGATGAACGGCGTCATTGGTATTGCAGAGCTGCTTAAAGAAACCTCTCTGACCAAAGACCAAAAGCGTTATGTAGACACAATTTACAACTCCGGCAATGCCCTGCTCCACTTGATAAATGACATTCTTGATCTTTCTAAAATTGAAGCCAAACGCATGGATTTGGAACGCATCCCCTTCAACCCCCACGACTTGATCGCAGAATGCCTTTCAGTATTCCAGAGCAAAGAGCTATCCAGTAATTTGAGTTTCTACACTCGAGTCGCCAAGGACATTCCCCCTGTACTGATTGGTGACCCCACCCGCTTGCGCCAGGTACTACTGAATCTTATGAGCAATGCGGTGAAATTCACCAAACACGGTAGTATTGGCATCATCGCCAATACAGAGAATCACTCAGATAATCGCGTCACCATTGGGTTTCAGGTAAAAGACACCGGCATCGGCATTTCCCGGGACGTGCAGAATAACCTGTTTACACCGTTTACTCAGGCCGACAGCTCTACCACCCGCCGTTATGGGGGCACTGGCCTGGGTCTCTCCATTTGCAAAGAACTGGTTCATATCATGAATGGCGATATCGGTGTAGACAGTGAAACCGGAAAAGGCTCAACATTCTGGTTTCACTGTCGCTTCGAGGTGGGAAAAAACTCTGATCTTCCACTGGATAACCAGCGTGTGCCGCGCGCTATGGAAATCACCTCCGCGCCAATGAATCTGAAACTACTGGTGGCTGAGGATAATGAAGTCAATCGCGTAGTGGTGAAGGGGCTGGTTACCAAGCTTGGCATTGTGGCGGAATTTGCCACTAACGGCAAAGAGGCATTGGAATATTACCAAGACCATCACCATGAGCTGGATGTCGTATTGATGGATTGTGAAATGCCTGAAATGGATGGTTACGCAGCCACCCGTTGCATCAGGGAGTTTGAAATGAATAACCGCCTGCCCAGAAAGCCGATCATTGCTGTTACTGCTCATGCAGTGGGGGAATCACGAGAGCTTTGTTTACAGGCGGGAATGGATGAGTATATTACCAAGCCCATTCGCATAGATGCTTTACGGGAGAAAATCCAACAAACCATGACCGAAAACAAAGCAATGCTATCCTGAGGCTTTGCTACACTGCAGGAGGCCGCAAGCTCATTCAAAATTCCTGATCAAATTGCCGTAACAAACTTACGATAGCATCAGAGTTCAATTCCATCTTACTGAAATACTCTTCCGCCATTGGAACAACATCACAATTTTGCGGCAACGGATGGCTACCTTCCAAAATCGCCCTGAATCTGGCAATAAACACCCATTGCAACCACTGGGCAAAATTCATGGTGTCGTAGCAAAACGGCACCTGGCTATCAAACGCCGAGGCAGGTGGGCTTTGTGGTTCCCAAAGGCCCATTTCACGCATTTCCGTTTCGAGATTAATCAGCAGCGCCAATAACAATGTTCGATCTGCCATAAAAAAACCTTCACTCGATTGAACCTGTGGACAATAATACACTCACATTTAAGCTATCCCAATGTAATCTGAAAACGGGGTTTTTCATGAAAACCAGTCAACTCAAGCAAGCGGTTATCTGTGGCGCTATGCTGCTCGGCTCCACCATTGTCAGCGCTGAGGTTCTCACGCTGCAACGGACCTACGAACTTGCCCAGCAAAACGATCCGCAATGGGCCGCTGCCAAAAACACCTATCAGGCCAACCAGCAGGTCATTGACCAGAATCGCTCCGGCTTATTACCTCAGATCAACCTCACTGGAAACTACCGTCAGAATGACGTGGAATACGAAGATCTGGGCGACGACGACTATGACAGCCACGGTTACTCGGCCAATCTACGTCAACCGTTATTTCGCCTTGATAATTGGCACACTTACAAAGTGGGAAAAGCCCTGGATAGCCAATATTCTGCTGAGTTTCAGAATACCACTGAAGTTTTTTACCTGCGTGTAGTCAGCCGTTACCTGGACGTACTGCGGGCCAATGCCAATCTGACTTACCGCAAAGCTGAACAGGAGGCCATCGCCCGGCAACTGGAGCAAAGCAAACAACGCTTTGAGGTCGGCCTAGTGGCGATTACCGATGTCCACGAAGCCCAAGCTGCCTACGATGTTGCCGTCAGTTCACGCATCAGCGCTGAAAGCGACCAATTCGTGGCGCTGCGCCTGCTGGAGACCATTACGGGTGCCACGGTGGAGAATGTAGTGGACATCCGTAAGGATCTTGCTGTTACCGTTCCTGAGCCTCTCGATGTGAACCTATGGATTGAGCGGGCTCTGGCGAACAATGCCAATCTTCAGGCAGCCATCTATGCGGCCGAAGCAGCTCAGCAAAACTACAAAAGCCAGCGCGGCAAACACGCCCCGACATTAGACCTGGTAGGCACCCACAACTATTCCAGCACCGATGCACAATCATTGGCAACAGGTGGCACCAGCCCGGATACCACCAGTAACATCATTGGCCTGGAACTGGAAATCCCACTCTACAGTGGTGGCGCCATCAGTGCCAGCCGCAGACAAAGCCAATACCAGTTTCTGGCTGCCCAGGATCTGGAACATCAGGCTCGTCGTGAGACAATACAGGATGTCACCAATTTTTATCAGTTAACGATTGCCAATGTGGCTGAAGTCACGGCGCGCAAACAAAGCACTAACTCCGCCAAAGTAGCACTGGAAGCTACCCAGGCTGGCTATGAGGCCGGAACCCGTACCATTGTGGATGTTCTTAACGTGCAACGTAATCTGTTCCAGAATGAGCGCGACTATACCAATGCCCGTTTTGATTACGTTTTGAATTCACTGCGATTGAAACGGGTTGCAGGTATGCTGACCGAAGAAGAGCTACTGACACTGGAACAATGGATGGAACGGTAATGCAACCTGGCACATTATAATCAGCATCAAAGAAGGGGCCTATCGGGCCCCTTCTTTTTTGTATTGAGAACAGCGGCTTCAGCTGTTGTGCTTTTCATAATTACGCTTGGCACCCCAAATAAGCAAATTCTGATAACCCGTGGGCAACAACCGCTGCACACTATCAATAACCCGTGCGTCTGTACCGATCAAAATTCGTGGTTTATCTTTTGTTACGCCGTCAATAATAACCTGTGCGGCCTGTTCCGGACTGGTGCGGGCTGCCTTATCAAACATTTTTGCCGCTTTGGATCGATCATTGGTTCCCACTTTACCCACTTCCCCAATGCGGCTGCTGCGTACTATATTGGTTTTGATCCCGCCTGGATGAACACAGGAGACAGCAACATTCGCCCCTTCAATCGCCATTTCTTCTCTCAGTGACTCTGTGAATCCGCGCACCGCAAATTTAGCCGCATTATAGGCGCTCTGCGTTGGTACGCCGATCATGCCAAACACACTGGAGACATTGATTACGTGACCTTCTCCTGCCTGTTTCAGATAGGGTAGAAACGCCTTTGTACCGTACACAACACCCCAGAAATTAATATTCATCAGCCACTCAAAATTTTCGTAGCTCATGCTTTCCACCGTTTCACTCAGGGCGACACCGGCATTATTGAATATCAGATTCACCCGCCCGTGATCCGCCACCACCTTCTCAGCCCACGCGTACACAGCAGCCTGATCAGCTACATCCAGAGCACAAGCCGTACTTTTTACGGCAAACGACTGAAGCAACGTTGCGGTTTCCGCCAGCCCTGCCTCATTCTTATCGGATATGGCAACTTCACACCCCAATTGCGCCAGCTTCACGGCCAGCGCCCGGCCGATACCGGAACCCGCACCGGTAATCGCCGCTACTTTGCCTTGCAGTTGTTTCATCATCACTCCTAACTTAACCAAGCTTTGTGTAATTATTGGTATTGCACTCAATCATATACATAATATTTACTGAAAAAACCAGTGGCCCCTGACTTATCCAGCCTTCAGAACAATAACACTGGCACAAAAAAAACGGCCGCCAAAGGCAGCCGTTTTTTTATCGGATAACGTTGACGCTTATTTGTCAGCGTTTTCCAACTGTTGCTTGATCAGATCACCGATCGTCTTCGGTGCAGCTTCCTGATTCTGGTTCTGATTCAGCGCTTTCATGGCTTCCTTCTCGTCAGCCACATCTTTCGCTTTCACAGACAGACTGATCGCACGGTTCTTACGATCAACGCTGATGATACGCGCTTCAACCTGATCACCTTCATTCAGGTGACTACGGGCATCTTCCACACGATCACGGCTCAGTTCAGACGCCTTCAGGGTGGCTTCCACACCATCGATCAGTTCAACAACCGCCGCTTTTGCATCTACCGACTTAACGGTACCGGTAACAATCGCGCCTTTGTCATTATCCTGGACATACATCGCAAAGGGATCTTGCTCCAATTGCTTGATGCCCAGAGAAATGCGCTCCCGCTCTGGGTCTACAGACAGGATAACGGTTTCAATCTCGTCACCTTTCTTGTATTCGCGAACCGCTTCTTCACCAGGCAGATCCCAGGAGATATCAGACAAATGCACCAGACCGTCAATACCACCATCCAGGCCGATGAAGATACCGAAATCGGTGATGGACTTGATCTTGCCGGAGATCTTGTCGTTCTTGTTGAAACGGGTACCGAACTCTTCCCAAGGATTAGGCTTGCACTGCTTGATACCCAGGGAGATACGACGACGCTCTTCATCAATATCCAGAACGATAACGTCAACTTCTTCGCCGATGGAAACGACTTTGGAAGGATGTACGTTCTTGTTGGTCCAATCCATTTCGGAAACGTGTACCAGACCTTCAACACCTTCCTGCAATTCAGCAAAGCAGCCGTAATCGGTCAGGTTGGTGACCTTGGCTTTTACGCGGCTGCCTTCCGGATAACGGTTGGTGATTTCAACCCAGGGATCAGAGCCCAACTGCTTGAGGCCCAGAGAAACACGATTGCGCTCGCGATCGAACTTCAATACTTTTACATTGATCTCGTCGCCCACTTCCACGATTTCGCTTGGATGCTTGATGCGCTTCCAGGCCATGTCGGTGATGTGCAACAGACCATCGATACCACCCAGATCCACGAACGCACCGTAGTCGGTGAGGTTCTTGACGATACCTTTGACTTCCATTCCCTCTTGCAGTTTTTCCAGCAGCGCTTCGCGCTCTGCACTGTTTTCTGCTTCCAGAACCGCACGACGGGATACCACCACGTTGTTGCGCTTGGCATCCAACTTGATGACTTTGAATTCGAGCTCTTTGCCTTCCAGGTGCAATGTGTCACGCACCGGACGAACATCAACCAAAGAACCGGGCAGGAAGGCACGGACGGATTCGATATCCACGGTGAAGCCGCCTTTGACCTTACCGTTAATGATACCTTTGACCACTTCGTCTGCTTCGAAGGCAGATTCCAGACGCTTCCAGGATTCAGCGCGTTTCGCCTTTTCACGGGACAGACGGGTTTCACCCCAACCATCTTCCAGCGATTCCAGAGCAACGTCGACTTCATCACCAACGTTGATCTCCAGCTGGCCAGCTTCACTCAGGAATTGATCCCGAGGAATCACACCTTCCGATTTGAGGCCGGCGTATACCGTCACCCAGTCGTCATCGATGGACACAATGGTGCCCTTAACGATGGACCCGGGGGTCATGTCCAGTTCTTTTAAACTTTCTTCAAATAGTTCGGCAAAGCTTTCGCTCATGTGTTTTACCTGTCATTGATAGCTAACCCTATTTGGATTGATAGGTGTTAGCCGATACCGCCATACGCTACCAGCACCGTACGGGTTGTTTTGCTTAGTTTTTCAGCACCAGCTGGCAAATACGGCCCTGAAAAACGCCAAAAAGCGAATGAAAACCACCCTGAGGTGAGTCCCCATACGCTTATTATTCTGCCCGGGTCTATGCCCGGATTTGACTTGCCTAACCCTTGATATTCAATACCTTAGGATTACTTCACAAGCCCCTTGTTTCTGGCATGATTCATTAACTCGGTGAACACCTCATCGATAGTCATGTCAGTACTGTCAATTACGATCGAGTCGTCCGCCGGCACCAGGGGCGCCACGGCACGATTCATATCCTGCTCATCGCGGGATTGTATCGCTGCTTGAAGGTCGGCTAAATTAGCACTCATGCCCTTGTCTTGCAACTGTTTGAAGCGTCTTTGGGCCCGTTCTTCCGCACTCGCAGTGAGGAATATCTTCAATTCCGCATCCGGGAACACAACCGTGCCCATATCCCGTCCGTCCGCCACCAGACCCGGGGCCTCCCGGAAATCATGCTGGCGCTGCAGCAGCCCGGCGCGAACACTGGGCAGGGTGGCAACTTTGGATGCATCCCGCCCCACTTCTTCTGAACGGATATCCTTGGTTACCACATCCCCTTCCAGCACAATGCGCATGGGTTGATCGGGATCATCCACCAGAAACTGCACATCCATATTCTCGGCCAGGATCTGGAGGCTTTCTTCATTATCCAGTGACACCCCGTGATTAGCGGCCGCCAGTGCCACCAAACGATACAGGGCACCACTATCCAGCAAATGCCAACTGATTGATTTTGCGACTTTTTGTGCGATGGTTCCTTTACCGGAACCCCCCGGACCATCAATGGTGATAACCGGAGCGTTGGCTGGGCTGTTAAGCATGAGATTCTCCTACTTCTGCGACATCCAGCTTCATACCGACTTTCCGTGACAATTCAACGAAATTGGGGAAAGAAGTCGCCACATTAGCGCAATTATTTATGGTGATGTCGGCCTCGGCACGCAATGCGGCCACTGCAAACGACATGGCAATCCGATGATCCCCGTGGCTTTCCACAGTACCACCACCGAGCGGGCCGCCTTCGATCACAATGCCGTCTGCGGTTGCATCCGCCTTTACACCCAAGGCTTGCAAACCATCGGCCATAACCTGAATGCGATCACTTTCCTTGACACGCAACTCCTCCGCACCGGTAAGCACCGTGGTGCCTTCTGCACAGGCAGCGGCAACAAACAAGGCCGGAAACTCGTCAATGGCCAGCGGCACCTGGTCTTCAGGAATGTGAATGCCTTTTAAAGGGGCATACTGCACCCGAATATCTGCAACCGGTTCACCACCCACTTCCCGCTCATTGTGCACCTCAATCTTGCCACCCATAGCCCTCAGGATATTGAGAACCCCGATTCGGGTTGGATTGATACCCACGTGCTCGAGGGTAAGATCGGACCCGGGCGTAATGCTGGCGGCGACCATGAAGAAGGTCGCAGACGAGATATCAGCTGGCACATCGATGGTGGTTGCGGTCAAACCACCACCACCGATCAACGTAATCTTGTTGCCGTCGCTGGTCACGGGGTATCCAAAGCCTCGCAGCATTCGCTCGGTGTGATCCCGGGTCGGCGCCGGTTCTGTCACGCTGACAGCGCCTTCTGCATACAAACCCGCCAACAAAATACAGGATTTCACCTGGGCGCTGGCCATGGGCATATCATAGTGGATCCCTTTCAAGGCCTGGCCGCCCTGAATCTTCAAGGGCGGTGTACCGTCCTCTTGCGACTCGATCGCGGCCCCCATCTGCGCCAGTGGCTTGGTCACCCGTCCCATGGGGCGCCGCGACAAGGACTCGTCACCAGTCAACTCCACGTCGAAGTTCTGTGCCGACAGCAACCCCGCCAAGAGACGCATGGAGGTACCACTGTTGCCCAGATACAACGGGCCGTGGGGTGGCAACAGGCCATGCATGCCAACCCCGTATATTTTCACGTGGCCATTATTCGGGCCTTCGATGGTCACGCCCAGATCCCGAAAGGCCTGCAACGTGGCGAGACTGTCTTCCCCTTCCAGAAAGCCAAAAACTTCCGTCACACCATCCGCCAGCGAGCCCATCATAATGGAACGATGAGAGATCGACTTGTCACCTGGAACCCGGATGCTCCCTTTCACTGCACCGCCCGCATGGGCCGTGAACACAATATTCTTTTCAGTCATAGTCTTACTGTACGCACGCTTTGCTAACATTTTGGTAAAGTGATCACGGGCCACTTTGGCTCGGGTCATAATACCCAATATGGCTTGAGAGTCTTCCTGCTCCACCGCGGTTTTGAACACCTCCAGCCCACGGCTGAAATGGCCGATTACGTCCAAAACTGACTGACGATTGGCAATGAAAATATCGTGCCACATCGTTGGATCACTGGATGCGATTCGGGTGAAGTCACGAAAACCGCCGGCAGCGTACCGGAATATCTCCTGATTTTCATCCTCTTTGGACAGCGTATCCACCAGTGAGAAGGCCAACAGATGGGGCAAATGACTGGTGGCGGCCAGTACTGCATCGTGCTGCGCCACGTCCATACACAGGACATCGGCCCCCATACCGCGCCAGGTATGCTGTACCAGATTGAGAGCTTCGGGATCGGTTTCGGGGGTGGGGGTAAGGATCACCTTATGATTCACGTACAGATCGGCCTTGGCCGCTTCAACCCCACTGCGTTCGGAACCGGCGATGGGGTGGCCAGGTACAAACCAGGGTGGCACTTTGCCGAACACAGCACGGGCCGCGGCCACCACGTTACCCTTTACGCTGCCTGCATCCGTTACCACGGTATTACCATCCAGGGCGGGAGCCATGGCTTTGAGCAGCGCTTCCGTGGCGCCGATGGGAGCGGCCAGCATCACCAGGTCCGCCCCCGCAACGGCGGCCTGAATATCCGGTTCCGCGCGATCGATCACCCCCAGGGCCAGACCTCTGTCCAACGTACTGCGCGAGCGACTGCAACCCACCACCTCATGACACAGACCGTGCGCTTTCAGGCCCATGGCAAAGGAGCCGCCAATCAGGCCCAGGCCCACGATCACCACGCGGTCCATGGGCCGTAGCAGCGTCGTATCCCTGGTCATTGCTCCAACACACGCTGCAGCGCTTCGATACAACGCTGGTTCTCTTGTGGCAGACCGATACTGATCCGCAAAGAATGGGGCATACCATAATTGGCCAGCGGCCTGACGATGACCCCTTCACGTAATAACTTTTGGTAGATCTCGGCACCATCCACGGCAAAATGCACGGTGATAAAGTTCCCGGCGGAGGGAATAAAGTCCAGCCCCAGACGTTCAAATGCCTCGACAAATTGCGCCATACCCTGACGATTCACCAGCCGGCTGCGCTGCAGGTACTCTGCATCGTTCAGTGCCGCACAGGCGCCAGCGAGGGCAAAGGAATCCACATTAAATGGCTGGCGTACCCGATTGAGCAGGTTGGCGATTTGCGGATGAGAAACGCTGTACCCAACTCGTAGCGCCGCCAGGCCATAGGCTTTGGAAAAGGTGCGGGTCACAATCAAATTGGGATATTGGGGCAGGTAATCGAGGCCGTCCAATGCGTCCGTGGCGGTGTCCACATATTCAATATAGGCTTCATCCAGCACCACCAGCACCGACTCGGGCACGGCGCTGATAAACGCTTCCCATTCAGAGCGGCCAAAAGAAGTGCCGGTTGGATTATTGGGGTTGGCGATAAACACCACCTTGGTTTTGGCGGTAATCGCCGCCGCCATGGCCGGCAGATCATGGCCCCAATCCCGTGCCGGGGTGACAACTGCCGTGGCACCGCAGGCCTGGGTAGAGATGGGATACACAGCAAATGCGTACTGGGAAAAAACCGCTTCATCACCGGGCGAAAGAAAGGCGCGTGCTATCAGGTCCAATACATCGTTGGAGCCATTACCCAAGGTGATGGTGTCAGCACCGACGCCCAGCTTGGCGGACAGGGCCTGCTTAAGCAGGAAACCATTACCGTCGGGGTAACGGGTCAAATCGGCTTTCACCGCATCCAATGCGCTCAGCACTTGCGCGCTGGGCCCCAGGGGATTCTCGTTGCTGGCCAGCTTGATAATATTGCGTATGCCCAGCTCACGCTCAAGCTCTGCGATGGGTTTACCGGGTACGTAAGGAGTCAACCCCTGCACGCCGGGAGTGGCTAATCCAACAAAATCACAGGACATATTAAAGCACCGCTTTGGGGTAGGAACCCAAACGTTTTACGTAAACAGCCATGTCTTCCACGCGCCTGAGCGCCCCTTTAATGGCATCTGTGTTCTCGTGGCCTTCAAAATCGATGAAGAACAGGTAAGCCCAGGTGCCATCACGGGAAGGCCGGGTTTCCACCCGGGTCAGCATAATGCCGGCTTCATGAAAGGGAGCCAGCAGTTCATACAGGGCACCGGGTTTGTTCTTCATGGATACAATGATCGATGTTTTATCCTCACCGGACGCTGGCACATGCTCACGCCCGACGATAAGAAAGCGGGTGCTGTTGTGCGGGTTATCCTCAATATTGGACGCCACTACCTTAAGGCCGTACATTTCGGCGGCCACCTCACCCGCTATGGCTGCCGCATTCCACTCACTCTGCATGCGGCGGGCGGCGTCGGCATTGCTGCTGACGGGTATGCGGTCAGCCGTTGGGTAATGGGCATCCAACCATTGGCGGCACTGGGCAAACGACTGCTGGTGGGAATAAATGCGGGTAATGGCATCCTCCCGGGTATTCTTTCCCAGCATCAGATGATGGTGAATACGCAGCTCCACTTCCCCGCAAATGGTCACGCTGGCATGAGTGAATGAATCCAGGGTGGTATTCACCACGCCTTCAGTGGAATTTTCAACAGGAACCACACCATAATGCGCGCTGCCGGATTCCACTTCACGAAACACTTCGTCGATGGTGGGCATGGGAACCGTTTTCACCGCATGGCCAAAATGTTTCTGGGCCGCCGCCTGGGTAAAGGTGCCTTCAGGACCCAGGTAGGCGATGTTCATGGGCTCTTCCAACGCCAGACAGGCCGACATGATTTCCCGAAACAACCGCGCCATGGATTCATTATCCAGCGGGCCGGTGTTGCGCTCCATCACCCGGCGCAACACCTGTGCTTCGCGCTCAGGCCGATAGAAAACCACCTTTTCGCCGTCACTCATATCCGCCTGCTTGACGTCAGCCACCTGTTGCGCACAACGGGCGCGCTGATTGATCAACGCCTGGATCTGCTGATCCAGTTGATCGATGGTGTTGCGTAAGGTATCCAGTGTGGGTTTGGAATCAGACATGCTACTGAATTAACCCCTTCGTTGCGCAAAGTCTTGCATGAATTCGATCAACGCATCCACCGCAGCCATGGGAACCGCATTGTACAGGCTGGCACGCATTCCTCCCACGGAACGATGGCCTTTCAGATTCAACAAACGCCGCTCTTCCGCCTGTTGCAGAAACTCCTTATCCAGGGCGGCATCCGCCAAGGTAAAGGGCACGTTCATTCTGGAACGGTTGTTGACCGCCACCGGATTTGAGTAGAAACCGCTGTTATCAATATAGTGATACAGTTTATCGGATTTCGCCTGATTCAACCTGGCTATGGCCTCCAGACCGCCCTGCTCCTTAAGCCACTGAAACACCAGCCCGGACAGATACCAGGCGTAGGTGGGCGGCGTATTGTACATGGAGCCCGCGTCTGCATGGGTTTTGTAATCCAGCATGGAAGGGGTTGCCGGTATGGCGTTGCCCAACAACGCTTCACGCACGATCACCACAGTAAGGCCCGCAGGCCCGATGTTCTTTTGCGCGCCGGCATAGATCAGGCCAAAGCGGCCTACATCCAGGGGCTGCGACAAAATACTGGAAGAAAAATCCGCCACCAGGGGCACATCCACTTCCGGTATGAAATCAAACTCAACACCACCAATGGTTTCATTGGGGCAATAATGCAGATAATCGGCCTCTTTACTCAACCGCCAACTGTCAAACGCGGGCACCGAACTGAAGTTGTCGCCTTGACTGGTTGCCACCACGTTCACATTACAATAATGGGCCGCCTCTTTGATGGCCTTGGTGGACCACTGCCCGGTATTCACATAATCCGCGGTATGGTTATTGGATGTGAGATTCATGGGTGCCATGGCAAATTGCGTGCTGGCCCCACCCTGCAGGAACAATACCTTGTAGCCATCCGGAACACAGAGCAGATCCCGCAAATCCTGCTCGGCCTTTTCCGCGATCGCCACCACCTCATCGGAGCGGTGACTCATCTCCATCACCGACAGGCCTCGGCCCTCATAATCAAGCATTTCGGCCTGCGCTTTCTGCAATACCGCTTCCGGTAGCGCCGCCGGGCCAGCACAAAAATTAAAGGCGCGCGTCATGGCAATCATCAATCCTCTTGTTCGGAATCGGTATCGGGGTCGGTATCAGAATCCGGTGCCGCAGGCGCAGCCGGATCTTGCTGGGCGAGTTCAGCCACCGCCTCAACGTCGATGGCGTCTTCCAGCTCCGCAATACGTTCCACGCCCACCAGGTGTTCATCTTTCGCCAACCGAATCAGCATCACACCCTGGGTATCCCGGCCCTGTACCGAAACTTCAGCAACACGGGTGCGAACCAATGTGCCCTGATCCGATATCAGCATGATTTCATCGGTTTCAGAAACCTGCACGGCACCCAGCAACGCACCATTACGCTCGCTGCAACGCATGGCAATGATGCCCTTGCCACCGCGCCCTTTGGTTGGGAAATCCTCTACCGCGGTACGCTTGCCATAACCGTTGACACTGGCGGTCAAAACCTGATGACCGGCCTGCGGCACAATCAGTGAGATGAGATGGACGCCCTGCGGCAGATTAACACCACGTACACCACGGGCCGTGCGCCCCATGGCGCGGACGTTTTCTTCCTTGAAGCGCACCGCTTTACCTTCGGATGTAAACAGCATGATGTCCTGTTCACCGTCGGTGATGTCCACACCCACCAGACAATTCCCCTCATCCAGCTCGATGGCGATCAGGCCGGAACTGCGGGGCCGTGAAAACGCTTCCAGCTCCACTTTCTTGACGGTGCCGTTGCTGGTGGCCATGAAGACAAATTTACCGGACTCGTACTCACGCAGCGGCAATATAGCGGTAATCTTCTCATCATCGTTCAACGGTAACAGGTTGACGATGGGGCGCCCGCGGGACTGTCGCCCGGCCTGTGGAATCTGATACACCTTGAGCCAGTACACCTTACCCTGGTTGCTGAAACACAGAATGGTGTCGTGAGAGCTGGTGACCAACAGATGCTCGACATAATCTTCGTCTTTGACCGATGCTGCCGCTTTGCCGCGACCACCCCGCCGCTGTGCCTGGTAATTGACGATGGGCTGGGTCTTGGCATAACCGCCATGGGACAAAGTCACCACAACGGTTTCCTCAGGAATCAGATCTTCGTTGGTCAGATCCATGCGTGAGGCAACAATTTCAGTACGCCGCTCATCGGCATATTGCTGGCGAATCGCAACCAGTTCTTCCCGGATCACGGTCATCAACAGCTCTGGGTCTGCAAGAATGGCCATCAACTCGCGGATCAGATCCAGTTTTTCCTGATATTCCTTCAGCAGCTTATCGGTTTCCAAACCGGTAAGACGGTGCAGGCGCATATCGAGAATTTCTTTGGCCTGCACTGCCGACAGGTAGTACAAGCCGTCATCCCGCAAACCGAACCTGGTATCAATATCATCCGGGCGACAGGCATCCGGGCCACCGGCCCGTTCCAGCATCTCCAGCACATGACCAGGCTTCCAGCCCTGCCCCATGAGGCGCTCTTCAGCCTCGGCACGGCCGGGCGAGGATCTGATCAACTCGATAACGGGGTCAATATTGGCCAGTGCCACCGCCAGGCCTTCCAGCACATGGCCACGCTCACGGGCCTTACGCAAATCATAAACCGTACGCCGGGTCACCACTTCCCGCCGATGACGGATAAAGGCTTCTACGATGCCCTTCAGATTCAACAAGCGGGGCTGGCCATCGACCAACGCCACCATATTGATGCCGAACACCGTTTCCAGTTGCGTCTGCGAATACAGGTTATTGAGCAACACTTCGGCATTGTCACCGCGGCGCACCTCAATCACCACCCGGATACCATCCTTATCGGATTCGTCGCGGATCTCACTGATGCCTTCAATTCGTTTTTCCTTTACCAGCTCGGCGATCTTCTCAATCAGGCGGGCTTTGTTCACCTGATAGGGAATTTCCGTGACGATAATGGTTTCCTTGCCGTTCTTTTCGGTCTCAATGTGCGCACGGGCCCGCATGTACATCCGACCACGACCGGTGCGGTAGGCCTCAATGATGCCGGAGCGACCATTGATGATCCCGTGGGTAGGCAAATCCGGGCCCTGGATGTATTCCATCAGGCCATCCACATCGATGTCCGGATTATCAATGCAGGCCAGGGTCCCGTCGATCACTTCACCCAGATTGTGGGGCGGGATGTTGGTGGCCATCCCCACGGCAATACCGGATGAGCCATTCACCAGCAAATTGGGAACACGCGTGGGTAGAACCGAGGGCATCTGCTCATTGCCGTCATAGTTCGGCACAAAGTCGACGGTTTCCTTTTCCAGGTCCGCCAGCAGGTCATGGGCAATTTTGGACATGCGAACTTCGGTGTATCGCATGGCTGCGGCGTTATCGCCATCAATGGAACCAAAGTTACCCTGGCCATCCACCAGCATGTAACGCAGCGAAAACGGCTGAGCCATGCGCACGATGGTGTCGTATACGGCCGAATCACCATGGGGGTGATATTTACCAATAACGTCACCCACCACACGGGCGGACTTTTTATAGGGTTTGTTGTAGACGTTCCCCAACTCATGCATGGCGTACAGAACGCGACGATGCACGGGCTTCAATCCGTCTCGCACATCCGGCAGAGCACGCCCCACGATAACGCTCATGGCATAGTCAAGATAGGATTGCTTGAGTTCGTCTTCGATGTTGACCGGTAGGATTTCTTTGGCTAGTTCTGACATCGGGTTCCTGGTTTGCTGATGACGGCTGTGAGCGGGTGCTCGATTGACCTTTGGCTCACAGTGACCGGGGTTGATCTTTCGTCGTTTTTGTCATTGCCCCTGACGGCTTGCAAGGCCGATTTTAAAGCTCCAAATGATAGCACGAACCGCCCTGCGGGGGCTAAGGGCAAATGGCGGTTTTTGGTAGAATTATTGCGTTTTTGCAGTGGATTTCATCAGTGCAGGGACTGCTTTTCCATAAGGCGGGAAACACCGGCCAGATTAGGGCTTTCCACCACCCCCTTTTCGGTGACAATGGCATCGATCAGCTCCGCCGGGGTGACATCGAACACCGGGTTATAGACATCGATATTGTCCGGCGCCAGGCGATGGTTTTTGAACGCCACCAGCTCATCCGGACCACGTTCCTCAATGGGTATGTCCTCGCCGCTGGATAACATCATATCGAAGGTACTGGTGGGGGCTGCCACCATAAAGCGGACCCCATGGTGCTTGGCCAGCACCGCCAGATTATAGGTACCGATCTTATTGGCCACATCGCCATTGGCGGTGATCCGGTCGGCCCCCACAATCACCCAGCTGATCCGCCCCTGCCGCATCAGGGTAGCCCCCACCGTATCGGCCATCAGGGTCACCGGTATCTTGTCCTGGCTCAATTCCCAGGCCGTGAGACGGGATCCCTGCCACCAGGGCCGGGTTTCATCGGCAAAGACCCGATCAATCAACCCCTGCTGCCAGGCCGACCGGATTACCCCCAGGGCCGTACCATAGCCCCCGGTTGCCAGCGACCCGGTATTACAATGGGTGATCACACCCTTGGCGGGCGTACTGTAACTGGCGATCACAGCACTGCCCAGTCGCCCCATAGCATGATTGGCGGCAACATCCAAGCGGTGGATCTTTTTGGCTTCCCGCAGCAGCTGCACAATGGGATCTTCATTATCCGCCAGCTTATCCAGGGCCAGGCGCATCTGATCCAAAGCCCAGAACAGGTTCACCGCGGTGGGCCTGGATTGGGCCAGAGCCTCAAGATCCTGTTCCAGTTGCGCCCGCCAGGTGTAGGCATCCTGATTGCGACGGTTGCGGGCGGCAAGCACCACCCCGTAGGCGGCAGTAATCCCTATGGCAGGCGCCCCACGCACCACCATGGCACGAATGGATTCCACCACAGCAGCAACTTCATGATGCTCGAGCCAGACCTCCTGCACAGGCAACGCCCGCTGATCAAGCAGCCACAATGCATCGTCCCGCCATTCGATCGCGCTTACTGAGTTTTCCTGACCCGGTACCATTCGTTACCCTCCAACCATGACGCTGCAAATTATACGGACATGCCCCTCCCAGAGCCAGAAACAGGTGTTTTGAAACGGATTTTTTCTGCTTGGCTTTTCACTCTGACAGCAAACAAGAGTACTATTGGCCGACGCCAAACCAGCATCAACCGTCAGACCGACACCGCGAAAGACACTCGGCAGGTAACCTTAATATGTCAGACAACAACATCGTTTCGACGCTGATCAACGCCCGTTGGGTGTTAACCATGGACCCCGGCCAACCGTTTCTGGAACACCAGAGCATTGCCATCGACAAAGGACGCATCGCTGCAATGGGCCCGCGCGACTCACTGCGCGTCGATGCGGCGGAAACCATTGAGCTCCCGGAGCATGTTCTGATGCCAGGCCTGATCAACGCCCACGGCCACGCAGCCATGAGCCTGTTTCGCGGCCTCGCCGACGACCTGCCGTTGATGGACTGGTTGCAAAATCATATCTGGCCGGCAGAAGCACGCTGGGTGGATGAAGCCTTCACCCTGGAAGGGGCGCAACTGGCCATGGCGGAGATGATTCGCAGCGGCACCACCTGCTTCAGTGATATGTATTTCTACCCCAATGTGATGGCCAAAGCCGCCGCCAACGCCAACATGCGCTGCCAGCTGAGCTTTCCTATCCTGGACTTCCCTACCAACTGGGCCCAGAACGCCGATGAGTATCTACGCAAGGGCCTGCAGTTGCATGACGACTATCGCAACCATCCCCTGGTCAGCATTGCCTTTGGCCCCCATGCCCCCTATACGGTGTCCGATGAACCCTTGCAGAAAGTGAACACCATGGCGGTGGAAACCAACATGGCGATTCAGATTCATCTGCACGAAACCGCCTTTGAGGTGGACGAAGCGGTCAAAACCACCGGCAAACGCCCCCTTCAGCGCCTGCACGACATGGGCATGCTCACCCCTCAGTTGCAGGCCGTTCACATGACGCAACTCAGTGACGAGGAAATACAACTGCTGGCAGAGACCGGCACCCATGTCGTCCATTGCCCGGAATCCAACCTGAAACTGGCCAGCGGCTTTTGCCCGGTAGCCAAACTGCTGGCCGCCGGTGTCAACGTTGCTTTGGGTACCGACGGAGCAGCCAGCAACAACGATCTGGATATGTTTGGCGAAATGCGCACGGCGGCCCTGCTGGCCAAAGGGGTCGCGGGTGATCCCAGCGCCCTGCCTGCCCACCAGGCCCTGGAAATGGCCACCCTTAACGGCGCCAAGGCGTTGGGCATCGACCACCTTACCGGCAGCCTGGAAGTGGGCAAGGCCGCGGACATGATTGCCGTACACCTGGACGACGTCACCTGCCAGCCTCATTATCATGTGGAGTCACAATTGGTGTACGCCACCCCTTCGAGCCAGGTCACCGACAGCTGGATTGGCGGCAAGCAGGTTATGAAAAACCGCCAGCTCACCACCCTGGACCTGGATGACATCCTCTCCAAAGCCAAGCTCTGGAAAGCGCAAATTCAACTGGCCGATGAGCATCGAGATGAGTAACGTAGACCAAACCGAGATTGCCAAATTCGAATCCATTGCAGATAAATGGTGGGACCCGGACGGGGAATTCAAACCCCTCCACGACATCAACCCGCTGCGGCTGAATTACATCAACGAACGCACCGCCCTGGCCGATATGGCAGTATTGGATGTGGGTTGCGGCGGCGGCATCCTGAGCGAGGGATTGACCTATCGCGGTGCGCAGGTAACCGGCATCGATATGGGGGCAGCCAACCTCGATGCGGCCCAGGCCCATGCCGCGCAACATCAGCTCGATATTGACTACCGTCATATCAGCGTTGAAGACCTGGCCGCTGAAATGCCCAACCATTTCGATGTGGTCACCTGCATGGAAATGCTGGAACATGTGCCGGACCCAGGCGCCATCGTCCAAGCCTGCGCGGCCCTGACCAAACCGGGTGGCCATGTGTTTTTCTCAACCATCAACCGCAACCCCAAGGCCTATGTAATGGCCATCGTGGGGGCCGAATACGTAATGAATCTGGTGCCCAAAGGCACTCACGAGTACCTGAAGTTCATCAAACCTTCGGAATTGTCGGCCTGGTCGCGCCAAGCCAGGCTAAACGTCAGGAATGTGAGCGGCATGAGCGTAAATCCGCTCTCCATGCATTTCAAAATCACGAAGGATGTTGACGTCAACTACTTCGTACACTGCACGAAACCTGCCTGAAGTAGACAATATGCCGGTACCTAAACCCATTGCCGCCGTGCTGTTTGATCTGGACGGCACTCTTATCGATACCGCACCGGACTTTGTGCGCATCGTGAATCAGTTGCGCCAGGAACATCAACTGCCGCCGTTTACCTATGACAGGGTTCGCCAGCAGGTCTCCAATGGCGCCCGCGCCCTGGTCACACTGGCGTTTGGCGGAGAAGACAACAACCCGCATTTCGCCGATCATCTCGCAACGCTGTTGCAGCGATACGAAGCCAGCCTGGCACAAGAATCAGGCTTGTTTGCCGGGCTGGACAACGCGCTGCAGACGCTGGAAAAAGCCAACATCCCCTGGGGCATTGTCACCAACAAGCCCAGCCGCTACACCAACCCGCTTCTGGCCGGGTTGAACCTGGAACAGCGTTGCGCCATTGCCATTTGCCCCGACCAGGTAACCCACCGCAAACCACACCCCGAGCCCATTCTCACCGCCTGCCAACGCATCGGGGTGGATCCGGCGCACACCTTGTACGTGGGCGATCATGCCCGGGACATTGAAGCCGGTAAACGCGCCAACAGCTACACCATCGCGGCGGCCTGGGGATATCTCAACGCAGGTGAGCAGGCGGAGGATTGGAACGCCCACCTGACATTGGCCACACCGGAGGCATTTACGGAATGGCTGACGCGGCAACTGTGATGCTGAAATTAGGGAAACGCATCTCAAACTGTACCCCCAATTCTGGTAGAATCAGGGTTTAATCTGCTTCAAAACGGAAACACTCATGACTCAGGACTACACCCAATATCAGGCACCCGACAATCTGCTGCAAGACCGAGTGATCCTGGTGACCGGTGCCGGTGATGGTATCGGCCGCGCCGCCGCCCTGAGTTACGCCCGCCTGGGTGCCACGGTGGTCCTGCTGGGGCGCACCGTGGAAAAACTGGAACGGGTTTACGATCAGATTGAATCGGAAGGTGGCAGACAACCGGCCATAGTACCGCTGAATCTGGAATCGGCCAGCCACCTGGAATATCAGCAGATTGCCGAAACCATTGACAGCGAGTTTGGCCGCCTGGATGGCTTGCTGCTGAACGCGGCCATACTGGGGGATGTGCGGCCACTGGAGTATTACCCCATCGATCTGTTTGAAAAAGTCATGCAGGTAAACGTCAACGCGCAATTCATGCTGATACGCACACTGCTGCCCATGCTGCGTCAGTCGGAGGCAGGTTCAATCATCTTCACCACGTCCTCGGTTGGCCGCAAAGGCCGCGCCAATTGGGGTGCCTATGCCATCTCAAAATTTGCCACAGAAGGCATGATGCAAACCCTGGCGGATGAACTGAGGGACACCAGCAACGTCCGGGTGAACTGTATCAATCCCGGGGCCACACGCACCCGGATGCGCGCCAGCGCCTACCCGGCAGAAGAACCGGCAAGCGTTTGCCCGCCGGAGGCCATTATGCCGCTGTACAATTTCCTGATGGGAACGGATTCCGCCGCGGTTTCCGGTCAGTCACTGGATGCACAGCGAAAATAAGCCAGCAATTTGACGCCGTTCTCATTCCTGAACCTACCCTATCCTGGCCGCTGCTACCCTCCACGCTAAAACCTCTTGTAAAATAAGGGAATTCTATAAACCGGTTATTTTTAGACCAAGACTGGCACGGTCTTGGCATCAGAGTGTGCAGACGACGAGTTATGTCAAAGAATGATGGTATAGAGGAAGCAAAAATGAACGCTATTAGCAGTGCGCGGATTGTTGACCTGGACAGCGAGGGGCTGGTGAAGAACCACGCACGCTCCACCGACGCACTTCATGCCGGCCGCCACAGCGAAGCTCTGGCACTGTCGCGCCTTTCAGCCGTACTGCAAACCAGCATTGAACTGTCTGAAATCATCAGCCTGTTTTTCAGGGAGATCCAACGGGTTGTTGCTGCGGATGGGATCAGTTTCGAGCACACCCCATACAAATTCACCTATCAGCTGGGCACGCCAAAAGGCCGTGCTTCCCACTACCGGATTCAGACCGACAGCGATTATCTGGGTGACCTCACCCTATACAGGAAAAGCCGCGATTTCACGCCCTGCGACCTGGAAAAACTGGACCGGATGGTGACATCCCTGGTCTTTCCACTGCGCAACGGCCTGCGCTACCACGAAGCGGTCCGGGCGTCTTTGACCGACGGGTTAACCGGCGCGGGGAATCGCATAGGCCTGGATTCCATCCTGAGCCGCGAGGTGGAACAGGCCAGTCGCTATAACCACCCACTTTCGGTAATGATTCTGGACCTGGACTTTTTCAAGAACATTAACGACAGTCACGGTCATGCGGTGGGTGATCACGTACTGAAAACCATCGCCGGCACCATCCAGAACAGCTCCCGCAATGCCGATATGATATTCCGCTACGGGGGTGAAGAGTTCGTTATCCTACTCAACAAAACCGATGTGGCCGGCGCGAAAATCGGGGCCGAGAGAATCCGCCAGATCATTGAACGGACCAACATTTCACTGGGTGCGCTCAAGATCAAGGTCACCGCCAGCATCGGCGTGGCCAGCCTTTGCCACGGAGAAGACCGGGAAAGCCTGCTGCGGCGGGCTGACAAAGCACTCTATTGCGCCAAACACAGCGGCCGCAATCAGGTCACACTGGCGGAACCTTCATTGGCCAATGCTTGAGAAGCGTTGTTCATCTGATCAGTAACGCCGCCGTCGCAGATAGCCGCCCCTGCGTACCTCTTTCTCCACCGCCCGCTCTGAGCGAGCCTTGGCACGGCCATATAAGCCGGTGCGCTTGCGTAATGCAGCGCCACAACTCTCGGCCAGGCGATCAATGACATCCTTATCCAGTTCAACCCAACGCCCGGCTTTCAGGTTGCGCGGCAACTGCACATCACCATACCGCACCCGAATCAGACGGCTTACCTGCACGCCCTGACTTTCCCACATGCGACGCACTTCCCGCTTACGGCCTTCCCGCAGGATGACATGATACCAATGGTTGGTACCCTCCCCGCCCCGATCAACGATCTCATCGAACTTAGCGGGGCCATCCAGCAGCGTCACACCCGTCCGCAGAGCCTCCAGGTTTTCTTCCGTCACTTCCCCGTGGATACGTACTGCATATTCACGTTCTATATTGGAAGACGGATGCATCATGCGATTGGCCAGATCACCATCGGTGGTAAACAGCAACAACCCCTGACTATTGATGTCGAGACGGCCGATGGCCACCCAGCGCTGATCCTGCAGCTTTGGCAAAGCATCAAACACCGTGGGACGACCACTGGGGTCGGTGCGGGTGCAGACTTCGCCTTCGGGCTTGTAATAAAGGATAACCCGACGAATGCTTTCCTCTTCGGCGGCGAAGTTGATGATGCGACCATCTACGCGCAACTCATCATCTTGCTCAATACGGTCACCCAGAGTGGATACCTTGCCGTTAACGGAAACCCGGCCTTCCTGAATCCACTCTTCCATTGCACGACGGGAACCCAGCCCCACCCGTGCCAGAACTTTTTGTATTTTTTCACTCATTACTAAAAAAACTCACCAATAAATGCATGAACCGGGAACAACCGGTTAACACGCGACACCAATCACAACAGTCAGTACAAATAAAACACAGTATAGTGCAGCCTCACGGCTACCCTGCCCCCCTTCAAAGGATGGCAATTGGGGATAGATAAAACTAAAAAACTAGAATGCTCAACCTAAGTATTTTCATCAGGCTTAACAATGACGCTTTCTTCCGCGTCGGTGGGGGCCTCCTGAATCATCTCGTCAGCGGAGGCCACCGCTGGCTCAACCTCGGCTTCTTCCATTGAATCAAGTGCTTGAGAGGGTGTGGTTGCGTCATCAACGCCGTCCTCCGGACCGTCATCCACATCCAGCTGACCATTGGGATCCAGCCCTTGCTGCACCAGTTCCAACTCGGCATTAATGGCATCCAAATCCCGGATTTCCGCCAGCGATGGCAGTTCATCCAGGTTTTTGAGGTTGAAATAATCTAAAAAGTTGCGGGTAGTGCCATACATTGCCGGCCGGCCGGGCACATCACGATGGCCCACCACCCGAATCCATTCCCGCTCCAGCAGCGTCTTGGTGATGTGCGAGCTCACACTGACGCCACGGATTTCTTCAATCTCACCCCGGGTAATGGGCTGGCGATACGCAATCAGTGCCAGCGTCTCAAGCAAGGCACGGGAATAGCGGGCCGGTTTTTCCTCCCACAGGCGACTGACCCACTCACCCACGGTTTCTTCCACCTGAAAGCGGAAGCCTGAAGCCACCTCCTTCAACATGACACCGCGGCCTTCATATTCGGCTTTGAGCTGATTGATGGCTTCCACCAGCATCTCGGTGGGCGGCGCCTCCTCTTCCAGGAACAGCCCGGCCAGTTTCTCCAGTTTCATGGGCTGACCCGCCGCAAACAGCGCGCCTTCCACAATGCGTTTTACAGTATCCTGATCAAGAGACATTGTTGTTGTCTTCGCTCTCGGTTTGATCGTTGCTTTGATGGTAATCGGTATCCAGGGGCTGATTGGTGACGTCGTCTGCCTCATCCTGCTGCGCCAATACCGGCGGCGGAACCGGCTCGTACGCCCCTTCTGCCGATTCATCTTCATCCTGCGGATTCAGATCGTCGTCTTCCGGGCCCGCCTCGTGGGCCGATTCCCGGGCCTTAACGTGGATCGGCCCCAAGGGCTCACTCTGCACCAGCTCCACCAGGGACTCCTTCACCAATTCCAGAATGGCCAGAAACGTCACCACCACACCCAGACGCCCCTCTTCATAACTGAACAGGCTGACGAAGGGGACAAATCGATCCCGCCCCAGACGTTCCAGCACCTGGGTCATGCGCTCACGGGTGGAGAGTTTTTCACGGCTGACCTGATGACTTTCAAACATGTCTGCCCGGTGCAACACTTCCTGCAGGGCCAGCAGCACCTCACGCAGATCCACATCCGGGTGCGCCCGCTCACGCTCGAAGCGGGGTTGATCGGCTGCCGCCAAATGAATCTCGCGCCCCACCCGGGGCATTTCATCAATATCTTCAGCCGCCTTTTTATAGCGTTCATATTCCTGCAGGCGGCGGATCAGTTCCGCTCTGGGATCGTGTTCGTCGTCTTCCTCTTCGGTCTGCCGCGGTAACAGCATGCGGGATTTGATCTCCCCCAAAAGCGCTGCCATAACCAGATATTCAGCGGCCAGTTCCAGGTTGAGACTTTTCATCAACTCGACGTACTGCATGTACTGGGACGTGATCTGGGCCACCGGAACATCCAGAATATCCAGGTTCTGCCGTTTGATGAGATATAGAAGCAGATCCAGTGGGCCTTCAAACGCCTCCAGAATGACTTCCAGTGCATCCGGCGGGATATACAGGTCCTGGGGCAGCTTGGTGAAGGCCTCGCCATAGACCAGGGCGAACGGCATCTCGCCCTGTTGCGGATGGGCTGCGTCGGGATGGGATTCCCCTGTAGCCTGGGCAGCCTCAGGCGCCGCCTGCGCCTCGGCTGCCGACGCTTCTTCCAGCAATGTATCCTGTTCGGATATGGTCATCAAAAGTATCCCAGGCCCATGGCCTCGCGCACATCTTCCAGGGTTTGCTTGGCGGCGTCGCGGGCCTTTTCACACCCCTCCGCCACGATGCTTTTCACCAGATCCGGGTTGCCGGCATATTCCCCGGCCCGCATGCGAATTGGTTTAAGTTCCTCTTGCAACGCATCGATCAACGGCCTTTTACAATCCAGGCAACCAATACCGGCACTTTTGCAACCCTGCTGCACCCAATCCCGGGTACTGTCATCCGAGTACACCAGATGCCATTGCCATACCGGGCATTTTTCCGGATCGCCGGCATCGGTAAGCCGTACCCGGGCCGGGTCCGTGGGCATGGTGCGAATCTTGGTCATCACTTCATCTTCCGAATCCCGCAGGGTGATGGTGTTGTTATAGGATTTCGACATTTTGCGGCCATCCAAACCGGGCATCTTGGAGGCCGGTGTCAGCAATGCCTGTGGTTCGGTCAGAATCACTTTGCCGCTGCCTTCGATAAAGCCATGCAGGCGTTCCTTGTCACTGAGCGTGATGTTCTGCTGATCCCGCACCAAAGCGTGGGCTGTCTCCAGGGCTTCTTCATCCCCCTGCTCCTGAAACTTGTTGAGCAGGTTACGATACAGTTTGGCGGTCTTCTTGCCCATTTTCTGGATGGCTTGTTCCACCAACTCTTCAAAACCGGGTTCCCGTCCATATAAATGGTTGAAGCGCCGCGCCACTTCCCGCGTCAGCTCAATATGGGAAACCTGATCTGCCCCCACCGGTACATGACCGGCGCGATAAATGAGAATATCGGCGCTTTGCAACAGGGGGTAACCAAGGAACCCATAGGTGGCCAAGTCCTTTTCTTTGAGCTGCTCGATCTGGTCCTTGTAGGTGGGCACCCGCTCCAGCCAGCCCAACGGGGTCATCATCGACAGCAACAGATGCAACTCAGCGTGTTCAGGCACCCGGCTCTGTATGAACAGAGTGGCTGAACCGGGATTAATGCCCGCTGCCAGCCAGTCGATCACCATGTCCCACACCGACTCTTCAATTACCCTGGGATCTTCATAATGGGTGGTGAGGGCATGCCAATCGGCGAC
Organism: Gammaproteobacteria bacterium UBA7310; assembly: GCA_002471665.1. Classification (GTDB taxonomy): domain Bacteria; phylum Pseudomonadota; class Gammaproteobacteria; order Pseudomonadales; family Ketobacteraceae; genus Ketobacter. The sequence goes on from DKQK01000025.1 coordinate 308,925, forward strand.
GAATAAAAAGCACTCAAATTCGTGCTGCAATTTAACCCAGTTTTTGAGGACGCCGTGATAATGGCCAAGGTGCAGATTGCCTGTGGGGCGCATGCCAGAAAGGACACGTTGCTCCGAAACAACTGAGCTCAAGGTAAACTCCTGATTTTTATATAGTGTTTGGCTATCCTGGAGACCTTCCCCGGCCTCGCGGCCCCGACTCCAGGATGAAAGGGGTGATTATAGCGATATTCGTCACGCTGTCGAAGTACGATACGGTCTATTACACTGGATTCATCAACCTGCCTGACATGATCACGGCCCGCCGTTGCCGCATTACAGAAATGGCGCCGGGTCTCCCTTGCCTTCCCGCAGCAGTATGGGCGCTTCCCCTTCCAGATCCACCACGGTTGTGGTTTCCATTTCTCCCCAACCACCATCCAACACCAGATCCACCTGCTTGCCCACCCGCTCATAGATTTCCTGCGGATCGATTAGGGGGTATTCATCCCCGGGCAAGAGCAAGGTTGTACTCATGATGGGCTCCCCCACTTCTTCCAGTAACGCCTGCACCACCACGTTATCGGGCACTCTCAGCCCCAGCGTTTTCTTTTTGGCATGCATAAGTCGCCGCGGCACCTCACCGGTGGCCCTCAATACGAAGGTGTAGGCTCCGGGTGTGTTGGCCTTTAAAAGACGAAAAGCCCAGTTTTCCACCTTGGCATAGTTCGCCAGCTCCGATAGATCGCGACACAGAATGGTAAACTGGTGCTTGTCATCCAGCTGACGCAGTTGCACGATTCGCTCCAGCCCCCGCTTGTTCTCCAACGCGCACCCCACCGCATAGGCGGCATCGGTGGGATACACCACCACCTCCCCTTTTCGAATGCGATCTGCTGCCTGCTTGATCAAGCGCTTCTGGGGGGTCTCCGGATGAATACGAAATATTTCGGTCATGGCCTGCCTACTTATGAACTAAACAACGCTTGCTGCTGCTGGATTCATTTCTCCAATGGCAGCAGTTCGAGCACAGAGCGACAGGTGGAGGGTAAAGGTGGCATCTTTCCCAATTGTACCCAGCGCATGGAGGGGCCATGATAGTCGCTTCCCTGTGATGCATAAAGATTATATTTAACTGCCAAATCAGCCAGTTGCCGAACCATTTCCGGACCATGGGTGGCGACACAGACCTCCAGTGCCTGGCCTCCGGACTCAGCAAACATACAAATCAACCGCTCCAACTTGGTCCGGGTCAGTTTATAACGCCCAGGGTGGGCCAGCACGGCGACCCCCCGGGCTTCGCGGATCCAGCGCACCGCTTCGCTGATCTCGGGCCACTCGGTTTTCACGTAGGCCGGCTTGGACTGGGCCAGATAGCGCTGAAACGCCTGCTTGCGATCCTTGCAGGCACCGGCCTGCACCAGCGCCTCGGCAAAATGTGGGCGGGCGGGAATACCCTGGGGGGCGCCTTCAGCCGCTCGTTCCAACATCCCGGGATAACCCAGTCTGGCCAGCCGCTGCGCCATGATTCGCGCGCGCTCCCAGCGACGGTCCATCTGGCTTTGCAGGCGCCCCTGAAAACGTTCGTCCCCTGTATTCACCCCCAGCCCCACAATATGGATATCCATGTTGCTCCAGCGGGAAGACACCTCAACCCCGGCAATCAGGGAAAGGCCGCGCTCGGCACTGACGCGCCCCGCCTCCGCCAGCCCGGCCATGGAATCATGATCTGTTATGGCCAGGGTGGACACACCGGAATCCGCCGCCAGGGCCACTAACCGGGCAGGGTCAAGCTCACCATCGGAGGCCGTGGTATGGACATGGAGATCGATGTTACTGGGCTGATTTTGCATGAAATTAACCTTTCAGCGCCGCTCGGGAGTGCTTAGGCGGGGCAAATATTCTATCATTGGTGCCTCATTAGAGATGAATTATTTGATATGAAACAGTTTTTCGACTTCTTCCCGGTAGCCCTGTTTGTCGTTGCTTATTATACGAGCAAGGATATGATCCTCTCCACCAAAGTATTGCTGGCCGCCAGCGTGGTGCAAATCGCCATTTTCTGGCTCTGGAAACGCACGGTGGAAAAAATGCACCTGGGCACCTTTGTGGTGGTATTGGTCATGGGTAGCCTGACCATCTTCCTGGACGACCCTATCTTCATCGTCTGGAAACCTTCCATCGTCAACTGGTCCATTGCCGCGGTCTTTCTGGTCAGCCTGCTGATCCGCAAGAATCTGGTACGCAAAGCGGTCCAGGGCTTTCTCAAGCAAGCCCCACATTTGAGGCTGACCATGCCGGATGACAAGTGGGCGCCACTGTGCATTGTCTGGGTCCTGTATTTCATCGCTCTGGGCTGCATCAACCTTTTCGTCTATTTCACCTACGGTGAAGATTTCTGGGTGACGTTCAAACTGGTGGGATTCACGCTCATCAACATGGTGTTCTTTGTTGGCCAGTTCCTGTATTTGTCGCGTTACATTTCAGAAGTCAAACCCGATAACAATCAGGAGTCACAGGGATAATGTATTACGCGATTGTCAGTGAGGATGTTGAGAACAGCCTGGAGAAACGCCAGGGAGCCCGGCCGGATCATCTGGCCCGGCTGGAAACCCTGAAGCAGCAAGGCCGGTTGCTGGTGGCGGGCCCGTTCCCGGCCATCGATAGCGAAACACCCGGTGACGCGGGGTTTACCGGCAGCCTGGTCATCGCCGAATTTGAAAACCTGAGTGCGGCCCAGGCCTGGGCCGACGCCGACCCCTACGTTGCGGCCGGCGTTTACAAACAGGTGATGGTGAAACCTTACAAAAAGGTGCTGCCATAATCGCCGGTTGTGACCTGTTTAAACGCGAAAACAACCCACTTATCGTTACACTGCGACAAAATCAAAAATCACGGGGAAATACAGTGAAACAGTTGATCAGCGCCATTGCTACCTTGATCATCGCCAGTATTCTGGCCACACCAGGTTACGCCAAAATGCTTTACATCCACGACAATCTAAGGGTGGACATGCGCTCCGGCCCCAGCGTGGAATACCGCATTATTGACTTTTTACGCAGTGGTACATCCATGGAGGTTTTGAAGGAATCCGGGGAGTGGATCCAGATCAGAACCAACGGTAAGGAAGGCTGGATTCAATCGCAGTACACTACCGATGAGCCCATCGCCCGGGATCAGTTGGCCCGCGCCCAGAAGCAGATTAATAGCCTGCAAACGGAAAACAGCGCCCTTAAGGCCCAGCTGGCGGAAACCCGTACCGAATTGGGCGGACTGAAATCCGACCACAGCAAAATGTCCAACAGCACAGAGAAGCTGCAGCAGGAACTGGATCGAATTCAGAAAGTATCCCGCAATGCGATTGCCACGGAAGCCGCCTACCGGCAGTTGCAGGAAGAAGCTGAGCTGCTGAAGGTAGATATAGAAAAATTAAAAGTGGAGAACATCCGTTTATCCGAAGACAATCTCAAGGAAGGCATTCAGTGGGGCGCCGGTGCTGTCCTCCTGGGTGTCATCCTGGCCTGGCTGATCTCCAAGAGCAGCGCCAAGAAACGCCGCAGCGAATGGTAAACGGCAATATAAAGCAGCCCTGACCCGGGCTGCTTTTCACAAGGCACACCGGTTCACACGTCCACATTCCACAAGTCCTCTCCCCCAACTCATGATACCTTGAGTGTCAATACCTCCGAAAATAATAAGCCAATAATCACAAGAACGAACAACAAGGGGAATCAACGTGGCCAATATCAAACACGCCGTGCGCGCAGCGATTGCCGGCACTCTGCTGGGCGGCACCGTACTCATCCAGTCAGCCTTTGCTGCCCCCCTCTGCAATCCAACCAGCCTCATCACCTGCGCCCTGCCTTTTCCATCAGACATCTGGGCCAACCAAAACAGCAACAGCCCCACCGGTATCATCATCAATATGAGTGATGATGTACTGCGACCGGAAGTGCTGGCACAACTGCCCGTGGCAAACGGCATCAGCGTGCAGCAGGTCTTCAACAATGCCAGTGGCTACTCCGCTGCCTCCGCGGTGGTGTTTGAATTCGAACAGCAACCGGATGCGGCGACACTGCCAAAGTACGGTGGTAGTGCGGTAATCGCATTTGACCTCACCACCAATGAACCACTGGATATTCGCACCCAGATCAACGCCTACGCCCGCGGTCGCCGGGTCAGCGCGCCATCGGAAGTGTTGGAAGTGTTCCCTATGGGACGCTGGCCCTTCGGCCATCAAATTGCCGTGGCGGTGACCAAGGATATGGCGCTGGTGGGTGAAACGGAGGATTTTCTGAGCCTGCAGGACAGCGCCGACACCCCCCAAGCCATCGCTTACCTGGACACCGTTACCGGAGCCCTGCAACAGATGGGGCTGGACCCGGAACAGGTGCGTAATGCCACCGTTTTCACCGTGCGTGATCGTGCCGAAGTCCTGACACCAATACGCACGCTGGTTGAACGCACCTTTGAGTCCGATCACCCGGTACGTAACCTGCAAGTGGATTATAAAAGCTATTTCAGTCGCAAAGCCGCCCTCATCACAGGTGAGCTTCTGACCCACAACTACCGCCGGGAGGAGGGTGTAGGGTTGGTGGATTTTAATGGCGACTACCAGGAACAATGGATCCCGTTTCGCCTTACCCTGCCCCGGGCAGCCCGCAATGAAGGTAGTGTTCCAGTGGCTTTCTACGCCCACGGCCTGGGGGCCAGCAAGGAAACCGATTTACTGGTGGGGGATCAGAATGCCGGGCTTGGCATCGCCACCTTCAGCGTCGATTTTCCCAATCACGGTGCCCGGGCCGAAGCCGACGGGGGTGCGGTATTCTCCAACCTGGTGATCGACAAAGTAACCCGTGAAATTGGCATGATGACGCAAAACAACATTGATTTTGCCGCCGCCCACAAAGCACTGATCGGAATGTCCGACCTGGATGTGGTGGGCAAATGGCGCTGGGGTGGCTGCTGGCAGTGTGCAGATGGCGTCGCCGATTTGGATACCAGCCGGGTTTTCATGCAGGGAACCTCCCTGGGAGGAGTGCTGGGCTCAGCCTACGCTGCACTCTCACCGGATCTGGACGGCGCCATTTTCCAGGTCACTGGTGTGGGTGTCACCAGCATACTGGCCGGTTCAATCCTGTGGGACGTAGCCTTTTCACGGCTGGAACCTCCCGCTGCCACCGGAGCAGAAGCGCTGCTGTTAAAAGGCGCCATTCAACAGCTGCTGGACTATGGTGATTCCATTAACTACATCGACCTGATGCGCTACCCCGATAACGGCCGCCCAATCCGCCCCCTTTATGTCATGACCGGTGCCGGTGACAACATTGTACCCAACGACAGCTCCGTTGCCCTGGCCAGAATCGCCGGACTGCCGCTGGTGGGAGACGAACGCTATCCAATGCCCGGTGTGGAGCAACGGGAGAATGCCGACGAGCTGGGATTCGGCATCAGCCACCTGCCACCGCTGGTGGCCGATCTGGAATTTCTGTTGGGTTCATTGCTGACCGACGCCTCCGCGCACATTGCCTTTCTGTGGACCGATACGGCGCGGCAGAACAAAGCCTGGATTCGGGAGTTTATTCTCGGTCAATGAACATCATCCGGGATCACATGGTGGCCCCGGATTGTTTCAGGGTGGCGATTTCCTCCGCGCTGAAACCGGCGTCAGTGAGTACCTGGTCGGTATGGGCGCCCAGTGCCGCTCCGGTAAACCGGTACTGGGCAGGGGTGGCTGAAAACTTTACCGGCGATGCCAGTTGCCGCTGGGTACCACCGCTGGCGGTGGGCACATCCACCAGCAGTTCACGTTCCAGGATCTGGGGATGTTCACAGGCCTCACTGAACCTCAACACCGGCTCAACGCACGCATCCAATTCACCGAACACCGCCACCCACTCAGCAAAGGTTCTGGCCTTGATGACTTGCGCAATATCCTGCTTCAACGGCCCCTGAATATCCGGATTCAGAGCAAGCCCTTTCGCTGACCATTCCGGGTGGCCGATGGCCTGGCAAAACTGGGCAAAGAACTGTGGCTCCAATCCAGCCACCGACAGCCATCGGCCATCGGCTGTTTCATAGCAATCGTAAAAACTGCCGCCATTCAATTGCGTTGCCTCCAGTTCAGGTTCAACCCCACCCACCAAAGCCGGTGGTGCGGTCAAGGCATGCATGGAAAAGGCGGCATCGGTCATACTGATATCCAGATGCTGACCTTCACCGGTCTGTTGGCGGTGAATCACCGCAGCCAGAATCGCCATTACCGAATGGTAGGAACCTCCCGCCACATCCGCCACCTGCACATTAATGGGCGCCGGGCCACTGCTCTGGCGACCGTTATAGCCGGTGACCCCCGCAATGGACAGATAATTGAGATCATGCCCTGCCCGCTGCTTGAAGGGTCCGGTCTGACCGTAACCGGTTATGGAACAGAAAATGAGCCCCGGATTCTCTGCCTTCAGGGCCTCGTATCCCACCCCCAAACGATCCATCACGCCGGGGCGGAACTGTTCCACAACAATGTCATAGTCGCGCACCAGTCTCTTGACCGCCGCGACCGCATCGGGCTTTTTCAGATCCAGCGCCAACGAACGCTTGGAGCGGTTTAAATAACCGTGACATGCGGAGACGCCATCATCCATGGGCGGCAACATACGCACCATATCCGGCCGCGTTGGTGACTCCACCCGCACCACATCGGCCCCCCAATCCGCCATGATCATGGCCCCCATGGGGCCTGGCAACAATGTGGTGAAATCCAGCACTTTAAGGGAAGAAAGAGGTCCGCTCATGAGATGTCCTAATGCAGGTCAGCTGTTACAATGAATTGATTGAATAACATACTAGGTGGCAGGTCAGAACGGGAACATGACCGGAAAGCTCAAAAACCCTGGCCATTTGCGCCATTTGTTGCCTTATTCCATTCTCTGGGGCAACATGCCACCGCCTATACCGATAAACTGCCGTGACAATGAAAACAAGTACCGTATCCGTTCACTATGTTAATGCCTGCCTGGCACGTGCGCGCCAGGCAGGTTTGGACATTCAGCCCTTTGTTACACGCCTGGATGTATCGCCCGAAATCCTGGAAGACCCAACAGCCCGGGTCCCCAGTGAAGAATACGTACGCCTGTGCATGCAGTTGGTGATGGCAACCAAAGATGAGTTTCTCCTGCTGGGGGGGATACGCCGTACCCGGCCCGGCACCTTTGCCCTCATGGCCCACGCCAGTATGCCGGCGGGCAATCTGAAGCGCAGCATCCTGCGCTTTTTTCAGTTCTATAATCTGCTGTTGGATGATCTGCATTTCAAGCTCAGCAAACGCAATGACGAGGCCATCATCAGCGTCCGCTTTGACGATCCGGAACTGGATTGGGATCACCAGACCAGCGACAGCATTCTGGTACTGCTGCACCGATTCTTCAGCTGGTTGATCGGCCAACGCCTGGAACTTACCCAAGTTTCACTGAGCGGCGAACCACCGGTACATAGAGAAGAATACCAACGTCTGTTTCGCACCCGGATTCTTTTCAATCAGGAACGCAATGCACTGCATTTCAAACAGAAGTACCTGGACAATCCCATCACCCAGAATGAATCCACCCTGAAAGCGTTTCTGCGGGAAGCGCCCTACAACCTGGTGGTGATTCCCGACAACGATGATAGCCTGACTGCGAAAATCCGCGCCATCATCGGCAATGATTTCCGCCATGAGTTCCCTGATTTCGAGGCCGTTGCGCGCTCGCTTAACAGCACCCCCCAAACTCTGCGCCGTCACCTGAAACAGGAAGGCTCCTCCTATCAGGAGATCAAAGACACCATGCGAAGGGACGCTGCCATCTACTATCTGAACCGCTCCCAGCTTACCATTAACGAAATCGCCGAATTGATGGGCTTTTCCGAACCCAGCACCTTTCATCGAGCGTTTAAGAAGTGGACCGGCCTGACCCCTGGAGCCTATCGCCAGAACAGCGACCAGGATGCACTATAGCCCGCCCGTTTGGTCCGGCTATACTGAAAGCACAAGGCTGACGTGAGGTAACATGCAGAAACATACCATAGATGTCTTCATGGGATTTGGCGGCGTTCACCCTGCCGAAAATGAAAAAGCCGTGCGCTGGGGCGGCTACCTGGAAGCCCCCATGCTGATAATCGCACTGTGGATACTGCTGGACTGGTACCTGATCTCCAACGGTCTGCTGGAGGCATCCGCGCGCATCACCTTTGACTGGATCGTGTGGAGTTTCTTCCTGATAGAAACCTCACTGCTCACGCTTCTGTGCACAAACAGGCTGCGTCACCTCACCCGCAACTGGGCCAACCTGGCCATCATTATCCTCGCCTTCCCGCCACTGTTTGAAGTCAACGAACAATTTGGCCTGCTGAGGCTGATCCGGCTTTTCTTCCTGGTGGGTTTCTTCAGCCATAACCTGCGTCTGGTCATGAATGTGCTGACCCAAAACCACCTGGGTAAAACCCTGGTGATCAGCGCCGTATTCATTACCGGGTCGGGGATTTTAATCGCCGGCATTGATCCCGCCATTCATTCCCCCGCCGAGGGTATCTGGTGGGCCTGGGTCACGGTAACCACAGTGGGATACGGCGATGTGGTGCCAGCCAGCACGGAAGGGCGGATATTCGCCTCCCTGCTAATCCTGATGGGCATCTGCCTGGTGTCCCTCATCACCGCCAACGTATCGGCCTATCTGCTGTCAAAATCTTCTCAGAAAGAACTGCGTTACGAACAACGCCAGCTGCGCAAACTGCTGGATATGGAAGAGCGCATTGAAGGGCTGGAAAAGAAAATTGACAGTATTCTGGAGGCGCTGAACAAAAAGAAAAATTAACTCACACCGCTGTAAGAAATCTCCCACATTTTTGCTCACCCACTGTCTCTATAATTGCGGCGCGCCATACACATTGATGACACGGGACGTGCCATCGACCGGTGCCCATAAAATCGACCGATGCCTATAGAACAGGCGCGCCACACCATGGTCGCCAGCGGGCCAGGCCGTTACCAGCAGGGATGAAGGATGAGAGCAGTAAACACAGCGGAATGTCAGTATTTCTCCAGCAAAGAAGCAGACAATGCCTATCTTGAGCGGCTGTTGCAGGGCGTCAACAAGCGTTTCTTCCAGAACAAAATAGAAGCAATCGCGCTGTGGCAGGTACCAAAGGGCACGGTGTCGCTTTTTATCGGCGAGCAGGGCCTGACCCTTACCCAAGGGCACCCGTTGTTCAATACTTATGAACGGGCCAAAGAACTCATACGAGATGACCAGCACGGTGCCGCCATTCCCCATCTGGAAACCTGCGCTGCTGCAAATCATGCCGACTCCAAACTGTTGTTGAGCCACCTGCTGAAAAGACGGGGCGATGCCCGCTGGCAAGATTTTGCACAGCAGTACAATCGCCAATGCGCCACAGTACGAGCCGTTCCTGCAGCCTGTTACTACCAGGAAAGTGCCACCATCGCCATTCACCCCCACCTGCAGGAACTCAACACACCTCAGTTTGTGTTGAAATATCTGTTGTTTCATGAGTGCTGCCATCAACTGGTGAGCTGCACTGACCAAGAACCACACCCTCAGGAATTCATGGAATGGGAGCGCCGAGCCCCCAATCGCGAACGCGCTCTGTCGTGGTTGGAAAAGCAAGGATTTCCAACCTTACGCACCACCCATGCCCCATAGACTGATACTGTGTTATTGCTCGATCCTGTTGCTGTGCCTTTCAACCTTTGCGTCGGCCTGCCAGCAACCCAACCTGAGGTGTTTGAAAAAGCACATTCAACTCCAGGCCAATCAGTTGCAAATTACGGAAGTCGATCTGAGCGAACCGGCCCTGCTGCATTGGCAGTTTGAAATCCAGACACCATTACCAGACACTTCCGACACTGAACCACCTGACTCTCTGCATCACAAACTGAAGCAGGAAGAACGCCTCATCCACTTGCTGCACAGGGGCGAACTTGAAACAGCCCAAGGGTTAGCCAACCAGCTGCTCCTGCCTTTCCATGATTTGTTCGCAGCCGATGGCCAGCAGTTGCTGATGCAGCAATTGATACTTCAACTACAGGATCAACGTGCTGAAAAAATCAAACGCAATCAATTGGAACGCCACTGGCAATCAGGCAAGCCTCCAAACCATCAACTCTTGCAGATCGCCCGCCATGAAATCCTGGGTGGTGATCCGCTTAAAGGTCTGGCGACCCTGTCCAATGCCGACATTGATGGTTTCAGTGATATAACCGAAAGCATCGAACAAAAACACCTAAGCGCATTGGGTCACCAGGCAGAAAAACTCTTTTTGGATCCCACGGCGGCGCAAAGAAACTGCACCGACAACACGGCACTGGCTCTTGGCAGCGTTCAACAGTTTTTCTCGCCAAATAGTTTTAACCTGATGCGCACCCTATGGAATACACCCCATGCAGAGCAGGCCTGGAAAGCTCAACTGACACTGGCATTACTGCATCAAAGTGCGGGGTCCTGCAGGCTATTGGTTAATCTCCACAGAAATCAGGTGATCATGTCCGCGCTGGAATTTCACGCAAAAAACGAAAGAGACTTCATTAGCCTGGTGTATGCATTGCGAACGATTCGTCGCTACCTGGACCACTGAACAGAATCCACCAATCCGCAAAGTGCGCATATTTTTGCACACTAAAACCCAATAGAAATTAGTATAAAGACAAGCTAGGCATAAATATTCAGGGCTGTTTTTCGAAGTTAATTTTTACTTTTCTGTATCAGTTTTGTAGTGCAGGTATAAACCAAGCACGCGCTCATTTTTAATCACAACTTATTCACATTTACGTGTAAGAAATTGCTCAATTTGATGCGATCCTATTGTCTTCAAAAATGGCCATTGATAATCTAGCCGCCGTTCCGAGCCGACTGTAGGCTCGACGGGGGCGAGGCCATGTAAGCGGGGGCTTATGTATCTACAGGTCTTGACCTTTTATCTATGGATGGGAGTTATAATGAATCAGAGCATCTCACGATTCCGCAACTTAGCGGAATGGCCCGAAGATGAATGGGTAAATCTGGATATTCACCTTTTCATTGCCGCCAATTTCAACCGTTACTGTTCACACCTGATTAAAAAAGTCGGCCTTCAATATTTACCCAGCGACGCCACAGACTCCATGATGAGCCTGTTCTGTGACATCGCATTCAAACCCCTGTCGACAGTACACCAAAAAAACCTGAATGCAGCAGGTAGCCGCCGCAACCAGGTGATGTTGGGCACGTTGAAAATGATCACCAACACCAGAATGGTGGACGCGCTAATCAAAGAATACCCCTCATACATCGCGATAGAGCAAATAGCCGAGTTCCGCGATGAGGACGGCGGGTTCGACAATGCGTTCGGTCAAGACGATTATCGCTCCACAGTACCCGGTGTTTATTCAAATGAAGCCACTTTTTTTGCTGCTGAAAACTGCGACCTTAATCCGGCCGAAAGCGATATGGAAGCTGAATTGGAGAGCGACCGAATCACGGTAATGCTGGAGATGTTGCGCTCGTATCTGACACCGGTGCAGTTTCGACATATTCGCTATGCCGTCTGTGAAGGGCTTACCTCACAGGAAATCGCCGAACGAACAGGGCACTCCGTAACCAATGTCAGAATCATGCTACTGAATGCGCGCAAAAAGATGCTGGAGCTGGTGCCTGCACATCTGAATGACTCGATGCAGGAATTCCTACATCGCAAGTAAAGTTGGCCAATTATATAACCGAGCGTTAATGGAAAGGTTGTTGTTAAAGGAAAGCCAGCTTCGCCCAGCGCTGCTCGAGCATCTTGAACAAGCAGGCGGCGAGTCACTGTTTGCACTGGTGGATGGCACCGCGAATAGCGGTGCCCTGTACGAATTATTTCGCTATGCCCCTGACGCGGAATATCATCCACTTTTCCTCGGCACAGAACACGAACCTTGTTTGCCTCATTCGCCATATGTGGTAATGATCGATTCAACCCACCAGGATTTTATGCACCGGTGCAGCGATACACACCTGGGCATCGCCTGGTTTACCTCACCTTATTCGTTAAACCGGCAGGTCGACTTTTGGCAGAACCGTCTCTATTGTCGCTTGCCTGAAGGCAGCACAATGCTATGCCGATTCTGGAATGGTCATATTCTAAACCGTTATCTTGCGGCCCTTTCCGCTGAACAACACCGTGCCTTTCTGCCCCTGACAAACAACGTTTTCACGCCAGTGCGCGGTGAAAGACTCTGGCATCATCATGCACAACATGATGCGCTTTCTTCACCGGCAGTCGCTTCCGACAGCTGGACAATAGACGAGACTCAGTTGCAGCCGTTTGTCGCAGAATTCAAGCGCATCCAGCTCAACGACATTGAAGCGGCGCTTTGGGAGAGTATTCCTAACGTTTTGGATCGTATTCACCCCAATCTGCGCTCTCACCAGATCAGTGCGGGCCTGGTTTCAGGGCAACAGCGTGGAGTCAGCTATCATCAGGCGTTGAGCCGATACGTTGAATGCTATCTGTTATGGGGTGAGCACTTTTGGCGGCATCGCCTGTTCGAAGGGATATGGAATAAACCGGACACCGATAAGGCTTTTTTTCAGTGCCTGCTGGATAACATAGAGTAAAAGCGAACGAAGAGCAGGCTGCACAATTGCACCCTGCTCTTCGGTTTTCTAGCTTCCCATTTTGGATTGCAGGTAGTTCTTCATACCCACTTTTTCGATCAGCTCCAACTGGGTTTCCAGCCAATCAATGTGCTCTTCCTCAGATTCCAGAATATCAACAAACAGCTCCCGTGAGACAAAATCCTTGACCTTCTCACAATGACTGATCGCCTCTTTCAAATCGGGGACGGCATCCATTTCCAACTTGAGATCACACTCGAGCATTTCTTTGACATCTTCACCCACGCGGAGCTTGCCCAGGTGCTGATAGTTGGGGAGGCCTTCCAGCAACAGAATTCGATCCGTCAGCTTGTCGGCATGCTTCATTTCGTCAATGGATTCGTGGTATTCGTGTTCTGCGAGCTCATCCAGCCCCCAGTTTTTATACATCTTGCTGTGTAAGAAGTACTGATTAATGGCAACCAGCTCATTACCAAGTACTTTATTGAGGTGTTCAATGACTTTTGCATCACCCTTCATTTGGGCTCTCCTTCTACGAATATTCCAAACACCAGCAGGCGATTAGACCTTTCCGACAAAAGGTAACCCTTTAATCCGGTTATTGCAAAACTAAGTTTTATTGGGAAATAGCGTGTTGCCTGAGGCAATTTTTTGCGTCACTGCCACATTTTCCACACTGTGAAGCCACGCCAGTCTTGTCCCGCAGGGATTTATAATCGTTCACCCCAGACTTGGCTGCTTCCTGAATGGTCTTTTCGGTTACACCTTTACAAATGCAAACGTACATATCGGCACTTCCTTCCAAACGTAGGAGTAATACTATTGCAAATGATAATATATGTCAAATACAAAAGAATGACGTTTACATTTGGATGCGTCCGAACTAGGTGTCCTTCCGGGGCTGGCCCTCTTCTTCCTGTGTGCCCACTTCCTCGCTCACGAAATACACATCCGCATTGCCAAAACGGGCTGGCCCTTCTGTGGGTTGGTAGCGTTCGAGTTTCCTGCGTATATCTGCATGGGTGGCCAATGGCTTATCAACGCACTTTGCGCGCGCTCGGGTCTTGAACAGACGGGAGAGAAAGGACTTCTTCATAATGATATTAGGCTCGGATCATAAACAGCGAAGTTGGGCTATTTTATCCGTTCTTGGATTATTTTCGAGACAATAGTACTAAAAACCGGAACTTCTAGACACTTTACTTATATATCGAACAGTGGTGCCAGCGGGTGATGCTGGCCTCACAATTGGATCTGCACCACCGATTGCAGTGGCGCAGACCAGGCATCGCCGCCTTATTTCAGCACCAGGTAGAGCGCTGCGTTTCCCCGCAGAATACGTAACAGTAATTGATCTTTACTACTGGAAACCGCTTTCTTGAGATCGCCCAGATCCTCTACCCGCTGTTTGTTGGCACTGGTGATCACGTCGCCTTTGCGCAATCCCGCAATCTGAGCGGCCGATCCGGGCTGAAGGGACTGCACCACCACGCCTTTCGGTTCCTCACTGTCCGCCAGGTTTGCACCCTGAAGAAACTTATGCACGCTGCCACTGCTGGCAACACTGGCTTTCGCTTCACCTATGCGCACCGTCAGTTTTTTCTCATCGCCTTCGCGGATCAACTTCAGTTTCACTTTGTCACCCACAGGGAGAATACCCACCGCATTACGCAACTGCGCCGCGGATTTCATCGGCCTGCCTTCAAACTCGATGATCACATCCCCCTGCTTGATGCCCGCCTTGTCTGCAGCAGAACCCTTCTGCACTTCGGACACCACCACGCCCTGCTGACCAACCAGATCAAAGGCCTCGGCCAGATCCGGCGTTAAATCCTGAATGATGACACCCAACTGGCCTCGTTTTACCTCACCGTGTTCAAGAATCTGCTCCAGGCTGTGACGTGCCATATTGGTTGGAATCGCAAAGCCTATTCCCACGTTGCCACCCGCAGGCGCAATAATAGCGGTATTAATTCCCACCAATTCACCATTCAGGTTGACCAACGCACCACCGGAATTGCCGGGGTTAATAGACGCATCGGTCTGGATAAAATTCTCATACCCTTCTATGCCGAGGCCGGTTCGACCAATGGCACTGACCACCCCGGTGGTAACGGTTTGACCCAAACCAAATGGATTGCCGATGGCCACGACAAAATCGCCCACCCGGGCCCGCTCGGAATCGGCCATTTTTACCTCATGCAAACCGTCGGCATCAATATCCAGTATGGCGATGTCGACATCCGGATCAGAGCCGACCAGTTTGGCGGCGAAGGTTCGGCCATCGTTCAGGGACACCTTAATTTCATCTGCCCCGTCTATGACGTGAAAGTTGGTAATCACCGTACCCTTGTCGGCATCCACAATGACACCGGAACCAGCACTTTGGGAACGCTTTTGCTGAGGGGCCTGGTGGTAGGGGCCCGGCCCGAAAAAATGCCGGAAGAACGGATCGTTCAGCAGCGGGTTCATTTGCTGACGGGTGGCAAAAGTCGAAATATTAACAACAGCAGGATTTACTTTCTCCAACATGGGAGCCAGCGAGGGAAGCTGATTACCATCCCCATCCTGCAAAGGCCAGACCGCCAAGGCAGGGGTGCTGGCCAGTATCATGATACAAAGGGTAAATATCCGCTGCTTTAGCTGCATTAACAACTCCTTGCACTGAGTCTGATAGTGGAATTTTCAGTTTCGACCCAATGACCGTTGATAAGTTCCAATGCAAAAAAACATAGCAATGAGCAATCTGATGACCAGTCCGATGGCCAATTCAAAGCCCATTACACTGCCCACATAACTCTACACTCCGGGCTCCCCCATGGGCATAATGGTTTGACTGACCTGCCCAATGCGGCCTCGGGTATCGTATAACGTGGTAAGCACTTGGCCGACGCCGGTTGCATCCAGCAGCGCGGTGCTGTCAATACCTACCCATTCCCCTTCAGGCAAGCGGGAAAGCTGGAGAACGATGTCGGCATTGATGGTACCCAGATTGCCACCCAAGCGGAGCTGCCCAACGCCGTTGCCGAAATCCGATGCAAGCGCCGCCAGCATAAAGGGAGAATTAGACTGGCCCTCGATGATAGCCACCGGCAAGGCAATCCAGGCTGTGCCCCTGCCCTGCCCGCATAGAGCAGTCACCGGTCGCAGTTGGATCGTGGTGTGCAGACCGGGCGGCATGGAACCACCGCTGCCGAACAGTATGTCCCGAAATGAGACCGCCTCCAAATCATCCGGTGGTGTTATCTCAATGTTGCTTCGAGGAGCAAAGGCAGGCAGGGATAGCTCCTGTGGCTTTATAAACAGACAGTTTGCCACCGCGATGACCGTGTCATGAGAGAACAGACTGGCCTCCAGGTGGACAATACGATTGCCCTTGCGCCGAGTGCTTACGCTCACCCCCAATGGTGCTTTGGGAACGGGGCGCAGCAGGTCGATCGCCAGCTTTGCCGGTTGCCACCCTTCCAACCGGGCTTCCCGCTCCAGACAATACGCCAGCAA
Source organism: Gammaproteobacteria bacterium UBA7310 (assembly GCA_002471665.1). Classification (GTDB taxonomy): domain Bacteria; phylum Pseudomonadota; class Gammaproteobacteria; order Pseudomonadales; family Ketobacteraceae; genus Ketobacter. The sequence goes on from DKQK01000025.1 coordinate 325,031, forward strand.
TCCGGCCGGTGCCCCACCATGCAACATTGCAGGGTGCCAGGGACTGCCCGCCAGCGCCGTTGGTATAAAGGTATCACCCTGTACTGCGAATAACGTCTCGTCTGACACCGTCAGCTCCTATCACATTAACCCGGATTATCTCAGAAACCATTCTGTATAGGCCCCCAGAACCATGCTCAATGTACCGAACAAGACCGGCCATAACGCCAAATCACGCAATGAGCCGGTGACCCGGGCAAAGCCGGCAAAAAAGGCAATCAACAAATGGGTGAACAGCGTCAACCCCACCAACGCGCTATTACCGGCATCGTAGGCCAGGATGCCCCAGACCAAAGCAGCCGGCACCACTGACATGATGCCATCCCGCACGCTCTTTACATCCGCAAGGTTCGCCACATACAACACCGAGATGGATGCACTCAGGGCTGCAAAGAAGGTCAGACCAGGTTGCACCGGCAGGACCACAGCCCCACACCAGGCCAGCGCGGCACCCAGCATAACCCGCCACACAACATCAAGGGTCAAGGCAGCATTGTCATTGAAAGCGGACAGCAACATGCTCCGGCTTACCGGACAAGTCGAAACCTGCGGGGTGCTCATATCCCCAACATGACTGATCGAGCGAGTTGTTGTTGCCATAGTGCGTCCTCCTGTGTGGTAACGCGCGGTTTATAGCCTGAAACCAGATTAGCGCTTGACGCGGCGCTGCAAAAGTGGCATTTATGACAACATAAATGCTCAATTTGCCATTCAGGAGACCTTCATATGACTACAAAACTGGCAATATTCGCATATGACGGATGCTTATCGACTTCAATCACCGGCCCTACGGATGTCTTCCACATCGCCAACATTCACCAACGGGTACGCAAGGAAGACCCGGGAAACCCGTTGTTTTCCTGGAAAATCTATTCTCCTGACGGCAAACCGGTGAATACCTCTACCGGTATTACCATTGCCGTGGATGGCCGCTATGAAGAAGCGGGCAACCCGGACATTTGCCTGATTCCGGGCATCGATCATGCCTTTGGTTACGAAGTCACAAAAAAAACCGAGGAAATGCGAAGCTTGCTGGGTGGTTTGATCAAATCCCATCACGCCCGCGGTGCCGTTATTGCCTCCAATTGCAGTGGATCATTTCTATTGGCTGATACCGGGTTACTGGATGGCTATGAGGCAACCACCAGTTGGTGGCTGGCGCACCATTTCACCCATTCGTTCCCTAAAGTGCACTTACGGCTGGAGAAAATGGTTACCGAACAGAACAACGTTTACTGCTCTGGTGCGGTGACGGCATACATGCATTTGTGTATTCGTCTGATCGAGCGCTTTGCCGGCCAGAGCATTGCCAAGTGTTGCTCCAAAACGGTGATGCTGCAGAACAAGGAATCGACGCAGGCACCCTACATACCGGTGCCCCATCACTTCAAACAACCGGATGAGCTGGTAAAAAACGCCGTGCAGTGGATGCAGGAAAACCTGGCCCAGGAATTCCAATTGGATACCCTGGCCAGCCAATTGGCGGTGAGCCCCCGTACGTTTATACGACGGTTCAACCAGGCTACCGGTAAACCACCTAAACAATATTTTCAGAAGTTAAGGATTGACGAAGCCAAACGCCTGTTGGAGTCCACCGCACTGAGCGTGGACGATATCACTGAGAAAGTCGGCTATGTGGATGTCAGCTCTTTTCGCCGCCTTTTTAAAAGGGAAGTTGCGTTGTCACCAACCGAGTATCGAAAACGATTTTCACGCTAACAACCTCACCTCACTGAGCACGCAATGCACAGCTTAAAGGTTGGTGAACTGTGCCTGATGGCCAAATGTCTGCCAAAGTGGAAACGATGCTGCCCGGTGAGGAAAGTTGCACTAACCCGTCCATCACGCGGCATCGTTCCCGTCTGGCTTGGATTTCAGTTTGACCAGCACGTCGGCAAATTTTCGAAACACATCATTGTGAGTTAATATACCGGCGAGTTTTTCATTTTTGGTGACCAGGGCCGAGCCCAGGTGCTTGTCTGCCATGACTTTGAGAACGTTTTCAAGGGCAGTGTGAATATCGACGACATAGGTGCGTGAAGTATAAATGTCCTTCACGTACAACTCGTCTTCCAGTGAAGCGCTACTGAACGGTGAAGCGACAAACTTAATATCCCGATCCGTTAACACACCCACAAGTTTTCCATCCTCCGTTACAGGCAGATGGTGGAAACCCTGCTTTTCCATCATTGCAATCGCATCCTGCAACGGCTCATTGATGTCGATGCTGTAGGGAAAAGGGGTCATGGTTGTTGCCAATGTGGGGACGTTCTTCATACCCTGCCTCCGGAGTCTTGCGATTGTTTCTTCTTATCGAACAGCCGCTTCCATAAATATCCGCCACCTTCATCATGGCCACTGATTACGTACCTTAACACATTGGAATTGCAGACTGTCCATAACATCTGATTCAGTACATGGCTGCGACCACAAAAGAGTATTTCGTCGTCGATACGCAGACAGAAATCCTCTTCCGGCAGCACATGGGCTTCCCCCTTGCGTACCACCATCAATGCCATCGACGGCAATTGAACACCGCGATTCTGAGGATGGGCGGATAAATGCTGTACTTTCACATTGCGCCCATGGCGCAGAGCTTCATAAATTGCCGGAGTCGTGGATTTAGTGATCGACAATGCCCAGCTATCCAGTGGGTTGTCACGCACCAACACATCGAAGCGATACACCAGTTTTTCACACCAGTCTTCATCCTTGTGCTTTATCTCTTCCAGAAACTGGATCAACAGCGGCGTTTTGATAAACACCATGATGCGCTGGGCAATGATCATATTGGGATCCATTATCATATTGATCTTGGCTGCCTGAAACACCGGAGCATTGTGGTGGCGGTTCTGACGCGACACCAGCATCAGGTTCTTCTTCAGATCACGGGCGGTTAACACGATGGACAAATTGTTGGCATCGTCCGCGGTTCCGGCAATGATACCAACCGCATTCTGTATGCCCGCCTCCAGCAAGGTGGGGGCTTCGGTTCCCAACCCCTTCACCACTCGATAATCCTCTTTAACATGCTGCCCTTCCGGGTCCGGTTCGATGATCACTGTTTCCAGGCCATGCTGCTCAAACCGACGTTGAATGGCTTTGCCCAAACGCCCGTAGCCGCAAATTATCCAACGGCCTTTTTCCGGCTTGACCACGGACTGTATAGATCGGTGCTGGGGGCTGATCAACCAGTTATAGGCCAGTTGGCGGTAGGGTGAAAACACAGCATTTGTTAAATATTCCGCAAAGGTTTCAAAGGGATCGATTACGTGGTCGGTGTTAAAGGATTTTAGATTACCGGCGTACTCCCGAGTTGCCACCCGGCTCAATACCATACGCTCAGGTGCCAGCAACTTACTGGCTAAAGCAATATACAGATTCACGTGATCGTCATCGGTCAAACACAGCACTCCGATGCAGTTCTCCTGTACTACACCCGCATCCTGTATCACATCCGGCTCACTGGCATCCGCACACAGGCTGGGTATATCAAAGGGGAGATTATCCAGCTCGAGGGCATCAATTCGGTTCTGCCTGAGTTCAACCACTACACTCTGAATGCCGCGACGAGACAAATCAGCCACCACTGCACTGCCGGTCAGGCCATAGCCACACACCAGATAAAAGGGTTCCCTAAGATGGTCGACCCGGTGCCGGAAGCGGTGACGCTGAATCAGATGAATAAACGTATGGTCGCGCAGTATTGCGATAACGGCACCAATACTGTAGATCCATCCCACCACTGTGGCGTAGATACAGAACAACGTCCAGAAACGCTGCAGGGCAGTAAATTCATAGGGGATTTCGCCAAAACCAATGGTGGATCCCATAAAACTGACAAAATAAAACGCCTCAAAAAAACTCATCCGATAGGCATTGCCCGCGGAATCCATGCCGGGGATCAACACATAGCCCAGAACAGAGATAGAGTAGATGACAATGAGGGTGATTAAAGGAGCCCGCAGGCGCCTCAGTATCAGGTAGGCAACATAATTCATGATGCGTTAGCGACGCACGGTGATGGTTTCCACGACCAACAACACCACCGATATCATATTCGCCAGCAAGGCCCCGCCGGACATGGACACAATGCTCGCAATCATATCCGGGCTGAGGCCGGCTTCACTGACGTTAGTGGCATAACCCCACAGGAATGCCGCCACAATCAACTGAAAATCCGCCACCAGACTGGTGGCCAGGAGCACCGCCCCCAGATGGGTACGATCACCAAATTTCATCACCGTTGCGATCAGGCTGATCACCAACGCCGCAAAGAGCTCATATACGTTGTGATGGTTTACATCGTGAAATTCACCCAGGAAAAACCCAAAGTTCAGGGTGGCGGCCAAGATAATAAAAAAGGCAAATATGACTTTTTCTGTATTCATTCGGGTTCCCCATCATCCTGCGGGTGTCGACCCTATCTGAAAATCAGCACCCATCCGCCTATCAGTATAAAGCCTATTCCGGCAATCATCGACAACGCTTTTTCACTGATAAACTGGGACACAAAGCTGCCGGCCGCCACACCGATGGCCGCCGCAACCACCAAGGCGGATGCCGAGGCAACGAATACAGTCCACTTACTGACCTCTTTGTCCGCAGCAAACAGCATGGTGGCCAGCTGGGTCTTGTCACCCAACTCTGCAAGGAAAACACTGATGAATATGGTCAAAAATACCCGCCAATCCATTCTCTACTCCGCATCTTGTTGACTAAACGAATCATAATGTACAACTGACTGCATGGATTTACGACGCTCCCACTGCAGCCGCTCCAATTCCGGCTCATCGTAAAACTCATCCACATACCCCAGACAAAGATAACCCACCAAGTCACGGTCCGGGGGCACTTCCAATATACGTTTCACTTCGCCTGGATCAAGAATACTGACCCAGCCCATACCGATGTTCAGGCTTCTGGCCATCAGCCACATATTCTGGATCGCGCATACGACGCTGTAGCGGCCCACTTCATCCATGCTGGACTGCCCCAATACCGGTAATCCGGAGGGACGGTAAAACACCGCAATATTGAGTGGTGACTCGATGATGCCCTCCAATTTCAGGCGCTGGTAAAGCAGCGATTTGGCACCGGAGAACTGATCAGCAGCTTTACTATTCTCGGCGGTAAAGCTGTCATGGACCGCCTGGCGCCGCAGCCTGTCCCGCACCAGAATAAACTCCCAGGGTTGGGAGAACCCAACAGAAGGGGCACTGAGTGCGGCATCAAGTATCTGCTGTACCGCCCTGTCAGGCAGAGGGTCAGAATGGAAGCGATTACCCCGCACATCCCGCCGCTGCAGCATGATTTCCTGCAGCAGGCTGGCTTCCTGCGCATTGAATCGACGCCCCTTCATGACAAAGACCATACTCTATTTGACTAAAAGTGCGGCGATTATAGAGATTTTCGGTGGAGGGTGAAACGGCAAAGGGTCGAATACCACCGCAGGCAGCGTTCGACCCTTTACCGGATCATGATTGGATGTCTGGATAATCCGGCGTTATACCCGCTCGATTACCGTGGCAATACCCTGCCCCAACCCAATACACATGGTGGCCAGACCCAGGTTGCCGTCTTTCCACTCCATTACATTGAGCAAAGTGCCAACGATACGGGCACCGGAACAGCCCAGTGGGTGACCCAATGCGATGGCCCCACCGTTCAGGTTGACCTTCTCATCCACTTTGTCAGCCAGCTTGAGATCTTTCACGCAAGGCAGGCTCTGTGCCGCAAAGGCCTCGTTCAGTTCTACGTAATCGATATCGTCAATGGACAGGCCGGCACGCTTCAGGGCTTTCTGGGTGGCGGGTACCGGGCCGTACCCCATGATCGCCGCATCGCAACCGGCCACCGCCATTGAACGAATCCGGGCACGGGGCTTAAGACCCAGTGCCTGGGCACGCTCGGCAGACATCACCAGGATGGAAGATGCACCATCAGACAGAGCAGATGAGGTACCAGCCGTCACCTGGCCGTTTTTAGGATCAAATACCGGGCGTAACCCGGCCAGGCCTTCAACGGTGGTTTCCGGACGAATCACCTCGTCAATTTCACAGAGCACTTTGAAGCCATCCGCATTGTGGCCTTCAATGGGCACGATCTCATTGTTCCAGCGCCCTTCCTGGGTGGCTTCCCAGGCCAGACGATGGGAGCGGGCACCGAACTCATCCATGGCGGCACGGGAAATACCGTGCATGCGGCCCAGCATTTCAGCGGTGAGCCCCATCATGTTGGAAGCCTTGGCAACGTACTTGGACGCTTCCGGGTTGAGGTCAACACCGTGGGTCATTTCCACATGTCCCATATGTTCCACACCACCAATCACGAATACATCACCATTGCCGGTCTGGATGGATTGCGCGGCCGAGTGCAAAGCCTGCATGGAAGAACCGCACAAACGGTTTACCGTCTGGCCCGCAACAGAACGGGGCAACTCCGCCATGATGGCAATGTTTCGGGCAATGTTCATGCCCTGCTCCAGGGTTTGGTTGACGCAGCCCCAGATCACATCTTCTGTTTCCGCCGGATTCCAGTTCGGATTACGCTTCTGTAATGCGCGAATCAGTTCCGCAGACAGTTTTTCTGCACGCACATTTCGGAACTGTCCATTACGGGACTTACCCATCGGTGTACGGACAGCATCGACAATCACTACGTCTCTTGGATTCAAACTCATTTCTATGTCTCCTTGGCTATCCGCTTATTTGTAAAAAGATTCGCCGTTGGCGGCCATTTCACGCAGTTTTGCAGTGGGCTCATACAAAGGACCCAGATCCTTGTATTGGTCGCACAACTCTACGAATGCTTTCACGCCAATGGAATCAATGTATTTCAGCGCACCTCCGCGGAACGGCGGGAAGCCGATACCCATGATCAGAGCCATATCGGCATCTGCCACGGAAGAAACGATGTTTTCTTCCAGGCAACGCACCAACTCCAGACACATTGGAATCATCAAACGATCAATGATTTCCTGATCTTCGAACTCTTTAGGTGCAGCCACGTGGGGCTTGATCAGCTCATAGGTGGTTTCGTCGACCACTTTCTTGGGCTTGCCTTTCTTGTCGGTTTCGTACTTGTAGAAACCAACACCGTTTTTCTGTCCGTAACGCTTGTTCTCGAACATTACCTCAGATGCATCTTTATGATCGTACTGCATCCGCTCGGGGAAGCCCTCCGCCATCACTTCAGCAGCGTGGACACCGGTGTCGATGCCGACCACGTCCATCAGATAGGCCGGACCCATGGGCCAACCAAAGCGTTCCATGACTTTATCGACTTTCTGGAAGTCAGCGCCATCGCGCAATATCATGCCAAAACCGCCAAAATACGGGAACAATACCCGATTCACCAGAAAACCGGGGCAGTCATTCACCACTACCGGGGTTTTACCCATTTTCTTGGCGTAGGCCACAGTGGTGGCAACCGCTTCATCAGAGGATTTTTCGCCGCGAATCACTTCAACCAGCGGCATCATGTGTACCGGGTTAAAGAAGTGCATACCAACGAAGTTTTCCGGCTTCTGCAGCGCTTCTGCCAGCTTGGTAATGGAGATGGTGGAGGTATTGGAGGCCAGAATGGTGCCGTCTTTCACCTGCTTTTCCACATCGGCCAACACGCTCTGCTTGACCTTGACGTTCTCGACCACTGCTTCCACAACGATGTCGACACTCTGGAAATCACCGTAGTTCAAAGTGGGGCGAATGGATGACAGCACCTGACCCATTTTGGCAGGCTGCATCTTCTTGCGCTCTACACGCTTGGCCAGCAACTTGGTGGCCTCGGACATACCCAGCTCAAGAGCCGGTTCGTTAATGTCCTTCATAATGATGGGCGTGCCTTTGGATGCGGATTGGAAAGCGATACCTCCGCCCATGATGCCGGCGCCCAACACAGCCGCCAGGTTAACCGGCTTGGCCTGCTTTTCCCACTTGCTGGCTACTTTCTTCAGAATCTGGTCGTTCAGGAACAAGCCGATCAGTGAATCAGCAACGGAGGTGGTAGCTACTTTGGCAAACCCCTTGGCTTCCACTTCCAGCGCTTTGTCCCGGGTCATACCGGCGTGTTGCTGCATGGTCTGAACGGCCGCCATGGGTGCGGGGTAATTACGACCGGCCTGTTGCATAACCATGGCAGAACAGGTCTGGAACGCCATCATGTTTTCCATCGGGGGCAGCTTCAACGGCTCCAGCTTTTCCTGACGCTTGGCCCGGTAATCAATCTTGCCGGCGATACAATCTTTTACCAGCGACAGCGCTGCATCACGCAGTTTTTCCGGTTCAACCACGGCATCCACGACACCGTCTTTCAATGCTTTTTCGGGCTTGTGTTGACCGCCGGCGGCGATCCACTCAACGGCGTTGTCCACACCGACAATACGCGGCATACGAACGGTGCCACCAAAGCCGGGATAGAGGCCCAGCTTGGCTTCAGGCAAGCCGCACTGCGCGGCGGTGGACATCACGCGGAAGTCCGTGGCCAGACACATTTCCAGACCGCCACCCAGCGCAATACCATTCATGGCTGTCACCGTGGGAAACGGCAGATCTTCAATGGCATTGAACGCCTGGTTGGATTTGATGCACCAACCGGCGATCTCCTCCTCTGAAAGAGTGAAGAGTTCACCAAATTCGGTAATATCAGCACCCACAATGAATACAGACTTCGCACTGGTAACAATCATGCCTTTAATGGAGCTGTCGGCTTTCATGGCTTGCGCTGCAGCACCCAGTTCTTCGACTGTCAGGCGGTTAAATTTATTGACTGACTCGCCTTCCAGATCGAAATTCAATTCTACTATGCCGTCTTCCAACGGTTTAACCGTTACGGCTTTTCCTTCATATATCATCAACGTTTCTCCCGCACTGGGTTAACGACTAGAGACTCATGTTATTGTTCAGTTTCAAACGATAGTTTGAAAGTGCAAGGCATGTTGCCGATTCCGACTGTTTTTGGCAAGTTTTTTAGGAGCCTTAGAAGAAAACTGTCACTCAAGAGCCGAATTTCGTCCATTTCCGCATACTGACTTAGCGGTCACAACGAAAACCGGTTAGCCTGTTGGGCAGACAACTCGATCGGATACAAACATGTCAGATTCATGCCCCTGCGGCAGTGGAAAACCCTATCAGCAATGCTGTTCGCCGTTTCATCAAGGCATCGCCAAACCCCGGACAGCAGAACAACTGATGCGCTCCCGTTATTCAGCTTACGCCTTGCGGCTGCCCCGCTATCTGCTGGATACGCTGCACCCCTCCAAACGCAGCCCCCACGAACTTACTCAGCTGGAGCAGGCGGTGGCGCGCGGCCATTGGCTTGGCCTGCGCATCATCAGCTGTCGGGGCGGACAGGTTGGCGACAGCAGCGGATACGTGGCGTTCAGAGCACAGTTCGAGGATTCAGGTACCCAATCAACGCTGGAGGAGAACTCACGCTTTGTGCAGGAGCAGGATCGTTGGTACTACATCGACGGTGTGTTTCCACCTCACCCCTTACCCGCGCGCAACGAACCCTGTTGGTGTGACAGTGGCAAAAAGTTCAAGAAATGTCACGGCCTGGGATAAGACAGATGAGATAAGGCACAATCCGGCGCCATATGGCACAGCGTTATAAACGGCTGCTGCATATAAGAATCCGTCACTACACAGCGTTGCGATTTTGGCGGATAGTATTGGGGTGTCTTGCGTAAGGGAAATACGGGGAGACTAACCTATGAAACGTCTTTATTATCTTTTCCGCGGTACGGAGTTTGCCCGTACCATTAGTAATGACCTGCAAAACGCCGGTATCAACGAGGGCCAGCTGCATTTTCTGAGCCACGATCAGGCCGGGCTGCAAACCGCCCATGTGCCCCAGGCGGACATCTTCGATGAGCGTGACATTCCACACAGTGGAACCTGGGGTGCCATTACCGGCCTGGGTATCGGCATTCTGTTCGGCTCTTATTTGATCTCCACAGAACTGGGTGCCCACATGAGTCTGGGTGTCTTTTTATTCGTCTGTATTTTGTTCACTTTCTTTGGAGCATGGGCCGGTGGTTTCATCGGTATATCCAGCGACAATCACCATATTTCCCGCTTTCACGATGCCCTGGAAGAAGGTGACACGTTGTTGATGCTGGATACGTATGACGAAAGGGAAGAAACCCGGCTGAAGCAACTCATGCACACCCGACACATGGAAGCCAGTTACGAGGGCGAGGAAGAAAACTTTAAGGTGTTTTTATAAAAACCATCCGGAGGTGGTGCGGGTGACGTGGTAAGCGAAGGCAGGTTGCCCGCACCAACCAGATTACAGGTTATTGGTGAGGATACCCGATACCCGGGAAAACTCTTCACGCAAACTTTCCAGAATCTGCTCTGCGCCATCCAGTTTTTCCTCTTTACCCAGCATTTCCAATTGGCGGGCAAATTCCGACAGCCTGAACGCACACACATTGGAGGACGACCCCTTAAGACTGTGCGCCACTTTGCGCAGGGCATCGGCATCACGGACTTGCAGAATGTGACCCAACTCTTCCACTTTGTTGCGTGAATCGGAGATAAAAGTATTCACCAGGGTTTCAAACTCACCCTCCATGATTTCCTTGAGATCCTGCAGCGCACCAATATCCAGATGATCTTCCGGGTTACTCATAACACAATCCTATTGTTATACATCAACATGCCAATCGAACACCACTTCTACCTGATTACCCTTGCCCAGGTAACGTACCGATCGACACATGGTGTTGATCAGTGGAATTCCGCGGCCACTATAGCCTTCCGTCCTATGACTGTTCTCTTCTTTTGTCTGATAGTCAAACCCCGGCCCTGTATCTTCGACAACAATGGTCAACACACCACCATCTTCCACCGGGTGATGGTCTATGTGGAAGCGTACACAGCCCTCATCCAACGCCGTCAACTTTTGGGTGCGTTCAGCATAATACCGGGCAAAACCATCTGCTGATGCTTTGAGTTCAGAGTGCAAATCCAACACCCCATGCTCCAGGGCATTGGAGTACAACTCAGACAAGATGGTGTAGATTTTTCCACTGTGGGGCCGCAAGCCAGGTACTTCCATCAGCAGGTGAGTAATCAATGGTAATGGATTAAACTCTTTCAGGGTCAACGGGCGCAATTCGTATGTCATGCTCCAGTCTTTGGGCCCCCCGGCCATATAGGACTTGCCGCCGACACCAAAGTAATCCCCCATTTCGTCTTCACCCACCATGGTGACTTCCACCATGGTGTAATCGTCATCCTGTTCATCACGGCCGGTATGACGCTCCACCGCTGTCTCCAGATTGCTGAAGATATTATCGGCATCGGGTGTGCCCAGGATGACTTCCCGAACACGGTCTTCACCAAACATCTCCCCCTCATCGTTGCAGGCTTCAATGATACCATCAGACCACAACATTATTCGATCGCCTTTCTCCAGCTGTATGATGGTGCTGTCGGTGTTAAAGCGGTCAGAATCCACCACTCCCAACGGCAAATGACTGGATCTGAGATTCTCCAGTTGGTGGGTCTTGCTGCGATACACCAGGACATCAGGGATTCCGCCAACCCAGACTTCCGCCGAATGCTTGCGAAAACTCAGGTCCACCATACTGGCACAACAGAATACCCCCACCGGTAAAATACGTTTCAGTTTTTTGTTGATCTCCCGCAGGATATCCTGCAGGGAAAACCCTTTTTGGGCCATACCATAAAAAATTTCGGAAACCGGCATGGCACCAATGGCAGCCGGCAAACCATGCCCGGTAAAATCCCCAAGAAAAACGAACATGCCACCGGAGGGTTTGCGTGAAGCCAGTACCAGGTCACCATTAAACACCGCCATCGGAGACAGCAGATATTTAATATTCGGCGCATCAATACACCCCGGGTGGGCGATATTGTCGAACACCTGCTTGGCCACTTCCTGCTCGTGAATCAAACGGTCGTTATGGAGGGAAATTTCATCACGCTGCTTTTGCACGGTTTCATGCAGGCGCCGCATACTGGCGAAAGCCTTGATCTTGGCCTGCAATATAATTCGGTTGTAAGGTTTGCTGAGGAAATCCAGGCCACCTGCGGCCAGACAATCCGCCAACGAAGTGGCATCACGCAAGGAGGTTAGAAAAATGATGGGGACCAGGTTGTCGCCTGCCAGCTGCTTAATGGTTCTGGCGGCTTCGAACCCATCCACATTGGGCATCAGGGCATCGAGCAAGACGATATCGGGTGATTGCTCCCTGAAGATATCGATGGCTTCCTGCCCGTCTTTCGCCGTATAGACGGTGTGCCCTTCCTTACGAACAATCGTCTGCAGTATTAGGCGGTCGGAATCATTGTCATCGGCAATGAGAATTCGCAGATGCTCAATCTCTGAGACAGCAGGCTCCACCACTTGTACTTGATTATCCATAAGTTCACGCGACACCCACCGCCTGGTGGGTGCAGTACTTCCGAGCTAGCGAATGGTAAACAACTGTTCAAAGTTGGATATGGTGAGAATCTTTTTTACATCAGGATTACAATTAACAATTTCAATACTGGAGTTGTCTCCCCCGGCATGATCTCTCAACAACAGCAACATACCCAGTGCTGAACTGTCGAGATACGTGGTCTCTTTCATGTCCACAATATAGCCTTTGGGATCTTCCGATACCTTTTCGTAGGCGTCTCGAAACTCCTGATGAGCGCTAAAGTCGAAACGTCCCTGGATCTTGATGGTCAGTTCACCCGAGGATGCTTCAGTAGACCATATAGCCATTATCTACACCTCAAGAAGCAAGTAGAATTTATGTTAAAAACCCAATAGAGGGTTATAAAAACCTTCCATTAATTAAGAGCATAGACCATTTTCTCTATGCAAACTAAAATTCATCCATAAATTTTTAAATGATCTCCTCCTCCGCTGGTTCCAAGCTGAATCTACCTTTAAATTCAACCAGTTGTTTCTCGGTTGTGATGCTCGACAACTTTACCAAACGCAGATCCGAAATAACATCCGTCATTCTCAATTCAAACTGATAAAGCACGTTAATCAGCTCATTTAGCAACCGACGAACAGCATCCCCCAGCTGTAACCAGCGCACATCCGACTTACTACTGCGCTGGTAACGCTCAGCAATACGCCGCAGCTCCTCCTGGGCGCCTTGGGCACAAGTGATGGATTCCACCAAATCGGCGACTCTGTGCTCACCCTGCCCGGACAGGCACTTAAGCCACGGCTCATCCAGCACATTCCGTGTTTTCAGCAGCCTTTGCTGCGCGCCGGCCACCACGATCTTCATCTGTTGCAAATCCCTGCCGGACTGCTCACTGATGGAAACCAGATCCCGCGAAACGGTCACAAACCCCCGCCCTACTTCCCCGGTGTTCGTGGCTGCAATCATTGAATTCAAGGCCAGCATCCCGGTGCTCTTGGCCGTATCGATCGCCTCGATCAAAGCGTGATGGACATTGCGCAACGTTGACTGGGCCTGATCCAGATCGGTGTCGCATAACAGCCAGTTCTTATCCATGCTATCTATCAACCTGGCATAGTAGCGCTCTATAGGGAGGGAGGTATCCGCGGTAGTTCCCTCAATGGGATCGGGTACCGGTTGCTCGCTCAACAGTGGCTCATGGCCTCTCAATTTATAAGCACCGAACCAGAGAAAGCACGTGATCACCGCAATCAGAGCAACATGCATGGGCGCGTTCTCCAGCCGCAGGATGATCAGCAATACCAGGCTGCCGACCCAGGCAAACAGGTACAGCAGCCGCTGTAAGATGTAAGAATTCTGTAATTTAGGATCTGTCAATGGTCTGTCAATGCTTGTTGGTTAGCTGAAGCAAACGCTCAGCAATGGTTTCCAATGGCTTAACCTCGCTGTAAGCGCCGAGATGATAAGCAGCTCCGGGCATGCCCCACACTACAGACGTGGCCTCATCCTGAATAATAGTATGACATCCCAGTTCTTTCATCCGCAGTAACGCCCGCGCGCCATCGGCCCCCATTCCAGTAAGCAAAACCGCCACTGTTTTTCGGTACCCCAGCGCCGTGATGGAATCAAACATCACCTCCACCGATGGTCTGTGGCGATTCACCTTTTCACTGTCATCCAACTGGGTCACCAATCCTGCACTGGTCTTCCTGATCGTCAGATGCCGATCGCCGGGCGCAATGTATACGTTACCCGGTAGGAGTGTTTGATTGGAGGTGGCTTCGTGCACCACCATGGCGCAACAATTGTTCATACGCTGCGCGTAGGAGGTACTGAACTGAGGTGGGATATGCTGGGTGACAACCACCGGAGGACAGTTTGCCGGTAATCCCTGCAATACTTCCTTTATTGCCTCGGTGCCACCGGTAGAGGCGCCGATGGCGATGATTACATCTTTTTTAGGGGCATAATTCGGCGCTTTTACCGGCTGAATTCTCCCATCAGCCTTGGCACGCAGGGAGTTCATTTCAAGCCGTTGTATATTGGCTTCTGCCGCTGCCCGAATCTTGGAGACTATGTCCCGCTCGTATTCGACCAACCCCTTGCCCAGGTTCTCCTTCGGTTTGGGCAGGTAGTCAAACGCCCCGATTTGCAAGGCTTCCAGTGTTATGTCGGCACCGGCTTCGGTCAGGGTTGATATCATGATCACCGGCATGGGCCGCAGACGCATCAGGTTCTTGAGAAAAGTAATGCCGTCCATACGCGGCATTTCCACATCCAGTGTAATGACATCCGGAACCAGCTGTTTGATTTTTTCCCGTGCTATGTAGGGATCAGCTGCCGTGCCGACCACTTCCAGATCATCGTGATTGGAAATGATCTGCGTTAGGATTTGGCGAATCACTGCTGAATCATCAACAATCAACACCTTTACTTTTTTTGCTTCAGTCATGCTTCACTCAGTCGAACAGCTCAATGTCACCCTGCGCCGGAGTGTTATTAATGGTACGAGCGTAGCTTTGTTCGCGCTCAAATACCACATCATTGCGTACGGTTTTCAGTTTTCGAACCTTTACCGACCCGGTATCAGGAAAGTAAAGCACCTTTCTTGGAAACAGCCCTCCAACATCCTCGGCTGCCAGGCTCAAACCTTCGTTAGTGATAAACTGATGTACAAACTCAATGTTTTTTCGACCTATATCAATCTGACTCATGCTCTCCAGTACTTTGCCCCCCCCAAATACCTTAACCTCCAGATGACGCTTATCCCCACCATTCTTCAAGATTTCATTGATCAGATATTCCATAGCCCAATTGCCGTAGCGGGCTGATTCACTCAATGCACTCAGCACACCCGGGTCCAGATTTTCGCGTTGCACGGGCAACATAAAATGATTCATGCCACCAATACCTCTGTACCTGTCCCGGACACAGGCAGATATGCAAGAACCCAACACCGTGACAATCATCTCTCCACCAGTACTGATATAGAATTGCCCCGGCAGAATCTTGGCGGCATACACTCCTTGTTGTTTATCCCAATAGCGATTGATATGGGTAAATCCTTTGGGTGCCTTGGGTTGAGGATAGCTGGGTTGAAACTGACTTGTCACGCTGTGCTTCATCACTTTACTTTCCTGTAGATGGTTCGGCCAACGGATTCAAAGCGCTGGCTCACACCGTGCAGACTTTCTGAATGCCCTATGAACAAGTAACCGTTGGGCTCCAGAATAGAAGCGTAGCGATCAAATAACTCCCGCTGCGTATCCTTACTGAAATAGATCACCACATTACGGCAAAATATAACGTCAAACTTACCCTTCATGGGCCATTCACCCAGCAGATTAAGGTGATTAAACTTGATCAGGCTTTTCAAAGTATCGCGGATTTCAAGGGCTTCATTCTCGGCAGTTTGGGCCGAACCACCGATAAAATATTTCTTAACCAATTGCGGGTCCATATTGCCAATACGCTCTTTTGAATAGACTCCGGCCCGACCGTGTGCCAATACATTGGTATCCAGATCGGTGGCCAGAACCCTGGCATCCCAACGTTCCCGCCCTAAGCAGTCCTGCAACGTCATGGCGATGGAATAGGGTTCCTCACCGGTAGAGCAACCGGCAGACCAAATTCGGATCCGGTGGCTGCCTTTCTTTTTCTGCAATAGTTCCGGGAACACGGTTTGGCGCAGAAAATCGAAGTGGTGTGACTCCCGGAAAAAGGACGTCAGATTGGTGGTGATGGCGTTGATAAAGTTGGTTAGTTCAGCATTCGGGTTCTCTTCCAAATACTGCAAATAGCGGGAAAAGTCGGTCATCCCAAGAGCACGAATACGCCGTACAATACGGCTGTAGATCATCTCTTTTTTGTGCTCGCCCAATTCAATTCCGGAACGCTGCTTGGCCAGCAGTTTGATGCGATCGAAATCCTTGTCGGTCATTGGGAATTCGCGCTCAGCAAACGGTCGTTCCGACTTTCCGGGTTGCTTAATTGCGCTCATAGTCGACATGAGATCCGCTCTTCACTCCCTGAAGGTGAACTAATCTGTATCAAACTGCTGCCATCACTGGGCTTCTTTGATTTCCTTGATGGTATTAATGGAAACATCAGGGATGGTATCGGCGCCCAACAGCTCATTGATGTCCAGCAATATCACCATCTTGTTGTTAACGTTAACCAACCCTTTTATATAAAGCGTATTTACATGATCACCCAGATCCGGGGCCGCTTTCATTTCTTCCTCAGCCAGGCTGTAAACGTCACTTACTGCGTCCACAACAATGCCCATCACCCGGGCCCCTTTCCTGGTGGCGACCTTGAGCACAATCACAACCGTAAGCGGACCGTATTCGACGTTTTCCAAACCAAAGCGTTGCCGCAAATCGACGATGGGCACAATGGTTCCCCGCAGATTTATCACTCCTTTTACGTGGGGGGGAGTGTTTGGTATGGGCGTGACACTTTCCCAGCCTCTAATCTCCTGAACGCTCAGGATATCCACACCGTACTCTTCATCAGCCATGATGAACGTGAGGTATTGATCCGTCTGATCGTTTTCCTGACCGGAAACGTCCATATCTGAATTGTCGTAAAGCCTTTCTTGTGCTGCGTTCATAGGTCGTTCTCCCGTCGCGCTGTTACTGCTTATGCTGCCCGAGTTTTGTTCGAAATCAGCTTCAAACCATTTTTTGACTGCTGGTGCTCACCGGCCATATAAATCAGATCGGTGATATCAAGAATCAGGGAAACGGTACCATCACCGAGAATGGTGGCACCTGAAATACCATCCACTTTCTTATAGTTGGTTTCCATGCTCTTGATGACAACCTGTTGCTGGCCAAGCAGATCATCCACCACCACTGCCACTTTGGCGTTACCTGCCTCCACCACCACCAGCAGGCTGTCAGCCAGATCTTTGGAGCGTGGCTCCACACCAAATACTTCCCAGAGTTTAATAATCGGAATGTATTCATCCCGCAATCGAAACACATCGCAACCACCGGCGACATGATTGATGAGTTTCATATCCGGTTGCAGTGATTCAACAATGGAAACCAACGGCACGATAAAGGTCTGGCTGCCCACATCAATTAGCTGACCATCCAGAATAGCCAAAGTGAGCGGTAAGCGGATCGTAAAGGTGCTGCCTTCACCTTCCACTGAACGCACCTCAATGCTGCCATTCAACTCAAGAATGTTGCGCCGCACTACGTCCATTCCGACACCCCGCCCCGACACATCGGTGACCTGTTCTGCCGTGGAAAAGCCCGGCTGAAAGATCAGCTCCTGAATCTGCTCATCCGACAACACTTCGGATTCACCAATAACACCATTGGTTCTGGCTTTGTTCAGAATTTTTTCACGATTCAAACCTTTACCATCATCTATGATTTCAATCATGATATTACCGCCCTGATGAAAGGCATTCAGGGTAATAGTGCCGGTCTCCTTCTTACCGGCGGCGCGCCGTTCGGCTGGCGACTCCAGGCCATGATCCAGTGCGTTACGCACCAGATGAACCAGGGGGTCACCGATCTTTTCCATCACCGTTTTATCCAGCTCGGTTTGCTCACCCACCAGTTTCAGATCGATTTTCTTACCCAATTGTTTGGAAAGGTCACGCACCATGCGGGGAAATCGGCTGAACGTGAAGCTGATCGGTAACATGCGGATTCGCATCACACTTTCCTGCAGCTCACGGGTATTGTGTTCGAGCTGGGCCAAGCCTTCCTGCAGCTTCTGCAACTTTTCCATATCAAACTCGTTACCCAACTGCCCCAGCATGGACTGGGTGATGACCAGCTCCCCCACCAGATTGACCAGACTGTCTATCTTCTCAATGGAAACCCGAATGGAGGTTGATTCAGAGCTCTTGGCGGCCGGGTTTTGTTGCGCTGGTTTGGTCACAGCTTGCTTGTCTGCCGGCTTAACCGTGTTTTGAACTTCTGCTTCCGCAGCGCCCATCACATCAGGTTCGGCTATTAATTCATGCTCTTCCGCCTGCGGTGTGGCAATATTCGTGAACAAACCCGCTGTTGCTGTGATGGTGATATCCGATTCATCCATCACCCATTCAAATATTTCTTCGATTTCAGACCTGGATCGGCCGGTACTGAGATACAAGTCCCAGCTCAGATGACACTCCTCCGGGTTCAACCCTGCAAGATCCGGAATTCTATCCAGATTCACACTGACTTCCAGCTCTCCCATTTCGGCCAGCTCACGGAACATTCGCAACGGCTCATTACCGGTGCGCAACAGATTCACATCAGGCACAAACTGAATATGCCAGGTGATCTCCTCTTCCTGGCATTGAGAGGCCGCCACAGGAGGTGAAGAGGGCGTTTCATTGGATAGGGCTTGCTCCCCCCCTGGGGCGACAGGTTGCCTGCCATCAAGAATGTCATTAAACGCCTGAATCAGGATTTTGGATTGTTCTGTATCCAACGCCGCTCCCGCCTGCAATGCAGTCAACATACCGCGCAGGCAATCGACGGACTGCAACAGCAGGTCTACGTGATCCGGTTGCAGTTGCCTGCTTCCTTCCCGCACCTGATCGAGCAATGTTTCCAGGACATGAGTAAATTCAGCCACATCAGTGAAACCGAAAGTACTGCTACTGCCTTTTATTGAGTGGGCCGCGCGAAAGATACTATTGATCGTCTCTGAATCAACGTTTTCACAGTCGAGGTCCAGCAAACTGGACTCCATTACCTGCAAGCCTTCAAAGCTTTCTTCAAAGAATACCTGGTGAAATTGACTCAGATCGATACTCATAGCACTATCCCAGTACTTTTTTAATGGTGTTGAGCAACTGATCCGGATTAAAGGGCTTTACGATCCAGCCCGTCGCACCCGCTGCTTTGCCTTCGCTTTTTTTGTCCGCTGCTGATTCTGTGGTAAGCATCAGGATCGGTGTGAACTTGTAGTCCGGCAATGTTCTGAGATTCTTAATCAGCGCGATACCATCCATGACAGGCATGTTCACGTCCGACAACACCAGATCCACCCCGCCTCTTTTGGCTTTATCAAAGGCATCCTGTCCGTCACAGGCTTCCACCACTTCGTAGCCTGCACCCTGCAACGTAAAGCTGACCATCTGACGCATGGAAGCGCTATCATCGACAGCTAGTATCTTAGTCATTGCTGATCTCCATTAAATCTCGGTTAATGCTTCAAACGTAAGAATTCAGACACCCCCAGCATCGAGGCTGCCTTTAGAAATGGGTCGGATGGATTGATAATCTGGGCCTGAAAATGCTGCTTTTCCATACTTTTGAACCATGCAAGCAGAACCTGCATGGCACTGGTATCAATGCGCTCCACCTGAGATGCATCAACCGCGACACTGACCCCACCATTGAGGTAAGACTCTAATTTTTCGAGTAAAATATCCGCTTTGCTGATGTCGGAGAACTTGTCCAACTGATACGTTGTCGACTCTGCCATACGTGAACTCATCCCTTAATAAACACGCCGGGCTACATCTAGATAAAACCCTGGCATCCTTAAAAAAAGAATAGACAGCTTATACGGTTACGCTAGAGCCCAACTGAAAAAAGCCCGTAATTGGAAGTGCTTATGATGATTGGTCATGCTTCGCCAATCCTTAAGAGCAAATAGACATGAAGCCAGAGGGTTAAAATCCGTTATTGCCCCGAAAAGGGCGATCATCCTGTACTTTCTGCTCACGTCGGGATTCGTCCAGGTTTTCCTGTTGACGCGCCGCCTCAATCAGCTGATCCATGGTCTTCAAGCGGGCATTGGCCTCAATCCACTTGCGAGTTTGAGCCTGCACAGCGGCCTGTCGCTGCTGCACCATCTCAGACTGATGACGAATTGCCTGCTGAAGCCGGGATATGAAAGCCTGGTACAGACCTAATTGCGATGCTTGAGTCACCTGGGATTGATGCTGTTGCACCGTCTGATAATACTCGGCAAGATAGGATTCCAGCTCCGCAAGCTGGTTCTTCGCCTGCTGCAGTTCCTGCTGCAGACCAGCCAGCTTCTTTGCCTCGCCCCGTTCAGCCTGCTGTTTTAGCTGACGTACAGGTACCAGCCGTTTGGACTTTTTCATCTGGCCAATCAATCCTGATTAAACAGCTTATCCAGCTGTGTAAGGGATTGCTTGAAGCCCACCTGTTCATTCATGCCCTGAGCAAGGTAGGCGCGTATGGGGCCGATTTTATTGATGGCCAGATCAGTTTCCGGATCGCTGCCTTTCACATAGGCCCCGACACTGATCAGATCGCGGCTTTGCTGGTAGCGTGCGTAGAGGCGCTTTAATACCTGGGCTTTCTGCAAATGAATCTCCTCCACTACCTGAGGCATCGCCCGGCTAATGGATGCTTCAATATCAATGGCCGGGTATTGCCCCTCTTCCGCCAAACGCCGGGCCAGCACCACATGCCCATCCAGAATGGCCCGGGCGGAATCCGCAACCGGATCCTGCACATCATCGCCTTCTGTCAATACGGTATAAAACGCGGTGATAGAACCGCCGCCATCACGGCCGTTGCCGGCACGCTCAACCAACTGGGGCAGCTTGGCGAACACCGAGGGCGGATAGCCCTTGGTAGCCGGAGGCTCACCCACTGCCAGGGCAATTTCACGCTGGGCCTGGGCATAGCGGGTCAATGAATCCATCAACAGCAGGACGTTTTTACCCTGATCACGAAAATGTTCCGCGATGGCGGTGGCCAGCATGGCGCCGTGCATCCGCATCAACGGAGAATCATCGGCGGGTGATGCCACCACCACCGAACGCTTGAGCCCTTCCGGCCCCAGGCTATGTTCAATGAATTCCTTAACCTCCCGGCCCCGCTCGCCAATCAGCCCCACCACGGTGATGTCCGCTGTCGTGAATCGGGTCATCATTCCCAGTAACACGCTTTTCCCCACACCGCTGCCGGCAAACAGCCCCATGCGTTGTCCGCGCCCCACTGTCAGCAGGCTGTTAATGGCACGCACCCCCACATCCAATGGTTCATCTATGGGTTTGCGTTCCAGCGGGTTGATTGGCTCGCGGTTCAGATTGACATAGGCTTCGGCAATAACCGGCCCTTTGTTATCGAGAGGCTTGCCGCGGCCATCCAGCACTCGCCCCAGAAGGCCCGGGCCAACGGGAACTTTGGAGACCTGGTGATTGGGAATCACTCTGGAGCCAGGTTGCAGGCCTGCCGCCGGCTCAATGGGCATGAGATACATTTTCCGATCGGCAAAGCCGACCACTTCGGTTTCCACATCCGGATGGCCTTGTCCGCGAATGGTGCAGTGGCTACCCACGGGGGCCCTGCACCCCACGGCTTCCAGTGTCAACCCAACCATGCGCAGCAGTCGCCCTTCCACCCGGTACTCCGGCTGCGCCTGGGTATAGGGTAGATAACGTTGGATGCGTTCAGCGATACTAACTCTCTGATTCAGATCCAGCGTCATGTGGCCTGTCCTCGTGAAGTTCCGGTTGCGATTCCAACGATTTCGGCTCGTCGTCTGCATCCATCCTGAAGGTGTCTATCTCATCAAGCAACTGATCCACATGCCCATGTTGTTGGCCACGCTCCTGCAACGCCTGCTGTTGCTGCTCATAAACCTGCTGAATCACGGACGCCAGCCTGCGCTCGGCCCGGGCATCCACCATACTGGCGTCGGTTTCGATAATACAACCACCGGGAGTGATGGTTGGGTGCGCCACGATGCGCCAGCCATCTTCCCATTCACCGGCTGCCTGCAAATGCTCCAGCACCAGGTCCAGATCCTGTTTGTTGAGATGGATCCGTAACCGCTGATCCCCGGGATTGATGCAATCAATTGCCTCCTGAACCACCGCCAACACCGCCGACGAGTCCACCGTCAATTCACGATGAATGACCCGTTTACAGATGTTTTCCACCATGTGCAGCAACGCCTGTTCCAACTCCTGATCCTGCTGCGGTATGGGTTCCAGTAAAACCCGGGTAATCTGCGCCAGACGGGTGAGGGCTGCCTTGATATCACTTTCCCCGCTGAGGTAGCCGGCATCGTAGCCTTCTACTCGCCCCGCTTCCCGCCCCTGCTCCAGACCTTCTTCATAGGCCGCCTGGCGAATGGCTTCCAGATCTTCCGCCGTCAGGGGTTTGAGTTCGGGTTCTTCCGACTCTTCACTGGGTAATGGATGGAAATGTCGTTTGCCCGGTATATTGTAGGCATTGGATTTGAGCGGGATATCCGCTTCCATATTAGGCAGTTGCCAGCGTTCCCAGGCACTCAATTGATCCTGTGGCGTGTTTTCATCCGTAAGAATGCTGGGTTTGCTTTTGTCGGAGTCCTTCTTGACCGTCATGGCTTTACTCCTCTGCAGCCATTAGATCATCTCCTCGCCACCCTTGCCGCCCAACACGATTTCGCCGGCTTCCGCCATGCGTCGGGCAATGGCCAGAATTTCTTTCTGCGCCCCTTCCACTTCACTCAGTTTCACCGGCCCCTTGGCCTCCAGATCGTCACGCAGCAGTTCGGCCGCACGCTTGGACATGTTGCCGAAGATCTTTTCTTTGACCACATCATCGGCGCCTTTCAGTGCCAGGATCAGGGATTCAGAGGAGACCTCACGCAACAGTGCCTGAATACCCCGATCGTCCACATCCGCGAGGTTATCAAACACAAACATCAGATCCTGAATTTCCTGGGCCAGGTCTTCATCCACTTCCTTGATCGCTTCCATCAACGCGGATTCGGCATTGGTGTCGAGGAAATTCATGATATCCGCCGCACACTTGGAACCACCCAGGTCGGTGGATGCCGAGCCGGTCTGCTTGGCAAACTGTTTCTCCAGAATATCGTTCAACTCTTTCATGGCATGAGGCTGCACGGATTCCAGTGCTGCAATACGCATGACAATATCCAGGCGCACGCGCTCGTCGAAATACTTCAACGTTTCAGCTGCCTGGTCGGGGTCCAGATAGGCGATGACAATGGCTTGAATCTGCGGGTGCTCAAAACGGATCATATCGGAAACAGAGCGCGCGTCCATCCAACGCAAGGTATCCAGGCCAGTGGTATTGCCCCCCGTCAGAATGCGATCCACCAGAGTGCCGGCCTTGTCTTCACCCAAGGCGTTCACCAGCATTTTACGAATATAGCCATCGGCCCCCACCCCCAGAGCCGTCTGATTCGAGATCACTTTCATGAAGTCGGTCATGACCGCCTCCACCTGATCCTTTTGCACATTCTGTAGCTTGGCCATGGTCAAGCCGATCTTCTGGACCTCTTTCGGGCCCATATGACGGAGAATTTCTGCGGCGTTTTCTTCTCCTAATGACATTAATAGAATCGCTGCCTTCTCAATAGCAGGCAACGATTCTACGGATACTTTTGCTTTTGCCTTTTGTTCACTCATTCGCTATCCAGGTTTTCACCACCTGGGCCACCCTGCGCGGATCGTCTGCCACCATGGATTTTACCGCATCCAGATGCTGATCGTAGGATGCGTCAGGCCCCGGCAAAAGTGGGTTGGAAGCACCGGTAAGGGTGACATCCGGCGTCTCGCCCTCTGCCCCGCTTCCGGCCAACAAACCTTCACCGAGCTGGGATTCCAGGGCGGCCATGGTGTCGTCACGCCCGGAGTCTGCCAGCTTCTTCAGTATAGGCCTTAACACTCCAAAAATCAGGAAGATAACCAGAAGAAAACCGGCGCCACGCTTGACCAGATCCCAGAACCAGGGCTGCTCCCAAAGAGGTGGAGGGGGAATATCGGCCAACGCCTCAGGGACGTATTTACGAAACGGTTGATTCACAACGGTGACACTGTCACCACGGGCGGCGTCAAAACCGATGGCATCCCGCACCAGTATACGAATGCGCTCCATCTCGGCATCAGTCAAGGGTACGCTTTGTGGTTCATTACTTTCTGCGCCTTCGGCCGCCGGTACCAGAAGATTATCCAACACCACTGCGACGGTAATGCGCTTTACCACTCCCACCTGATGTCGGGTATGACTGATGGTGCGATCCAACTCAAAATTACGTGTTGCCTGCTTACGCACATTACCCGAGGCGGCTGCCTCTTCTGCTGTTGCCGCGCCAGCCTGCTCCGGTACCGTAACCGCGCCCGGGGGCTGGTTGGAGAGTGCCCCGGGAATACCCGCCGAGGCACCACCGGCACCCACCACTTCGCTTAAGGTCTGTTCGCTGCGTACCGCAGGCAGATCGGGACTGAAAAACTCTGAAGTCTGCTCAGTTTGGCTGAAATCGATATCGGCGCTGACTTGCACCTTAAATCCATCGTTACCAACAATGGGATCAAGAATCCCTTCAATGCGCTCAATGTACTTTTGCTCGAGGGATTTCGCATAATCCAACTGTTTGGCGGCAACGGCGATATCCGCATCAGCATCTGTTTCCGACAGCAGCTGACCCCGCTGATCCACTACCGTCACATGCTTGTCTTCCAGCTCGGGTATGGACGATGCCACCAGGTGCACGATGGAGGCGACCTGCATGCGTTCAAGGCTCTGGTTGGGATACAATTCCACGAACACCGACGCACTGGGTTTACGACGATCGTTGACGAATACCGAACGCTTGGGTATGGCCAGGTGCACGCGGGCACCGCGCACCCGGTTCATGCTGGAAATGGTTCTGGCCAACTCCCCTTCGATACTGCGGTAGTAACGGGTTTTCTCCATAAACTGACTGGTACCGAAACCCTGCTCCTTGTCCAACAGTTCATACCCCAGGGTATTGCCTGCCGGGAAACCCTCGGCGGCCAGCTTCATCCGTGCCTGGTGAATCTTGTCGGATTCCACCAGTAACATGCCGGAAGTCGTATCCACTTTAAAACGAATATTTTCCCGCTGCAGAATATCGGCCACCTGACCGGCTTCCAGATGGGAGATGTCGGTATAGAGTGGCCTGAAGTCCGGCTCCTGCGACATCAACACCACCCAAAGGCCCAGGGAAATGCTGATGGCCAGACCAATCATCAAGCCAATCTGCTTGATGACCCCTAAACCACCCATCCCTTCCAATACCGCGAAGCCGCCGCTCTCGTTTGTTTTATCATCCGCCATGATCTGTGCTCCGAACTGCGCTCAACTTACACCGGCATGTTCATAATATCTTTATAGGATTCCACCAGTTTGTTGCGTACCTGAACCACCGCCTGGAATGCAATACTGGATTTCTGTGACGCCACCATTACCCGTGTAATGTCCACATTGCTGTCACCGCGAATGTAGGCTTCCTGCAGGGCACCGGAAGTGGATTGCAACTCACTGACCTTATCCAGGGCGTCTTTGAACATGGAAGAAAACTGGGGCTCCGACTGATTCGGAATATTGATGTTCTGGCTCTGGGGTGCTTCCATATTGGCGATGCTGCGCAGCTCGCGCATCTGTGCCAATAATGAATGCATTTCCGTTGTCCCCGACACTGACCCTGACATAGTTGAACCCTCTCACTGATGTGATTTTGACACTTTTTGGTCTATGCACAGACTCTTTCAACATCTATGCCATATTCACGCATTCTGGCCAGTTTGTAACGCAGGGTTCGCGGACTAATGCCGAGTTTCTCTGCGGTCTGTTTCTTGCTGCCACCCACTGTGCGCAGAGTATCGATAATCAGCTCAAACTCCCTTTTCTTCAGATCCTCCCCCAACGCACCGCCGGCTTCCAGCTCTGATTCCAGCTCTACATCGGCCGACATATTCATGGCCGCATCCGGGATAAAAATATCTTCACCGGTGATGCGGTCATGGCTACAGAGAATCAAAGCCCGTTGAATGACGTTATCCAGTTCACGAATATTGCCTGGCCAGTTGTGCTGCATCAGGGCCAGTTCAGCGGAGGGATCGAGCAACACCGAGCGTTGCCCTTGCTTCATGGCAATCAGTCTGTGCGCCAACGGGATAATATCCGCCTTACGTTCCCGTAATGGTTTCCACATCAGGGGGAAAACACATAAACGATAGTACAGATCCTCGCGGAATTTACCGGCGGCCACCTGTTCTTTCAGATTGCGATTGGTTGTCGCCAATACTCTGACATCCAACGCAATCGTACGCTTGCCTCCGATGCGTTCCACTTCTTTTTCCTGCAGCACCCGCAGCAGTTTGGCCTGTAGGTTGATATCCATTTCAGAAATCTCATCCAATAGCAACGTGCCGCCATTTGCCTGCTCGAATTTACCGGCACAGCTCTGATAAGCGCCGGTGAACGCACCCTTCTCGTGACCAAACAGGGTAGCTTCCAACATGTTTTCTGGAATTGCTGCACAGTTGATCGCGATAAAGGGTTTGCCGTTACGGGGGGAATTGCGGTGAATAAACCGTGCCAACACCTCTTTACCGGTGCCGCTTTCGCCCATAATCATGACGCTGGAATCCGTTTGTGCAACCTTCTTCGCCAACTGAAACACTTTTCGGGTTTCCATGTCTTCGGCTACCGGCTCGGAATCATCCAGTTCGACACGCACATATTTTTCCACCACACCCACCAGTTTCTCGGTGGAAAACGGCTTCTCCAGATAATCCACGGCGCCATTGCGGATCGCCTCCACCGCATTTGAGATGCTGCCATACGCAGTCATAATCAGAACCGGAAGCTGAGGCCACTGGGTGGCAATTTCACGCATCAATTGATAACCGTTAATACCCGGCATATTCACATCAGAGATGACCAGTTCACACTGCTTTTGTTGCAGCCATTCCAATGCGGCTTCGGCACAGTCTACGCCCTCTACGATGTATCCTGACACATCCAGAGTATCCATGATGGCTTCGCGCAGATCAGAGTCGTCCTCAACCACCAATACGTTCGTTATCCTCATCATTATACCTCCTTGGAAAGCAGCAAATCGTCCTGAATCAGGGGCAGAGACATACAGGCCTTGGCGCCACCTTCAGTACCATTGCAAATAGAAAAATATCCGCCGTGGGATTCGATAACCGTTTTTACCACCGCCAGCCCCAAACCGGTTCCGGTGGATTTGGTGGTAAAGAACGGCTCTGTTACCTGTCCGGCAATGTCTTCCGACACACCCGGGCCATTATCCTCAATCATGAAATTTACTAGCCCACCCTGTTGTGGCGAAACGTTGACGCGAATCTTGACGCGAACTCCGACGCCCTCACAGGCTTCAATGGCGTTATCGATCAGGTTTGAAAACACGCTGGTTAGCAGGTCCGGGTTGCAGCGTACCGAGCCGGGCGGTATATCCTGAACAAACTCAATTTGAGCCCTTCCCGCCTGGCAATAATCCTCTACCCTGGATTGAAATACCGAAACCAGTTGAAAGATGGGCAGCACACTTTCCAGCACAACACCACCTTTGGAAAAGATCAGCATGTCGCGTACCTGCTGCTCCAACTGCAGAAGGCGGCTTTTGAGCTTGTCCGCATAGCGTAAGCGGCGCTCATCCGTCAACGTCTCTGACGCAAGGTGGTCGGCATAAAGGATTGCGGTGGATAGTGGGGTTCGAATCTGGTGCGCCAGTGACGCCGTCATTTTTCCCATTTCGGACAATTTACGGTGGTGGTTTAGCTTGGTTTGCAGGCGCCGGGTTTCAGTCTGATCATTCAACACTATTATTTGACCGGGCTCATGAGTCATCGATTGGGTAGCCAGGCTCACTAGCCTGCCGTTTTTCAACGCGATTTCATGGCCATCCGTGGGGTTTGGTGCAAAGCATTCATTAATAACTGTGATCCAGCGTTCACCTGGCAATGATCTTTCAAACAACGCCTCTGCGATGGTATTGGCCTGCATGATCACGCCACGCCCATCCAACAGAATCACCGCTACAGGCATCGTATTCACAATCAGTTGAACACGTTCCGAGAGCGCCTCTTTCGCGTAATGCTCTTGTACCAGGGCATAGTCTGCGTGCACCAGTTCCTTTTGCAGCTCATCAACTCTTTTTTCCAGATCCAGATAGGATCGAGTCAATTGGCTGGAAATATCACTGAACGCAGAAAACGTACTTTGCAGACGGCTCTGTAAATCACGCCGGGCCGGACGCTCCGAAGACGGTTTGCGCTGCTCATTGCTCTTTGGTTCGGCTAATACTGCTCTCATGGAAATCGCACCTTAATTTGACGCTTTTCCGGTAAACAGCAAACCTTATGCCAACACTTTTTTGGCTTTTAAAATCAGCAAATTAGAGTTTACAAGAAGGGGTTGCGCCATAAATATGGCGCAACCGGGGAACTAAACCCGATTCAAATCATACTTACGCATTTTTTCCACCAACGTCGTACGCCTGATCTTCAACTTCTCTGCCGCTCTGGCCACCACGCCATTGCAATCATCCAATGCTTGTCGAATAAGATTGCATTCCAGATTAGACAGGTATTCCTTCAGGTCGATACCATTGACGGGCAACAGCGCTGGGGTATCCATACTGACGTAGCCCGGCAGCATGCCGGTATCCGCCACTTCAAGCGGCATTTCTCTGTCTTCGTCAATGTCATCCACGTGGCGAAAGCGCTTGGGAAGATCCGATACGCCAATCACCCCATAGGGGTGGGTGATAACCAGTCGCTCCACCAGGTTTGCCAACTCGCGAACATTGCCTGGCCATTCATGACGACAAAGCCCCATAATGGCGGCCGAATTAAAGCGAATGGAGCCCCGTTTTTCATTTTCAATTCTGGCCACCAGCTCGTTTAGCAGCAGTGGGATATCTTCCGTACGCTCCCTCAAAGGTGGCATTTCAATCGGGAACACATTAATTCGGTAATAAAGATCTTCCCTGAATTTGCCATCCGTAATATGGTCTTCAAGATTTTGGTGCGTGGCGGCAATCACCCGAACATCAGCGTGATACGTTTTTGCACCACCCACCCGCTCAAAGGTTCTTTCCTGCAATACCCGCAACAGCTTCACCTGCATATGTAGCGGCATGTCACCGATTTCATCGAGAAAGATTGTGCCCCCCTGCGCCAACTCAAACCGGCCCGGCCGACTGGTTATGGCGCCGGTGAACGCCCCCTTCTCATGTCCAAAGAGTTCGCTTTCCAGCAATTCGTGGGGTATTGCACCGCAATTCACTGGCACAAAAGGCTTGTGCCTTCGATGGGAATTGTAATGAAGATTACGGGCCACAACTTCTTTACCCGTACCGGACTCCCCTGTGATCAGCACATTAACGTCTTTATCGGCCACCTGTGCCATCAGTTCGCGCACCTGAACAATAGAGCGGCTGGTGCCCACCAGGCTTCTGAACAGCTGAGCCTCACGCCGCTGTGCCCGGGCGGGATCGGCTATCATGTGATCCTTATAGACCTGGGCTCGGTGCAGGGTATCCATCATCTTGGTGTAGTTGGGCGGGGTTTCGATGGTTGCGATCACCGCTTTGCGGAGTTCTTCGTTGTCTGTATCCAGCTCGGCGTCGTCCACCAGAATAATGGGTAAGGACGGATCCCACTCCACCAGTTTCTCGGCAATGCGGGCCGGATTATCCAGTTGGCTCAGTATGACGCAGGTGATGCTGCCACTTTCATGATCAACCGCTATCTGGTCGATATCTTCCTCACTGGCAATAATGGTTTCTTCACCGATAAAATCCAAAATAACCTTAAGATCACGACATCGCTCTTTGTTGTGATCCAGCAATAAAACTTTAATTTCTCGCCACATATTCGCCAATCTTTTACCGATTACGTCAAAAAACGTAAAGTTGGATGCGCTTTTTGACGCATTTTTAATAGTTATGATTCAGTAAAGTCTATAACCAGTGGATCAGTCAAATTTATGACACAAGAAATTTTGAGGGACGTCCGGATTCAGAGCTTAAGGGTTCAGGTGACGAGCAACATCGAGGTAAGTTTTGGTGTTGCTTCGGGTTTTTCCCAAAGACGTGATTTGTTTTACTGTGTGCTCTTTCGCGCTGGTAACCACCGCCACCGCTTTGCTATAGACGCTTACCAGGGATTCCAACTCGTCAACCAGGTCGGCCAGGTGTGTAGTGCCGGTGCTCACTGCCGGAAGATTGGCTCTCATAAACGCTTCACATTCAGAGCTGGCTTCCTTCAATTCCGCCAAGTCCTGTTCTTCCAATGAACGCTCTATGCGCTGCCTGTAATTGACTACCTGCTGCAACATAACACGTCTACTCGTTAACCGGAGAGGGATCGGGTGAATAGATTTCACGAGCCTGGTCGGCAATACCATCCCAACCGGCCTTAATTTCTTTCAACAGGCCTATTACCTCCTCCACCGGTGCCTTGCTGTGCTCCCGTGAGGCATCATACAGTCGAACGCTCATGTACTCGTACAATCCATCCAGGTTTTCCGCAATCTCGCCACCCTGTTTATGGTCCAGGAAGCCCTGCAAGCCACCCAGAATGGTGATTACTCTTCCCAAATGACGCCCACGCCCTTCATAGTCGTTTCGATCTATGCAGCCGATGGCCTGTTGCAGGTTATCCAAGGCCCCTTGGTATAGCATGCCGATCAACTGATGAGGGTTGGCATTTTCGACACCAGTCTGTTTGTTCATCTGCGCGTACTGCTGAGCGCCTTTGGCCATGTTCATGCGTTTCACCTTAGTTCGATTTCTTACCGGTTATTCCGGCTTTAATAATATCCAGCTGCTGACTGACAAAATCACCAGTGCTCTGCAGTTGACCCACGAGAATATCGAGGTTGGTATACTGCAACCGAAGTCGCTGCTCGAAGGATTCCATTCTGAGATTCAGCTGTTCCCGTTGCTCATCAATATCTTTGAGCTGGGCCAGGAAAGTATTGTTTCTGCTTGCCAGAATACCGTCACTGCGCAAAAAGCTTTCCAGCTTATCGTCCAGTGTTTTTACGATACCCTGATCACCGGCCAGTAGCTCGGCCACATCATCAAAATTGGAATTGAGTGCCGAAGACAACTTGTTGGCATCCAATCCCAAACTGCCATCACGCTGGGT
This sequence comes from Gammaproteobacteria bacterium UBA7310, assembly GCA_002471665.1. Lineage (GTDB taxonomy): Bacteria > Pseudomonadota > Gammaproteobacteria > Pseudomonadales > Ketobacteraceae > Ketobacter. The sequence continues at coordinate 356,368 of DKQK01000025.1, forward strand.
GGTGATGCCAATTGAAGCCAGGGTACTGTATGAGCTGCTGGCACCCTCAATCACATCAGACATAGTACGTCTTATCTGAGTTTCGATGGTTCGCGCAGCAAAATCTCCAGTCAGTAAACCCGCTTCCTGAGTTTCAATATCGTAGTCGGTTAAAAAGTTCAGCGTGTCACTCAACGTGTTGAAGGCTTCAACGAATTCAGTTAAGCGAGTGTTGATCTCGGATTTATCCAGCCCAATTGTCAGAGTTTCGTTGGTACCGACATTGGTCGACACCGCAGTAATGGTGACACCTTCAATAGCATCAGCAAATACATTATTGCTACTGGTTACCGTATAGTCGTCATCAATCAACAATTCAGCGTTGCGCGCCTGACTCTTTTCCGACATGTTTGCATTGAGAAAGGCAGAAAGCCCGGAATTGTCCAAATCGTTGCCGTCAGAGTCGTTGGCCACCGCCACCGTGATATTATTATCTTCACCGGTTTCATCGGACGTAAGAACCAACTTGGAGACGGTTCCACCCAGGCCATCGCTCACAGTGAGGATGCTGGCGGTGATGCCCGGGTTATCCTGTGCATCGTTGATGGCATCACGAATACCGGCCAGGGTATTGTTCTGGGCGGCAACGATATCAACATCGAAACTTTCGGCCCCCAGGCTGAGCGTGAGTGTTCCCGCACCCACCTGGTCTGAGGCACCGGTAAAGTCCGCCGTTGAAACCAGCTTGTGGTTGGATGCCAGTTGCACCACCTGAACGTTGGTGGAACCCACTGCAGCGCCACTGGCTGCGGTGGCTGTAAAGACACTTTCATCTGAGGATACGGAAGAACGAGCGGCAAGGTTTGTCAATGATGAGAGGCTAGATAATGCCGCCTGGAAATCTTTGAGCGCGCCTTTCAACGAACCATAGGCTGATATATCGGCCTGAATCTGGATTTCCCGGGTACCCAGACGCTCATCCATAGGCGTTCGCTCAGCTTTGGTCAGCGTCTCGATAATTTTTTCAATATCAAGGCCGGAACCGGTTCCGGCAGCGGTGATAGACGCCATAGATAAAACCTCGCTTTCGGCATTTACACGGGGGGACTGATTACCATGTTCGACCCCGAGCATTGATACCTGCAATTCCCGTTCCAGCTGGGAAAACCATTTCCTTCCCAGTACCAGTATAGTACGGGGCTATGAAAATATTATCGGCAATCTCGGCTAAAGCTTTAGGCCTTGTCGCTTAGAATTGAGCCGCCACTCAACTCCAAACCCTGCTCAATGGAGGCAGCAATTTTCAATACATCCTCCGGCGGAATCTGCCTGATAATGGTGTCGGTTTCTTCATCTATGACTGTGATTACTATGCGGTTTTCTTCTTCCGCCACTTTAAAGTTCAGGCTCCGTTGATTTTTCTGCAACAGTTCCCTGACTTTGGGGATGGCTTCATTAATCCGTTGTTTCAGCTCTTCCTTCTGGACTTGTTCAGTTTCTTTCTCTGGTTGTAACTTGGCTTCCTTGGCAGTTTCCTGAGAGGGAACAGGTACAGAGGCCTCCACAGCCTTGGATTCAGGCCTGGAAAGCGGAGTATCGCTGTTTTGCAGCTGATCAATGGCCCGGTTTTTCGGTACCATTGCCGCCGCATCCTTAACAGCAATATTCATATCTGTGTTTAAAGGCTTATCGCTTATCATACACGCCACCTGATACAACAAATGCGGGTGCCCGAGTTCTATCCCGGGCCCCGCGCCAAACTAATGACCTTGTTGTAAACCTACGTCTGCTGCTGAGGATTAACCCAGCAGAGACAAAGCTTGTTGAGGCAAGGCATTAGCCTGAGCCAGAACCGAGATACCTGCTTGCTGTAGCACCTGGTTCTTGGACAGATTGGCAGTTTCAGCAGCGAAGTCCGCGTCACGGATTCGACTGTTGGCAGCTGCCAGACTCTCGGATACCGCTGACAGGTTACGGATAGTCGACTCAAATCGGTTCTGAATCGCACCCAAACCTGCGCGGAAGGAGTCGATCTGGGCCAGCGCGCTGTCCACCGTCTCCATGGTGATATTGGAAGCCGCTACGGTAGTGATATCAGCATTGGCAACCGTACCTACCGCCTGCACATTGTCGTCATCCAGGGTACCGGTAGTGGTCAAGGTGATGGTGTCCTGCGCGGATATCACGATATCACCAGCCTTGAAGTCATTGGTAACACCCGTCAGATCATTGGCATCCGCGGTATCACCACCATCATAGAGAATGTCTGCACCGGCATCCGTAACGTTGATCACCATATCCCGGCCATCTTCCGCAGTGAGCTGCAGGTAACCGTTCTCATCGACACTGGCTGTTACACCAGTAATGTCAGACTTGGCATTGATCGCGTTAACCAGGCTGCCATCGGCATCCTTCTCCTGTACCTCAACGGGGCCAATATCCACACCGTTAATATTCAGGTCACCGTTTACCAGGGTACCGGCACCAACGAAGGCATCCGCCTCAGTGATGGTACCTGCAACCGGGGTTACGTCCTCCCAGTTATAGGTGGTGGTGGCAGTGGCGTATACGCCTTCCATACCTTCCACACCGTCTTCACGCAGGGTGTTGATACGATCCACCAATGATTTGGCGATACCTGAACCATAGGCATCCGCAGTAGGGTCGATCAAATCAGCCTGCGCAGCACCGGTGATATCACCACCGTAATCGGCATCAAAGATGTCAACCGCGGTAGTACCTGTACCAATCTGGATGCTCAGGTCAGCTGTGGTCAGTGTATCAGCCACAGTGGTGGTAATGTCTTCGATGCTGCTCTGAACCGCGCCAGGCTGGCTACCCAAGGCACTGGCTCGCGCGTCAACACCATCCACCGCTACTGTTTCACCGGCATTGGCACCGATCTGGAAACTCAGGGAGCTGAGTGATCCGTCGGCCACGTTGTTACCGTTAAAGGTAGTGGTTTTGGCGATACGATCGATTTCAGATACCAGCTGATCAACCTCTTCCTGCAGAGACTGACGGTCAGCAGCACTGTTGGTGTCGTTGGCAGACTGAACCGCCAGGTCACGAATCCGCTGCAGCGAGGTAGTAATCTCATCCAGCGCACTTTCAGTGGTCTGGGCAAAAGAAATACCGTCGTTGGCGTTTCGAACCGCAACATTCAAGCCGCGAATCTGGGTGGTAAATCGGTTGGAGATGGCCAGGCCGGCAGCATCATCCTTGGCACCGTTAATACGCAAACCAGAAGACAAACGCTGCAGGGAGGTCTGAAGAGAACCCTGCGACTTGTTCAGGTTTCGCTGCGCATTAAGGGACGAAATGTTAGTGTTAATGATCTGGGGCATTGTGTGTCTCCTGCGTTTATTTCAACACGACCTCAACAACTGAGGACTTTATTGATTGGTGTAGCCTCGGCGAGGCCGTGTCACTTCAATCTTCTGTTCAATAAAGTTATCGGCGTGGTTTCACACAACTTGATTAATTATTTAAATCTTTTGGTTACACATCTTTAAATTCTTATAGCAAAAATCAACAGGCTATAACAAAAGCGCCCTGACCAGTACGGCCAGGGCAGCTTCGCGTTATAAGTAGCCTAATTATATCAGGCTGGCGCCTGTTATTAACCCTGCAGTAGCGACAACACCTGTTGCGGAAGCGCGTTGGCCTGAGCCAAAACGGATATACCCGCCTGTTGCAACACCTGATTTTTAGACAGGTTAGCGGTTTCCGCGGCAAAGTCTGCATCACGGATCCGGCTATTGGCAGCCGTCAAGCTCTCTGACACCGCCGACAGGTTTCGAATCGTGGACTCGAACCGGTTTTGCACCGCACCCAGCTCACCGCGGAAGGCATCAATCTGCGCCAAGGCACTGTCAACCGACTCCATGGTAATATTCGATCCTTCAATGGAAGTAATATCCGCATTGGCGATGGTACCCACAGCCTGTACGTTGTCATCAGCCAATGTGCCGGTGGTGGTCAACGTGATAGTGTCCTGGGCGGACACGACAATGTCACCAACCTTGAAATCATTGGTCACACCGGTCAGATCATTGGCATCGGCGGTATCCCCCCCATCATAGAGGATATCAGCAGCTGAATCGGTAACATTGATCACCATGTCGCGACCGTCTTTTGCTGTCAGCTGAAGATAGCCGTTGTCATCAATACTGGCAGTTACACCGGTAACATCCGATTTTGAGTTGATCGCTTTTACCAGGCTGCCATCGGCGTCCTTTTCCTGCACTTCAACCGGCCCGATATCAACACCATTAATGTTCAGGTCACCGTTTACCAGTGTGCCTGCCCCAACGTATGCATCGGCCTCGGTAATGGTACCGGCTACCGGCGTTACATCCTCCCAGTTATAGGTGGTGGTGGCAGTCGCATAGACACTTTCCATACCCTCTATACCGTCTTGGCGCAGTGTGTTGATACGATCCACCAATGACTTGGCAATGCCGGTACCATAAGCATCGGCAGTAGGATCGGTCAGGTCGACAAGCGTCGCGCCGGTGATATCACCACCGTAATCCGCGTCAAAAATATCAACCGCAGTACTACCTGTTCCTATCTGGACACTGAGGTCACCGGTGGTCATGGTGTCGTTAACGGTTGCGGTGATGTCTTCAACGCTGCTCTGCACCGCCCCCGGTTGACTGCCCAGGGAGTTGATGCGGGCGTCAACACCGGATACCTCGACACCCTCACCGGAATTGGCCCCGATCTGGAAATAATAGGAACTCAATGATCCGTTCAGTACATTGCGCCCGTTAAACGTGGTGGTGTTTGCTATACGATCGATTTCATCGATGAGCTGATCAACCTCCTCCTGCAAAGAGACCCTATCGGCTTCACTGTTGGTATCATTGGCTGATTGCACCGCCAGGTCTCGAATTCGTTGCAGTGACGTTGTTATTTCATCCAACGCGCTTTCTGTGGTCTGTGCCAGCGAAATACCGTCGTTCGCGTTTCGGACAGCCACGTTCAAACCGCGCACCTGGGTAGTAAAACGATTTGAAATCGCCAAGCCGGCAGCATCATCCTTCGCGCTGTTGATGCGAAGGCCCGAGGACAGGCGCTGCAATGATGTTTGCAATGATCCCTGCGACTTATTCAGGTTACGCTGGGCGTTGATAGACGAAATATTCGTGTTGATTATCTGTGGCATTTTGGTTTCTCCTACTCCGCCTTCCCTGTATGTCTGTTGGTGAGGGTGGCTAAGTTAATGTTCATAGGTGTTGGATTCGCTTGAATGAAATATGTCACCTAGCCTCCTCTCCACTGACCTTGCTGTAGTAATATTTGTGTGCTCATAACCCTATCCGCGCTATATAAACTCAAATAAAGAAAGATTCTGGACCTGCACAAAACTTTGCTGTGCTGCCTGTAGCGCCAGGGTCCGTTTATTTAATTCTGTAATTGCTTCTGCATAATCCAGGTCTTTTACTACCGATAATGCAGATTGTGCTTCTACCTTAAGACTTTCATTTATTTCGCCTTCACTCTCAATCACGTTGAGCCTGCTGCCAACGCTGGCCCGAACCTCATCAATATGATTTAAAGCCTGATCAAGGTTCTGCAAACCGGTATTGAGTGCATTCTGGAAGGTAGCCTGCAAGGTTGAGGTGTTATTGGGAATCTCCAGTGCCGAGATAATCTGATTCACCGTGGCAAATACAGACTGCCGGTAGCTGGGCTCAACAACAAAGCTGTCGCCAGGTGAAGGGTCTCCTGAAATGGAATAGCTGATCCCGTTGAACGACACCTTGGAGTCCTCATCAAACAGGGGCAGCGGTGCAGTGTAGACCGGCCCGGTATTCGCGCCGGTTATCTGATACTGAAGTGCTCCGGACCCGGTGGCGGAGAAATCAATGGTGTATTGGTCACCAACATACAGGGTGGGATCTTCCAACACAGCATCGCCGATCACCCCGGTTCCCAGGTTGGCGCTATTACCTGTGGTAACGAATGATCCATTTCCGGTTTTGATGTCAAAGAAGACCTCATCACCACTATTGCCGCTTTCAACCCGCACAGAGGTGTTGACATTGACATTCAACACACCCTGGTCGCCAGCGTAGGATACCGATCCGGTACCATCCTTGATGAACGGCTTCACGTTACTTTTGAATCCCGAAAACAGATACTCACCACTGGCCAGTTGGCTGTTACCCAAGCCGATCAACTCTTCCAGCCGCTGTTCGATCTCAACAATGATGGCCTGACGATCGGTCTGATTCAGCGTGGCATTGGCACCCTGTAAAGTGAGATCCCGTATTCGCTGCAAAATATTCGTCACATTAGACAGAGCAGATTCCTCAACCTCGAGCTTGGTTTCCGCCGTTTCACCGTTGGAGATAAATTGCAACGCATTATCAATTTGCTTCTGTAGATCCAACGCCACCGCAGAGCCAATGGGATCGTCGGAAGGTTTAAGTATGCGGGTGCCTTTCGATAACTGCAGTTGCGTTTCATTCACCTTTGACTGGTTGCTCAATATAGAGTTGGCACCCTGGGTGAACGTTTGTGAGGTTGATATTCGAATCGCCATCCCATCAAACCTCAGAGTGAACTTATGATTGTGTCAAACAGTTCACTGGAAACCTGAATAACCCGGGCGGAAGCCTGATAGGATTGCTGGAAGCGGATCAGATTGGCCGCCTCTTCATCCAGGTTTACGCCGGAGATAGATTCCCACTGAGCTTGTGATTGATTGAGTATGGTTTCCGCTGCTTCCTGGCTGACCGCGGCATCATTGGTGCGGGTGCCCACACCACTGACCAGTTGCCCATAGGCGCCTTGAAAAGTCACGGTACCGTTGGCGATGGTCTTCGTGCTGCTGAGTTCACCCAACAGCAGAGCGTTCCTGTTGTCATTGACACCGCCGTTGTTGTAGTCAATCTCCACGATGTCATTAGTACCCGGGTTGCCGTTGAACACCACATCATAGCCAGAGGCAGGAAACAGGCCCGCCTGCTCCAACAAGCCATTGGACTGGCCTGGTGTAAAGGCAACCCCGCCGGCGACGATCGCATTGGTGCCGGCGTTCACCACGTCATAGGTGGTGGCACTGGTAAATTCCACGCGATAAGCCGGTGTCAGCGCAAAGGGTGTGGTAGTGAAATCCGCAGTGGTGGTATCGGCTACCACAACCTCTTCAACAAACCCACCACCGGTATTGGTGGAGGGTAGATTGGTGGTTACCGGCATGGCGGCGGCAACCTGCCTGACATCGGTTACCTCCATGGACATTTCAAATGCCCCCAGGCGTGTGGGAAGAACCGTAAACTCATCCCCATCTGCCGGTGCACCAGAGACGAAGTTCAGAGTAAATCCATCTGTAGTGGCAAACACGCCTCCCGGACCAGGATCAGCGAACGTGGCATTCACCGTACCATCGGCATTAAACAACGTGTAATTACCACTGCCACTATCGAATCGCAGGCGATAATCCTCAGCGGTGAGAAGGTTGGTATCATCAATGGTAACCGACAGTGCCGCCGTCCCCGCATTAGCTGTATCTGATGCAATCCGTGAGAATTCAGCCGCACTTGAATTAATGTCGCCAAAAAATAATCCACCCAACTGATTGTCTAGATCCATACCCAGTTGATGCTGATCGTTAAAGGTCTGCGCAACGGACAATGCCATTCTGCCCAGTTCGTTAAACACCGGGTCTATCAACTCTTCCCTGACCGTAAGTAATCCGCTCAAGCGTCCGCCAGACACCAGGTTGGTAATGTTTTGCACATTGGTGCCATCGGTAATAACCAGCTCCTTCCGACTCAATCCTGAATCGTTGGTAACCGTTTCCACCGAAAACGATTCATTCCCTATCACCAGCGGCTGGCCACTACCAACAAAAATACTGACACTTAGATTCTGTTGCTGCAGCACTTCAACACCAACCAGTTCAGACAACTGACGTATCGCTTCATCCCGCTGATCCAGCAGATCGTTGGGTAACTCGCCGGTATTATTGGTGTAGACAGCCTGAATCGACTGGTTATATGCAGCGATACTTTCTCCAAGCTGGGTTATCTTGGAGGCAACTGCGTCCAGCTCAATATTGAGTGTTTCGTTGGTTTGATATACCTGCTCGTATACGGCATTGAAACGATTCACCAGGGCCTGCCCGGAACTGATCAAAACCTGTCGGCTGGGTATGGATGCGGGATCGTTGGAGACATCCTGCATCGCATCAAAGAAAGACTGCATTGAAGGCGTTATAGCCGTGGAATCATCGCCTAGCAGCTGGTCAACCCGAACCGCATACTCGTAATAGGCGTCAAAGGAATTATAGGAAGCCACATCGCGGCGCAACTGATCGACGACATACTGATTGCTGACACGGGTAATACTTTCAACATCGACCCCCTGGCCGATGAAAGAGCCACCATAGGATTGCGGAACACGGGTACCCAGCCCGGTTTTTTGCCGGCTGTAGCCTTCGGTATCGACATTAACGATATTATGGCTAGTGGTCGAGAGCGAAGTCTGACTTGCCCTCAATCCGGATAATGCTATGCCTGCAAGATCTGCCATCTACGTATTCCGCACTAAAGTTTTTCAGTTGCTGAGTTTAAAGCTGACTTAAAAACGTCACTTTCAATAATGTTTGCAATTTTGTTGCCATAATTTGGATCGGTTGCGTAGCCGGATCCCTGCAGTTCAAAACCCCATTGTTTCGCTTCACAATTTTTGTTGATCGCAGCTTCATAACGGCTATTGCCATTAAGAAAATCCACATAATCTGCAAACGCCTGATCCAATGACGGGTAAGAGCGGAAAGAGGCGTTCTCTTTAGCGGCAATTCCATTCCGGTACTCCAGCGTATTTTTTCGTACCGTTTCACCATCCCAGCGGGAATCAGCCTTAATACCGAATAGATTAAATGAGTTGCCGCCTTTGCCATCGCTCATGACGTGCTGGCCCCATCCTGTCTCCAGTACCGCTTGCGCTACGATCGCCTCTGGCGCCACACCTAAGCGTTGCCCTGCGCGTTTTGCGTGAGCATATATAGCGTGAACAAATTCCGCAGGAGAACGCCAACTGCTGGGCTCAGGTTTCTCATTCACATTCGATGCCTGGTTTACGGAAAGTACTGTGGAGTCGGAATGAAGGGGTTCGCCCATTTCATTATGAGGCGAGGCTGAAGCCGGTGATCGGGCCGGTAGCGGGTGCTTAAGGTAACCGGTAATGTCCGTTACAGCGTCTGTCAGTTCCTTGCCGGAGTTCGCCTGCATCTGTTTAACAATCACGTCGGCCAGCCCCAAGCCACCGCTGTTACTTATATTCAGGCTGAGCTGCTTATCGTACATTCCCTGATAAAACTGCGTATCGCGGGATTCGAGCATGTTGCCTTCAGCGAATACGGCGTTAGCATCACGCATGCTTTGCAACATCATGTTGAGAAAGATGCCTTCCATTTGGCGGGCCGCCGCCTGCAGAGCGGCACCTTCATCATCACGGGTCAATTTGCGCATCTGATTGAACTGGGCAAAATCCAGGTAGAGATCAGATGAGTTGCTGGCAGGAGGCTTTAACATAACTAAATCACAATCAGCTCAGCCCGCAATGCACCGGCTTGCTTTAACGCTTCCAGAATCGCCATTAAATCACCTGGCGCCATCCCGACCCGGTTCACCGCCGCCACAATGTCATCCAGGGTAACGCTGTCCCCTACCTTGAACATGTGACTTTTATCCTGTTCGATATCTATCTGGGATTCATTATTGGCAACGGTTCTGCCTCCAGCCAAAGCATTAGGTTGACTGACATCGACGCTTTCGGAAATGGTAACGGTCAGATTGCCATGGGTAACCGCAGCCGGTGAGACTTTCACATTATTCCCAATAACAATCGTACCGGTACGGGAGTTAATGATCACTTTGGCGGAGGGCTCTGCAGGCTTCACTTCCAGATTTTCCAACACCGACAGGTACGTTACCCGCTGCGACGGATCGCGGGGAGCGGTTACCACAATCGATGTGGCATCCATTGATCGCGCCACTCCCGGACCCAGCAAACGGTTAATCTCATCTCGGACACGCTTTGCCGTGGTAAAGTCAGGGCGATGCAGGTTGAATGTCAGTGTATCGCCTTCATGGAACGGGTTGGGAGCAGACACCTCCACGGTGGCACCGTTGGGGATGCGGCCAACGCTGGGTATGTTAACGGTTATCTTGGAACCATCCGAACCCTGGGCACCAAAGCCGCCAACCACCAGGTCCCCTTGGGCGATGGCATAGACACGACCATCAGCTCCCCGTAAAGGGGTCATCAGCAAGGTACCGCCGCGCAAGCTGGAAGCATTCCCCAATGAGGATACCGTAATGTCAATTCTCTGGCCGGGTTTGGAGAACGGTGGCAATTCCGAGTGGATGGAGACTGCGGCCACATTCTTCAGTTTGGGGGTCAGGTTTTCAGGCACGCTGATACCGAACTGTTCCATCATGTTACGAAAAGTCTGTGCTGTAAACGGCGTCTGGTTGGTTTTATCACCGGTTCCATCCAATCCTACAACCAGGCCATAACCTATCAATTGGTTACTGCGCACACCTTGAACATCCGTTATATCCTTAAGGCGATCGGCAAGGGACACGGCCGGAATCAGTACAATAAAAATGAATACCCAACATTTTCTCATGATCGTATACCTTAGAAAGGCCACCACTTGCTGTTAAAGAATTTGGATGCCCACCCCTGAACCTGCGCATCCGCTAACGCACCGGTTCCACTGTAGGTGATGCGTGCATCCGCCAGGCGAGTAGACAGGGCTGTATTGTCCGGCGCCACGTCAGAGGGACGTAACATGCCCTCTATTCGAATAAACTCGTCTCCCTGTGAGAACGTCATCCACTTTTCACCACGCACCACCAGTACACCATTGGGCAATACATCGGCTACTGTCACCGAAATCTGGCCCTGTAACCGGTTGCTCTGATCGGAGTTCGCGTCGCCTTCAAACTCACGGGTGTTATCGCTGTTAATGGACATATTAATATTGGAGCCATTCAGGCTGCCGGAAGGACTGCCACCGAGCAGGCTATCCACGCCCATGTCAATCTTGTCTTCTTTGTCGATGGCCGTAGTGTTGGTTTTGGAAGAGACCGTGCGTTCATCCAGATACAGCGTGATGATGTCACCTATGCGTCGGGCACGTTTATCTTCCCACAGGCGAATACCGGTGCCGCTGGAATAGATCGAACCCGTTGCTGTATCACCTCTCGGCTCGGAGACGGGCATTACCGGCGAGTATCGGGCATCTCCCGGCCTGGGAGGAGGAGCCGATACACAAGCCGTGAGCCCTGCAACCAGCAGCGCCACGAAGACAGGTTTAGTTACCGATGCGTTCATCTTCGTGCCCGCCCTCAATTACAACTGCTGCCCGATAAACTGCAGCATCTGATCAACGGTGGAAATCACCTTGGAATTCATCTCATAGGCCCGTTGGGTTTCGATCATATTCACCATTTCTTCCACTACATTGACATTCGAACTTTCCAAAGCCCCTTGAATAATCGGGCCCAATCCATTTTGACCGGGTTCACCCTGGGTGGGGGCGCCACTGGCTACCGTCTCCCGGAACAAGTTGGAACCCATAGCCTCCAGGCCCGATGGATTAATAAAGTCAGCCAGCTGAATATTACCTATCTGGGTGGAATCGCCGGTTTGCGCGTCCACCACGGTGACCACACCGTCTGTACCGATGGTTACATTCTGAAAGCCTTCCGGTACCGTCAAACCGGGCTCTAAAGGAAACCCACCGGAGGTAACAATCTGGCCGGTGGAGTCAACCTGAAACTGCCCGTCACGGGTATATTGAATCGAACCATCCGGCATCAACACCTGAAAGAATCCACGGCCATTCACCGCCATATCCAGACCCTGGTCCGTCACCTCTATATTGCCCATGGTGAACTCTTTCTGAGTGGCCACCATTCTGACACCGGCACCCAACTGCAACCCTGAGGGCAATTCCGTATTTTGCGAAGATTGGCCACCGGGCTGACGATTGATCTGATACAGAAGATCCTGGAAAACGGCGCGATCCCGTTTAAAGCCGGTGGTACTGACATTAGCCAGGTTGTTGGATATGGTTTTTAACCGGGTGTCTTGTGCACTTAATCCGGTTTTACTTACCCAGAGTGATGCGTGCATGGTTGCTACTCCGTTGTTTAAGGCAAATCATCACCGCCCAGGGGCATCGATTTGCCGTTTTAAATTCGTTATGACGTTAATCCGGCACTATGCTCAGTTCTGCATTATCCGTGCCGAAGCCTCGTCCATTTCCTTGGCTGCCTGCATCATCTTCACATTCATTTCGTACAGCCTGGCGTGAGAAATAATGGAGGTCATCTCGTTGACCGGATTCACATTGGAGCCCTCCAACATACCGTTAATCACCTGCACCTCCGGATCAGATTGCAGTTCACCGCCTCCCTTCAATCGAAACAGACCGTCTTCACCTTTGACCAATTCATTTTCATCGGGATTGACCAGTTTGATTCTGGCGATCTGCGTCAACGACAACGCATCCTCGCCCAACCCGGTGATGGAAAGCGTGCCATCCACCCCCACCACCAGCTTGTCGTATTCCGGCAGCACCACCGGCCCGCCATCGCCCAGCACAGGTAATCCGGTACCAGTGGTGACGGCGCCCGTTACATCCCTTTTCAGATCGCCGGCCCGGGTATAGGCTTCACTGCCATCAGGCATTTGCACTGCAAACCAGCCTTTACCTTTGATGGCCAGATCCAGGTCGCGAGCGGTTTCCATATACACACCTTCACTTTTGTCGGTTCCCGGTCGCTCACTCATCGCATAGGCCCGCGAGGGAAAGTGATCACCGAATACCGCCATGGTCCGGTATTGATGAAAGTCAGCTTTAAACCCGCTGGTGGAGACATTGGCCAGATTGTTTGCACGCAATCGCTGTGCATCCAACGCCTCCTTGGCTCCTGTCATCGATATATAGAGAAACTTATCCATTGCTGACCTCGTACTGTCAAAAACTCATCGTTTTTACTTGCTGCATAGAAAATTGCAATTCGCTTGCCAGTTTTTAAACTACTTTGAAAGACCGCTTCACAATCTACCGGCAAAAAAAATCCCCGCCAGGCGGGGATTTTTTCCAATCACTTACTTACCGGATTTGTATGATCGTCTGCGTTACGGCGTTGGCCGTTTCGATGGATTTGGCATTGGCCTGAAAGTTCCGTTGTGACGTTATCAATGTGACCAGTTCTTTGGTCAGATCGACGTTGGAGGTTTCCAACGCACCGGATTGAATCAAACCAAAACTCGAGGTTCCTGCCTCACCGGGAATCGGCTCGCCCGAAGCGGTGGATGAGCGCCAGGTTGTGTTACCGATCTGCAACAGGCCCTGCGGATTGGAGAACCTGGCTAATGCCACCTTACCTACCGCCGTGGTCTGACCATTGGAGTAAGTCGCCTGAATGACACCTTGATCATCCACACTCAACCCGGTCAGACGCCCAATGGTAAAACCATCCTGGGATAATGATGACACGGAAAACGGAGATGCAAACTGGGTCGGCGTATTACCGGCAAAGTCAAAGTACACCTGTTGCGTGGTATCGGCACCATTGTTAAGGAACGAAAACTGATCGGTATAAATGCCCGTTGCCGGATCGGTTCCCTGAAACACACCCTGTGAATCAAAGGAAAGTACACCATAAGGCACACCACCGGCATTCACTTCCGAACTGGGTGCTCCGCCGACCCCGTCATAAACGTCGACAATGTTCACACCACCGGTATCGTCCGTTACCGTTAGAAACACGCCCCAGGTATTCTGGTTACCGCTGGTACCCAGATTGGGCTCCTTAACAAAATACGCCGTTGCAATATGAGAATCACCCAGACTGTCGTACAGGGTAATGGAAGTCGACGCCGAATAGGTATTGGCGTCGGTGGGATCGAAGACATCCACACTGAGATTACTGGCGTTGGCAGGCAAGTTTACACCAATCTCAACTTCAGCCGTGGACTGGGGTGCACCCGCAGTGTCCGGTAACTGTAATGGTGTGGTACTGGAGAGGGCTGTTGCCGTGACCGATCCATCATCGTTCACCGGAAAAACCTGCAGATATTGATTGGCGGAGTTCACCACAAAGCCGTTTTCGTCCACCCCAAAGTTGCCCGCCCGGGTGTACACACGCTCCTGGCTGATCTGATCCGGAGACAGCACGAAAAAGCCTTCGCCACTGATGGCCAGATCCAGCGCCTGGGAGGTAAAATCCAGGTTGCCCTGATCAAACAGTTGCTGCACCTGTTGTAACAGCACGCCATTACCAACCGCAGTATCGCTGTTACCGAAGGCGGAATTTGCATAAATATCACCAAATGCAGTCCGCGATCCTTTAAATCCGGTGGTCTCGACATTTGCAATATTGTTGCTGGTTACGTCCAGCTGCGCTTGCGCCGCATTCAACCCACTTAACGCAATATTAAAACCCATGACTTTCTCCTGCTATCAACGTACTTCTTGAATTTCACTGGACTCAACCTGACCAATACCATTCAGGTTAAGCAACATCCCGCCTTGATTATCCACAATACTGACACTGTTAACCCGGCTGTACACGCTGGTCACCAGCGCTTCATTCTCACCGGACAATGTCCCTTCTATCGAAATTGAATACAGTCCTTCCGGCAAAGGCTCACCCAGATTATTGGCGCCATCCCAACTGAACGGCGTTTCCGCGCTGCCGATATTCCCAAGATCACGATTTGCCACCACCTGCCCGCTGGCATCTTTCACGATCATCATTACATCTCCGGAGGCCTGGCCTTCCTCAATGGTGCCACTGATCCGGCCACCGTTTTCCAGATAGCCGACCTGCCCGGGTATCAACACTTCACGGCCCACCAGCGCCGTTGCCTGCAAGGCCTGACTCGAGCGATACATGGAACCGATATCCTGCACTGTACTATTCAGATTCTGGATACCTTCCAACGAACTGAATTGCGCCAGTTGCGCAACAAAGTCGGTTTGATCCGTGGGCTTGAGTGGATCCTGATTTTCGATCTGAGCCAGCAACAGTCGCATGAACATGTCCTTGTCCGACTGGGATTGAGATTTTTCCGTTTCCGGCTGATTACTGAATGCCAAATCACTCAATACACTGTTCGCTTGAACACCATCAATCGCCATGACTCCCCCTCCTTATCGACCCAGGCTCAATACTTGCTGCATCATCGTCTTGGCTGATGTCATCACGTCCACGTTGGTCTGAAAGGCACGTTGGGCGCTGATCATATTGGCCATCTCTTCAACCACATTCACATTGGGATAGGCTACGTAACCGTTATCATCCGCCATGGGGTGATCGGGCTCATAACGCATCTGCAACGGTGCATCGCTTTCCACCACGCCCTGCACACTCACACCGCCACCCACATCCATTTGCCTGGCGCTGAAATCAAACGGCTGATTTGACATGGCGGCTTGCAATTGGGCTTTAAAAATCGGTTCCCTGGCGCGATAAGTTTCATCCGTATTGCTGCTGACACTTTCAGCGTTGGCAATATTGGAGCTGATGGTGTTCAGGCGCACGGTCTGTGCACTCATTCCGCTACCGGCAACGTCAAATATATTCATCAAAGACATAATTAATCTCCTCGGATCGCCGACATCAGGGATTTCACTTTGCCGTTGAGAAACTCAAAGGCTGCCTGGTACTCCATGGTGTTGCGCACGAACTCGGTTTTCTCCTGTTGCGCATCCACAGTGTTTCCGTCGATTGCCGGGTTTATGGGATTGCGGAATTTCAGACCGGTGATCGTATCCGCCTGGGATACGGTGGAAAAATGGTTTGCGTCGCTGGTTTGTACCGACACCAGGTCACTTCCCTCACCCAGACGCTGCCTGAGCATTTGCTGAAAATCGATATCACGGGCCTTGTAACCGGGGGTATCCGCGTTCGCAATATTGTTGGCCAACACATTGGCTCGCTGCGAACGCAACTCCAGTGCATGCTGGTAAAGCTCCATGTGTTTGTCGATGCTGATTGCCATATCGCCCTCTTGTCTTGGATTCTGCGCCATAAAACCGGCAATTCAGAATAGGATAAGAGCAATAAAGCAACCCTTGTGCCATTGCTTCTAACAGTAACAGTTTCAATAAGTTAAGGGATTTCAGGTGAGAAATGTGACGGTAATGCGGCAAAGGATTACCGAGGGCGGCAAGCACCTACTTCTTTACGTAGACGACACCGGGTGTGTAGTAGCGGATTTCAAACAGGTCGTTCAACCCTTTGGGCGTCTCGGATCCGCCCAGAAAAAGATACCCTCCAGGCTTCAGCACCCGATGAATGTTGGTGATGATCTGTTGCTGTAGTTCGCTGGAAAAATAGATCAGAACATTACGGCAGAACACCACGTCAAATTTGCCGATGGTAATAAAGTTTTCTTTCAAGTTAATGGGGCGAAATTCAATGCGTTTGCGAATATCCGGTTTGATTTCCCAGCTGCCATCAGCATTGGCCTTAAAATGCAGGTTCAGACGCTCATCCGACATCCCCCTCTTCAGGGCCAGGGGTTCATAGATCCCTTTGCGCGCCTGATCCAGGATGCGGCTCGAAATATCCGTGGCCAGAACTCTCACCTGCTTATTGGCCAGGATCATACTACGGCGGCGCATTTCCTCAACACAGATGGAGATGGAGTAAGGCTCCTGTCCGGAGGAGCAGGCTGCACACCAGATAGCAATCTCACCCGGATTCCTGGCCAGCTCAGGCAACAGGTTGTCTTGCAGAAAAGTGAACGGATGCCGATCCCGGAACCACAGGGTCTCATTGGTGGTCATGGCATCGATGACATCCTGACGCAGGGACCGGTTTCCTGCTCGATCAATCTCACGCACCAGATCGCCCAAAGATTGAATATTCCGATCTTTCATTAACTTACGCAGACGGCTGTCGATCAGATAGTTCTTATTGTCTCCCAGCATGATACCGCAGGCAGACTCAAGATATTGACGAAACAGGAGATATTCTCCATCGCCAAAGCGAGAGTTATCACGGGAAGAAAACACCATGTCAGTATTTTGTCATCCTTGAATGAAACTATTCAGAACGCTGTTCAAGGGCTTTGCTAACACGCTCCTGAACCAGGTCAGCCAGGTTATCGGGTTTAAACTTGGCAAGAAAATTGTCTGCCCCTACCCGCTTCACCATGGCTTCGTTAAATATTCCGCTCAGTGATGTGTGCAGCAGCACATGCAAATTCTGAGTGCGGGGATCTTCCTTGATTGATGCCGTTAATGTGTAGCCGTCCATTTCCGGCATTTCGATATCGGATATCAACATGATATAACGATCCGTGATGGATTCACCTGCATCGATGATCTCACGGATATGATCCAACGCCTGACGCCCGTCCGCCACCACATGGGTTTTAACGCCGACCTTCTCGACACAGCGTTTGATCTGCTTTCTTGCCACACTGGAATCATCGGCGATCAAAACTGCCAGTTCACTGGTACTGGCCTGACTGATGGTTTCCGGCCGAATCACTTCGGCTGAAATTTCCTCATGCATGGGTGATACTTCGGACAGGATTTTTTCGACATCAATAATTTCAACGATTCGGTTGTCCAGCTCGGTTACCGCCGTCAGATAATTGCCCCGACCGGCCCCTTTTGGTGGTGGGTGAATGCTCTCCCAGTTAAGGTTGACGATACGTTCAACCGACTTCACCAGAAACCCCTGTATCGCCATATTGTATTCCGAAATAATGACAAAGCAGTTCTGGATATCATCCAGGGGCGCATTACCCATGGCCAGGTTCATATCCATAACGGATATGGTGCCACCCCGGATGTGGGCGATGCCCCGCAC
This sequence comes from Gammaproteobacteria bacterium UBA7310, assembly GCA_002471665.1. GTDB lineage: Bacteria > Pseudomonadota > Gammaproteobacteria > Pseudomonadales > Ketobacteraceae > Ketobacter. The sequence continues at coordinate 374,220 of DKQK01000025.1, forward strand.
CACAGGGTTGCGTTGCGGGATCTGGGTTAACTTGGGACACTGCAGCACTTCGCGAACCTTGAAAACGTTGATCCCATAGATCTGATCATCGCTCAATCGAAACAACAGCAACTCCAACCGGTTCTGACCCACCAGTTGTGTTCGTTGATCGACTGTATCCAGCACCCCGGCCATATAAAACTCCGCGCTAACCGTTTTACGGCATAACCTTTGCTTGATTCACACTAACAGCCAATCCGTCAAAATGGCGGCACTTGACTGTTTTTACTCACCATTCATTCAGAATAGGTCAAATTGGATAAATGAACAGTCAGCGAGAACAAATTATGTTTTGTATTCGTCAGGGGCTCGTCATAGGGCTTTTGGGGCTGCTGAGCATCACCACTACCCAGGCCGCAAGCGGCAACATTCAAGAGCAGATCGATGAAGCCATCAACCTTTACATCAGTGAAATTCAGGATGGCAACTACCAGGAAATCAAGGTTCAGATTCAGCCTATCGACTCCCGTTTACGGTTGGCCAGTTGCAGCGAACCTCTGCACCTGAAACATCGCCCCCGCAACCGCACAGCGGGCAGACTCACCTTCAAGATCAGCTGTGATGGTGCCGACAGCTGGGCAATTCATGTCCCGGTACAGGTGCAAGCCTTTGATCAGGTGGTGGTTTCCGACATGCCCATTGCCAAGGGCACCCACCTCACCACCTCGGATCTGCGCTTGGAGTTGGCCGACGTTTCTTTGTTGTACACGGGCTATTTCAAGTCCATGACAGAGCTGGAAGGCTTTGTGGCACGCCGCCCCATTCCAGCCGAACAGATCATGAGTCCGGCGCTGGTGGACCCCGCGAAAATGGTCAATCGCGGCGAAAAGGTCATGATCATCGCCGAAGGCCCGGGGATCAGTATCCGGGCCAGCGGTAAAGCCATGGAAGATGGTGCCTACGGTGAACTGATCCGGGTCAAGAACACCAACTCCAACAAAGTGGTGGAAGGGCGTATTACTGCCCCGGGACTGATTAAAGTGAGCCTGTGAACGGCCGATATACTGGGTGGCACATTCGATAAAATTGTGTCTAAATTAGCTAAAGTTGCAGGGCTTACCGCCGATAACCAAGGTAAGAACGCAGTATTCAAGTGAAGGCGTAAAATAATGGCTATGGAAATCAATGGCTTAAACAGCAATCAAACGAATACCAATAAGGCCAGGTCCGGCCAGACGGTATCCGATGCCAATGCTGATGCCAAAAAGTCCGACCAGACCAATACCAGTCAATCTGGCGAGACCGTCAAAATCAGTGCCGAAGCGCAGGCGCTTAACCGGCTTAGCCAACAGCTGGGATCAGATGCACCGGTTAACCAGGAAAAGGTTGAGGCATTACGTGCTGCGCTTGCTGATGGCAGCTACAAAGTAGACGCCCAATCCGTTGCCCGCAAAATGCTGGAGAGCGATGCTCAGTTCTAAGCCCGGAACCCATCGCCCTCCCATTCCCTTCCCGTTCAGTCAACACTCAGTCAGCCCCCCGATCAATTGATAATTAACCAAACTCAGGCACGCTAATTGCTACTCCCTAACCATATGTCACCATGGTTGAGGAAAATGTATGTCTAACCAGATTTCCCCTAAGGCCGCACAGCAGTTGTTACAGGCAATCGAACAGGATTTCAAACTGGCCCAGTCACTGAAAGCAATCTTGCAAGAGGAAAAGTCTATCCTCGAGCAGCGGCAATACGCTGCCCATCCGGCAGTACTGTCCCGCAAGACCCAGCTTTTGATGGAACTGGATCAGGCCGACTGTATTCGCCGTCAGGTAATGGCTGACATGGGGCTGCAACTGGACAAGAGCGGATTCGAGGTTTTCGTCCGTCACATTCCCAAAACCTGGCAGGAGCGTTTCGAAACCAGTTGGCAAAACCTGTCCGACGCCATGAATACCTGTGCCCGCCTCAACCGGATCAACGGTAAAATTCTGGCCCACTCGCAGCATTCCATGGAACGCCTGATGTCCATCATAAAAGGCACGGCAAATCAGGTGTCCGTGTACCAATCCAATGGCCGCAAGAATCTGGAGGCGGCCCACCGTATGCTGGCAACTGCCTGATTTTAAAAGCCCGGGCAGTTAATCAGGGTTCTGCTAAAATACATTTAAGGTATCAATTCAGAGTACTGGAAGCGGTATGATCCACGGTTTGCTGGATAAGCTGTTCGGTCATGAAGACAAACCGAAAGACGGCTCTCCCAAGAACATCAAACACGATCGCAACGAAATCGGAAGCTTACTGACCCTGTATCAGGATCAGAATCACCTGATGACAGCCATGATCATGAATGCCGGGCAGCGCAAGATTGCCAAGCTCAGCACGGGCATCGTGTCGGTGGATGAAGCGGGCCAGCTGTTCGTAACCGATGAGTTCCACCCCAGCGATCCAAACCCGTTATTAAGCGAAGGGATTACGGTTCAATTCTCGTTAACCCACCACGGTGTGCGCCACCAGTTTAACGCTGTGCACCTGCAAACCCAATCCACACCTGAGGGCGCCCGTCATCTTTTCAGGTTTCCTAAGGGCATAGAACAGATTCAACTGCGGGATGCCTTCCGCGTGAAGCTGAGTCAGGCCCACCCCATTAAAGTCACCCTGACCCACGCCGAGCACGCCGCCATCACCGGTACGTTGGCGGACCTGTCGGCCAGTGGTATGCGGGTGCGAATCGAAGGCCTGGTCACCCCCAAGCCGGTGCGGGGGGAAACCTACAGTTCCTGTCATTTGGTGCTCAGTGACGGCCACCCCATTGTGTGCGGCGCGCGCCTGATGCACTGGCAATACGATCCTGACCTGAGAGTTTCCTACCTGGGTGTTCATTTTGAGAACCTGGATGGCAATACTCAGCGGGCCCTGAACCGGTATCTGACCGAGCTACAACGCAAACAACGCCAGCTCAGCTAATCAGTGGTTGCCGCCTCCGGGGGGCAGCCATTGAGGCAAATGCCGCCGCAAATCATCAGCTGTGTCGATATCCCAACGCTCAGCCAACACATGGAAATCACAACCACCTGCCAGCAAACGCTCCAGGGTCAGCCCCATTACCTCAGGGGTACCCCAGGGCATATCCCGAAACAGAAACGGCACCGGCTGGGTGGCCCCCACCAGCACATAACCACCATCACTGGCCGGCCCCACGACCACCGTCGATTGTTGCAGGGCCGTAAACGCAGCCTGCACATAACCGGCATCGATGGATGCCGCATCGGCGCCGACGATCACCACCCGATCATGACGGGCCAGGCCATGGCGCAATGCAAAGTCCATGCGGGTTCCCAGGTTCTGTCCCTGCTGCAGACAACAGTCCACGCCCAAAGCTTCGAAATACCCCAAGGCCCGGGCATCCGTGGTCCACACTTCCACGGCGCCCACATTCGACTGCAACGCCATGGCGATCATGTGCTCACACAAACGCCGATGCAGCTGCAGTGCAAAGGCTTTGCCATGTGTTTTCGCAATCCGGGTTTTCACCTGGCCGATGACCGGGGCCTTGGCAAATATCTGTAACAACATAACCCTATCCGTAATACCACTGATGCAGCCGCTGCGGACTGACACCCACCCGAAAGGCCAGGCGCAACCACCACATCAACAAGACGGTTCGCACCACTCCGTGTTTCGTCCAACGGCGTGCCGACGTTATGACGGGGCCCTTAAAACAAACCGGTGCCTGAAACTTACGGGCTCGCAAAGAGAAATCCACATCCTCCATCAGCGGATAATCAGTGAAGCCTTGCAGCTGATGGAAAAATTCCGCCCGCATAAACAATGTTTGGTCGCCGGTGCACACGCCAGTCAGCGCCGAGCGTCGGTTGATAAACCAGGAAATCACGGAGTACGCCCGGCCGGGATGATCGAGGGCAACATTAAAACGCCCCCAGAGCCCATGCCCCGACAGAAATTGTTGCATCTGAAGATTGAATGACTCCGGCAGCCAGGTGTCCGCGTGTAAAAAAACCAACAAAGGACCTGCGGACACAGCAGCGCCGGCATTCATCTGCCGCGCGCGACCGGATTCCGAAACCACAACAGTGACAGGAAAGCGCGCCAACAGTGCCCGGGTGTTGTCAACACTGCCGCCGTCACATACCACCACCTGCCAGCGGTTTTCCAACTTTACCAACAAATCCGCAAGCCAGTATTCCAAGCCCTGCGCTTCATTTAATACGGGAACAACAACCGTACCCAGGCAGCTTTCCGACATGGCCTATCAGTCCAGGGCCCCGCCACAACTACTGCCCTGACCTGCAGTACAGCCAAAGCAATGGTCAGCCACCACCACCGGATTACCGCTGAGATCAGCCTGGAGTAAATCGGTCAGATGCCGACCACCGCCGCGGTGCTGCAATGGTATATTCAACATTTGGTTGAAGTCGCAATCGTATAAATATCCCTGCCAATCCACACTAATGGTGTTGCGGCACATCAAGCCCGTGAGGTTACCCGCATTGAAGCTACTGCGTAGCAATCCCATATACTCTTCGAATTGACCTTTGGAGACCAGCATGCTGCCAAAACGACTGATGGGCATGTTGGCGAGGGTTAACAAGCTGTTGAACTGAATATCAAACTCTGCGGCAAGCCTTTCCTTGTACTGCTGCTCCAGAGCCTGTTGTGATGGTGGTAAAAACGCACCGCCGGGATTGTAGACCAGATCCAGAATCAGCCCACTGCCCTGCCTGCCGTAGCCCAGGGCATTCAATGTTTTCAAGCCTTCAATCGAGCCTTCGAACACCCCCTTGCCCCGCTGGGAGTCAACATTCTGCTCACTGTAACAAGGCAGTGACGCCACAACCCGAACCCCCTGGGCCGCCAGAAAATCCGCCAGGCTTTCCTGCCCGGGCTCCTGCAGAATCGTCAGGTTACAGCGATCAATCACCTCCACCCCTTCTGCCCGGGACTGCTCTACCAACCACCTGAAATGAGCATTCAACTCAGGCGCGCCACCGGTCATATCCAGCACTGCGGGCCGGCGTTTACGCACCACTTCCAACACTTGCTGAGCAGTATGCCAGGACATCTCTTCCGTGCGCTTGGGCCCGGCGTTGACATGACAGTGCGTACAACTGAGATTGCAGCGGTAGCCCAGATTGACCTGTAGAATTTCCAGATTCCCCCGTTGCACCGGCGGAAAATCGGTAGTGGAGCGAAATAGTAGTGGTCTGGTGTCAATCATTCTGATATTCCCTGCTGCGGCATTGCCCATCTTAAAACAAAAAACCCGTGGCCTACAGTCAGCACCACGGGTTTTATGACGGACGAAATGTCGTTTCGTTACACAGACAAGGATATAAAACGCTTCAGGTGATAATCCCCATTGCCAAAAAGGGTATTGATTACATTGATGCGTTTCAGGTACATACCCACGCTCATTTCGTCGGTCATTCCCATGCCGCCAAATATCTGTATGGCTTCATGGGCCACCTTCTGGCCCTTCACAGCCACTGCGTACTTCAACGCCGACACGTTTTTGCTGAAATCGGCATCCCCGGCCTTGTGGCTCATCACCGCTCTTAATAGCAGTGATTTGCACTCTTCATGCATGGTAAACATGTCCACCATGCGATGTTGTAGCGCCTGAAAAGCCGAAATCGGAACCCCGAACTGCTTACGGTTCTGACTGTACTCAACGGTTTCCCTGTACAGCTTTTCCATCATACCCACCGCTTCCGCGGCCAACGCCACCGCGGCTTCATCCGCAATACTTTCCAATGCCGGCACTGCCGCGCCATCCATTCCCAGCAACGCAGCAGCAGGCACTTTAACGTTGCTCAAGGTCAGCTCGGCCGCACGATGTCCATCCAATGTGGGAAAGTCCTGCCGTTCAATACCATCGCTGTCGGCCGGTACCAGGAACAGGGATACACCTTCGCGATCACGGGAATCGCCGGCAGCACGGGCCGAAACAATAAAGGTGTCTGCACTGCCGCCATGCAAGACCATGGCTTTGGCGCCATTGAGTTGGTAACCCTCTGCGCTGCTGGTGGCAGTGGTTTGCACGTCGAATAAGTCAAATCGGGATTGCGGTTCCACCGCCGCCAGCGCGAGCTTGCGGCTGCCATCAATAATGCCGGCCAGAATCTCGCTTTTCTGCTCTGCATTGCCCACCTTGGCCAATAGGCCACCGGCAATCAGTACAGTGGAAACATAGGGCTCAACCACCAGGCCTTTGCCAAATTCCTCCATCATGATCATGGTTTCAACGGCACCGCCGCCAATACCACCATCTTCTTCGGAAAACGGCACACACAACCATCCCAGCTCGGCAAAGGTCTGCCAGGTGGCAGCATCAAAGCCACCGTCCATCGCGCAGTGCTTTTTTCGGGTTTCATAATCGTAATCGTTCTGAATGAACCGGCTCACACTGTCTTTCAGTAATGTCTGTTCTTCGCTGTAATTAAAATTCATGGTTCCACCTATAATCCCAACACCATTTTCGCGATGATATTTTTCTGCACTTCATTAGAGCCGCCATAAATGGTGGCTGCTCTGCCGTACAGGTATTTGGTGGAAATCGGCGCTGCGTAGTCGTTACCCACGCCCTGCCCCAGGGCATGTGCGTAGTAGCCACAGGCTTCAACCGACAGTTCGGCAACCGCCTGTTGTATTTCCGTGCCTCTGATCTTCAGTATGGAGGATTCCGGCCCGGGGGCACCGCCATCGGCCACGCTGGCAATGGCACGCAACTCAGTGTATTCCAATGCCATCAGGTCCACTTCAATCCGGGCCAGTTTGGCACAAAACATCTCATCTTCAATCAGCGGTTTACCAGCGGAAATCTCCTGAGCTGCAATTTGCTTCAATCGCTCAATTGCTCTTTTCGACTGTGGAACTCCGGCAATGGCGGTACGCTCGTGGGTAAGCAGATATTTCGCGTAGGTCCAGCCTTTGTTTTCTTCACCGATACGGTTGGCCACAGGAACCTTGACGTTGTCGAAAAATACTTCATTCAAAGAATGCTGATTATCAATGGAGTCAATTTTACGAACTTCGATTCCCGGTGTGTTCATATCAATCAACAGGAAAGAGATGCCCTCCTGCTTTTTGGCATTGCCATCGGTGCGCACCAGGCAGAAAATCCAATCCGAATGCTGGGCATAAGTGGTCCAGATTTTCTGACCATTCACAATATAGTCATCGCCATCACGCTCGGCTCTGGTCTGCAGCGCGGCCAAATCCGAGCCGGCACCGGGCTCAGAATAGCCCTGACACCACCAAACGTTACTTTGCAGGATATCCGGTAAAAAGCGTGCCTTCTGCTCTTCATTGCCAAAGGTGTAAATCACCGGGCCCACCATTTTCAGGCCAAATGGCACCAGTGTGGGCGCACCGGCTTCCGCGCACTCATTTTCAAAGATAAACTTCTGCGTGATGCTCCAGCCGGTACCGCCGTATTGGGTTGGCCAGCTAGGGGCAATCCAGCCCTTTTCATACAGAATTTTCTGCCATTGCACGATGGTATCTTTATCGATATACCCACCCACCACAGCACGCTTGAACCGATCGGACAGCTTCTCTTTCAGGAACGCGCGCACTTCGTCACGAAACGCAACATCATTGGGAGTCAGTTGAATGTCCATTCCTATCCTCTGTTGTTATCAAAAAATCCGCTCATGCAGACCTTATAGCGACTTATCAGTGTATGCGACACCACATGGAGCGTCACTGACCAAAATTGCCAGATTTTTGGCCTGGACAATCCCCACCGAAACAGATACTTACCCCCTTTAGGGTAGATTAACCCGGTGTAAGCCGTTAAAATCCCGCCAATCTTGACAGACCGCCCTTAGCTCAGCTGGATAGAGCGTCCCCCTCCTAAGGGGAAGGTCTCAGGTTCGAATCCTGAAGGGCGGGCCATTTTAAGCATCCCCATGATCTTTCAGGCCTTTCTCCGGTACGCACTAAGCATTAGTATTGTCGCAGGTACCCTCAAATGATCGAGATGCAATGGACTTTACTGCAGTTAACAGCCCAGCCATCTGGTTGACCTTAAAACTGGCCCTGATGACCACGTTCATCCTGCTCCTGTTGGCCACGCCTTTGGCCTGGTGGCTGGCCAACACCAGCAGCCGCAGCAAAGGCATGATTGCCGCACTGGTGGCCATGCCCCTGGTGTTGCCCCCCAGCGTGCTGGGCTTCTATCTTCTGCTGGTGATGGGCCCCCAAGGGCTGGTTGGGCAGATAACCCAATGGCTGGGCGCCGGACTGCTGCCGTTTACTTTCCCCGGTCTGGTGTTTGCTTCCGTGATTTACTCACTGCCGTTTTCCGTGCAACCCATCCAAAGTGCGTTTGAGCAATTGGGCAAGCGCCCCATGGAAGCCGCTTCCACACTCAGGGCATCGCCACTGGACCGGTTCTTTACCATTGCTCTGCCACAGGCTAAACCGGGGTTATTGACCGCCATGGTGCTGACGTTTGCACATACCGTGGGAGAATTCGGTGTGGTACTGATGCTGGGAGGGAACATAGAAGGCGAAACACGGGTGCTTTCGGTGGCCATCTATGATCATGTGGAGGCCTTGGAATACTCCAAGGCACATCTGCTGTCTGCCGGGTTGATCGCCTTTTCCTTTACCGTGCTGCTGCTCCTGCAGCGTCTTAACAGTAAACGCCGGTGGCAGCCCATATGAGCGCCATTGAGTTTCAGTTTCTGGTACAGCGGGATGATTTTACCCTGCAGGTAAACAGTCAGCTCCCGGCCCAAGGAATAACGGCCCTGTTCGGGCCGTCCGGTTCTGGTAAAACCACCTTATTGCGCTGTATCGCCGGGCTGGAAAAAAGTACCGATGCCAAACTGATCGTCAGTGGAAAGCCGTGGCAGAACCAAACCACTTTTCTCGCTCCTCATCAACGGCCCATTGGTTACGTATTCCAGGAAGCGAGCCTCTTTTCTCATCTCTCCATCAGAAAAAACCTACAGTATGGTTGGAAGCGCATTGCCCCGTCGCAACGCACTGTGCGCTTTGAAGAGGTGATTTCACTGCTGGGTATCGATGGTTTTCTGCAACGTTACCCGCACCAGCTCTCCGGCGGCCAACGCCAGCGCGTGGCCATTGCCCGTGCATTATTGACCAGCCCCGCGTTATTGTTAATGGATGAGCCGCTTTCAGGGCTTGATCTTGAAAGTAAGCAAGAAATATTGCCTTATCTGGAACGGTTGCATGACGAAACCAGTCTGCCCATTCTTTATGTCAGCCATGCTCCGGATGAAGTGGTGCGGCTGGCCGATCATCTGGTACTGATGGAAAACGGCAGCATTCAGGCCCAGGGTGACTTGAATTCGTTGCTAACCCGTTCTGATCTGCCCCTGTCAAAACTGGATGAAGCCAGCACTGTTTTACAGTGCCGGGTAGCATCCCATGATGAAACCTACCACGCCACCTATGTCGCCATCGACAACACCGGCCTCAATCAGAAGCTGCTGGTATCCTACAAACCCATGCCGGTTGACCATCCGGTACGGGTCAGAATCCTGGCTCGGGATGTTAGCCTGGCATTGCAGATGCAGGATCAAACCAGCATCAGCAACATTCTGCCCGCCAGGGTGGTGGAAATATTTCCCAGTGCCACCCCCTATCAGGTGATGGTCAAACTGGACATCGGCGGCCAGTTTATTCTTTCGAAGATCACCAGGCGATCGGAAGCAGTGCTGGGTATCGAAAAAAACAAGTTGGTTTATGCCCAGGTGAAATCCGTGGCCTTGATGCGCTAATTCGAAGGCACCCTATCCAGCCGCGCCAATAACCCACCCAGAAAGCAACCGGTCAGCAAGCCACTCAGGTGAGCCTGATTGGCCATCGGCATGATATTGGTAAAGCCCAACGCCAGCGCGATCAACATAAACACCATCAGCCCTTTGGGTAAACGAAAGGGCGGTGCCGGGCTGAAACGTTCGTAGAACCACAAATACCCCAACACGCCGTACACCACACCCGACAGCCCACCAAACCGGTTGCCGGTCCACAAAAACTGCACCAGATTGGAGATCACCGCGCAGATCAGAAACAGGGAAAACAACCGCACCGACCGTTGTGTGCGTTCCACCATACCGCCAAAGACCCACCAGGCACTCATGTTGAACAGAAAATGGAAAATACCAAAATGCACAAACGCCGGTGTAATCCAGCGCCACAGTTCAGCGCTGCTGGCAATGCTACGCAGGCTGCTGAAAAACATGAACGGCGCCCGGGCGGCGCTATCCATACCCTGCGCGGTCAGCAGGTACACCACCAGACTGATTACTATAACCGTTTTTGTGACCACGCCACTCAGTTGCATAATGCGCGAGAAGGTTAATCCACGATACAAACCAGACAGCTTCTCTGCCTGCGTGGTATCTTCATCCAGCAACCAGGAAGCCTGCCGGTAACGCTCATGATTGGGTTCATCAAGAAAGCGCTGTAATTCCTCCTGGGCCTGCGCTACCTGTTCGTCGCGATCAATGAAGATATTGGCCCCATCGTCCCGGATCTGCGCTGAAGCGGACACACCCAGACTTTTAAGATAATCCACAAAAGCCTGGGCATAACGGGGATGGCGGATAAAGGTAAGATGATGCATCAGAGCGTTTTCAGGACCTCGATAACATCGTCATGATGCGTCTTGGTTTTCACCTTGTCCATAACATGCTTGAGGCGTCCATCCTTACCGATGATGAAGGTGGTGCGCAGAATCCCCATAAACTCGCGCCCCATAAACTTTTTCAGCCCCCAGACACCGTACTTCTCGGCAATGGTTTTGTCTTCATCCGACAGCAAATCAAAATTCAACTCCTTCTTCTCCATAAAGCTCTGCAGCTTTTTCACCGGATCCGGACTCACCCCCAGCACCACCGTGTCCAGTTTGGCAAACTCCTTTTTGGCATCCCGGATACCACAGGCCTGGGTGATACAGCCCGGCGTCATGGCTTTGGGGTAGAAATAAAGCACAACATTTTTTTTACCTTTGTAATCTTTCAGGCTGACCTTATCTCCATTCTGGTTCACCAGAGTGAAAGCTGGCGCCATATTTCCCACCTTCGGGAATGCCATAGTTTGTCTCCTGTTCAGCAATAGCTAGAAATCATCGAACACTTCTCGAAAAGAAGCATAATTGACTTACAATACAGGGATCAACCAAGGAGGTCGATCTTGTCTAGTGAAATCAAAGCACCGTTTGGCGTGATGCTGGTGAATCTTGGAACGCCGGAAAATCCGGATGCCGCCAGCGTGCGAAAATACCTGGCACAGTTTCTCTCCGATCCACGGGTGATACGAGTACCACGCCTGCTCTGGTGGTTGATTCTTCATGGCATCATACTCCGCTTCCGGCCGGCTAAAGTAGCCCGGCTGTATCAGACCATCTGGACCGATGAGGGTTCCCCCCTCATGTGCATCAGCCGTAAACAAGAGGCCGCATTACAGGCACAGCTTGAACACAGCACCGGGCAGCGCATTCCGGTGCAGCTTGCCATGAGCTACGGCGAGCCCAGCCTGACCACCGCTGGACGTAAACTGGCGGCCAGCGCCGTAGAGCGTATCATCGTACTGCCGTTGTATCCGCAATATTCATCATCGACCACCGCCGCGGTATTTGATGGACTGGCCAACGCCCTCAAGCCCTGCCCGGACATTCCTGAACTGATTTTCATACGAGACTACTGGGCCCGTGAAGATTATTTACAAGCCCTGGCAAACAGTGTTCAGGAATTCTGGGACGAACACGGTAAACCAGACCGCCTGCTGCTGTCGTTCCATGGCATTCCCCAGCGCTACGAAGACACGGGGGACCCCTACCCCAGCCTGTGCCGCAAAACCGCCGCGGCTGTCGCCTCCCGCTTGGGGCTGGCGGATGATCAATGGTCGGAAAGCTTTCAATCCCGCTTCGGTCGCGAAGAGTGGGTCAAACCCTATACCGATGTACTGCTGGAACAATGGGGCAACGACGATAGCATTCAGCGCGTGGATGTGATCTGCCCGGCCTTCGCGGCGGACTGCCTGGAGACCCTGGAGGAAATAGAAGAGCAGAACAAGGTGACTTTCCTGGAAGCGGGGGGCAAAGCCTACCACTACATTCCCTGTCTCAATGATCGCCCCGATCACATTACCATGCTCAGTGACCTGATACTGGAACGCGCCAAAGCCTGGCTCTGAGCGTGACAACCGGTGAATTCTGGCTACGCTTACTGTATCAATTAATCACTTTATATCAGTGTTTTAGCGTTAGCGCATGGAACTAGAAGGATTCTCGCAGCTGGAAAAAATCGCTGAGGGCGGCATGGCCGTCCTGTACCGGGGCATTCAGACCTCCCTGGGGCGTCCGGTTGCCATTAAAGTCATGAAAGGCGCCCTGTCCGGTACCCCGGAAGCCCACGAGATGTTTGAGTGGGAATCCAGAATCGTGGCTCGCCTGGACCACCCCCATATTATTCGCGTCATTGATCGTGGCCTGACCTCCGACGAAATGCCCTATTTTGTCATGGACTACGTGGAAGGCCTGACCCTCAAGGACGCAATGAAAAGCAACAAGCTTTCGGATCGCCGCAAACTCCGCATTATCATGCAGGTAGCGAAAGCCTTGGGCTACGCTCACAAGAACAACGTGATTCACCGGGATATCAAGCCGGGCAATATCCTGTTGGACCGGGAGGGCAACGCCAGGGTGGTGGATTTCGGCATCGCCCGGCTCTCGGAGGATACGGAAGTCTCCAGCGTGCGCGAGGAAGGCATGACCGTGGGCACACCGGCCTACATGGCCCCGGAGCAAAAGCGGGGAGCCGCCTTTACCAGTTCCGCCAGTGACATTTATTCCCTGGGGGTCATCATGTACCTGATGCTGGCCGGCAAACTGCCGAAAGCAGGCTACCCCGCCCCTTCCCATTTCAATGCCAAAATTCCTTCCTCCCTGGACAAGATCACCATGGCCTGTCTGGCGGACGATCCGGACCGGCGCCCCAGCGCGGACAAACTGGTGGCCCTGTTACTGAAAGCACTGAAGGGGGCCCACCTCAAGAAAGAGCAAAAAGCTCAGGCACAGGAAACCTTTAAAGATCCCAAAGAAAAGTTCCGTCTGTTGGATGTGATTCGGGAAACCCCGTATGGCAGTGTCTGCCTGTATGAGAACCGGGAAGATCAGTCGCTGATGGTGCTGAAAAAGCGCGTGGGTAATTTCAAAGGTTATAACGAATCGGAAATACTATCCCGCATCAAACACCGCAACATCATTAACGTGCGGGGAGTAAGCCGCAATGACCGCTTGTTCATTACCATCCTGGAATACCTGTCCGGCGGCAGCCTGCAGAGCAGAATGGCCCATTCCATGTCCGTGGATGAGTTCATGCTGGTGGCAGATCAGATTTGTGACGCCCTGATCTTTGCCCACAGCAATCGTATCGTCCACGGCAACCTGCGCCCTCATAACATCCTGTTTGACGAGATGAACACCGTAAAGGTGATGGATTTCGGCTTTGAGCCCCACTACGAAGAAGCGTTGGAAGAAAACTGGTACAAGCCACCAGGGGAGCCTGCCTCACCACAGGCCGACGTGTTTGCAGCGGGTGTCATCTTCTATCAATTGCTCACCGGTTCACTGCCGGAGTGGAAACGCGGCCTGCTGCAACCCGGAGAGGCGTTTGCGGACATTCCACAGCATTTGCGCACGGTCATCAAAGCCATGCTCTGCCTGGAGAGCAATGTCCGTGTGCAGACCTTCGAAGAAGTAAAAAAATGCCTGCACATGGTCGAGAGCGAAGCAGACGAGAAAACCAAAACCAAAATCCAGAAGAAAGCGCCCCAACCCCGTCGTCGCAGCCCCTTGCGCAGCGTGGCGCTGGCTACTGCATTTTTACTGCTGCTGGGGGTCAATGGGGTAATTTACATGTGGATCTTTATGAACAAGGGGGCAGACCACCCCAGCATGGCCAATATCATGCAATCACTGGGTTTAAGGGCGGGAGACAACAGAACAAAAGGGTCAACACAGAACGAAGAGGAATTTGTCATGCAGAAGGTTGAAAAGACAAAACCGAATTAGCATTGTTTACTTGATGACCTCTTCACAATTCCTAAAAGTGTGATAGCTTAGCCGTTTGTGTATAGTCGATGCAGTCAGGAAGATTGCGTCCATCTCCCACTGGAGGGTGCCATGATCGATTACGAACTAACCGATCTTTTAATCGAACTGGAAGAAATTCAACAGGATCGATTTCTAAACAAGGCTCGCGGCCAGCAAGTTGTTGATTTATTGGCTTTTTATGAGATCCCACAAACCTTGTACACGTTACGCCAAGAGCCCCAGAATGGGCGTGAACCCCATCAATGCCGACGCAAGATTGCCCTGTTTGACTTCGCTCACGTACCACCGGAATGCAAGCCCCAACTGATCGAATGCCTGTTCATGATCGGCCATTCGCCGGAGTTTATTGCCGAAGCCCTGGGTGAAGACATACGGGCAGTGGCGGAGTCGTTGCGGTCGGTGGTGGACGAAAACCGGGCCAAGAAAGCCGCAGACCTGCGCAAGAATCCGCAGCGGTTCCGCTTGGTGAAAACCTGATCCGCTGTCTTTACTGATGCAATAAAAAAGCCGGCAGTCCAGCCGGCTTTTTTGCGTCAGGACAGCCTATGGAATGACCGTCCGCTCGCCCAGTTGCATTACCCGCCCACGTAGTTCAAGAGAATACCGGCCGCCACCGCCGAGCCGATGACACCGGCCACATTGGGGCCCATGGCGTGCATTAACAGGAAGTTCTGTGGATTCGCTTCCAGCCCAACCTTATTGGATACCCGCGCAGCCATAGGCACAGCAGATACACCAGCAGAGCCGATCAGAGGGTTAATGGCCTGCTTGGATACCTTGTTAAGCAGTTTAGCCATCAGCACCCCGCACCCCGTACCAATACAGAAGGCCGCCATACCCAACACCAGAATCCCCAGTGTTTCGGCCACCAGAAATGAAGAGGCGCTCAGCTTGGAGCCCACCGACAGGCCCAGCCCAATGGTTACAATGTTGATCAGTGCGTTCTGAGCGGTATCACTCAGGCGATCCACCACGCCACACTCACGCATCAGATTACCAAAGCAGAACATCCCCAGCAGTGGCGCTGCATCAGGCAACAGCAGTGCCACCAGCACCAGAATCAAGATTGGGAAAATAATCTTCTCCGCCGACGATACAACCCGCAACTGCTCCATCTTGATTTTGCGTTCGGCTTCTGTTGTCAGCGCGCGCATGATCGGTGGCTGAATCAAAGGCACCAGAGCCATGTAAGAATAAGCCGCCACTGCAATGGCCCCCAGTAAATCCGGCGCCAGCTTACTGGTGACGTAAATGGCGGTAGGGCCATCCGCACCGCCGATGATACCGATGGAGGCAGCATCAGCCAGGGTGAAGTCGATCCCAATCCCCAGGCTGGTCAACGCCAACGCGCCCAACAAGGCGGCAAAAATACCGAACTGGGCGGCAGCCCCCAACAACAGGGTACGTGGATTTGCCAGTAACGGGCCAAAGTCCGTCATGGCACCAACCCCCATGAATATCAACAGGGGAAACAGACCCGTGGTCAAACCCACACTGTAGATGAGATAGAGAATCCCGTCCGCATGGCCTGCCGCTTTCACCGTATGGCTCACCTGGTCGTGCAACGCAGGTTCAGCGCCATACCAGGCGTTCTTCACCTGGGAGGCCGTGGCATCCGCCGCCAGGCCGAGCATGGACTTCACACTGTCCACCAACGCAGCATCGCCGTAATACAGAGCATGCTCCAGGGCAGAGTCCGCCATCCCGGCCAACGGAATATTCGACAGAATGCCACCCACCCCGATGGGCACCAGCAACAGTGGCTCAAAGCCCTTTTTAATCGCCAGCCAAAGCAACACCAGGCCCACCAGAATCATAACAGCCTGGCCAATCTCCAGGTGATAGATACCGGTGCTGTGCCAAAGCTTTACTAAGTTATCCATGATTTACGCCCCGATTAACCGATGGACAGCAAGGTGTCGCCCACTTTCACGGCATCACCCTCTTTCACTGTAATGGAGGTGACCGTTCCGGATTTGGCTGCCCGCACTTCGGTTTCCATTTTCATGGCTTCCAGGATCACAATGACATCCCCCTCTTGAACCTGCTGCCCGACGGACACCTTCACCTTGAAGATATTTCCGGCCAACGGCGCGGGTACGGGTTCGCCAGCAGAGGTCGCGGGTGCCGGTGCCGCCGGGGCTGATGACGCCGCTGCAACATTGCTGATGTCGCCGCCATCGGTCACCTGCACCACATAGGACTGCCCATTGACGGTAACGGTGTACACCCCGCTGTCGGTGGCTGGGGTAGCAGGGGTTGCCGCCGCTGCCGGGGCAGGCTCCGCCCCGGTGGGTGCAGGCTCAAATGCAGCCGGATTGTTTCGGTTATCAAGAAACTTCAAACCAATCTGCGGGAACAATGCGTACGTCAGCACGTCATCCACTTCATCGGCAGCAAGCTGGATATTCTTTTCGCCGGCAATCTTTTTCAACTCCGTGGTCAGCTTGTCCATTTCAGGCTCAAGCAAATCAGCGGGGCGGCAGGTAATGGCCTCTTTGCCTTCCAGCACCCGTTCCTGCAACGCTTTATTGAATGGGGCGGGAGCGGCACCATACTCGCCTTTCAAAACCCCGGCGGTTTCTTTGGAGATGCTCTTGTAGCGTTCACCGGTCAGCACATTCAGTACCGCCTGCGTGCCCACAATCTGGGAGGTGGGTGTAACCAGGGGGATAAAACCCAGATCTTCCCGCACCCGCGGAATCTCCGCCAGCACTGCATCCAGCTTGTCGCCGGCCCCCTGCTCTTTAAGCTGGCCTTCCATGTTGGTAAGCATTCCGCCTGGTACCTGGGCCACCAGAATACGGGAATCAACACCACGCAAGGCGCCTTCAAACTGCGCGTACTTCTTGCGGACTTCCCGGAAATAGCCGGCTATCTCTTCCAGTAAATGAATATCCAGACCGGTATCACGCTCCGTTCCTTCCAGAATGGCAACCACCGCTTCCGTGGGAGAATGCCCATAGGTCATACTCATGGACGAAATCGCCGTATCCACGTTATCAATCCCCGCTTCGGCGCACTTGAGTGCCGTAGCGGTGGACATGCCCGTGGTGGCGTGGCACTGCATGTGCACCGGAATATCCAGGGATTCCTTCAGGCGGCTCACCAGCTCAAACCCCACGTAGGGTTTCAACAAACCGGCCATGTCCTTGATGCAAACTGAATTGGCGCCCATATCCTCAATGGTCTTGGCCATGTCCACCCACATATCGATGGTGTGAACCGGGCTCACTGTGTAGGAAATGGTGCCCTGGGCATGCTTGCCCTGCTTGAGCACCGCCTGGATGGCGGTTTCCAGGTTACGGGGGTCATTCATGGCATCGAACACACGGAATACATCCACGCCATTGACAGCCGCCCGTTCAACAAACTTGCTCACTACATCATCAGCATAGTGCCGGTAGCCCAACAGGTTCTGCCCGCGCAGCAGCATCTGCTGGGGGGTATTGGGCATCGCTTTCTTTAATAATCGAATTCTTTCCCAGGGGTCTTCACCCAAGTAACGAATACAGGCATCGAAGGTGGCGCCACCCCAGGATTCAATAGACCAGAAGCCCACCTTATCCAGTTTTTCAGCAATGGGTAGCATGTCATCAATGCGCATGCGGGTTGCAAACAGGGATTGATGCGCATCACGCAGGACGACATCCGTAATACCTAAAGGTTTTTTTGCCTGACTCATGGGAACTGGCCTTTTTGTGGTTTCTGCTTAACTCTGGAATCAATTCGCTACTTGTGGCGCGAACGATGCCGGTGTATTGCGGCTGCGATAACAGCCATCAACGGACCGTCGTTAGCCTGGGACGGCTGCTGAACGGTTGGAGCGGGTGTTGAGGGAAGTTCGGATTCTGGCAGAAATTTGGAAATCAATGACGACATGACGCTGGTAGCCAATACCAGCAACACCAGGAACGAAAACACCGCCCCCATTCCGATTGCCATCAGGTTGACACCTTCCCACAGCAAATTGCTCATATTCTCGCCTCGTGTTTGGTTACACCTAATGCTGTGGCTTGATCGCCCGGGTCATGGCGCCCTGTTTGAAGCGCAGCGACCCGGCAGGACCCTGGGTCCACAAACTGCGCAAATTTACCGTTAATACCTACCCATAGCAACCTGAAGCCGGCAAAAAGGGCCGTAAAACCCGCCCTTTTTCACCCTTGCGCCACATAGCCTGAAAGCGCTGAAAATGGCAGAAAAATCAATGGCAGCACAGACTTTCGACGCCACTTTCAATGACCCATGAGTCTGCCTGTCACTGCAGCATAGCACTGGCAGCATGCCTGTAGGAAATAGCGGGAAGAAACAAGAACAGCTGCGGAATCGCAGCTAAAAAAAAGAGGCTGTATTGCTACAGCCTCTTTTCGGTATATGGCGCGCCCGGCACGATTCGAACGTGCGACCGCCTGGTTCGTAGCCAGGTACTCTATCCAGCTGAGCTACGGGCGCGTGGGTGATGCATTCTACGTAACAGGCTTTTTATGTCAATCAAAAATGATAACTAATTAATCAACTTAGCGGGCATTCACCCGACACTGCAACCTGCTAACACGTCTACATCGATTCAGGTTTGATGCGGCCCGGGTGCTCGCCCGGGCCGCCCTGAATAATGGCGGAGAAGGAGGGATTCGAACCCTCGATACGGGATAAACCGTATACTCCCTTAGCAGGGGAGCGCCTTCAGCCTCTCGGCCACCTCTCCAAAACGTGCGCGAAATGTTACTCGTTTTTTATCAAAATTCCTAGCCCAAATCGCTGATTTTGATAGAAATTACCCTAATCACCAGCAAAAGCAAAAAAAGCGATGGCCAGCATCGCTTTTTTCCAGGCTATCAAGATGTTACATGTCGTCGTGGTCTGAAGTCTTCTCACGCTGGATGCGCTGATAAATTTCTTCCCGGTGCACCGCCACTTCTTTTGGGGCGTTAACACCAATTCGCACTTGATTGCCTTTTACACCCAGCACGGTAACGGTCACTTCGTCGCCGATCATCAAGGTTTCGCCCACACGGCGAGTCAAAATTAGCATGTCCTTCTCCTGTAAATACTGCTCCCAGACAATTCCGGCTGCTGATCCGGTCTTATCCACTTCCGCATACCCAAACCTAATCTAATTATTGACCAGGTTTTAAATTTTGGTAGCACTGCAAAGGGATTTATTTGGGTTAGTTTTAAAATTTACGTGGCTTCGTGCGGATCTTTATCCAGATTGAAGCCATTGTGAAGCGCCCGAACTGCCAGTTCCAGATACTTTTCTTCGATTACCACCGATATCTTGATCTCAGATGTAGAGATCATCTGAATATTGATGGACTCTTCAGCCAGTACCTTGAACATTCTGCTCGCCACACCGGCATGGGAACGCATTCCCACCCCAACCATGGACACCTTGGCGACGGAAGCATCTGACTGTACTTCCTTGGCCCCAATCTCTGAAGCAATACCCTTCAGCACATTGGTGGCCTTTTCCATTTCGTTTTTGTGGACCGTGAAAGTGAAATCGGTGGTGTTATCCGCACCCACGTTTTGCACGATCATGTCCACTTCTATATTGGCGTCTCCCACGGGGCCCAAAATTCGGTAGGCCGCACCCGGGATATCCGGTACACCGCGTACAATGATCTTGGCTTCATCGCGGTTAAATGCAATTCCCGAAATAACTGGTTGTTCCATGGGATCCTCTTGATCAACGGTAATTAGCGTGCCCGGGCCGTCTGCAAAACTGGACAGCACCCGGAGTGGTACATTGTACTTGCCGGCAAACTCCACAGACCGAATCTGCAACACCTTTGAGCCCTGACTGGCCATTTCCAGCATTTCCTCAAAGGTGATCTGGTCCAGGCGCCGAGCGTTGCTCACCACCCGGGGATCGGTGGTGTAAACGCCGTCAACATCGGTGTAAATCTGGCATTCATCCGCCTTTAACGCCGCCGCCAGCGCGACCCCGGTGGTATCCGATCCACCTCGCCCCAAAGTGGTGATGTTACCCTGCTCATCCACGCCCTGGAAACCGGCAACCACAACCACCCGGCCCCGGGCCAGATCGGAACGAATCCGCTCCGCATCGATTTCCTGGATACGCGCTTTGCCATGAGCATCGTCGGTCAGAATACGTACCTGGCCACCGGTATAAGAACGCGCGTCATAACCGTCGCTCTGCAACGCCATGCTCAGCAGCGCAATGGTAACCTGCTCACCGGTGGTCACCAGAACATCCAGCTCTCTGGGTGAAGGTTGCTGGGTGATTTCATTGGCCAGGGCCAGCAAGCGGTTGGTTTCGCCGCTCATCGCCGACACCACAACCACCACGTCATGGCCGTCATCCCGAAATCGCTCAACACGTTTGGCGACATTCCGGATGCGCTCGATGGTACCCACTGATGTACCACCGTATTTTTGAACAATTAGTGCCATTGCTATATTTCTTAGAAAGGATTAAGGGTTATAGATTCCAGACCGGGCTGGCGGCTGAAAAAGATACCTGTTCCGCAGAGCAAACGAAAGGCCCGTATTGTATACCTTTTGTTGTTAGACAAAAGTACTGCCGGGCTAAATTTCGTACAAATCAGAGCTTTTCCGACAACCAGGCTTCAACAGACTGTATGGCTGCGGGTAAATTGACCACATCCGGGCCGCCGGCCATGGCCATATCCGGTCGACCGCCGCCTTTACCGCCCACCTGCTGCGCCACATGGTTCACCAGGTCACCGGCTTTCACCCTATCGGTCAAATCCCGGGTCACACCCGCCACCAGGCTGGCTTTTTTACCGCCGGCACCCAGCACAATAATGCCGGACCCCATTTTGTCTTTCAGCTTATCCACCATGTCACGCAGGGCTTTTCCTTCCACCCCGTCCACCACAGCAGCGAGCACTTTGACACCGGCTATTGCGGTGGCCTGACCCAGCAGATCATCACCGGCACTGCTGGCCAGCTTGGCCTTCTGCTTGTCCAGCTCCTTTTCCAGAGTCTTGACCCGCTCCAGAACCTGCTGCACTTTTTCCAGAGTGGTCTCCCGTGAACCTCTGACCAAAGCACTGATTCGATTCAGCGCCAACTCGGATTCATCCATCCAGGCCAATGCACCGGCACCGGTAACGGCCTCAATCCGACGCACCCCGGCGGCCACACCGGCCTCGGAAATAATGCGAAACACGCCGATATCACCGGTACGGGCGGCATGGGTGCCACCGCACAGCTCGACGGAGAAACGGTCTGTTCCCATGGAAAGAACCCGCACCTCGTCATCGTACTTCTCGCCAAACAAGGCCATGGCCCCCCTGGCTTTGGCGTCTTCGATATTCATCAACTCCGTAGTGACATCGGTATTGGCTCGTATCTGTTCGTTGACCAGGCGTTCAACGGCCTTGATCTCCTCGGGCTTCATGGCTTCCAGATGGGCAAAATCAAAACGCAGACGATCCGCTGTTACCAGCGACCCTTTCTGCGCCACATGCTCACCCAACACTTTGCGCAAGGCAGCATGCATCAAATGGGTGGCGGAGTGATTAAGTCGAATGGCCTGGCGGCGGGTGTTATCAATTTCGGTGGTAACCGCATCACCGACGTTCAGTTCGCCCTGCTCTAACACGCCATGATGCAAATGGGCGTCACGCTCCCTGGTGGTATCCGTCACCTCAAACTGCGCAGCCGGTGTGCGAATAAAACCAACGTCCCCAACCTGGCCACCGGATTCGGCGTAAAACGGCGTATTATCCAGCACGATCACGGCCTGCTGCCCGACGTCAATGCGTTGCACGGGTTTACCATCCACGAACAATTCGGTGACGGTGGATTCCGTGCTGATCTGATCATAGCCAATAAATTCACTGGCGCTCGACACCGCCAGGCCATCATGATAATTGGCTTTGAATTTGCCCGCTTCCTTGGAGCGCTTTTTCTGCTCTTCCATTTCTTTTTCGAAACCGGCCTGATCAATGGTCAGCTCCCGCTCCCGCGCGATGTCAGCGGTTAGATCCGCCGGAAACCCGTAGGTATCGTAGAGCTTAAACACCACATCACCGGGAATTTCCGTACCCTTAAGCTCGGCCAGATCCTGCTCCAGAATACGCAATCCCTGCTCCAGGGTTTTGGCAAACTGTTCTTCCTCAAGCTTGAGCACTTTCTCAACCTGCGCCTGCGCCTTGGCCAGTTCCGGGTATGCATCCCCCATCTCAGCCACCAGCGGTGCCACCAGTTTATGGAAAAACAAATCCTTCATGCCCAATTGATTGCCGTGACGAATAGCACGCCGCAGGATGCGGCGCAGCACATAACCGCGCCCTTCATTGGAGGGAAGCACGCCGTCGGTGATGAGAAATGCACAGGAGCGAATATGATCGGCAATCACACGCAGTGACTTGTTGTCATAGTCACTGCTGCCAACCACCTGCGCCACCGCCTTCAGCAGATTGGCAAACAGGTCGATTTCGTAATTGCTGTGCACACCCTGCATCACCGCCGCGATGCGTTCCAACCCCATGCCGGTATCCACCGATGGCTTGGGTAACGGCTCCAGCGTGCCATCCGCCTGGCGGTCATACTGCATGAACACCAGGTTCCAGATCTCGATATAGCGGTCGCCGTCTTCCTCCGGACTGCCGGGAGGGCCGCCCCAAACATCGGCGCCGTGATCGTAGAAAATTTCAGTACAGGGGCCACAGGGCCCGGTGTCACCCATCTGCCAGAAGTTGCTGTCTTCACCCAGGCGGGAAAAGCGATCAGGATCCACACCCATTTCCTGCAACCAGATCGCCTCTGCTTCCTTATCCTCGTGGTATACCGTTACCCACAGCTTCTCCTTGGGTAAGCCCAAGGTCTCTGTAAGAAATTGCCAGGCAAAGCGAATGGCGTCGGGCTTGAAGTAATCGCCGAAGCTAAAGTTGCCCAGCATCTCAAAAAACGTGTGATGGCGGGCGGTATAGCCCACGTTTTCAAGGTCATTGTGCTTACCGCCGGCGCGGACACAGCGCTGTGACGAGGTGGCGCGGGAATAATGGCGCTGATCGCGCCCCAGAAACACATCCTTGAACTGCACCATACCGGCATTGGTAAACAGCAGGGTCGGGTCGTTGCCCGGCACCAGAGAACTGCTGGCCACCACTTCATGGCCCTGGGACTGGAAATAATCGAGGAACGCTGTGCGGATTTCTGAGGTTTTCATAGCAGTGGCTAACTGAACTCGCTGTATGGGTAATTTAGGGGAGACCGGCCGTGAAACGAGGCTGTCTGCAAGGTGCGCAGTTTACCATCTATTACGGCTATTGCATCCAGGCGGGGCCAATAATGGTATCTTCAGGGGTCCGTTGGGTCAAAATCCAGGGCATAACGTATCTGTTCCAGGGTGAAGCCACGGTACTGTAAAAACCGCATCTGCTTGGCCCGCACCTTGAGATCTGTGGTTTGATGGTCGCCAAACCGGCGCCGAAAGGTGTTCAGGGCCTGCTCAAACCAGTCCACCGGATGATCAGCCAGCGCCTGCTGGATAAGGTCCTGGGCAATGCCTTTCTGTTTCAGTTCCGATTGAATGCGAATGGGTCCGTGGCCCTGGCTGATCCTGCCCCTGACCAGAGAATCGGCGAACCGGTAGTCACTTTGCAGGCCCTGCTGCACCAGTCCGTCCAATACCTGTTCCACCAGCTCGGGATCAAACTTTGACGCCAAACGTGAGATCAGCTCGCGCGCGCTGTAATCCCTGCGCGCCAGCAATTGAATCAGTTTCTCCCGAATGGCCTGTTCGGCTTCCATAACAGTCAGGCAACCGTCTCCGAGGCCAGGCGCCTCACCAGGCTTTCCAGGCGATTCAAGGCCTCTTCCGGCGTCATGCCCTTCAACTGGCGGCGGGCATCAAACTCGGCCTGGGCCTCCGGCTTGGTTTTGGCCGGGCGCCGGCCTTTGTCATCCCCTTCCTGAACCTGGCGCAGCAGCGCAGTCAGTTCCAGCTTTTGCTGTTTACCCGCCTGCAATCCAGCCACCTGTTTACTGGCCCGCTCCAGCCTCTGTTTCAGCTCCGCCGTCAGCCGCTCCGGTGCGGCCTGAGACGCCGCTTTGGCAACTTTTTGCTGGGCCGACTTCAACATCGGGCTATCCGGTGCCCTGCTCTTCGCCACCGGCCGGGACTGAGTGATTTTCCGCGGTGGCGGCGCGATTACCGCAGGCGGTTTGCTTCGGTTCAGGGCCTGCTCTCCCTCTTCCACCAACTCATCGAAAACCCGTTGCGACTCTTCCAAAACCAAATTCACGGTACCGGTTCCCAACGTACTGAGACGCCCAACAATAGTATCGGATCGACCGTAGGCGTGCCCCACTTCCATAATCTGTCGGTATAAACGTGTACGCTCTGAATCCACAATACTGGCCAGCCCGACACCGGCCAGGCCAACTTTACGCAGATTGATACTTATTTTTTCGGCAAAGGACAGGTCTTCCGACACCAAGTCAGCTAACTTTCCCATTTCAAGTTCCCATGTTGTTAATGGAAGCCCTACGGCGCTCGGGCATTGCAGGTAATGCTACACAAATTCAGTAGAAATGAAAAAGCCCCATAAGCGGGGCTTTCGTGTTACGGGCTATACCACAAGGGTCAGTCTTTCTTCTTGCTCATAAACTCGGACTTGGCAGACAGAAAACCGAGTTTCAGTGAATCCCAGGCTAACTCGACCCCTTCCTTGATATCTTCCCAGGCTTCTTCAGCGGCATCTTCCAGTTTATCGAACTTGACCTTGAGTTCGGCACGCTTCTCTTTCAGTTCACTGAGGGTATTGTCCAGTTTTTGCTTGTACTCACCCTGAGCCTCATCCAGCTTGGATTCCAAACGTTCAATATCGTTTTCCCATTCCGCCAATTGCTGCTTCAGCTTTTCCATATACTCATGCTTGCTCATAATCTTCCTCCCGGTTGTTATGACTGAGACTTTGGCAGATGCCGGGCCGCGTCATATTGATACATATCAAGCAACTATTTCATAAACAAGACAAGCACATTCTTAGTCCGAATTGATTACCCTGGATTGGAAAACGTCATAACGCCGTCATCCACCTCACCGTAGCGCAACATCGCCAGATCCAGAGCATAATTCTGGTGCAGTTTCCAGGGAGCCTTGTTGCCCTGACGAGGCAGCTTGGGCAGGGCTCGTTTTACATAGCCGGACTGCATGTCCAGAAACGGCACTTCATGAACCGAGCTGTCGGAGAGGCGCGGAGTTGCCTGATGCATGCCTTTTTTGTCCATGGTTTTCAGCAGGCGGCACAGGTACTCCAGTGTAATATCGGCTTTTAACGTCCAGCTGGCGTTGGTGTAACCAAACACCATGGCGAAATTGGGGATGTCCTTGAACATAACCCCCTTGTAGTTCATGGTTTGCGACATCTGTAACGGTTTGCCGTCCATCTCCAGTTCCATGCCACCCAACAATTGCAAATCCAAACCGGTCGCTGTGATGATGATATCCGCTTCCAATTCCTGCCCTGATTTCAGCAGAATTCCTTTCTCCGTGAAGGTGTCGATATGATCGGTCACCACCGAAGCCTTACCATGGCGAATCGCCTTAAACAAATCACCATTGGGTACTGCACACAATCGCTCATCCCATGGATTGTAGCTGGGAGAAAAGTGCTTCATATCGAAGTTGTCACCCACCTGACGGCGCACCTGGGATAACAGCAGGCGACGGATCGCCTTGGGTTTGGCCCGCGCCAGTTTGTAAAAGAACATCTGGAAGCCCACATTACGGGTACGGGCCATACGGTAAACCACTTTGGCGGGAAGATACTTGCGCAGTTTGTTTGACAGCTTGTCCCGCAACGGCACACTGGCAACATAAGATGGCGACCGCTGCAGCATGGTGATATGAGCCGTCTTCTCAGCCATGGCCGGTATCAGGGTCACTGCGGTGGCGCCACTGCCAATAACGACAACCTTCTTACCACTGTAATCCAGGTTCTCGGGCCAGTGCTGTGGGTGCACTATCTGGCCTTCGAAGCGATCGCGCCCAGGAAACTCGGGGGTATAACCCGCTGCATAATTGTAGTAACCGGTACAGCCCAGCAAGAACCGGCATTCGATCTGAATTACCTCACCGCTATCCACTTTTTGCACATCCACTGTCCAGGTTGCACGATCAGTGCACCAGGAGGCTTTCAAGGACTTATGCCCAAAGCGCACATGCTTTTCCACTCCGTACTCACGGGCCGTTTCCTGAATGTACGTTCGAATATCAGGGCCATCGGCAATGGCTTTCGGATTGGTCCAGGGTTTGAAGTTGTAGCCCAGGGTGTACATGTCAGAATCCGAGCGAATGCCGGGATAACGGAAAAGATCCCAGGTCCCACCGATCGCCTGTCGGCCTTCCAGTATGGCGTAGGATTTTCCAGGCAGTTTTTTCTGCAGATGACAGGCGGCCCCAATACCGGAAAGGCCAGCACCGATAATCAACACATCCACGAATTCCATCGTCATACCAAGCTCTCTATCACTATGATTTTATTAGAATTTAAACAACCTACCGGCCATTTAACCAAGCCAACTCTCGTGTAGCACAAAATTAAACCACTCAGCTTAGACATAGAACAATAAAATCACCGCCCTGTCACTGTCAATAAGGACCAACATTTGGTTTTTTGAGTCAATACAGTACGCAGACACAGTGCTGATGAAGTTGATACACATCAATTGAAATTTTCCCGGCCGGCCTTATAAACATCCCTGTAACACTTACCTAGCGGAGGGAATCACATGACTACGTCAAAACAAATGAGCAACTCGTTACGCGGATTTGACAATTTCCAGCAGTTGGTGGACAACTTCTTCGGGCGCAGCAGCGGTGGATTTCCCGCCTTTGCTGACGAGGCTTTCAATATGCCGGCCACTGATATTTCCGAGAACGAATCAGAGTACAGCATCAGTGCGGAACTGCCTGGCATCCGCAAGGAAGACATCGATGTATCGCTACACGATGGTGTGCTGTCCATTGAAGCCCACAGCAAAAGCGAGCACGAGGAGAAAGGCGACAAACAGATTCGCTCTGAGCGGCGTTATGGCAAATTTGTGCGGCGTTTCACCCTGGGGGACCATGTCGATGATGGCGCGGTACAGGCGACATTCGAAAACGGCGTGCTCAAACTGATTGTTAAGAAAAGCGCCCCACAGGAAGCGCCCAAACCGAAAACCATCCCCATTGGATAAACAAAAAAGGCGCACCGCAAGGTGCGCCTCTTCCAGGCCTGAAGGCCGATCTCAGGCGGACTTCACCTTTGACTCCATGCCATTGGACATGTGACACAGGCCCTGCATATCAAGGACTTCCACTTCCTTGCCATCAACGAAGATAACACCCTGTTTCTGCAAACGGGTGAAGACACGGGAGACGGTTTCTACCGCCAACCCCAGAAAGTTACCGATGTCGTTGCGCGACATGGGCAGCCGAAAACCGGAAGCAGATAATCCACGCTTTGTATGCCGGGTAGAAATACTTAACAGAAGCGATGCAATGCGCTCTTCCGCGCTCTTCTTACTGAGCAACATGATCAACTGCTGGTCCGCCTGAATCTCTTTACTCATCAATTGAAAGAAATGACGTTGCAGAGACGGTATCTGGGCTGAAAGCACTTCCAGCTTATCAAACGGTATCTCACATACCGCTGCCGTCTCCAGTGCCTTGGCCGAGTTGGAATGAATATTGGTGCTGATTCCATCCACGCCCAACACTTCCCCCGGCAGATAAAAACCGGTTACCTGCTCTTCACCGTCTTCCGTCACCGAGTAGGTTTTGATGGTTCCGCTGCGAACCGCAAAGATCGATGCAAAGGGGTCACTGGCGCGAAACAGGTGCTCGCCTTTTTTCAACGGCTTGCTGCGCTTAATAATGTTATCCAGCTCGTTAAGCTGGGTGTTACTTACCGCCACGGGGAGGCATATTGGATTCAGGCTACAATCCGTGCAGGATACGTTGATATTGCGGGTAGGAACGCGGTTCTGGGATTCGTGCTCTGAAGACATAGGTGATTCCGTGCTGAATAACTGGGGCAGTCGTACTCATTGAACTAGTTCAGCGATACTAACACGGTTTTACACACCTAGAGAACTCTTGAAAAACGTCTTCCCTCTTTCACATGTTGCGGCAAATAGACATCAAACAGCATGCATATCTTCCTCACCACCAGGCGCCCCTTGGGGGTGACGTTATACACACCGTTTTGCAGGGACAACAGCCCGGCATTCACAAACTCATTCAAGCTTTTGATTTCACTTGAAAAGTAGTGTTCAAAACGAATACCAAACTGCGATTCTATCTGGGCCGGAATGAGCCAGTTCTGACACAGAAGTGACATGATGACCGCGCGACGGATTTCATCATCGGTTGACAGCACCACGCCCGCATTCAGTGGTGAGTTGTTTTCCTCCACAAGACCCTGATACTCAGTGATGGATTTGGTGTTCTGGCAGTAAATATTGTTGATCAGACTGATGGATGATACCCCCAGCCCAACCAGATCAGCGTCTTTAAAGGTAGTGTATCCCTGAAAGTTCCGGTGCAAACTGCCTTCAGCCTGCGCCAGTGCCAGCTCATCGGTTGGTTTGGCAAAATGATCCATTCCGATATAGACATAACCGGCATTCATAAGCTGATTGGAGGCGTCACATAATATTTGCAGCTTTTCTTCCGCCGGAGGCAGCGCTTCTTCCGGCAGCAAACTCTGGGATTTAAATCGCTGCGGCAGGTGAGCGTAATTAAACAAAGAAATTCGATCCGGTGACAGGTCGATTACTTTTGTTATGGTCTCGCGAACCGATGCAACCGTCTGGTACGGTAATCCATAGATCAGATCAAAGTTAACAGACCGATACTGATAGTTTCTGGCCGCCTGCAGCAAGTCTCTGATCTGCTCATAAGACTGCACCCGGTTAATGGCTTCCTGAACCCGTTGGTCAAAATCCTGAATGCCCAGGCTGATCCGGTTAAAACCAAGCCCCTTGAGTAAACCAAGCTTGTTCCCATCGATGGTGCGGGGATCGATCTCGATGGAGTATTCACCCCGTTCGGGTTCCACCAGATGAAAATGTCGGCCAATCTCAAACCACAGCTCTGTCAACTCGGCATCACTGTAATAGGTCGGTGTACCTCCACCCCAATGCATCTGATAAACCGGGCGCGCAGCATCGAAATCCTTCGACTTTAATCTGATCTCTTTGATTAATGCATCCAGATAGCGGCGCTTTTTCTCATCACTTTGGGTAATAACCTTGTTGCAGGCGCAGTAATAGCAAAGGGATGCACAAAACGGTAAGTGCACATACAGGGAGAGCGGCATGCGGGAGGCATTACTACGGCCTACCGCATCTTTGTAATCCTGATCGGTGAATTCTTCATGGAACTGCAACGCGGTAGGGTAGGAGGTATAACGAGGGCCCGCTACATCGTGCAGCCTGATAAACTCACTGTCCCATAGTGAATCCTGACCTGACTCTTCTTTCACCAAACGCATAGAGTATTCCCGCTACCACTGAATATTTACGAGTGTCATACACTGTGCATTATGCTGAAACCCGAACAAGGTATCTTGACCCACGTCAACGCCAGGCATACGGGCGGGCAAAGTCCCCTCAAAGCGTTGATCCAAAACAAAAAAGCCGACGCATTACTGCGTCGGCTAAACAACTTTGGACATTGTTTTAAACGAATACGACTACATCAGGCTTCTGCCAGAGCTTCTTCATCCTTTACCGGTGTTTTAACGCTCAACATCTGGTTGCGAATTTCCTGCTCAATGGTAGTGGCGATGTCCGTGTTATCTTCAAGGAACTTGGCCGCATTGGCTTTACCCTGCCCGATCTTATCACCCTGATAGGAATACCAGGCACCCGATTTGTCCACCAGGCCACAGGCCACACCTAAATCCAGCACCTCGCCCATATGATAAATACCCGACCCGTACAAAATCTGGAATTCAGACTGTTTGAAGGGAGGTGCCACCTTGTTTTTCACAACTTTAACGCGGGTCTCATTACCCACCACTTCTTCACCTTGCTTCACTGCTCCGGTACGTCGAATATCCAGACGGACAGAAGAATAAAATTTCAGTGCATTGCCGCCGGTGGTGGTTTCCGGGTTACCGAACATAACACCAATTTTCATACGAATCTGGTTGATGAATACCACCAGGCAATTGGCCTGCTTGACACTGCCGGTGATCTTACGCAACGCCTGCGACATCAGGCGTGCCTGCAAGCCTACGTGACTGTCACCCATTTCACCCTCGATTTCCGCTTTTGGCACCAAGGCAGCAACTGAATCCACAATAATCACGTCAACCGCGTTGGAGCGCACCAACATATCGGTGATCTCCAGCGCCTGCTCTCCGGTATCGGGCTGGGAAACCAGCAGGTCGTCAACATTCACTCCCAGCTTCTGGGCATAAATAGGGTCCAGAGCGTGCTCCGCATCCACGAAGGCACAGGTTAAGCCCTGCTTTTGCGCCTGTGCCACGGTGCTCAATGTCAGGGTCGTTTTACCGGAAGATTCGGGACCATAGATTTCAACAATTCGTCCCTTGGGCAGGCCCCCGATACCCAGGGCAATGTCCAGCCCCAGTGAACCTGTGGAAATGACGGGAATCGCCTGCAATTCCTGATCGCCCATGCGCATAACCGCACCCTTACCAAACTGCCGCTCAATCTGAGACAGCGCAGCACCCAGTGCCTTTTTCTTGTTGTCATCCATCAATCATTCCTCACAGTTATTCGACTACCCAATCAATTACTGTATATTTAAACAGTATTATTCTGAATCATCAAGTAATTGCGTTAATTCTTTTTTCTGGGCTGCTGTGGATAGCGCGGCCGGGGACGGCTGTTCAGCAAGCCAGCGGCGAATTCGCACCAGCAAGCCCTGTAGGGCAAGGGTGACGGCTGCCGCCCTCACATCACGCCTGCTGCCGGGCAGCACCGCCAGGGAGGCGTCCAGTTGCCCTCCCACATGCCAGGCCAACCAGACGGTGCCAACGGGCTTGTCGTCCGTGCCGCCATCCGGGCCGGCAATACCGCTGATGGCAACCGAAAAATCAGCGCCGGATTTCTTCAACGCACCGGCGGCCATCTCTTCCACCACGGCGCGACTGACGGCGCCATACTTGTTGAGCGTGCGCACCTTCACACCCAGCATATCCCGCTTGGCCTGATTACTGTATGAAATATAGGCTCGATCAAACCAGCCTGAACTACCGGCCACCTGAGTGATCGCCTGGGAGACCCAACCACCGGTACAGGATTCCGCTGTAACTATTTTTTTGTCCTGGTCTGTTAACAAAGCACCGAGCTGTGTTGCCAGCGCTTCAATCAACAGCACTTGATCCGAGTACAACAACATTGACTGTTCTACGTGAGAAAATTGTCCTGAATTCTACTGGTTTAATGCCCCTGGAACCACGCCGAATCCACCCTATTTTCGGTAGTTAACCGAGCTGACTTTTCTGCCTGTCCAACACCACCCATTTTAGCCTTCTAGTTCTTTCAAACCCACCCAGACAGGGTACAATGCCAGTTTTTGATTATTCAACTCAGGGCCCATCAGAAAACAGCATGTCTGCAGCACAAGCACAACAATCAAAACACACCCCGATGATGGAGCAATACCTGCGCATCAAGGCCGATCACCCCCATGAGCTGGTGTTTTACCGCATGGGCGACTTTTACGAACTTTTTTACGAAGACGCACAAAAAGCCGCCGATTTATTGGATATTACCCTGACACAACGGGGCCAGTCAGCGGGCAAGCCGATTCCCATGGCCGGGGTGCCTTACCATGCTGCGGAAAACTATCTCGCACGCCTGGTTAAGATGGGTGAATCCGTGGCAGTGGCGGAACAGATCGGTGATCCGGCAGCGAGCAAGGGGCCGGTAGAGCGCAAAGTGGTCAGGGTGGTCACCCCCGGCACGGTCAGTGATGAAGCCTTACTGGATGAAAAATACGATAACCTGTTGTGTGCCATCACCCAGCACCTGGACAAATTCGGTATCGCGCATCTGGACATTTCCAGTGGCCGGTTTTTCGTCTCAGAGGTCGATGGGGAAGCCGCCCTGATGGCGGAACTGGCGCGCCTGAACCCTGCCGAGTTATTGGTGACGGAGGACTCTCACCTTTACAGCCTGGTGTCCGGGCGCAAAGGCCTGCGTTCACGCCCAGCCTGGGACTTTGACCAGGAATCAGCACAACGGGCCCTGGTGCAGCAGTTCCAGACCCAGGATCTGGGCGGCTTCGGGTGTGACAGCATGACCATTGCCATCGCTGCTGCCGGTTGCCTGCTGCAATACGCCAAAGAAACCCAGAAAGCCGCCCTGCCTCACATTCGTGGCCTGGCAGTGGAGACGTTGAGCGATTGTGTGGTGCTGGACAGCGCCACCCGGCGCAACCTGGAACTGACTGAAAACATTCATGGCGAAGACAAATACACATTGGCCTGGGTTTTGGACAAGACCAAAACCGCCATGGGGGGGCGCATGCTGCGCCGCTGGCTGCATCGCCCGATACGCAACCGAAAACAGTTAACACAACGGCAGGACACCATATCTGCCCTGCTGGACAACTACCAGTACGAACCCATTCAGGCGGTACTCAAGCAAATTGGGGATATCGAACGTATCCTGGCGCGGGTAGCCCTGAAATCAGCCCGGCCCCGGGACCTGTCACGGTTACGCGACGCCTTTAATGCCCTGCCTGCTCTGCAAGAGGCCATAAAGGCCATTCACTCCACTGTGATGACGCATCTGGCAGAGGACATCGGTGAATACCCGGAATTGGCCGAGCTGCTCAATACAGCCATTATAGACACCCCGCCGGTGCTGATTCGGGATGGTGGTGTCATCGCGGAAGGCTTTGACGCCGAACTGGATGAGCTGCGCGCCATCAGTGAAAATGCCGGCCAGTTTTTGGTGGATCTGGAGCAGCGGGAACGGGAGCGCACGGGACTGACAACGCTGAAGGTCGGTTACAACCGGGTCCACGGTTACTTTATTGAGATCAGCAAAGCCCAGTCAAAACAGGCGCCGGAAGAATATATTCGGCGCCAAACCCTGAAGAATGCCGAACGCTATATCACCCCGGAACTCAAAGCGTTCGAAGACAAGGCCCTGAGTGCAAAGAGCCGGGCTCTGGCGCGGGAAAAGTCCTTATTCGATTCCCTGCTGGATCGATTGGCCGAGCAACTGTTTGAACTGCAGGGCAGCTTTATGGCGGTGTCAGAGCTTGATGTTCTGGCCTGCCTGGCCGAACGTGCCGATACGCTCGCGCTGTCCAGGCCCACGCTGACTGATGAAGCCGGCATGCAGATCGAAGCCGGCCGTCATCCGGTGGTGGAACAGGTGCTCTCTGACGCATTTATACCCAACGATCTGCGGCTGGACAGTTACCGTCGCATGCTGGTGATCACCGGCCCCAACATGGGCGGTAAATCCACTTTCATGCGCCAGATTGCTTTGATTGCCATCCTGGCCCACGTGGGCAGTTTCGTACCGGCAGCCCAGGCCAAAATTGGCCCCCTGGACCGAATTTTTACCCGCATAGGTTCCTCTGACGACCTGGCCAGTGGCCGTTCCACCTTTATGGTGGAAATGACCGAGACCGCCAACATTCTGCATAACGCAACCCGTCAGAGCCTGGTACTGATGGATGAAATCGGCCGCGGTACCAGCACCTTCGATGGGCTTTCTCTGGCCTGGGCTTGTGCCAATCACCTGGCCGTCAAAATACAGGCGCTGACCCTGTTTGCGACCCATTATTTCGAATTGACCCAGTTGCCGGATCAGGCACCCAACGTGGTTAATGTACACCTGGCGGCCAAAGAGCAGGGGGATACCATTCTGTTTTTGCACAAGGTGATGGAAGGCCCCGCCAACCAAAGCTATGGTTTACAGGTGGCGAAGCTGGCCGGTGTACCTGCAAATGTCATCACCAATGCCCGTAAAAAACTGGCGCAATTGGAAAAGCAGGATCTGAATAATCAGGCGCTGACCCATGCCAATCAGCCGTTGCAGTCAGATCTGTTTGCAGAACCTGCGCCCCCCCACCCGGTGGTGGAGATGCTGGGCAAACTGGACCCGGATTGCATCAATGCGAGACAAGCGCTGGATTTGGTGTATAAGCTAAAGGAAATGACCGAAAAGTCATAGCGCGCAAGCTTTTGTATACCAACGGCTTGAGGGTTATGGACAAAGCACAATTTGAGTTGCCTGTGGTTCATATAGGCAGTAGACTCCCCGGCGTAAAATTTAGTAGAGGGCGCTAATTCATGACATTCGTTGTTACCGATAATTGCATAAAGTGCAAATACACGGACTGTGTTGAAGTCTGTCCAGTGGACTGCTTCTACGAAGGACCCAACTTCCTGGTTATCCACCCTGATGAGTGCATCGACTGCGCGCTGTGTGAACCTGAATGCCCGGCAAACGCCATTTATTCTGAAGATGAAGTGCCTGCAGATCAGCAGGAGTTTGTTGAGCTGAATGCTGAATTAGCCGAGACCTGGCCCAATATCACCGAGAAGAAAGACCCCTTGCCCGATGCTGAAGAGTGGGATGGTGTTGAAGGCAAGATCCAGTACCTGGATAAATAATTTCCCAACCAATTATCCCAACACAAAAAAGAAGGGCGGTTTTTACACCGCCCCACCTCGCTTGGATATCCTTACCCAGGCTTCCTGCCTAATGTCCCTGACGATCATCCTCATCGTGTCCTTGAATCAGCATCCTGCCGACATGGAAATCATACTCCACAGCACGCAAAACAACATCATTACAAATTGACACAATTTGAACTCGATTGTAAGACAATTATATTTCAATCTTTAAAATCAATGATTTATGATAAGGCGGCTTTGTAAATATAGGCTTTTCAAAGGTAGAAACTTTGAGTCTCGCACACAGATGTAAGATATTTCCTACACAGACCAGGGATTATGTCCTATGATGTGCAGTATAGAAATTTGAAGTAATTCTTTGGACAAAAACAAAGAAGGGCGGTTCAACCGCCCACCTCGCTTCGAACTTTTCCTAAGCTCTTATACCGTATCCCTTACAGCACACTATCTGGCTCCCTGCATCCTCCATGAATTCCCTGAAGCAAATATTATGCTTCTGATTCATCCGTGAGAATTCCTGAATGCCTTCCTGGCAAGCTCTTCTTCCATAACAAGCTCATCCATTTGCGTCTGCTCCTGCCGACATGAGAAGTCTACCCTGGCCGAATACTAAATCAACACTCGCCCACTTCCCCCTTGACCAGGCCTTATAGCAACCACTTCATTTAGTACTTAAAATTCAAAAAGTTAGACAACATTGGCAGCGGCGCCTGTGTATATTTCATCCTCAGACCTACACAACTGCAGGAAATATCTCACAAAAGTACACGCATACATCCCACAAACACAAAACGCGCCATTGGGCGCGTTTTGTGTTTGTGCTAAAAGCTGTCAGCAATGTCTTGGATCAGCCACCAAAGATAGCTTCACCTGTGAGGCCTTGCTTCTCAAGCAAATCCCGAAGTCGTTTGAGTGCTTCCACCTGGATCTGTCGGACTCGTTCCCGGGTCAACCCTATTTCCAGCCCCACCTCTTCCAGCGTGCTCATTTCATACCCACGCAAACCAAACCGCCGGGCTATCACCTCCCGTTGCTTGCTGGGCAGTTGATCCAGCCAATAATCAATGCTGTAGCGCAAGTCTGCATCCTGCAACAACTCTGCAGGATCAGATACATTGGTATCGGCGATGGTATCCAACAGAGACTTGTCGGAGTCATGGGCCATGGGTGTGTCAACCGACGATACCCGCTCGTTCAACCCCAGCATCCGCTTAACGTCCTCCAGGGGTTTATCAAGCAACTCCGCGATTTCCTCTGCACTGGGCTCATGATCCAGCTTCTGGGTCAGTTCACGGGCGGCACGTAAATAGATATTCAATTCCTTGACCACATGAATCGGCAGGCGGATGGTCCGCGTCTGATTCATGATAGCCCGCTCGATCGTCTGTCTAATCCACCAGGTGGCATAGGTCGAGAAGCGGAAACCCCGTTCAGGGTCGAATTTTTCCACCGCCCGGATCAAACCGAGGTTGCCCTCCTCAATCAGATCCAACAGGGACAATCCGCGATTGACATAGCGCCGGGCAATCTTAACCACCAGTCGCAGGTTACTTTCAATCATCCGTTTACGTGCATCTTCATGACCACGCAACGCACGGCGAGCGTAATAAACCTCTTCTTCCGGGGTTAACAGCGGCGAAAAGCCTATTTCATTGAGATACAGTTGGGTGGCGTCCAGGGTTTTCTGCATGCCTGGTTGAGCCACAAAGGAATCATCATCACTGTCATCCGAGCCGCTGCGTTTGTCACGCAATTCGGCAGCACGTTCTTCGAACGCATCCTCAAGATCAGTGTCTTCTTCTACGTATTCCAAGTCTGGATTGTCTTCCCGCTCTGCTTGCATCATTGCTATCTTCCCGCGCTATTTAGTTTTTATCACCGCCCACATTGATGCGGCCCCGTGCTTGTAAGTCTGCTCACAGAGCAGTAAATATGCTTGCCTGCCGTCCCACTCAGCGATTTGGCAAATACGTCATCGGATTAACCGGCTTTCCATCGCGACGAATTTCAAAGTGCAGCTTGTCACGATTTGCGCCGGTAGAACCTATTTCGGCAATTTTCTGCCCAGCTTTAGCGATATCACCTTCACTCAGTAGTAATCGGCTGTTGTGGGCATAGGCACTCAAGAACGTTTCGTTGTGCTTGATGATGATCAGATTGCCGTAGCCCACCAAACCGGTTCCGCTATAGACAACCTTGCCATCCGCCGCTGCAAATACAGGTTCTCCTTTCCTGCCGGCTAAATCGATCCCTTTATTGATCCGCCCCGATAACGAGAACGATTCAATCACAGGACCTTTTGTTGGCCAGCTCCAAGACATATCTACCTTTTTATGTCTTTGATTTGCAACTTTTTCTTGGACCGGTTTGGTATTGGTTTGCGGTTTCTTATAACGACTTGTTTGTTTGGATGTCGTACGTTGAGTGGGTGCTTGAGGGCTGCGGCTGCGCGCTACAGTGGAAGATTCCAGGCTGATAACCTGTCCGGGGTAGATGCGGTAAGGGGCGGAAATGCCGTTACTTTTGGCTAATTCTTCGTGATCACGATTATAGCGCCAGGCGATTGAGTACAAAGTTTCACCGGTCTTAACCTGGTGAGAGCCTTGAGTGACGGGGGCTGGAGAACGATATACGTTTCTGATGGGCTCATAGCGGGAAGGGCCACAAGCGCATAGCAGGCACGCAAGCCCCATCACCTGTAAGCACTTAATAACGGCCTTCTTCCTCAGAAACACTATGCTGCTCCGCCCACCCGCTCCTGTTCAGATCACAAATTCGCCTAAATTACTTTAGAATCAAAATTCATAAACCTCTTAGGCTTATTACGACAAAATCTAACCGTTTTTTGAACGAATTCACACTAGCTGATCACTATTTGTTCAAATCTGAACTAACGATCCGCTGTTGGTTCACTGGATTTCGTCTTTCCCAAGCGCTCCAGAAACAACACCAGGACCACCGCAAACACCATCAGCAGAACGCTCAGCATCAGCTTGGGATCCTGCCCGGTGAGTTCCAGGTAGCTTTGCGGCAGGACATTGGCCTGATCTACCGGCACCGTCTCACCGTGGCTATTGATTCTGGTGGTGAGCGTTTGCTTCCAGGGCCAGATTTTGTTCAACGATCCCAGCATGAATCCCGTTAACACCGCCATGGTAAGATTGTGATAGTGATGCAGCAACCAGGACAACAGTCGCGTAAACAGTAATAAGCCAAAAACACAGCCCGCGGCGAATATCGCCAGATTAATCAGCTCCAGGGATTTCACTGCACCGATCACATGGGCGTACATGCCCATCAACAGCAGAATAAAGGAGCCGGAGATTCCCGGTAACACCATTGCACAAATGGCAATGGCACCGGCAATAAAGAGGGTCAGCGGATTGAGGGCTATTTGCTGGGGGGACACGGTGGTAATCAGAAACGCAGTAACCGCGCCTCCGGCAAGCCCCAGAACAGTGTTGAGCTGCCATCGGGGAATCTGTTTGCCAATGTACAGGGCGGAAACCAGAATCAGGCCGAAGAAGAACGACCACAGCAGCTCCGGTTGCGTTTTCAGCAGATGAGACAGAATCTTGGACAATGTGAATATGCTGGTGAGAATGCCCAGCATCAGGGTCAACAGGAAATTACCGTCCACTGAACGCCATGCCGCTAACGGCCCCTGCTTCAACAGAATCCCAATGGTTTTGGGCCCCATTGCACCAATGCTGTCAATCAGCCGTTCATAAATGCCGGTGATGAAGGCCACAGTACCCCCGGACACACCGGGTACGATGTCCGCCGCCCCCATGGCCATGCCCTTTACATAAATCCAGACGAAATCTTTTGCCGATGGGCTTTCCATGTTTGAACTACCTGATTCGGGAGAGGGTGAATGGCGCGCCTGGGGATTACTCAACGCAGGCCGGATCGGAAGGGCACGAAACGCACATCTTCGATAAATTCCCGCTCATATCCCTGTTCCGTTCGTGTAATACGAAACAGCTTCTGCTCATGCTCCCCAATGGGAATCACCAACCTGCCGCCAATCGCCAGCTGTTCCAGCAGTTCCTGAGGAACATCGGCGGGAGCTGCCGCCGCCAAGATGCCGTCAAAAGGCGCTTTATCCTGCAATCCCACGCTGCCATCCGCATAGCGAAGCATGACATTATTAATCTTTAATGCGCGCAAACGCTGACGTGCTTTTTCCTGCAGTACCTTGATACGCTCGAGGGAAACAATTTCTTTGGCAAACCGCGCCAGGACTGCAGTCTGATAGCCTGAGCCCGTGCCGATTTCCAGCACTTTGTCCAGAGGCGCCCCTTCAATCAGCAGCTCCGTCATGCGGGCAACAATATACGGTTGCGAGATGGTCTGGCCATGCCCGATGGGGAGCGCGGTGTCTTCATAGGCCCGATGCGCCAGCGCCTCATCCACGAACCAGTGCCGGGGCACACTGCGAATTGCTTCCAGAACCGCGTAATTGCAGATCCCCTGATCCTGCAAACGCGCTATCAAGCGATCCCGGGTACGCTGTGACGTCATGCCGATACCATTCAGCCCCGTTGCTGCCAGAAAAGAATCGTTCACTCGCTGGTCCTCATCCCGTGTACGTCAATCATCTCAATAAATTCTTGTTATTCAAGTAATTCATTGTAAAAGAAGGTGTTGAAAACGGCGAGTCGAATTGTGGCTTTATTTTGCCCGGAGGATAGAAAGATCCTTAAGCTTGACTAATTCCCGCAACACCGTGGTGGCAAAGGCTCCTTTTGGCAGTTCAAACTCCAGGGTTTCACCGAGTGTATCGGACCCCAGCACCAGGTTGTGAGGCAGTAGCCGTAACGCCCGCACATCAACCTTCATATTTGCCAGCTTGAAGAGCGCCAGAATCGAAGGCGGCACCCCTGCGCTTTCAGCCCCCGCCAGATAGCCCCCGAGATGAATATCGCCGCCGTTATAACGGGCCTGCAGGGTTGTGCTCCACGCCGCCTCGTGAAAGTAACTCTGATTGCCATCGAGCATGATGGGGTCCCCCGGCTGCCATGCTTGCCAGGTGCCGGCCCGAACCCGCTGCCCCAATTCTCCGTTAAACAGCCAGCTGCGCAGGGTGGTCAATACCCGACTGCGTTGCGCTCTATCTTCCGGTAATTTGCCTTCCCCAGCATATGCCAGCGCTTCGTCTATGTTGGCACCATGATGGCCAAACCGTTGCGGCCCAAAATAATTCGGCACACCGGAGGCTGCCACAGCGGCGGCCCGGGACTGCAGATCCTCTGGGTTTCGTGCATTACGCAGACGAATAAAAAAGCGGTTACTTTTATGGGTTCCGATACGAAGCTTGCGGTGGTGCCGGCCAAATCGCAACAGGCGGATCCCCTGCGCGGCCAATTGTTGCTGATCCGGCTGCGGGTCTTTTCCCGGCAGATGAATGGAAAACCATTGGCTGGTAAGGCCACGCCGGTCCTTAAGGCCGGAGTAACTCACTTGGCGCTGGGACACACCAAACAGTCGAGCCAGACACTTCACGGTGTAACGGGTGTTGTGATCATCGGTCTGCAGCAACAGGAACAGATGTTCGCCATCACCACTGGGCTCAAAACCCAACACCTCCTCCACCACGAAATCCCCGGCACAGGTTTTAAAGTCGGCTTGGGCTGTTGGCACGCCACCGGCATAAGGCGCATGCTCCAGTCCATGGGCAGGCAGCCCCTGATGCAACTCGCTCACAATGGGCAGATCAAAGCCACAGCGTGCACGGCAATGCCCTCTTTGCGGCCGGTGTAACCCAAGTTTTCGGTGGTGGTGGCTTTCACGTTGACCGCCGTCAGCGCAACCTCTAGATCGGTGGCGATGTGCTGGCGCATGGCCGGAATATGAGGCGCCATTTTGGGGGCCTGCGCGACGATGGTGATATCCACATTGCCCACCCGATAACCCGCTTCCACCAACCGAGCGACCACGGTACGTAACAACTGCCGACTGTCGGCACCCCGGTAGCGGGCATCCGTATCGGGAAAATGCTGACCGATGTCCCCCAGCGCCGCCGCCCCCAGCAAAGCGTCCGCCAGGGCATGCAAAGCAACGTCGCCGTCGGAATGGGCAACAAAGCCCTGCTCATGGGGAATGCGCACGCCTCCCAGCATCAAATGGTCACCGCTACCAAAACGATGGACGTCAAAACCATGGCCGATTCGAATCATGCTTGCTTACCTGGCTCCGGTAGTGGTTGTATCATTGCCGCTGAATATACAGTTCAGTGAGAGCCAGATCCAGGGGGTGGGTAATCTTGATGTTGTCATGCATACCTTCTACCAGAAGGGGGTGATGACCAAGCCGTTCCATGGCAGCGGATTCATCCGTCACCAAGAGGCCTTCATCCAGTGCAGACTCAATGGCGCGACGCAGATCACCCAGACGAAACAACTGTGGAGTCAGGGCATGCCAGAGTTGACTGCGGTCCACGGTGGCCTCGATTTGATTTATGCGGTTACCACGCTTCATGGTGTCCCGCACTTGATTGGCCAGAATACCGCCCACTGCATCGAACTGTTCCACCTGCCGGATCAGCTTCCGGACATCGTCGGCACGGACACAGGGCCTGGCCACATCGTGAACCAACACCCAATCCTGATCACTGCCCAACTCAGTGACGTAGCGCAAGCCGTTTAACACGGAATGGCAACGTTCAGCCCCCCCAATCACGGTCTTGATACGGCTATCCCTGGCAATCTTCAGGGATTTGAAATGATTGTCTTCGGCACTGATCGCCACAACAACCTGGCTGATCTCACTCAGGGAAAGCAAGCGCTCCAGTGTGTTCTCAACCACGGTTTTACCGTTCAATTGCAGGTATTGTTTGGGCATTGCCGAGCCGAAGCGTTTCCCCACACCTGCGGCTGGCACTACGCACCATATACGAGTAGAAGCGTTCATGTGATTTTACTGCTGGTCGTCGTCTATTATCAGAAAGAAGGTTTCATCTTCTTTCACCATCCCCAATTGTGTACGAGCCCGCTCCTCAACGGCATCCAACCCTTCCTTGAGGTTCTTTACTTCCGCCCGCAATCTCTTGTTACGTTCCGCCGCCAAATAGTTCTCTTGCTCTTGACGCTCAATTTCACCCTTGAGGCGCCAGATATCAGCCAGACTGTCTTCCCCTATCCACAACCGTAACTGCAGGGCAAAGAAACAGATCACCAACACCCAGAATAAGAACCGGGGTAACGTAAACCATGACTGTTGACTGTTTTCGGTCATTTTTATTGCTGTACTGTCAGCATCGGCGGAACATGCGCTTAAGAATGGAGCCTTAGCCTTGATTGGTCAAGCGACAAAAGACTCACGGAAAACGCCAAGCCGGATGGCCTGGCGCCTGCAATGGCATAAGGGATGCTGTTTATTTGAAAGCGCGGAATTCGGCTTTACCCTTATAAGGGGCCTGCTCTCCGATCACCTCTTCAATGCGCAACAACTGGTTATATTTGGCCACCCGGTCGGAACGGCACAAAGAGCCGGTTTTGATCTGGCCTGCCGCCGTTGCCACCGCCAGATCAGCGATGGTGGCATCTTCGGTTTCGCCGGAGCGATGCGAAATGACGGCGGTGTAACCGGCGTTTTTCGCCATTTTAATGGCGTCCAGTGTTTCGGTGAGGGAACCGATCTGGTTGAACTTGATCAGGATGCTGTTGGCAATGTCTTTCTCGATGCCTTCTTTCAGGATCTTGGTGTTGGTAACAAACAGGTCATCCCCCACCAGTTGAACTTTCTCACCGAGCTTTTCGGTGAGCACTTTCCAGCCATCCCAATCCCCCTCATCGAGGCCGTCCTCAATGGAGATGATGGGATAACGGCTGCACAGATCCGCCAGATAATCAGCAAATTCTGCTGAAGTCAGGGATTTGTTATCGCCGGCCAGAACGTATTTGCCATCCTTGTAGAATTCCGTTGCCGCACAATCCAGCGCCAGGGTCACATCCTCCCCCAGTTTGTATCCGGCTTTTTCCACCGCTTCTGAAATAACTTTAAGCGCTTCTTCATTGGAAGACAGGTTAGGCGCGAAACCACCTTCGTCCCCCACCGCTGTATTCAACCCCTTGGCGCTGAGAACGGATTTAAGGGCATGAAAAATTTCCGCTCCGCAGCGCAGGGCTTCTGCGAAATTCGGCGCTCCCACCGGTTGAATCATGAACTCCTGGATGTCCACGTTGTTGTCGGCGTGGGCACCACCATTGATGATGTTCATCATGGGAACCGGCATGCTGTAAGGGCCCGCTTTGCCATCCATCACTTCGCTGATGTGCTGGAACAGAGGCACCTGCTTGTGCACCGCTGCGGCTTTGGCCACGGCAAGGGAAACCGCCAGAATCGCATTGGCACCGAATTTGGATTTGTTCTCGGTTCCATCGGCATCGATCATGGCCTGGTCGATGGCACGTTGATCCAGCGCATTTTTACCTTTGAGCAGGGTCTGAATATCGTTGTTAACGGCCGCTACCGCTTTTAAGACACCCTTGCCCAGATAGCGGGACTTGTCACCATCGCGCAACTCCAATGCCTCACGGGATCCGGTGGAGGCACCGGACGGCGCGCAGGCAGTCCCCGCCGCACCGGATTCCAGAATAACGTCCGCTTCTACAGTGGGGTTTCCTCGTGAATCCAGCACTTCCCGGGCGCGGATTTGAGTGATCTTAGGCATGATCAGGATGTCTCCTATGACAAATGTGATACGTAAATTAAATCAGTGGGTGTCCAGCTCTGTAAAGCCTTTCACCAATTCGTCCAACGCTTTCACCTGGGCCAGGAACGGCTCCAGCATGGCAAGGCGCAAGGCGCAGGGGCCATCGCACTTGGCTTTATCCGGGTCTGGATGTGCTTCCAGAAACAGGCCGGCCAGGCGCTGGCTCATGCCGGCCAGAGCCAGTTCGGTAACCTGGGCGCGGCGGCCGCCGGCGGCCTCTGCTAATCCGCCGGGCATTTGCAGGGAATGGGTGACATCAAAAAACAGCGGATTGCCGAACTCTTTCATGATGCCGAAGCCCAGCATATCCACCACCAGGTTGTTGTAACCGAAGCTTGCGCCCCGTTCACACAGGATCACCTGGTCGTTACCGGCCTCTTCGCACTTGCGAATGATGTGTTTCATCTCCCGCGGTGCCAGGAACTGCGCTTTCTTGACGTTGATGATGGCCTTGGTTTGCGCCATCGCCACCACCAGATCGGTTTGCCGGGAGAGAAACGCCGGCAACTGGATGATGTCGCAGACTTCCGCCACCGGCCCGGCCTGATGGGGCTCGTGCACATCCGTAATAATGGGCACACCGAAGGTGGATTTGATTTCTTCAAATATCTTCAGGCCCTGATCCAGACCCGGCCCGCGGAAAGAACTCACCGACGAGCGATTGGCCTTGTCAAAAGACGCCTTGAAAACGTAGGGAATACCGAGCTTTTCCGTCACTTTCACGTAGCTTTCGGCGATTTCCATGGCCAGGTCTCTGGATTCCAGCACATTCATGCCGCCAAACAGCACGAAAGGCAGATCGTTGGCCATTTTGATGACCTCCCCTTTCGGGGTGGTCAGCTCGATCACTTTCTGGGGTTGTTTGCTCATTGTGAGTTCCCTTTGCTCCACACTGCATCCACGCCTGCGGCGTTATTGGTAATGTACGCCTAATCTTTGCTGCCCAGCTTGCTGTCTTTATGCACCTTGGCTGCCTTGATATACCCGGTAAACAACGGGTGCCCGTCGCGGGGGGTTGACGTAAATTCAGGGTGGAACTGACAGGCCACAAACCAGGGGTGATCCGGCACTTCAATCATCTCAACCAGGGACCCGTCCATTGAACGCCCGGCCACCCGCAGACCGGCTTTTTCCAGGGCAGGAACATACTTGTTGTTGACTTCATAACGGTGACGGTGGCGTTCAAACACCACCTCTTTGCCGTACAAATCCCGCGACCGGCTGCCATCCACCAGGCGGCATTCCTGCGCCCCCAGTCGCATGGTGCCGCCCAGGTCGGAATCCCCGTCCCGTTGCTGCACGGAGCCATCCTCTTCACGCCACTCGGTAATCAGGCCCACCACCGGTGTTGCGGTATCTTCAACGAATTCGGTGCTGTGGGCATCGCTCAGGCCCGCCATGCCCCGGGCGTACTCAATGACGGCAACCTGCATACCCAGACAAATTCCCAAATACGGAACCTTGTTTTCCCGCGCGTAGCG
This sequence comes from Gammaproteobacteria bacterium UBA7310, assembly GCA_002471665.1. Classification (GTDB taxonomy): domain Bacteria; phylum Pseudomonadota; class Gammaproteobacteria; order Pseudomonadales; family Ketobacteraceae; genus Ketobacter. The sequence goes on from DKQK01000025.1 coordinate 419,140, forward strand.
CACCGCTGCAATCTTGCCCTCGGTGCCCCGCTTACCGAACCCACCCGGTACCAGAATGGCATCATAACGGGACAGACACTCCACCCCATCGCGCTCCAGATCTTCGGAATCCACGTATTCAATATTGACCTTGGTGCGGGTACGGATACCGGCGTGCAACAAGGCCTCGTTCAGGGACTTGTAGGCATCCGCCAGATCCGTGTACTTACCCACCATGGCAAGGGTAATATCGTGCTGCGGATTCAGCTGTGCATCCACTACGCCGGTCCACTCGCTGAGATCGGCTGGTTTGCAGTCCAGGCCCAGTTTTTCCACCACAAAATCGTCCAGCCCCTGGGCATGCAACACCGAGGGGATCTTGTAGATGGTGTTAACATCCATCAGGCCAATCACCGCGCGCCGTTCCACATTGGTAAACAAGGCGATCTTGGCCAGCGAGGAATCCGGAATCTTGTGATCGGAACGGCACAACAACACGTCCGGTTGCAGGCCGATGGAGCGCAATTCCTTAACTGAATGCTGGGTGGGCTTGGTTTTGGTTTCACCCGCGGTGTCGATATAGGGCACCAGGGTCAGATGGATGAAGACGGAGTTATTGGAGCCCAGCTCAACCCGCAACTGTCGTACTGCTTCCAGGAAAGGCTGGGATTCAATGTCACCCACCGTGCCTCCGATCTCCACCAGCAGCACATCCACTCCCAGATCGTTGTTGAGGATCCGGTTTTTGATCTCATCGGTAATATGGGGGATCACCTGCACCGTGGCCCCCAGATAATCACCACGACGCTCCTTTTCAATGACATCAAGATAAATCCGCCCGGAGGTGAAGTTATTCTTTTTGGTCATGGTGTTACGAATGAAGCGTTCATAATGGCCCAGGTCCAGATCGGTCTCGGCGCCGTCTTCGGTGACAAACACCTCTCCATGCTGATAGGGGCTCATGGTGCCCGGGTCGACGTTGATATAAGGGTCCAGTTTCATCATGGAGACCTTAAGGCCACGGGCTTCCAAAATAGAGGCCAGGGAGGCTGCTGCTATTCCTTTACCCAAGGAAGACACAACACCACCCGTCACAAAAATATATTTTGTCATCGACTTACCAGTGAACGGAGAATGGAAACGGTTGTACAGGGACTGCCAAACAAGGTTGGCTAACGCCCTACTCAGAATGGACCGCAATTCTACCTGATTAGGGGGGCAGACTCAATCTTGAGCGGCATCACCCGGATCCCAGAGCAATCCCAGCTGATCATCCCCGGATTGGGGCAGAAAACCCTCACACACACACAGCCCCGGTAATCCGGCTATTTGATCACCGCGCCACAGAATCGGCCAGAGGCCCCGCAGCCATGGGGGGACACCTTCTTCCTGGAACAAATCTTTAAGGGGTTTCATGGGGCGCCCCGGGAGCTGCAAGCGTTCTCCGCCGCGGCGAAAGCGCACGGTCAAAGGCTCAAGCCCGCTCCCCTCCAGCAGCGCCCGCCGGGAAAACGCCGGTGCGGAGGCGTTGACCAGTAATCGCCCCAGGGGCAAGGCATGGGGCCGCTCAAATTGATTGACTGGTATCGCCAGGCCACCCGGCTCCGGCAGCGGGCGATTGAGGGCATACAGAGTGGACTGATAACGACGCACACTGTTGTGGCCCCAGGCCACCAGGGGCTGCCCATCCGGCGCGGCTGTGAGAACCTCGTTGAGTATCCTCAGGGTGATGGTTTCGCTGGGGGGTTGAACGCCCTGCCGCCGTAACCAGTAGCGCAGCAGGTTTTTCTGGCGCGCTAGGCCAAGCCCCTGCAAGGCGCTGGTCTGCAGACCGCCATCAGCCCGTGGTTGCCCCAGATCCAGCGCCGCCAGCTCGTCCAGCAGCAGAGCCGATTCCCGGGCCAGGCGGGCAGATCGGGCCAGTGCCTGATTCAACTGTGGACGCGCGTTGCGCCACTGGGGTAACAACCGCAGCCGGATAAAATTACGTTCCATGGCCGGATCGCGGTTACTGGGGTCGTCCACCCAGGCCAGATCATGATCGTGGGCGAATTGTTCCAGTTGGACACGATCCACCGCCAGCAGCGGGCGCAGCAGGGTGAATCCATGCTGCTCACTGCAGGAGGTCATGGCCCCCAGCCCTAGCGGGCCACTGCCCCGGGCCAAACGTTGCAGCATGGTTTCAACCTGATCATCACGGTGGTGTGCCAGCAGCAATCCGTCACCGGACTGGAGAAATTCCCGGAATGCGGCGTAACGGGCCTGACGGGCCACGGTCTCCAGACTGCCCGCCTCCGTGTTCACCAGAACCTTGCGCACGGTGCACTCGATCTGCCACCGGGCGCACATTTCAGCGCACTGCTGTTGCCACTGCTCTGCCTGCGGCTGCAGTTGATGATTGATGTGAATGGCGTGCAGCGCGGGCCGGTGGTCAGCCGGCTGCTGCAACCACCATTGATGGGTCAGGTGCAACAAAGCGGTGGAGTCCAGGCCACCACTGAGGCCCACCACAATACGGCGAAGCCCCGGCTTGACGGCCAGGGCTTGCGCGATCAACTGTACATCAACGTTCGACTGATAGGACACTGTGCTCCGGCAGCCCTCAGCGGCGCCGGCGACGATACACCGCCACCGCGATCACCAGCAGGGTCAATAATAAGGGTACCAGTGCAATATTGATCAGTTTCAGTTTGAAGTCCAGCTGTTCAATGTCCTTATTCAGCTGGTGCTGAACGTTACGCAGCTTTTTACGTATGGCCAGCTTTTCCTGTTGAAATTGCAGCAACTGCGCCTCCACTTCCGGGGTGAGGGTGATGCTGTTGCCATTGTCACCCTGCTGGCTCTGCAGCTCCATGAGCTTTTGCTCTACGGCCTGAAGCTGGTTCTGCAGATCCTGCTCCACATCCCGGAACCGGGCTTCCGCCTCCCGCTGCATGGCTTTAACCACGGTAAACGGCCGGAAATACCGCCCCTGCCCGCGAATACTGATCAGATCGGAGCTTCCCGTCAGCATATCCACGGCGTTGAAGAAGAAATCGCCATTATCGGCAAACGGGGATGCGACGTTCTGACCAAAGAACTGACGAATCTGAACCCAAAGCCGATCACTGAGCACATCGGTATCGGCCACGATCACCACATTGATGGGCTGCCGGGAGCGTTTCAGATACTCCATGGGCTTGGCATCGGACGCCGCTGATTCCGC
>DKQK01000042.1 GCA_002471665.1 Gammaproteobacteria bacterium UBA7310
GCCCATGATCATTACGGACAAGGGCGTGCGGGGTGCCGGTCTGATTGATCATGTGCTGGGAGCCTTTGCGGAAAGCGGTATGGATGTTATCGAAATCTATGATGACGTACCGCCGGATTCTTCCACCACGATTGTGAAAGATATTGCCAAACTGTATCGGGACAGCGGCTGTGATTCGATTATTGCAGTGGGCGGCGGTTCGGTGATTGATACCAGCAAAGGGGTGAACATACTGGTGTCAGAAGACGGTGAAGACCTGTCTGATTTTTCCGGAGTGGGTGTGCTGACCAAACCACTGAACCCCTTTTTCGTGGTACCCACCACGGCCGGTACCGGATCGGAGGTAACCCTGGTTGCGGTAATCTCGGACCTCGAGAAAGGGGTTAAGCTGCCGTTTACATCGTATTTCCTGCTACCCAACGCGGCGATACTTGATCCCCGTATGACGCTGACGTTGCCGGCCCATATTACGGCAATGACGGCGATGGATGCCATGACCCATGCGGTTGAAGCGTTCACGTGCATGGGCAAGAATCCCATCAGCGATGCCTATGCCATGTCTGCCATCAAAAAGATCAGTGAGAATCTGATCAAGGTTCTGAATACGCCGGATGATGCGGAGGCCCGGCTGGAATTGGCACAGGCTTCCACCATGGCCGGGGTTGCGTTCTCCAATTCCATGGTGGGATTGGTGCATTCCCTGGGCCATTCCCTGGGGGCATTGTGTCACTTGCCTCATGGCCTGTGCATGAACCTGTTCCTGCCGTACGTGTTGGAATACAACCTGGCTGAGCGGGGCGAGATCATTGGTGAGTTGCTGTTGCCGTTGGCGGGTGCCGATGTTTATGCCCAAACCCCGGCGGTGGACCGGGGGCGTGCTGCCATCAATACCATTCGTGAGATTCGGGATGAGCTGCACCGACGCTGCAAACTGCCCCGAACCCTGTCGGAAACCGGCAAAGTGACCAAAGACCAGATAGCGAAGATAGCCGAAATGGCGCTGGACGACGGTTCGATAATTTACAATCCGGTGGAAGTGGATCTGCAGGACGCGATTGCGGTGTTGGAGAACGCCTGGTAAAGAAGGAACGTGCGGGTTAAAGGCCCGCTCAGGTTACAAGCTTCAGACCTGAGCGGGCAGCGCAGGAAACGGGAATATTGGCAGCCTCAGACTGCGCCTTCAAACTCTTTGCGGTTGATGCTGGGGCCCTGAAAATTCGCTTTCTTGTTGGTTTCAGTGGGCTTGTACTCTGCGAGTTTGCGCTGTATGTCTTCTTTGTTCACCATGACCACTTGTTTGGGCACTGACGCTCTGGCTTGAATTCGTTTCTTCTTCAAGTGGGTCTGAATCAATTTGATCATGCGGGTTAACCTCAAAAAATCAATCTACTAATCTAGCTGGTATAAAGCCCCAAAGCGGATAGGTGGCCCACCGCCGAAACCCTAACCTTGTTTGGTTCTGCCGAATGGCCGAAAGTGCAGGTACGCTTATTGTTTAGTTCCTTGATGAGAAGAGTGTAAAGTGTTTCGACACCTTTTGGATAGAGGCAAGTTGGAAAATTGTTAATAATGTCAAAAACTGACACATCTGGTTCACATGATTTGTGAACTGGCTATCATTTAGGTCTCTATGTGACAAGGCTCGGCACTTTGTTGCGATGTGATGAGATCACAGGAACCCAGCTTGAGCGATTGCATGCAAGACCGTAATTTTGATGACCTGGCGGTTCAGTTTTCCAACAGGATCTACAGTGGCACCAAAGGACGGATTCGGCTGGCGCTGCTGGAACGGGATCTGGATGAATGTCTGGGTGATGCCTTCGTGGCGGGATCGACTCCGTTACGGGTGTTGGATGCGGGTGGCGGGGAAGGCCAGTTTGCCCGATCTCTGGCCCGCCGAGGGCATAAGCTTACCCTGTGTGACCACTCCCAGGTCATGATCGAGAACGCAAGGCAGGCGGCCGAACGGGACAATCTGGCCGGTGATTTCCACTTTCTGCCCTGCTCGATTCAGTCCCTTCCGGACCCGGATCCGTTATTCGATCTGGTGTTGTGTCATGCGGTGCTGGAATGGGTTTCGGACTGGCAGGGTGTGGTGACAAAGCTGATTACGCAAATGGCACCTGGAGCGGTGTTATCGTTGATGTTTTACAATCAGCATTCCACCGTTTTCAGGAGTCTGGTACGAGGGTATTTTGACCGTATCAAGCAGGATAAACTTGCCGGCAGCGGGCAGGGTTTGACACCGTTGTACCCCTTGCTGCCCGAACAGGTGCTGGCCTTTATAGCGGATCAGGGCATGGAAGTGTTGTGCCAGAGCGGTATCCGGGTGTTCCATGACTATATGCATAAGGACATTCGGGATCGCCGTTCAGAACAGGATATCATTGCCCTGGAGAAACAGTTTTCACGAGTTGAGCCCTACCGGTCTTTGGGGCGGTACTATCATATTCTGGCCCGCACAACGAGCTGATCACCCACAGGGAGAGAGGGATGGAAAAACTATTCAGAGTATTACCGGTGCTGGTGTGGGTGGCGCTTGTGGTGGCCTGGACCTTTCCCGCCCTGGCGCTGGGGGTGCGCTTTGAGCTATGGGGCATTCAGCTGGCACTGCCATTGCTGGCCGGGGCGGCACTGACTGCAGCCCTGCTTCTGGCACTGGCGGGTGTGGCGTTGTTGGCGGCCATTCATCGCCATTTGCAGGTGGCGCGTCACCGTGCCATTTTGGTGATTGTGATATTGATTGTGCCGGTGGCGACGGTATTTCACTATGGGCTAAAGGCCAGTCAAGCACCGGTTTTGTATGATGTGTCCACCGGCTGGGCAAATCCACCGGCCATTGCGGCGTTGTCCGGTGTCCGCCCGGAAGACGCCAATCCGTTGCAGACGGCAACCACCAACCGAGCAGTGCAGTCGGAACACTATCCTGATATCCAAACTCTGGTGTTGCCGCTGCCGGTGGGCGAGGCCCTGGGGCGTGTGCAGCAGGTGGCTATAGACCTCGGCTGGGAGATTCAGGCGGTGGATGCCGCCTCCGGCGTGGTGGAAGCCACTGATACCACTTTCTGGTTCGGATTCGTTGATGATATTGCCATACGAGTAGGGGCAGCATCGGAACAGGGTGCAACAGTGGATATTCGATCCGTAAGCCGGGTTGGCAAAAGTGATTTGGGTAAGAATGCCCAACGCATTCGTACTTTTCTGTCGGCGCTTCAGTCGTAACTGTTTGATACAGAGTTAAAAATCGTAACTGGCAATGCGTCCGGTGCGGTTCTGGGCTATGATCTGTATTACAGTGTACAAAAAATTATCAAATAATCATAAAGCCGCCGTCCGCACACTATGAATCGCACTTGCCCCAGCGTTCTGTCCCTGCCCCATTGCCGTGCTCTCCTGATGGTCTGCTTTCGTTGCTTCGTTTTGTTTGTTTGCTCCCTGTCTGCTGCTGTCTACAGTGCTCCGTCGTATGCCTCCGGCTCGATCGATAATCCTCTGTTGCTGTCCGGTGACTTGCATCACGATGCTTCCGGCCGCTTGCAGATTGATGATGTGCTGGCCCGCGGCGACGAACTGGATTGGGAAAACATGCCGGCCAAGACATTGAATCTGGGCTTTAACACCGATGCGGTCTGGTTGCGTGTCCCCGTACCCGGTGGGCTGCAGGGTGATGGTTTCCTGCTGGAAGTGGGGTATGCCCTGCTGGATCAGTTGGATGTGTATTTTGTGGTGGATGGCGGTGTTGTACAAAAGGTCAGTACCGGCGATCAACGCTCATTCTGGCAGCGCCCCATATGGCATCGCAATTACCTCATGCCGTTACCGGAAATGAAGGCTGACAGGTGGCAGCTCTATGTGCGAGTGCAAAGTGAGGGCTCGGTAGAAGTACCGTTACGTATATGGGAGCGGGATGCGTTCTGGAATCTGGAGCAGGGAACCCTGTTGGTGAAGGGCGCTTTTGCCGGAATTCTACTGGTGATGGTGTTGTATAACATATTCGTTTTTTTGGTGGTTCGGGATCAGAGCTACCTGTACTACGTCGGATATGGCTTTTCCATATTGCTGTTTCAGTTGTCCATCGACGGGTTGGCTTATCAGTACATGTGGCCAGATCTTAAGGGATGGCATCAAAGCAGTATTGTGCTCTTTGTCTGCTTTGCGGCGGTGTTCCGCTGTATGTTCACCATTGCATTCCTGAACCTGCCTTCCCGTTGGTCTGCAGCGGCCTGGGTACTGTCAGCGGTGGTGACGGTTGCGTTGCTGCTGGCATCGTTGTCTGTGGTAATACCTTACAACCTTGCCATCAAGCTGGCGGCGCTGCTGGTGTTGCCCAGTACCATGCTCTGCCTGGGTGTGGGGGCGATCCTGCTCTACCAAGGCTTGCGCCGGGCCCGGTATTTTGTTGCCGGCTGGCTGGTGTACTTTGTCGGCGCAGCCTTGTTTGCGTTATCCAAGATGGGCTGGTTACCGGTCAATCTCTGGACCGAGTACCTGCTGCAGGTGGGGGTCACGGTCGAGATCGTTTTATTCTCCATGGCGCTGGCCGACAGTATTAACCTGGAGCGTCGTGAAAAGCAGCAGGCGCAACGCCAGTCCATTCAAAATCTGGAGCGCTATCGTTCCCTGTATGAAAACGCCGTAGAAGGTATTTACCAGAGTGACATTGACGGCAGGTTGATTGCCGTTAATCCGGCCATGGCTGCCATGTTGGGGTATTCTGCACCGGAGGAAATGATTCAGGAATATTTACGCCGCGATGTATCGGAATTTCTGGATGAGTCGGATTACCATGCACTCACCCGCCAGATCATGGAGAAAGGTAAGATCCAGAATTTCGAAATCAAGGGCTTCCGCCGTGATGGGCAGGTGTGCTGGATGTCGGTCTCTGCCAAGGTTATTTCCGGAATCGAATGGGATCGTGATGCCATCGTGGAAGGCTTTGTGTTCGATATTACCCAACGTAAGCGTAATGAGGAGCAGCTTATGTTCTTGTCCCGTCATGATCCGTTGACGGGGCTGGTGAACCGGCGGGAGTTCGAGAGCCGGCTACACCAGGCATTGGAGGAAGTGCATCACCAGGGTGAACATCACACGTTGTTGTTGTTGGATCTGGATCAGTTCAAACTGGTCAATGACACCTGCGGCCATATGGCCGGGGATGAACTGTTGCGTCAGGTGACACTGTTGCTGCGGCAGCTGACCCGGGGCGGAGACGTGTTGGCGCGCCTGGGTGGGGATGAATTTGCTATCTTGCTGACCAATTGTTCCGAGCACAGCGCCGTTGCCGTGGCGGAGAAGATTCGCACCCAGATCCAGAATTTACGTTTTGAATGGGATGATCGGCTGTTCAATCCTGCAGGCAGTGTCGGCCTGGTGCATCTGATGCAGCATATGGACTCGGTTAAGGAAGTCATTAATCTGGCGGATGCGGCCTGTCATACGGCGAAGAACTCGGGGCGTAACCGGGTGCATGTGTACGATCCGGAGGACAAGCGCCTGGCCAGTCATCAGACACAGCTGGAGTGGGCTGCCCGCATCTCGGAGTCCATCGAAAATGATTATTTTACATTGTATGTGCAACCCATTCAGGCGCTCTCCGGAGATCTGTTCTCTGGCAAAAGCTACGAGGTGTTGTTGCGCTTAAGGTATCAGGGTGAGTTGGTGTTTCCCGGTACGTTTCTGCCGGCAGCCGAACGCTACAATCTTATGCCGCAGGTTGATCGCTGGGTGGTGCGCAATTTGTTTCACTGGTTGTCGCAAAATGCTGAGAAACAACTGGGCATCGCTGATGTTTCCGTCAATCTCTCTGGGTTGACCTTGGGGGACAACGAGTTTCCCGGTTTTCTGCGTGAGCAGTTCAAGCGTTACGGTATTGCGCCGGAGAAAATATGTTTTGAAATTACCGAGACCATTGCCGTTACCAATCTCTCCAGCACACTGAAGTTCATCGAAGAATTTCGCGATCTGGGTTGCAGCTTTTCATTGGATGACTTCGGCAGTGGCTTTTCCTCCTATGGATATCTTAAAACCTTGCCGGTGGATTACCTCAAAATCGATGGTGCTTTTGTCAAAGACATGGTGGAAAGTGAAATTGACCGTGCCATGGTGGAATCCATTAACCGCATCGGCCATGTAATGGGTAAGAAAACCATTGCTGAATTTGTTGAGAATGACAGCATTGCTGAATTGTTGCGGCGCATCGGTGTTGATTACGCCCAGGGGTATGGCATTTCCAAGCCATTCCCCATTGATGAAATTGAAGCTATTCAGTCTGCGGGTTAGTCTGCCATACGCAAATCATCCATAACCGCTTTCAGAAAACGCGCCGCTTCGCCTCCGGTAATTACTCTGTGATCAAAGCTCAAACTCAATGGCACAAACCGGTGACTGGCAAAACCAATTCCGGTATCCACCACGTTGCTGTATATCTTGCCGGCTCCCAATATGGCAACCATCGGTGGAACCACAATGGGATTGCCATAGCGTCCGGCAATGGTGCCATAGTTGGACAGGCTGATGGTGGCGCCGGTCATTTCAGCAGGCGGAATGGTACGCTGTTTCACATCCTGCCGCAGGGTGTTCAGGCCGGCGCGTAAATCAGGTGGTTCCCGGCGGGAGACATCCCTCAACACCGGCACAAACAAGCCGTCTGCGGTATCCACCGCAATCCCCAGATCCACTTTATCAATGACTCTGAAGGTGTCATTACTGCTGTCGTACCAGGCGTTTAAATTGGGCTCAATGGTACAGGCATTGGCAATGGCCCTGACCAGACGCAGGGTAATGTCCTCATCATCTCTCCAGAGCTCAATGTCCACGTCATCGTTGATGGTGACCCTGACCACCTCGGCATGGGCTTTGGCCATATTGCGTGCCATGCTGCGACGCACGCCTTTCAGGGTCTCTGCTTCGCCCAGATCTCGGGTCAGTTGTGCGGCCTTTTCCACGTCGTCGCTGGTAATCATATTGTGATTACCGGTTCCGCTGATTTTGTTCAGGTCCACCTGCAGGCGTTTGGCCAGGGCCCGAATGGCGGGGGTAGCCAGTGGCACACTGGGTCCGGGCCGATAAGGGCTGCCAATGACAAACTGCTCCCGCTCAGAGTGATCGCTGGCAGATTGCATTTTTCCCACCACCGTGCCGGTGTCTTCCTGCTGCTCACCCTGAAATTCCAGTAGCGGCTCACCGGTATGCACCAGGTCACCCTCTTCGCCAAAGCAGGCCGCCACGATGCCGTCCTGTGGGGCGGGGATGTCCACAATGGCCTTGGCGGTTTCCACCGACAGTATGATCTGGCCGGTGGTCACGGCAGCACCGGGTTTAATATGCCATTCCACAATCTCTGCTTCTTGCAGGCCTTCACCCAGGTCCGGCAGTTTGAAATATTTCATAGGGCCTCCAGGGTTTTCATGGCGGCGGTGACGATGTCATCGGCGTGGTTCATATAAATATTTTCACGGCGCAGGTAGGGCATGGGGGTGTCGAATCCGGTGACACGGGCGATGGGCGCCTTCAATTCAGTAAAAGTCTGCTCCTGCAGGGAAGCGCTGATCTCGGCAGCTACGCCGCAGTGGCGGGCGGCTTCCTGAATAATGACGCAATGCCCGGTTTTCTGCACGGACGCCACCAGGGTATCGATGTCCAGGGGGCTGATGGTGGCCACATCGATGACCTCGGCGGATATACCTTTTTCCTGGAGTTGATCCGCTGCCTGCAGGGTTTCGTGTACCATGGCTCCCCAACTGATCAATGTGATGTGTTCACCCTGTCGCAGGGTGTAACAGGTGTCCAGCGGCAGGCCAACGCCATCATCATAGATTTCCTGCTTCACCATGCGGTAGATGCGTTTGGGTTCGAGGAAAATGACCGGATCGGGATCTTCAATGGCGCTGAGCAACAATCCATAAGCGCGAGTGGGGGACGAGGGAATCACCACTCGAAGCCCCGGTATATGAGCGAACAGCGCTTCGGTACTTTCCGAGTGGTGCTCCGGCGCGTGGATCCCGCCGCCATAGGGAGCCCTCAACACCATAGGGCAGGAGAGACGGCCCCGCGTGCGATTACGCAGGCGTGCGGCGTGGGAAACGATGTGCTCCATGGTGGCATAGATAAAGCCCATAAACTGGATTTCAGCAACCGGGCGCAGCTGTTGTGCGGCCATGCCTATGCTGATGCCCGCGATCAGAGTTTCCGCCAACGGGGTGTCCATCACCCGTTTGTGGCCAAAGCGTTCTTTTAATCCCACGGTTGCACGAAATACGCCGCCATTAGTAGCGACATCCTCTCCCAAAACCACCACGTTGGAGTCGCTGGCCATGGCACGGTGTAGCGCCATATTAATGGCATCGATCATGGTGACGATATGGGGTGTGGCGGGGTCACCCGGGCTGTGTTTTTTATCCAGTGAGGCGATGTTGCTTTCAGGCATGCCCATATTATTCTCCCTCTGCTTTCGCCGCTTTGCTGAGTGCAGCCTGGCGTTGTTGCATCAGGTGCACGGGAAGTTCTTCGTATAAATAATCGAACAGGTCGGAAACCGGTTGATCCGGCAATTGCAGGTAGGCTTGTACGGCACTTTCGACTTCCTGCTTGCATGCGTCCAGCAAAGCCTGTTCCTGTTGTTCATCCCACAGAGCCTGTTCATGCAGGTAGGTGCGCAGGCGTTTAACCGGTTCCCGTAGCCAGGCGGCATTGACTTCATCATGGGCACGGTAGCGGGTGGCATCGTCGGCGGTGGTATGATCCCCTAGCCGGTAACTAACCGCTTCAATCAGAGTGGCTCCTTTGCCCTGATGGGCTTTGTTCACGGCGTGGCGCACCGCATCGAATACCGCACTTACGTCATTGCCATCCACCTGAAAGCCCTCAATGCCGGCAGCCACGGCTTTCTGCGCGATGGTTTCGGCACCGGTTTGTATGCTTCTGGGCACGGAGATGGCCCACTGATTGTTGTTCACCACCATCACCATAGGCAGCTGCCAGACACCGGCCAGATTCATGGCTTCATAAAAGTCCCCCCGTGAGGTGGCGCCTTCACCACAAGTGACCAGGGCGCAGCGTTTTTCACCGCGAATTTTTATGGCACTGGCAACGCCGGCTGCGTGCGTAACCTGCGTTGCGATGGGAACGCTGTTGGGAAAATCCTGGGCAGCGGTGCCCGTGAAGTGATTACCCCATTCATCCCCGCCCCAATATTGCAGTTGTTGTTGAAACGGAACATCACGCAGGTACTGGGTGGCCTGATCCCGATAGTAGGGTAGAAAAACATCCTGTTTGCCCAGCGCCAGTCCGATGCCGGTGCCGATGGCCTCCTGGCCCAGGCAGGAGGCATAGGTACCCATCTGCCCGGTACGCTGTAATGCCACCACCCGCTGATCAAAGGTTCGTATCATGACCATGGTGCGGTAACTCTTCAGCAAAAAATCTGCATCGAGATAGTCGGGCAGTGGCGATTCCACCGCACCGTCGGCGTTGATGAATCGATGTTGTTGATAGGGCTTGCTGGTGTACTGCATGGTTCAGGCTCCCACGGTTTCTTGGTATAGGATTTCTTCTGCGGTGAGGTCGGCAATGGTGGAGGGGGGCAGGTTTTCCACACTGGAACGGGTAAAAATATCGTATAGGGTTTCACTGATGCCCCAGGTCTTGTTGGAAATTTCCTGTTGGGTTGCACGGTGCAGGCCCATGGAAACCTGAATCAGACCACCGGCGTTGATGACGTAATCCGGGGCGTACAAAATACCGCGCTGGTGCAGTTGCTGCCCCACGTCAGGAGTGGCCAACTGATTATTGGCAGAACCGGCGATGATGTCACAATGCAGCACGTTGATGGTTTCATGGTTGATGACGCCACCCAGGCCGCACGGGGACAGAATGTGGCAGTGGGCAGAACAGAACTGATCAGGCGACATGGGTTCGGCATGGAATGCAGTTTGCGCCTGTTTCACTTTACTTTCCTGCAGGTCGGTCACCAGCAGTCGGGCGCCTTCTTCATAGAGTAAGGATGCCAGGTGAAAACCCACGTTGCCCATGCCCTGAATGGCAACAGTGAGGCCTTTCAGTTTTGAGTTGCCGTAACGCTGCAAGGCGGCGGCTTTCATGCCTGCCAGTACACCCAAGGCAGTGTTGGGTGATGGGTCCAGCCCGTCACTGTGGCTGCCGGATACGTGGGGAGTGACTTTTGCCACCTGATCCATATCGTGAATGGTGGTACCGCTGTCGATGGCGGTGATATAGCGCCCGCCCAATTCATTGACGAAACGGCCGAAGGCTTGATACAGGGCTTTGCGGTCAAAGGGTTCTGCCGGTTTCAGGATCACCGCTTTGCCGCCACCCTGGGGAACTTTGGCCAGTGCTGCTTTGTAGCTCATGCCTCGAGCCAGGCGCACCACGTCCATAATGGCGGCAGTATCGCTGTGATATTCAATGCAACGGCAACCACCCAGGGCAGGGCCCAGCTTGGTGTTGTGTATTGCGATAATGGATTTTAATCCGCTGTCCGGATCGGATTTGAAATGCAGCTCACCCAGGCGTGCCTGCTCGATGATGTCGAACATATTTGTCTCCTTCCAAACGAGAGTGGGGTAACACTCGTTGTTTTTCCGGTTGCGTGTTGCAGGCTGGATCGCAGCGCACTACACGTCATTCAGATTGGTTTCATTAAAAAATATAATGTATTAACGGCCGCTTGCCGAGGTGAAATAGTACAGGTTTTGTTACCGGGTCGTTGCGATTGACCCTAACCTGTTGAAGTCGTTGATGATTGTGTGGTGAGATAATTCAGCAGGATCCGCAGTAAACGGACCGGTGGTATGGATGGCGGTGCTGTTAATAACTGCACCCGATTATAAAGGCGTTCCATATAACCGGGTGCAAAGCATAATTCACGCTAATACTCAAAGTCGGTTTTCAGATGCAACGGCCGATAGCCCGGTATGTTGATAGCCGAGCTTGAGATTGACAACTGCTCGCCCTTGATTTCAGGTTCGCCAAAACGATAAATGGAAGCGGGGATGCTAGTCAGCGCCGCGTCATGATATTGGTGCTGGCTGCTTTGGACACTTTCGTGCTTGTTCTGATAATCGTGCCAGCGCTGATCGCCGTAGCGTTTTTTCAGGAAGCGCCCAACCCAGCTTGGTGACAGCAATGCCGCACTGGCGTTATTACCGCCAAAACCCTTGGCATTGATAAGGGCGCCGGTGAAGTGTGCGCTACCGAAATCCCGATGTTGATTGCTTAATGACAGATGGGTTTGGTGGACATCTTCGGCAAACCCGGTAACGGTGCGAATGCCGGGTACGATGCCCTGCTGAAAGACACCGAGTGCCGCGGCAATCTGATCGCCTCCGGCCACCCCAATGGAGTGCCCCAGAAAGCATTTAACCGCCGCCAGTGGCCACTGCTGAATATTGAATGCACCTGCCAGCGAATCCAGAATATGGGATTCTGTAACACGGTTTTGTGGTGTGCCGGTACCATGGGCCATGACAAAACTGTGTTGCAGGCCACCGCTGTCGGCCAGTGCCTGCTGCAAACAATCCAGAGCCCGGCCCACAGTGAGATAATTGCCGATACCCGGAGCGGATATAGATCGCTTGATGCCGTCTGCGTGGATAAACACGTCCGGTACCGCAGCATAAATGCTGGCCCCTAATTCCATTGCCAGATCATCGCTGCACAGGATCAGGAACTGTGATGACTCGCCAATGGTGAAGCCACAGTTATCGGCAAAAGGGCGGCAGGCACGACGATAATCCACGTCCCCTTCAATGCCATCCAGTTTGCGTAAACCCTCGTCTTCCGCCAAGGCACTCATGGCACGGTAGCCCTCCATTACTTCAGGAATAATGGGGGCTTCGCTGGCTCCGACCACGGCCACTTTGGCACGGCCGCTTTGAATATCCTGTACTGCCATGCGCAGGTTATACAAAAAGGTGGCACAGGCACCGGCCATGGCTCCGGTCTGGCCCACATTCCCCAATACATAGGCATTGACGAAATCCGCAGTCATATCGGCGAAACCCATGGGACACTGTTTGGAGCTGACCCGTTTGCCCTGCAGGTTGCTGCGCAGCATACCACCGGTGCCGAACTCGTCCAGCTGGCCCATGGCGGAGCTGGCATAAACACTGACCTGTTGCGGATCCAGCTTGTCCTGAATGGTTTGCCAGTCTATTCCAGTGGAGCGCAAGGCATCGGATACGGCAAAGGTTGCCAGCTGCAGGCCACGGGGGTGATTACGGGATGTATAGCTGTCACCGGGGTGAAAGCCGGTTGGGATCTGGCCTGCAGCACGAACCGGATAGGGGCGGCTGTCTTCCAACAAAATGCGGGTGGCATCTTCACAGGTTACGGTGGCTTCGTCGCCGTTGATACTGATCCGCCAATGGCTGGGAACGTCATTGGGTAAATCTTTTTTACGCAGTTTGAATGTCAGCTGGTTATCCTGAGAATTCATCTTTACCGGCTTTTGCAGGCTTACACGTTCAACATCGAAGTGATTCTTTTCAATTTTCCGGATCAGGGTACCGGCCAGTATTTCATCTTGATTCAGGGGGTGGTCACTGCCGTTGGCCATGAGTGTTGTCAGGCTCTGCAGACATTCCTGTTGCGTGCTCTGGCTCAGGCTGTCGAACACCATACGTTGGTAGCCATGGTGAAATGAAGCCCGACCGGCCGCATTGACGCCGCCAAAACCGATGATCAAGGGTAGTGCTTTCAAAGTGGGACTCCGTGATTCCTGCAAATTGGATTTAGCCTGTCCATTGTAGAGAGTGAAAAATTCCCTGCCAGACCCATTGGTCACAATGGTGGCGATAAAGTGAAACCATTTGTAAAAGTGTAAGAAGGTATGTCAATTGGGTGGGGGAAAGGGGATAAAAGAGGGGGGTAAAGAGGCGTTTTTCAAACGCCTCTTTAATGAGGTCAGATTAATTCAATGGCCATGGACGTGGCTTCACCGCCACCGATACACAAAGAGGCAACGCCGCGCTTGCCACCCCGTTGTTTCAATGCGTGAATCAAACTCAGGATAATGCGGGAGCCGGTGGAACCGATGGGGTGGCCCAGAGCGCAGGCTCCGCCATGGACATTGACTTTGTCGTGGGGAATGTTGTGTTTCTGCATGGCCAGCATGGTCACCATGGCAAAAGCCTCATTGATTTCGAACAGATCCACATCCGCCGCACTCCAACCGGTTTTGGCAAACAGCTTCTCCAGCGAGCCAACCGGAGCCAGAGTGAATTCTGAAGGATGCTGGGATTGGGTGGTATGTGCAACAATGCGGGCCAGGGGCGCCAGGCCCTTTGCACTGGCAACCGATTCGCGCATCAGCACCAGAGCCGAGGCACCGTCGGAAATGGAGCTGGCGTTGGCGGCGGTGATGGTCCCGTCCTTGCTGAAGGCTGCCCGCAGGGTGGGAATCTTCTCCAGGTTGGCGTTACCGGGTTGCTCGTCTTCCGCTACCACCATTTCCCCTTTGCGGGTGGTAATGGTGACCGGCACGATCTCATCTTGAAAAGAACCATTGGCAATGGCTTGCTGGGCCCGTTGCAGGGAGGTGATGGCGAACTCATCCATGGCTTCCCGGGACAGGCCTTCCTTGTCCGCCACTTCCTGCGCAAAGGAGCCCATCAGTCGGCCGGTTTTGGCGTCCTCCAGGCCATCCAGAAACATATGGTCCTTAATCTCGCCATGTCCCATTCGCAAGCCGCTGCGGGCTTTTTCCAGCACGTAGGGGGCGTTGGACATGCTTTCCATGCCCCCGCTGACCATGATGTCGTTGGTGCCGGCTTTGATCAGGTCATGGGCCAGCATGGTGGCTTTCATGCCGGAGCCACAAAGCTTGTTGATGGTGGTGCAGCCGGTGGCCTCCGGTAAGCCCGCGTTCAGGGCGGCCTGGCGGGCCGGCCCCTGCTTGAGGCCCGCAGGCAGTACGCATCCCATGATCACTTCCTGCACGTCCTGCGGCGCTATGCCGGCCCGTGCCACTGCTTCACGGATGCTGATGGCACCCAGCTCAGGGGCGGTGACGGAAGCAAGTGAACCCTGGAAGCCGCCCATTGGGGTGCGGGCACCGTTTACAATAACAACTGCATCTTCGCTCATGGTGTAGTCCTACATTGTTTAGTTTGGTCTGGTCGCCTGGAATGTCGGCGTAGTGGTAAAAGGAGGGCATTTTAACGATAAATGGGGGGGGGTGCGAATGATCAAATACTCCAAATGGAGTAGCATCGTGGCGATGGCGGCAACCGGGAACGCAGAATAAACAGTAGTTCAGCTGGATTTGTTGAGCAGGGAGTTGGCCGTTTTAGCGGCACGCTGGGTCGCGCTTTTCACCTGACTGCGCTGATTGCTAAGGAAAGTCAGGAAGGAATCTTCCCGAATCGGCTGGCTGTAGTAGTAGCCCTGGGCCACATCGCACTCGCACTCCTGCAGGTATTTAATCTGGTCCAGCGTTTCGGTGCCTTCTGCAATAACGGACATACCCAGGCTGTGACCCAACTGAATAATGGCGTCGACAATGGTGCCATTATCGGGATCCTCCAGCATATCCTGAACAAAGGCGCGGTCGATTTTTACTTCATCCATGGGCATTTTTTTCAGATAACTCAAAGAGGAATAACCCGTACCAAAGTCATCAATGGCCAGTTGTACCCCGGTTTCCTTCATTTGTTTCAACAGGCGAATGGCCAGGTCCACGTTTTCCATTACCGCGGTTTCTGTGATCTCCAGCATCAGGTGCTGAGGTGGAATGCCGGTTTCATTCACCAACCGCTTCACTGTCCCCACCAGATCGGACTGGTGCAATTGGATGGCGCTGACGTTGACTGAAATAGTCAGATTGTGAAAACCGGCTTCCAGCCAGCGGCGTAAAGCGTAACAGGATTGTTTCAACACCCATTCACCGATGGCGACGATGGCTCCGGTGCGTTCCGCCAGTGGAATGAATTCCACCGGCGACACCATGCCCCGTTCCGGGTGATGCCAGCGTACCAGGGCTTCTGCACCGCGCACATCTCCGGTGACCAGATTGACCTGCGGCTGAAACACCAGTTGCAGCTGATTGTCTTCGGCAGCCGTTGCCAGTTGTCGTTCCAGCACTTTGGTTTCGCGGATGCGTTGATCCACGTTGGCCACGTAGAACTGATAATTGTTCCCACCCTGGGATTTCGCCAGCTGCATGACGTTCTCGGCGTTTTTCAATAATTGGTCGGCGGTGGCGGCATCGTGCGGGTAGATGGTGATGCCGATGGTGGCCGACAGGCTGATGCTGTGATTGTCCACGCGGAACGGGCGCCGCACACTGTCCAGTACTTTCTGGGCGATATCCGCGGCTTCGTAGTGGTTTTCCAGATTCGGCAACACCATGGCGAACACATCACCGCCCACCCGGGCTATGGTGTGGGTGGGGTCAAGATCGGCACGGAACCGGTCCGCCAGGGTCAGCAGCAGTTTATCGCCAGCGTGGTAGGAGTGCAGGAGGTTCACTGATTTGAAATCATCCAGGGCACAGTACAGTACTGCGAACATGTCGTTTTGATGATTGGCATCCTGTATGGATTGCTCGATGCGACGCAATAACATGTTGCGATTGGGCAGCTCGGTGAGCATGTCGTAATTACTTAAACGCTCCACATGGGCCTCAGCAACACGGCGCTTGCTGTTGTACTTTTCAATGGCCTTGAACAGGTCGTTGATTTTCTGCACCCAGGCACCCAGCTCATCATCTTCGTGTCCGCGGGGCGCATCCAATTGATTCTGGGCCGGGCGCATGGGGTCGATTTCTTCCAGTGAGCTCAACAGGGAGGTCATCGGCCGGGCGATCAGACCCTGAAAAATAAGATACAGTACAGAACCGAAAATGATGGCCTGGGCCAGGCCGGAGATGATGATGGTTTTGCTGCGCTCAATGAACTCATTGGCTGCATTGGACGGATCCAGGCTGACTTCAAGGTTACCGAACAACTGAACCCCACCCTGTGCGCCTGTTCCCGGAGCAATGCCGCGTAACTCCAGTGTGTAACTGAGTTCCTGGCCGAAGATCGATGAAATCAGGGAACGGTAAGGGATAATGTTCTTATTGCGGAACTCAGACGCCAGCGGTGGTTTCTCGGGAATGGAGACCGCAGCGTAGAACACAGCATTATTGCGGAACAGCCCCTGTACCACTTGTTCGGCCAGGATTGGGTCGCGATTGTAGGCCGCCTGGGTGGCCGGTTCTTTCATCATGGCCAGTATCTGTTGCGCCTCTGATTCCAGGCTTTTGCGCGCCTGCCGTGCATCCAGCATGATTTGTACGATACTGAGAAGAAGGCCCATCAACAGGGCAGTACCCATGACGGCGAAAAAGAGCTTGTTGGAAAGGCGGCTATTCAATTTACCCTGCATGGATCACTTCCAAGTCGAGTGGCCGTTTATTATTCTAGAGTTATTAGGAAGAGTATTAATTATAACCAGTTAGAAAGTCAAAGGTTTGCACCGGCTTTTTAGCGTTATTTTAAGAGGCACGCCCAATTTGAGGCCTATTCTATACATCGTGTTTGCTGTGGTGCTTTTTCTGTCCGGTGCCTTTGTTACGGCCGAAACAGACGATTTATCCACCATCGGCAATGTCTCTGAAGC
>DKQK01000068.1 GCA_002471665.1 Gammaproteobacteria bacterium UBA7310
TGCGCAAAAGTGGGTGAGGTTTCACCGACGCGCCACAAGCATGTGGTTCGCTACGCTCGTGTGTCATGACGGAAGATGTGAGTCTTCCTTGCTGTATCTAAGATGAGGGTAGGTCCCTCGAACTCGGTGACCAAACACTGGGATCAAACCACCCCATGCGGCTTCTATTAAGAGTAGAGGTCGTGAGCGATGGGGAAACGGCGAAATCATTCGTCAGGTAGGTTTCATGGAGATGAACGAAAGTGAACCATCCGATGAAGCATCGATATGAAAATACGCTGTCAAAACCAGTGGCTGAGCGTACTGCTGGGATGAGCTTTAACAGTATTTGGGTTTGGATAAAGCGGCAGTCGGTGTTTAGGTGGCATGAACATAAAACAGGCTTTGATACGGAACATGAGAACCTGTCGTTCTGGTGTTAAGGGAGAGACCCAAGTGATTAACACCCATAAGGGTTTGAGTACCAAGACAGAGCACAGGGGCGGATCGCTGAGTAGTAGTGATGAAGCTTCTGTAATGGAAGTGGAGCGAAGGCAGCGACTTGTCCGGTTTCAATCGTTGAGTCAACCGGAAACGGGATGAACTGAATGAACGAAACGAAATCCTTTGAAGTCCCGAAAGCCCTCGTTTACGAAGCTTACAAACGAGTCAAGGCGAGTAGACACGTTATCCGGGCGCCAGGCATAGCCCAAGTTTTTACGTAGTAATTGTCTGTATAGGCATTCAAGGAGGAAGTAAGGCGATGTCGTGTTCGCTAAGGGCATTATTTATTCAAAGAATAAAAGGTCTAAATAGTCTAGCGTAATTTGCCTGACAAGGGAAATTGGACCATACAAGCTGGTGAAGGGGAACCACCTATGCGTCACACGCTTGTGGCTCGCTGTGCTCACTTTACCACATGCTGGTTCTGTTTCGGTCCCGTTTACCAAAGCGTTATATGCCCGAAATAATGAAGTCCAACGCTGCGATTATTTCGGAGCGATAAGCTGATAGATCGTAAGTTTCCTTGCCCAGTATAGATCTGTCTACTCCAGCAAGTTGTTGAGTCATAGCAATGTAAGACTTCCCATCAATATCTATTTGTGGGCAAAGCTTGGTAATGGCTGATGCGCCAGAGATTGAAGATGGGCTCATTGGAATCACAATGGTGGTTCTTAGCTCATCGAGAAGGTTCGATTGAATATCAAGTAGTAGTGGGTAAAGCTTTTTTGTTCTGTTGTTTGAGTTTCTGTAGGCGATGAATTGAGCCATTAAAAGGACCTCAGATCATCACTAAAGGTACCATGCTCCTCCACCATCTGGTTGTATGAAGCAATAGTATCTCGATTCTCTTCGCGCCATAGCTCGCGCTGCTTTTCGTTAACTAGTTTAATTAGGGCCGATTCAAGAGTAGCGGATAAATTGATCTTCAGTGACTTGGCTTTTGAAAGTAAATCACTGTTTATACTGACATTTGTCGGCTTTTTGGGGGCCTGGGAATTATAAGATTGTTGCATGGTCTTGCCCTTGTCCACATACTTGTAGGTCTGTGGTGCGCATATATTATGTGCATTAATCATATAATAATCGCATGCGGTGGGCAACCTACGCTCAACTGATGCGGGCGTTAGCGAACCCGTCATAGTTCGGTGCAGTTAGAATCGGAATTTGGGCAAAGGTAAATTGAGGATGAGCTCTATTATCATCATAGGTCACTTAATTGCGTTTCTTGGTTTGTTTTCTCTTTACGCGGGAGCAATGGTTTTTGGAGGTATTATCTTTTTCCTGGGTGGCTTCATTGCAGGAAAGTTATTTATATGTCTGCGCAGTGGTGGCGTTTTGACCATGGTTGTTTCAATTGCATACGGTTACCACAATGAATTTACTCCAACAGTTTTATTTATAATATTTGTTGGTTTTGTTTTCGCGTGTTTCAACACTAAACGACGCTCTGATAACGGTTGGGGTATTGATATGGATTTCTCGTCTTTTGGCTCCAGTTCTGATAGTGGAGGAGACGGCGGTGACTAGCAAGGCGTTATGTGCAAGCAGGCTACATGAAAATCAAAGAGAAAATTATGTGAGCGAACATAAGATTACGCGCTTGAATGGATATCTCGAAAGAGCCCCAGCGATTAGCTGATTGTAAGGGGGTGAGCGACTTCGGTTGCCGAATACTCAACATGATTAAGATCATTTCATTTTTTGCGGCACTGTTAATCAGCCACAATGTCTTTCCCAATAATGATGTCAGAATATTCAATGATAAAGAGTATGGATATTTAGCCAAATATCCAGCCAATTGGATAGCGAAAATTAATAGGTCGGGTCGGGTAATAGCTGATATTGCGAATAGAAGTAATACTGCCGGTGTCAATATTAGAATCTATCGATTTAAAGGGTTCAGTGAGAGAAGTTATATTGATCGCTATGCAGATAAAGTTCAGAAACAGCTCAATGCGCCAGTGAAAGATGTAGATCGCTCATTCATTGATTCACAAGTAGCCTATGATATTTACTTTGATGCAGATGGTCTAAGAAAAGATTATAAATTACATCACCGGATTATACTGTTTTCTGATATGAATATTGCGTTTGTGTTGCAATCTGGCTGTTTGTTGAGAGAGGCTGTAGATGATTGTCAGACTATAGAGTTCGTGATGGACTCTGTTTGGATATATAATCGCTCGAAGCTTAGGGCACCATAGAAACATGCTTGTTATCAATATTGGATTGCAACCTATACCTAAACACCTATCTGACGTCCCTAAGGTGCGCCCGGCCACATATTAGGATGCAAAAATCCCTGTAGGCTGACTCGCATAGTATAGTAATCGGCTTTGCGGGATCTCAATTAGGTTGGGCATTGGTATCAAATATTCGAGTCGGTGTAGATGATCATGCTTGTCGAATCCAACCTGTAATGAGCACTACAACGTGTTGTCCAAACCGTATAGCAAAGCGAATTATTGGAGTATGGGCACCAGCACTGTATTAACTCTTCTTGCTAGCGTCACTATTCGACCAGTCGGAAACAGATCAATGAATAATGACAATTCAATATTACAGCGTGATCGTTACGCAATGACGCCATTCGTGAGGATTCATCGGAAGGCTGTCAGTTCATGCAAGAGTAAATTCAGGATCGTCATTTGAAAGTAAAATTGGATCTTTACCTCTGGTATAGTTTCCTTGGATGGTGAAAGTGAATCTGCATGTAGGCCGATGTCTATGATCACACGACCGCTTGTCTTGAAATTTCAGTTGAGCGTTGGTGAATCGAATCCTATGCATAAAAGAACAATCAAGTTACCCATCTATGCATCACTGGTTTTGTGGTCATGTGACTGCACTCCTTTTACTGCTTAATCGGCTTTATCACGCTTGGCTTCTTATAGTGCCGCTATGCATTGAGGAATTGAGATGTTCGACTTTATTAAAATACTTATTTTTGGTGGCGTAACCGTTGTAAATAGTAGCCCGGTGACATTACATGATGAGCCGACCGTTATAGCACTTGATCAGAGACTCAAGGCTATCAATTGCTCGGCTTCTATTAGTGTTGATGTGACTGAGTACGTAGAAAGCAGAGACTATCGCGACTTTGTACGGCAAATCGAAAGTAAATTTGAGAAGGGCTGTCTGAAGGCTACACTCGGTTCGAAAGATGGTGATGCGGTAATTTTTGATGTGCCATCCGTTGCGTGGGGGTCTCCTGAAGACGTCTCAATTAATCTTAGAGCAGGCAGCGGACTATCTAGTGGCAGCAGCTTTGAGGTGCTGACAATAGAGTCGTGCCTGCCGCTTAGTTCTACTACGATAAAGTGGTATAACTATGGAAAATTCAGCTGTGAACCTTAAGAATACTGAGCAATCTTCCAACTGTACAAGCTGCTTGTATGGGCTGCTGCTGCCCCTGGTATTATGCGAGTGAGGTAACGGCAGAGCCTTTAGATTGCCTGTCAAATCATGATTCGATTATCAGTCTGGATAACGGATTGGAGCGCCTACCCCTAACATACACCAGAACCAGGCGATTATTCTTTAGAGCCTGTTTGGTGTTTCTACATACAAACGGAACTTAAATTCTGTAGTTTGGTCATCTTCTATAGAGAGGGTGGCCATGAAGAATGCGTTGATTGGAGTTTTGTTTATAACAATATTAGCTGGCTGTGAGAAAGCGGGTGAAGAGCACGTCACTGTGGAGGCTGATATCCAGCCCCCTGTAGAGATGGATAGGTGGATTCCACTGTCAAGAACGGCAGGTATTGCGATATTCGAACCTGGTACATATGACAAGTTGGACTTGTCCGAGATGGAAATATTAAGGTTGAACTCTGAAATGCAGGTGATCGCTCAGGGTGGCCCTGTGAATGGTCGTATACTTTATTATAGAAATGGGGCCTGGCACCCGGTTAACGTGATGTATGAATTGAAGCAGAGCTTAAGGTATGTGCACTAGTCAGAATATGATAAACCCGATCAAGTATCTGCCAGCCTTTGGGCTACACTGAATCGTACTGCGAAGAAAACCTGCTGCAATCTCTACCGGTAATTATGCCAGTGTTTCTACTCCGAAGTGCCTCCACTTATGCGCAACTGTGTAAACGCAGTGTGTTTGATGTTGGATGTTTAGAGCGTGCTTTGTATGAAATTCTATAGAGAGAATCAATATCGACCAAGGTGTGAAGGTCTTTTTAGCGATTATAGGGAGAAAATACACCGTCTGATTCCAAGTGCAAGAGTGGAGCACAT
Source organism: Gammaproteobacteria bacterium UBA7310 (assembly GCA_002471665.1). Taxonomy (GTDB): domain Bacteria; phylum Pseudomonadota; class Gammaproteobacteria; order Pseudomonadales; family Ketobacteraceae; genus Ketobacter. The sequence goes on from DKQK01000068.1 coordinate 4,735, forward strand.
TGGATCATCCTCAATCCCAGGATTAATTTCCAAAGGTGACTTAGATATCTTTGTGGGAGTGAATCCACAGGTTCATGAAAGATCCGTTACGATGTTGACTTCTCTCGGATTTAAAATAAAAGAAAATACGTTGAAAACACCAGAGTTGTGTATGCTAGGCAGGGAAGATCAAGATGTGGCGTTGCAAGTGGTGGTCAATGGATCTCGATATGAGTTTTTCATTGAATTTAGAGATAAATTAATACAGTCGCCAGAGTTATTGAAAAGGTATAATGATTTAAAAAAATCCTGTGTGTCTTTAGGGGTTGATGAATATCGCGAGAGAAAGTCAAATTTTATCGAGCAGATACTGGGGCTTGATCGGATTCGATGTTGAAGCTCCGTATACACACGATGATGTATTAATAGTCGCTAGGGCCTATCCCGGTTCCTGTATGGATAGGTAGGCGGAAAGTCGGTGTAGTTGGAGTTACATTTTAGTGTCACTTGATATCAACGTTGATAAGCAGTAGTTATCAAACTGATACTCAGCCAGAGTGTATTATGAAAGCTTATGAAATTTAACCATATTGGCATTCCTGTTACGGGTAGGTTTGAGGGGGAAATGGATCTTCCTCACTTGCAGATGACCGTATCTGATCATGAGAATAACCCCTATGGAATTCAGTGGCAGCGTTACTGGGAAGGTGCACCCTATCCTGAAATAGTTAAAACGATTCCGCATGTGGCTTTTGTAGTAGAGAATCTGCGGCTTGAACTAAAGGGTAGGAAGGTTATAGTTGAGCCAAATTCACCGAGTGATGGCTTAACCGTAGCGTTTATTGAGGTAAATGGTGCACCGGTTGAGTTAATGGAATATGAGAAGTAGATATATCTCTATGTTAATAGAATTGCGTTTATAGTTTATCTGGCGCTGCTTTCTAACAAGGTAATGACTGATTCGATGAAATGATCAGGTATCGATTTACAAACCAAAAATGCCAATAGTCATGAGTATGACTGGCAGTGTATTTCAAGGAGTCGATCGAATATGAAATTAGGCAGCACTGTGCCTATACTGCGGAGTTTTGACGAGGCCAAGGCCAAAGAGTTCTATATGGATTTTCTTGGTTTCAGTTTGGATTGGGAGCATCGCTTTGACGTTGATGCGCCCTTGTATATGCAGTTATCAAAAAATGATTGTGTTTTACATTTATCCGAGCATCATGGAGATAGCTGCCCGGGAACCGCCTTGCGCATTCAAACATCCGGTTTGGATGAGTTTCAACAGCAGTTGCTCGGGAAGCGGTACAAGAACTCGCGGCCCCATATACAAGAGATGCCTTGGGGCAGTAAAGATATGACCATTGCTGATCCATTTGGCAATAAATTAACGTTCACTGATTCAGTTGGTTAGTTCCATAGGTCGTCAATATTCATTAGGATCAGAAAGAGAAAACAGGGAGGACTTATGAAAGGTAAGTGTTTGTGTGGAAGTATCGAGGTGGAGGCACCCGATCAGACGGATCTCGGGGTATGTCACTGCACTATGTGTCGGCGTTGGACTGGTGGACCGATGTTTGCGGTACATTGTGGTTCCGATGTGAAATTCATTGGTGATACACCCACCCGTTACCAATCCTCCGACTGGGCCGAACGTGGCTTTTGCCCCAAATGTGGTTCCCATCTTTTCTACTATCTTTTGCCTAATAATGAGTACGTGCTCACTGCTGGATTGTTTCAGGATCAGGAATTTACGTTTTCCAGTGAAATATTCATTGATGAGAAGCCAAGCTATTATGAGTTTGGTAACCAAACCAATCAGTTAACAGGGCAACAGGTGTTCGAGCAATATTCTCCAGATTGACCGGGCTTTACCTGTTGTGCGGAGTACGAAACATCAGTGGATGCCCGATTGAATTTATGGATGCAATGCAAATGCAATCTCGTTCTTTTTTATCATTACCCGTCTGCCTGCTGGTCAGTATTATGCTAACCGGTTGCAATACACCGTCGTACAACCCGGATGATCCGGATGAATACGTGGAGTATTGGTGTGATCCGGCACATAGGCAGCGTGCCATACCACCTGATCGGGAATGGCGGCGCAATATCGAATATCAATCTGAAGAGTTGTACCGGCAAGCCTGTATCGAACAGTACCGACTGCATGCCAACTAATTGGTCCTACCTTTGGCAACGCAGTCATTTGGATGAGCGTTCTGGTTGATCATCAGATTTCTTTTTGTAGCGTATAGCATTGGTAGGGGCGAGGCCTGTACCGGAATCAAGGTCCCCAAGTGTATCCCGCTATTCGGGTTTTCGCGGTCGCGGGGCGCATGCTGTTTGCCGCCGCGGCCCTTAATGGGGAAATCTGAGGTGCAAAGTTGAGGTGGTGCTTTGCTCTTCGGCACTGAACAACAAAACGCGCTTCCAATTACCGGATAACTGGTTGATGATGAACCATTCTTTGTTGTGAATTCCACGTCGGAGGCACTATGTGGTTGCAAACGCGTTGTGAATTGAAGTTCATTATTGATGTTCCTACCCCTTTTGTGTTGATGTTGAGGCCCAGAAGTGGCGCGCAACAGTGGGTTGCCAATGAGGAATATCTGCTCAACCCCACTGTACCGGCTTATGAGTTTACCGATGATTTCGGTAATCTATGTCAGCGTCTGGTGGCGCCTGTAGGGCATTTTTCGGTGAATACCTCTGCCCGCATCAAGGCTTCGGATACGGTTGATCAACGGCCGGGTGGCGAGTTCATTGAAATTCAGAATCTACCGGACGATGTTTTTAAGTATCTTCTACCCAGCCGCTACTGTGAATCCGACCGATTCGGCGATATGGCCACGGAGATTACCTATGGGCAATGGCCAGGCTATGACCAGGTGGCGATGATCGAACGCTGGTTACACGATAATGTGCCTTTCCAGCCGGGCACCAGTACCGTGCCGCTGTCGGCGATCGAGGTAAATCTGCAGCAGTCCGGGGTTTGCCGTGATCTGGCTCATCTGGGCATCGCCCTGTGCCGCAGCCTCAGTATTCCGGCGCGCATGGTGGTGGGTTATCTGTATGGATTGCAACCAATGGAAATGCACGCCTGGTTTGAAGCCTATGTAGCGGGGCGTTGGTATACCTTTGATGCAACTCAAATCCGCAAGAATGGTGGCTACGTGTCCATTGGCTATGGCAGGGATGCGGCGGATGTGGCCGTTTATAATCAGTTTGGCCCAGCGGTGTTTCCCATTGAGCAATATGTGAGCGTTGATAGGGTGTAACCTGCGGCCAGGTTTTAACAGGTTGAAAACAAACGGAGAGAGCAAACGGTGAGTGGAAAGACGATAGTTTCTGTGCTGCAGAATGTGATTTTGCCGGTGGTCACGGTGGGCACTGCCACCATGGTGGCGTGGTTGAACTACTCCGTTTCCCGTGTGGATCAAGGATTAAAAGAGCAGATTGCGGCCGTGGATATCGCGATCAAAGAGGCCAGGGACGAGCGCGAAAAAATCAATGCCGAGCGTGAATTCAATTTCAGGATCTATGACCTGGTGCTGAATTCGCTGGAAGAGGGTAATCAGCAGAAGCAGGAAGTGGCCAAGCAATTCGTGTTGGTGATGGTGGATGGGGAGTTACGCAAGCGTCTTTTGGGTGTGTTGGAAGAGGGTGGCACGGAAGAGATCAAACGGGAAACAGCACAAGTCCTGGCGCAGGAACGGGTCTATGAATCCGGCCAGATGGACGTGTTGAGAACCGCTCGTACCACTACACCGTCTTTCAATTGGGAAGATTGGGATTACGATATTTTCTGGTGTTCGGAATCCGGTGAGGGGGCACAACAGCAGGCGGTTTTGATTCAGGACCAATTGTTGAAAGAGGGTGCCGCGGGCCGGATTCGCGTGCGTGAACTGCCGGCTTCCATTAATGCAAAAACCGGGTACAAAATCTCAGGCTATGTGATTCGCCGTGGTGAGTCGGAAACATCCCAGGCCCAGGCGCTGCAAACGCTTTCTGAACAGGTGCTGGCCGATAACGGGTTCCCGGCGGCATTCCAGCAGCAGCTTTCACTTCAGCAAACCAAATGGTATATCAGTGCCTTTGTGTGTCCTTGAACCAGGTGCAGCACCGCTGCAGGTGGAGCGGTCAACCGGTTATGTGCTGGGTGGCGTGAGCCCACTGGGTCAGAAGAAGCGTTTGAAAACCGTCATGGATGCATCGGCCCTGGAATGGGAAACGGTGTTTGTCAGCGCAGGTAAACGTGGCCTTGAAATAGAATTGTCACCGGCTGACCTGAAAGCTTTGTTGGGCGCGGTTGTTGCCAGCATTACGCAATAAATCCAAGCTACCCTACTGCACTTGTATTTTCTCCAGATCCAGGGATTCGAAGTGGCCTTCATTATTGATGACCGCGCCCCAGACCTGATGGCTGGCCTGATGGTCGGAGGCGCTGAAAGACAACGGTTGCCCGATGCCCAAATCGATGTCCTGCATTGCTTCCAGGCGGTCGATCACCTCCTCAACATCAAAGTAACGGCCGCTTTTCTGCAATGCCAGGCAAAACAGGCGTGCCACCACGTACCCTTCCAACGAGACAAACCCCGCTGGTTCGCTGGGATAGTACTGTTGCATGGCTGAGCGGTATTCCAGCACGCCGGTGGCGTAGGCATCGTACATGGGCACTACCTGCGAGACGATGATGCCTTCACCACTATTACTTTCCGACTCGCGAAAGGTTTCGGCCAGTGCCTCCGAGCCCACAAATGATACGTTGGCAATGCGGCCCCGGTAGCCATTGATGGCCATCAGTTTGGTGAAGCGGGCGCTGGCGGGGTAGGTGCCGATAACGATAACCCCCTCCAGACTGGGGAGCAGCGGGCGAAACAGGGCAACGGCATCCATAACCCGGGTGGTATTGCGGGGGTAGGTTGCCGTGGGCAGATCGTGAATATCCACCCCGTATTGAGCAATGGCATTTGAGACGCCGGACAAGCCATCCCGTCCGTAGCTGTCATTCTGGTAAAAAACCGCGATGTTGCTGGGGTTCATCTCCAGGATTTTGACAAAGTAATGTACCAGGGCCGCGGTTTCTTCGGCGTAACTGGCACGGTAGTTAAAGACATAGCGATCCGGTGGATCGTTGCGCAGTAGCTGGGCACCACTGAACGCACCGAACAGCAACACTTTATTGTCGAGAACATGGGGCAGAATGGCTTTGCTGGTAGGGGTGCCGACATTGCCTATGAGGGCGAACACGCCCTTATCCTGATCCAGGAAATCCTCCATATTAGCTTGTGCCTGGGCTGGCTCGTAGCCATCGTCCAGTGCGTGTAAATCGATCTTGCGGCCGTGGATACCGCCCTGTTCATTGATGCCCTTGAAATAAGCCAGCATGCCGATGCGCATGGCCCGGCCCAGCTCCCGCGCGCTGCCACTGAAGGCGGCGCTCATGCCCAGTTTGATTTGATCATGACTGATGCCACGCTGTGGCTGGGCCAGGCCAGTGGCATACATCAGGTGATCACTGACGGTATAGCGCCAGCCTGGCACCAGATAGATTGTCAGTGCGCAGAGGAAGATCAGTGCTGCCGTAATGCCGGGCCAGAACCGACGTGAGTGGCCAGAGGAAGACGTGGCGGGCGCCGGTTGAGTGAATGGCGATGGTTGGCCAGGCGAATGGGGCGAGGAGGCCGCAAGAGAGGGTTCGCGGCTGACGAATGGCGAATTGCCGGCCTCGACGAACGCCGCAATGGAAATGGGTTGGGCAACACCGGGCTCGGGCAGGGAACCAGGCGCCTTGTTTTCCGCCGGGTTGGCGATGGCCGGGGCCACAATACGGGTGCGGTCGTCCATGGCCTCCACTTCGCCACGGGCCCCGCAGCGGTTGAACAATTGCTGGAACCGCTTGGCATCCTGTTGTGAGATATTCTTGCGCAACACCACCCGTTTGCCGCTGAACAGGGTTTTCAGTTGTTGATCCGAAAACTTGAAGGCTTTTTGCAGTTGCTGCTTGCTGGTGTGCGGATCCCCACCGGCCAGCAGTTCACCACGAAACACGAATTGGTAAAGGCTATCGTCGGCTGCTGTGGATGGGGTTTGCTGTGACAACTGCGCAGTCTGGCGGGCGCATATGGAGAACTCCCGCCATAATTCGGCGGTGGAGCCGTAGCGCTGTTCGCGCTCGATTGCCATCGCTTTGTATACCACCGGTTGGAGGATTTCACAGGCAGGGTCCTGCAGTGTGTAGCTGGCAAGAGCCGGCGGTAGCTCTTTCATCTGTTTGTTCATGATGATTTCACGGCTGGCGCCCCGGTAAGGGGCCTCGCCGGTGATCATGAAATGCAGAATGGCACCAATACCGTAAATGTCCGCCAGATGATTGATGTTGGTGCCCCGAATCTGCTCGGGTGCCAGATAACCGGGCGTACCCATCACCGTACCCAGCTGGGTGTGCTTGAGGTTTTCCTCATGCATGGGTTTGCTGATGCCGAAATCCACCACTTTTACCGTGGTGTCGTTACCCGACAGGGTGGCCACCATCACGTTACCGGGTTTCAGATCCCGGTGCACAACATTCTGTTGATGGGCGGCGTTGATGGCGCTGCACAAAGGCTCCATTAACCAGGCAATATTGGCCAGACTCAGCCCTTTCTGCTGGAGCACAATGTCCGCCAGAGACGCGCCTTCCAGGTATTCCAGGATCAGATACACCAGGCCATCCTCGGTGCTGCCAAAGTCCAATACGCTGACGATATTGGGGTGATTCAGATGGCTGCAAATGCGGGCTTCACGCAGGAACAGTTGCACGAAATCCTCGTCGTGAAAACTGGGCAGTAACATTTTGACCACCACTTTACGGGCCAGACTCAACTGTTCGGCCAAATACACGCGGCTCATGCCACCATCGGCCAGCATGCGGTCAATGCGATAGGTTTCTTTAAGGGTGCGGCCGATCAACGGGTCGCTCATGGTCTGCCCTTGGCTTTTTATGGGTCATTTGTTTTGAGTATAGTTGAGAGATTCATACTTTATTTTGAGACTCGGCAAGAAACTGTCTAAACTTAATAGTGATTCTCATCTGGGGAGGGATCTGTGAGACCGGGAGGCCACAGAGCAATTTTTATCGGGGCATTTAATGGAATCCAACACTACATTTAGCGTTCAGTTTACGGGCGAATTTCTGGATCATGTGGATCCACAGCAGGCAATAGAAGCGTTTGCAGCACTGGCCAAAATATCCGTTGCTCAGGCAGGGGCGCTGCTGGGGCAGCCACGTTGCCTTAAAAAACAATTAACCGAAGCGAGAGCGGATACCTATCTCAAAAAGCTTGAGGCCATCGGGTTACAGGTGGTAATGCAGCCGGAGCAGCAGGCACAGCCTTCCCTCGCTTCCCTGAGTCTGGAGCCGATTGATGACCGCTATGCACAACCGGGAATCGATTCTGGTGATTCTCAGCAAACGCCGGTAGACGCGGCGGCGGCCGGTGCTATCACCTGCCCCAAGTGCGGTCACCAGCAGAATTCGTCTGTCCAGTGTGAATCCTGTGGTGTTTACCTGCATAAAGTGAAAGCTACGGCGGAACAGGATGCCGGCGACAAAGCGGTTGTCGGAGCTGCGGGTAAATCCAGTGCCGCCGGGGACGATACTACATGGGAAGAACCACAGGATCCCAAGCCCGTGGCGATAGTCGCGGCGGCGGCGGTGGCACTGGTCAGTGCTTACCTGTGGAAATTGATCGCAGTGGTTACCGAGTATGAGGTGGGCATCGTTGCTTGGGCCATTGGGGGTGCCATCGGTTTTACGGCCATTGCCTTGGGTTCAGTGGGGATTCGTACCGGTGTACTCTGTGGTGTGCTGGCCCTGTGTTCCATTGTGGGGGGTAAATATCTGGTGCAGCAGGCGTTTATGAATGAATTTGTCAGCGAAATTCAAGCGGCCTTTACCGAGGAGGGTTTGGCGGACGCTTACTCTGAACAAATGGAATCGGCCCGCTATTTTGCGGACTACGTCCAGACCGATGCCGAGATGCGCGAATTCATGGTGGAATACGGATACACAGAAGCCACTGACTCGGATTCGGTGACCGATGAGGAGCTGCGCTTTTTTAAAGAGCAGGAAGCACCTTATCTGGTGGAGTATGCGAATAATCCTGTCTCGGTGGATGATTTTACCCAGATGCAAGGGGCTGAACTGGTACAACAGTTCGCTGGATTCAGTACGTGGGATGCGGTGAAAGAGAGCCTTGGCCCCATCGATTTCCTGTTCTTCTTTTTGGGGGTGGGTACTGCATTTCGATTGGGTTCCACCGGGCGTGCCGGCTGAAAGGGTGGCACTAGTCCTGCTGCAAAGGGTAGTACCATTCCGGCCGTGACCGCAGATTATCCTGGGGATATCGATACTCGGGGTTGGGTTCAAACAGCAGAATGTTGAACCAACTGTTTGGCGAGGACAGCAAGGCAATCCAGAAGCGCAACTGTGACAAATTAATCCCGGATTCCACCCATTGCCCTTCACCATTGGCGAGATCCACCGGGTCCATAATGTTGAGATAGCCGGGATTGAGGGGCCGGTCCACCGCCTTGCCTTCGTCGCGCCACCAGTAATGCAGAGTGCGTACCGACCACAAATAGCCGAAATGATAGGCGGTGGGATTGTACTGCCAGGAGGCGATGCGGTCCGGGTTCACCCGATAGTGGTGTTCCCGTTGCTGCACAATATCGGCAGCGCGATCCAGCGCCGCGCGGGCCCGGTTCAGGTGCAGGTTGGCTTGTGTTGTGTCACTTCCGTAGGCGGCCGTTTGCGAGTGCACGGTGGCATACAGGTGGAGCACTTGTTCTGCTCTAAGGGCCGTGATCTCCATGGCATCTTTGATCTCCAGATAGAGTTTTGTGGCGTTGGCCGGAATGCGTTGTTGCAACGCCTGCAGGCGATTGAATTGCTCGCGCAGCTCACGGGCGGTGGTGGTCAGCAGGGGGTGCAGTTGAGTCTCGAAATTAATTTTCCGGCTGGCAGGCAGCAATGGATTGTCCAACTCCAGCATACCCACCTTGCGGGGTTGGGTTTCCAGCATACCCAGTAGTTTGGCAACGTCATCCCAGGCTTCCCATCCCTGCAGGTAGGCCTGGGCGTTAAGCAGGGCTGGGTTTTCAGGGGCCACGCCATTCACTTCACCCTGAATAAACAAACGTTGCTGCAGATCAATCCAATCCAGCAGAATCGCGGTGACATCGGTCGCGGTACCGGCGAAGGGTTTCACCACCGCTTGAAGCGCGTGTTCCAGAGCCGTTTTATGGTCTGGAATGTTGAGCAGGGGATTCCAGGCCGCCCGTGCTGTGATGACATCATTGAGCCAGTAGCCCCATTCCCAACCACTGGAAAAGTTGACCTGGCCCTGAATGGGATTGCCGTTGCTTTCATCGCGGGCAATCAGGCGCAGATCAAACAGACGCCGGTCGGCGTACAGCGGCAGGAACAGGGGTACATCGATATCGTAACTGACCCAATAGGCGGTTTCCGGATAATAAAGTACCTCCCGCCGGCCGGCTTCCAGGCGCAGATAATCATGCATAAAGTTAAAGTTGTCGTTACTGTAGGTGTACGCAGGGCCTTGCAGATCGTAGTACTGCACGGTATGGGGCATGACCCCCAGCAAGGGATCGGCGTAGTAGGGTAGAAAGTTAAAATTCAGGGGCTTCCCCGTGCGTGGATCCGTAAAATTCTCCGCTTGTTGGTCTTGGGTACAATGTACTTTTACATAGCTGCGTTTGCCGTATTGTTGCCAGCTGTAACGGGCCACCTCGTTCATCCAGTCCAGCATCAGTTGGTCATCGGGGTGAGTGAATTCACTGAACCCCATTTCTATTTCGAAGTAATCGAAGCCCGCCCGATCGAGCCAGTCAATGGCGGAGCGAATTTGCTCAAGCTCGTTGCCGGACTGCCGCACCATGGTCCAGGCGTGTTGCTGGCGAAACACGATGGGCGCATCGATGCCCACCGCCAGGCCCCATTGGTGGGCCATGTCCACCAGAATATTGAGGCGTCGCTGGCGCTCGGGGCTGTCGGCAAAGGGCTGCCAGGATTCCGCCATCAGCAGAAACCATTCCACCCGGTTCTGGCGGTTGGCCACCGCCCATTCCAGAAAGCGCTCCCACTCCGTCAGCAGGGCTTCCCAGCCCGCCAGATCATCTGGCCCCTCGGGCCCCCAGCCATTCAAAACATGGGTTAATTCCAGCGGATGTTGAGTGTGGATGTGCCAGGCACGGATAGGCCAGTGGGGGGATTCCTGTTGCGCGTGCAGGCCCGTCCAGTTCAGTGCCGATGGTAAGGTCGGTTCCAGTGGGTGTAGAAAGGCGAAACCCAGTTGTTCCAGCAGGGCATAGGCTGCGTAGAGATCGCCTATGTTACGCCCTTCTTGCAATAGATTATGCTCTTCACCCGGGTTCCCCTGGGCGAAAGTGGCCCTGATGATTGCGTCTGAGTTCAGGGGCTTGAGAGGTAGGGTTCGGATGGCAAATGCTTCGGCACGGTTATCTAATAGAGGGGTGTCGCTCCACCGCCGCCAGTCTCCTGTGTTGCCGAAGATCAGTACGCTGGCCCCTGGTGGAAGGTGGTCAAGTGGGTAATCCCCGTCCAGGATGGTGACTGAAGATGCTGATTTCAGGTGCTGCAGAATGTTCATTCTGGGGGATGCGGCGAAATCCTCAGAAAATTTCACAAAGAGAGTCGTTGTTGTTACATCATTTCCCGCATTGTCCCGGGCACCACATCCCGAAAAAACTATAAGCAGCGCAAGCCAGCAAAGCTTGGTAGGAATGGGATGCAGAATACGCGCTGTATTAGCCATAACAAGGGAAGTGTCAGCCCGATTAACGATGGAGAAAGGGTAACATGCCAATGGGCAGGCAGGTTCATACGAAAGGCGGACTCAGCCGGCTTGGGTTCGCAGCAACTAAATACAGAAACTGGCCATCAACTGATGGCCAACTCCTTGATGCGCCGTTTCAAAGCCGCTTTTGACACGTGCAGCTCATCCACCATTTGTTCCAAGTTACCGGCGCAACGTTGATAACTGTTGGTCAACTCGTCCACGCTGAGATCGCCGGCTTTGCGCACATTGGGATTGGCTTCGATCATCTTATACAGCGCCGCGCGGGAGATATTCAGATCCTGAGCGGTGTTTTTCAGATCCCAGCGCTGGCGTTGCAATGCTTCCAGTAACTCCGGTTCATCAATGGTGCTGGGTTTGCGGCGGGGTGGGGCGATGGGATCGGGTTCCGCTGCTTTGACGTATTCACGAATGTTACCCTCAGGTACCGGTGTCTCTTCCTGCTCAATGCCATTGCCGTTATTCTTCAGGTCTTCTTCCGCCTGGCGCTGATTTTCTTCCAGCAGCATCGCTTCCACCCGGGGGGGGATGCTGGTGAAATTGGCCAGGCGATTGTGAATGGCAACCTGGCGGGCAACGTTGCGCATCTGGCGAATATTACCGGGCCAGTCGAATTCCAGGGCGTGGCGGAAAAACTGATACCACAGCATTTCGGAATTGGGGTCCAGTTCCTGATAGTGGCGCTGTTCGGCTATGGCATCGAATTCAAAGCGTAAGAATTCCGACAACAGCAGGCCAATATCCGGTTTGCGCTGGGCCAGGCGGGGAATCCAGATTTCAAAGCCCGCCAATCGTTGCAGCAGGGGGTTGCGGAAATCCTGGCTTTCCAGTTTGCTTTCCAGATCCGCATCGGTGGCGGCTACCAGCCGCACATCCACTTTCAGAGTCTCGGTACCGCCCACCGGGCGCACTTCGCTGGTTTCCAGGGTACGCAGTAAGGCCACCTGAACTTCATCGGGGGCGTCACCGATTTCATCCAGAAACAAGGTGCTGTTGTTGGCCTGGGAAAAGTAACCGGGCTTGTCTTTGTTGGCGCCGGTGAAGGAGCCTTTTTTGGCGCCGAACAATTCCGAGATAGCCAGGGATTCCGGGATGGCACCCACGTTGACTGCCAGCATCGGCCGCGTGCAACGGGGACTGGCGTTGTGCAGGGCACTGGCCACCAGCTCCTTTCCGGTACCGGTTTCACCCCGAATCAGCACCGGCACATTGAGGTCGGCGACCCGGTCCACTGAGCGGCGAATATTTTCAATGCCTTCGCTGACCCCCAGCATTCGGTGCATATTGGGGCTGCGGCGATCCGGTGTCAGGCTGTGCAACACCACTATGACCCGGCCCCCCAGCTCCATGACCACGCCGTTTTTCAGTTGTTCTTCAAAAATGTAGTGCTGGGCGCGGATGTGAATGCCATCAATGCGAATGCCGGTGCCTTCCGGATGGGGGGTAATCAACAGTCGGCCGTTCAGTTGCTGGATGGTGATGGGCTTGCGGCTGATGTAACGATCGTCCAGGCAATAGGTGTTTTTTGAGTAGGGTACACCAAACTCCGGCTCCAGGCGGGACAGGGTAAAGACCTTGCCCTGATCCAGCCCCTCCAGGTAGGTGGTGGCACCGATGCGCTTCCAGTCGCTGTGATAGGCGATGGTCATGGCATACAGGCTGATCTGGCTGCTGAAGCTAACCGGCCGCTCCGCGCCCCACATGGTTGTATCGTTGCTCATTCCCGGCTCACTGCGTGGATGTTGTTATTAGAAGGATGTCAGCTTCGGGATTGTAACGGTGGGGGCCGGAAATTACCACGTGGGCGAACGTTCAGCCGCCGATCAATACCGTGGGGCAACCCATTACAATGGTGCCGCCATGGGCGGTGGAATCCCCCATGCGGGCCGCCGGTTTACCGCCGATCATGACGGTGGCGCTGCCTTTTATGATGCTGTCCGGCGGGCCGACGCAGACGCACATGCTGCCCATGCCCGCCGCCGGCATCTTGCCGATTAACACGGTGGGGGCCGAAGGCATGACAATCGGGCCTCCCACATGGGGAATCGGCACCGGGGCGGGTGTCTGCATGGGGCAAACGTGGTTGTCACCGATGCGGGCTGCGGGCTGTCCCATGGTTGGTCCTCCAGAAAAAAGTTAGTTGATCATCACCAGGCCGCCCTGCATTTTCAACATGCCGCCGCCTTTTACTTCGGTCATGGCGCTGCCGTTGATTTTCACCATGGTGCCGGTGATGGTCACGCCGCTGGGATCGATCTTGATACTGTTGGCACCCACTTTCAGCTCGATGGACATGTTCGCCTGCAGGGTGATTTTCTGTGCCGATTTGTTGGTAATCGCCCCTGTCACGTCCATGGTTTGTTTGCCGGTTACTTTATGGGTTTGATTGCCGGTGATCTTGAAATCCTGATTGCCCGACACGGACGTTGCGTCATTGCCGGAAACGGAGGTGTCGTTGTCGCCGCCCACGTTCAGGGTTTTGTTGCTGCCGATATCGATGGTCTGGTCGGCGCCGACGCTTTCGCTGTGATTGCCACCCACGTTGGTGCTGCGATCGCCGGCCACATCCAGGGTCTGGTTGCCCTTGCCCAGAGTCTTGCTTTCGTTGCCTTCACTGATGGTGAGGGTACGATCGTTTTTAACCGTGAGGCTCTGGTTGTTTTCAATGTTACCGGTTTCATCCAGATGCACGATGTAGTTGTAGTTCTTGCCGGCCTCAACGTAGATTTCTTCTTCGTTTTCCTTGTCGTCAAAGCGCAGTTCGTTGAATTTCTTGCTCGACGTTTTAATGCCGCTTTGGGTACTGGTATAACCGGGGCCCTGATTGTCCTTATTGTACAACGCGCCCACCACCACCGGCCGATCCGGGTCGCCGTTGATGAATTCCACCAGCACTTCCTGGTTCAGGCGGGGTACAAAACTGGCGCCCCAACCGGCACCGGCGTAAGCCTGTGCCACGCGCAACCAACAGCTTTTGGCTTTGTCCGCCCAGGGAAACTCCACTCTGATCATGCGGTGGGGATCGGCGGTGGCTTTGGAGGCGGATGCATTCAATTCCACCACCTTGGCGGTTAACGGGCCGCGCATCTGCTGTTTGGTTCGGGTGATCGGGGCCCGGTACACCACGGTGGAAGGAATGCAGGTAAAGTTGTTGCGGTATTCGGCATTCTGATCATTCTTGTTGTGGGCAGAATGTTGAATGCGGGTGACCAGATAGGTGTTGCATTCGGATTTCAGGTGGTGCTCCAGGGTAAAGCGGCCACCGGGGAAGAAGCTGCCGGCATAGCCCGAGCCTTTGGCAATGTCGTGGCCGGCTTCCAGACTTTCCAGTTGTACGCCATTCATGCGCTTGTTGCTGGCCACATCGAAATCGTGATCGGCTTCCTTCCCGGATTTATACACAAAATCACTGAATTCCTGCACGGTTTTTTCGCCCGGGCTCTGGGCAAATTTATGCTTGGTGGCCAGTGTCTGTTTGTAGAAATTCTTGGGTGTGTTGTGGTTGTAATCCGACGTTTCAAACGTGCCGGTATGATAGTTCATCTCCCGGTGCCAGCTGAGTACCCTGGCCTTGTCATCCATGTCGGAGCCCACATTGATCTTGACCCTGGATTCCTTGCAATCGGTGTAGGCACTGGTGCTGTCGCCCAATACCATGGTGTGTTCGCTTTCCTTGTGTTCGAAATAGTAAAAGATGCCTTCTTCCTGCATCAGGCGGGTGACAAACTCAAAGTCACTTTCACCATACTGAACGCAGTATTCACGGGTCAGATAGGTGGCACTGGTGTTGTCCTTGAAGTTGCAGAAGTCACCAAACTCACGCAGCACAGAGCTGATGATGTCTTTGGCGCTCATCTCCTCAAAGATACGGTGATGCTGGGATTGGGTGGCAAACCAGAAGCCGGGTACCAGGCGCAAGGTGTATTGGCGAAAATCCCCTTCCAGTTCTCCCAGTGAAAAGCTGTTCACCCGGCCGTGAAAATAACGGGGCGTGTCGGCGTCCTGATGGGTGAGGGTAACGGAGCATTTCTGGCCAATCACATCACTGCTGCTTAAGGCGTGATTTTTTGACAGGATAGTGACCGAAAAATTAAACGGCTGTGAAATCTCCTCGCTGCCCTGCAGCCCGATGGCGATGGCATCTTTGCTGATAAAGCTGGCTGAGATACTGAGAAGTCGATTGTCCTGACTGATTGACATGGCCGGAGCCCCATTACTTTAAGTTGATGAATACGGTAGCCGGATCACAGGGTGGGTGTTGCTCCACCCTGCACCGTGCATACTAAGGCGCGCCTTACTGAGGCTTGCCGGTGGTGAGGTCGTAACCCACTTTCATGTTCTGACCGTTCTTGTTGGTCTTGTCCGCGCCCTGCAGGTCGGCCACGATTTTGGAGTAGCTGAGGCTCATGCTTTCGCCGGGGGCGCTGCCGCCGCTGGCGCTGACGCTGTAAGAGCTGATCAGTACGTCGGTCAGTTCGTAGGCGGCGAATTTTTCAACTTGCTTGGCGCCAGTTTGTACGATGTGGATTTGTACCACAACACCTTCCACGCCGGTGAGGGATTCCTTGAACAGGCCGCCGGAGGCGTTGTCCATCATTTTGGTGACGGACACTTCGCTGATGGAAGGGCGGCTGGCTTCACGGTTGGCCATGTTGCCCACTTCCATGGTGATGCCGCGGCCGGTGCCCAGGCTGAAAGAGTCCAGTTCGATCCAGTCTTCGTAACCGGCTGCGGTGACGTTGCCTTTGATCTTTTTGTTGTTGAAGTTCATGTAAATAGCCATGGTGTATCTCCTGAGAATGATGAGTCGTTACGTTAATTGGGTTACTGCGTTTCGCTGGCGCTTAATCGCTCTTGCTTGAGTATTACATATCAACTTGCGTGCCAACTTTTTAAGTTGTTGATATGGTTGAATATTTAAGATTTTTGATGGCGTTGCGATGAAGATCGGGCGGTTGCCTGGGGAAGTGGCAGAGTGGTGCTGAAAAAGTGACAAGTCACGGGCTGATTTTCATGTCACCGCCGATGACGGCCAGGCACAGCGGGGGGCAGTTGTTCGGAAGAATTAAAACAGCACGAACGGATAAAGGGGCCCTGGTGCGGAACCCACCACGACCAGACCCCGGCTTGTGAGCCAGGGTCCGGTTGCGAGGTGGGGGGGTGGCCGCTGGGGGCCAGCCCGGGTTTTCTGTTCGAGCTTTACTGAGGCTTGCCGGTGGTGAGGTCATAACCCACTTTCATGTTCTGACCGATCTTGTTGGTCTTGTCCGCGCCCTGCAGGTCGCCCACGATTTTGGAGTAGCTGAGGCTCATGCTTT
>DKQK01000002.1:0-98951 GCA_002471665.1 Gammaproteobacteria bacterium UBA7310
AACCATGAAACCACGTTACAGCGCCCTGTGCGCACTGCTGCTGTTCAGTACCCCCCTGCCCCTTGCCCATGGCGAGGGCCGCCAGGCCGGCATCAGCCCCTGGGGGCCCAATGATGAGATCGGGCGGTTGAACCTGATGACCGATGAATCCCGTGCCCGGGTGCTGGCTCGCATTCGCGGTGGCAAAAGTTATGACCTGTCGGTGGAGTACTTTATCGGCATGCCCAGCTGGCAGGCGGCCGGCGACCCCCACTACCGCATTTGGATGACCCACACCCCCGAGGGCACGGTAATCGATGATCCGTTACAGCTGGGCACCACCATGAACCAGCACGTCAGTTACACCGGCGCGGCGGTGTCCATGTACACCCACATGGGCACCCACATCGATGCACTCAATCACTTCGGCCTGGATGGGAAAATCTGGAACCGCTTTGCGGCAAAGGATCACGCCGGGGATCGCGGCTGGCGCGTTGCGGGGGTGGAAAACTTTCCACCCATCGTTGCCCGAGGCGTGCTCATCGATGTGGCGGCCGCCAAGGGCAAACCCATGCTGGACGACGGCTACCGCATTACCCGCGCCGATATCGAGCAGGCGCTGCAACGACAGAAAGTAGAGTTGCAAACCGGCGATGTGGTGTTGCTGCGCACCGGCCGCATGCAGGAGTATGAGAACGCCCATGCCTACATGCAAAACCCACCGGGCCTGGGCTACCATGCCGCCCGTTATCTGGTGGAAACCGCCGGCGCCATGGTGGTGGGTGCCGACAATCTCAGCCTGGAGGCGTTTCCTTCGCAACTGGAATCCGATTACGTGCCCGTGCACACCTATCTGTTGGCGGAACAGGGCACCCCCATTATCGAACTGGCCTATCTGGAGGATCTATCCCGCGATCAGGTCTATGAATTTGCCTTTATCGGCAGCCCACTGAAATTCCGCGGTGCGGATGCTGCCCCTCTGCGCCCCACCGCTTTTCCACTTGATTGATAACGGAGTATGCACATGAACCCTTTAATAACCCGATCCAGCAATCTGCCGGTGGACCCGATGTTTCTTGCCCGTTGGTCCCCACGGGCTTTCGATGGCAGCCCTCTGCCGCTGACCGATTTGATGACCATGTTCGAGGCCGCGCGCTGGGCGCCTTCCGCCAACAATAAACAACCGTGGCGGTTTATGTACGCCCTGCAGGGGGATCAACATTGGCAAACCTTTGTCTCGCTGCTGCACCCCGCCAACGCCGGTTGGGCACAGCACGCCGGTGCACTGGTTTTTCTGCTGGCGGATACCGACCCGCCCACCCATCGTTTTGATGCCGGCGCGGCCTGGAGCCATATTGCTTTGCAGGCCCAGCTGCTGGGCTATCAGGCCCACGCCATGGCAGGGATTTTACATACCGACGTGCGCACTAAACTGGTGGTGCCGGAGCACCTCAGTGTGGAGATCGCAATTGCCATCGGTGCGCAGGGCAAACCCAGGCAGCTACCCGAGCCGCTGCGTGCGCGGGAACAACCCAGCGACCGGCTGGCCCTGGCCGAACTGATCACCCATGGCGGGTACTGATGTTGATTCTGGCGGGCTGGAGGAGTTTACCGGCCCGCCAGAATCGTGCGGAAGGTCAGATTAATACGCGGGGCATGTACTGTTTTGGTTGGTGGTAACCGGTGCAGCCAGTGCGTTTGCGTGGTGCCTTTCATCACCAGCAGGCTACCGTGCTCCAACACCCGGCTAATGGTTTCCCGGGTCTTTTTGTGTTTAAAGGCAAACTTGCGATCAGCCCCCAAACTCAGCGAACCAATGGCACCATGCCGCTTCAGATCCTTTTCTGCATCACTGTGCCACGCCATGCCTTCACGGCCATCATGATACAGGTTAAGCAGGCAGGCGTTGTAGGTTTCACCACTGTGCTGCTCTACAATGCCTTTCAATGTCTGCAACACCGGTATCCAGGGCAACGCGGTTTTGGTGGTTCCGGAATAGGTATAGGAGAAAGGGCGATCCGCATACCAAGCCACTTTCCGTTTGGTAAAAATGGTGCGGCCGCAGATGATCGCCTGATCCGGCCGCCATGGGATTGTATTCAGCAACCGGTCATAGTAGTGCGCACCTTGCGCACCGGACAGGATCGGCCCGTAGTAATAGACCGTGCCGTCAACGGGCAACAAATTGCGTGGTTGGTTATCTATCTGTTCCAAGAGATCCATCGTGTATAGGCATCTTTCATACAATGAGCGCAGGGTCGGTAACCGCTCCCAACGGCTTCATCTTCACTGGCAAAAAACACGCGCTGTTGTCGGCCCATGCGTTTACCGGATTTACAATATAACGTGCCGTAGATTTTCAGCCTACGATGACCCGCAAACTGAATACTCTTATCGTTGAGCATGATCCTGAGCTCAGCATCGTCAATATCACAGTGCCGGATCATATCAGCTCACCGCATCGTGAAAGATAATCCCCATGGTATAGCGTTTACCATGATGGACCTCACTCACACCGTGTCGCATAGTGGCACGGCAATAGCCGCGCGTACTCTTAACCGGCCGGAACCGGGTGGCCAGTAAAATCATGTCACCGCGCCTGGGGGTCAGTACGATGGGTTTGGACTGTGCCCTTGGCAGCTGCTCGGTCATAACGAATGCACCACCGCTGTAGTCGGCACCCGCTTCACTGAGAAAGCAGGCCGCCTGAATGGGAAAGTACAGGTCGCCGTACAAATCCTGATGCAGTGTGTTATGGCCACCTGCGCCATACTCCAGAATTAATGGCGTGGGTTGCCGCTGGTCATGTTCATGACAAACCTTTTGCAGTTCATCGTGTTGTGTGGGAAACCGTTGCTCCAACCGCAACTGTTCCATCCAGCAGTTGGCAATCGGCACAAGCTTTGGATAAAGGTGTTGGCGCAACGCCTGCACCGATTCCGGCAAGGGGTAATCCCAATACTTATAACGGCCCAAACCATAGCGATGGCGTTCCATAACAACGGTTTTTCTATAGCCATCCTCGGCATCAAACCCATCAATCAGGCGCTGGCACTGGGTGACGTCCAACAGCCCGGTAACCACGGCAAAGCCTGAGCGATTCAGATCCCCGGTCACTTGCTCCCAGTCAATGGTGTAGAGTTGGTTTTCAATTTCAGGCACGTTGTACATCCGTTGTAAGATCGTTGCAGAACAAGCCTTGGGCACGGCCCCGGCATTTCTATTCTGCAAGCCTAGGCAAAAGCGGTGAACATCTCGACCCGTTTCTTGCGGTTGTTACGTACTGTGGATGGGTGGTTACAGAGAGGGGCAACGGGCTGGTTACTGCACAGCAGCGCCCGCCGCCCCCGGCGGATTCACACTGATTACATCTGGCTGCCCATATGATTCAGGGTCCTGATCAATTGCGACACATAGCTCATTTCATTGTCATACCAGGACACCACCCGCACTTCATAAATTTTGGTGCCACAGCGTTGCGCAAGGGTTTGGGTGGCATCAAACAGTGAGCCGAAGCGGGTTCCGATGATATCACTGGAGACCAGCTCTTCGTCGGTATAGCCGAAGGTTTCATCGGCTGCATTTTTCATGGCTTCATTAATACCCGCAACACTCACGGTTTCCGTATCATCCTTCAGGGTGGCGTCCAGAATGGTAATGGAGCCCGACGGCACGGGGACCCGTTGCGCCGACCCGATCAGCTTGCCGTCCAGCTCCGGAATGACCAGGCCGATGGCTTTGGCAGCGCCGGTTGAGTTGGGTACGATGTTGATGGCACCGGCCCTGGCCCGGCGAAAATCCCCTTTGCGATGGGGGCCATCAATAATCATCTGGTCACCGGTGTAGGCATGGATGGTGGTCATAAAACCTGTTCTCAGTTCCCGGTAATCGTTCAATGCTTTGGCCATGGGCGCCAGGCAATTGGTGGTACAGGAGGCGCCGGAAACAATCAGGTCTTCGCTTTTCAACGTTTGATGGTTGACGCCATAAACGATGGTGGGCAGATCATTACCCGCCGGTGCGGAAATCAGTACCCGCTTGGCCCCGGCATCAATATGCGCCTGACTTTTGGCCTTGGAGCAGAAAAAACCGGTGCACTCCAGCACCACATCCACACCATAGTCACCCCAGGGCAATTTACTTGGATCAGGTTCTTTATGAATTCTGATTTTCTTGCCGTCAACAATCAGCGAATCCTCATCGCTCTCAACCGTATGCCCCGAAAACGGCCCCTGCACACTGTCGTATTTCAACAGCTGGGCCAGCATCTTCGGCTCAGTTAAATCATTGATGGCCACCACGTCAAAACGATCATCTGCAAAGATATTTCGGAACGTCAGCTTTCCTATTCTTCCAAAGCCATTAATGGCAACCTTAAGCATAGTCTTTCCCCTAGTCTGAATATCTGCAGTAGAATTTACACGAGCTACGGTGATTTCTGGCCGGTGGCCAGATTAAGGAGAGGGTGTTTGCTGTTGGCCATCCGGTTGCACCTGGCATCAACAGAACGTTGCACCACAAACCTGATAGTAGTGTTAATCAAATCAAATCACCAGTCCACCGGGGCTGAATCAAAGGGTGAGCGCGCCTGTGGCGGGATAAACAGCCGTGCATATATGATCCAGATCAACGGTTTGCCATATAGGAAGCATTGAGAATACTGGGTCGATCCAACTCCTTAAATACGTTCAAATTGATG
This sequence comes from Gammaproteobacteria bacterium UBA7310, assembly GCA_002471665.1. GTDB lineage: Bacteria > Pseudomonadota > Gammaproteobacteria > Pseudomonadales > Ketobacteraceae > Ketobacter. The sequence goes on from DKQK01000002.1 coordinate 4,679, forward strand.
CCCTGCCATGACTGCTGTTTCCGCGCTTGTTTAAGAGCCTGCACCAGTGCCTGTGCCCGCTGGCTCAGCTCAGTGGCATGAAACACATGCTGGTGCGCCACCCAGCGCTTCTGCAACAATTCAACCTGGCTGGAAAGACTGTCTGCCCTTGCGATGATGTTGTTAATGGACTGATCCAACTCACGAAGCTGGTCAGGCTGTACACCATTCTTAACTTCATCCTGTAGTTTCAGTGTCTCGGTAACGATGTTGATCCAGTCCATATCCACACTCACGTGATTGTAAATACGCGGTGAATAATGTTCTGCCCGGGTCAGCGCACTGCGCAGTTTGGTCCAGATTGCCTCTCTTGCCTGCTGATCGCTTTCAACTTCCAGCTTCAGTATCAGGTATTTGCAGTTCAGTAAATTGGCTGAGTTGCTGGTGGGATTAAAAAACAGCGCTGTTTCCACGTCATTAGAGCCTTTTTCAATCAGCTTCAAGCCTTTGTCCTGATATCCATAGTCCGCAATTTGCCGGATCATCAGTTCCGCCCGCAGCGTGTAAGTGTAATACGCTGAAGGTTTCACCATTATTGCACGCTCCAGCTATTGTTCCGCGATATGCAGATCCGCATCAGCCCGCCTTGGTTCCGAGTACACCTGGCCAAGAAACTGAAGTGCCTGGTAGTTATTCGGCAACGCCGCCTCCGCCTGGCGCAACATGTGTTCAGCCAGATTGAGCCGCATTTGAAACGCGGATTTACCCGGCTTACCAGGGCGATCCTTCCATTGCTCCGGTTGTACGTGGTTGTTGCCCGTCTCTGTTTCACATTGATCAAGCAACCAATCTCCAGGCTGAAAATCCTCAAGATCAATGATGGGGTCGGCATCCTGAATCCCTGGAGCGTACTCCAGTTCAGCAATCCGGTAATGGGTGTAACCGGCTGCAAAATAATAGCGCGAGCAGATCTCCCGCGTTCTGGCGTCAAAGTGCCCGATTGCCGTATTGTCCGAATTTCCCGTGTACAAACGGGCTTTCTTTCTGGCTTCCTGCAACCAGCGCAAATGCTCCTGGTTGGCAACCACGATCACGCCACTGACAATCTCTTTTACTTCTCCGGCGTCCGCTTCTTCACCGCTGGTGAGTACTTTGATCTTGGCTTGATCTTCAATTCTTAATTTCCGAGGTGCACTCTGGTTACCAAAAATGGTCGCCACCATCTTATCCTTCAAATAGCCTAGATAAATGCCATAGCAATAGGCTAACTGAATACTGGTCAAGGCCTGCAGTTCCTCAAATTTGGCACAGGTGGTAATCGCGTCGGTGGAGGATGTTTTACAATATACCCTGTAGTCCTGATCCAGTTTTTCAGACAGCGCGACCAGCTCATCATGAGCCTGATGAGTGGATCTCCAAACATAGAGCTTGGACAGGGCGGTTGCCTTATGCAACTCAACAGAGCGGATCTCCAGAACGCTCTGCGCTGAAACGGCTGCGCCGGCCGGCTGGGATCTTTTCATAAGATCCAGCAATTGCTCATACACGTGTATGGCCTCTGTTTCGTTGCGGTTCTCCGCAAGCGCCAAGGCCAACAGTTTCAGGCCTTCATTGAAATCGGGCATGTAGGCCCGCAGCAGACGCAGCTTTTCAATGGCCGTTAGCAGATCCTTCTGCCCGCCAAAGGCAAAGTAGCGGGAAAGCGCGCTTTTGCCGTCATAAAATGCGGCAAACGAGCGCCGGTCAGGAAAGCTGATGTTATGAACCGGCAAAGACCGCTGCCAGTTCACGATGTCTTCATTCTTTTCCGATCGGTTGGTCAGATCAAAGGCAATCTGAAAGATAGCCTGATCGATCAGCCGCTCCAGCATCAAAGCCTTCTCTTTTTCAATCTCACCGGGCACCTGTGCATATTCTTCCAGATACCAGGTACGGATCAGCCGATCCCCTCGGGTCATCCGCAGGGAAAGCAGCAAGCGATCGGGCATGGTTTGTATATCGCCTTCAATGGTCCAGCGCGGCGGTTCCGCCACCAGCGTAATGTACCGGTACAGCAAACCAACGTTGACACCTTTCACTTCAATGGTGATGTCATTGAATTTGGATTCCGAATCCGCGGCTAAAAAAAGTTGGGGAAAATCCAGCGTTTGAACTTCGACAAACCCTTTGGAGAGTGGCTTACTGGTTTTAGGTTGAAAATGGTGATCAAAGCGAGCCCGGAACAGCTCTGCGTGACTTTTACTCTCTGTGTTGTCCACCGTAATGGTGCCGATCTTCAAGTTATTGGGGCGATAGTAATCCCACACCCCTACGACCTGCATAAAGAGTATCCAGGCACCAAGCAACAGAAGAAAGACACCCACTGAGACGATAATGGCTGTAGAGAACATTCGCTTTAACTCCCTTAGGCGTTCCAGCAGACGTGATTGGTCTATTTCTTTTAGAAAGTTGGTGAAGAGCGTCTTTGGCGAAAAAGAATGGAACACGCGATCGCACCTTGAACGTGGGCTCAATGTGATTAGTAATTAAACAGCCAACAGGCTGCAAACTTTCCTCGTCTTTTATCATTAATGGGTCGCCCACGAAAGGCAATAGAAAATTTATGGGTTTGGCGTCCGCAATGGTTCACTCACCCTGATGGTCGTTCAGTTTCTGTGCCGCTTCCTGCGCCCGTGCCTCCTGAATGCTTTTCTTGCGCCACATCTCCAGCCGCAAACGAACCTCACCGATGTATTCCAGTGTTTCCTGCGACAGCTCCAGATCATGCTGATCCACACGCCGTTGCATGATGGCCTCCGGCTGCAGGTGATCCGGCAACACACCCACTCCCCCCTGATTCAGTAACCGACCGTGCAGGATGCCGTACCTGGCAATGGGTAATGTTTCGGAGCGACAATGCAGGCCCTGTTGCTGCACACTGCGCAGCAGATCTTCACTACGAAACAGCGGGCAATTAACGCTTTCATTCCACGCGGCATCCACGTAGTCAGCCCACTGGAAACGGTCAACCTGCTGCCACTGGCCATCCACGCAGGCCACGTAGGCACCCGGCCTTTTTCCGCTTAGCGGATCCTGCTGCTGTGCCAGCACCCGGTTCCAGAAACGCAGCCCCTGAAAATTTGCCGTAAGATCCGCAAAAGAATAAACGCCCGTGGTCTGCGCACCAAAGTAAACCGATTCCGACCACTCACCAAACAGCAACCCGCTTTCCAGGGATTTCTTCAGGTGATCCGTTACCAGAAAATAGCTGTAACCTTCGCTGAAAAAATGGCCCAGTTTATCGGTACCGATCTCGATCCCGGCCAGGGTAATCACCGATGCCATGCGCTCGGACAACACCAGGGAAGGTGACGATTGCCAGGCAAAATCCCGGTAGATGGAATCCTGCAGTGCCACCGTGCGCCGCGACAGCAGATTGCTGTCTTCGGCGTAGGCTTCCAAGCGGCCTTCTATGGACTCACCGAATTCACGAATCAGTTTTTCGTACAGGCGTTGCTGGTCACAGCCGGGCTTGAGCCAACGCACAGACTTTTTGGGGTTGGCCTGCATGACAGGGCTGTTGGCCCGATCCAGGGCCTGCCGGATCAGGCGATTGACTTCCTGATTCAGCAGATCGACGCTGTCGGGCAAGGTGGCCGGCTCGTTGGGCAACCGGGTAAATTGATCCACTTCCGCTGCCCCCAGCTCAGTGGGCAGCATGATGAAGAAAATCAGCAGGAGAGAGAAATGCAGATTGATCAGGATGAGGGCTCCAACACCAGATGGTCTTGCTCCAGCCAGGTCACAAACCCGGCCGCATTTTTATGCCCACCGCCACCAAACTGTTGGGCGATCAGCGCCACGTCGGCGCCGTCTTTGGCGGAACGCAACGACCAGCTGCGGCGATTGCCATAATCGGTATAGCCTGCGGCAAAAGGCTGACCTTCTGCCAACTGGCCCACCAACTCGCTGACAATGGCCCGCGGGCAATTGACGATGGGTACTCTGTAGCCGGCGATCACACCCATGGCGGCCACCCGCATGCCCTGCTCGATCATTTGTTTGCGATACCGGTTGATGGCATTGCCTTCATCCACCAGGCGTTGGAAGGCCTGCTCATCGTTGGCAACTTCGTGCCAGCGCTCGAAGCTGAACGGTTGTGACATAAGCCCGGCATTCAGATCGTGGCTTTCAGGAATGTGCCACCACCACATGTCCCGATCCTGCACGCAGGCAATCAGCTTGGGTGCCGGTTCGGAGTGAAAGTACTCCCAGGTAATCATGGCGCCGGAGCGCTCCATATCCAGTAGCAATTCCAGATTGTCGAACTCTTGATCCAGGCCATTTAATTCTTCCACCGCGGTAATATGGTGATCCAGTACGATGACCCGCTCGGCCTGGCTGCACAGCTGCTCCATGCCTGCCCGTTTATAGGCGTAATCCAGCAGATAAACGGTTTTGCCACTGACATCCGGCGGAGTATCGCCGTGGGCCGCAGGCAGGTATTCCACCGCCATCCCCTGTTTGATAAAAAAGTGTACCCACGCCCCATAGGCGCTTCCAAATCCATCCAGACAGTTGGCGTGAAATATTACCAGGGGGGCATTCATAGCGATCTACTTCTTCCGCGTCAGTAAAAGGGCGCGCACTATATCACGCGCCGTAAATATCCTTCAGTGCCCGATCGGTAAAACTCACCAGGTTTGGCCACTTTTTAACAGTTTCTTTCAAAGGAGTTTCAATCGGCGGGTTAAGAATGTTGGCCAGATAACTCACCGCCACCACATCCAGCTTCACCGCTTGCTCACCGCCAAACCAGGCCTGCTCACCCAGATACTGCCCCAGGGCTTCAATATGCTTGGCGCCAATGGAATAGACTTCCGCCTGGTTGTGGCGCCCCATGCCCTGCCCCACCAGATCGGCCTGGATTTTCTTGCGTATTTGCGTGGTGATCATGGGGCGAATCAGCTTCGGCATACTGGCAAACAGGGTATCGCGCACCTGTTCCCAGTTGGCATCATCCATCCAGCGACTGTAGAGCATAACGAAATACAGGCTTTCCTCGCACATGGAACGCATGGCATGGTGCACTGCTTTCTGGTGGGCGCTGAGCGGTTCGTCCAGATCTATGGCCTGATGAGAATGCAGGTAATCATAGATTTGTTCGGAATCCCCCATCAACTGCCGGTCGATTTTCACATAGGGCACTTTGCTTTTCGGGCCTTTGCGGGGATCATTCTGATCCACCACTTTGTATGGCAACCCACCCAGTTTCAAATACCCTTCCAGCTTCATGCAGAAAGGCGACGCATTGGGCAATCCCCAAGCCCGGCTGAATTGATACACTGTAATATCAAACATAAGGTTCCCTTCATCCAAAACGACTTTGATGGGATCATACCGTTACCCGCTGCCCAAGCAAACACAAGCCACAAACACCCCCGAGAATCGAGATTGTGCTACCCATTGACGACATCCTGCCGCAACTGATCCAAGCCAGTAAAGAACACCACTGCGTGGTACTGCAGGCCCCGCCCGGTGCCGGAAAGACCACCCGGGTACCCTTGGCACTGCTGGCGTGCGAGTGGCTGCGCGGCAAAATTGTGGTGATACAGCCGCGGCGCCTGGCGGTATACAGTGCCGCCCACCGGCTGGCTCAACAGTTGGGGGAATCTCCGGGCACCCGGGTGGGCTATCGCACCCGCTACGATCGTTGTGTGGCGCCCGCCAACCGCATCGAGGTGGTCACCGATGGGGTGTTCCTGGCGCAATTGCAACGGGATCCGGAACTGAGCGGTGTGGCCATGGTGCTGTTCGATGAGTTTCATGAACGCTCGGTCAACGTGGACCTGGGGTTGGCGTTTGCCCTGGAGAGCCAACAGGCCCTGCGCGCCGCAACCGATCCCCTGCGCCTGCTGGTGATGTCCGCCACGCTGGATGGAGAACGCCTGAGCCAGTGGCTGCAGGCACCGTTACTGCAATCCCGGGGCCGCAGTTTTCCGGTAGCAACCCAGTACCGCCCCTGTCCCCGGGATCGTTATCCTGATCAGCACATCTGCCAGGTTATTCTTGAGGCCCTGCGCAACGAACCCGGCAGCCTGCTGGTGTTTCTGCCGGGTATGCGGGAAATTCGTGCCGTGCAGCGGCGGCTGGAGGAATCCCCGTTGCCGGACGCGGTACAGATACATGTCCTGCACGCCTCGCTACCCAAAGAGCAACAGCAGGCGGCGTTGATTCCGGCCCCGGCGCCGCTACGCAAAGTGGTGCTGGCCACCAATGTGGCGGAAACCAGTATCACCATCGAAGATGTACGGGTGGTGATCGACAGCGGTGAGGCGAGGGTGGCCCGTTATGATGAGCGGCGGGGCATGAACCACCTGCACACCGAAATGATTTCCGCCGCCTCCGCAGAACAACGCCGGGGGCGGGCCGGGCGCACCCAGGCCGGGGTCTGCTATCGCCTGTGGGGCGAGAGCCGGCAGACCTCGCTGAAGGCTTTCAGTGATCCGGACATGCTCACCACCGATCTGCAACCCATTGCCCTGGAGCTGGCGCAATGGGGTGTCAGGGACCTGAACGAGCTGACCTTACTGGACCAGCCGCCGGAAGATCGCCTGCAGCGGGCCCGCGCCGCCCTGCAGCAACTGGGTGCCCTGCGTGACGACCACAGCCTCACCCCTTTCGGCCGCAGCCTGAGTGCCATGGGCCTGCCGCCGCGGCTGGCGGCGCTGGTGCTGCGGGCCAAAGGCTCCCCGGCGCAATCAGAGGCAGTGCTCTGCGCCGCCATCCTCAGCGAAGGAGACCCCCTGCGCCAGAGCCCGGCGCATTTTCAGGCGGACATTCATCTGCGGCTGCCCCCCACCTCAGCGCCCCGGCCGCAACGGCTGCAGCGCCTGTGCCAGCAGATCGAAGGCCGCCTGCGCCGGGCACCAACAGCACCCGAGGTCGAGGTTGAGGTTGAGGTCGAGAGCGACACAACAGGATCCACGGCCACAACACTCCCCATCCTGCTGGCCCGGGCCTTTCCGGACCGGATTGCCCAACAACGCCCCAACCAACCCCTGCGCTACCGTCTGAGCAACGGCAAGGGCGTGCAACTGCGGCGCCACGACACGCTGGCCCGCCATCCTTACCTGGTGGTGCTGGACGCCGGTGGCACTGGCACCGATGCCGATATTCAACTGGCTTGCCCCATCACGTTAGAGGCGGTGAGGCAGGCCCTGCCGACGTTGATCACGGAGCAGGAGCACTGCTTTTGGGACAGCGCCAGGCAGGCGGTGAGCGCAGAACGGCAGCAACACTTGGGTCAACTGATCCTGCAGCAGCAGGCACTGGCCAAACCCTGGCCCCGGCAGGCCGCCGACGTGCTGCTGCAGGCGTTGCTGGATGCCGATCTGCAACCCCTGCCCTGGCATGAAAACAGCCTGCAATTGTGTCAGCGTCTGTGCTGGCTGCACCGTTCACAGCCCGGGCAATGGCCGGATTTCAGCCGCGAAGCACTGCAACAGGACGCCCGGGAGTGGCTCGCCCCCTTTCTTGAAAACTGCTATTCATTCAAGGAGTTATCCCACATCCCCCTGCTTGATGCGCTGCGCAACCGCTTGGGTTGGGAGCGTTTGGTGGAGCTGGATCAGGCGGCACCGGCCGACTGGGAACTGGCCACCGGCAAGCATCGCATTCACTATGATAACGGCACCCCCACTCTCAAAGTGCGGCTGCAGGAGTGTTACGGCATCAGCAGCCACCCCACCCTGCCCGGCGGGGAGCCCATCACCTTGGAGTTGCTGTCACCGGCCCGGCGCCCGCTTCAGATTACCCGCGATTTGGGCGCCTTCTGGACCGGCAGTTACCGGGAAGTGGCCAAGGAAATGCGGGGCCGCTACCCAAAACACTTCTGGCCGGACGACCCCGCCACAGCCCAGGCCACCACGCGCACCAAGCGAGCCATGGACAAAAACAACAGCGCTTAGGAAAAAGCCGGTTGCGCCGCGCTTTTTGAATGGTGTACTGTTAAGACTTACCGTCTCATAAGCGGCATATAACAACAATAAATCGGGGTTTTTCAGATGTTCTCCCTGCTGCGAGAGAATCCAATGAGCGATTTTTCAATCAAGCGCCTGTCCTCCAGTGGTGATCCCATTGCCGACGTGGTGGCATTGCGTATCGACCGACGCCGCCCTGCCCAGATGATGGACGAGGTACATTACCTCGCCAAAACGGAAATCAGCATCTATCAGGAATTTGTTGACCAGCTCAACACCTTGCCAACCTGGCTGGATTGGGATCAGATTGAGCACGCCCGGCGTTTGCAGGCCGCGTTTAACCATGCCCGCAGCATCGCAATTTTTTCCGGCAGCCTCATCGAAGGCTATTGCCAGAGTCGCGCCGCCGTGGCACTGGTGACCCGCGGTCACCTCAACCACGAAGTCATCCGCCGCATACATGAAACCAACTACCTGATTCATAGCCTGAAATCCCGCGACAGCCTGAAACCCGGCAACCAGGGGCACCGCGCCCTGTCCGAGCTGCGCTTGTCCAACGCCATGATTCGGAAAAACCTGCTGGCCCGGGGCTGGCCCGATCATTATAAAAGCATACCGCTGTCACAGCTGGATATGGCCTTTGATATGCTGGAATTCGGCTACATCGCCACCAAGGGTATGGAGAGATTGGGTATCCATCTGCAGGCAGACGATAAAAACGCGATTCACCATTTCTGGCGTTTCTGTTCCTGGTTGTACGGCGTGGATGAAAGCCTGATTACTGAAAATCAACAGGCGGAAGAGGCCCTGTACAAGCAACTGAGCCAACGCCAGAAAAAGATATCCAAAGAACACGAATTACTGGCACACACCACCTTACGCTGCGTATCTGAACAATCCCTGCTCAACCTACCCCGGGAGCTGCTGCTCAGTTTCAGCCGCATCTGCCTTGGGCAAGAACAGGCCGACGCCCTGGCCATCAAACAACCCCCCGGCTGGAAGCGCACCGCCAATTTCTATGTGACCGCCAACCGGGGCGCCACCTTTGTCCATTATCACATTCCCGGTATGAGTGGCCTCAACCAGCGCATCAATCACTATCTGTCACAAAATATCATGGTGCCACCGCAACCCCAGGAACGCCGCGCACGGCCGCTGAAAAAAATCGCCTGATGGCATCATGTCCCCAACGGCTGTTCGCCGCGAACTAACCGGCCGCTGATGCTTCCACCGAGCAGTTCCTACCCTGGTTTTTTGCCTCGTATAACGCTTTGTCTGCCGCACCGATAATGGCTTCACCGCCCTCGCCGCTGGCAATCACTCTCCCCACAACTCCTAAGCTGGCACTAATAGGAATGCGCTTGCCCTTGTAAATGAAATTCAATTGATTGATCTTGCTGCGAACCCGTTCCGCCACCAAATAGGCCTCCGCTTGCTTCGTATCCGGTAGCACGATGGCAAATTCCTCGCCCCCATAGCGCGCCACCAAATCGGTACTGCGGCTGGCCACTTCTTTTAAGGTCGCCGCCACCAGGCGCAAACAGTCATCGCCCACCAGATGCCCGTAAAGATCATTGAATTGCTTGAAGTGATCAATGTCCACCAGAATCAACGACAATGCCTGCCCGGTACGACTGGAACGTTCAATCTCACGCGCCAGAGTTTCATCAAAGTAGCGGCGGTTATGCACCTTGGTGAGCGGATCGGTGACACTGAGTTTTGCCAGTTCACGGTTGGCGATTTCAAGGTTGGTCATGGTGCGTTCCAGCTCCTGGGTGCGCTGCGCCACCCGCGCCTCCAACGCCTCGTTGGTTTCCTGTTGCATCAACAACATGGCTTCCTGAGCCTTGAGCTTTTCTTCGCGTTCGGAATTCATCAGCATCTGCATATTCAGTGCCTTGCTCTGTGCCAACTCACGTTCGGCACGTTCGCGGTTAATGCGTTCTGCCAGCGCCAGCGACAACAACAGCATTTCCAACACAAAGCCGATCAACTGGCCATTCTCGGTCAGCATGGAATAGGGCAAAACACCCTCCATCATCAGTACCGCCGCTATGGTCAGGGCAATCAGGCCACCCCAGGCAATGGTAAAATAACGGGCCGACACATTGCCCTTGATCCACAACCAAATCGAGGTGGCCAACGCGGCGATACAGGAAAGCAAGGCAAACAGTTCATTGATGGTGACCATGAAATCCGTACCAAACAACAGCACAAATGCGCTGAACAGCCAGTACACGACAAAGAAGGTATTCAGGTGCAACACCCAACCACCCCAGCGCTTCAGTTGCAGGAAGTTGCGCATAAACAGCGCCGCCGCAAAGAAGCTCACATAAATTGAAAGGGCAAAGCCATTCACCCGGAACCACTGATTGTGGCCCCAAAACAAATGATCACCCACACCGGTAAGCCCACCTTCGTACAAGATGACCGAAAACGCGTAAACCGAATAGAACAGATAACTGTTGTCGCGAGTAAAAACATACAGGGACAGGTTATACAGCAGCATCGCCGCCAGTACGCCGAATGCCAGCCCGTACCACACATAGCGCTGCCATTGCGCCTCTGAGAAGGCATCCTCTTCCCATACATACATGGGCAGAAAAACGTTGAATCGCGATGCCACCCGCAGATAAATGTGCTTTGTTTCACCGGCCTGCAAAGCAAAGGGGAACACCCAACTGGTATTGTTGTTACTGGATGCCGATTTCGGATTCAGCAGACCGGCTTCCAGTTTGATCATCGCACCGGTATGTGAATCCTGGCTGTAAAACTCCACCAGTTTGAGATTGATCCAGCGAATTTCCAATAAGCGTGTGATAGCGTGGGCAGAATCATTGGCCACCTCAAAACGGAACCACACAGGATAATCGTGCTTACCTACGTTAATCGATGAACGGCCAATGCTGTGCCATCCTGATTCCGGCAAACCCAGTGGTGAGGCAATTGGATCCTGCTTTGACTCGGGCCAGAAACGCACCATATCCGGCACCAGGCGCACCTGCTCTTGATCCGCCAGCTGCACTAAAGGCAAGGATTCCGACGCATAACCGACCCTGCACATCTGCAGCGCCAGCAACAGGAGACACCCCAATCTGAAAATCATACCACGTTATCACTAATCAGCTACTCAATCTGATTTGAAGTATAGTGTGAAACCAAGGTTCCAATAACCCTCTGTGTTTCGATTTTGTAATCGGCTCCTGCCGTCGCGCTAGAATTTTGTCAAAACTAAAAAGATATGGGAAAGTACACAGATCAACGACAGAATCGGGAACACTTTCCTCCCAGCCACAGCGAATTCCAAACCACGGTGAATTCCAAACCAAAGTAATTTAACGGGCAACTATGACTCACTCTTCTGAATTGCACTACAGTATTACCCCCATCGATCCCTATGCCCACCTGTTTGAAGTGCAGCTGACCATTCCGTTTCCTCTGTCGGCAGGGCAACAGATTCGCTTACCGAGCTGGATACCCGGCAGCTATATGATTCGGGATTTTGCCAAAAACATTGTCGCCATTCACGGTCAATGCGGGGGGCAACCCATTTCACTGACCAAGGTGGACAAACAAACCTGGAGCCTGCCGGCGTGCGCAGACCCGGTGACGCTCACCTATCAGGTGTACGCTTGGGACCTGTCGGTACGTTCTGCACACCTGGATCAGAATCACGCCTACTTCAATGGTACCAGCGTGTTTGTAGAGCTGGTTGGCCATGATCAGTTACCCTGCCTGGTGGATATCCATAACGCGACCATCTCCGAAGCCGCCCACTGGAAAGTGGGCACATCGCTTGCGACTGCCGGTGCCGAGCCCTATGGCTTTGGCCGCTACCGTGCGGAAAACTATGCTGAGCTGATTGACCACCCGGTGGAAATCGCCGATTTCAGCCTGGTCAGTTTCGACGCCTGCGGAGTGCCCCATGATTTCGTTCTGACGGGCCTGCATAACGCCGACCTTGAGCGGCTGGCCCAGGATCTGAAGCTCATCTGTGAATACCAGATTAATTTGTTCGGTGAACCGGCGCCCTTTGACCGCTATGTATTTATTACCTGGGCGGTGGGCAATGGCTACGGTGGCCTGGAGCATCGCGCCTCCACCAGCCTGATCTGTAACCGGGATGACCTGCCCTGTGTAAACGAGCGCGGTAAGGTCAGTGATGGCTACAAAACCCTGCTTGGCCTGTGCAGTCATGAATATTTTCATAGCTGGAATGTAAAACGCATTCAACCCGACATCCCCTATGATCTCAGCCGTGAAAACCATACCCCTCTGCTGTGGGCCTTTGAAGGCATCACCTCCTATTATGATGACCTGACATTGGTGCGCACGGGATTGATTTCGCCGCAGGAGTATCTTGAGCTGGTGGGCAAAGCCATCACCCGCGTACTGCGCAACCCCGGACGTTTTCAACAGTCCACCGCAGCTTCCAGTTTTGATACCTGGACCAAGTTTTACCAGCAGGGCGAAAATGCCGCTAACGCCATCGTCAGCTACTACACCAAAGGCGCTCTGATTGCATTGGGTCTGGATCTGACGTTACGCCGACTCAGTAACAGCCAGGTTACACTGGACCAGCTCATGCAGACACTGTGGGTTGAGCACGGTAAAACCGGCAAACCCGTGGCTGAGTTTGATATTCAAAAACACTGTCGGCAATTACTGGAAAGCCAGGGCAGTGATGCCGTGCAACAACTGGACGACTATTTAACATCAGCCATTTACGGCACCGGGGATCTGCCCTTTGCCGAGCTGCTGGCACCCCTGGGTGTTTCCTTTCATACCCGGGCGGCAACCTCGGCCACCGACAGTGGCGGCAAGCCCGCGGCCGGGACAGGTGATGGAATCCGCCTGGACCTGGGCATCAGCACCACGGCGGATAGTACCGGTGCCAAAGTCATGCGGGTGTTACACGGCAGCAGCGCTCACCGTGCCGGTGTATCCGCCGGCGACACCCTCATCGCCATCAATCGAATCAAAGTGGATAACAGTAATCTGGAGACATTGCTTGGCCGCTATCAGGCCGGTGACCAGGTGGATGTTACCGCCTTTCGCCGCGATGAGTTGATGCAGTTCAAGGTCACGCTGGAAGCCGGCAGCGACGATACTGCCTACCTGCAGATTGAAGATGAAGGTAAGCTTGCCGGCTGGCTCAACTGAAAGATCAGGCTCACTGGGCCTGCGCGGTGCCGGCAGGCACCAGCAATTGCGGGTCCAGACGCTCCTGGTACCAGTTCAAACGCCAGCACAGGTGGGGGCCGGTGGCACGGCCGGTGGCGCCCACCAGGCCGATGACTTGCCCCTGCTTGACGGGCTCACCTTCTGCCACCAGCAGCTTGCTCATGTGCAGATAACTGGTGCTGATGCCGTGGCCGTGATCAATCACCATGGTACCCCCGGAAAAGAACATGTCCCGGTGCGCTAATGTCACCAAGCCGTCCGCCGGGGCCAGAATCTCCGTTCCCCGGGCGGCGGCGATATCCACGCCAAAGTGGGGGCGGCGCGGCTCACCGTTGTAGATGCGTTGGCTGCCATACACCCCGGTAATGGGCCCCCGCACCGGCCACGTGAACGTCTGCAAGAAGCCCCGCAGATCCGTATCGCTGTCCCGCGCCCTTTTCACCTGACCGGCCTCGAACCGTATGCGTTGCAGGTGCTCGGGATCCGGATTCACGGTGCGCCCGGGCACGCCTTCAATACGTTGCAGATTATATTCCCGCTTCTTGAGGGTGAACGGCAATGTCTGCTTGCTGCCATCGGCCAGCACCACCTGTAAAGACTGCCGCAGCGGCTCATCACGCCCAAACCCCAGCACAAACTCACCGGATTCCGTCAGTGTCAGCGCACGGCCATCGTAGCGCACTTGTGCGCCCTTGGGGGCCTGACCGATGACCATCCCACCCTGCTGCAGATCACCCCGCAACTGCAACGCATCCAGGCTCAAGTCTGCCGCCCACGTGATGCCCGCAAGCCAACCGCACACTATAACAAGGCTTTGCGCTATACGATGATCTAACCGCTGTCTCAAGGTGTTTCTCCAGTCTGTGCAGGTTGTGCCTGCGCCCATTCCCGCTGCCACGCCCGCAAGCGCTGCAGGACGTCATCCGACAGGTAGCCGTCCGCCACCCAGCCCTGTTCTTTCTGTAATTTGCGCAACGCCCGTTTGGTGCGGGTACCGAAAATCCCGTCGGCGGGCCCGGCATCGTAGCCGGCGGTGTTCAGTGTCTGTTGTACCCATTGGACCGTTTCAATGCTGAGCCGTTCACCCTCCGGTGGCGAGACTTTCAATTCGCCGGCACCGTTAATACGATCCGCCAGATGGCCCACCGCCAGTGCATAGAACTCGGAGCGGTTCCAGCCCATGATCACCTCAAAGTTTTCATAAACGACGAATGCAGGGCCATTATGCCCGCTGGGAACAATCACCGAGGCTGCCAGATCCAGGGCCGGCACCCGGTTGCCCGCCACATCACGCACACCAAGCTGACGCCACTGGGCAAGAGGTTTACGCACATCCCGCCCCGCTAGGGCATAGTCAAAATCATCAGGCAGGAGCACCTCCCGCCCCCAGCGCAGGTTGCGCTGCCAGCCCAACTGGTTAAGAAAGTGGGCGGCCGAGGTAAAGGCATCCGGTAAGCTGTTCCACAGATCGGCTTTGTCATCGCCATCGGCATCCACGGCAAAACGGCGATAGGCGCTGGGCATAAATTGCATATTACCCATGGCCCCGGCCCAGGACCCCAGCATCGTACCGTGATCGGCCACACCGGCTTCCACCAGGCGCAGGGCTTCCAGCAGCTCCAGGGTAAAAAATTCACTGCGGCGGGGATCACAGGCCAGGGTGGTCAATGAATCCAGTACATTCATCTTGCCCAGATAGGCGCCGAAATTGGTTTCCAGACCCCAGAACGCCACCAGGTACTGGGGAGGAATACCGTATTGATGGGTCAGTTGCAGCAACAGGTCATAGTGTTGCTTGAGCAGTGTCCTGCCTTTCTGCACCCGGTGTTCATTGACCCGCTGCCCCAGGTAGTTGTGGAATGTTTCAGTAAACTCGGGCTGACGCCGATCCAACTCGATTACCCGCGCCACATACTGCACCGAGTCCATTTGGCTGTTTACCACGGCCGGCGCGATCTGTTCCTGCAACGCCCGCGCTTTCAGCTTCTGCACACACTGATCAAACGCAGTCTGATCGATGGCCTGCGGATCTGCGCCCTGTTGCACAGGTGCTTCCGCCTGCGCTGCGCTGGTGGTGGCGGGCAGGGCCAGCACCCCACTTAACACCAGCAACGCGGACAATTTGTAATCACATGATTTCATTAGGGTAATTCCCATCAGCAGTGTGTACTGATGATGCTAACAAAGTTACCAATCGGCCAACAGCTCCCCAGCCGATAATTCTGTCTACACTGAAAAGAAACCCGACAATTCTCAGGAATCCCATTTCCATGCTGTTACGACTACTGGCAACAGTAGTAGGCCTGCTGTTATCCACTGCCGCCCACACCGGCACCCTGACACTGCATGACGCCAACGAGCGAGTGCCGTTGATGGGCTGGACGGAGGTCTATGTGGATGACACCCGAAGCCAGACCGTACAGGATGTCAACGCCCATCGGGATTGGTTTCAACCCAGTGCGCTGGAGGCGATTAATTTCGGCTTTACGGAGGCTCGGGTGTGGCTGCGGTTCAGTATCCGCAACAACCTTCCTGTGACACAGCAGCGGATTCTTTATCTGCGCCATTTTCTGTTCGACGAGGTGGTACTGCATACCGTAACCGACAACGGAATCCATAGCCAATACAGCGGCCGCGAGCATTTGGATCAGCATAATGCCAGCCCGTTACCCACACGGTTTTTTCACTTTCAGCTGGACATTCCACCCAACACCACCCGCGACTACTATCTGGCGCTCACCAGCGAAGATGCCCTCTCTTCCAGCCTTACCCTGGTCAGCCTGGAACAGTTCCAGCGCATCATGATCATCGACGCCGCCGCGGTGACGTTCTATTCAGCGCTGATTCTGACCAATCTGTTTTTCGCTGTTTTCATGCTGGTGAAACTGCGGGAGGTCGAACTGCTGTACTACGTGGGCTTTCTGGTGTTCCATCACCTGATCGCCATCATGATGCTGGAAGGCGTGCCCGCCAGCCTGCTGGGTTTTGATAACCTGTTCTGGAATAAAACCGGCTTTATCTTTCTGATCAACGTCGCCATTACCATGGCGGTGCTGTTCTCGCGTTCGTTTCTCAAGCTGAAAGAAAAATACCCGGTGGATTACCTGATCTCCCGCGGCTTGCTGGTGCTGATGCTGGTGAGCTGCGTGCAAAGCCTGCTGCTACCCCATGTGATCGGCTCGGCATTGACAACGGTCTTTTGCATGATCGTCGGTGTGGGCATCATGGTCACCTGCGTTCGCTGTGCGGCAAAACACGACCGGGTGGCCAAACTGTTTTTACTGTCCTGGACGGCGGGCGTGACCGGGGCCACCCTCTACGGATTGAAGCTGTGGAACATTCTGCCCATCAATGGCTTTACCAACCATGCCTGGCATATCGGTACGGTGGTTGAAGCCATTCTGTTTTCCTTCACCATTGCCGACCGGGTTACCACAGAACGCCGTATGCGCCTGCAGGCGCAAACCGAGCAGGTGGAGCAGGAACGGGCACTGCGCCAGGCTCAGGAACAACTGCTGCAGGTTGAAACCGCGGCCAAAATTGAACTGGAGCAGCAGGTGCAGGAGCGCACCAAAGACATCACTCAGATCATGGCCAAGCTGGAATTCCAGAATCAGCAACTGACGGAATTGTCCATCAACGACCCATTGACTCAGGTTCGTAACCGCCGCTTCTTCAACGATGCCTTCCCCGAGCTGTGGCAGGAAGCGCAACGGGAGGGCGGCTGGCTTAGTATCATCCTGCTGGACATTGATCATTTCAAAGCGGTGAACGATAACTACGGGCACCTGACCGGTGATCAGTGCCTGGTGACGTTAGCGGCCAATCTACGCCAGTGGGTGAGTCGGCCCAAAGACATTATCTGTCGTTATGGCGGTGAAGAATTCATTATTGTGTTGCACGCCACGGATCTGGCATCCGCCACCCAACTGGCACAGCGCCTGCGCCAAGCGGTAAGTGAGATTCAGATCCCGCTGGAAGATACCACCTTGCACATTACCGCCAGCCTGGGTGTGGCCGCCACCATTCCCCAACCCGGTGCCAATCCGGAGCAGCTGATCGCCATTTGCGACCATGCCCTGTACCAGGCCAAAAGCAACGGCCGCAATCAGGTCAGCGTTGCCGGCGCGCTTCAATCCAGGTCACTGTCCAGTAATCGCTGAGCCATCTCCCACACCACACTGCCGCCCACCTGATCCATGGGATCCAACTCCCGCAGCTTCTGCAGCACTGCAAGCGCCGCCTGGACATTGCCTTTGCGCAGCTGAACAAACCCGGTTGCCTTGAGGCTGTACAGATACAGGCGGGTGGCACCGGTTGCATTCAACCAGGTGGCGCCGGCCTGCAGGGAGCCCCAATCGGCGGGGAAACCCGCCAGCCCGGCACTGAGCGTCAAGACCTGCTCAATCCGCTGCAGGGATTCATCAAAGCGATTGGAATAGGCATACATTTTGTAGAGTGCCACCAGCACTTCCAATTGTTGCGGCATTAGACGATGGGCTTCCAACAGCAGGTTTTCCGTGCGCTGCCAGTCTGCACAAACATCCAGAGGCTCACGCAGTAGTTTCTGCAACCGGATATCCACCACAGCGCCTTCCGGCAGGGGCATATCGTCAAACAGATCTTTAATCTGCATCATCCAACTCCTCAATCTGCCGCGTTAACGACGCAGGCATTGCGAACAAACCCTGTGCCCGAATGCGGGCCTTGAAGGCTTTCATCACCGGTCGGGAGAGCCTGGTTTCCGCCAGTACCCGTTGTTCGTAAACCCGATCTTTATGGGCTTCAGTCAAACATGCCGACACCGTGCGGATGAATTCATGCAGATCATGCCCCATAAGCTCGCCCGTACGCGTCCGCAGTTGCCGATACAGCGCCGCCATGACCTGCTTTTCCAACGGTTTCATCTTGCATTTTCCATCCAGAATCTTGAGCATCACGGTGATGGCGCAATCCACATCCGTGGCCGAAAAGCGCTGCCCGGATAGCCAGTGACCCACCCAGAGATCCAATGGCGTCCCGTCGCATTGTGATTCAAGCATGATTCATTCAACCACCAGGTTCCACTTGCTGACAGACACCTGAAGCAAAGCCCGCACCAACACTAGAGCGCTGTTTTTATTGGTTTTTTTTGAAAGAGAGAAGCACGATGTCGGCGCTAAACCGACACCGTGGAAAGAATTGTCAGATAGCCAACAGCTTAGGTGGCGGCCACACCCCAACGCGCCACCCGCTCGACGCTCTCCCGATAGGGGCGTAAGGATGCCAACAGCAGCAGCACCGCCAGTGAGGTCGCCAGCAGGCTGATGATCAACAGTGAGTAACGCAGGGCCTGATCATCCTGAAACACGAAATCCGTTAACAGGGCCACCGCCGTGGGCCCCACCCCCAAGCCGATCAGGGTGATGACAAACAGGTACATGGCCGACGCCTGGCCCCGCATGGGGTTGGGCATGATCTCCTGAATGGCCGCCGGTGCCACCCCAAACGGCATCGCCAGGGCAAAACACCCCATGCCCACTGCGGCGATGGCCACCGGCAGGCTATCGACGGCATAGCCCATAAAGGTGGGCAAGGCGATCAGCGCCGCAATCAGCCCCACCCGCATGGGGGCATCCCGGTAACCCCGGGCCGTCAGCCAATCCGAGAGCCGGCCACCGACGATGATGCCCGATGATCCGAAAATACCGATCAGCAAACCATAGATGAACCCGACATCGGAGGGATCCAGGGCATGGGTGCGAATAAAGAACGCCGGCACCCAGGATGCCGCCCCGTACGCACTGAACGCCAGACAGGCAAAACTCAGGTTGTGCAACAGCACCGTTTTGCGGTTGAGCTTGATGTAGGCCATCACTTCCCCGAAGGAGACTTCATGCCCCACACCGGCACCCTGCCGCTGCGGCTCTTTCAGCAACAACAGCACCAGGCAGAACATGACACCCACCGCCCCCAGCAGCAGGAATATCAATTGCCAGGGCCGGATGGTGCCCACCACGGGCAGCACCATATCCCCCTGCGCCGAGGCGAAGTGAATCACCAGTCCGCCCAGCAGAAAGGCCAGCCCCGATCCCACGTATATACCCATGGAGTAGACACTGATGGCGGTGGCCCGCTGGTGGGGTGGAAAGCTGTCGGCTATGAGCGA
Organism: Gammaproteobacteria bacterium UBA7310; assembly: GCA_002471665.1. Taxonomy (GTDB): domain Bacteria; phylum Pseudomonadota; class Gammaproteobacteria; order Pseudomonadales; family Ketobacteraceae; genus Ketobacter. The sequence continues at coordinate 23,951 of DKQK01000002.1, forward strand.
GTAAGCGGCCGGGGAAAGGGCAGCCTCCCCCGCCCCCACACCGACGCGGGCAAAGAGAAAATGCCAATACTGCTTGGCCAGGCCACAGGCCGCCGTCATGGCGCTCCATACCAGCACTCCCGCGGCGATCAGGCCACGACGACTGGTACGGTCTGCCATACGCCCCAGCGGAATACCGCACAGGGTATAAAACAGGGCAAAGGAAAAGCCCATCAGCAGGCTCATCTGGGTATCGGATATCTCCAGATCGCGACGAATGGGGCCCACCAGCAAGTTCAAAATCTGGCGGTCGATGAAAGAAAGGACGTAGGCCATCATCAGTATGGCCACCGTAATCCAGGCTCGAGCCGTAGTGGGGTAAGCAACAGGGGCGTTCAAGGGCACAACCTCATGGTTATTATTCTGATAACCAACAGCGTGGTAGAGCAATGGTGGGTTGGCAACTTGGGATCGCCATACTTGCCAATAAATAACCTAAAACAACCACTTTTCCACGCTTTACTGCCCCGGGCCGCCACTATTGAACAGCAGGGTCCTGCATCATCAACAGCTCAGCGTGGACATCCAGATCCGGCCTTTTGCAATCGTAGCCATCGGGATAGATGACCTGAATGATCTGCGCGGTGCCCATGGACGCGCGCAGGATATCCAGCATGGCCGGCGCCTCATGCTGTGACATATGGGTGAGCTTGCGGCGCACACCGGAGACCGTGGTGTAGAAAAGATCCCCCCCTTTCGCCACCTGGATCGACTTGATCGGCTCGGGAAAGCATTTGACCGCAGCCCAGCCGGGCAGGGCAGTCAACAGCAGCATTGATAACACTAACAATCGGCCCATGGGTTCTCCTCAAACAGTACATTAAATTATGGCATCCAATGTGCTTACGCTATGGTTAGTAAATAAGTGCCTGACAAGGCTACTGGAAACAGCACAATAAAAAAGGACTCCTCCTCCACAATGAAACGGAATTACGATGGGGAACATCCCCCCATTATCCTCGACATTGAAGCCTCTGGCTTCGGCGCGGGCAGCTACCCCATTGAAGTGGGTTTTGCTGCAGACAAACACAACCGATACTGCAGCCTGATTCGCCCTTTTCCCAACTGGACGCATTGGAGCGAAACAGCGCAACAAATCCACGGTATCAGCCGCCGCGACTTGGAACAACGGGGCGGCGAACCAATGGAAGTGGCCCTGGAGCTGAATCGACGCCTTAACGGCAAACAAATTTACAGTGACGGCTGGGTGGTGGATCACCCCTGGCTGATGACCCTGTTTTTTGCCGTCAACATTGAACCCGCCTTCCAGCTCTCCCCCATTGAGCTGATCATGACGGAAAATCAGATGGAAATCTGGGACGACGTGCATCGGGAAGTCATCATCTGCAGTGAGCAGCAGCGACACCGGGCCAGTGTGGACGCCTGGGTGATCCAACAAACCTGGATTAAAAGCCATTACATGACGCAATGAGCCCACCCCATCCACACCTTGTTGCACTGATTTAATGCGAGCTCAGGAAAGAGGCCTTAGCTTGAGGCGATAGAGCGGCGAATATTATGGATAAATCGGCTATTCCAGCCCCTCTTGCGCGCCAATCATCCCCTTGGCACCGACCTTGCTTTAGGTTGTAAAGGAATTCAATTATTCGCCCCCGTGACAGACAGGGGCGCCCCTCTTGGCAGCCGACTCTGCTGTGCTTTGGGCTCGCACACACCGGGCCTGGGAACCCGGTGTGTGTTCGACCCACTATTCTGCTCTGTTTTAATCCAATTGATCTTTGCCTGCGCCTGTCCCCAAGTGTATGATTCTGCTCACAATCAATTCTGACTTCTGCTTCTGCCCGCGCCAGGAAGGATATGACTCAATCCAGCGACAGCTTCGATCAGGACCGCCTGCGACAGCAGGATCATGCCGCCTTTGAAGCTCTGGTGTGCAAATTGCACTCACCCATGCTGTCGGTGGCCCGCGCTATTGTGGGCGACAGCCTGGCGGAGGAAGTGGTACAGGAAGCCTGGGTATCCGCCTATCGCAACCTACCCCGATTCGAAGGACGCTCCTCCATCAAAACCTGGCTGTTTACCATCGTCAGCAATGAAGCCAAGACCCGTCTGCGCAAGGAAAAACGCATGGTGGCGTTGGAAGATATAACCCAGGATGGCAGTGTTGATTACCTGGGGGACGACCGTTTCCACCGCTTCGGCGGGCACTGGAAGCAACCGCCGCCGGACTGGCATCTGGATTCACCGGATCAACTGCTGGAAGAGCGCCACCTGCAGAAATGCATCGACCACACGGTATCCATTCTGCCCCCGCAGCAACGGGCGGTTTTTCTGCTGCGGGACATCGAGCAGGAGGCGTTATCAGAAATCTGTAATATTCTGGATGTAACCGAGTCTTATGTGAGGGTACTGCTGCATCGTGCCCGTTTGAAGCTAATGCAAGTTATTGATCGTTATCAGGAAACAGGTGAATGCTAAATTGCCGGGACGTGGCTCACGAAGCCAGCGACTACATCGATGACAATCTGAGCTGGTGGCGCCGCCTGATGTTCCGCCTGCACCTGTTTATTTGTCACAACTGCCGGGTTTTCGTGTCGCATGTGCATACCACCCGCGAATTCATTCGCAAACGCGGCACCACCAATGCCTCCCCCGAGCAGGTGCAGAAAGTCATGTCTGCGGTGGAACGACAATCCGAACAAAAATGAGCGGCCTGCATGAGGGGGCTCAATCGCCATCGCTTTTACCCGGTGTCAGCGGCCGCCGGTTGGAGCGTTTGTCATCCCAACTGAGATCTTCCGGGTCATACCATTGAATGGCGTCCAGCACCTTGGCCTGTGTTGCCAGCGACAAAGTGGCCCACAACTCCTCGAACTCTTCCAGCCCCGACTGGCGGCGACTGGCCACCTTGCTACTCAGGCGTGACAGTATCCCGGGCAGGTTCAACGCTTCCCCCAGCTTACCCGGCACCGTATACATCTGCCCCAGGTACTTGCGCCGGTGGGTGCGTTGCTGCAGGACATCCTGTAATGCCTGCGCCGCCGCCAGCGCGGTTTCCTCATCAAACTCCAGTGGAATGGCCATACTCGCGTTACAGTCCGAAAATCGAACCTTAGAGCATAGCAAGACGTTGATTTGATCTCTACTGTGCTGCGTTCACAACAGGTTCATTTCCCGGGCTTTGGCCACCGCTTCAGTGCGGTTACCCACATTGAGTTTGGCGTAAACGTTTTTCAGGTGCCATTTGGCGGTGGTCAACGAAATATTGGCCCTCTGGGCCACATCCTTGTTGCGCAGGCCGGACTGCAGCAGCGTCAATACTTCTTTTTCTTTTTCCGTCAGCTGCTCCACCACAAAGCGATTCATTTGATCCGCCGAATCCTCCTGCAATACATCACAGAACATCAAACGGTAGGATTCCGGCAACGGGTTGATGACATTACTGTTAACCGCTTTCATCAGCAGCATGGCGCTGCCGGGCGCCTCATCGAACAGGGTCCGGCTCAGACACACCAGCCCGCCGCATTTAACGCTCATTTTTACTTCCTGCAGGGCCTGCTCTTCATTGCCCTGATGCCAGTACACCAGCGCCCGATTCATACGGCTGACCACCGCCCGCGAAACACAGCCATGACGTTCGGCACTGCGTATCAGATGGCCACACAACGCCTCCGCCTGATCAAACTTTTTGGTCATGATCAAAAAGATAACGCGGGAGACCCCCAAGCGGTCCACGCCTTCATCATAACGGGCGTCACTGCCCCAATAACCTGCGCGCTGTTTCTGCTCCAACTGATATTCCTGTTGTACCCAGTTCATGGTTTCCAGATCGCCGTGGGAGCGTGCATAGAGCGTCCATTCCAGGCAAAGCTGTGTGTTGAAACGTTCATAATCACCATGCAGCAACACCCGGGCAAGATAATTGAGCAGGCGTTTCGCCTCACCGTCATTGCCGCGAATGAACGCCAAGCGGGCCAGGGCACAGTAGCTTGCGGTAATGACTTCCGTGGCGCAGGCACTGGAGAGCATGGGCACTACTTCGCGCAACAGTTTCTCGGCTTCATCCAGGCGATTTTGTTCGTAACGGATAATGGAAATGGGTGTCGCCAGATTGACCCACTCCAGGGTGTAGGGCCGATCACTGACCGAACGAAATGCTTCTTCTGCCACCTGCACCGCCGATGGCACATTACCCTGGGCGCGCTCAGCCAATATCAACACCAGGTCGGCAAAACTGCGCAAAAAGTTCTGCCCGGAAATCCGCAAAATATCACGGGCGCGGTAAGCCTCTGATACCGCCGTTTTAAAATCCGCGTTCAACAGGTAATAGTAAGCCCGCATAGGGCTGTAAAACAGCCGCACGTGGTGTTGTACATTCTGCTGGTTGGGCATGCGATAGATATCATTGCGCCGAAATTCCGTATCATTGTGAAACAGCTCCAGCACGTTGAGCAGGAAGGACACGGAATCATCGTTGGCATAACGCCCCTGCATCTCCCCACGCCGGTTCAATTCCTGCACCAGCTCAATGTAGTATTCGGCCTGATTGAAACGCCGATAAAAAATCAGCGCGGTAATCAGCGGATACACCAATTCACTCTGGTTGATGATCCGCTCTTCCGGCAGGCGATCAATCCACTCGATCAAGCGGGTGAATTCACCGGTTTTAATCCACTGATCACTGCAACGCACAATGGCGCTTTCCAGTGCCTCGCCATCATCGATGTCCGCCAGCAATTCCAGTGCCTGCACACACTCCTTACGCTCCAGCAGTGTGGATGCGGCGCGCCGGGTCAGTGAATCGATCTCCTGCGGGTAATCAGCACGCAGGCGGTACAACAGAAATTCGCGAAAAATAGAGTGATAGCGATACACATCAGGCTGACCATCCACCGGATGCAGAAACACATGATTCTCCATCAAATAATCGATGCAACGCTGGGCGTTATCGATCTGCAGCACATCATTGCAGAGGGTGGCATCCAGGGTTTCAAGACAGGCGGTTTTGATCAGAAAGCGGCGGATATCATCCGGCTGCTGAGCCAGTACGGAGTCGGCAAAATACTGCAGCACCTCGGGGCTTTTACTCTCCTGCGCCATATGATCGGATTGGTCCGCGCCACCGCCCTTGAGTGACAGCGCCATCAGCTTGATACCGGCGATCCATCCTTCAGTCCAGTCCAGCAGGTCTTGCATGAACGCCTTATCGGCTGTCGCCAGCCCCACCGAGCGAAACCAGTTCTCCAACGCCTCCAGATCCCATTTCAGATCGTTGGCATCAATGCTGAGCAGGCTGTCTTCCAGTTTCAACCGGCTCAACTGCAACGGCGGATGGCTGCGGGATGCCACCACGAAATGAATATGGGGCGGCAAGGTAAAAATAACCTGCGACAGGGTACGATGAATATTATCATCCTGTATCAGCTGGTAGTCATCCAGCACCACAAACAAGGGTTCCCGCAAACGGGCCAGCCCCTGGGCCAGGGATTCCGTGACCGCTTCTACGGAAAACTCCACGCTGTCGTTTATCTGATTCAGGTAGTACGCATCGAATTGCGCACAGCTTTGCTTAATGGTTTTGATTAACGAGGAAAAGAACGGGGCAGGACTATGATGCCGGGGCTCCAGATTAAGTACGGCAAAGCGCGTGTTCTGGCGTCCGCTGCGCAACCATTGGCGCAACAGGGTGGATTTGCCGGAACCGGCCGGGGCCAGTAACACCGTTAAACGGTAATCCTCGGCACGATTCACCAGATCAATGAGTTGGGGGCGAAGCAAATTGTTGGACGACCGCTTCCCACTGGCCTCATTATCCCCTGGAGCACAGACATCGGACATAACCTACCTCAATAGCTTGCTTAACTTATTGTTATTTTAATGTTTTTTAGCTCTATTTCATGATATCCGAAATAGTGACCGGCCATTCCCCTTCCTATGAAGGGCCATTTCTTTAGCCGTTTCAGCCAATCTAACACAGTCAGCGGGAAATTGAGCACAGTCGCCAACCCATAATAATAATGAGGAACACCACGATGAAAATGAATAGAGGACTGCTGGTGCTGATACCGGCAGTGGTTCTGCTGTCAGCCTGCGAGCAGGCAGGCGAGTTCCCGGATTCAGAGGGGCAATGCAGTTTTGATTCGCTACGGGAAAGTGAGCGGGCGGCGTCGGCCGCCAGTTTCGGTACCCCGGAGATCACCAGCATGGCGGTGAACGGCAGTGTGGTTTGGGATAAGGCCGCCCCCCCGGCAACACCACCCAGCCTGCAACCGGGCGACGTCGTTACCCTGAGCGGCACCAATCTGGGCAACGGGCCGGACACCGATTTCACTAAAATCATGATCGGTAACACCCGTGTGCTGGAAACTGATCTGGTGATGTATAAACAGAAACTGGATATCGCCGATCAGGTGAATTTTGAAGTGGACGACCTGCTGGACAGCTGGCCCAAAGACATCCTCAATTGGCAACCCAATCAGATTCAGTTCACCGTGCCCGGGCACGTCAGCAGCGGCCCGCTTACCGTACAAATCCAGAAACGCACCGGCTATAACGAATCCCTCACCGAGCCGGGTCAGCCTTATAATGTAATTGATGCCCAAACCAGCCGCATCACCGATGAAAACTTTGAGCATAAGTGCGATGTGGTGTCTGAACTCAGCGCATCCAAAGCCACCTCCCCCATTGCGGTCAGCATTGTCAATCCGGAGTTTCGTGAGCTGGTGCGCTACGGTGAGGAGATTTTCTGGTCTTACGATTACAACATCGGCCTGGCCCATGCCATCCGCAATCTGTCGTGGGATAAAATCTTCAATTACGAAACCATTGACCCCATTACCGGTGAAGTGGCCGACCCGGCCAAGCTGTTCGGGGCCTATCCCACCGTGAGCGGCGAGGTGCCCACCGCCGCCATCGAGGATGTCTATTTTGAACAATATCCCCAGCCCAGCCCGATCCCCGGCTTTCTGACGGTGGAACCTCAGCTCACCCGCGGCAATACCCGGGATTCAGGCTGGGTGGGTTACCGCTACGCCCAGAGCAGCCACCCCTATGTGGGACGTGGTTCCTGGATCGGCTTTAACTGCGCCTCCTGCCATGGCTACCGGATCAGCTACGACAAGGCACCGGGCACCACGGTGACCAAGGTCTTCCCCGGCCTGCCCAATCCGGAGTGGACGGTGAAGTGGTCTGTTCTGGGGGACCGCAATGCAGAAACCACCTCCACCTTTGACGGCATCGTCACCAGCGAGGAGGGCCCCAGTTGGGATCCCGGCGCGCAGAAGATCGATAAAAGCATGCTGCTGTACCACCTGCCCCAGGGTACCGGCGAGCACAATATGATTCGCGTCAACGGTGAAGGCAGCAGTACCGACAACGACTATCAGTTTTCGCCCCACACCATTCCCAATGTGACCAACTACATGTCCATTCGCCGCTCGCTGTCGCACACTGAATCTTACGTGGGCTTTGAAGGCTCCTATATTCACGCCGAAGAGCCCGATGGCGCCACCGGCAGCATGTACCGTTACCCGCTGCAGGCGCTCACCGCCTATATGACGGTGCTGGACCAGGACGATGCCGATCTGCGCAATGTGGGTCTGTATCGCTGGCTGCGATACAACGGCAAACTGGCCGCGCAAACCGGCAATGAGAACCTCAGCGAAGGGGAGTTTGTGCAGAACGGCTGGGCCGCCTATCCCGGTGTGGTGGCAGCGGTCAATCAGGGCAGCAGCAGCTTTGCCAGTGCCTGTGGCAGTTGCCACCAGGACAATCTGGGGGCCCACACCAACGAGAACATGCTGCCGCTGAACGAAGTGGGGCACTTCTTCGCGCCATCGGTGTATCAACAGAAAACCCAGAGTGTGCGTGTCGGCTTTCTGCGCAATATGTATTGGGTGCAGCACCGCGGCCTGCTGACCGACGGTCACATCCGAAATCTGGAAGATCTGGTGCACCCGGACCGCTGTAACAGCGGCACCGAACTCTATAACCAGTATTACACCCTGCACCCACCGGTGGTACCGGCATTGGGTGGGCCGGACTTCCCCGAACCCTACCCCGCCATCAACCGTAAAGGGGATGTATTCCGGGTACCGAAATCCCAATCCACCGCTGCCGGGGATACCGCCGCACAACGCAATACGTTTATCGAGCGGCACAAGTATTTCGTGGAGGTACCCTGGGACACTGAACACTACTACTGGGATTACCAGACGTTCCGCGCCCAGTACGGCCCGGATGAACTGGGCACCCCCGCGCCCATCGGCATGCCTGCAGCACCGCACCCATGGTGTGCAAATTCAGCAAGTGAAGTGAGCAACATGGTGCAATATATACTCACCCTGTAATGCATCCCGACTCAGAAAGGGGCCTGCGGGCCCCTTTTTTCGTGCACCGGGCGCACTGAATCACCCTTTTCCCTCTGTGGCATTGTTGTTGCTTTGCTCCAGATCAGTTCATAGGGGCTGGTGGGGCAGTCCCATTGGTTTACACTAAACGACACACTCACGGCGAGTGCAACGAGGAGATAGAGGATGAGCACACTGTACGAGAAAATCGGTGGGGAGCCCGCAGTTGATGCGGCAGTAGACCTGTTTTACAAAAAAGTATTGGCGGACGAACGCATCAAGCACTTTTTTGAAGGTGTGGATATGGCCAAACAGCACCGCATGCAGAAGGGGTTTCTGACCTTTGCCTTTGGTGGCCCCAACAACTACAACGGCAAGAATATGGCCGCCGCCCACCGCAAGCTGGTGGAAGAAAAAGGCCTGGACGACAGCCATTTTGACGCGGTAGTGGAAGACCTGGGGGCAACCCTGGTGGAGTTGGGCGTACCCGACGACCTGATCACTGAAGCCGCCGGAATCGCCGAGAGCGTTCGCGACGCCGTTTTGGGGCGCGGATAAGCCTATAGAGCCTGCAGCGCGAGCCCCCGTGGCTCGCCCTACCCTTCTGAAAAAACCTCCACATTACCTATATTTAGAATCCCTGCCCAGCTTACTTTATAGCGCCCATACCTTTGTACGGTGATGATTTGAGGGAAATTCGGTTTAATGATGGCATCGTAATCATAAGTGCGGGTGTATTCATTCTGCCCCAAGCTGTTAAGTCCCTGTGACTACTATCGCTTACGCTGGACCAAAACGATAACAACGACAAAAACCAAGCCCCATTTATAAAGGTATAAAAATATGATGCGCTATAAAACGGTTGCTGCCATGCTTCTACCCTCCATTTTGCTGATCGGCTGCGGCGGGGAACAAACTCCGGAAACCCGACGCGCCACGTCAAACAGCGCAGATCTGACAGGCTTGTGGCGCTTGAATTTTGAAACCAGCCAATCCGGCCTCAATGCCGATGCCGGCATTACTTACACTCTGGTGGACAACGGCAATGAGCTGAACATGGTAGCCTGCGCCGGCCGCCAAACGGCAACCCTGGCCCGTGATGGCAACACCGTAAGCGGCATGCCGGTGGGTGAAGGCACCATCACCAGCAACGACCGCATGACCGCCAGCGGCGGCCTGGGTGACAGCGAAGCCACCAAAATGACCACCAATCCGGCTTTTGATATGGGATCATTGGCCATGAGCGGTGGCGACCTGGGCAGCATCTCCAGCGCCAACCTCTGCGTACAATCTGACTATGCCAACATCCTGGGCCAGGCCACCCAGGAGCGCTACTCCGCCACCATTCTGCTGAACGGCCAGCCGCTGACCTTTGAGATCAGCCGCATGGGCAGCATCGGTAAGGGCACCTATGACGTGAATCGTGATATGTCAGAAGGCGGCATTCAGGTATTCCTGAAATCCGAAGCCCTCAAGCCCAGAGTGAACCGCTCCGAACTGAACCTGCGTAACGGTTCACTGACCATCACTGAAGACTCCCTGGTCTGGGTCAAAGGTAACTTCAGCGCCGATATGCCCAATGGTCAAACTGTTGCCGGCAACTTTGAATTTGAAAAGCCCTGATCCGAAGCGCGCACTGAAATCCCGGCCAGCGTAAAGCGCGGCCGGGATTTTTTTTGCCTGTGATTCAGCCTTCTTTACAGCCTGCGGGCTTGCGTACCCGCTTTTGTGAGGCCGGGTATCTGGCCAGTGCGGCCCCGGACCGCAGCGGGCGCGGCAGCAGCTCACCCCCACAGTTGGGACAGCTGCCATGCAGGCGCTGATTGGCGCAAGCAGTACAGAACGTACATTCAAAGGAACAGATCCAGGCACCGGGCTGATCCGGCTTCAGATCTTCATCACAGCATTCACAATTGGGTCGAAGCTCCAGCATCCACACGCCCTCCCGGTCATCACAACTGAACACTAACCCGCTCCCGGCAGCGGCGCAACTGTACAACTACCGCCATAAAAAAAGCCCCGCACAGGCGGGGCTTCAGTTGGCGACGAGGCTCGGAGATCAGCGACGCACGCGGTACTCTTCCAGGAACCATTCGTTCTCTTCATCCCAGGGGAAGAAGGGGTTGCCTACGTTGGCCAGGTCATCCGTGAACTCAGGGAAGTGACGCAGCAACACGGTTCGGAAGTTATTGTCATCGATCCAATCCAGACCCGCAGCAGAATAGACTTCAGGGGTGTATGACTCGGTGAAGAAGCGATCCGCCAGCAGGCGTCGCGATGCCATGGCAATGAAGATCTGGAATGAGGTTTCACCAAAACCATAGCCCGGTGGACGATAGCCTTCCGCGTAGGAGCCGATCATCACGTCAATGGCCTCAATATCATCGTTGTACAGCTCACGCAGCTTCTCGGCCATGGCCGTATCCGGTGTGATATCGGTGAAATCGGTGATGGGGTTCAAACCGATCTGGCGACGGAATTCGTTGTAGCGGGGAATGCCGCGCTCACGATCACGCAGGATATCCACCGCACCCAGATCCGTCATGGCCACACCAGGCTCTGCCGGGAAGTTCTGCAGGAAAGTGGGGAAGTTATTCAATTCAAGCAAACCCGGATGAGTATGGCCGAACGAATAGAACAGGTTGGCCATACCGTGATTGCTGGTCAACTGAGAAGCCCCTTGCAGCGCATGCTCCTGCAATGGGCTCACTTCCCGTACGCTGTCATTGTTATGATCACGTACTTCGATATAGTCACGCAACAAGGGGTGCATACGATATACGGCAGTGAATTCCTCGGTCAGGCTGAAAGGCACCCCTTCCAGTTGGGTGGGGCCACCAATAATACCGTCCGTTGCCGCTTCACCCAGTTTCGGGAACCAGTACGGCATGAAACCGCGCCAGTTGGCAAACATGGCTTCGCGCAGGGTAAAGTTTTTCAGGATCGCAGGGGTCCAATCCACAGTGTGGACTTTGGCCATCAGGGCCGCGTTGATCAGACGTGCGGTCTGGAACAGACGCTCATCGGACCAAGCGGGATAATTCTGCTTCAACATATCGGCAATGGCGTTATGCTCTTTCACCCACAGGGTGTGCATCATCTCCAGGCCTACCCACCAATTGCGGTTAAAGCCGGTTTCCGGCAAGCCATCGTCACCCATGGGCAACAGGCCGTTTTCCAGCCGCATTTTACCATCCACCATCGTCCGCAGGCTCAACACCTTGGCCTCAGAGGAACCGTAAATCTGGGAACCGTCCCACCAGGCGGTGTTTTCATTAATGAACGTTGGAGCGCGACCGTCGGTTGGGTTTTTGGTGGGATCTGCAGGTGTGCGACCCACCGGCATGGTACCGTCCCCACTGTTGTGGGAATCACCCGGGGCAACCGGCACATTAATCTGATCACTGTGATCACGCAGGCCGTGCTCGAACCAGTCATGAATCATGAACTGGATCCAGTTCGCAGCCAGGTAGTTGAGGAAAGGCACTTCCTTGACACCGCTCTCCCGCGTCAGCAGTTCCTGACTCAGGGTACGGGGATTGGGGGTCAACAGGGTGGCTTCGTCGGGGAACGAAATGTCCGGATTGATATTACGCCCCATGCGCACACCCGCCATCCCCATGGCCGGTAAATCCAGATCATTACAGCGGCCGTCATAGGAGCGGTAGATCAAATCATCGGGCCCGCACTCCACAACCGGCCATTCACCTTCCGCATAGGTATCGAACAGGTTGTTTTCAAACAGTTCGCACCGTATTTGGCTAAGCGTAAGCAATCCAATCAGCGGTCCGAAGATCCACCATTTCATATATACGTTCATAGTCGCTCCAAGTCGTTTTTATAATTATCAATCGATAACAACTGAAAGATACGGTCGCGTACCCTCATGATTGAAAGCATATCCAGTTTGTTCAAGTCAGACGCCGTACATAGGTATGGGAGGGAGGGGTGGAAGGGGCGTTACCCATCACAACTTGCGTAACTCAAATGAATTAATCGTTCAATTAAATCACCTGAGTAATGTTACGCTTCCGTAAGGCTTTGCAACCAATTGCTATGGTTTGTGGCGTATTTGAATTTTATACATGAGCGTACAGGTTTTTGGGCCTTATTTACGATATAAGTTAATTCCGGCCAAATAGTTGCCTTATCAAAGACCATACCGCGAGCACTGATAAAGAAGAAAACCGGTTTGATAAGATAACACCCTCCCTTAGCATGGGTGTTGATCCAAGGAAGTCATTGCTAGTGCACAAACACCAGGGCTAGAATTCAGGCACAACATCGCATTCACTTTTGACCGACGACCAGAGTAGTGCCCAAAGATCGAGCGATGAAAGCAACAAATAACAAGACCGTGGCAGCGGCGACCGATTTGCAATGTACACTACCCCGCAGTCGGCTCACAGACAGAATTTTGCGTACCCACCTCAACACGGTGTGGATCGGTGCTCCCCGGGGTTTGGGCAAAACCATCCTGTTGCGCCAATTGACCCAGTTGCTCCTGCTTACCATATCCCCACGCCGGGTTCTGGCCATCGATATCGATCAACACAACGCTCTCGGCAGTCTGTTACAGCACCTGCGCCACGCCTTGCCCGAAGCCACCGGCACAACACTCTCCTCATTGACGGAATTGCTACAGGCGTTGCTCGGCAAGCCTGCCAGGCGAGATACGCTACACCTGCTGATCGATGGCCTGGACACGCGCCAGCATGGCTCCCTGATCCACTATCTGATCGAAAGCAGCAAAGCATTCCCCGGCCAGATTCGGCTTTACCTGGCCGTCGACGATTTCGTGCCATTGCTTAATCACCGTTTATTCAATGACACCCGGATGTTGCATCTTGCCATGGATGATCTACGTATGACGGAAGCAGAAATTCAGTCCCTGCTGGCTTTATACGGGGGCGCCCCCAACGATCATGATGCGCGCAGATTATTGCAGTTAACCGATGGCATACCGGCCGCCCTCACCCAACTGTTGAGCAATGCTCCGGTATCCGGTACACCACGCCATCAGCTGTTATGCAATTGGATCGAACACAACCTGGTCAGTTACCTGGAACCCATGGAAGTGCTGCGCCTGGCCAGCCTGTCAATTCTGCGGGAATTCAATCTGCAGCAGGCCACCCGGCTGCTGGGCGTGCCGGGTGCTGAAACCCGCCGTTGGTTGCAGCGTTACATCCCACTGCTGTTTGTACACGACACCGAACAGGATCGGTTCGTCTGGTCGCAACTGATACAACCCTTCTTTTTTCACTGCCTGTTGAATCAATACCGGGATTTACTGCCCAATATTCTGAAGCGCTCCGAACCCTGGCTGACGGATAGCCATTTCGATGAGCGCTGTCTTGGATACCTGATTCAATCCATCAAGAAAGCCTGGGCACAGGACATCATACTGTCCAAATGCCGCACCTGGTTTGAGCAACGCAACGCATCTTCGTTACTCCAACTGATGGAACACATCCCGGCGGACGACTGCCTGGCGCAAACCGAGCTGGCCCTGTATTACTGCTGGGCGCTGATTCTGCAGCGACGCATCAAAGAAGCGAACCGCTGGATCCAACTGATCGAGCAATACGATACCCCCGCAATTGAGTTGCAGGATAACCTGCTGGTGTTGCGCACCCTGACTCAGATTTTTGATTATCCACGCCCACCTTGTCATCAAAGCGCGACGCTGCTGGAGCAGTGCCTGGACAAACACAGCCTGTTCCAAGGGGAAGTTCTGAGCTTTTATGCCAATATGTTGCATGCAGTGGGCGCATCCGGGGTATCAAAAGAAGCTTTGCTGAAAGCCATCCGCTTCCATCAGTCCAATCACAATCTGAGCCACTTGAGCCATGCCCGCATGCTGTACTGGCGTTTTGAGTTCAACGAAGGTGAAACCGGTACCGTGCTGGAGGCCGCGCAACTTTACCTGCAGGAACTGAAACAAAACAAATGCCAATCTGAATCAGGTGATGACATGCTCGCCGTTGACCTGGCCATCGCCATGGTGCAAAGCGGCATCGCTGACTTCCTGCATGAACGCAACCACATGCCAGAAGCGAAAACGCTGTACCTGGAATCCATACCGGTGTTGACTCAATCGGAATGGACTTACACCAGTGTGGTGGCGCAGGTGGGCCTGACCCGACTGCTGATCAATAGCGGCGATCACGAAGCGGCCAACCGGGAAATGGAGACGATCAAAAAGCGGGTCGTCAACCGGGAAAATACCGGCCTCAACGCCATTCTGTGTTTTGAGACCATGCGTATTCTGCGCTCCCAGGGTAAATCCGTGTTGCCGGCAGCAACCCAATATGAGATGGACCTTAATAATCTGACCATCGAATCGCTGTTTGAAGATCAACTGGACAAAGAACGTTTATTCTGGATCAAGTGTTACATCATGGTGTTGCTGGAACAAAAGAATTTCACCAGCGCGTTGATCTACGCCGTCAAAGGCCTGATCAAAAGTCTGCACCTGCGCGATAACCGCTGCCGCACGCAATTTGCCAACATCAAGGCGTTATGTGAATACGAGCTGGGGCAAAAACAGGACGCCATCAAAAGCATCAACGAAGCCATGCAACTGGCACAGAAATACGGTTTTTTACAAACCATGCTGAGGGATGATTTTGGCTGGGGCAAAGTATGGTTGGAGGTGGACCAGAAACGGGCTTTCGATGCCCTCCTGGTTCCCAGCTTTATCAGCGAGATTCGCACTCAATTACAGGCGGGTACGGCAGATAACCATACTGCTGCCGGGCAACACCCGCTTGATGTCAGCCGTTCCGCCAAACTGGAAAGCTGCCGCCAGCTGGGATTAACAGAAAAAGAATACGAGATACTGAAGTTGTTGGCCGAAGGGCTGTGCAACAAGAAAATCGCCAGCCGCTCTCAGATTGCGCTGACCACCGTCAAATGGCATTTACAAAACATCTTTGGAAAACTTCAGGCGCGCAATCGGACTGAAGCCGTGGTGAAAGCGCAGGAACATTCCCTCATCGGACATTAGCAGGCAAAAAAAAAGCCACCTGACGGTGGCTTTCCTGACTCAGTTCAGCTTGCGTCCCGATGCAGTGTCTCGTACTCAAAATCACCACGCAGCTGTTCTGCAATTTTAATGACGTCCTCGTCACCCATTCTGCGCAGCACTTCCATCTGCTCGTCAAACGCATCCCAATCCTGGGATTTGGCGTACACCTGCATTAACCGCAGACGCAGATCCTTACGGCCCGGCCGCTTGGCAATCTCAGCATGAATAACAGCCAGGGCTTTCTGATACTGCTTGTACAGAATGTAAAGGTCGATCATCTGATCAACATCGTCTTTACTGGCTTCTTCCTCTTCTTTTTCTTTGCGCACCTGCATCAAAGCGGCTTCCTGATGGGCAGCCTTTTCCTTGATCTGATGAATGGCCTTTTGTACCTGGTCCGGTGCATCCGCTTTGCTGCGGTCACGTTTGGTACCAAACACCAACTCATACAGGTCTTCATCACGGATTGCTTCCGTGCGTTTGATTTCATCAACCTTACGTGCTCTTAGCCCCATCATCGCCAGCAGCAGGCCAAGCGGCAGCATGGCCAGCAGGTACCAGAATCCAGCACCGGATTTCTCGATAAGGGTGTTCGGGTCATTGCTGCCTGCACCAATCAGATCCTGAGCCACAGCACCCCGTGACGGGGTTTCCGGCAACGGCGCCGACTGCGCAGGTGGCTTGGTTTGTTGCAATGCAGAGGTTTGCGACGCAACCTGCTGCAGGGTCGGTGGTGGTGGCTCCGGCGCCAGTGTCTCAGCTTGCGCTTCTGCCTTGATTTCCTCGCTCAACTCCTGCGCCAGGGCAATGGTCGCGTTCATCGCAACACGCTGTTCCTGCATTCTTAGCATTTCCGCCTGCACCTTCTGCTGAAACGCCACCAGCTCTGCCCGCTCGGCCTGCAATTGCGCTAACTGCGCTTTCAGTTGATCCACTTCACTGATCTGTTGTTCAGTACCGGCAGCGCTCACGGGCACCACCACAGTGGCGGAGGGTTTGGTGTCTGCTGCGAAGGTTACCTCAGATTGGCGCTGCTGGTAACCAGTACTGGCCAATTGATCCAGTCGCGGTGATGCAGGCGCTTGCACCAGCCCCTGGGCCGGCACGGATAAGGTGGCACCTAATTTGAGCAGGCTTCTGTCGCCACGGACAAAAGCCTGCGGATTGTGTTGGTACAACACATCCATTGTTTGCTGAATGGAGAGGCCGGTGGCAGCGCGGAATTTCCCTGCCACTTTCCACAGGGAATCCCCGGCCTGAACCACATAACTGCCGTCCAGGGCGATGTCCGGTACAACAGACTTGGATGTATCGGGCTTGGCTACAACGGGCTTGGGTTCAACCGGCGCCGGCCTGATCACCGCCTGCGCCACAACGGGGCTGAACTGCGCCTGCGGATTGCGCCAGCGCGAGGCGTAACCCGGGGGGTCCAATAACAGGTTGTAGCGACGATAGGTGGTACCTGAAGGCCAACTGAGCTCCACCACAATGTCCAGAAAAGGCTCCACGATACGTTTGGAAGTGCGCACCAGCACGGCCTTATGGCCCTGGGCAGTGGTCACCACATCAAACTGGATGCTGCCGTGGCTGTCTTCATAGCGGGCATCAAAACGTTGATACACCTCCATCTGCGCCAGGTTGACACGAATATCCGCCACCCCCAAATCCCCAGGGGACAACAACTGAATCTGTGCTTCCAAAGGTGAACCCAAATAAGACTGGACGTCGATATTCCCCAAGCCCATTCCATTTGCGATACCAGCGTGCAGGGCAGCGCTGGCCAATAACATCGACCGATACTTCATGGCTAATCTCGAATGCTCTCTGAAATTCCCTGCTTAAACTGTAGACCATTTCACAGAAATTTTGATTAACCCGTATACACAAGACATACGAAATATCGCAAAGACTTTCATTTGGCGCCAAATGACCGAATCTGGGTAATTAATTTCCCGTGCTATATTTCGCTAAGGCATAACGGGGAGGTGTGACGTGGAAACCTGGTGCGAAGGGGTCTATTTTGAACCCGGACCAAACAAACCTAATTTGGCTGGAATCATTCTCAGTTGTGGTATTCACGGTGATGAAACCGGCCCCATCCATCTGTTGCAACGCCTGCACAACGAATTACAGTTGGCGGCGCTAGCCCCTTCGCGACCGCTGTTGCTGATTTTCGGCAACCCTGACGCCATCCGGCACCAACAGCGTTATGTGGACAGTAATCTGAACCGCCTGTTCACCCGCACCCCATCCCCCCAGCCGGTGGCCGGGGAAAGCCGTGAGGCAGCACGGGCCCGCCAACTGATGCAGGTCTGTCAGCGTTTTCAGCAGCAGGTACCGCAGGTGGATTTGCATCTGGATCTGCACAGCACCATCAAGCGTTCCTGTATTGAGCGTTTTGCCCTGACCCCGGTACACAGCGGCCACTACAGTGACCGCTGGCTTGGGCAGCTGTGGCAGGCAGGCTTCGGCGGCTTGGTGCACCAAACCCGGCGCGCCAATACTTTCTCCCAGTTTTCGTTGGATGTGCTGGGGGCGGATAGCTTTACCTTGGAGTGCGGCAGCCTGCAGCAGTCTGACGAACCCCACGACCAGCGCTTGTGGCACTGGCTGGTTAACTTGGTGGGTTCCGAAGTGGCCTGGCACACAAAGGAGCCCGGCGGCCGTCAGCAACCAGCGCTGCGGCAATTTACCGTGGCCGAGGAAATTATCCGGGCTTCCGATCAGTTCCGTTTTTTAGTGGATGAAGGCTTACCGAACTTTAGCCAGCACCCCCCGGGTACGGCGATTTATCAGGAGGCCCGGGGCACCTTTACCATTGACGAGGAACGCTTCAGCCTGTTCCTGAACAGTCGGGTTGAAACCGGTCAGCGTGCGGGATTACTGCTGAAACACCTACAATGATGCATCCAACAGCGCCAGGGGCAAATCCAGTAACCGATAGAGGTTACGTGTGGTTTCCATCACCTGGCGGGTAAACTGCCAATCGGCCAATTGCTCCAGTGTCAGGCGCTCGGGATACTCCTTCTGCACCAACGCCACCAACTGCTCGTGCAGTTCATCATCCAGGATCAGCCTGCCTTTTAACGCCCGTAACGCTGCCTTGTCCAGATTCACCCGCAGTCGCAGGCAAGCAGGGCCGCCGCCGTTACGCATGCTTTGCTGCAAATCCACATAAGCAATCTCCTGCAGCGCCAGTTGTTGACGTAATTCCGTTTCCACATACCGCTTCACCGCTGCATCCTGTTCACACTCCACCGGCAGCAGTAACACCCGATGGGCGGCGCCCCCCAGAATCTGGCTGTTGAACAAATAGCTGGATACCGCCTGCTGCAGGCTGACGTCCGCCTCAGGCACCTGCACGATGGTGACCTGATCACCACTGCGCGAGCGCACCTCATCCAACACCTGCAGCTGATTCAAAAACGCCTGCTGGTGGCAGAGCAACAGTCCATCATGGGACAGGGCAATCACATCGTTGTGAAATACTCCGGCGTCAATGGCCTCGGGATTCTGTTTCACCAGCATGACCTGCTGCTCGGCAAGCCCCCCTAAACGGGCGATGGCGGCGCTGGCTTCGCGGGTTTGCCGGGATGGATAGCGGCTGGGTGTCCGTCCGCCATTGGCATCATTACCGTAGACAAACACATGCAATGCCGCCTGCCGGGGCAACGCAATACGCATGTGGTTGGCGGCCCCTTCATCGGCGTAGGCCGCCACTGCCGGCAAGGGTGCAGTCACCTGAAAGTAATTTCGGTCAGCGAACACATAGCGCAACAGGGATGTGGTGGCAGCCGCCTCAATGCTGCGGTGAAAATGACTGAGCAGGTTGGCGGGCACCAATACCGTACGTTGCGATTCGTTATCACAAGCCGGTATCACCGTGGCGGCATTGGCCACCCACATGGCCGAAGCGGAACTGCACATGCTCAACAGATGGGGTGACTGCTGCCACACCTGGGTCAGGATGGCCTGCAGGGAACCCTGAAATCCCAACTGGCGCAGCACCGAAAAATTCGGCCGCAATTGCGGCGGCAACACGCCCTGGATAAAGCCACGATCCATCAACCAGCGCATTTTTTCCAACCCCTGCAACGCCGCCTGACGGGGATTGGATACTGCACCCTGGTGGCCTATGGAGGCCAGATTGCCAAATGCCAATCCTGCATAGTGATGAGTGGGGCCAACCAAGCCATCAAAATTCACCTCACAGGACATGTTGTATCCCCGGGGGCAGCGTCGCCGGCAACGCCACTTGATCCGCCCTGAGCGTTGCCACCGGATAGGCGCAGTAGTCCGCCGCATAATAGGCACTGGGTTGATGGTTGCCACTGGCGCCAATGCCGCCAAAAGGCGCCTCGCTGCTGGCACCGGTTAACGGTTTATTGGCATTGACAATACCGGCACGGCTGCGTTGGTAGAATGCATCAAAGTGGCTTGCCTGATCGGTAATGATACCCGCCGCCAGGCCAAAACGGGTGGCATTGGCCAGGCTGATGGCCTCATCCAGATCAGCGTAACGGTAGACCTGCAGCACGGGGCCGAACAGTTCCTCATCCACTGCCTGTTGTGCGTCGCTCATTGCCATCAACGCCGGGGTCATCAAGGTACCGCTCTCATTCAGAAACCTGGGTGGTAACAAGTACTGTCCACCGACGTTCTGCAACAACTGCAACCCATTCTGCAAATGCTTGACCGCATCCGGGTTGATCACCGCCGCCATAAACGGTTGCGGGTCCGCCAGGCCCGGTGCCACCTGTAGCTGCTGGCAGGCGGTGACCAGTTTTTCCTGAAAGTGATCCCCCCACTCACCGGCGGGCAACAACAGGCGCCGGGCGCAGGTGCAGCGTTGTCCGCTGCTGACAAAGGCAGAAAACAGGGTGGTGAAAAGCGCAGCGCGGACATCCTTCACCGGCTCCACCACCAGCGGGTTATTGCCTCCCATTTCCAGCGCCAATACTTTCTGGGGTTGACCGCCAAACTGCTGATGCAGATAGCGTCCGGTCTGGGCGCTGCCGGTAAACAGTATGCCGTCCAGCTGCGGGTGCGCCACCAGCACGGCACCGGTAACCTTGTCGCCGCATACCATATTCAACACCCCCGGTGGTAACCCTGCCTGCTGCCATAATTGCAGCATGGCGCAGGCCACTGCCGGCACCAGCTCACTGGGTTTGAACACCACTGTGTTGCCCGCCAGCAACGCCGGTATGATGTGGCCGTTGGGTAAGTGGCCGGGAAAATTAAAGGGCCCGAACACCGCCAGCACGCCATGGGGTTTGTGGCGCAGCAGTAACTCACCCTGTGCCGTGACCTTGCTGCGGCTGCCGCTGCGCTCTTCATAGGCCTGCAACGAAATGGCCGCTTTACCCGACATGGCAGCCACTTCAGTACGTGCATCCCACAGGGCTTTGCCGGACTCACGGCTGATCAGATTGGCCAGTGACTCGGCGTTTTCCTGTAAGGCCGCAACAAAACGATTCACATACTGCAGGCGCTGCTGCAGCGTCAGCCCGGACCAACTGAAAAACGCGGCACGGGCCGAGGCCACCGCCGCATCCACCTGGGTGCTGTCTGCCGCCCTGCCTTCCCAGAGCGGATGGTTGTCAACCGGATCCCGCGACTGCCACTGTGCCCCGTTGCCATCACTCCATTGCTGATCGATCAATATGGATTTATTCATCTTGACTGGCTTCCCTGTTCAGTACGATGCAACGCACCTTGTCCTGCGCATCCAACTGCAACAAATGCCACAATTGCGCTGTATCCGCCGGGAACCGATCATCGCCCAGAGGCATCAACAAGGTGCACCGGAATTCGGCGCGGTGAGGATTGGCCACCAGCAACGGATAGCCGTGTAATGCTTCTACCTGCAGTTGACTGGCCAGATAACTGTCCCGTATTGCCCGCACCCGATTCGCGTAACATTCCAGAGTCGGGCCGGCATCAAAAATATCCACGCAGCCTTCGTAACGAAAACCTTCGTGCTCCAGTAATCTTTTGGCCGGTTCGGTCTGGCGGTGCACCTTGCCGATCACCTGCCGTGCCGAGGCCGGTAAAAAGCGTGTATAGAAAGGATAGCGCGGCATAAGCTCAGCGATAAATTGCTTCTGATTTAACGCGGTTAAGTAATCCGCCTGGGTAAATTCAATGTCGAAAAAATGCCGGCCCAACCCCTCCCAAAAAGGTGAGTTGCCGTTATCGTCCAGGTAACCCCGCAGTTCCGCGATCAGCTTGTCGGCAAACAGCTGGCGAAACTGCGCAATAAACAGAAAGCGACTTTTCGAAAGCAAGGCGCCGGCCTGGCTGCGGCGAAAGTCGGGATGCAGATACAACGAGCACAGTTCACTGCAACCGCTGTGATCGCTGGTGAGAAACAGGGTTGGAAACTGATGGTAGACGCCGAGCGTCTTGGAGGCATGAACGATGGTGCTGACGCGGTAGGTATAGCAGGCCTGATCCAGGCCAATGGCGCTTTCGATTCCCGCAACGCCCACCAAGCGCCGGCTTTGGGTCTCTTCCAGGACAAACCAGAACAGGCCGTCACCATGATCGGTGAGGTGCTGGTGCGTATCGACCGCGCGGGCCAGTTTTGCCGCGATGGTGGCTTCGTCCGCCGGAAGATTGGTAAGGCCACCGCCGCTGGACTGCGCCAGTTCGACAATGGCCTTGAGATCCTGACGTTGCGCCAGCCTGATTAGCAGCATGACGGCCTCCCACTGGTTTTGGCTCGTTGTGCAGCACGTTATGTTGTAACTATAGGCTAATCAGGGCGATGCAGGCCAGTGACGGATTCATTACACCACACCGCCGGCGGTTACAGGCGAATGGAACCATCCTGAATTTTCTGGAAGCGTGCGTGATCCAGGGGCACATACTCCTGCGCATCGTTATCCAGCATGAACACCGGATCCGCGCACTGTTCCGGATCGAATCCTTCTTTTTTCAACTCCACCTTACGGTTTTTAAAGGTACCGGTGATCTCATGCTCATCCCGCACCCGCACAAATAAGGGTATGGCGTAGCCGGGCAGTGAAGATTGCAGAGTGTGGGCCAGGCCCTTGCCATCAAATTCTTCCAGGGAACCGTGCAGGGTAATCGCGGCCATGCCGGCGCGGCCATCGGCATTGGGCACCTGCACCCCGTACACTACGGCCTGCTCAATCTGATCTACATGTTTGAACGCCGCTTCCACTTCGGTGGTGGCCACGTTTTCACCCTTCCAACGGAAGGTGTCCCCCAGTCGATCCACAAACTGGATGTGCTTGAAGCCCTGATCGCGCACCAGATCCCCGGTGTTGAACCAGCAATCATCGTCTTTGAACACGTTGCGCAGCAGTTTTTTCTCACTGGCGCTGGCGTCGGTATAACCGTCAAAAGGAGCCAGGCGATTGACCTTGGTGATCAGCAAGCCCACACCGCCGGTGTCCACCCGCCGCATGCGGCCATCACTGCCCCGCACCGGTTCCTCGGTTTCCGGATCACACTTCACCACCGCGAACGGCAATGGGCAGAACCCGGCAGTGCAGTCCACATCGAAACTGTTCACAAACGCCAGGTTGCATTCACTGGCTCCGTAGAATTCACACACGCGCTCAATGCCGAAACGCTCCTTGAACTCCATCCAGATCTCGGGCCGCAGTCCGTTACCGATCACAGTGCGTACATTATGCTGGCGATCCTGTGGGGACGGCTCGCGGTTCAACAGATAACGGCACAGCTCTCCGATGTAACAGAACACAGTAGCGTCATGTTGACGCACTTCGTCCCAGAAGCGGGAGACACTGAATTTTTTGGTCAGCGCCACACAGGCACCACTGGCCAGCGCCGAACCCCAGCTCACCGTTAAGGCGTTGTTGTGGTACAACGGCAACGGCACGTAAATGGTGTCTTCGTGATTCATGCGGGCAGTCAGCAGGCCCATGCCCGCACCGCCTTTCAACCAGCGCCCGTGAGACATCACCGACGCCTTGGGCATGCCGGTGGTGCCGGAGGTAAAGATATAAAAACAGGGTTGTTGGCTGAGAATGGTTTTGGTGCTCTCCGGATTCACACTGGGCATCAGGCGGGTCTGGGTTTCCAGATCCTCATACCCCAACGGACACAACGCCGGGTCATCACCCAGCCACAAATGACGCACGTTCTGGTTTTTCAGTGGGCTGTATTCGGTGTCTTCCACCGCGGCGACGCTCTCGTCGCCCACCACCATCACTTTGGGTTTAATCAGGCCCAGGCTGTGACTCAACACTTCATCGCGCTGGTTATAATTAACCATACCGGCAATGGCACCCAGTTTGGCGGCCGCTGCCGTGCAAGCCAGCATCTGCGGCCGGTTTTCCGACATGATGGCCACAACATCGCCATTGGCCACACCCAGCTTCTGATACAGGGCGGCAATGCGGTTAACCCAGCCATTGAAGCCGGCATAACTCCAGACTTTATCTTCAAACTTCAGTGCCGCCCCGGCCGGATGGCGTCGTGCCTGCTTTTCCAGCAACAGACCAATGGACATTTTCTTGTCGGGACCGGCACTGATCATGCTGCGAACACCGCTGACAAAAGCAGGGGCTTCGGGAATGGCACGCAGGATGCCGGAGGTGATCTCGGATAGGCTGACTTGTTTATTGGCGTTCATGAGCACACTGTATTTGTTATGGTAAAACGCCGCACATCATCGCAAACTTGCCCGCCATAAGCCAGACTAACCAGTCTCACAACGGCGCCGCTGGAGCCAATGCCGTGCCTGTACCGGCCCCAGCCCCTAGCGCAGAGGGATCTTCGGGCTCCAGCGCAACCATTCCTCATTGGCTTCGGTGTACAGCTTAAAGCGCTCCCCCTGCTTGGCCGGGGCCAGGGTTTGACCCTCATCCGGGGTGGCAAACGAGATGCCGCCCGCCAGGATGGACTCCAGTGATTCGGTTTTGATGCTGGCACCGCTGAATAATCCCACATCGATGTTGACACCACTGGCGTTCCAGAAACGGGTGCCGGCCCGCACCAGAGCGTGGTACGGCGGCTTGATATTGGCGTACACCAACACCTCATCAGCGGTGGCACTCAATTCGTAGCCGGTTACCTGCCCCACCACTATATCCCGGTAGTAAACCCGCAAGCCTTCCCGCACGGAATTCAGGCGGCGCGCCGTGAGTACAATGTTCAGTCCATCCTCCGGTTGCATCACCGACACGGGATCGGTTGCCGCCACAAACTCATAACGGGCGGCGCCTTCACCCGGCTGTACTTCGATGTACTGACCTTTCAACAACGTATCCAGGTTGGAGGCCCCGGTGATGCCCAGCTTGGGCTGTACCAGCCAGAAGCGGCTGCCTTCCACGGCAAAACGTTCCGGGTACTGCCGCAACAGGGCGTGGGCGGTCACCCCACTGAGATCCGGATTGAGATCGATGCGTTTTATCTCACCAATGGTGAAACCCTGAAACTTGATCAGGGTGCCCGCTTCCACGCCCTGGCTGTTGGGGAGCCGAAGGCGAATTGCCACGCCGTTTTCCTGGGCCA
Source organism: Gammaproteobacteria bacterium UBA7310 (assembly GCA_002471665.1). Taxonomy (GTDB): domain Bacteria; phylum Pseudomonadota; class Gammaproteobacteria; order Pseudomonadales; family Ketobacteraceae; genus Ketobacter. The sequence goes on from DKQK01000002.1 coordinate 48,842, forward strand.
GCTCATAATCGTCGTACAGATTAAACACGTGACCGTTGGCTACGCTCGGGCCACTGCCCTGCTCCGGATTAAAAAAGGCGATCCCGCCCTGCAGGATACTGGTGAGGGATTCTGCCCGCACTTTCAGTTTGGTAATGGAGCCCGACACCGAAATGCCACTGGCTTTCCAGAAGCGGGAATGTTCATTGACCAGCGCGGCATACTGCGGTTCGATGGTGATGTCGGCAATCACACTGCGACGGGAGCGTGACAGCGATACCGCCTGCACCTGGCCCACCGCCACCTGACGATACAGGATGGGCGTGCCGCGACTGACTGAACTCATGGCGGCGCTTTCCAGCTTGAGGTGCAACCCCGGGCGCGAGTAATCCACCTTGGGCGCCTCCGGCAACGCCACGAATTCCCGCTGTGCCTGCTGTTGCCCGCCTTGCATAACTTCCATTTCAATATGATTGCCTTGCAACAACGTATCCAGGCCACTGACACCCTGCAGGGAGACTTCCGGCTTCACCAGCCAGAAGCGGGTGGCGGAGGTAAGATAGGGTGCTGCTTCGGGGTGAAAGCTGACCTCCGCGGTAACGGCTTGCTGCTCATTGTCATAACTCACCGTTTGCACCAGCCCCACTGCAAAACCATTGAACATAACCCGGGTTTTCTCCGGCTCCAGGGTAACCGGAGGGCGAAAGGTGATGCGCGCCATCACACCACGTTGGGCGGCATCGAAATCCTCATACAGGGTATACACGTCTTTGTTCCTGGCCACCGGGTTGTCTTCGGTCACGGCAGGCGCATCAAAAGTGATCCCGCCCTGCACCACCGACAGCAAGGATTCCGCCTGCACGTTCACCCCACTTAAATCGGCGCTGGCCTTGATCCCACTGACATTCCAGAAGCGACTCTGCTGACTCACCAGGCCGGCGTATTCGGGCTCAATATGAACGCGTATACTGACCAGATCCTGCTTGGGCTTCAGTTCATATTGGGTCACGCTGCCCACCACAATTTTTTTGAACAATACCGGCGCGTCCACATGCAATGAGCCCAGATCGCGGGCTTGCAGTTCCAGATGCAAGCCCGGCACCTGGGTATCCAGCGGCGGGGGATCGGTGAGCGCTTTAAAGTAAGTGGATTTTTTCCCGGTCAGCCCAACTTTGACGCCGATATAATTACCGGTCACGATGGTTTCCAGGCCGGTCACTCCACTGAGGCTGATTTCCGGTTTCACCAGCCAGAACTGGGTACTCTCCCGCAGCAGCGGTTCCGCACGCCGATCTATTTCAACGGTGGCAATAACCCCCTCCAGATCCGTGGTATCCAAGCGAATATCGGTGACGATACCGGCAGTGATGCCTTCGTAGATCACTTTGGTTTTACCCACTTCCATACCGGTCCCGCTGGGGAAATCGATGGTAATTTCAATGGGTGACTCAATCAGGGATTTCACCAGCAACCAACCGCCAATGACCACGGCGATCATGGGAAGCAGCCAGATAATGGAAAAGGATTTGGATTCCCTTACCAGCGCTTCCTGATATTCCTGATCAGTCATTCGGTTCTTCCTGCAGATCCCAGAGTAAACGAGGGTCGAAGCTCATGGCGGCAAACATGGTCAGCACCACCACTGAGGCGAACGCGGTGGCACCGGGCCCGGCACTGATCTGAGCCACTGTTCCCAGATCCACCAGCGTTACCAGAATAGATATCATAAACAGATCCAGCATGGACCAGGCTCCAATCACCTCGATGATTCGATACAGCACCGTACACTCTGTTTTGCTGAGCGACCATTTGAAGTGTACCGTAAACAATAACAACATGATGCCCAGCAGCTTCAGCATGGGCACCGCCACACTAGCAATAAATACCACTATCGCAATGGGAATCATACCTTCTTCCGCCAGCTTGATAACACCGGACACAATGGTATCCGGCTCACCTTCGCCAAAATACACCACGGTCATAATGGGATACAGATTGGCGGGCACCAGCAACACCCAGGCCGCCACCACGAAGGCCCAGGTATGAGAGATACTGTGGCGAATCCGTCCATGGAGGGCACTGCCACAGCGGGGACAGGCGCCCACGCCGGTGCGCGGTTGCCGTACCAACAGCTGACAATCCAGACACAACACCAATCCCTCAGAGCGGGCGGTTTTCATGCAGCCCTCCACGAGTTTGCCCGACCTTTTCCCAGATGGGATGGGTGTCAAACATCACTGCGTTCAAGGTGGTGGACAGCATCATGCCGGAAAAGCAGATCATTCCCACCCCCATATGCACCTGCCCCGAATCAATCATCTTGATGTAGGCCACCAGAATGCTGAGCATATAGACTTCCAGCATGGCCCACCTGCCAATTCGACTCTGCGACTTCAGCAACAGCACCAACAGACCACCGTAACGTCCGGCCCGCACCAACAGGCAGATCAGCAGTACCAATGCATTTTGCAGCATGGGGGCCACAATACTGCAGAACATCACCAGCAGGGCCATCCACCAGAAACCCGCCTGAAACAGATGCAGCACCCCTTTGACCATGGTGTCCACCGTATCCAGCCCCAGCATGTTGAAGGTCATAATGGGCATAAAAAACGCAGGCACCATCAAGGTGAGGGAGGTCAGACTGAGCGCCAGCCCGCGGTCGATGGGATCGCGGGCCGGCTTGCGCAGTGTGCAGCGGCAGCGCGGGCAGACCAGTTTTTTGCCCGGCGGCACCGCCACCGTGGCCAGCAGGGCATCGCATTCGTGACAGGCAATGTGAGGCTGGCCATAGAGCATGACTAGAGCTTCACGCGCCCCGGCCTTGCAGCATGGGGATCAGACGGGCGTCACGGAGGGCGGCGGTGCGATGTTTGGCAAAAGCCTGGTATTCCGGGTTCATCACCATGCCGACAAAGGCTTCAATGGACGGGTAGCGCACCAACAGCACCTCGTCCCACTGCTCATGGGGCGGTGCCACCAGGGGCACCTGGGCCGCCCCCATGAACACCACTTCACCACCACAGGCAGCAACATGCTTGATGGCCTGCGCACTGTAGCGGGCATAGGCTTGCCGCCCGCTGCAGGGTTCGCTGTCATCGTCGTACACGGCCTGTTCGCGAAACGCCAGCAGATTCAACATCACCACCGGTTGGTCTTTGGGCAGCGCCTTTAATGCCCTGGAAAATGCCCCCTGATCGGGATCAACAGTATTCATATGCCTTGTTTACTCACTGTCATTATTTGATTTTAACGGCCATGCCCTGTGCTTTAATGTGACCGAAGCTCACCACATCAAACTGCTCTTCGTAGGTCACCTTAATCACCGCTGTGGCCCCTATCTCACGGGCTTTTTGCATCAGCCCCAGGCGAGCATGACGTTGTGTCGGCTTGGCATTCAACAGGGTGGGAGGACGAATCACCACTTCCAAAGGGCCAATCTCCTCATAAGGCACATCAAGATCGTCGGCGGTGACGGTTACCGGGTAATCTGTGGCGGCCATTGCTTTACTGGAAGGTGGAATATTGGACGTCATGCGGTAGCCGGTACAACCGCTCAGCAAGACCAGAAATGACACTAGACAGATTGCTCTCTTCATAACAAACAGTCCGTTTTTCAATGAGTTAGTTATTTTTTTCGGGCTGTAGACACACACCACTGATAACTTACCACAAATGCCGGCCGAAGACCCAACCGACGCGGCAGGCCTGTGCGGCGTGCTGGATTATTCACGACCCAGAATCCGTAAAATACGCAGGAACAGGTTAATAATATCCATATACAGGGCGGCGGCACTGTCCACGGCATTGTCCATGGTTTTGGGAATCTGGTTGGCCCGGCCCCAGTCATAGCCGATGTAACCACAGAAGATGGCCACCACAATCCAATCCAGAATGCCGTGATGAATACCGAAGACAAAGATCTCCACCAGCTCGACGACAATAACCACCAGCAGGGCAATGGTCAGCACGCCGGCAATCTTTTGGAAAAAGGCGGGAAACATGGACCCCAGACACATCATGATCACTGTCACCAGGCCCGTCACCCGGATGGCTTCAGCCACGATGTCCGGGTCATAACGACTCACCGCCAGATTGACGACAAACCCGAACGGCACTACCACGAAGTTATAGCCAATGAAACTCACCGTGGGATTGCTGGATTTACTGTACAGGTACACCCCAAAAAAACAGGACGCCAGAAAACCCAGAATCAAAATCCAGGGACTCACCCCGGCAACGGATTGCGGCGGAATGGTTTCCACCATGTACCAGTTCAAGCCAAAGCCCCATAACAGGGTCAAGCCGATGATCAGGTTGTAGGCGGTCGCGCTGATGATCGGGTCTGTCGTTCGGGTACGACTGAAGACATTATCCATGTTGATTCCTTACCGCTATTGAAAGGTCTTGCTTGATTGATGTTACGCCAATCTTAGCCGAGGCAGGCGGCTTAAGCGACCACCGCGGCGCCCGTAGCGCCGCCACCTGCGGGCTGCCGCTCCTTCACCAACACGGTGAGGGTCAGAGCCGCCACCTTTGGGGTGCCCACACCCTGCCCCACCGGATAGGGGAGCCTGTCACCGGAAGGCCGATAGCCACGGCGCCGGTAAAAATCGATCAAGGCGGTATTCTGGCTGACCACACAAACCTGAAAACGGTGGTGCCAATCCCGGGCGTACGCTTCCGCGTACTGCAGCAGCGCCTTACCACAGCCCTGCCCCTGTAATTCCGGGGCGACCGCATAGGTGCCGAACTCTACGGCATCCGCCAACCGCTTCACGGCGATGCAGCATCGGGGCCGATCCCCGGCAAAGCCAACGATCAGGTCACTGTCATTCTGCTGGATCAATTGCACCAGCGCCTGGGCGGTAATACGCTCGCCGTCCACCAGGTGCTGCTCGGTGGTCCAGCGACCGGCACCATCATCCTTACCACGATAGGCGGCATTAATGAGCCCCCGTATGTCCTCCAGCGCGGCCGGATCCCTGTGTACCCGATACTCCAATTCTTGGCTTGCCGAGCCCGACATTACAGTCGTTTCTGCCATTTGATAGCCCACCCCTTCAACGGCTGGTAAATCTCCAGCAACTCCTCTCCCAACGGGGACAGGCCATAGCCCTGGCTGTCCTGGTTTTCCACCAACAACGAATGCTTGAGCAGCTTCAGTCGGCTGTTTAATGTGGTGGGGGAAATATCACCGCAGGCCGCCTGCAGCTCCCGAAAGGTAAGAGGCCCCGAACGCAGCTCCCAGATTATTCTCATTACCCATTTTTTGCCAAGCAATTCAATAATTTCTGCAATAGCCGGACGCTTTTGATTCATTTTTTGTACCTGCAACGCTTGCGCTACATTATTTGTAGCGCTATCTTAGCTACAAATAATGTAGCGCAGGAGCATAACAATGTCGAATCCACGAGTACCTCCACGGCAGGCACCCTATTCCCCCCAGGTGGAAAAATCTTTCCAGGTGATTATGCCGCCGGGGATACCACCGCTGAATATTTTTCGCACGCTCGCCCACAACGAGCGGGTGCTGGCGCGGGTAGTGCAGGGTGGATTGCTGGATCGGGGCTCCATCAGCGTGGCGCAACGGGAGCTGGTGATTCTGAGAGCATGCGCCCTGTGCGGGGCTGAATATGAATGGGGTGTGCACGTCACTGCATACCATCATCAAGCCGGATTCAATGCTGCGCAGATCGCCGATACCTGTGCATCGGCCATCACCAACAGCCTGTGGAACGAGGAACAGCGCTCGCTGTTACGCATGGTGGACGAACTGCATGCCGATGCCACCATCAGCAGCACAACCTGGCAACAGTTACGTACTCTGTTTTCTGATGAACAGCTCATCGAACTGGTGATGTTGGCCGGGCAGTATCATGCCATCAGTTTTTTGGTCAACAGCTTACAGGTGGAAAACGAGGCGTTCGCCGCCAGGTTCCCAGCATCCACTCCGTAGCGAGTGGTGGCAACACCCCACACCGTGATGCCCTGGCCCCAATGTGACCAGGCTACCAGCCCGTCAGATAACGGCTGCGGTCTTTCAAGGACGCTTTTATCAAGTACGCGGTCAACACGCTTACCCACAACACCAGGCAGAAGGTCACGCCAAAGCCGATCAACCCCGGCAACAGGTCAAGCAATGCCCGCAGGCCTGAGGCAGAAAGCGCAAACAATACCCAGGGGTGGATGAAGAAAACAGCAAAGCTGGTAGAGGCCAGCATTTTCAAAACGGGAAGATGGCGGTGCTCATAGTGCTGTAACCACGACAGCAGAAAAAAACACATCACGACTTTCTGGATAAGCAGAATATCCACCCCGCCATACACAAACATTTTTTCTTTATGAAAATTGCCATAGCCCTCATAAAAAAAGGCCTGAAACAGCGCCAGGCTGAGCACGGCAACACCCAGCAACCCGGTCTTGCCGCGCAGGGCCCGCGCCACCTGCTCATGATGAATGGAACTCAGTATGCCCAGCAGATATACCGGAATAAAGTAAAGCACTGAACGCAGTGGATACAGGTTCTCCTGTGGCCGGTGAATCAGCACCGCCACACACAACAGCAACAGACAAGCGGCAATACGCACGCTGGCAGCGAGCCGGATATACAACACGAAAAAAGGCGACAACAGAAACATGATCAGGATAAACGGGATATACCAATAGGGCGTGGCAAGCTTACCGGTCCAGAGATAGATCGCGATGGCACGCAGCCACTGCCCCCAGCCCTGGGGATCACCTATGGCCAGCTCATTGTTATAGGGCAACGGCTCCGCGGTGACGACGAAAAAGCACAAGCCAAGCAGAGACAGAATCAGATAGGGCTGAAATACAAATTTGTATTTTTTCTCAAGAAAGGCACCATACTGAAAATTTCGATAGAACACATGATGAAAGAAGAAGCCTGAAATAAACACAAACAAAGCAGTGCCACCCGTGATCAGGTTAGCCAGTGTTTTTTCCCAAACCGTATCAATGGTCCAGGCACCATAGGAATGCCCGGCAACGATCATGACGATCGCAACACTTCTGAAATAATCGTACGAATTCAGTCTCATACAAACCAAACACCGCAAGCCTGCCGAAAGGCAAAGACCAAAACTGCATGCCGCCAGCAGTCTGCTGCCACGGCAAAGTGGTATTGCAACGCCCGCGCTAGGGGGGGCCAAAAATACCGGGCTATCCTTCGGTGTTGGAGTACATAGAGACGCTTCGCGCTGATTCAAACAAGCGGATTCTACAACCAGTTTCAGCAGGCGAAAATAGGGTTTGAAAAATATATTTCAAACCCTCAAAACGCCCGCTTGAACTCACTGAATAACATCACGAAATGATTAAGGGGCAAAGGTCAGAAAACGATTTTACACACAACTTTCCAATCGCTTCCCGTCACCCCACCCACCCCGTTCATCGCCGAGGCGGTATCACTGAAAGTTTGCCCCCAGCTGTGAATGGTATTGTTGCGCAGGTAAAGATAATGCCCCAAACCGTCATACAGTGGCATGTTCAATTTCGTGGTCCCCATACCCAGAATCATCTCAGTGGCATTGCTGCTGAGATCCGCCACTTTGGCATTGGGGAAGTCGCAAACCCGCTTCAGATAATCCACCACCGCGGCCGGCGGCATCCCTATGCCAAATTTAGGATCACGCTGGTCCGCCCCATTGACGACCACGGCATTAATACGCTCGATGTAGGAAGCGATGGTCCAATTATTAAACCCGGCAAAGCTTTGGGTAAACTGCTCGATTGAATCCAGAATGTCCTGCCGCCCATCGGCCTGCAACATGCGCAGATAGGTTTTGATTTCAGCCAGGATTTTAGTGGGGCTTTCGCCACCCGCCTCCAGCGCCGCATGCTTACTCTGGGGGCTGTGGTTATGCAGGGCATACAGTGAACTGGTGAACCCACAAATGCCCCATGGCGCATTCATGAGTCCCATCTTGTTTATTGGCATTGCTTTGTCCTCAAGCACGTTCTTATGGTCGATGTCGATGATCTGCGCTGACACATCCGCAGGGGTTATCTGACAACTGAGTATAGGTGGGAATGGCTGCTTCGTCTTAGGTGATATTGCCGGTTTTCACTGGTCAATTACTACAATCCGATCACAGTCTGTCCGGCCACAACCAAAGCACCCCCACCGTGACCGGCGGGGGCCTTTGGCAACGCCCATGAACGGGTTGTCGCCTAAGGATGGACACTATTGCCAACGGGAACCGAAACGCTCATCCCCATCGGCCACACCATCGGCGTTACGGTCGATGGCGATTCGGTAGCCTGTCCCCACCGGTACGCAGGTGAACGTAATCGCGTGCCGGTCACTGGTGGCAAGGCTCAGCAGTTGCGCCGGGGTCAATGGCGGGAACAGCGAGCTGTCGCTACGGTACAGGCCGGATTCGTAAATAAAGCCACGTTCGCGCCCTAACAGATTGGCTTTGGCCACCAGATCGCATTCCCCCATTGCTGCCCGCGAGGCCATCAAACCGATGCGATCGCCGGCATCGCCACCGGCCTGGCGGGTATAGGTTACCTGCTGCCCGACAATGGGCTTGAAGTTGGAATCGAACGCAAACAGGTAAGCACTCAGTGCCCGGCGCGCCTGGAACCCGGCGGGATCGGGAATCGGCAAAGGCTCGCCGAATTCGTCCAGCTTGAAGGTGGGCAAACCACCGGGATTGGGCCCGATTGGATTACTGAAATTCATATTTTTCACGAATACCTGGCCGGTGAGGTGATGTTCCACACTGCCCACGGCACCATCGGGCTGGAAACCATAACCCCGCACCGCCGGAATGGAGGGATTGATCTGCGGACTGGGTGTCAGGGTGCGGTTGCTGTCCGGCGAGGACGCAAACATACCCACCTTCTGGTACATATTGCGGAAGTGCGCCACCTTAAACACCATCGGCAGATTTTCGAACGAGAGGCGGCCACTGGTACCAAAGAACCCGGGCTTGTCCGTGAACCCAAGATTACCCTGCGGATCATAGGTGTGGCAGCCATTGCAGTTATGCAATCGGTCCACCGGTAACTCGGTCATCACCATATTGCCGTTCTCATCCAAAACCGGAATACCGTCTTCATCCAATTGCGGCATCTTCTGGTGATAGATGGCTTCCCCCATGGCTTCAATGGGCGACAGGGAATTATCCAGCGCCCGGATTGGATTGGGTGGGTACATCAGCTCCAGGGCAAAGCGGGTGAAGGCGCTCATCTCAGCCTCGGTCAACATGTCATCACGGCCCACCAGGCCGGGGAACGCAACATTGAACGAGCTGAACGCCAGAAACTCGTTGAACATACCGGAATCAGGCTGTGCGGATACTACCGGGTTGCCGCTGTCATCCAGGTAAGGGGTACCGTCCTGCTGAATGGCGCCATTACGGTCGCCCCGCCAGTGCATGGCACCGTGGTTGGCCAGCCCACGCAGACTTTGGGTGGTCATAGGCCCCTTCACCGGCAGGAATGCGTCAAACAACGGCGCGGCTGTGGGCAACAATGAAATGATGATCTCGGGAATAAAGGTGAAAATGCCTTCCGGCTCACCGTTGCGGGTAATGGGTAAAGGCCCGCCTCCGGGGTTGCCCAGATCCCAGGACAGGTGATCCATATCGCCGCCTACATGGCAACTGGCACAGGCCTGGGTACCGTTGGCCGAGGTATAGCGGGCGTCATACAGAAACCTGCGGCCGGCGATGATGTGTTCCGGCTCCGGGTTATACAGGGTGGTGTGCGCAACCTCTTTGCGCCCGGCCACATCCACCACGGAGATGCCGTTGTCAAAGCGGGTCATCACATAGGCTTGGCCGGTTTTATCATTGTAAACAACACCGCTGGGGCCACCGGCACTCAATGAAATCTGGTTATTCGCGTTGGCGGTAATGCTGCCTCCTTCCAGGTCCGCGGTATCGTAGATGGCCAGTTTTCCAGAGCCCTGGGCCACCACCATCAACTTGGCGCCATCGGCACTGACCGCCATGTCCTGGGGAAACGCCAGGCTGAGATCGCCCTCTCCCTCACCGTCTATGATGTGCGGATTGAGATCGTTGTATTGCATGGCGCCGGTGGCCGGATCCAATACCGTAATGCGACTGTCAACGATTTCGCCCCGCACGGAGGTCACCCCCATACCGGGGTTGTGACCTTCAAAGCGCACGTCATTGTTGGCATCGGTGTTGGAAATATACACCTTACCGTTCACCGGATTTACCGCCATATTGAACAAGGTGGTGCCCACATGGGGATAGGTTTGCGCCTGAATCTGCTGCGGCGGATATTGTGTGGCATCGATGGTAAACACATCGTAATCCGGCAGTTGCACCCGCACCCAGGCATCAAAATTGGTACCCTGATCATCGTACCAATGGTAGCTGCCATCAGCACCGGCCTTGTATTTTACAACGCGCGAAGTCAGGGGCTGGCGGGAGCCGTCATTCTCGAAGAAAAAGAACGGATTGGTGGGGTCCACCCGATCGGCATACACCGTGGCCACCGCCTCCTTGGACGCAACGGTAGTCCGGTTTCCGGAGTAAAACGGTGCGGCATAGACACGGCTGCCATCGGCGCTCACGGCCAACGCCCGCGGAGTATCGGCGAACAATACCAGCTTATTAAGACGCTCACCGCCGGCCGCAGAGCCCAGGTTATCGGCATCAAACACCCAAACATCCGCGCGCCCTGTCGCCGGGTTGTGCAGGTCAGGATCATCCCCCGTATTCTGCCCCCGGTGCGCCGTGGTAATAAAAGCCAGATTGCCGTCCGGGCCGCCAAACACAATATCGCGGGGCTCATCCCCCACGTGCAGGGTACGCACCACTCGGGCCTGACCGTGCCTGCCGTCCAGCCTGATGATGCTGACCGAATCCGACAAATGATTCACCACCCAGACTTCATGTTGGTTGCGTACGGCAACGGATACAGGTTCCATGCCCACGGACACCGAACCCATGGCTTTTAATTTACTGCGCTTTTTGCCATGTACCCGGAACATTTCAAGACGATTATCCGGGGTGTTCACCGCAAACAGCATCTTACCGTCGGGCGATAAGGCCAGTGGACGCACCTGCAGAGTTTCAAACAACCGATAATTGTGTTCCGGCGTGGGCACTGTGTTGAACGCAAACGGCCCCTGGCCGTTATGATTCAGGAACGCAGAGCCCTGCCCGGCCACGGAACCGGTGCTGACTGCGGCTCCCACGCAGAAGGCACCTGCTGATAGTAATCCCAGTATGTTATTCGCTTTAATACTACGCATTGTTTTCTTCCTCAGTCCGACGGTGCGATCCCCAAAGACAGCGCGCAGGGCAGCGCACTAATGCACGGATCGCCGATGCATTGGTGTAAACAAACAATAAAAGTGGTTTGCATTCAGAAGAATAAAGCGAACAACACGTCTGATGATTGAGTCTGTCTGTTAGCGTTAGTGAGTTGCGACGGGCTTTGTTTTTAGTGTTGTGTGCTTCACATCATCATGAACATTATTGATTATAGTTTGACCAGGCTGGTGCGCGAGGAAAGCGCAGGTGGATTATGCCAGGCCGTGACCAGGTTGGCACAGACACAACCTGTAACATTAGCTGGCACAGATTTCGCGATCATTGATAGATGCGCTGAAAACCTTTGACGCTAAAACCATTCATGCGCTTTTTACCCACCAGAATAACGGGTACGCCGGTGGCACCCAGCACCAGGGCACACACCATCACCACCCTCAAACTGTACCCACCATTCATATGCACATTCCAACCCTTGATAATCCCGTTTCACACCACAGTATAACCGCAAACAACCCAGCAGCGCCTAAGCCAGGCAAACACAATTTCGCCCCTGGTGTTTTGCCTGATACAACGCCTGATCCGCCTGCTGTATCACCTCCTCGCTGCGCGCGGGAACAGCATCGGGATCCACCACCATCACCCCCACGCTGATGGTCACCATGATGCGCTGGTGCTCGCAAAGGATCGGTGTCTGCGCAATGTAACTGCGTATATTCTCTGCCTTGACCATGGCCTCAGCCTCCCGTGTATCGGGCAGGATCAAGACAAATTCCTCACCGCCATAACGGCAGACTATATCCACACCATTGCGTAACCTGTCCTGCATCAATCGCCCCACGCTGCGAATGCATTCATCACCGGCCAGATGGCCATGGGAATCGTTGACCTGCTTGAAATGATCAATGTCCACCATGACAATGGCGAAAGAGCATCCCTTGTCCTTGCAGGCTTTCAACTCTTGTTGAAGGCGATCCACCAGGTAGCGACGATTTTTAAGCTTGGTCAGCGCATCCAGTTCACTTACGTGCTCCAGATTCTGTTGCGTGCGTTTCAGTTCCAGTGTTCGCTCACGTACCCGGCGTTCCAACAGGCGAGCGTACTGGTCCTGAGCATCGGCTGCTTCCTGCAGGGCACGTTGAGCCTGCTGCTGTTTACTGATGGCCATTTCTTTCGCGTTCTTCTCCCGGCGCACAGCCTTGATGGCCATTTCCTGCGCCCGAATTTTCAGATTACGCTCATCGTGGAACTTGTCCCCCAAGGCAATGCACAGCAACACCATATCAAATACAGCGCCCCACAAAATCAGATTTTCGGACGTGGGGGTCACCTCAATCAGACCGAATTTGTTGAGCCCCATGACCAGGGCGCCAATGACATACATGGTCCACCCCATTACGAACAGGCGGGAGGGACGGTGACGCAGGGATACCCGCGCCACCATAGCACTGATGACCATCAACACGGCAAAGAAACTCAAGAAGGATGAACTGAATATCGCCCAGCTATAGGGCATAAACGGTGTGACCAACAGCCCCATAAAACCAAGATTCCGCACTAACCAGAACACCCTCGTGCCTTTGAAATTGTGTTGGTTGATGCTGAGAAAAACACCACAGAACCAGGTTGAAAAACCAATGACTGAAAAAGTGGACAAGGCCACGCTCATATTCTGGAAAGCGGGCCAGTGAGGCCATAGATAGCGACTACCCAGCCCCTGCCAGCTGAACACAAAAAACAACAAAGCGCAGGCATGCCCCACGTACAGAAGGAATGATTTATCCCGCACCGATACATACAGCACCAGGTTATACAGCATCATGGAAAACAGAATGCCCACAAACAAACCGAACAATGAATCCTGCTCTTCTTTCAGCGTCAGCAGTTCCGTTTCCGTCACCAGTTCCGCGGGCAACTGTAATGCGGTATTGGACTGAATCCGTAAATACAACACGTAGTCTGATCCGGATTCCAGCCGCAGGGGATACGCCGGCATGCGCATGGCGGCAGGCTGCACTTTAACGGGCGGCATCTGATTGCGCTGCACCCATACATCAACTTCCGTCAGGATGGCATTATGTAACCACAGGTACCAGCTGCCGTCCTGTACCGTCACAGACGGGATGGCGTAGCGAAACCAGTAGGCATGCTGCGTGAAACCCAGATTCGGTGCCTGCCACAGAGAACGCTGCCATTCAAGTTCAGAGGTTGCCACCTCCGTCACCGACAACCCCCTATCCTGCAGGTAGTACCAGGTATCGGTCGTGCCTGCCCCATAGGCACTTTGCATCAGCAGCGTCAGCATCAGACACACGGCACCCAGCAGGCATCTAACCATGATGTTGCCCCTCCTCCTGCTGGTAGGCCAGCACCCGGTTACGCCCACTGCCCTTGGCGGCGTACAGCGCCTCATCCGCCATCGCTACCAATTGTTCCGGCCGTTGCAAACCATCAGGGTACAGGCAGGCGACACCGATACTGATGGTAATGCGCCGTGGTCCATTGGCGTCCACAAAACTGGTGGCCTCCATGGCCGCCCGGATGGTCTGGGCCAGGGCCACGGCTGACTGCTGATCGCTCGCCGCAAGCAGTACCGCAAATTCCTCGCCGCCAAACCGCCACAGCTGCGCTCCGCTGCCCTGTACCAACCGTTTCAACACACTGGCCACTCGGGTCAGACAACGGTCTCCCCCCAGGTGTCCGTATTCATCATTAATCTGTTTGAAATGATCGATGTCTATCATCAGCAGACTACAGGGTGATTTGCTTTCACGGGCCTGCCGAAACAGGGCATGAATGGATTCATTAAAGTGATGCCGGTTCAGGGCACCGGTCAATGAATCCAGTTGCACCACCCGACTCAGTTCTTCGTTGGCGCGCTGCAACTCCACCGTGCGCTGGTCAATTTCCTGTTCCAGTCGAACATTGGCATCCTGTCGTATCTGCAGGGTTTTCTCTTTGGCTTTGCTGGCGGTCTCCTCGCTGATCAGTATTTTTTGCTTTTCCTCCCGCTCAGCGTTTAAGGCATGCAGGAGCGATGCCTTGGCCCGCATGGCCAACTCCTTTTCGTTGTTGATGCGATCACCCAAGGCCATGGAAAACAGGATAACTTCGATAATGGTTCCCACTGACATGGTCTGTTCTGTCCATACATTGACGGAGACCCACCCCAGTTTATTCAGCAAAAACAACATGGAGCCGATCAACAGCACGATCCAACCCGCAGCAAAAATCTGAATAGGCCGATCATCAGTACGGTAGTAGGAAAAGATAGCGATAAAGCCGAGCAGGATGGGCAATATACCCAAAAACACCATCAGGTATAATCGCCAGTCATTGGGAATCCAGCCCACCAGCAGGGCGCAGGCCAACGCACCCCAACGGCAAACCTCCACCAACGGCATCAGCCTGAAACCGCGCTCACGCAGACGCATGAAACCGCTGGCAAAGGTGGTGGCAAAAAAGATCGTGACGTACGCTGATACAAACACCGCCACCGAGGAGACCGCATACTGATCCGGCCATAGAAATCGCTGCCCGAAGCCTTTAACCGACACCTGCAGCATCATGAATCCAAACACAGACCCCACATAGGCCAGATAAATAGGATCACGCAATGTGGTGTACAGAAACAGGTTGTACAACAACATAATGAACAGCGCACCCAACAACACACCGGTGATGATCGTGTCACGTTCATCGCGGGCGGCGAATGCCTGCAGGGGCCACACCGCCACCGGCAACTGCACTGAATGATCACTCTCAACGCGGATGTAGTAGGTCAGAATGCCCTGTTGACTCATCCTGATGGGCACCACCCAATAACGATGCCGGATTGCCTGATCCGTCTGCTTGCGTTGTGCGCCCCCTGAATACTGAGAGAGCCTGTCTCCGTCCGTGTCGACCCCATATACATCCACCAGGTCGATCAGCGGATTGGAGATAACCAGCACCCAGTTCCGCTCCCGCCGGGCCGCCTGCAGCTCAAGGCGAAACCAGAACACATCGCTGGCATGGCCATAGTTGGGTATCGCATCATTAACCGGTTGCCAGTGGTTTTGCTCCATGACCTGCTGCAAATCCGCCGTGCCGGACGTATCACGCCACACGGTCATGTATTCACCCAGGTACTGGCCTTGTACAGCACTGTCCAACGCCACCACCTGGCCGATGCTCACCATGGCGCCCGTCATCGCCCAGATCAACAACGCAAGCCGGGCGCAGCGGGATACCAGGGTAGCCATAATAGAAGTCAGGTTATTCATTCAGGTCATTTCTTAAGCTATTCTTACCAATATAGAAGCCAATAGCATTTTCTCCATTACAAGCTGTAGCGTTTCGTAACCGGCTTATAACCCTTGAGACTAACGCTGCACCGGTCTATGCCTGACCCGGGCTGTACGCCATTGGAATTCAATTGCGGGGTGGGTGACGGAGACAATTTGCGACCCGACAGTCAGACTTGATGTCTTGATTTTAAAGGCCTAATCCACCATTCAGAGGATGGGTTACCATTTTTACACCCTCTGTGGAGGTTATCGTCATTGCTATTTGGCCTGCAGCGGGTATGTTTGCCGGCCAGTGGATTATTGAAGAGACATTGAACACATGACCGCTTCATCGGATTCAGCATCGTTTTTGAAACAGACTTATTTTTTTCTACGCAACGCCATCGAACGGCGCACGCATACCGAGCATTTTATTGTGGCGGACAAAACCAACCACGAAGTGCTGTTCTCGGATGGCCTGATGGAAGTTCGCTACTATCCACACCAGGATGATGCCCCATTCGAACTGGACGGAGATGCCGTCAATCCACAAACCCGGCAACACCGTACACCCATTCTGTTGGTTCCACCCCTGGGGGTATTCCACTGGATCTACGATTTGATGGCAGAACGCAGCTGGGTGCGGTTCCTGAATGCCCAGGGGTTTCAGGTGTACCTGGTGAACTGGGGCGCACCCTCCCGCCAGGATTCCGACCTTTCCATCGACACCTATGTGAATCACTGGATGCGTACCGCCGTGGCACAGGTTCAACAACACAGCGGTCAACAGCAGGTTTCCCTGGTGGGATACTGTATGGGTGGGCTGCTGACACTGCTCTATGCCGGTGCCCACGGCAATGGCGACATTCGCAATATCGTCACCATTGCCAGCCCCATCGATTTCCACGCCAGCCATGCCTACGGCAAAGTACTGAGCTGGGTGAAACGTTACAGCAGGCGCCTGCCTATCCCCAGGGCGTTCAGCGATTCCAGTCGTTTTCATGTGCCCGGCGATATGCTGTCGGTGCTGTTCAAGATGACCAATCCCCTGGCCGGGGTGGTGAGCTACTTTGACCTGGTGCGCAACCTGTCCGATCGGGACTATGTGAAAGCCCACCTCACCACGCGGGAGTGGTTCAACAACATGCCGGACTACCCGGGTGCAACCGTACAGCAACTGGTATTTGATTTCGGTATCAAGAACGCGTTGGCAGAGGGTTCAGTAAGAATCGGTGATCAGGTTTCAGATCTGACGGCGATCAAAAGCAGCCTGCTGGCGTTTGCCGGCGCCAGTGACAAAATCGTCAGCATCGACGCCGCCAAAAAAATCATGGAGCTGGGCAGCATGGACGATAAAACGTTTAAGGTGGTGCCCGGGGGGCATGCCGGTGTCTTCGCCGGCGGCAAGGCCCAGCAACACACCTGGGCCATTACCGCGCAGTGGCTGGCGCAACGTTCCGATTGATCGCGCAGCCTAGATAGTGAATTCGGTCAGCCAGCAATCGTGCAGGTTGCACATGCTAAGCGCGTAGGCGATGCCGCTGTAATCTTGTATCTCATATTGGGATACCGCAGCCTTGACCTGCATGGGGTCAAACAGGGTCTCGCCTATCACCTTCATGTCTTTATCGAACAGGGTATGCTTCACGATATAGTGTTCATAGCCGTTCATTTCATGGGGCGTGGTCACCATCACCATACCCTTGCGGGATTCCACCACCGGCGCATGCCCCCCAGCTTTGGCACTCCAGCGACCGGGGTTGTCCTTGGTGTAATACACACTGCCGGCCAGCTTGGTGGCCAGGGCGCTGTCCGCCGGAGTGTCCGCCGACAATGCTGTACGGGAGGCAACCACTGAACCGGCAACCCCCGCCAGGCCCAGTGCGAAAAAGGTACGGCGTTCCATCATTCTCTCCTGATCAGTCTGAATCGTGCAGCCAGAGTATGCCAACGGCCGCCACCAGACAAGCGACTAATTCACGGTAAATATTAAGCTGAATCAATATTATGGGGCGCGGATGCTGTATTATTAGAAATCTCTAATTTAATATGGAGCGGAGCCAATGCGCATTGCCATCGTTTTTTTCACAGCCTGCACCTTACTGGTGTCAGCGCGGGCGGAATCGCCTGCACCCCCCGACCTGACACAACTGGAACAGGAAGCACAAGCCATCACCCAGGCCTTTGGCCGGGAACTGAAGACCCTGCTGCAGGCCACTATGATCACCGGCGGCCCGGTGGAAGCCATCCAGGTCTGCAAATCCAGCGCCCCCCGTATTGCCCAGCGCTTGTCTGCGCAACAAGGCTGGGAAGTGGCCCGCACCAGCCACAAGGTACGCAACCCCGACAACAGTCCCGATGCCTGGGAACAACAGGTACTGACGTTGTGGCAGGATAAAATTGCCCGCGGAGCACCGGTACAGAACATGAAAGCATCGGAAGTTGTGGTGGAAAACGGTGTGGCAACCTACCGCTACATGCAGGCCATTGCCACCGGCCAGCAGTGCCTGAACTGCCACGGCACCCATATTTCAGGGCAGATCAGCCACGCCCTGAAAACCCAGTACCCACAGGACCAGGCTATTGGTTTCAGGGTGGGGGAATTACGCGGCGCCTTCAGCCTGAAAAAAACCTTCTAGCGGTTTTCCACCTCATCCAGAACCGTGGGGAACAATGTGAGGGGATCGGTGCTGGCCCCGGCCAGGTATTTTTTCTTCAGCTCCGGCAGCAGGGGTTTGATGTCATCGCACAGAAAGGGTTCCTCCAACGCGATGATCTGGTAGATGGCCCGTTTGAGCAGCGCCTTACGCAGCGTTCCGGCTTCGTTGTGCTGAATGGAAATGGATTGCAGGAACGAGGACCAGGACACCACCAGTATCCAGATATTCAGGATCAGGGCGTCGATCTGCTCGCGGCTGGCCAGTAACACCCCGGAGTCCGCCATGGACAGCAATATGTTGCGGCCATCGGCGACAGTGCGGGACGAAAATGCCCGATAGGCATCACGCAGGGTGGCGTCGTCCTGCAGCAAATGCTGCAGATCCCGGTGTAGAAAGCGGTAATCCCACATGCTGTTCAGAATGGATTCCAGATAGTGGACTTTATCTTCATAAGTGATGTCGCCGTCCTGGGGCAGCGTCATGAAACTCTGCACCTCCGCCTGATACTGGAGGAACAGCTGGTACACAATCTCATTCTTGTTACGAAAGTGGTAGTACAGGTTGCCGGGGCTGATATTGAGATAGGCCGCAATGTGATTGGTGGACACATTGCGTTCGCCCTGTTCGTTGAACAGTTTGAGGCTGGTTAGAAGGATGCGGTCTTTGGTTTTCATGCCCCTATAATATAGGAAAACGACGATAAAAAAATGGCGTTGGATCGCGCCTTGGACGTCGACCCAACGCAAACATAAAAAACAACTTCAAATCACAGAGTTAGCGGCAATTCCCTCCCAGGCTCTCGCCCCGAATGATGGTGGGTGTCAGGCCGGCTGCCAGATCCTGCAGGAAGCAGCCGTATTGATGCTGGGGCTGGGGATACTGAAACGTCACATGGTGTCCGGTCATGATGCCGTCTTCCATATAACGCACCACCCCAACCGTGCGCCCGTCCCGGTTGGCGGACACCGGCGCAAAACGCTGCTCGTAACCGGCCACCTGAAGGTCGGGCAACAACTGACTCTGTGCCGGCAGCGGCAATTCCTCATTGACGAAATCCGCACCCAGACTGATCAGATACGGCCGCTGCATGGGCAGGGTCACCTGCTCATCGTAATGGCCTTCCACCACCATAATGTGCGGGGCGGGCGGAGCATCTTGCGGCGCCTGGAACCATTTTGCGGACTGCAGGGAAATGTTGGCCGGGGCTAAAGCCAGTTCCGCCATCGCCCAGACCGGATGGAACAGATCCCCCACCACGGCCCCGGGCTCAACGTTCAGGTAGACATCTTCAATCACACCCCCCACATCGGTGTCATCGATGGAATAGAACAGGGCCAACCCCAAGCCAAAATCACCGGCGCCGGTGGCGATCAATCCGGGATAACCTTGCGGATCGTTGGCTGCCACCGCCGTGGCCGTCATGGAACCCAGGGACTGCCCCATCACCGCCTGGCGGCTACTGTCGAAGTAAAACTCGCCGCTGGCGGAAGTCGCACCGGGACACAACGCCGCATCCAGGGACAGGTTCATCACCAGAGAGCGGTACAAAGTACGTTCCGCCACCATCTGGGCAAAGTTATCCCGCATCGCCTGTGGATTGAGGAAATTATAGGTGGCGTGATTCAGGGTAAAGCCGGGAATCAGGTCCAGCAGAATATCCAGCAGGCGCAGCTGCTCCTGGTGATCGGCCCCCAGGTGTCCTCCCATGCCGGCGGCCGACCAACCCCGCTGCGCCGCCACCTGTGCCGGGCTCCCCAGATAGCTTTGGCTGCCATCGGCCTGGGTCAAGCCGCGCTCAAAGACCTGAGTCGCCAAGCCGCCGGTACCATGGTGATAATGCAACATGGGAAAGCCCGTGCCGGGCATGGTCTGTTTGGGAATGGTAATGATGATCGGTGTGGTACGGGTACGTTGCACCAAAGGGTTGCCCTGGTCATCGTATTCAATGGTGCCGCCGGTAAAAAACGGTATCACCCCTTTCTGTAACACCGGCGCCTGCCAGCTGGATTCCAGTACGCAATAGTCGGCGGTTTCTTCCCGCAACTGCCAATCAACCAGCGGTGCCGAGGGTTGCCACTGGGCGGTTTTCTCCACCACGTTGCGGATATAACGGCTGGCCTCACCGGTGGTCCAGACCGTGGCGCCGATAATGTCATCGGCGGCCCAATCCTGCGCCGCAATAAACTGCGCCAACGGTGCGTAGACCTGCTTGGCCTTACTCGCCTGGCCGGGCAACAACAGTGGGTTCACAAACCAGGGGTTACGGCCTTCCAGCAACGCCGTTAATTCAGCGTTGGCCTCAATGGTGTCGGCATTGGCGGCAAACTCGCGCTTAACCACCAGCGCATAGGTGGTTTTCTCGCGCAACGGCTTGCCCACAGGGCGCACTTGCAGCAGATTCTGTGGGCGATACTGATCAGCGGCTGTGGTCACCTCAATGGCCAATGGGTAGCGTGCCCCATAATCCGGCGACTGCGGATCGATATCGATTACCTGTACCGGTGCATCGCTGCTGTCAAAATCCACTGGACCAAGCATTGCCATGGTGGGCGACACCTGCAGACCGGTTTCAAACTGCATATACAAAGGCATTGCCGGTGAGAAACCAAAGTCTGTGTTGTTAATCAGATTCTTATAGGTTAATGAAAAGAGTTGCAGTGGCCGTGGAAAATCAGCCACATCGATATTGTTATCATCATTGCGCAGATCCGTGGGAAACCCCTGCGAGAAAAATCCATCACGCCAGGATATTTTCAATACCATTTCCTGATCGTTTTGCCAGCCCGCGTTACATCCGGCGGCAAAGGAAAACAATGGGGTAAACAAACATAATCTTAGCAGCGTGTTCCAGCTACGCGGTCTTGAATTGAGCACGGTTCATCTCCTTTAAACTCGGCTTTGATTGTTGTTATTCAGCACAGAGTAGAAGAAGCGAACACCAGGATAAATCACCCAATAGGGTGATGAAATTCACCGCGCCCCACTCGTTCCATTCAGAATGCCAAACGGAAATATTTTCCCTGAGTGAGGTGACACCGGTAACTGACCTGACGCGCCAGTTTTTTTAATAGCTGTCTAAGAGGGGAGGGTTATCTCAATGGCGTTAGCGGTTTTCAGACAAAAACATATGACGGAACGCGTGGTTCAGCATGGGAGGAATCATTTTCAATTGCTGCGTATTGCGGCTCCACAGGCGCAGGAACCATTGATTGATGGAAATATTATTGTCATAGGTGGAGGCCACATAATGCCACCAGCCGGCAGGGATAAAAACCGAATCGCCGGGGCTGACCACAAACTGAATCGGCGTGGCGCGGCTGAACGCAGGAAAGCGGTCAAGGTCCGGTGCGGCCACATCCACCAAACTGATGGCCGGGATCTTCGGATTGGGATACAAACCGGCAGCATCTTCCGGAGCGAACAGCGTGATCTGCTTGTGGCCATAAATCTGATGGTAAAAATTATGCGCAAAATCGTAATGACAAGGTGTCGCCAATCCGGGTGTGCCCACCCAGATATTACTTTGCAGGTGATAATCCGCCGTTCGCAGGTAGTCCAGCCGCGGCACGTACCGTTCCGGCCGATACACCATCCTGGCGAGATTGGTTTGCGCCAGGTACATGGGTGTCCTGTTGGCGCCGGTGCGCAACAGGTGCAGGTACTGGTGCAAGGGCATGTCCGTTGCCTCAAATGCCATGGTATTGGCATCAAACAGCACGCCGGATTGATTGTTTCGCACCGACACCTTCTGGTCCGGCAGATACTGGCTGAGGTTATCCAACGTCCAACTGGCGGCGGTCCAGCCGGCAGTGGCACCCTCAATAATCAGTGGGCGGTTGGGAAGAAAATAATCACGCACAAAACGCTGCGGCGAAACATCGGAAACGTGGCGACGGTCAATCAATTCCTGCCCTGTTAATACTTCGAGTTTGACGGAGTTACCCATTCAGCCCAGCCTGTCTTGTTTTTATTGATTAATAATCCATCAATGATAGCAAATCCAGGCGGAAATTAACGGAATCATTCCGCATAGGCAGACAAATTTACATAATTTAACCGCGATTCACGCACTTAAGCTGCTGTTTTTAGTCTGGATTGACGCTGAGCGCCGGGGTATGGCACCGCTGCCTGCGGTCAGAGCCCGGCCCGTGACTGGGCAGCCGGCGCCCGCACACTCCGGCTGGTGACTCCCGGCGGCTGTTGCTGCCGGGGTTTGTGGGCCAGCATCATCAACGCCGGCGCCAGCAGATAGGTGGCCAGTAGCGCCAGCACAATGCAGCCCGCGGTGATCATGCCGAAGGCAACCATATTGGACATCAGGGATTGGGTATAGATGGAAAAGCCGATGCTCAACACGATGGAGGTAATCAGCATGGCACGCCCGGTGGACAGCAGGGTGGTTTGCACCGCATAAGCAGGGTCGCCGGTTTTCAAATACATTTTTCGAAACCCATGCATAAAATGGATGTTGTCGTCCACGGTCAGGCCGATGGCGATGGAGCCCACCAGCATGGTCAGCATGTCCAACCGCACACCCAGCAACTGCATGACCGCCAGCACAATCAGAATCGGCAGTAGTGCGGGGATCATACTGAGTAACCCCAACTTAATGTTGCCGATCAACATGATCATCATCAGGGTTATCACAATGGCGGCAAAGCCATAGCTTTGCGCTGTGGATATCAACATTTTTGCAAAGGTCACCCCCATAATGGGCGCCACTCCGGTGAAGCTGATATCCACCCCATAAGGTTGCAACTCTGTTTCAAGCTGAGCCCGCAGCCGATCCACTACGGCCTGGGTATGAATGGCGTCAAACCAGGGTGTAGTGACGGTCAAACGGGCGACCCGATAAGTCTTGTCCACCACACTCAACACATCTTCCGGTTCATCCAGTTCCACCAGAAACAATTCCTGGCTGATCAGAGCAGGGTCATCGGGCACGGAAAACGCAGCGTCATCATTGTCATGCAATGCCCGATTGGCCTCCTTGATAATATTGACCACACTGAGCGTTTTGACGATGCGCCAGTTGTCCGTTTCCCAGGTGACAATTTGCTGCTGAACCCTGTCCAGCGCCTGCAACAGTGGCGCATTGATCACGCCACGATCCTGCCCCGTATCCAGCTGAATTTCAAAGTTGATGGTGGACCCCATACGCTGTTCATAGTTGCGAATGCCCTGCAACGCCGCATTGTCCTGCGGCAACCAGGCTAGAGGATAGTGGGAGAAAGTAAGCTGGCTGGCAATGACGGTGGCGACAACAAACAGCAACATACCCGCACCGACAATAGGTTTGGGATAGTGCGTGGAAACCCGGGCAAACCACGCCAACACGGTATGCAGGCCTTGACGTTCATCCTGGGGCAATGGCCTGCGTTTTATGGGCAACAGGGTAATCAGACAGGGCAATATCAATACTGTCAGCAGGAACGCAATCAGGGAACCGAGCCCGCCGTACACACCCAGGGCGGAAACCGGTGTCAGATCCGAGGTGGCAAACGAAGCCAATCCGGCAGCGGTGGTAATACTGGTGAACAGCATGGCCAGTCCGGTATGACCCAGGGCACCGGCCATGGCGTGCACCTTGTCATCGCCGGCATCGTAATTACGATAGAAAATGGTGAGCAGATGAATGCTGTCCCCAACGCAAACGGCCAGCAGAAAAGCCGGTAAAATCGAGGTGCTGACCTGAATCGGCGTACCCAGTATGGCCATCAGGCTCATGGTGACCAACACTCCCAGCGACATCACGATGAGCGGCATAAAAGCACCGGACAAACGCCGGAAAATCACCAACAGAAGCGCGCCGATCAACAGATTGGCCAACGCGGAAAAGACGGTAAAATCCCGTTCCAGAATGTGCGACAGGGTAATGGCAATGGGCATACTGCCGGTGAGCCGGATGTCATCGGAAAGTACGCCCCGATATGGCTTCAGTATTTCGCGAATGCGGGCATCGGCCTGCCGGGTTTCATCTTCCCCCATGTACCCCCGCTGCCAGTCACCATTGGCATCCTGGGTGTAGGTAAATGAGCTTAAGCGCACCAATATGGCCAGCATCCGGCCATCACCGGAAATGAGGAAATTGCGATAGTTCTCGTTTTGCAAGGTATAGCGTTTGAGCTGCTCCAGTGCAACGGGATCCTCCGGCAACACCTCGGGCAACAATGGTTCGATGTATAGTGTATCGTCCTCGCCATAGGTGTAACGGGCATTGGCCAGGGATTCCACTTTATCAACATAGGGAACTTCGTCCTCAAGCTGCCGGTGCAAGGCGTGGAATTGCGTGGCAAAGGCCTGCGTAAACGGCGTCTCCACTTCCAGGGTGATAATAAAAATCTCATCCCGGCCAAAGGTTTCCTTAAACGCGTCATAGCGCTGGATTTCAGTTGAGCCTTTCTCCAGAAACCCTTCGATGCTGGTGTCTTTTTCCAGTCGGCCCAGTTGTGACGACAAGGCGCCCACCACCAGCACACAGCCCAGCAACCACAGCCAGGGATGTCGGCCCATCATCAAGCCCAGCGCCTCAAAACCGCTTTCCACCCTGACTTTCCAACTGTTGCGTGTGTTTTTATTCATGCGTGGACATCCACCTCTCGATACGCCGGCTGGCAATAATGAAATCGGACACCGTGGCGGTCAATAGACCATATGGGTTAGTTGCGTATCACGGACATCCAATGGCCTTACCGTTTTAGCCAACGGCAAGCACTCAGCCAATCCCCGTCACTCGCCGCCATTGACTAACTAGAGCAAAAGCTCTAAAACAGGATATGTTGTTTACCCGGGGCGCTGCAGAGGCTGTTTTGTGTGGGGTTTTCCACCAACCGTCGCGCTCCCACATATAATTGACACGAAAACACAGAGGGAAACTCACATGGTCGCCAAGGTTGCCAAAATCGCCGATCACAATCCGCAAATGGTCGAAATGGAGCGTATCTTTAAAGCCCAGAAAGCGGCTTATAACGCCCACCCCATGCCCAGCGCGGAAGAGCGGATCAGCACCATCAAACGCATGAAAAACGCCATTATCCGCCACGAAGACGCGCTGGTGGAGGCCGTGAACCAGGATTTCGGCTGTCGCTGCCCCACGGAAACACGCTTTGTGGAACTGGTTTCACTGGTGGAAGTGATCAAATATCACGTAAAGAATGTACGCAAATGGATGAAACCGGAACGCCGCAGCATGCCGGTGAACATGCGCCCGGCCAAGGCCAAGATCATTCGTCAGCCTTTGGGTGTAGTGGGCATCATCGTACCCTGGAATTATCCCTATTTCCTGGCACTGGATGCCGCCATTGCCGCCCTCACCGCCGGCAACCGGGTAATGATCAAAATGTCGGAGTTTACCCCCAATGCAGCGGACGCCATGCAAGCCATGCTCGCCGAAATCTATCCGGAGGATCAGGTGGCGGTGATCAGCGGTGAAGCGGATGTGGGCATTGCCTTTACCAGGCTGCCCTTTGATCACCTGATCTTTACCGGCTCCACCAACGTGGGCAAGCACGTGATGGCCGCAGCGGCGGAAAACCTGACTCCGGTAACGTTGGAGCTGGGGGGCAAATCCCCGGTGGTGATTCATGAATCCTTCCCCATGAAAGAAGCGGCCGAGCGCATCAGTTGGGGCAAATGCATCAACGCCGGGCAAACCTGCGTCGCGCCGGACTACGTAATGGTTCACCGCTCCCAGCAGGAAGCGTTCACCCAGGCCTTCACCGACGTGGTGTCCACCTGGTATCCGAGCATGCGGGACAACGATGACTTCACCTCGGTGGTGAACGAGCGACAACTGAACCGTCTCAAAAGCTATCTTCAGGATGCCGAAGAAAAAGGCGCCCGGATCGTGGCCATCAATCCCGCCAACGAAGACTTCTCCAGCTCCGGCAAGATGCCCATGACGATGGTATTTGATACCACCGAAGACATGCTGATCGAGCAAAACGAAATCTTCGGCCCACTGCTGATCGTGAAGGCATACGATAATCTGGAGCAGGCCGTACAGTACATCAATGATCGCCCCCGCCCCCTGGCACTGTACTACTTCGATTACAATCAGGAACGGGCCGATTACGTGATGACCCACACCCACGCCGGCGGCGGCTGCATCAACGACACGTTGTCCCACGTGGCGGTGGAGGATATTCCGTTTGGTGGCATCGGCCCCTCCGGCATGGGCCACTATCACGGTTACGAAGGTTTCCTGACCTTCAGCAAATCCAAGGGCATTGTGCAGAAAGGCAAGATTAACCCGGCCAAACTGTTGTTCCCGCCCTGGAATCGCCGTATTCACAAAATGGTATTAAAGATGGCCTTCAAGCCCGACTGAACCTGACACCCCGCCCCAACAGGCGTACCCCCCCCGGTGCGCCTGTTGGGGCCAAGGCTGCGTTTTCCGGCTACTATTTTCCTGCTACCGACCACTCTGCTGCCGACCACTACACTCTGCTGCCGACCACTAAAGGAGCGTCTAATCAAACGGCAATCTTTTTGTGTCGTTCCATCCGCCTTTCACCATACTGTTCGATAAGCGCCCTCAAACGCACCACCAGTGCATCCGCCCCCTCATCGTTCAACAGCGTGCGATTGACGGACACTACCATTTCCGTACTGTGCTGATTAGTCATCATCACCACCATCACCGGAGTACCCAGCGGCGGTACCGGTATTCCAAACACCGTGTGCGCAGCAAAGGTTGCGGTGGAACACGCCTGCAGGTCCACAAAACCAATATGTGAGGTCGTGGCACTGCAACGAAAACGGGGCCGCTGCAACACGCTGCGGATAACCAGACTCTGCAGACAGTGCAGCACCATCAGCGGCACCGCAAAGGCCAGTTTTGAGGTAATGGAATTCACCGCCACCGGGAGTTCCTGCTGTTCTCCCATGGCCTGCTTGATCTTACGTACAACCGCTTTGCAATCATCCGCCACATCAATATCCATTCTCAGCATACCGATCAGGTTGGACAGAGATCGCTCCTGGCGAATATGGCGCCGCAGGCTCACCGGCATATGAATGCGAACCGGTGACACAGGGTCGTCACCAGCCAGCCGGGACAGTGCCAGCATCGTCTTGAGCAGAATTTTGTTGTCCGTACCCGGCAACGAAATACGCCGCCAGAGTCTGCTGCGATCGAGCGCCGCGGCGGCCTGTGGCACAAAGGGTATCTGCGCCTGGCTAACCGGTGACGGTATGGCAGCAACATTACCCGGAGGCAAATCTTCCAGGCGCACCTTGGAATCATAGCGCTCAGGTTCAATGCCATTGAGCAACTTAAACAGAGCCCGTGCAAAATCCATCAGGCCGACACCATCCATCACCGCATGATGGGCTCGGAAAACCAGATAAGTGCTGCGTCCCACCACTTGCACGACTTCCGCCACCGGCCCGGTAATCAAATCCAGAGACGTATCAATAAAATCCAGGCCGGGATGATACAGTCCATCCCACTCCCGCTGCACCACTCTGACCCGGGGCAGTGGCCCACAGGCAGACCAGCGCTTGGCGACCCACCAGCCCCGGAGACGCACCCGTGCCGCCGGACAGAATCGAGCCACTTCCTGCACCGCCTGCAGCAAGGCTGGTTCAGCTATCCTGCCCTGCCCCTGAACCACCAATTGACAGACCAACTGATGATCATGATGCTGGCGATAACCGCTGGCAGCATAGCTGACATCGGACAAAGACAATTTACGGCTAAACGACGTTTCATCCATGACTCAAACGACTCGACAACAGCATTCGGGGCTCCTATGACCGGAAACACCTCAGGAGGTCGGCAACAAAACGACCGCCAAAAGCCAAACTGGATGTGCACTGTTACGAGCCAGCACCGGGATCATCAAGCTCTACGGGGAACATCACAGACCTACCCGCCCATAGGGGGAATGAGACATAATACTTTATTTGTATCACTACCTCAACGCGATCACAGTCCATCACCCGTTACTCAAGTAGAAGCGGGGCACAGATCAGGAATAATGATTGATATCTGGTCGCAAATCGGTCTAAGCTGATTGCTTTAAAAAAGAAGCGTACGATCCGGAATCGGGATAGAACAGAGGGCTGCCCCCGGATCCAATAACAATAATGTTGAAGCAGGTAATATCATGCACCCAAACCAAGACCCCGCGTTTGCCCGCCGGTCGTTTCTGAAGTTGGGTGTGGTTGGAAGCAGTGTGCTGGCCGGTGCCGGTATGCTGGGTTCACTGCAGGGTTGCAGCAGCCACACCATTGAAGACGACACCACTCGAGCATTCCATTCACTGAGCTATCTGCGGCAAAAAGATGCGATCATCCTCAGCGCCGTCGCGCCCGCTGTGCTGCAAGGCAACTTTCCCACCGATCCAGGCACGCGCCAACAAAAGCTGGATGCTTTGCTGCAGGATATCGACCAGTTCCTGATCCACACCACCCCACAGACCCAAAAGCAGGTGCACGAACTGTTTGATCTGCTTTACCTGGCGCCTTTCCGGGTTCTGGCGGCAGGCGTCTGGCCCAGCTGGCAGGAAGCCGGTGAAGCGGACGTGTTGGCCTT
The DNA here is from genome assembly GCA_002471665.1 of Gammaproteobacteria bacterium UBA7310. Classification (GTDB taxonomy): domain Bacteria; phylum Pseudomonadota; class Gammaproteobacteria; order Pseudomonadales; family Ketobacteraceae; genus Ketobacter. The sequence continues at coordinate 77,568 of DKQK01000002.1, forward strand.
TCTGGAGCGCTGGCAAACCAGCCGTTTCAATACGCTGCGGCAGGGCTATGTCCTGCTCACCCAGCTGCCCACCCTGATGTACTACGACCAGCCTGACAACTGGACCGACGCCATCTACCCAGGCCCACCCCAACATATCCCCAGCTGAGTGAGAACAACATGAGCAATAAAACCATCGTCAAGGATATCCCCGATATCTTTCGTCAGGGCATGGCCAATGGCTGGGTTACCTACAACGGTGCCACCCTGGAACAACCCCTGCATCTGGACTGCGACGTGCTGGTCATCGGCACCGGTGCCGGTGGCGGTACCGCCGCTGAGATCTTCGCGCAACAGGGATTGAAGGTCGTGATGCTGGAGGAAGGCCCCCTGCAGACCTCCAACGATTTCGACATGCAGGAAAAGAAAGCCTACAGCAGCCTGTATCAGGAAGGGCTTACCCGCGGCACTGCCGACGGTGCCTTCACCATTATGCAGGGTCGCACCGTCGGCGGCTCCACCACCGTAAACTGGACCGCCAGCTTCCGCACCCCGGATCAGACCCTGGAGCACTGGACCCGGGAACACGGTTTGAAAGGCTTCAGCAAAGCGGAAATGGCCCCCTGGTTCGAGAAAATGGAACAGCGCCTGAACATCAGCAAATGGAAAATGCTGCCCAACGCCAACAACAGCGTCATTTCCAAGGGCTGCGAAAAACTCGGCTACGACTGGCAGATCATTCCCCGCAATGTAAACGGTTGCTGGAACCTGGGCTATTGCGGCACCGGCTGCCCCACCAATGCCAAGCAGAGCATGCTGGTCACCACTATTCCCGGTGCCCTGCAACAAGGAGCGGAACTGGTCTACCGCGCCCGCGCCGACAAACTGATCATCGAAGGCGATCAGGTCAGGGGTGTGGTTGGCTACGGTTTGGCGGAAAACGGCATCGACCGCACCCAGAGCCTACAGGTGCGGGCCCGGCATACAGTGATGGCCTGCGGTGGTATCAATGGCCCCGGTCTGTTGCTGCGCTCCGACGCACCGGACCCGCATCAACGCATCGGCAAACGCACCTTCCTGCATCCGGTGCCGGCCACCCTGGGGGATTTTCCGGAGCGCATTGATGGCTATTACGGTGCACCCCAGTCCGTGTATTCCGATCATTTCCAATGGCGTGACGGCGTCACCGGCCCCGTTGGCTTCAAACTGGAAGTGCCCCCCATGCACCCCGGTTTTGTGGCCTCCATCGGCATGCTGCACGGCCAGGCGCACTCGGATCAAATGAATCGCCTGCCCCATCTGAATATGATGATCGCCCTACTGCGGGATGGCTTTGTGGAAGCAAGCCAGGGCGGCGAAGTGTTCCTGCGGGACGACGGCATCCCCGGTATCCGCTATGAGATCAACGAATACCTGCGCGAGGGGATTGTGCGGGCCTGGAAAACCATGACCGAAATCCAGTTCGCCGCCGGTGCCCAATCCGTGCGCCCGGTACACAGCATGAGCCGCTACACCACTTCACTCGGCGCGGCCCTGCAGCAGATCGATGAACTGGATATGGACATCAACAAGATGCGGGTGGGCAGTGCCCATGTCATGGGAGGGTGCGGAATGGGCGAGGATCCCCGCTCATCGGTGGTGGACAGCATGGGTAAATTCCACCATCTGGACGGTCTGCACATTATGGACGGCTCCACGTTCCCCACCAGTATCGGCGCCAATCCACAGCTTTCCATTTACGGCATGGTGGCCAAACAGGCAACCGCACTGGCGCAGCAACTGCAGGGTTAAGCTGCCCGCACCACCTGCAACCGGAGTCGGCAGAGCCATTCTGCACCGGCTCCGATGTGCTATCATTGCGCCTCTTTTGGACAGCGACCGGATCAACCTGCAGCAATGAGTGCCTACAACATCGAAACCCGCCACTATCATCCCCGCTTCTGGCCGGTGTGGCTGCTGCTGGGTCTGGGCTGGAGCGTGGCGCAATTGCCTTTCCGGTTACAGTTGGCCCTGGGCCGTGGCCTGGGTCGGCTGGTCAAAGTAATCAGTGCCGAGCGCCGCCACGTGACCCGTCGCAACCTTGAAGTATGTTTCCCGAATTTGAGCCAGGCCGAACAGAAACAACTGTTCCATGACGCGTTTGATGAGCTGGGCATCGGCTTCATCGAAATCGGCCTGGCCTATTGGGGCAAGCCTGCACGGGTGGACCCGCTGTGCCACTTGAGCGGCATGGAACATATCGAAAAAGCCCGGGCGGACGGCAAGGGTGTCATGCTGATCGCCGCCCACATGACCTCCCTGGAACTGTGCCTGCGCATGTTTTCGGAACGCCAACCCACGGCCGCCATGTACAAACCGGCCCACAACGATTTGTTCGAGCAGTACAGCGCCCTGAAACGGTCGCGCTACACCATTCCCGTGCCCAATCGCAGCATTCGCCCCTTCCTCAGCCACATGCGCAAAGGTGGCGTGGCCTTCTACCTGCCGGATCAGCACTACGGATTCCGCTTCAGCGTGTTCGCCCCCTTTTTCGGTGTGCAGACCGCCACCATCGCCAAAACTCCGGAATTCATCAACATCACCGGCGCCGCGGTGATCCCGGTTCTGTTCGGGCGCCGCGATGATGGCTATCACATCGAGGTCCAGCCCGCCCTGGACTACCCCACGGGAGATGCGGTGATGGATGCCACACTGCTGAACCAGTGTATCGAGAACAATATCCGTCGCTACCCTGCCCAGTATCTGTGGCAGCACCGACGCTTCAAGAGCCGCCCTCAGGGCGAGCCGTCCATATACTGATATGCAGTTGGGAGGCTGGATCGACCAGGCGGCGGTGGCGGTACTGTATCGGTACCGTGAGCAGGGCTGCGAATTGTTCTTTATCCAGCGGGCGAAAAAACCCGGTGATCCCTGGTCCGGGGATATGGCGTTTCCCGGTGGCCGCAAGCAGATCGAAGATGCCACCCTGCAAGACACCGCCATTCGGGAGACCTGGGAAGAAACCGGATTGGACCTGTTTCATCACGGCCGCCTGCAACAGAAATTACCCCACCAGCTGACCCGCAGTCATCGCAGCGGAGCCCCCATGCTGGTTACCCCATACCTATTTCACTGGCTGGGCGGTGACGACCTCAATCTTAATCACGAATGCGACGATGCCCTGTGGATACCGTTGGCATTTTTCAACACAGCGGCTGAACGCAGTTCGCTGACCTGGAAGCAGGGGCATTTTTCCCTGCAGCTGCCCTGCTATCGTTTTGGCGATAAAACCGTGTGGGGGTTAACCCTGCGCATGCTGGACCGGATTCGTCAGCAAGAGGCGTTGTTCCGGGGTTCAGATTAGTTCCTGCTCCGGGCGGAACTGTTTGAAAAAGGCGGTGATCTTGTCGGCAGTCAGCGGCCGACTCAGCAAGTATCCCTGCATGGCATCACAGCCGATGCTTTTCAGGTAGGTCAGTTGTGCTTTGGTTTCCACCCCTTCGGCAATCACTTTCTTGTCAAAGGATTTTGCCAGATCCACCACACTGCGGGTGATGGCCTCACTGGCATCGTTATCGCCAATGCCCGCCACAAACTGTTGATCAATCTTCACCAGATCGAAAGGCAGGCGATGCAGATAACTCAGCGACGAATAACCGGTACCGAAATCATCAATGGCAATGGTGACCCCCAAAGCATTCAACTGGCCCAGTTTACGGGCCGCGCTTTCGGAGTCCATGATCAGAATGGATTCGGTTACTTCCAGTTCCAGATCGGTGTAATCCAGTCGGGCGTCGTCCACCGCCGATTGCACCACCGACACAAAATCCATCCGCTCAAGCTGTAAACCGGACACATTCACCGAGATGCGTTTTACCGGAACGTCTTCCATGCGCCACACCGCCATCTGCCGACAGGCCTCCCGCAATACCCACTCGCCCACGTCCAGAATCAGGCCGGTGTCTTCCGCCACGTCGATAAACTCTGCGGGCACCAGCAGGCCGGCTTCCGCATCCCGTATCCGTACCAGCGCCTCAACACTGAACTCGGCGCTCTGCCAAAACCATTGCGGCTGATACCGCAATTCAACCTGCTTGTTTTCCAGCGCACTGCGAATACGATGCTCCGCCGTGACCCGGCGTTGGGAAGCCCGGTTCATTTCCTCTTCAAAGTAGCGGTACTGGCCCCCGCCCTGTGCCTTGGCCCCGTGCATGGCGGTATCCGCCTTGCGCAACAGGGTTTCCACATCCAAGCCGTCGCTGGGGAACACCGCTATGCCGATGCTGCTGTTGAGAAAAAACTTTTTGCCATCAATGGAAAAGGGCGACCCCAGCATGGTAATGATTTTATCCGCCACCCGGGTGGCCCGCATGGGCGTGTCAATGTTGTTCAGGACAATCACAAACTCATCACCACCCTGCCGTGCCACGGTATCTTCCAGTGTGACACACACCTGTAAACGCTCGGCTGTGCGAATCAGAATCTGGTCGCCCAGAGAATGCCCGTCGGTGTCGTTCACCTGCTGGAATTTATCCAGGTCAACAAACAGCACCGCACCGGCACCGTTGCTTTTGGTGGCGTGCTTGATGGCCTGATCCAGGCGGTCTTTCAGCAACTGACGGTTGGGCAATTGTGTCAAGGTATCGAAATGCGCCTGCCGGTAGAGTTTTTTCTCACGGCGCACTGCGGTAATGGCAACGGCCAACCGATCGGCAAAGTCTTTCAGCAGACTGCGATCCTGTTCCGACAGCCGATGGGATTTTTCCCACGCCAACGCCATCACGCCGCGGTTTTTTCCCGCCGCCAGAATCGGAAACAAATAGGTGCTGCCCCCCAGCAATTCCTTGCGCTGCGGCCACAGCCAGCCCAGGTATTTGGCATCGCTCAGCGATGCCCGGTGACTGGGTGGCAACACACAGAGCCAGTGATTTTCATCGTCGCTCAGGGTCTGTTGCAGCATCTGATAGCGGCCATTACTGCGGGTAAAGGTAAACAGCCACATCTCGTCCACGTTATCCGGATTACGCAGCGCCACCGCCGCCGCATCGCTGGTCACCAAATCCTGCAGGGTGTTCAGGGTTGATTGTGCCACCTGATCCGGATCCGGTACGTTCAGAATCAATTGATCAATCCGCGAAAGCCCGGTTAACAACTGAAACTGCTTACCGATTTGCTGGGCCATGTCGTTGAAAGCCTGCGCCAGATCACCCAGCTCATCCTTAGTGGGTATGGACAGACTGATTTCAAAATTACGATTAGCTACCGCATGGGTTGCATCGATCAGCTGGCGCAAAGGCCGCAGAATGCGGCCAATCTGCATCACGCTCACCAACGCCGCCAGCAACACCGTCGCCGCCACCATCAACGACAACACCCGCTGCATCACCTGCAGGGTTTTGAACACATCCGCCCGCGGGTGGCTCACCCACAACCGCCAGGGCTGGGCCACACCAAACTGCTGATCCAAAAAAATACTGCGCACGCTCACCTGCTGCACGGCGGTACCATTGTTCCAGTCCACCTGAAAGTTGGAACGGTTACCCTGCTCCTGCGCCAACTCGATAAAACCACTGCGGCTGATTTCCTGGATGCGGGAACAATACAAAGGCCGCGCATCGCTGCCGAATACGCAATAATTCAGATCAGGATTGCGGGATTCACTGTCACCCAACAGAAACGCAACGTCCAGTTCCGCCAGATACAGGGGCAAACCATCGTCGGCTGCGTCAGCCCCCACTGGCTGCAGCAGCAAAGCCCGGCCATCGGCAGTGGTCAGCAGAAACCGCTGCCCCTGCTGCAAACGTTGGCGCGCCGCCAGCTGTTGCTGTGGGGGCAGATGTGCGCTTGCGGTCTCAAACGCTTCCCAGTTGATGCGGAGCAGGCGCTTAAAGGGGGCCGCCGGTGTCTTCGGTGCCGTGTCGAACGCCTGCGCCTGGTAGGCAGCCGCCACCTGACTGCTGGCCAATAACAGGCGCTCGTACAGAATGGTGCTGTAGAAGCGGGCCTCTTTGCGCAGGCTGACCTGACTCTCCCGCAGCAGGGCATTGCCCACATAATTGTATGAGAATGAGGCGAACAGCAACATCGGCAGCAATGCCGCCAAAAAGACCAGGATAAAAAACTTGCGGCCAAGCCCGCTACGTAATTCTTTTATTCGAACAAACATACCGCCAGCTATGGCTCTAAGTAACTGAAAAAGGGTTTAAAAAAGCATAGCATAGGCGCCTTCGGCCACACCGTGCCTATGTCGAATTATTTAACAATTCCCGATGGCGCCGGGGCGCGCCTGACATCGCCTAACCGGGCCGGAACCCGGCCAAGCACCCCAAGCAAACCGTTAAAACCACCTATTTTACTTCGAATATGAAAGTTACTGGGCGTCGATAAATTTAACAGTTATCATCAGGGGCTTATGGCGCGAAAGCGATATGGTACTGTTTTTACTGTAGAAAAACTAATTGGCTTAAGTGTTGCTTGGCCATGCGCGATCGTTTTACAAGGATGACCCCGGAGTAGAAAACATGAAACCCCTTGCATTCACCGCACTCGCCCTGGTGAGTACGCCCGGATTGGCCGCGCCTGCGATCACGGCGCAGTATGGTGACCTGATCGGTGCCGGGGCCATGATGCTGATCGGCACCATCACCCTGATCCTGGCCCGGCGCCGTACCTCGGCCTAGCCCGCCCGCACACCGGTTGAGCTTGACACTGGCTTACGTTAATCTGCGCCCTCATTTTGACAAGGTGAGCGTAAGCCATGACCACACACACTCGCGTCGTATACCCCGGAACCTTTGATCCCATTACCAATGGCCATTTAGATCTGGTGGAACGGGCCTCACGTCTGTTTGACGAAGTGGTGGTCGCCATCGCCGCCAGTGAAAAGAAAAAGCCCCTGTTCGATCTGGAACAACGCATCCAGCTGGCCCGGGAGGTGGTTACCCACCTGCCCAATGTGGAAGTCAAAGGCTTCAGCAAACTGCTGGTGTTCTTCTGCCAGGAGGAAAAAGCCAATGTATTGCTGCGCGGATTGCGGGCCGTATCGGACTTTGAATACGAATTCCAGCTGGCCAACATGAACCGGGCGTTGGATCACAGCATCGAGACCGCCTTTCTGACCCCGTCGGAGCATCTCTCCTTCATCAGCTCGTCGCTGGTACGTGAGATCTCCTCCCTGGGTGGTGACGTCAGTCCCTTTGTACCGGGCCCGGTACTTGCGGCATTGCAGGCAAAACACGGTTAATATCCATACGGACTGTCCGTGGATGAACGGGCAGCTCACCAGTAAACTGACGCATACCGTCATTCAGCAGAGAGAACAGTATGGCCCTGATCATCACCGACGATTGCATCAATTGCGATGTCTGCGAACCCGAGTGCCCCAATGGCGCCATTTCGCAGGGTGACGAAATTTACATCATTGATCCCGGCAAATGCACCGAGTGCGTGGGGCACTATGACGAGCCCCAATGCCAACAGGTCTGCCCCGTGGATTGTATCCCCCTGGATCCCCAGCACGTGGAGTCCGAAGAGGAGTTGATGGAAAAGTACGAGCGCTTACAGGCAGAAGGCTGACCTGCAACACTGGACTTCTGCGACCGGAACCACTAAAAAGGCCACTGGGCCTTTTTTTTCGTCTGCTCTAAGGAAGGAACATGTTGATTCGACTCTGTTTTTTGCTGGCCATTCTGGCCGGTTCACACGCTTCTGCCAGTGTTCTCCCCAAGCAGGCGGCGGTGGCCAGTGCTCACCCGCTGGCCACAGAAGCCGGCATCAGAATTCTGGAATCCGGCGGCAACGCCTTTGACGCGGCCATTACCGTGGCGGCAGTGCTGGGTGTGGTGGAGCCCTACAGCGCCGGCATCGGCGGTGGTGGGTTCTGGATGCTGCAGCGGGGTAAGGACGGCAAAACCATCATGCTGGATGCCCGCGAGAGGGCACCGGGGGCCGCCCACAAAAATCTCTACCTTGATGAACAAGGCAAGGTGGATCGCGATAAAGCCACCAATACGGCCCTGGCGGCGGGCATTCCCGGGCAGGCCGCGGCCTTCGTTCATCTGTCCGACCACTATGGCACCCTGGCGCTGGCAGACACCCTGGCGCCGGCCATTCGCCTGGCCGCCGGCGGCTTTCCGGTCAACAAGGTCTACCGGCATCTGGCGGAAATGCGCGCCTCCACCTTACGCCGCTACCCGGCCAGTAAACGGATTTTCCTGCGCGATGGCAAGGTTCCCGATGGCGGCCTCATCGTGCAGCAGGGCCTGGCCAGCACCCTCAAAACCCTGGCCGAAAAAGGCTTCGACGGCTTCTATAAAGGCGAGCTGGCGAAACGTCTGGTGGCAGGCGCCAACGCCCACGGTGGAATCTGGTCGTTGGAGGATCTGGCCAACTACCGGGTCATTGAGCGTGAGCCTGTCCGTTTCCAGTACGCCGATGCGGTGATCTGGTCCGCCCCGCCCCCCTCTTCCGGTGGCGTGGCCCTGGCGCAGATGTTCGGCATGCTGTCGCTGTTCAATCTGGACACCAAATCCAGTGCCGATCGCACCCACCTGCTGATCGAAGTGATGCGCCGGGCGTATCGGGATCGCGCCGAGTATCTGGGTGATCCGGACTACGTGGACATCCCCATCGCCCGCCTCACCAGCGCTGCTTACCTGGACAACCTGGCCAGCTCCATCTCCATGGCGCACGCCACCCCCAGCAGCGAATTGGGATTGCCCAAGCAGACCGGCTCCGGTACCCACACCACGCATTTTTCCATCATTGACCGGCAGGGTAACAAGGTCGCCGCCACCCTCTCCATTAATCTGCCGTTTGGTTCCGGCGTTACCGTCGCCGGTACCGGAGTGTTGCTGAACAACGAGATGGATGACTTTTCAGCCAAACCCGGCAGCCCCAATGCCTATGGCCTGATCGGCTCCGAGGCCAACGCCATCGCCGGGGGTAAGCGCCCCCTGTCCAGCATGACCCCCACCTTCATGGAATACGGCCCCAAGGATAATCGCCAGTTCGCCCTGATCGGTACCCCCGGTGGCAGCCGCATTATCACCATGGTATTCCTGGGCTTGCTGGAGGCACTGCAACAACGAGGCCCCCAGGCCTGGGTGGACCGGCCCCGCTTTCATCACCAGTTCGCACCGGACGTGGTACAACACGAAACCGACGCATTTGACAGCGCGGCCCTGGCCGACCTGAAGCAACGGGGCCACCAGCTGAAGGACGTGGGCCGCCACTACGGCGACATGCATGCCATTCGCTGGTACATGCACAATGGCAATGTGGAAGCGGCGTCTGATCAGCGCCGCCTGGGCAAGGCCATGCTGGGCAAGGCGCAATAAGGTTTACTCATCATACTGTTATCGACCGATCTGGAGATCACCATGCAACACCGTATTATTGCGTTAAGCGTGCTCGCACTGAGCCTGTTACTGGGCGCCTGCGAAAAGAAAGCGCCACCGGAGGCGCAGGCGCCGGAAGTGTTCGTGGTGATTGCCAGCGAACAGCCCTATTACCCGCAGCGCGGTTTCAACGCGCACGTCGAGTCCAAGAGCGACGTCAATATCACCGCGGAAGTTACCGGCAAACTGCTGGCCATTCACTTCAAGGAAGGTGACGATGTGAGCGCCGGCACGCCCCTGTTCGACATTGACCCTGCCCCCTACAAAGCGGCACTGGCCCGGGCCAAGGCGGAACTGGCCAAGGCAGAAGCCAATAAAGCCAATGCCATCAAGAATTTTGCCCGTGGCAAAAAACTGGTGGAAGACGGCTACATCTCCGCATCTGAATACGACACTCTGGAAGCCCGTGAACTGGAAGCCACGGCGGCGGTGGAAGCGGCCAAGGCCGCGGTGGAAAGTGCCGCGGTGGATCTGGAGTACACTACCATCAAGGCCCCGCAGGATGGCCGCGTCGGCCGTGCCAAACCGTCTGTGGGCGATGTGGTCAGCCCCGGCTACGGGGTGCTCACCACCCTGGTGGGCAAAAACGATATGGAAGTGGTGTTCCAGTTACCGGAGCGGCTGTTGCTGGTGGCGCAGCGGCCGGACGCCAAGGCCAAAGTAGAGGATTTCGAGGTGGCACTGACCATGCCGGACGGCACCGAGTACCCCCACACCGGCACCATCCACTATTTTTCCAATCGGGTGGACCCCTCCACCGGAACAGTGGAAACCCGGGCCGCCATCCCCAACCCCAATGACCTGCTGCGCCCCGGCCTCTACGTGCAGGCGGTGGTGCGGGTGAAGGAGCCCATCATGGGGCTGATGATTCCCCAGGCAGCGCTGCAGGTGGACCAACGGGGTACTTATGTGCTGGCAGTGGGCGAGCACAACACGGTGAAGCGCATCAACCTCACCACCGGTGAGCGCTTTGGCGAAAACGTATTGGTGAACTCCGGCCTGGATGCCGGTGAGCGGGTCATTGTGCGCGGCGTACAGAAAGTCCGCCCCGGTACCGAAGTGAAGGTTTCCGAATACAAACCGGCCACCGAGCCCGCTGCCGGGAGCCCAGCCCAGTGATCAGTAAAACCTTTATTGAACGCCCCAAGTTCGCCATGGTGATCGCACTGATCATCACTCTGTCAGGCCTCATCTCCATGACCCTGTTGCCGGTGTCCGAGTATCCCGAGGTGGCACCGCCCCAGGTCAAGGTGCAGGCCAGATGGCCCGGTGCATCGGCACTGGTCATGGAAGAAAGCGTGGGCCAGGTAATCGAAGATGTGGTCAACGGGGTGGAGGGCATGGAGTACATGTCTTCCAATTCCGCCAACGACGGCAGCTATAACCTTACCATCACCTTTGGCGTGGGGGACGATCCCGACATGGCCCTGGTGCGGGTGCAGAACCGGGTGAAACTGGCGGAGCCCTCCCTGCCGGCGGAAGTGCGGGCCCAGGGCCTGACCATTGACAAGATTTCTCCGGACATCCTGTTCACCATCAACCTGTACTCCCCGGACGGCAGCCTGGATGAACTGTTCATCGCCAACTATGGCCTGATCAATATTCAGAACCGCCTGAAACGGGTACCCGGGGTATCCGATGCGGTGATGTTTTCCACCGCTGATTATTCCATGCGCCTGTGGCTGAACCCACCCCAGATGACCGCACTGGGCATCACCACCGACGACATCAACGCCGCACTGCAGGAACAGAATGTGCAGGCGCCGGCCGGTAAAATCGGCGCCCCCCCCTATGACGGCAACCTGAGTACGGAATACACCCTGCAGCTGAAAGGCCGCATGAAAAGCCGGGAGGAATTCGAGAACATCGTGCTGCGGGTGTCCGATCAGGGCGCCATTGTGCGGCTGCGGGATGTGGCCCGGGTAGAACTGGGACAGCTGGATTACAAGGTATCCGGCAGTTTCCGCAATCAACCGGCCACCGTCATGGCGGTGTACCTGCTACCCGGCGCCAATTCACTGATTACCGGCGACGCGGTGAAAGCCCAGCTGGCCGAGATGCAAAAGACCTTCCCCGATGGCCTGGAATATGTGGTGGGCTACGACACCACCCGCTATGTGGAAGTCTCCATCAGCCAGGTGACCACCTCTCTGCTGCAGGCGGTGGCACTGGTGATTCTGATCACCTTTGTTTTTCTCGGCGACTGGCGCCCGACCCTGGTGCCGTCAGTGGCCATTCCGGTTTCGCTGATTGGTACCTTCGCGGTGATGCTGGTCTCCGGTATGACCATCAACACCGTCACCCTGTTCGGCCTGATCTTGGCCATTGGTATCGTGGTGGACGATGCCATCCTGGTGGTGGAAAACACCGACCGCCATCTGCATGAAGACCCGGACATCAGCACCAAGGACGCCGTTACCCGCACCATGGAAGAAGTCAGCGGCCCCATTGTGGCCACCACCCTGGTACTGTTGGCGGTATTTCTGCCGGTGGCCATGCTGCCCGGTATCACCGGGGTAATGTACAACCAGTTTGCCATCACCATCTGCGTGGCGGTGGTGCTGTCTTCAGTTTGCGCCCTGACCCTGAGCCCGGCGGTGGCCAGCCTGGTATTGCGCCGCAGCAGCAAGCAGCCCCGCTGGTACCGGGGCTTCAACAAGGGCTTCGAGGGGGTCACCCACCGCTACTCTTCGGCGGTTGGTTATATGCTGAAGCGCCGCTCGCTGGTGGCCGTCGGCTTTGCCGCGCTCATGGCCCTGCTCTTAGTAGGCACACGGGTCATTCCCACCGGTTTTGTACCGGTGGAAGACAAGGGTGTGCTCATGCTCAATGTGCAATTGCCCGATGCGGCCTCCATCACCCGTACCCAGAACGTCATGGAAAAACTGCAGGCCATCGTCGATGCCGATCCCGCCGTCGAATCGGCCACGTTCCTGTCCGGGTATTCGATCCTGGCCGGGGCCGCGCAAAGTAACGGCGGTGCCGGCTTTCTGGTGCTCAAGCACTGGGATGAGCGGCCGGATATGAAAGACATTTCACTGGCCGTTTCCCAACGCCTCAATCGGGCTGCGTATCAGCAGGTGCCCGAGGCGCTGGTGCAGACGTTCCCGCCGCCGTCGATTCCCGGCATGGGCCTGGTGGGCGGCCTGGAACTGGTGGTGGAAGATACCCAGGGCCGCAGCCACGAGGAGCTGGCCGGCGCCATTCAAACCCTGGCGGCTGCGGCCAACGAATCGCCTCTGATCGTGGATGCCTTCACCACCTTCCGCGCCAACGTGCCGCAATACTTTATCGATATCAACCGTAACAAGGCCAAAACCCTGCACGTACCGCTGACCAATATCTTCTCCACCCTGCAAAGTCAGCTGGGTTCCAGTTACATCAATGATTTTTCCCTGTTCGGGCAAACCTTCCGGGTAATGATGCAGGCCTCGCCGGAGTTCCGCTCCAGCCTGAAAGACATCGACGGCCTCTATGTGCGTTCCAGCAACGGCGATATGGTGCCGTTGGCCACCCTGATCACCGTCGATCCCATCCTCGGGGCAGACGTGGGCACCCGCTACAACCTGTACCGTTCCGCGGTGCTGCGGGCCAGCACCGCACCCGGAGTTTCCAGTGGTGAGGCCATGGCGGCCCTGGAGCAGATTGCGGCGGATGTCCTGCCCCGCGGATACCAGGTGGAGTGGACCGGCATGAGCTATCAGGAAGCCCAGGCCGGCAATCAGGCGGTCATTGCCTTTGCCCTGGCCATGGTCTTTATCTATCTGTTCCTGGTGGCCCAGTACGAAAGCTGGTCGGTGCCCGCGGCCATCATTCTGGTGGTCCCCATTGCCGTGGCCGGTGCCATTGGCGGTTTGCTCATGGTGGGCCAACTGGGCATTCCGCAACTGGGGGCCCTGGATCTGTTTGCCCAGGTGGGGCTGGTACTGCTTATCGGCCTGGCGGCCAAGAACGCCATTTTGATCGTTGAATTTGCCCGCGAACGGCGGGAACAGGGGGGGCTCACCATTCTGGAAGCGGCGGCGGAGGCCGGCCGCCTGCGTTTCCGCGCCGTTTGTATGACCGCACTCTCGTTCGTACTGGGGATCCTGCCGCTGGTACTGGCCTCCGGAGCCGGTATGTTCAGCCAGCTATCATTAGGGCACACCGTGCTGTGGGGGATGCTGGCAGCGCTGTTGGTGGGCACCCCCATGATTCCCGTGTTCTATGCCATTGTGCAGGCGCTGCGGGAGAACCTGAAAGCCAGACTGGGTGCCTGAGCCGCCGGGGCCGAACCACCGACACAAGAATTAAAACCAGAAAATTTAAGGGACAGCAATGAGTGAAGCTCGTTACAACGTGGTCCTGACCGGCCACATTCAAGCCGGTCAGGATCACACTGCGGTAGCCGCGCGTCTGGCGGCCCTGATGAAACAGCCACAGGAAAAAACCGCTAATCTGCTGCAGGGGCGGGCCAGCAGGGTCAAATCCAACCTGGATACCGCCAGCGCCCAGCGCTACCAGGCAGCGCTGGAAAAAACCGGGGCCCAGGTTGAACTGCAACAGCAGGCCAGCCCACCACAGGCGCCTGCTTCCGACCATAATGGGGATTCCTCAACCCCATCGGCGGCGCCCAACCCAGCGCTGCAACTGGAACCGGTGAGCACACCACAGCCCGCCGCCGCTGCCGCGGCTGACACCCCCTATTCTCCCCCCACCGATGACCATCTGCACCCGGATGAGATCCGTTACTGCAGCCATTGTGGCGGTGAAGCCCCCCGCCTGGCGCGGATCTGCCCCCACTGTCGACGCCGGCTCCCCACCCTGGGACGCAGCCGCGAGGTGGCGGCGGTGTTGGCCCTGTTGCCTACCGGCTCCTGGGGCTTCCACCGCTTCTATCTGGGCCAATGGTGGGGCATTTTTTATCTGCTGTTCAGCTGGACCCTGATTCCCAGCCTAGTGTCTCTCATCGAATTCATTGTTTTTCTCTGTACCAGCCGGGAAAAGTGGGATGAGAAACACGGCCATAAAACCGGTTCCAGCCTGTGGATCTGGGTGGTGCTGGGTCTGTTCATGATGATCATGCTGCTGGGTGTACTGGCGGCGGTGGCCATTCCCGCCTATCAGGATTACCTGACCCGGGCGCAGGTGAACCTGACTCTGCTGGAGGCGGATACCCTGGAGGATGAAATTGAAGCCTTCATTGAACGCACCGGCTTTGTACCCAACAGCGCCCTGGACATGGCCAAGGATGAACCCGGTCAATTTACCCACGGCAGCTGGGTGATCACGGACAATGCGGTGATTACCGTGACCTTCGATGACAGCGCCAGCACCATTCGCGGCGAGACCCTCACTCTGGTGCCGTACCAGGAGCCCGGTGGTTTGATCTGGGACTGCACCGGTGGCACGCTGGAGCCTGCCTACCGCCCCCAGGAGTGCCGCCCCTGACGGCGCAGCAGCAGGGCTGATCCGGCTTATCCGTTGCCCATAAAAAAGCCCTGGCCTGCCAACGCAGACCAGGGCTTTTTTATACTGAATGGGCTAAAGACTGAATGTGCTAAAGCGGCGTTATTATTCCGACGTGTTAGCGGTTTGCGCGGTGGACAAATGTTTGTTGGAACAACCCAGGCAACGCAGGAACGTGCTCTTGAAAGGCGTCACCACCAGCGTATTGCCTGCCTCACCGGCATTGCCACCCAATGCGGAAAACGGCAGTGAAACCACAAACAGGCCGGTTCCAATCACCGTGGCCACCAGGGTCAGGGGGCGAACCAACAGCACGTCACCGGTCATCTCCAGTCCGGAAGGACGATCGGTCACAGTTTGCGCCTGGGATACCGCGGGTGCCGCTGCAAACAGGGCCATGGACAAAGCCACCAACACGGATCTAAAAGTGCTCTTCAGGCTGCGCATAATCTTTCCTCTTTATAATTTTCTCTAAGGTAGCCACCTAAGTGCTTTATTCTAGTGTATTCCCTAATTTGGAAACGATCCACTTTTGACAGCCCGGTGGCCCGCTTTTTTCTGGCGGTTTATGTACTGGATCAACTTTTGGCGGCCATTTTTTCGCCGCTTATGCCGTTTAAGTCTGGCACAGTTTACAAAAAACGGTAGAACGTTGCCCCAATCGAATCTCGGTCAATGGGCCTTTACAACCAACACAGGGCTGCCCGGCCCGGCCATAAACCCGTAAGGTTTGCTTGAAGTAGCCCGGTTTGCCATCACCGCCAACGAAATCCCGCAGGGTGGTGCCCCCCATATCTATGGACGCCGCCAGCACCGCTTTGATGGCGGAAACCAGCCTGGCGTAACGGGCCCGGCTGATGCGTCCGGCCGGCCGTTTCGGGTGAATCCCGGCCATAAAGAGGGCTTCATTGGCGTAAATGTTTCCCACCCCCACCACGACATGGCTGTCCATGATGAAGGTTTTCACGCTGCTCTTACGCCCTTTGGCCCGCGCCACCAGGTAATCCACATTGAATGCCTCGGTCAGTGGCTCCGGCCCCAGCCTGACGATCAGCTCATGCTGCAGGGGATCATCACGGGTCCACAACCAGGCCCCGAAACGGCGCGGATCGCAGTACCGCAACAGGGTACCGTCACTGCATTCCAGATCCACGTGATCATGAAACAGCGGGGGTTCCCCCCGGGCGGCAATGCGCATGCTGCCGGACATGCCCAGATGGGCGATGATGGTGCCGTTACTGAAGCGCAACAACAGGTATTTCCCCCGCCGTTGCACGGCCTGCAGTTTCCTGCCCTCTGCCTCATGGATGGCCGGCGGCACCGGCCAGCGCAGACGGGGCTGGCGCACGTGCAGGGCTTTCACCCGCTTTCCCACAATGTGCGGCTCTATTCCGCGACGGGTGGTTTCCACTTCCGGTAATTCAGGCATTGGGTTACATCTTCTTCCGATTCAAAAATACCAGCGCAGGCTGGCGTAAAGGCTGACCGGGTAAGTACCAAACTCAGAGCCAAACTGCAACGTTGCTGACGCCGGATCCGGTTCCAGGCTGTCCCCTGCGCTCCAGTACACACCCACATCGGAATACAGATTTTCGCTCCAGCTTCTCTCCGCCGCCAGACTGATGAAACAGGAATCATCCTGCAGGTTGAAAAAACCGGACGCGGTGACATTCAACAATGGG
This sequence comes from Gammaproteobacteria bacterium UBA7310, assembly GCA_002471665.1. GTDB lineage: Bacteria > Pseudomonadota > Gammaproteobacteria > Pseudomonadales > Ketobacteraceae > Ketobacter. Next base: position 94,054 of record DKQK01000002.1, read on the forward strand.
CTTGCCTGCCAGTTCAGGGCGGGAATCAAATAATGTTGACCCAGCAGGTAGACACCGGCCCGTTGATAGGGTTGCAGCCGCAACAGCCCGGCGTAATCCTCCGGCTGACCGGCACCGGCGCCGTTGTAATGGTACTCCAGCATCAGCACCCACCGGGCATCCAGGGCATAATCGCTGCCAATGGAGTGACGCCAGTAATGGGCAGGTTCCGCATCCACGAAGGCCGTTTCCAGCCAGACCCCGAAATCCCCCAGGGCGGTTTCCACACCGCCGCCCACGAGCCAGGCTTCGTCCAGTGCAATCAATACCCCTTGCACATCCTTGCCGCGCCAGTTGTCGCGACCGCGCAGAAAGGCGCCACTGTTGGCTTTTTCCGCGTTTTCACCAATCACTGCACCTACGTCCAGTTGGGCGAAATCCCCCAGCGCCGCCTGATAACGAATCGCATCGATCCCCACCCGGTACTCCTGATTCAAGGTCTGCAGGGCAAAGGGTACGAAGATGTCCGTGGGGTTAATAAAGCGCGCCGAACCAAAACTCACCACCTGACGCCCCACTGTCAGATCACCATGCTCCGTGCTGTAACGCAGATTCAATCGATCCAGGTTGTGCAGCAGCAACCAGTGATCCTCTTCCCTGTCATCATCGTTTTGAATATCGTCAATACGATAACGGTTGTCACTGTTGTTCAGGGTGGAAAACGGGCTGCCATCGGCAACCTCTGGAGTCGGTTTATCCCGGTACACCGGTTGCAACTCGTAATGCAGCTGCAGACTCCAGCGGGCGCCGGGAAAGTAATCCAGCATCAGCCGCAGGCTGTTTTGCCACTGCCATTGTTCGGCACTCACCGGTGCCACGGCATCCTGCCACAACCCATAGCTTTTCAGGTAACCGGCACCGAGCAATTGCTCATCGGCCTGGGTGTACGGCGCCATCAACAGCGCCAGGCTGGCCCAGGCACCGTAATGCCCCTTAACCACGGCGCTCATCCTCCACCACACGGCCATCCTGCAAATGGATAAGGCGGCTGGCCCGCTCCATGATTTTGGGATCGTGGGTGGAAAACACGAAGGTCATACTGCGGCTTTCATTGAGTCCTTTCATCATATCCAGCAAGGCGCTGCCGGTGACGGAATCCAGGTTGGCGGTGGGTTCATCCGCCAGAATGATACTGGGCCGGGATACCATGGCCCGCGCCACCGCCACCCGTTGCTGCTGGCCACCGGACAATTGGGCCGGGCGCCGATCGGCATAGCCTTCCAGCCCCACGGTATTGAGCATGGCCTGAACCCGCTGCCGCCGCTGCGCCGCCGGAACCCCCTGCAACAGCATAATGTATTCGATGTTTTCCTGCGCCGACAGCACCGGGATCAGGTTGTAGGCCTGAAAAATAAAACCGATATGATCACGGCGAAAATCCGATAGTTCGCGCCCACTCATGTGCGCGATGGATTTATTGTTCAGGTGCACATCACCTACGCTGGGCGCATCCAGCCCACCCATTAACTGCAATAGCGTGCTTTTACCGGAACCACTGGGGCCGACGATGGCTGTGAACTCGCCCCGCGCGATGGTGAGGTTGATGTCATCCAGTGCTTTCACCTGAATATCACCGCTGCCGAAGTAGCGCCCCACACCACGGATATCAAACAGAATATCGCCTTGCGCCTGTGGTTCCGTTTGCGATGGTGCTGTGGTCATGGGGCATTCCTTATGCTGGGTTTATTCATGGCCGCTAGAGCGTTTTGCGCATGGCGCGGGTGGGCTGTAAGCGGGCCGCATGCCAGGCCGGATAGAGACTGGCAACCAGGGTCATCAATACTATCGACAGCGGCATCCAGGTGAACTGGGCCCAATGCAGCATCGGGAAAATAGGCTCCTGCAACGTCACACCGGACATTTCCAGATTACCGTAATCGATGCCGGTGGCCGCTTTCCACCAGGTCAGCAATCCCCCCAGTACCAGCCCCGATAGCGCGCTCAACACGCCAATAAAAAAACCTTCGTACAGTATCTGCCAGAACAGCTGCACCGGGCGGGTTCCCAATGCCAGCAGCACACCGAATTCATACTGCCTTTCGTAGATGGACATGAACATGGAATTGATCAACCCCAGCGCCACCAGCATAAACAAAATTCCCGCCACAATCAGGGTGGACACATTGGACATTTCCAGCACGCCACTGAGCTGTGGAATGAGTTTTTCCCAACTCAGCGTTTGCAGAACTTGCCCACGCCAATCACCATTGTAACGCTGCCAGTCAAACGCCGGCGGCGCCGGCAAGCGCAGCGCGATTTCATGAACACCGGTGTCCATGCCCAACAGGCGCTGGCCTCGGGGCAGGGTGATGAACGCCAGATTCTGATCCAGCATCCGGTCGTTAAAGTGAAACATGCCCGACACGCGGAACAACTCCTGAGACAGATCGCCACCCTGTATCTGGGACACGGTAATCACCACCCGGTCACCCAGCTCCACTTCCAGTAAACGCGCAAGCCCCGTGCCCACCAGCAACTGGCGCTGCCCCTCTGCCGACCCGTTTCCGGCGTGCAGGTAATCCCCCGCCACCATGGCCTGCTGCAGCTTACCCAGTTGCGCTTCGGCGGCCCCATCCACCCCGTAAACCATGGCTGCGGCCACGTTTTCCGACGATGCCAACATGGCTCCGGTGATCACGCGGGGTGCCGCCACGGCAACGGCGGGATCATCATGCAACAACTGCAGCAGGTGATCGCTGTGGGTTATGTACAGATCCACATCGTTGTTACGGCGAAACCCGGCGCGGTGGATCTGGGCTTGCCCTAATAAAGTCCCGGTGGCAATGCGCACCATGGACTGGCTCATGCCCCGCACCATGGCATCGGTAAACATCAAGGCCGCCAGGCCGCAGGCAATCAGGCCTACGGTCAGCAACGTTCGCCGACTGTTGCGGAACACATTGCGTAATGCCAGGGTCAACATCAACATTTTGGGCATGCTATACCGCCTGCAACGCATTAATGGGTGTAATGCGGGCCACGCGCCAGGCCGGGAACACACTGACCAGCAACGTGCTGCCCATCACCACCAGGGCCGGAACCCCCATGGTGAACCAGGAAAACTCCCCCAGTAACCGATCAAAGCGAATGCCACCCATGTCAAAGCCCTGGGACAGTTGAATACCGTGATGAACGAAATAGGCGTTCACAGGCAACGCCAGTACAACACCCAGCACACAACCCAACACAGCCAGCAGCATGGCTTCCAATTGAATTAACCGAAACAACAACCCGGGCCGGGTGCCGATGGCTTTCAACACACCAAACTCACGGGTGCGTTCCAGCGTACTCATCAGCACGGTGTTCAGTACACCGATGGACACAATAAACATAATGATGCCCATGGAAATGTACGTACCCTGCTTATCCGCCTGCATGCCATTGTAGAAACCCTGTTCCACCTCCTGCCAGGGCTTGACTGCCAGCGGCTGCTGTGGAACGCGGTGCGCCAGGTGTTCCTGTATGCGCTGCGCTGCGTCACGGGCATCAGCGGGCCGCTCCACCAACAGCGCCAGCTCATGAATACCCTGCGGCAAGCTGATGAAGTCGCGCATGGCGGTCAGGGGCAGATACACGTTCATACGCTCACTGGAATCTTCCGTTCCCACAATGGCACTCACCTGAAAAATATCATTGGCGATGGAACCGTCCGCCCCCTGGGAAATCAATACCAGTTCGTCACCCACCGATAGTTTCAGTGTCTGGGCCATGGCAAACCCCAGCATGGCCGGCCAATAGCCTGCCTCATTGACCTGATTCGGCAGCCACACACCCTGCTGCACTTTTTTTGCCAGCAATGTTGTGCGCGCTTCGCGCCCGGGATCGATGCCAATGACACTGGCCGGGGCGGATTTGTCTTCACCATAGGCCAGGGCCGGGCTGTACAGGCGCGGCGCGGCGGCTTTGATGTGGTAACGCAGCAGCATGGGCGGCAGCCAGTCGTCCACCTGTTGCATGCGCTTATGCAAGGCAGGGCGATCAAGATAGCCTGCCACATGGATCTGGATATGCCCGGTATGATCGCGGGTAAACAGATCGATGATGTTGTTGTAGGAGCCTTCGGAGAGTGACAGCGACAGACACAGCAGAAGATATCCGCCGCCCATACTGAGCAAGGTCAGCAAAGAACGTCGCCGCTGGCGCATGACGTTGCGAAACGCCAGTTTGAACAGCATCAGCGAAACCGTTTTTGCAAATTACGCAGGGTAAAAATATCGTCCTCCACCGGCACATCCAAGGTTAACGACTGATACCGTACCACAGTCTTGTGGCCATCTTTATTGAGCGGTGTCATGGTCATGACCGAGGGCATTTCCCGGCCGGAAAAGGTTTTGTTCTCAGCAAACGTCATCACCCGTACCCGCTCTCCCTGTTCATTGAAATAGGTTTGATCCACCGGCAGCAGCTTATCGCGACTCACCCGGATGACAATGCGGGCCCACACGGTAACCGTTTGGGTTCTGGGGATCAGCGTCAGCACATGTAAAGCGTCAGCCTCCTGCAGGGTCACGTGGTATTCTTCCACCAGGGATACTTCGCGCACCAGATCATCGTTGGTAAAATCCGACCCCATCCAGGCGCCCATCATCATGGACGGCGGCACCTTGATGACTTTATTGATCTTGGGGAAGTAATTCCACATTTCACGATCGATCTTCAGGGTGGCAACACCGCGGTCTTTTTTCGGCGACAGCACTCTGATAAAGGTATCTTCCATGCCCCGGGTCCAGGCTTCCAGCGCCATGGTGCGCTGCCAGTTGGGTGTCACGATTTCCATGGTCATGGTGGCATGGCTGCTGTCGGAGCGATACAGCTCATCGATTTTCCGCAGCAACGCCACCGCGTCCGGCTCGGATTGC
>DKQK01000002.1:99334-99884 GCA_002471665.1 Gammaproteobacteria bacterium UBA7310
CCTGCCCATCAGCCCCCTGCACCCAGCCGGCCACCACCAACAGCAGGATGCTGATTAAACTGCGGATTGCTGCTCGCTTCATACTTCGGCTCCCTTCATACTCCTGCCCCCAATGGGGTACACTTGGCGCTTCACCCTGATCCCGGCAATAGTCCCTGTTTTTGATTTTTATGGCAAATTCCGCTTCCAATCCTTCGGGCTCTGGCCCCCGCGCACCCACCCGTGAAGCTGTTCTGGGAGTGGACACCGGCGGCACCTTCACTGACTTTGTGCTGTTACAGGGTGATGCTCTGCGCATTCATAAAGTGCTCTCCACCCCGGATGCGCCTGAGCGGGCCATATTGCAGGGCATCCACGAGCTGGGGCTGGATACGGCGGTGGCGGCCGGCAGCGTCAGCATCGTGCACGGTTCCACTGTTGCCACCAACGCGGCCCTGGAAGGTAAAGGGGTCAAAACCGCATTGATCAGCAATATCGGTTTCAAGGATTTGCTCAGCATCGGCCGTCAGACGCGCAGGGAGTTGTACAACCTCCAACCTGCCCCGATCAC
>DKQK01000002.1:100297-107059 GCA_002471665.1 Gammaproteobacteria bacterium UBA7310
GCCATCCCGGATCATGCGCTGCAGGCATTGCAACAACAATTGCAGGCCGCCGGTGTGGAAGCGGTTGCCATCAATCTGCTGTTCTCGTTTCTGAATCCGGCACCGGAACGCACCATCAAGCAGGCATTGGCTGAACGCTGGTTCGTCAGCGCTTCCCACGAGGTACTGGCGGAAGCCGGTGAATATGAGCGTGGCATCGCCACCTGGCTCAACGCCAGCCTTGGCCCCAAAGTCACTCATTATTTGCAACGCCTGCAGCAACAGGTATCACCTTCCTCATTGGCGGTGATGCAATCCACCGGCGGCACCATGAATGCGGCAACCGCCGGCCAATCGGCCGTCAACATGCTGCTGTCCGGCCCCGCCGGTGGTCTGGCAGCCGCCCGCTTTATTGCCCGCCAGACCGGATTCAGCAAACTACTGACCTTTGACATGGGAGGCACCTCCACCGATGTGGCGTTGATTGACGGTGACATCCGCCTCACCAACGAGGGCAGCATCGGCCCCTGGCCGGTGGCCGTACCCCAGGTGGATATGCATACCATCGGTGCCGGCGGTGGCTCCATAGCCCATGTGGATGCCGGCGGCATATTACAGGTAGGCCCACAATCCGCCGGCGCCGCGCCGGGCCCGGCCTGTTATGGCCAGGGAGGAACCCAGGCTACGGTCACGGATGCCAACGCCGTACTGGGGCGCCTGCCGGCGCAGTATTTTCTGGGTGGCAACATGCGCCTGGATCTGCAAGCGGCGCGGCAGGCACTGGATGCCCTGGCCGGCACACTGCGGTTATCCCGCCACCACTGCGCCCAGGGCATCATCGACATTGCCAACGAGCATATGGTGCGCGCCCTGCGGGTGATTTCCATTGAGCGCGGCTATCACCTGGATGACTTTCACCTGTGTTGCTTTGGCGGCGCCGGGGGGCTGCACGTCTGCGCACTGGCCGAAGCCATGGGAATGCAGCAGGCCATCGTCCCCAATCAGGGCGGTGTGCTCTCAGCCCTGGGCATGGTGGTGGCCCCCACATCCCGCCAACTGTCCCATGCCCTGCAACAACCCCTGGCGGAGGTGACCTTAAGCGAACTGGAGGACATTCTGGCCCAACTGCAACACCAGGGTAAGGCGGCCCTGCAAGAGGAAGGCATTGCCACGGAGCAGATGCGCTGCGAATGCTCGCTGGACGTTCGCTACCAGGGGCAACGTTTCTATCTGAATCAAGTTTGGGATGGGCAACTGCAATCGGTGGCAAGCCGCTTCCATGCACAACACGAACAACGCTATGGCCACCGCCTTAACATCCCGTTGGAGTTGGTGAACGTCCGCTGCAAAGTCAGTGCCGGGGCAGCGGTGAACCGTTTACCCCGCACCGGCCATCGCACCCGGGCCCTGCCCACAAGCCACGCCACCCTAACCGGCCTGGCGCAGCCGGTTCCGGTTTATTGGCGGGAGGATCTGGGCAGCGAACAAGTTGTTTCGGGGCCGGCGCTGATTGCGGAAACCGTCTCCACCACCCTGCTGGCCGAACATTGGCAAGCCCGGGTCGACCCGTGGGGAAACCTCATTCTGTGCCTGAATAAAACACAACATTAAGTTGGTTAGCACTCAGAAAAGCACCTAATACAATTCAAATCACATAAACAGCCTTCATCCCATCACACCCCATTCGGCCTGTCTTCACAGTCTGAACATTTGCCGTTTTATAAACCTATTTAATCCTCGGCCCGACACTACACTTGCCCTTGTAAATTATCCCAGCAGTGTTTTTCAGGTATCAGAACGAATGAAGTTAAGCAGTTTAGTTTTCCTTGGATGTGTCCTTTCCCTTACCACCAGCAACGTGAGCCTTGCCGCCAGAGACAACAATCCCTGTGACGCCAATGGTGAACTCAAAGGCTGGGCCAAGAAGCAATACGACCCAAGTGTTTGCGCCCCCGTTACCAGCAACAGCGCACCCACCGTGCAGATTACCGCACCAGGTGACCAGGCGGAGTTTGCCGATGGCCAACTGATCGGCTTTCACGCAGCCGCCACCGATGTGGAAGACGGTGATCTGAGTGCCAGTGTGATCTGGACGTCTTCCCTTGACGGCAGCATTGCCGCCAACACCACCCTGTCACCGGGCAACCACATTATTACCGCCAGCGTCAGTGATTCCGGCAACCTGTCCGCCACCGATAGTGTATCGGTTACCGTGAGCGCCCCGCCGGCCACTAACACCGCCCCCACCGTTTCGATCGATTCGCCGCTTTCCGGCACCACCGTCGAAGAAGGCACCGCGTTGTTATTGAAAGGTTTCGCTGACGATGCTGAAGATGGCGATCTCAGCAACAGCATTACCTGGTACAGCTCCGTGGACGGTGCCATCGGCAACTTCACCACCCTGTCGGTGGGTGACCATCTGATCACGGCCACAGTTACCGACAGCAACGGTGCCAGCAGCAGCGACACCATTAACCTCAGCGTGTTTGAATCCACCGCGCCGCAAACCTATTCACTGGCGGTCACCTGGAGCGCCCCCGAGCAACGGGCCGATGGCAGCCAATTGGCAGCACAGGAACTGGCGGGCTACCGCATCAACTGGAACAACGACACCAATGGCGAATCCGGTTCGCTCCTGGTGCAAGATGGAACGGCGACCTCCTACCAGATTGATAACCTCAATGCCGGCAGCTATCGCCTGTCACTCAATACCATTGACATCAATGGCCTGGTGAGCAGCAACAGCACGGACATGGTGGTGGAACTGAACTAGGATTGAGCCACGCATATAAAATACCCGCATGAAAAAGGGCATTGTTAGACCGACCAACACTAACAATGCCCGACCTTGCCCGCTTTGCTACAGTTAGTCTTAAGGATCTTTCTAAATAGTAGTTAAGGCAATGGAACGTCATATCCTCATCGTGGACGATGAACCCAATATTCTCAATACGCTGCAACGGCTTCTGGAAGAAGAAGATTACGTTGTCTATCGAGCCGACTGTGGTCAAAAAGGCATCGATATCATCGATGCCAATCCCCAAATCGGTGTGGTGCTGTCGGATCAACGTATGCCCAACATGACCGGCACAGAATTTCTCAAGCAGATCAAACTCAAACACCAAAACGTCGTCAGAATGATCCTCAGCGGTTATTCAGAATTGAGTACCATTACCAATGCAATCAATGAAGGCTCCATATTTAAATTTCTCACCAAACCCTGGGAAGACGATTTACTACTAAACTCAGTGCAGGAAGCGTTTGAATACTTTGAACTGGCGGAAACCAATCGCCAGCTGACCCAGCAACTGCAGGACAGCAACGCCAAGCTGGCTGAATTCAATGCCGGCCTGGAACGCATGGTTGAAGAGAAAACCCAACGCCTGCAACTGCATATTGCTTCGCTCAATGTCTACCAGGATGCGATGGAGCAGTTTCCATTCGCCATTATCGGGCTGGACGAATCACTTACCATTGCCCTTGAGAACAAAGCGGCTCGAGAGCTGTTCACAGACAACACCACCAGTCTTCTGGGCTTGCCAACAGAGCAGGCCTTTCATAATCACTGGCGGGCACTAACCGATGCAATCAGTGTATTCGATGCTGATATCGACCAGTCCAAAACCAGGTTCAGCATCAATCGGTTCACATTCACACTGATCAAACTGAGTCATGAAACGGAAAGGCTTGGAAAATTATTGATCGCAATACCGGATACAAGCCAATGATCGCTCAATTTAAACAAAGGATTTCGGAAATCAACCGCGTCCAACCACTGAATCCAGTGATGATGGAACTACTGCAGGCCATTCAGGATTCCAACAGCGAGGCCGATGACCTGAAGCGCATCATTGATTCCGATGCCAACACATCCGCTACCATTCTCAAAATTGCCAACTCACCCTTCTATGGATTATCCGGAAAGATTCGCAATGTGCGTGATGCCTGCGTACTCCTGGGCTTCGATCAACTGAGAAACATAATCTATGCCACTGCGCTGCATCATGCCACCAGCAATGGGCCGCACCCGAAATGGCGCCTGGCACTGAGTCAACATGCCCTGGCCAGTGCTGTCGTTTCCCATACCCTTGCCCAACTGCCGGAAATACCGGTTGACCCAGGGCTGGCATATTCCCTTGGGTTACTGCACGAACTGGGAAAACAGATACTGATCTGTGAGATGCCGGATATTTTTGAAGCCTTTATGGAGCTTGCCGACGCCGATTCCGCCGCCGAATACGAACCACTGTTTGCCGAAGCCGGGGTGATTATTGCCAACAAGTGGCGCCTGCCGGATTCCTTCCGGGAAAGTATTGCCCATTGTCATACCCGCACTGACCAGCATGGCGAGTTTCTGGAAGACATTAAGCTGGTACGCTGCGCACATTCTGTTGCCCAGGCCTGTGGATTTCCTACTCCGGGCAATTGTAGCGAGGCAACCCCAAGTGAAACGCTTTCAAAATACTACCCGGATCTCGACATTGATAAAGTTGTTCAACATATCCAGGAAAAACTCTCGGAAAACCAAGACCTAACCAGGGAAAGTCAACATGACTAGTAACATTCTACTCGTCGACGACGAAGAGAATAATCGCAATGCAATTCGTCGTCTTTTCGAAGACTACGACATCGACTTTGTTGAAGCGGGTAACGGCAAAGAGGCGCTGCACCAACTCACACAACACGATATCGATCTGATTCTGTTGGACATCAAGATGCCGGTAATGGATGGCTTCACCTTTCTACGCCACCACTCAGACAGCAAAACCCGACCCAAACCGCCGGTGTGCGTGATGACGGCGTTCGATGATGCCGACACCCGGCGCAAAGCAATTTACCTGGGAGCAGATGACTTCATCAACAAACCCATCGATCCGGTTGAACTGGAAACCCGCATTGCCTCCCTGCTGCGTATCAGCCATCAACAAAGGGATCTGCTGACCTTCAACCAGAATCTGGAAAAAACGGTAGAGCAACGTACACAACAGTTGCGTGAGGCCCATGAAAGGCTACAACAGACGGAACGAGCCAATAACCAAGCCTATCGGGAAATGATTGCGCGCATCAGCCGGCTGACTCAGTTCAATCAATCAGTCAGCAACATCGACCCACGCAAGCTGGGCATCTGTACAGCAGCCCTGGGTTGGTTGTGCGAGCTGCCCCAGGATCAGGCCGAGAACTTAAGATTATCGGCGCAACTGTATAACATCGGCATGCTGGCACTGCCGGAAAAACTCAGAGAGACACCCATAGAGCAACTCAAAAAAGACGAGCTGGCGGTGCTTTCATCCCATGCCAAAATGGGCAGCGATCTGTTCAAAGGTTCCGACATTCCTCTACTGAAGCAGACTTATAATATTTGTCTTTATTGTCAGGAGCATTACGACGGCACGGGTTTGCCAAACCGCGTCAAATCAGAGGCCATCCCGCTGGAATCCCGCCTGTTCACCACAGCAAAGCTGATCCTGGAAACACTCCACAACGATCCGCAGGCCAGTATTCAGCGCGTTAAAAACACGCTGCAGGATCATGCCGGCTCACTACTGGACCCGGTAATTGTTGAGACCATTCTGCAGTCGAATGATGCACTGGAAAACATCATCAAGGAGTTGAGCTAAGCATGCCGAATGATTCCAAAGACCAGATGCTGCTCATGGCCCAGATGATGGCCGACTCCGACTCGCCCAATGTGAGAGCACGCCTGGACAGCTACCTGCCACTGATATTCATTGTGGTGGTGGGCATCATCATCTCTGGAATTGCCTTGTATTCTGCAAAACTATGGGAAGATCACGTGGAAAGCAACATCAACAAAACCAGTGAGCTGGCCTATATCAACGAGGTCAATCGAAACCTGTTCAATATGCGCCAGAATACCAATGCCATGGCGGGCATGGTGGCCGCATCGAACTATATAAGCCAGGAAGAGTTCAGTGAATACGCAGACTGGCTACTTAGAAATCAGCTCACTACGCAGTTCATTACCCTATTACACTATAAGAATCAGAATTATCTGGAACCCCCCAGAGCCGATGATTCCAGACTCCTGATCAACCACATCAATGAGTTCATTAAAAATAACAGACATGATCCGGGGTTTGGCCCAACCAAAGAGGCGTTCTTCATCCTCAAGATCAACGACGGCGCGAAAAGCTTTATCGTGCACACGTTACTCTTTGATAATTCCAATCTGGATCAACCTCTGATCCTGGCATCCGCAACCCGGGTGCAGACCCTGACCGAAGGCATTCACGATGATCTTCCCCTGCTGATCCATATTAAAGACGTCTTCGGCAATGAAATAAAAAAGTCGTTCTTCGGCGGTGAAAATGATCCAACCCTACATGCGATTCAACATATCTATCAAGATCTCGAAATTGAACTAGCTATTCCCAATTCCATATCGGTGTTACAAAGCGCCATTTACCTGAAGTGGATACTGATTCTGTTCAGCATCGCTTTTACCCTGACCCTCTGCATACAGTTCATACTGGCCCAAAGATCCATGAAGGAGCTGGCCAATCTGGCGGTACAAAGAGCCAACGCCCTCACCGCCATCAACAGTGACCTGACCGACGAAATATTCAGCCGCATTGAGTTTCAGTCGGAATTACTGGATAAAAACCAGGAAATACAATCCATCAACTCACAACTGGAAGAGGCCCAGAATCAGCTTATTCAACAGGAGAAGCTGGCGTCTTTGGGGCAACTGGCAGCGGGCGTGGCACACGAGATCAACAACCCGGTTGGATTCATCAATTCCAATCTGACCATGCTGGCAAA
>DKQK01000059.1:0-3080 GCA_002471665.1 Gammaproteobacteria bacterium UBA7310
AAAACCACCCACCTGCCAGTGATCCCACCCCAGGCTCACCGCCAGATACACCGGCAAGGCCACCACGAACCAAACATCACGCGCCCCGAACAGAAACAGGCGGGCCGCTGACAGAGTATTCACCGGGCTGCTTTTGGAAAAAATCTGGCTGAATTTAGGGGCGTTTTTCGCTTTACCGAAATCACGCCGCAGCCTGGCCATACTCAACAGCCAAATCAACGCCAGCGCCACCGCCATGAACAACACCGCTCCCCGGAACCCCAGCACCATCAGCAACAGGCCCCCCATAAAAAACCCCGCGCCCTTTAACGCATTCTTGGAGCCGGTCAAAATAGCCACCCATCGATACAGCGTGCCCTGCGCATCAGCGGGCACCAACAGCTTAATGGCACTTTTGGCGCTCATCTTGTTGAGGTCTTTGGCGATGCCGGACAATGCCTGCGCCACCATAACCCAGGCCACGGTCAACCAGGCCGGTGGCACCAGCAACATGGCCAGCGCCACGACCTGCAGCAACAATCCAAGATTCATGGTGCGGTTCAAGCCCAGGCGCGCGCCAAGCCAACCGCCGGTCAGATTGGTGACCACGCCGAAGAATTCATAAAACAGAAACAGCAAGGCGATTTGCAGAGGGCTGTACCCCAACTGGTGGAAATGCAACACCACCAACATACGCAGGGCACCATCGGTCAGGGTGAAGGCCCAATAGTTGGCCGTCACCAGCAAGTACTGGCGCAGCTGCGGAGACAACTGGCGCAAACGCTCCATGGATCAGCCCTGATTGACGCCAGCGACTTTCAGTGCCAGCTCGGCACACCGGTTGGCATAGCCCCACTCATTGTCATACCAGGCATAGAGTTTTACCTGTGTGCCGTTGATCACCATGGTGGATAGGGCATCAATGATACTGGAGCGCGGATCGGTCCGGTAATCAATGGACACCAACGGGCGCTCTTCAAACCCCAGAATATCTTTCAACTCCTGCTCGGCCGCCTGTTGCAAAAACCCGTTTACCTCGGTAACCGAAGTGGCTCGCGCCACCTCAAACACACAATCCGTGAGCGAGGCATTGGCCAGCGGCACCCGCACTGCATGTCCGTTCAGCCTGCCTTTGAGTTCCGGGAAAATATGCGTGATGGCGGTAGCCGATCCGGTACTGGTGGGAATCAGGCTCATGCCGCAGGCCCGTGCCCGGCGCAGATCTTTATGGGGTGCATCCAGAATGGTCTGCGTATTGGTGATGTCGTGAATAGTGGTCATGGAGCCATGCACGATCCCAAGTTGCTCATGAATGACCTTCACCACCGGCGCCAGACAATTGGTGGTGCAGGAGGCGGCGGTCACAATCCGGTGGCGGGCAGGATCGTACAGGTGATCATTAACACCCATGACCACATTCAAAACGCTATCTTCCTTCACCGGTGCGCTTACCACCACCCGCTTCACCCCCTGCTCAAGATACCCCTGCAAGGCGGCGGTGGTTTTCATTTTGCCGGACGCCTCGATCACCACATCGCAACCCGACCAGTCCGTTTCAGCGATGAGCCTATTGCGCGAACAGGGAATCACCTGGTCACCGATGAGCATGTTATCCCCATCATGACCGGCCTCCTGCTGCCAGCGCCCGTGGACAGAATCAAAGTTCAACAGGTGGGCCAGGGTTGCGGCATCACCGGCCGGATCGTTTATGCATCGAAGCTCTACATCGCTTTTTTCCAGCAGCGCCCGCAGCGTCAGCCGCCCCATTCGACCAAACCCGTTGATGCCCAACTTAATGCTCATTGTGCTCCTCACTTCCCATACGTTGATGTGTAAAGCCCTAACAACAGGCCTGCGCCCGCAACGGACGCTGCCCCATGCGCTGAAGCTGCTCAAGATCGGCCTGGATAAAGGCCCCATTGGATGCGGTGGTCAGTACCAGCACCTGTTGTGCCCAGGCCGGCAGCTGGGGATTGATGCGGTAGAACACCCACTGCCCCTGGCGCCTATCCTGCAACAGGCCGCATTTACGCAGCTGCGCCAGGTGCCGGGACACTTTGGGCTGGCTGTCACCCAACGCGGCCATCAGCTCACAGACACATAACTCCCCTTCCTGCTGGATCAGCATGACGCAGCGCAGGCGGGTTTCGTCAGATAAACACTTATACAGCGATAATGGCTTCATGATCGCACCACCTTACACGGGATCTGTTTCATATATATTACTACCCATATATATGTTTTAGCGTATATATTGTGTAACAGAGCGCCTCACGCCATGGGTTCCAGTGGGATTGCCGGGGTAGCGCGCGAGGGCCAGAGAGAGGGGGCTAGTCGGAGAGGTAATACTCTACCGTAGACACCACCCGCACCTTTTTGATGTGGGGGTTATTGTTATCACGGGCGGTAATGCTGAACTGACCCTGGGAGGCACGCTTGATCTTGCCCAGGGTACTGGCAGAATCCTCCGCAAACTTTCCCGCCACCTCGCGGGCTTTCTTGGTGGCTTCTTCAATCATCTCGGGCTTGACCTCATTCAAACGGGTGAACAGGTATTCTGTCTGCGCCTGATAATCGCCCCGGGTGATCACGATACCCTGTTTACCCAGCTCCGACAGCTTGCTCATCACATTGCGCACGGCCGCAATCTGCCTGGAATACACCGTCACTGTCTGCTGCGCCGTGTAGCGGAACTGGCCCACAGGTGTGTTGCCATACTGCTGGGCCGACTTATCCGTTATGGCCGGGGCGGACAGTGTGATATCACCGGCATCAATGCCATTGGCCCGCAGGAACGCCTTGATTTTGCCGCTACTGGTATCCAATGCGCCATACAATGCCTCCAGCTCATTACTGGCTTCTGTGAACTGGATGGGCCAGATGACAATATCGGCATCGTACTCCCGTTCCGACAACCCTTTCACCGTAACCGTTCGCTCATACTCCTTAAACTTGATGGCAGAACCACCCAACACGTACCCCAGCCCCAACAGCCCCAGGCAAACAAATAATCCCAGCAGAAAGGCACCAGACGTGTTCTTATCACTCATTACAAACTCCCTTTTATGCAGCAGATAACATATGCAGTAGACAACTTATGC
>DKQK01000059.1:3458-118470 GCA_002471665.1 Gammaproteobacteria bacterium UBA7310
GTTGCCGGACCGGTACTCGACTCAGGCCTTGGCCAGAATCCGATCCAGGTGATTGGCAAAGGCCTGCCGATCACTTTGGCTCAGGGGCGGAGGACCACCGGTATCCACACCACTGGAGCGCATGGTATCCATAAAATCCCTTATATTGAGCCGGCCGCGGATATTTTCCGTGGTATGCAGTTCGCCGCGGGGGCTCAATGCCAACGCCCCTTTTTCGATGGCTTCAGCGGCCAGCGGTATGTCACTGGTGATCACCAGATCCCCTGCCTGTACCCGCCGCACGATCTCGTTGTCGGCAATGTCGAATCCGGATTCAACCTGCAGAAAATGGATATGGGGGGATTTGGGGATACGCAAAAACTGATTGGCCACCAGGGTGGTGGTCACGCCCTTGCGCTCGGCAGCGCGGAACAGGATTTCCTTGATCACCACCGGACAGGCATCGGCATCCACCCATATATTCATCATTGATTCAACTCAGGCCACAGACAATAGAGGGCATTCTAACTCAAATGCCCGCGCCCATCATGTTGGTGTGAATTTCCTCAGCCGGCGGAATCCCCTCAAAAATCGATGGTTTTATCCACTGCGAAACGTTCCGGGTCAGCTCCACCGGGCCCACCAGTTTCAGGCGTTTATCGGCGATAGCCTGCTTATAGCTGATGTCCCCCATCCAGGCCTGGATCATGGTGCGCAGATCCGTGGTGAAATACACGTCCACATCCTTGCCCGGATCGTGAATACAGGTATCTACCTGGTCGTTCTTCACCACAATCCACCAGTCCTTCAGGTTTTCCAGATCTGTAAACTGAAAGCGGATTACGGTTTCCGTTCCAATCAGCTTATTCACATCCACACTGCGTTCCAGATACAGCATCAGCAGCTCAACGTCCAGATCCCCTTCCGGCATCCCCTCCCGGGCCCAGCGCATCCCCCACACACCCACCGCTTCCAACACCGGCAGCAGCTCCTGGCCGGAAGGTGTCAGAAAGTATTCATAGCCTTTCTGACCGGGGATTTTTTTCTTCATCACGATGCCACAGGCACACAGCTCATTGAGCCGCTTGGTCAGCATCGTGGGTGAAATGGAGCTGAGGCCACGCTGCAGGGTATTGAAGCGGCTGGCTCCCATGAGCAGTTCCCGCACAATCAATAGCGTCCACTTATCCCCCAGAATCTCAGTGGCTTTCGAGACCGGGCAAAATTGTCCGTATTGCATCAAATGGTCCTCTTGCTGGTTGATGCGCTAAGCACCATCAGGAGATGGTGAATAGGTCACAGGTTTTTCAGGCCTTAATACCGCTATCAATCAAACCTTTTTCTTGTTTTGCGCTAACTACAGATTAGAAAGCGCGTTACTACAGTTTGCGTAGTTAGTTACTACAGTTCTGAAAGTATTTTTACTGGCTGGCCTTTCCTATGATGGCGTTGTTGACGAGCACAAAGCTCAACCCCAGACACCACACGGAGACGACTATGGAAACCCAATCACACACAGCCTGGTATGACGCCGCCGAAGAACTGCTTAATAATTTGGGCAGCCAGTTCAGCAAGCGCGCTTTTGATTTTGACAGCAATTGCCGGTTTGTACAAAACAATTACGACGACCTGAAAGAAGCCCGCTTCTTTTCATTAGCAATACCTGTTGAACTGGGGGGCGGCGGCCTTACCTACACCGAGTTATGCCAGATTACTCAGCAACTTGCCCAGCATTGCGGGTCCACGGCCCTGGCCTTTGCCATGCATTCCCACCCCGTAGCCCTGAATGTATTCAAGGCCAATCGCAATGACGAGCGTGCTATCGCCACCCTGAAGAAAATCGCCTCCGGTGAACTGATTATCGCCGGTACCGGCGCCAATGACTGGCTCCAGTCCAGCGGCACAGCACAAGCGGTTGCCGGCGGCTACGTGATCAATGCCCACAAGCGTTTCGTCAGCGGCGGGCCCGGAGCCCAGGTGCTGGTATCCAGCGTCAACCATCAAACCAGTGAAGGCGCAGAAGTGATTCACTTCTCCCTGCCCATGAGCAGCGAAGGCATCCGCATCCGAGACAACTGGAAAACCCTGGGTATGCGCGGCACCGGCTCCAACGACGTGATTCTGGAGAACGTCTTCCTGCCGGAAACCGCCATCGTGGCCCGGCGGCCCGCCGGTGTCTGGCACCCCATCTGGGATGCCATTCTGCCCAACGCCATGCCACTGATTACCTCCTGCTATTTCGGCATGGCCGAGAAGGCTTTCCATCTGGCGACAGAAGCCTGTCAGGGAAAACCCGCCCTGGCCACCCTGCTGGGCAGCCTGCACAACGAACTGACCGTGGCACGACTGGCCGTGGATGACATGGTTCGCAGTCACGACAATTACAGTTTCACCCCGGACCGCAACCTGACCAACGCCATACTCACCCGCAAAACCATTGCCAATCAGGCCATCCGCAACGTGGTGGACCAGGCTGCGGTGTTGGTGGGCGGCAGCGGATTTTTTCAGGGCAGCGACCTTGAACGCATCATCCGTGATGTGCGAGCCATGCATTTTCATCCGCTGCCGGAACATAAGCAGCAGGCGTTTTCCGGGCGTTTACTGCAGGGGCTGGATCCTGTCTGCGAACTGACTCAATAACCTTTTTGAATCCAGCGCAATTAACAGAGGATCAGCACAGCCTGACCCGCTGCCTGTCAGCACCAAATAAGCGCATAACAGAAAGGGCCACCGGTTGCCTCACCGGCGGCCCTTTCTGTTATAGCCCTTCTTGCTTTACCAGCCTCGATGCCAGCCGCGACTGCGCTCCGGCTCCAGGGTTTTGCGATAGACGGGATTACCGTCGATGTCCTTCAGTGTCACCGTCATCTCCGCAGAATAGGCATCAATGTCCACCTGGCCATAGAACTGCAGCCCTGCGAAGGGAGACAGATTGGGTGCCTCCGGTGCCATCTGGAAATCCACCTGTGGCCCAAAGGTATTATCCAGTTGATTGGGGCCAAAACTGCCCGCATTCAAGGGGCCGCTGACAAACTCCCAGAACGGCAGAAAATCCTGGAACCGTGCTTGGTTGGGATCGTAGTAGTGGGCGGCACAGTAATGCACATCCGCGGTAAACCACACCACGTTACTGATGCGCTTGCGCTTGATATAACGCAATAATTCCACCATCTCCAGCTCACGCCCCCGGGCCGGGCCGTCGCCGTTGGCCATGTTCTCAAATTTCTCTGCACCATCGCGCACCACCAGGCCAATGGGCATGTCGGATGCGATGACTTTCCAGGTCGCTTTGGAATGATCCAGCTGGTGCTTGATCCAGGCCAACTGTTCTTCACCCAAAAACGCGGTTTCCGCACTTTGCTCAGCCTGATCATTGGCGGAGTTGGCCGCCCGGTAGCTGCGCATATCAATGACAATCACATCCAACAGATCACCATAGGAAATCTTGCGATACACCCGCTCCGCTTCCGAGCTGTCGTGGGGGCGCATCGGTGAATATTCCAGAAACGCCTTGGCACCGCGGGCGATCAACGTGGGCACATTCTTTTCACTGTAGCGATCGTCGTTGGCAAGGTCTTTGGAATCAGACCAGTTGTTTACCACTTCATGATCATCCCACTGCCAGATCTGTGGTACCTCAGCATTGAAGCGGCGCACGTTGTCATCCAGCAGGTTGTATTTATAACGGCCGCGGAACTCGTCCAGGGTCTCCGCCACTTTAGACACCTCTTCCGTAACCACATTGCGCCACATCAATCCGTTTTCCGCTTCCTGATACTCTGAAATAGGGCCATCGGCGTATATGTTGTCACCGCAGTGAATGAAAAAATCCGGTTGCTCCAGGCGCATGGCCTCATAAATTTTCATGCCACCGAACTCAGTATTGATCCCCCAGCCCTGTCCCGCCGTATCACCGGACCACAGGAAACGAATATCACGGCGCCGCCGGGGGGCGGTAACAAACCGGCCCGCAACCGGCTCACTGATCACGCGCTCATTGGTCAGATCCTGAAACTGTACCCGTACGAAAATCTCCCGATCGCTGGGCAGCTGACGAAGATCCAGGCGTGCAGTGAAATCCGAGGTCTGCAGGGCATAGGGCCCGCGTACTTTTACCGGGTGCCGGAAATCCGGCGCCAGATCATACTCCACCAGCATACGGGCCGGGCGATCGCTGCGACTCCAGATCATGGCACCATGACGCTGTACGTCACCAATCTGAATCCCCTGCTCCAACTTGGGCCTGACCGCATCACGGGTGATAATGGCGGGTGCGGCCAGTATCCGTGGCGCCACCACGCCGGCGGCCACCACCAAACCGGATTGACGAATAAACTGACGGCGACTGTTTTTCTTGTGAGTGGGCTTATTTGATTCTTCTGACATGAGCAGCAATCCTCCTGTGGGCGTGTGATAGATAACGCGCACAAGGGTAGATGCGGCTTGTGACAAGAGTAGGACTATTTTATGTCGTGAAAGTGATGAGTACCTGACCGGTGGATGACGTTAGGTACGAAGCAAGCCAATGGCGTAGGTGTCGCCAT
Organism: Gammaproteobacteria bacterium UBA7310; assembly: GCA_002471665.1. Classification (GTDB taxonomy): domain Bacteria; phylum Pseudomonadota; class Gammaproteobacteria; order Pseudomonadales; family Ketobacteraceae; genus Ketobacter. Next base: position 7,982 of record DKQK01000059.1, read on the forward strand.
CCCCCAACTGCTCCAGGAAATCTTCGGCCTTTGCAATCTCCATCACCTGGATGGTGCCGGAGGACACCGCCACATGGGCTGCCTCCATCATATTGCTGATCAGCACGGCGCCATCACCAGTGGCAACCACGGCCCCCAGATGCATGTTGTACCCGCCATCTGAGGTAAGATCGGCACCGGTCTTATTCAAACAGATAATCCCCTGCCCTTCGGCAGGTAAGCTATCACCAAAATCATAGTCGGTGATTCCCGCAGCACTATTATGAAAATCCTGCGTATCACTGATATTGAACGTTTTGTTACCAAATTCCGCGTAAACGTGCGGCGCCCTGGACTGACCGGCTGCCCACGGCAGTATTTTCTGAGCGTGGTAACACTGGATAATGTACTCCGCAGACTCAATGCAACTTTTCGGTACCGCCTTACTGCCACGCCCACCGGAAGTGACAAATCCAAGCGTACTCGTCCAAGCCATAAAATTTCCCCAAGAATAAAAAATATCGTTCGATCAAATGGTCAAGCGTCGTATCTTAACGTGCCCCTGGCCCGGAAAGAATAGCCAAAAGAAGGATTGAGTTGGTGTCCCATCTATGGCGTCATGCCACAATAGCCGGGCAATGACTCGATTCTCCGCAACCACCTGACAATATTCTGGTATCCGGAAAGATCGAACCCACCTTCATGAGCAACATGGGTATAAGCATACAAACTTATATCCGCGATAGTGGGAGAATCACCAACGAAATAATCGCGACCTGCCAAGTGACTGTCCATTACAGACAAGGCCCTGTTGCCGCCCTCCTGCTTTGACAAGTATTCCTCCTTACGTGATTCAGGGAGGCCCAGATACTTGTTAATGAATCGGGCAACGGCAATATAAGGCTCATGACTATACTGCTCGAAGAACTGCCATTGCAACACCTTCGCACGATCCAATCCCGACCCTGGCAACAATGCGCTACCCTCTGCCAAAAAGTTCAGGATCGCATTGGATTCGACAAGAAACTCCGACTCCCCAACTTGCAATACAGGAATCTTCTCATTGCCATTCATTCGGGTAAACTCAGGTGTACGGGTATCACCGGCAACAATATCGACATGAACCCATTCGTGCTCAAGACCCAACAATTGCATCAACAACTTAACCTTGTAGCAATTACCTGACTGAAGATCTCCATATACCCGATACATATCACCTCTCATAATTTTCAGCCTTTTGAATGACAAAAAAAGCAATAGAGCGTAACCATAGAGCACCCAAGCAGAGATATCCGAGCAGAAATATCCAACCCGGGGCATCTAAGAATATAGGAACCGCTCAAACTGCGATGGCATCAGACACTATATCGTAGGAATGGAATACCCGCTCCATCAAACCGTGTTGACGGGCACTGATACGCCAGGGCTCAATGTGTGGAGCGACCAAGTGATTCTCTAACGCTTCCCGGCTTGGCCACAGCTCAGAAAAGCGTATCAGGCCCTTATCAAATGGGTCTTCTGCGACCTCATAAAGAATACAACCATCCTGCTCCTGGGTTTTCCTGACGAACTCTTCCAGATACGGCAACACGCTTGCTACATTTTCTGCTGGAAACCGTAATATTCCAAATACCGCAACTTTTGCACTCATATCCACTCCCATCCGGATTCGACAATCTTAGAATACGAATCAACTTGATCATACAACCAAATCACTCAAACGGTACAACCACACTTTAACGCAAACCAGTGATATAAACACTCCCACAACTATGGAAACCAATACAGCTCCTGCCCGATGGCGTCATAGAGCTTTAAGATATCTTCTTCTTTCGGCTTGTACCAAACTTTAGCGGCGATTAACTTATTAACTGAGTTATTGGTTTTTGGGCCATAAAATACCTGCAAAAGAGACAAAACCGCTGAATACTCCGCCTCAATCTGGACCAACCTATTGGATAGTTTCTCAGAAACCTCGCTTATTACTGGCGGGGATTGTCCCTGCTCCAGCGCTATAGTTCTGGCGTTACGGTCAATCTTAATTAACTCAATATTCTTCTGTATTTCATCAAGGCTCGCTACTGCTTTTGCCAATCGCTCTACCAATTTAATTCTTTGCTGCACCGTAAATTTCTTATGATCATACTGAACTTCCCTTTCCCACGCTTTTTCGCCCAATTGGAACGACAAGAATGCACCCACTGTGCTACCCAAAAAAGCCAGTACCGCACTCAGGATGACTATCCTCATTTCCTGTTTCATACTCTATCCTTGAACCTATCGCCATAACATCTATGTTAAAAAACGAAGTGGTGAAAGAAGCCGACGGACAATAATGATAATCTCGTCAACTCCCGGTAACGATAATTACTTCTTAATTCCAATCTAATACGCAGTCAATAAAGGTGAACGGACAAACACAATTAGCTCTGTGGTCATCCATTTGCGTTACCTAATAAATTAGCTCTCAATTCGTCTGTTACCGGTGTTGGTTGCATTGTATTGGTAGAAACAATCACCTGAGTAATTTCCGCCGATAACACATCAAAGCCGGATACTGTTCCGAAAAAGCGTAAGACAATAGCATGGGTGCGTATTTCTTTGACCTGTACTTCGATCTCTATCACGTCATCCCAGGTCATCGGTTTCAGGAACTCAATTGAAAAAGCCCTGGCTGGAGGTGCGATACCCTGCTCGAATAGCTTCCTTTCGGCACCATCACCGAGGCGAGCTCGAAAAAAATCAAGCCCCGCTTCCACAATGTAATGTGCAGCTCGCGGTGTGTATAGAATCCCGCCAGGATCACAATCCCCGAACAGGACTCTGCGTTTCACTACAAATCTATCCGTCATGAGTTGGCCCTTTTCTGATTCCAGCTATCACTCCATTTTGTTAGTACCGAATATCAGCCCATACTTAGGTTCCGCGAAAATAGCCCGAGACGAAACCTTGGGAAACGCTCTAACCACAATACACATCATTACTAACCCCAGCTTTCTGAACACCCTAGCTTTCTGAACACCCTAGCTTAAGCTTCAGTTCCAGTCACTTGGTTTATCAGAGGTGTGATCAGGCGATAGCTTGCTCAATCCTTGATTCACCTTCATACAGCTCATATATTTTATTTCTGACCTTCGGATTATTCACGCAGTGTGCGATTACTCTGGCTGTATCCTCTCTGGATATGACTTGTGCATCCGGATTAACTGGACGGCTAATATCAATAGATCCCGTACCCTGCAAATCTGTTAATCGACCAGGCCTTAGAATCGTATAACATAACCCTGAGTTCTTCAGGTATTCATCAGCAAAATACTTTGCTACCAGATAAGGCTTAATTGGGCGCGGACCTCTATCTGGATCATCAGCACCACGAGAACTGACCATGATAAAGTGCCCGACATCATTATGCTTAGCGGCGTCTATCGCCTTACAAGCACCCCATAGATCAACCAGAAGTGTTTTATCCAAACCAGTACCAGCACCTGATCCTGCCGAGAAAATAACGGTATCTACACCCTCCATTACCGAGGATATATCACTTTCCAAATCGGCTTCAATCTGATTGATTTGAGGGGGCAAGCCGGATTGATCCGTGTTCCGAACCATTGCCACCAGGGAGTCGAAAGAATCATAATATTTTTCGCACAATAAGCGGCCTATTCTGCCACTCGCCCCAATCAACAAAACTTTATTCATCGTTTTATTCTCACAACGGTATGTCACTCAACTAACCGGGGAGCAGCCATGGTTACATGGCTTGCTTTCTTTGAAAGGTCGGCAACATTAAAAACCTATAATGAACGCTTAGCTCATCTATTACCTACACACCTTCACGTATTTGAAATACGTTGCCCTCTGGATCGATTCCATTACATGCGATGAATCCCGGCCCGTCCCAGGTTTCATTAAAAATTTCACCATTATATTCACCAGCGGAGTTTCGCGCTGAATCCAACGATTGCACCGTGAAGAAAAACTTCAGCGCCGTATTCTCACGCCGTATAGGTGGAACTTCAATTGATATTCCATTAGCGATCGCTGCTGGGATTTTATGTACCAAAAGTTGAATATCTGGTGATTGCAGCACGATCAGATCTTCCCGCTCATGAAGAATCTCCATACCAACCACATTCTGATAGAAACGTGCTACTCGTGTTGCGTCAACCGCATACACGAAGAGCCCCGCTCGAGCAGGCCCGGACATGTTAACTCCTTAATTAAACTGGGCAACTCCATGCTCTTCTCCGGAGTTGCGCTCAAACACTTTGCCTTCTAGTGATCTTATCACTGTTTGCTTATCCCACCAGTTGCCTATATTCTCAGGAATAGCTATTTCTTCTGTACAATATAACCCCTAACACTTTCAACACCGACCGAGCATAATGAAGCTCACCGCATAGAATGTACGAAACCTATTTGCACCGCCTATACCTTAAAGGTAAAAACTAGAATACTTTTTCGCCGGGTATTTTTGAGGCCTGCTCAATCCACTGGGTAAATAGAGCCTCATCAATTTGATCGTTTTCTTTAATATGAAAGTAGCGCGTATCTTTTTGTTTGGAGCGTTCAGGCGGCATCGGGATCAGCGATGCACCCTTAAAAAACGTCACTTTTATATACTTTGAAAAGCAATGGAAGGCAATAAACCACCCATTACCTTCAACACCATAAAATGGAGTATTCCAACGAACGGCCACCTTTGCATCAGGCACCGATCTCAGTATTAACTCGTCGAGCTTCCTACCTACATCCTGCTTCCATCCTGGCATTGCGCTGATGTATGCATCGACAAATTCGCGGCCATCTCCTTTTGATATTTGTGGATTTCCGCCAGAAAGTAGTTGAGGATTCTTTGACGAATCTTTGTCTTTTATGGACATATCGATTAGCCTCGATGGTTGCATAGCGAGACTGTAGAAAAAATCATCAAACTTCGCTGTTATCCACAGACTCCAAAAGTGATCCATTAACCAGACCACCAAACATGCTAAACCTTTATCATGACACAAAGGCGTACCAGCACTGCAATCTAATCCGAAACATCGAGTTTGTCATTATTATGATGCTTCTGATGAGTTATAGGCAGAAATTTGTAACGCTCAGTCAAAGTGATTATCGACAAGCTCTTCTGCCACACGCCACATAGAAGCAGATCCCGCCGAAATGGGGCGCCCATAGCGCTCTTTCACTTGCTGCTGAGTGACATCGGCATCTACCCATGTACCACCACCTGTTTCAACATTATGAATGAGAGGCTGGAAGCGATCCAATGATTTTGCAAATACCGCGTCATCGCTTTCACCAGATTCAAATTCCAACCAAAGATCCATAAACTCTTTTGCTTGCTCTGATGGAAGAAGCCCAAAAATACGGCGCGCCGCATTCAGCTCAAGCTCTCGCTGATGTTCGGAATTGTTTGATTCGTGAATTGGGTGATCACCTGCATCAATTTCAACAATATCATGCAATAGCAACATGCGGATAACCCTATCTATGTTGACCCCAACGTTAGCTTCTCCCGACAATACCAAAGCATACAGTGCCAAATGCCAGGAGTGCTCCGCTGAATTTTCACGCCTGGACCGATCTATTAACGGTGATTTCCTTATCACATTCTTAAGCTTATCGATCTCAATGAGAAAGGATAGCTGCTTTTCCATATCGAACCTTCTAGTAAGGTTTGAAGTGAATTTTACGTATCAATTGGCCTTGACCCAATATGCCTCTTGGTATCAATGCAATATCCGCCCAATGAATCGTCAAATGCCTACTTCACTAACTGAATCCACCTAAATACGCAGTCTTGAGTTCGATATACAAATCACGTTACACCATCATCCTATTTGATTGATTTTCGCGGTGCTGATATTCAAACCCAATACTCAGCATAATCACATACTGGTAAATGCAACCACCTTAGTAATCTTAGGTTTATCGTCCACAATCTGAACCGTAACTTTTTCCTTTGATTGCCCGGTCATCTCTTGGCCGTTAATATTGATGGATTCTGTTATATCCGCTGATATTACCGCCTGATCGTTATTGATGGATATTTTTGTATTGCCCCTATCATATTTATACTCCGAATAATGGGCCCACGTCGCCACAAGCATATCCTTATATTCTGCTTTAGATGGCCTCATTGTTTGAGTTTGGCCTTGAGCTTCGATATTAATAACTATCTCAATGTTGTCGCTCATTTCCTCAAGCACAGCTTTCGCATCCTTAGCGTTTATCGCTGAGTCCATCCTATCAATCAGTTGATGGACCTGTTTTTCTGTCAACGTGTCAGAAAAAGCCAACGAAGAACAAAAGAAGACAACAATGAATAATGATAATTTTCTCATGACACACCTTTTTTCATCTATTTTAGATACTGTTACTTTACTTACTTGCATATTCAACTTAGCCCCAAGCAAATCGAACGCATTCGGGTAGTTGAGCCTCATTGAAGCAGGACAGGAGGCGCTAGCATTCGAATACAGATTTATAACATTATGCCACTCGCCTTTTGTATTAGATCTGAGTTATCAGGCCGACTTTCAATAGTATTATTGACGTCTACTACCGGCAGCAAATACCGACGCGCATCAATTCCGCTCTGTTCCATACGCTTATGCAGCGTATCAGCAACACTTTTGTCATCTACACTATAGTACTCAAAATTTATTCCTGCTTCCTCAAGAGCGCTCCTGGTTCTTTGGGTGAAACCACATGAATCCCTACCATAAACCACTACATAAGGATGGTCATATATCGGTGGAAGCGATTCAACTTTATAAAAGCCATAAGCTTTGAATAAGCCAACACCAACAACCACCAGAATTACCAATTTTTTCATTTTAGAAAATCCTGTACTTTACGTGCCTAACAGCGAGCGCACCAACCCCGCCTAATTACCGCACCGTTAGATGGCATATCCGGCCGAACACTCAATCATCAGAGTTCTTGCTGTGGGCGTGACTCATCAGATACAGCCCACCGGCCAACGCCAAAACCGATACTGCAAGGTATATTGCGTCCAAAGGAGTTTGAAACTTGATATCAACGACAGCTCTGAAGAACTCAATAATTACAGCCAGTATTACAACCCGGGCTATCTTGTCTTTGAGCTGATCGAAAGAACCGACGTTAAACGGATGGCTAGGGGTTCTGTTTTCAGACTGGTCAATCGGTGAAATGAATAAACGATAGATGCCAGAACCGAAAATCAACAGAACGATAGCAATCAGGTAGATATCAACGGCAATGATAATTTCAGGAATAACTGTGTCGTGAATATCACCTGTGCCGAACCCTAAATAGTACGCAATGGTGTCGGCCACGATGCCGAGCACATCTGCGGTGCCGATTAGAAACAGAACTGCCGCACCCAAAAGGCTTGGAACGACAGCCAGCATCACTAGCAGCCGAGAGCTCCAAAGGATAAACTCAAAGCGGCTTTCCAAGTTACTGGGCAACGGCTTCTCTGGCTCTTTCTCTTCATGCATATCAGATTCCAATTAATGTTTGCGCTGATTGATCATGAGTGCGAAATCTTGCAGTTATAGAAGTTTTCAATATAAGCAGATATGCGCAACCGCGCCACTTCAATCGTCCGATAATTCGTTGGGTAAATCAATTCCGCTTTTAGCCTGCCAAATAAAGACACTATGGGTGTGTTATCTCATCCGTTACTTTTGCAGCTCATGCTAATCCGCCATCGCCGGCGGAGCGAACCATATCGAGAGAAGCTCCTAACTCAGGTGACTGTCGATCACACTAGGTTCAGCAGCCTCTTTGCCAGAAATTAGTTACCGATTGACGATACAGTAATGGTGCACAACACACTAATTTTTCAGTTAGAAACCGCGCACGTACAAGCAGGTTGAATCAAATGGAATCTTACTTAAGAGAGGCGCTACCCGTGCTGGCGGATATGGCCAGCACGGGTACGCGATGACATTATTGGTGCTGTTTATCCAGGTAAATGGCGCGCAGGAAGTGATATGCCGCCCGCATCGTGGTGGCGTCATCAGGGTGAATACCGTCTCCCCTGTGGGCAAAGTGTTCCCAGGCGTCAACCAAAATGGCGCCAGGCAGCTCCTCACTGATTCTGAACGCATACAGCTCACCGAAAGAATCGTATTGCTCATTGGTCATCACCCAGGTGAGCCCGGAAAGTTGGGCAAACAGCGGCAGATCAAGATTATCAGCGCTGGTAAACTTGGCGTACACCGGCGTCATACCCAGATTCAGAACCTCCTGTCCCACCGCAATCAGACGGTCCACGGAGGCGTTTTGCTCGGCAAGGGAGCAAGGGCTTGTTAGCGCCTGGTCCATGCCGAACGAATCGGAGTGCAGGCAATCGTTGCTGAGGCTGATGATGACATAATCTGCGTTATAGCCGGCCGGACCATTGGCATCGAAGATGGTTACCCGCCGTAACGCGCGTTGCAGTTGGGTGGAATAACTGTCCCACGTGGCAGTACCACATACAGGGTTGCAGGTAATTCGGCTGAACGTGGTGGCTCCCGCCTGGCCTTCATTGCTTACCTTTGCTCCGAAACGTGACAGCGCAATACCCAAATCAACATAGTCACCGGCTCCCACCGAAATACCGAACAGCGGGCCCTGCAAATCCTGCTGTAACGGTGTGTTTCCGTTGGCATAGGAGGCACCGATCAGGATAAGCGGCTTTTCCGGCAACGGGGAATAATGGAAAGCATAGGTGCTGCAGGCGAATACAGACGTGATGAATAGAACACAATATCGAGTAAAACGATTGCTAAGATTCACTTGGGATTCTCCCTGATTGTTTTATAAATGACTGCAACCAAAAGATGTCAGCTCAGTTATAGGTAACTCCAGTGAACACACCATGCTGCTCGCGTCCACTGATCATTTTTTAATCAATTCAGTAATAGCACATAATTTGCCACTTGGCATAATTCTTAGTACCGGAACTCACCGGGGCGGGAGAAGACAATGTAAAGAAAATGAATAAAAGAGCATGAGAGGAAACAAGAAAAGGAAACAAGAAAGAGATGGCTGCGTAGATAAATAAATCGAGGGTCTTAGGAGAAGCCGTCCTAACTCAGGGCATCAGAAACTCACTCTTCGAACTGCTCTGATCGCCTAAGCCTGTGCGTATACCCCACTATCCAAGCAACTGTCTATATCCACAATTATACTGATCAACTGAAATAATCTTTGCTAAAACACCATGAATAACCAGCGCAACTGGAGTACAAGCCTATTTCTTCTCATCAAAAATGACCCTCACATATTATTCATCACCGGAAAATAACAAGTACGCCAACCAACCTTTTAAATAGTGACGTCCGTAATAAGATAGAAGCAAACCTAATAATACCAATACAACACTGTATACACTGGCGAACTTCAAACTTTCAGGCAGTGAATCCTCAAAAACCAACATAACCAGTCCAACTGTAAGTGAACATATTCCAATGTAGGCACTAAAACTTCTGATCATAAATTCTGAATATCCTTACGCCATACATCAGGGGCGTTGTGTAGTGGAGCCTAATATCATCTGAACCTCAGCCGCTTGTTATAGGGCTCACTCTATTGCTTGCTCCACTCGATTGCCTGCTCCAACCTGTCATCCCCCCAAAACAACTCATTACCGACGATAAAAGACGGCGCACCAAATATTCCAAGTTCAACAGCCATATTACTATTATTTCTTAGCAGCGCTTTTGAATGCTCAGTTTCTGATTCACTAAGAATTGACTCAGACTCTTCAACTGAAAGCGGCAAGCAGCTTTTCACAACGTTCCGGTTCGATATATCCTTATCCAATTGAAAGTTTGCACAAAAAACGTTTCTCACAAACTCTGCGATCCAATCTTGTTCAGAAAACCGGCACGCTACCCTTGCAGCTAACAAGCCGTTTCTGGGGAATACTGTGGGCTTTCTAAATTCCAGCTCTCGATTTCGACAGATTCTTTCTAAATCCCTCCACATATAATTACCTTTGGCAGGATATAGATTAAAAGGTGAATCACTCCAACCTTGGCTTTTAAAAATTGGACCTAATAAGAATGGCTTCCACACCAAACTCACCCCACTTTGCGTGACCAATTCCTCTATTCGCATTGCTGATGGATATGAATAGGTGCTGCCAAATTCGAACCAAAACTCTAATTTCACCTGAAGGACTCTCTTTTTTCAAATTCCGTTCTTCTATTCTAGTATAGTGCCCCTATAAGCGGCCAAGCTGTAATTTAAAGAGAACCCGGTGTTCTCCTGACCCATCATAATTCAAAGCAACAACGGGATTTCCTTTATCGTCATATCCTGACGCCTCAAAACCAACTTTTTGATGGAACGCAATTGAGGCTTTATTGACGTCGGATGTTACGCATTTAACAGTAGTTACGTCCTTCACTTTGCAGTACTGGAAGAACATGGAATAAAGCGTTCTGGCTATATTTGAATGCCTATATTCTGGGTCTACACCGACAAAATGCACGTATCCTGTATCCTTAACAGAATCGGATACGAAACCAACCAAAAACCCAACAATCTTTTCTTCATCAATACAGATGAAACTCGAATCATGAAAGTAAGTAAAAAATAAACGAGGCAACATATCAGCCATATTCCGGCCACCCCACCACGAATTTAGCCTCTCAATCACATATTCATAATCTGATTCTTGGATAGTTCGATAGCGCACTTGATCTTCCTTACCTGCACTTAATTCAGTGTTATGTTGATGAGTTCACAGTTCATCATACTTCGCTCTCAATAATTGAATAAGTTTATCTACATACTTTTCGTTTGAATTGAAAACAAGATCAAACACCATATTTTTTGTTCTTCGTTCTGAACTCCAGAGCCTAATCACACCTATTATACCCCGCCACGCATAAGGCCATGAACAGGCACAGCTTTGTAGAAAAGGCGAAGCGGAAATCGGCCGGCTTGACACAATCAGCTTGGGAGCCTTGGCAAATGCCGTTGCCGGTGCCAGCGTGGCCTCAGGTAAATCATCCGTGGGGCCTGCTTAGAACCCGGCTGGTGCTGCCGACTCTTCGATCAACGGCCGAAACAGGCGCCGGTACTCGCCAGGCGTCAACCCCGTCAACCGCTTGAACAGGCGGCGGAAGAAGGACAGATCCTCGTAGCCCACCGCCAAACTCACATCTTCTACAGATAGCTTGCCTTCTTCCAAGTGACGCTTGGCCTCTTCGATTCGATGGTTCTGCAAATACTCGATCATTGAAGATCCGGTGGCCGCCTTGAAGCGCCGCTTGAGTGTTCTCTCTGGCAAAGATGAGGCCTCCACCAACAGAGAGATAGCCGCCGGATCACGGTAATGCACTTTGAGCCACTCCTCGCACTTGCGCACCGCCGAGTCAGCATGATGAGTTTGCCGCACCAGGCCCGCAAACGGCAACTGGCCTTCTTGATGCCATTTCAGCAGGTACACTTTGGCAATGCGAAGCGCTTCGCCAACCCCTACATGACGGGCAATGATATGCAGCGCCAGATCATGCCACGAGGTCGTTCCGCCCGCCGTCACCAGCCGACCATCAGGATGGGCATAAACCAGGTTGCTCTCCGGCCGGAAGCGCACCTTCGGATAGTGCATCCGAAACAGTTCCTGATAACCCCAATGAGAGGTTGCCTCGCAATTATCCAGCAAGCCGCTCTCAGCCAACAAGACTGACCCGGAGCAGGCTGAGTAGATCGTTGTGCCCGAGCGGAACCTAAGCTTGATCCAGTCCATAAGTCCATCATAGCGGTCACTGATCACTTCCTGGGGCCCGAGCCAGATCTCCGGAAGAATCAGGATGTCAGAGGCAGGCGCATCAGCGATGGGATACGCAGGTTCAACCGGTATCCCATGGCCGCACCGGAATGGCTTCGAATCCACCGAAACAATCTGCACATCGAAGGGCTTCGACGGGCTTTCGTGCCCCACCAGCGTTTGCCAAATATTACCCGTGGCACTGAGCACATCCACCATCCCGTACAGCGCAGATCCTGCCGTTTCTGGCAATGCCAGAATCAGAACCTTCTTCTGCGGACGCGACATTGTCTACCCCCCTAAAATTAATGGCACGAATGCCCCCTTTTTGTCAGATATCCATCTGACTGCCTCCGCTACATTGCCTTACTTTACACCCAGACGCTACAGAAAAGCGCCTCCCGGTTCCCGGGTCCCCTTGGACAGATGAATAAGCGAGGTAACATAGATGAACGCACACGTGGATATACAAAACCGCAACGGTCTTGACCTGAACCAGATGGGCCAGACAGTGGCAGCCCTCAGAAACGACCCCAGTCTTGCGCAATTCGAATTCCGGGCAAGCAACCAGTGGATAAACGGCGGTGAAAACCGGTCAACCATCCGAGGCTTCTACGGCGCCGGCGCCGAAGATGAATCTCGCCACGCGGACTTTGTCTTCACCAATGGTGAACCACCGGTTTTACTAGGCGAGAACGAAGGCGCAAACCCGGTGGAATTCCTGCTGCACGCGCTGGCCGGCTGCGTCACCACGACCACGGTATTGCATGCTGCGGCACGGGGCATCACCATACGGAAGCTATCGACCAGGCTGTCCGGCAATATCAACCTGGAGGGGTTGCTGGCACTGAATGACGACGCTACGGTTGGCTACGAGAGCATTCGTATCCTGATGGATATTGAGGCCGACTGCAGCGAAGACGAGTTGAATGAGCTGTTGTCGTTCTCCAAGGATCATTCACCAGTGTGTAACACTATTTGCCGACCCGTTCAGGTAACACTTGAGCGGGTTTGACAGAAAGTCCGGGGCGGGGGAACTCGTCTCGGACTCGCCTGTTTGACGCCCGCGACTCTCTTTTACTCTTCTCCTATCAGCCAACCCTTCATCATAGGGCATGGGCAATCATTCCATAGAATTTGTATCCAAAACACAGTAACGCCTTGGCAAGATGCTTGATGCATTTGTGGGGAGGTTGTAAACGATATAGAACCTACAATTTCGCATAGCACCTTTTATGGATCACCACGGCGCTCTGTTTTTTCCTTGTGGAGCTTTGCACCTTTTACCATTTTTCCAAAACTACGATCCTTAGCGCGCTTTTCGGCCAAGCTGGCTGTCGCGAATTCATTTTCGCGCATCAATTTTTGGTAACTATCCAATCTACGCCTATTAAGTCGCCCATCTTCAATAGCCGCAAGTACAGCACACCCGGGTTCATTTATATGTTTACAATCAATAAACTTGCATTGGATAGACAATTGTTCGATATCTCCAAAAACATGATCCAATGCGTCATCTACGCCAGCAATCCGCAATTCTCGCATTCCCGGCACATCAATAATCAGCCCGCCTGATGGAAGAAAATATAGCTCTCGATGGGTTGTCGTATGTCGACCTTTTTTGTCATCTTCCCTTATGACCCCAGTGGCAGCCAATGTCTCCCCAGCCAAAGCATTGAGTAGTGTAGACTTTCCCACACCCGAGGAGCCTACAAGCGCGACCGTTGCGTTACCCTCAATCCATCCTTTAACCCCATCCAACGTGGATGGATCAAGTGCGTTTACACTCTCTACGGCGACACCGGATTGAACGCTACGAGCTCGCTCTATATAGCTGCTCATATCGTCTGTAAGATCGACCTTCGTAAGAACAATCACCGGGATAGCACCCGCTTCTTTACATAAAGCGAGGTAACGCTCAAGACGAGACTCCTTAAATTCATCGTTGCAAGAAGTAACAATAAAGAGCACATCAATATTTGCTGCAATGGGCTGAAACTGAGTCGTGTTTCCAGACCCTATACGCTTGAAAAGACTCTTTCTTTCGAGCACCTGCTGGATTCGGGTTCGCGTTTCATCCAAAACAACCCAGTCACCAACGGTGGGTCGATCAATAGGCTCGGCCTTTTGCAGGTTTATTGATAGCTCTACATTTCTCCTCTTATCACCGCAAGCAACCTCGATGACTGAGCGCTGCACTGAAATGACCCGTCCAAGACGGCTTTCCAGAATACTGAGATCAGATAGCTGTTGAGCAAAAAAAGGCACGAAGCCGAGCTTTACCAATAATTCATTCATAGCGTTTGCCGCACTTTTAAATTCCAATTTAAAACGCACCACTTTGAACCCGGTTGCGCATAACACCCAGCATGAGCGGATTGCCCTAGTGGCGGATTAAAAGCAATTGATACCAAGCTCATGTTGCTCAATCATTCTCGAATAAATGCGATGTTCTCTTGCACAAATACACCAAAAGCAGCATCAACGGAACCTCAATCAGCACCCCGACTACTGTGGCCAATGCTGCGCCAGAAGACAAGCCAAATAGAATCACTGCGGTCGCAATTGCGACCTCGAAATGGTTCGATGCCCCTATTAATGACACGGGTGCAGCATCCCTATATGACAACTTGAACAGCCTGGATAGCACAAAATACCCAATGGAGAATATAAACAAGGTTTGAATAAGCAACGGAATGGCAATCCACACTATAGTCAGTGGATTTGAAACTATCACTTCACCCTTAAATGAAAATAGAAGCACTAAAGTTGTTAGTAGTGCAACGATACTAACTGGCGTTAGCCAGTGAAGAAATCTCTGATTGAACCAGTCCATTCCTTTGTGCTTTATAATCATCTTTCTAGAGAAATAGCCAGCGACCAACGGTAATGCTACATAAATAGATACTGAAAGGATCATCGTTTCCCATGGTACCGGCATAGAGTTCACGTTTAGCAACAACCCTCCAAGCGGCCCATATAGGAAAAGCATCATGAGTGAGTTTATAGCGACCATCACGAGAGTTAAACCATCGTTCCCTTTGGATAAGTGCCCCCACATTAAAACCATTGCCGTACACGGGGCGATGCCAAGTAAAATAGCTCCCGCAATATAGCTCCGCCACAACTCAACTTCCTCACCATTTAACAATATCTCGGTACCAGGCAGATAGTCACGAAACAAGTACCCAAGAAACAGATACGAAATAGCAAACATGCTGAACGGCTTGATAGCCCAATTTATGAATAGAGTCAGAAAGACCGGCTTTGGTGTTTTCGCAGATTTCAACACTTGTGCAAAATCAATTTTCACCATAATTGGGTACATCATGAAGAATAAACATACCGCTATTGGTATTGATACTTGATGTATCGATAAGTCATTTAATGTAGTGGCAACCTCAGGAGCCATTTTCCCAAGCAAGATGCCTGCCGCGATACAGAGAGCTACCCAAATAGTCAAGTAACGTTCAAAAACTGAAAGCCTCTTTTCAGACATACTTAAAATCCAACCTCCAAATGTTATGCAGGTGCTCCATAGAAGCATCTTTTCCGATATATCGGGGCGCAGGAGACAGGCATTCCAACCCTCGTAGTGCGCACAGTGACTACCCTGAGCCGTAGTCACCAGATTGACATTGGGCATGTCTTTCAGCATTGGCAGGTATGGCCGGATAACAGCCGCTGGGTGATTGGGTGGTATTGCGACTCGGCGTCATGCTCCGCCTGCAGCCAGCTCTCAGTCTGTCGTGCTTGCGGCCGCCTGCTACGGCATATAGCGCTGCATGCGCTCGCCCATCGCTGCCGCCAGGGCCTGCAATCCGCTGAGCGGTCGTACCATGACCTCGAACTCGACGATCTTGCCGGCTTCGTCGAAGCGAATCATGTCGATGCCCTTGAGTTCGCGATCACCCACCTTGGCGCTGAACTCCAGCACCACGCTCAGACCATCCTCCGACGCAAACTCGCGATGGTAGGTAAAGCCCTCAAACACCTGCAGCACATTGCCCAGGATCACACCCAAAACGTCAGCGGATTGATAGGGCTTGTACACCGCAGGAGAGCGAAACACGACATCGGGATGCGTGATGCTCCCCAGTGCTGATAAATCGGTACGGGCAACCATATCGTGCCAGGCAGCCAGTGAATCGGCGGCGGCCGGCTGCAATGCCAGTGAGTTCATGATGGCCTCTTAATGTGAATCTGAACGGAGAATAGGTTGGGCGAAACACCTACGCCATTTTGCAACTCTTTGGACAATAGACTCAATCAAGATCTTTTGCAACCAGTTGCAATTAGTTGCAATTAGTAAGGGATGATGAGATATACTGCACAAACACGACAACATTGGTACCCGCACCCTATGTCTCTTTCCCATGCTCTGCTCAATGCATTGTTGGAATATCCAGGCTCTGGCCTGGAACTGGCGCGGCGTTTCGATCGCTCGGTCGGATTTTTCTGGCCGGCCACGCATCAGCAGATCTATCGCGAGCTTGGCCGCCTGGAAGAGGCTGGGCTGGTAAAATCCACGGCCCAGGACGGCAGCCGGGGACGCAAGAAAACCTACCAGGTCTTGCCCGCCGGACGACAGGCGCTTGAAACCTGGGTGGCTCAGGTCGATGATCCCCCGGCCCTGCGCGACGCGTTGCTGGTACGTTTGCGATGCGAAGCCTTGTTGCAAAACAACAGTGTGGCAAATGACCTCAAGCACCGCCTTGCCCAACACCAGCAGCAGCTGGCGGACTATCGCGCGATAGAACAGCGAGACTTTGCCGACCGGCCGCTGAACCGGGCCCAGACATTGCGCTACCTGCTACTGCAATCCGGCCTCAAACATGAAGCCAACCAGGCCGAGTTTTGCAAACGGGCACTGGCCCTGATAGAGGTTGACTCCTGAGCTGCGTCGAAGGTCTGCATTCGAACCATCCGCATTGCTGGTCACGCAGCCAAAGCCAATAGTAGACCCATTTACTATGCTTGCCGGCTCACCATTAATTGGCTCGGTAACACACTAGTTCGACAGATTGAGCTGCCAGGAAACGCCATACTTATCATTCAACCATCCAAATCTTTGGCTAAAACCGTAGTCATCCAAAGGCATTAGCTCTGAGCCACCTTCGGCAAGGGCCCTGAATGCCTTCTCTATTTCGCTCATCGATTCACACTCAACGTACAATGACATCGAAGGTGTAAAGGTAAATTGGTGGTTAATATGGCTGTCCAGTGCAATAAACTCCGTACCGTTTATCGTAAACCTAGCCATCTTGGTAGAACCCTCTGGTTCATGCTCACCTGCTTCGTAGCGCTGAAGATCTATAATCTCTGAATTAGGGAACAAGGAAGTATAAAACTCGATCGCATCCTCGGCTTTTCCTGCCTGTTCCCCGACAAACATGAGCGAGGTCTTAATGGATTTCATCAGCTCCTCCGTTACTGATATAACGCCCTGTACACTGAAGCGTAGTTTTGGTCCACTTGATAGAATTGCTATGCATTGCGCGGTGCGAACACGATAATAGCCATCCCTACTAGTGCAACACAGGAACCCAGAATATCCCACGTTGTTGGGCGAACACCATCAACAACCCATAACCACAAAATAGCCATAGCCACATAGACGCCGCCATAAGCAGCGTAAACTCTACCTGCAGCGGTAGGATGAATCGACAAGAGCCACGCAAACATTGCTAAGCTTAAAGCAGCTGGAAAAAGCAACCAGATAGACTTACCTTCACGTAGCCATAGATAAGGTAAGTAACACCCTACTATTTCAGCGAATGCAGTGACGACAAACAGTAAAACTGTTTTTATTTCTGGCAATTAGGACCACCTATTGTGTTGCTGGAACTCCAAATCCAAACTCGCGATATACTAGTCTAAATTTTCATTTCAAATATGGACAAGGCTCGACAATCCTCCAGGCGCATAACTCTTGGCTAACCTGCACCGCCAAGTATCAGACTGAACCTTTTTTAGGTTAAGCCTCTTCGGTTAGCTCCCTCAAGCAGCCTGTCTGAATTTACTATAGCCCTGGTATGTTCACCGCTTCCTGCAAGGCCACCTTTATCATACAGGTATACTTTAAAGGAATAGGTTTTACCATTTAGCCCAATATATTCCGCTACAGCCTTCACATTTGTACCAATTGGCGTTGCTGCAAGATGCTTAACATTCACAGTAACCCCCACAGATAACTCACCCTCAGCCAGCAAGGATTTCATTAACCGTGCTGCAGCTAGCTCCATTAACGCTATCATACGAGATGTTGCGAAAACCGATGGAAAATCATCCCCAGCCTCTATAGAGAGTGACCTGGCTGAATCAGCGTCGGTGATGACATATTCAAGCTCATTCTTATCTCCGATTTCCATTTGCTTAACCTCTTAAACAATGAGGCTAGATAGTAGTGCTTATTAGGAAATTTCACACATTCTCTTTGGAAATACTCAGGATTCACTAAAAAATTGGTGTTCACCACAAAAAGTAGACATTCTAACTAAGCCACTAATGCTGAGGTTTCCTCAAATACGACAGGGCTTAGGCCATCGTTGGCTGAGTGCTTTCTCTTATGATTGCAGAAAACTTCAACTCAAAAAGGCACTTTCTTTATCAGGCGCCGTTATTGGGGAAGCTTAAGCCTCAAATGTACCCGACGATTAGCTGAACGCGCTTGGGGTGAATTGCCCAACTCAGCAGGACGTGTATCGGCATAGCCGACTGCCATAAAGCGATCAGGAGCGAGACCCTGACTAACCAAATAACGCACTACCTGGCTGGCCCTTGCTGCGGAGAGCTCCCAGTTGGACGGATACTTGTCATTATGGATCGGGGTACTGTCCGTGTGGCCTTCGACTGTTATGGGGTAACGGCCTGCTTTCAGAACAGGCGCTAGACGCTGCAAGCGCTCCAGTCCTTCCCCGGAAAGCTGAGCGTTGCCGGATTCAAAGAGAAGTATGTCAGCGAGATTGATCGTCACACCGTCTTCGTCAGCATCAATCTCGTACGAACCCTGTGACTGCATAGAAATCAGCTGATCCAATATCTGCCGTCGGATAGGGCTGCCAGCTATCGGCGTGCTTATCTGTGGTGCGACGGCCATCGGCGCTTTAGTAGACGTTTCCGATAAAGAGCCCCGGTGGTGCTGTTGTTTTTATCAAAGTCGCTGAAAGCAAACATAAGCACCAGAAAAACGATGATGAGCGTCGACAAATCAGCGTAGGATAGCAGCCACTCATCGCTATCTTGCGCTTCTCGTCTGTCCAATAGCGCAGGATAACGGTTGTTGGGATCCCACGGCTGATTCATTTTTTTACCTTATCATCGACAGTTTTAGCGACCGCGGCTTTGCTATGGTGATCATGCAGTTCATCCTCAAACTTCATCATGAACGATTTGAGCGTCTCCGAAATGAAGGTCGGCGTACGACGCTGGTGGAGCAACTCAATCCCCTCCATTACCATGCTCAGCACGGCGATACGCTTGTCAGTTCGGCGCTCCCATTTCACCGCAATGGGCTTAAAAACCATATTCGCCAGGAGCAGACCGTAAAATGTCGTCAACAGGGCAAGGGCCAAATTGGAGGCCATAGAAGCGATATCGCCTGCCCCTATGTCGCCAAGCATATTGACCAAGCCTAGCAAAGTGCCGACCATTCCAAAGGCCGGGGCGTAGGAGGCCATCGTGCGAAAGATCTGGGCTTCCGCGGCTTCTTTCGCTTTCAGCCGCGCAATACGCCAGTTCAACAATCGAGTGACATCCTCTTCTGGAGTGTTATCAATCACCGGCTGAATGCCCGTCCTCAAAAAAGGATTGTTGATCCTGCCTATCTCACTCTCTATCTCCCGGATGCTGCCCTTCTGAGAAAGTCTGGCGACGCGTTCAATTTCAAGAATATCTTTTTCGAAATAAATGCGTTCGTTACGTAGAACAATATGGAATATGCTAAACACGCGGAGCACTTCTTTGAGGGGATAACTGAGAAAAGTTGCCGCGATGGTCCCACCGACAACGAACAACAAGCCAGGTGTATTGATGAGCTCCGCCGGCTTATCCACATTCAGATAGATCGCCAGTGTCAGCACGACCAGGCCACCAATCATGCCGATCAAAGTAGAAGGATTCATAATGCCTTCGCTGGATTTAAAGAGTTACGGCTAGTATAGCTCATAGTGAAAATTACTCAGTGAGCACATACTAATCAGACACAGGAATTACCTTAGGTTCAGGTATCAAAAACCCGATACAATAATTAAACATACGACTATTAATAGTACATTTCTTTGTTTCATAACTTAAAATGCACATGAAGCATTATGTCTAATTCCCTTTCAACTCAGGTAGCTCGTTAAGGGATAACCCGCAATGAACGCATTGGTTTGTAATTCTGTAATGTAAGACAACATACTTGGTGCAAAAGGTTTTTTCACACCTTGGACACTTGAATCGTTGTATCTTATTCCCAATGTAAACAACTAATATTAAAGATAAGATAATTGGCACATACGTCCATTCGGAATCAAGTATCGTTTTTGATATAAAAATCGTGCACAAACCAACGATGAGCAACACCAGCCACGCGAATCGTTGTTTTACTAAAAGCCGCCTATATTTCCTCAGGCATTCAAAATATTGCTCATTCATATTCGGCACCATAATGCATAACACCTAAAGCAGCGGCGCGTTTTTGACTGCCCTTGCTTGTTATGCATAATTATACCCATGGCATTAATATACCCAGCATCGCCACTCCAAAGCTAACAGGCACTAAAATAACTGCCAACTTAAAAATTGCTCTTTGCGACTGAGTATAGCCAGTACCTGGATGTCCGTGGGCCTCAGCATCAAGCGCTCTTCGGGCTGGTGGGATTTGTCGCACAACGAGATTTCCCAGCAACATACCAAGAGGCAATGCCGCAAAAAGTGGAGCGATACTAGCCAATATCGGGCCGATTGTATGTGAATCATCTATCTCAAAGCTTTCTTCTGCATAAATAAAAGTATGCAAGAGTTCGTTAATGATGAAAAAAGACCAATAAAATGCGCCAACCAAGGAAATAGTTATTGGAAGCAGTATGAGATTCCATGTGCTCTTTCTTCTTCTCCCTCTTTTTTTAGCAGAATCAATGTAAGTCATATATTGGTCATAATACTTGCGGCGCACCGTCATGATATAAGGATGGCAGATATTCATGATTTAGATGAAGTAATGATGATTCCATCATGCTCACAACCATCCCGACTAAGGAAACAACGCCCACATTAGCGAAGACAAATATAAAGCCATAAGTACCTCTCCGTATATAGAGATAGAGTCCGGGTACTGAAGCTGAACCAATTAAAAAGAACAACTCAAAAGCATCTAGCATTCATTACTCAACCAAATCCAGATCACCATTCTAAATTCCAATTCTAAACGCACCGCTTTGAACTAGGTTGGCGCATAACTATTAGAATCACGGGCGTTGGGGTGATGACTGGGCATTTGCAATAATTAGCAACGCGCATGCCCATGCCCATGCCCATGCGGCATCCAAACGCCCCAGTGCATTTTTTGGTTAGAATAGCCCCCTGTTACTTTTTCCTTTTGTACTTCAAACTTGATACCAAGTGGCTTTTGACTAATCTCATAGCACAGTTTTATCGGCCAAACAGCTTCGCCTTTAATTGTGATTTTGCCACATCCAATGGCTTCTTTAGTCTCTTTGGGCGAAGCAATAGTTCACCGGAGCAATTGGGACATATAGCGCCCATCTTCGTAGTGCACGATTCGCAGAATGTACACTCAAAAGAGCAAATATATGCTACTTCTTTCTCTCCCGTTAACCTGCCACATTGCTCACAGGATGACTTCATTTTTAACATCACATATACCTATCAGTGGATTAAAATACACTATAGATTAGGTACATATTCTAGACCTTATCAATTGATAAGATTCCTCTTCATTCTACTGAAAGATTCAGCAGTTATACCTAAATATGAAGCAATACAATGCATAGGGGTTTCCTCGACGATTTTCTTCTCCATAAATTCACAGAAGTAACGATAACGCTCTTCAGATGTCTTATGGTGAAGCATCATTAGCCTTCGTTCCATTGACAAATAATGTTGCTCAGCAATGTACCTGAAGACTACATCTATTTCTAAATTATCTGAGCGCATACGTTCTAGCTTTTTAATGGGTATCAAAAACCCTTTGCATGTTTTTAAGCATTCGATATATTCCGAAGACATACTGCCAGTGATAAAACCAGAATAAGCAATAACGGCACTATTATCTGTCATCAGACGTAATATGACTTCCTTACCTTCGCGAAGCACATAGCACTTTACCAACCCGCTAACCATATAGAATAATTGGTCTGGTTTTTCTCCTTCTCTACAGATCAATTCATTCTTTGTGAATTCACACTCTTTTCCGATATCGTTTAATAAATAGAGGTATTTATCAATCTCTTTGAATATTTTGGGGGTAATATTAAACATCATATATGTCGTTAAATATTTTTAAATTCCACTCGGCAAGCCTGACGGGTGGCGCACGCCAATATCACTGGCGCAGCGTCAAGTCCGACTGACTGCAATTATTATGTTTACCGGTCACGAAAACCCAAAGATCCAGCACCATTAACAGTCAGTTTTTCCGCCAACAAAAGCATTGCTTTTCTGATAGTATTGTCATCTAAATTCTTAGTTTTTGTTGTTGATGCAATAATAGCCATCAACATATCTCCCGCACCAAAAACATCCACTGCTAAATAATTATTTGGTATAGAAAAGTCAGATTCTTCTCCATTCGTATACTTTATAAGCCCCCTATCTCCACGCTTTAATATTACGCCGTAAGCAGACAATATTTCACTAAACTCCTTCAAACTCTCTTTAGTCGGGCATTGTCCAAGAAACGCTCTAAACTCATCCTCGGTAGGAAAAAACCAACTGGCGCCAAAGTAATCTAAATAATTTGATTTTCTTGCATCAACAAAAGATATCACAGCAGGATCTTTAAACTTCTCACGTAAAGACTCCTTTGAAATAGGTCCAATCCCACCCAGCCCATAGTCTGAAACCAGAATTTTTTTAGAACATGAATTCTTTATTATTTCTGCCATTTCTAAATCATTGATATTTCGTACCGGTTCTGGCTTATCTTTTATTTGTTTTGTAACACCATCATCCACTAAATACTCAACGACATTAGTCTTTCCCTCTGCGGGGAATGTAATCAATGATCCTGATTTATACGCGCACTCATCAAATATTAAATTGATAAGATCTGGCTTCGGGAAGGACGTGACAAGCAAATATTTCGACTTCAACTCTTCCAAAACATTAATAATATTACCTGAACACCCTATACGATGAAGGTAGATAGAGTTTACAAGATACCTATCTAATAAAATATCGCCTAATATTAGAATATTCTCAGAGCTCATTTTATTTTTCAATTATAGGACTTTCTAAGCTTGGAGTACTTGTCTTTTAGGTTTTTTGCAACCGTTACTTTATTTCTCACCACTGCAGGCAAGCCGATAGAAATCAATAGCGCCATCAAGGCAAAGATAAAATAAATCAAACCATCCAAATAAAAACAGAACTTATCTGAATCTGCGTAAGTAACAAATTTTTTGAATGATGAAATTATAGCGCCATCACCATAAAGCAAGAAAGATATAGTAATCACCGAAGGAATTGATGACATAAACAGAAGTAGTGACTTGTACAACCTATCTTGAGAAAACTGATCCTTGTATTTATCTATAAAATCCCACTCATTTATATGCTGATCCCTCTCAAATGGAACAGCTTCTTGACCGCTATTAAATAATTGTTGTGCTGCCCACCCATCCCAGTGAGCTATAGTGTTTTTTAACTTAATGTGAGCATCTTTTATTTCTTCAGCTAAAAACTCTCCATTTTTTCCATGACGAATTTTATCCGCTAGTTCATGCGCTCCATAGAGCATTAAATGTTTTGCTGGGCCGCTTGTAATGAACAAACCCAACTCTGCAATTTTTGAATTTTGATAACCATTATATATAGCGAGAAAATACACGAGCACAGACACCCCGCCGATAGTGATGAAGTATTTTATAAATTCATTAACTAAAAGGATATGTTCTCCCGGGTTAATGATATTAGTAGGCCCCATATCAAGAACTTTCATGAATCCAAGAAATGCAAACGTGGCTCCTATCACCGTTAAAAGAACCTGATCGCGGAATTTTACTCGTTCATTTATCTCATTTCTTGCTGCATTGTAGAATGTCATAGCAGTAGATAACGAGGCAGGATACTGTGGATACCCAGGTAATATAAACTCTATTTCATCGTCATTATCCATGACTAATACTCCGAAGCTTCAAAAACATAACGTTTTGCGTAACCGGGCGCACAAAGGTGCAGAGCGAAGCGGCGCAGCTTTGGGCGATCCGTGTTTACGTGCTTGTTAGCCTTCTGTTTTAAGCACCTGTTCATATATGGCTTGCCTTTTTAAGCGATCTTCGCTCACATCCCCCAAATCGCGGAATGTCTCGTAACATCCAATGACCACAGCTTTAAATTCACGTGGTTGGTTAATAATCATATCAATGATTTGTTGTGACCATGATTCGATTTTCCGGCTTCGTAATGTAGGTCTTTGAGCCCCAGTAATTCTATGTGATAGAAGCGCCATTATGTGCCATTTAAATTTCCGAGCTTCAGCGGGTATTTGTTTGTTGCTAAAGAGGATAGCCATTCGGTAGTAAACCAAGCAGCTCGTGTAGTAAACAATTTCTCTATTTTCTTCGCTAAAAGCCCGACTTGCGATGCTGTTGTCTGAAAATATTTTTCGAGGAAAGCGATAAGAAAGGTCAGGACGATCAAGAAATACAGCAGATACACAACGAGCAAGTATCTTAAGATCAAATATTTTAACACCCGGCACCCCTTGCCCCACATACTGCCTGTCCCTGCGTTCAAAAAACAATCTATTTTCGTCATCTGAGAAGGAGTTAAAGTAGGTTTCTATTCTACGCGCCATTGGCTGCAATGACAGAAACTGATCATCATCAATTTTAGTTTGGCTATTAGTAGCGCGAACAAGATCCGTGAAAACATCCTCGTTGTCCGTTTCAATAACTTTCAGAGAAACCATCATATCATCACTAAGGTCGTCTCGGTTAATCCACAAGACATTTGATGTTTGACAGCCGTTAACTATTTGAAAGTCTACAAATGTAATGCTCATCCCCTGAACTCTGACATCAGGACTAACGATGGTGATCCCATTGTTCAATACGGGAAATCTTGAGTGCGACTCTTCGTTTCTTATTGTTTCGCCAATTGCGCTATTTACAGGATTATCTGCCCCCAGAAATGCTCTAACATTTTCTTCGAAAACGTGAAGCCGTAACCTGCCTGTGTCATCTGCAAGTAGATTCTCAACGAATTTTTTTGCAGGAACTATAGCAAGATACGATTCTTCTACGCCCGCTATAGTAGGAAGAGCTGCAACAGAGAAAGCATCGACTTTTGCCTCAATCGGAGCTGTTGTTGACTGAAAAGCATGACCTAAACCTTCTCGATCAAGTATTTCGTAATCGATTTCTGAAAAATAACCTTCCTCTTCAATGCGATTAACAAGTTCAGCTTTTGCTTTTTCAATTTCCTCTGGTGCTATATATCGGCCTGTGTATGCAAATCGAATGAGTAAGCTCAACTTTCCATCACGGATAGCACCAGCCCTATCAATCGCAGCTCCGTAAACTTGTTTAGTATTAGCCTCGATCGAGTCATTGGGCGTGTCTTTGAAATCGTGGCAGAAACGTTCTATAGCAGCATGGAATTTAAGAACTTCCCCCAAATCAAGGTTTTCTGATGTTTTTGCTTGTGTAAGAATAAGTTTAACATCATGATTTCTCCGCCCATCTCCAAGTATCTCTTCTGCATCTTCTATCGATAGAGATACTTCCTGATCTATTAAAAGCGCACATCCATCTAATCCGTCATCGCCTGAAGTAGTTGTGATATCTGCAAGATCGTAACTTTCAACAACTTCAGGGGTTATCACACAATGGTTAACAAGACGTTCAAATTGATCTGCCTCGCCCATTTCATGAAGTTCATAACTTTCGACAAAGTCTCGTAGAAGAGCTGCAACTATCCTATGCATAGTGTTCTCATTTCAATTAATAGTAAGAATTTCTTTATTTGCCTAACGCTGAGCTTTACGTCAATTTTGGAGCCGCGATGCGGTGGAGAAATTATCCGACAACAGCACTTGGTTAAAAGTGCTTACGTAGATCACCTCTGCAGCGAGCGCCATGCAGATTCCGAAAATTCCTCTCGGTAATCCCGAGGCGATGTCCGAACCCTGTTGGCCAACCACGCTCTGCAATAATTTTCCGATGGGCCTACGATTAAAGAAGGTATTATCTCGAACGGCTGAACTATCTTGATATCTTTGTTTTCAAAACTGAGCAACTTCTCTTTCAGTTCCTGGTAATTTTGGGCATTTCGAACTTTCAGCTCCTGACGAAACGGCCCTTTCGCAACGGGAGAGCGCGCCTGATAAAGGAATCGCGCCCATTCCGGTTGTGCCACAACCCAGTCCAAATAACTCGATACAATCGAATAGATAGCCTCGCGAAGACTGTTCGTTTTGGCTAATTCATGCTCCAAGTTCTGCCGCTGATCATCTTGGGCAGCAAAAAAGAGTGTACTCAAAATTCCTTCTTTGTTCCCGAAGTGATGGTAAATCGCTCCCACGCTTGTATCGCAACGGGCCTTAATCGCATCGATGGTAGTTGCCTCCACTCCGAGTTCATTAAAGCAATAGAGCGCATGCTCCAGAATCTCTCTTTTCAGGGCAGCCCTGCGGCCTGGAAACCGATCCTCCAGGATTTTGTCTTTATTCATTAAATTGTGATTCATCCGTTTGAACTAACGATACTTGACATTCTACCTGTTGACAGCCACCACACAAACAGAATACTATTCTTAAACAGAATAATATTCTTTTATTGCATGGAGTGTTCACCGATGAGCCAAACCTTAGCAGCATTCAACGCATTCGGCCCCGAGAGCTTTGGTAATATGGTGTGCCAACAAGCACCCTATTTCAGCACCATCCAGCCAGATCTCGTCGACCTGAAACCAAAGTTCGCTGAAGCACGGGTGCCTTTTAGAAAGGAAATTACCAACCACTTAGGTACGGTGCACGCTATCGCTATGTGCAACCTCGCTGAATTAGTGGCGGGATTGATGACAGATGCGTCGATACCTAGCAATGGAAAGTGGATCCCACAGGCTATGTCGGTCAAGTATCTGGCCAAGGCAAAGACGGCCTTGCGTGCCGTTTCAAACGGACAGGAAATTGACTGGGACACTACGGGTGAAAAAACCGTGCCAGTAGAGGTATTCGATGAGGACGGTCAACTGGTATTCACTGCGGAAATCACCATGAACGTCAAGCTGAGCTAATGGATCAAATTGGCCGGGCTGAGTGGTAATCGGTTAGCCCGGCAACTGATGCAATACCACTTGTATGCATTAGTGGCTTTTATATTCTCGGCACTCGAAGCAAATTGTTTTATTATCCTCTGTTCTCTTGGTCCTGCCGAAGGCGGCAAGAGAGAAAATGCAAATTAATACCAATACGGCAATTGACCATGAAAAAAGGTTATTTTGCATCGGAAGCCAGCTACATCTACAAGCTGACGAAACAACCAAAACACACCAAATCATAACTACAAATAGACTTAGTATTTGATTAACTCTTGAAACCGAAAATGGATAAGCAGAATTTAGTTTGAGAAATCGATATTCAGTATGGCTAGGCGTCAGTTTATATAGTGGGCCTGAGAATTCATTTTCTAGTAAGTCCACATGCCGCTCCCAATTTCCTTGCCAATACTTGCTACCCCTATTCACAAAATACCAACCAATAGAGAAGCATAATCCAATAGAACTTACTAACAATGATAAATCAGCGTCAGGATTTTTTGACTGA
This sequence comes from Gammaproteobacteria bacterium UBA7310, assembly GCA_002471665.1. Taxonomy (GTDB): domain Bacteria; phylum Pseudomonadota; class Gammaproteobacteria; order Pseudomonadales; family Ketobacteraceae; genus Ketobacter. The sequence continues at coordinate 35,722 of DKQK01000059.1, forward strand.
ATCGCAACATACCCAGCGAATGTAGCAGCTATAAGAGTCCAAAAGTAAGCCGTTCTTTTCCAATAAAGCTCAATCTCGAATTTTCTTATATCCAACGCTTGCTTTAAAGCACTCTCGCGTACTTTTTCATCGACAAAAAGAGCTTTGTAGTCGTTAATATCATCTACTTTTTTCATCGATCACCAAATTATTTGAATTAGTGGTTTAATCATTGATCCCCTTGCATAACGAACCTGTAGAAAAACTATCACACACAACCACTTATCCACAGCCCAAATATTGCTTTGACTACCCGATCATAAACCATCCAAAGCTTAACAGCGTGATAGTACGGACCCTTCGGTCCGTATATTCACTTTTTATGTGCTGTCTGATTTAAACAGTATGATCTTTGCTCTTTCCTTTGCCCTTTCAGATCCAGGAATGAATATCTTCGGGGCTTTAACTGACCCAACAAGCTCAGCCAATTGATCATCAGATAGCTTGGATAACTCTAAACCAAAATACCTGCGTGAAGCATTTTCGATATCATTTGTACATTCGTTAAATGCACATTCAATCCAAATTCCAAATACTTGCTGTTCATTAAAGTATAGGTAGCTACCGAAATACCACAGCAAATTATCAAGATGCCAATTTAGCTTACTTTTTCCGTAATCTTTAAAAGAGAGATTATAGTACGCTGACCGTATTGACCAAATGCGAATCCCTTTTTCCCCGTCCGCCGCTACGGCTGTTCGATAGATTCGGTCATGGTCGTGTTTTATCGTTTCTGTGCCATTTAGGGACAGCTTTCGTAATTCGTGAACGTATGGCTGGAAACAAACGAACCAATATACAGATAAACTAACTACAGGCACTACCAATATAGTAATGCCTACGAATTTCACGATTCTCATTAGCATGAATCAATCGCCGATTTCACATAACGCAAAGTTAAGTGGCACCGTGGAGTGGAGCTGGTTTGTGTAATAATTGGCGCAGCCAAAACACAAACTAGCGCAGCGTAACGGTGTCCACCTCAGGGCGTGTTTGTTAGGCGAAGAAGCCTGCAATAGCGCCGTGAACAAGTAAGAAAAGACCAAATATTTGAGCATTAACCCCACCCAAAACAATATCTTCAATTCTTTTTTCAGCGCGCTTACTTACCGTGTTCAGCTCGTTTGCCTGTTTTTCAATCATGTCTTTAAGCTCGCCACATTTCTTTTCAATCGCTACTTCATTTGCACGAATCAACACATCAAAGTGATCAATTTGCTCTTGCAGATACGCTAGCGTTTCTTCAACAGTTTTAGGATTACGGACAAGCCTAGAATTAGCCATCCCCATCTTTGTCTTGATAATAGCCGGCTCAGCATTCAAATAGTAATGCTGTTTAAATATTGGGCACTCCTTCCAATACTTCTTAAAGGCTGAAATCATATTGCCTTTTTGAAAAGCCTCAAAATTAGAGTCGATCGAATATAAAATTGAGACACCGCCTATTAACTGCAAGAAGAGCGAAAAACATTTGTTTATTAATGCTCGATCATCAGAATAAATCGACCATAAGACTAAATTAACCGAAACCAATAATAACGGAACCAAAACCGGCCACGCGCGTATTAGCCACCTAATAAATTTCAGTTTGAAAAGCCCCCTTTTAAGTAGACCTGTATTCCTTCAACTCAGCTTTTTCTCATACATCAAACGCAACAAATTAAAACATATACTTCGCTATTGACTGCTTGCGAGCCTCCGGCGACCGTAGGGAGCGAATTTAATGGCCTTGTTAGGCCAATTTCGATGGCGAGCCATGGACTTAATAACCTTTGGTTGGCGGACCTTCTAGATACTGGGGGAGATCATCGGTAATCTCTATCCAGCGTTGCTTTGAGGATACCCAAAAATGCATATCAGGTTTGAAAAGTGACGGGTCGTCTAGACTGCCAACCGTCAACCCAATAACTCCGGCAGAAGCACGTCGGGAAAATATGCTTGAACCGCAACGCGAACAAAACCCTCGCTCTAGTGTCTTTGATGAGTAAAATGTGCTAATCGGACCCGTGATAGAAACATTTTCAATACGCATCAGCACTCGGGCGTTAAAGGCAGCCCCGATAGCTTTTTGACATTCTCTACAGTGACACACTCTTTCGTTCAGTGGATCAGCAGTCGTTTCGTAACGAACGGCTTTGCAAAAACACCCCCCGTGAAATTTTGTCATTTTCAAACCTCCTCTGCTAGCGTCCTAACGCCTGGGCTCAGCGGCCTGCTTTGGAGGCGGACCGCGCCGGAAAAGCGGTCCGCTGGAGCCCCTGGTTAGCTGATTTACATTGATTCCATTAGGTCTCGCACAGAAGCTTTTAGAACTTCCCATGAGGTTAGGCACGTTGACTCATCAAAATTTGCTCTGGTTGTTACGTGAACCCATGGGTGCACCACATTCCTAGATTCACGCAGAGCATGGCTGAACTTACCTCTGTCGCTTTTAAGCCACCCGCAGTCGACAGCAACCTCAATAAGGGTGTTGAGGTTCCAGTCTTGAATAGCGGGAACCTTGCCCATTTTGTTTTTTGGCGCTTTGGCTGATTGATAGGCTTTGTCCGGAGAGCTATTTGCTCTGCAAAGAAGAAGTGCCTCTAATACGCTGCCCATGAGAATGATGGCACCCGTATAGGCCTGGACATGCTGACAACGCTGAGCTTCTCTCCACCGACTATCGATGACTTCCTGAAGTCCGGGCATGATCGCAGTTATTTTGCCATAGTCAGGGGGAGCGATAATCTGCTTTTTGGGGCGCGTAACGCCGCCTGCCTTTAAGAATTTAACCGCACTTCGGATGTATTCGCTCAATGTTTCGAGACGAACCCTTCTGCTGTTAACTTCAAAGTTTTCATCAGAATCCATATCGCTAACGAAAGTTTGAGGCAAACCAGGAACAGAGCTAAGGATCATTTTGGTTTCCTTAACTTTCGCATCGACTGCCCTCAAACTTCCGAAATCGTCGGTTCTTGACACACCAGCAGAAAACTCGATTTCAGAAAGTATTCCGTTGAGCATTTTTAGCGCTTGTTCTGCTTCCATAAATCCCTATGCAATTTCAGCTAACATTCCCACCTACGTACAAAAGACGTATACCCCGCCATTCCCCATACATCACCGTACCAATGACGCATGATTTCAAATAGTCTGCGCTTGATCCGATATCACCCAGATTTCCTTTGTTCAACCGTCTCAAGTACATCTATCCCCATGCCTTTATCGAGCCCTGAACGCAAAAGGCCACAGCGAATGCTGTGGCCTTTTGGCAAAACTCAGCAACCTGTCATCAGCCGCATTTTGAATCCCCGCAGTTCAGACAGGTCATGCAGCCATCCATATAGATAACCGCTTTGGTACTGCACTTACCGCACAGGCTGGCCCCTGCAGGAAAGGCGCTGTCCTCCTCGTGCGGCGCTTCAGGCTTTTTTGCCTGGGCAGTCAACTCCTGTTTTTTCTTTTCTATAAACGCTTGCTGGTGTTCATCCAGTTCGCTTTTGATCATGCCGATCATGCGCATGTGATTTTCGATGGCCTCACCGATCTCGGCCACCAGCGATGGCATGAACTTGCCACCGCGCTTGAAGTAGCCGCCCTTGGGATCGAATACCGCTTTCAGCTCTTCCACCAGGAAGGTGCAATCCCCTCCCTTACGGAATACGGCGGAAATAACACGGGTCAGCGCCAGTACCCACTGGAAATTTTCCATGTTCTTCGAGTTGATGAAGATCTCAAAGGGGCGGCGTTGTTCGTGCTCGGTGCCTTCGTTCAGGATGATGTCGTTGATGGTGATATACAACGCATGATCCGACAACGGGGTTTTGATTTTATAGGTAGAGCCCAGCAGCATTTCCGGGCGCTCTACGCTTTCGTGCATCTGCACGACATTACTTTCGGGCTGTACCGGTTCAGCGGCAGGCTGCTCCGGTTTCACCACTTCGTATCCAATGATTTTGGATTTGATTTCTTTAGCCATGGGTCAATACCTTTAAAGTTTTCCGTAGTAGCCTTCTTTCAGGGCATCGTACAGGTTGGCGGCCGTATGCTCTTCGCCATCGTACGTAATCATTTCGTTGCCCTTGGCCTCAATTACGCTGCCATCTTCCAGGGTAAATTTGTAGGTAGTGGCTTCGATGTCTTTCTCTTTCACCAACACACCCTGGAACGCTTCCGGGTTAAAGCGGAAGGTGGTGCAGCCCTTCAATCCCTTGCGGAATGCATACAGGTAGATGTCCTTGAACTTATCGTATTCAAAGTCGGTGGGCACATTGATGGTTTTGGAAATGGAGGAATCCACCCACTTTTGTGCTGCCGCCTGAATGTCCACGTGCTGCTCTGGGCTCACATTATCGGTTGCCGTGAAGTACTCTGGCAACTGCTGATCGGCCTCTTCACTGTAAGGCATGGCATCGCTGTTGATCAGCTCACGATAGGCCAGCAGCTCGTAGGAGAACACATCCACCTTCTCTTTGGATTTGCGCCCTTCCCGGATGATATTACGGGAATAGTGGTGTGCAAAGCTCGGTTCTATGCCATTACTGGCATTATTGGCAATGGACAACGAGATCGTGCCGGTGGGCGCAATGGAGGAATGGTGGGTAAAGCGCGCACCGTTCTTGGCAATGTTCTCCACCAGCTCGGGTTCTACCTCCGCCAAGCGCTGCATATAGCGGCTGTATTTGGCGTGCAACACTTTGCCTTTTACCTTGTCGCCTATTTTATAGCCGTCCTTTTTCATTTCCGGACGCTTGCGCAACATGGCACCATCCACTTTGAATTCCTGCTCCATAATGGGGGCAGGGCCTTTCTCCGCTGCCAGGGCCAGGCCGGTCTGCCAGCCGGTGACGGCCATTTCCCTGGCCACCTGTTCGGTAAAGTCCACGGAATCCGCAGAGCCATACTTCATGCGCAGCATGGTGAGGGTGGAGCCCAGGCCCAGAAAGCCCATGCCGTGACGGCGCTTGGTGGTGATTTCGTGGCGCTGTTGCTCTAACGGCAAGCCATTGATTTCCACCACGTTATCCAGCATGCGCGTAAAGGTGGACACCACTTTGCGGTATTCATCCCAATCGAAACTGGCTTTTTCGGTGAAAGGATTGCGCACAAAGCGGGTCAGGTTCACCGAGCCCAGCAGGCAGCTGCCGTATTCCGGCAGGGGCTGTTCACCGCAGGGGTTGGTGGCGCGGATGTTCTCGCAGAACCAGTTGTTGTTCATCTGGTTCACTTTGTCGATCAGGATGAAACCGGGCTCTGCAAAATCATAGGTGGAGGACATGATGGCATGCCAGATCTTGCGGGCTTTTTCATAGCCGTAGATTTTGCAGGCCACCAGCCCCTTATCGTTAACGATGTAGCCGTCGTTGGCGGGCCATTCCCGCCAGATCACCTTGCTGGTGTCTTGCAGGTCCATCTTGTTGGCATCGGGGCTGTTCTGCTTGATGGGGAACACCAGCGCCCAGTCTTCGTCTTTCACCACGCAGTCAATGAACTCTTCACTGATCAGCAGGGACAGGTTGAACTGGCGCAGGCGGCCGTCTTCACGCTTGGCTTTGATGAATTCCAATACGTCCGGGTGGGAGACATCAAAGGTGGCCATCTGGGCACCGCGGCGGCCGCCGGCAGAAGATACGGTAAAGCAGGTGCGATCAAAGATATCCATAAAGGATAAGGGGCCAGAGGTTTTGGCCCCGGCGCCGGACACGTAAGCGCCCCGGGGGCGCAGGGTGGAGAACTCATAGCCGATGCCGCAACCGGCTTTCAGGGTCAGGCCCGCTTCGTAGTTCTTTTCCAGAATGCCGGACATGGTGTCGTTGACGGTGCCGGACACGGTGCAGTTGATGGTGGAGGTGTCGGCCTTGTAGGCCTGGGCACCGGCATTGGACAGGATACGGCCGGCGGGTATGGCACCATGGCGCAACGCCCACAGGAACTGCTCGTACCATTCGGCTTTCTTGGCGTCATCGGTTTCCACATCCGCCAAAGCGCGGGCCACACGCTGGAATGAATGGTCGATGGAGGCATCCACGGCGGTGCCTTCGCTATCCTGCAGACAGTATTTAGACCGCCAGATGTCCAACGATGCCTCCTGCAGTGGAATTTCCTTTTCAGCTTGCTTCTCTACTGGTTGATAAGATACAGCGCTCATTGCCACCTTCTTATGATTTCCCGAACAAAATGATCTCCACGCAACCGAAAAAGGGGCTGCGGGCCTGAATTATGAACTACTAGATGTTGTGTTATCAGAACCTGAACGGCCCTGGCGAATCGGTTATGCGTTGACAGGCGCTACTGGAATTAGCGGCCCGGTTTCCTAATCGGCTTATGCCGAACTTTCCCAAAGAGACCTGAGCAATAAACAGACAAGTAGGATGTCTCATGTATCACCACCCGGTGTGACAATCGATCGCTTTTATTATGATGAGCTGTGCTTACTACCCCTGCACAGTACGGTCCGGCCTGTTCCCAACGGCTTTTTCCGGTTGACATCCTGCCACCACCGGAAAAGAGGCTAACACGCTATATCCGTCTCTCTCATGCCACCAACCACAATATCTTGTGGTTTCGAGAAAATATTCTAGCTAGCTTTGAAAGTTTAACAACCCCAAATTTTCTACTTTTTTACAGAATGTAACCGGTCTGTAAGGTATACGTGCTATTGCCTCCGCTTATGCCGCAGGCTTAAAAGTTAGCACCCCCTAACAAAAATAATTTTTCGCTTTTAAAAAAATTTTGACGGCGCCAGAGCTTGCTCGTTGGACTAAAGGATAATTGCCATTTAAATGACACGGGAGTAACGTTGCCCACTACATCTTGTGTTTGCCAGAAAAGAACGATAAAGGACAGGAGCCTTCTTACCATGTACGACATCAAAAACCATCCAGTGGATCCGGCCTACGCCAAAGACGCCAACATGACGCTGGAACAGTATCAGGCCTGGTATAAGGAATCCCTGGAGCAGCCGGACCAGTTCTGGTCAAAGCGCGCGGAAGAGTTCCTCACCTGGTCCAAACCCTGGACCAAAGTTAACGAATACGATTTTCCCAAGGGGGAAGCCACCTGGTTCAAGGATGGCAAGCTCAATGCTGCTTATAACTGTATCGACCGCCACCTGGAAAAGCGTGGTGATCAGGTGGCCATTATCTGGGAAGGCGACGACCCCAAAGAGGATGCCCGCATCACCTATAAGGAACTGCACGAGCAGGTGAGCCGGCTGGGCAATGTGCTGAAACAACGGGGCGTGAAAAAAGGCGACCGGGTGTGCATCTATATGCCGATGATTCCCGAAGCCGCCTACGCCATGCTGGCCTGCGCCCGCGTGGGGGCCATTCACTCGGTGGTGTTCGGTGGCTTTTCACCGGATTCGCTGAAGGATCGTATTCTGGATTCCGATTGCCAGGTGGTGATCACCGCCGATGAAGGGCTCCGTGGCGGCCGCACCATTCCCCTCAAGGAGAACACCGATAAGGCCCTGGAACACTGCCCGGATGTGCACACCTGCCTGGTGGTAAAACGCACCGGGGGCGACATCCAGTGGCACGCACAACGGGATGTCTGGTATCACGAGCTTACCGCCAACGTGAGCGCCGACTGCCCGGCAGAAGAAATGGATTCCGAAGATCCCATGTTCATTCTGTACACCTCCGGCTCCACCGGTAAGCCCAAAGGTGTCATGCACACCACCGCCGGCTATATGCTGGGCTCCGCCATGACCCACAAGTACATCCTGGATTATCGCGAAGGGGATATTTTCTGGTGCACCGCCGACGTGGGCTGGATCACCGGCCACTCCTATATTGTGTACGGCCCGCTGGCCAACGGCGGCACCACCTTGATGTTCGAAGGGGTGCCCACCTACCCGGATGCCGCCCGCTGCTGGCAGGTGGTGGATAAGCATAAAGTGAACATTTTCTACACCGCCCCCACCGCCATCCGGGCCCTGATGAGCCAGGGCGAGGAGCCGGTGAAGCGGTGCAGCCGCCAGTCCATTCGCCTGTTGGGCACCGTGGGTGAACCCATCAACCCGGAAGCCTGGGAATGGTATTACAACGTGGTGGGGGATGCCCGCTGCCCCATCGTCGACACCTGGTGGCAGACGGAAACCGGTTCGGTAATGATTGCCCCCCTGCCCGGCGCCTTTACCCTCAAACCCGGTTCGGCCACCCTGCCGTTCTTTGGTGTGGAGCCCGCACTGGTGGATGGTGACGGCAATGAGCTGCAAGGGGCAGCGGAAGGCAACCTGATCATCAAACGCAGCTGGCCCAGCCAGATTCGCAGTGTGTTCGGGGATCACCAGCGCTGCATCGACACCTACTTTTCCACCTACCCAGGCGCTTACTTCACCGGTGACGGCGCGCGCCGGGATGAAGACGGTTATTACTGGATTACCGGCCGGGTGGACGATGTACTGAATGTGTCCGGCCACCGCATGGGCACCGCTGAAATCGAAAGCGCCCTGGTGCTGCACAATGCGGTGGCGGAAGCGGCGGTGGTGGGTTACCCCCATGACATCAAGGGCCAGGGTGTGTATGCCTACGTCACATTGATGAGCGGCGTTCAACCCAGCGAAGCGCTGCGCAAAGAGCTGCTGGCGGTGGTATCCAAAGAGATCGGCGCCATCGCCAAGCCGGATCTGATCCAATGGGCCCCGGGCCTGCCCAAAACCCGTTCCGGTAAGATCATGCGCCGCATACTGCGCAAGATCGCCGCCAACGAGCTGGAGAATCTGGGGGACACCTCAACCCTGGCCGACCCTTCCGTGGTGAACGACCTGATCGACAATCGCGCCAATCAGTAAAGATCTGCACCGGCTCCCTGGGTAAGCACCTGCATCCAGGGGGCCGGTCCGCCCGCTTCAAGCAGCCCGAATGTGCCCCTAATGTAGCCCTCACTTACCCCGCCTTCACCCTGGCCCGTGAATTTGCCCGATTATTTGAACGCACACTGGTCTATATTCTAAGAGTTACCCGGAAAAAGTTCGGACAATTATTATGCTTTCAGCATTCTGGTCAATTGCACTGCCGCAGGGCCGCACCTGGGCGTTGCTCGCGGTGTTACTGACCCTGGCGCTGCCCGGTGCCCGAGCCTATGGCCAGATTAGCGTCAGCAACGATTTCACCAGTCAGCCCGCCGGCCTGCAGGCGCTGCTCTATCTGGATCTTGAAGGCAACCTGCACCTCGATGACGCCATGAACCTGCCACGGGAGCAGTGGCTTACCCCGCAAACGGAAACCACCTCCTTCGGGTTTCGCCCCGGTAGCCTGTGGCTGAAACTGCCGGTCGCCAACCACGGTGACCAACCCAGACGCCTGGGGCTGGAGATCGCCTATCCAATTCTCGACCACGTGGCCGCCTTTGTAATCCGGGATGGCCACGTGGTGGCCCGGTACACCATGGGGGATACCTACCCATTTACCCAACGCCCGGTGGAATTCCGTCATTTTATCGTGCCCTTCCAGCTGCTTCCCGGCGAGCGGGCCACCCTGTATTTGCAAATCACCACCGCAGGCACGGTACAGGCCCCGATCACCCTCTGGGACATGGATCATTTCTTTGAGCGACAACAGCCCTCCCTGATCGCCCACGGCCTGTACTTCGGCATTATGCTGGTGATGATTCTGTACAACCTGTTCATCTACCTCAGCATTCGCCACATCACCTACCTGTACTACACAGTGGCGGCCCTGTCCTGCGCGGGAATCAATGCCTCCATGCAGGGCCTGGGTTTTCAGTTTGTCTGGGGTGCCATGCCGGAGATCAACGCCATTGCCGTACCCTTGACCGTCGCGGCCTTCGGCATCAGTTCCAAATTGTTCGCCATCGCCCTGCTTAACCTGCAACGCACTGCCCCCACCCTTTACAAACTCAAGCTGGGCATCATCGCCGCCTATACCCTGGTGCTGCTGAGCCTGTTCTTTCTGCCCTATCAATCCACCATCCGCATTATCTTGGTGGTGGGCATCTGCAGCATTCTGCTGGGAACCTATACGGGCTTCTATTTATTTCTGCAAGGTTATCGAATCGCCCGCTTTTATCTGTTGGCCTGGTCTTGCCTGTTCGCCGCCCTGTTCATCACCGCGCTCAGCAAGGGTGGTTTTATTCCCAGCAGCCATTTCATTGAACATTCGCTGCAATACGGTTCCGCCCTGGAAGTCATTTTGCTGTCGTTCGCCATGGCAGACCGCATCAACGAGGAACGCCGGGCCAAGCGGGTGGCAGAAAAGCTGGCACTGGAAAGCCAGCAACAGGCCGCGGAGGACAGCAAACGCTACATAGAGCTGAAATACCAGACCAAGCTGGACGAGTTGAAAGCGCGCCAGGAAGTGATCGAAGCCCAGGCGGAGAGCAAAGCGAAAAGCGAGTTCCTGGCCACCATGAGCCACGAAATACGCACCCCCATGAACGGCGTGCTGGGCATGGCAGACCTGCTGCAGGAAACCAAACTTGACGACAACCAGCGCCACTACCTGGATGTCATCTCCAACTCCGGCAGCGCCCTGCTCAACATCATTAATGACATTCTGGATTATTCCAAAATCAGCGCCGGGAAGATGGAAATCGAATACCTGGATTTCGATCTGGATCAGCTCTGTCTGGAGTGCGCCTCGGTGTTTTCCCCCACGGCCGAGCGCAAACAACTGGCCTTGCTTTGCTCCCTGGAGCCGGGCACTCCCACCCTGGTTAAATCGGATCCTTGCCGCCTGCGGCAGATTCTGCTTAACCTGTTGGGCAACGCCTTCAAGTTCACCCAATCCGGCTCCATTATTCTGCGCGTGCGGGAAACCGAGCCCAAGGTGGCCGGGGAATATACGCTGCATTTCGAAGTGCGGGATACCGGTATCGGCATCCGCCCGGAACAACAGGAAAACCTGTTCAGTGAGTTTACGCAGGCGGATTCCACCATCTCACGGGAGTACGGTGGCACCGGGTTGGGCCTGAGTATTTCCAGACAACTGGTGCACCTGATGGGGGGTGAAATCGGTATTGAAAGCCAGGTGGGTGAAGGCAGCCGTTTTTGGTTCACGTTACAGTGCCGCCAGTGTGAGCCTCAATTCATCCGCGAGCACTTTGTCCCCCTGTCTGCCCTGGAGGCGGTAAAGCTGCTGATCGTGGATGATTCCACCGACTTCTGCCAGGTGCTGAAGGAGCAGGCTGAAGCATGGGGTATGCGGCCCGAAGTGGCATTCACCGCCGCTGAGGCCCTGGAAAAACTGAACGCGGCCAGCGCGGCCGGTGCGCCGTTTCAGGTGGTGACCCTGGACAGGAACCTGCCGGGCACCAATGGCCTGGAGTGCGCCCGCCGGATAAAGCACACCGCCGCAATCCCCCACTGCCACTGTATCCTGCTGACGGCGATGCGCAGGGTTCCCGGGCGCGCAGAGCTGGAAGCGGCAGGCATCGATCTGGCCATGCAGAAGCCCATCTCCGCCCGAACATTGCGCCAAGCCATTCTGGGGTTAATGGAGGGTGGCGGACAGGGGCAGCAGCCCCGCCATGAGAAGGCAGCCTCGCCTATTCAAGGTCAAACCGTATTGGTAGCCGAGGATAACAATGTCAATCAGATGGTGATCACCGGCATGCTGAAAAAACTGGGGGTGAACTGCGAATTGGTTGCCAACGGTGAGCAGGCCCTACAGGCCTTCACCCGAGAGCCCCACCGTTTCGATCTCATTTTTATGGACTGCGAAATGCCGGTGATGGATGGCTACCACAGTTGCCGCCAAATCCGTGAGTTTGAAGATCAACACCATTTGCCCAGAACCCCGATCCTGGCGCTCACTGCCCATGCCATGCGGGAACACCAGCAGCGCGCCCTGGCGGCCGGCATGGACGGCCACCTGTCCAAACCCGTCGACCTCGCCACCATCAAGGAAAAACTGCTGCAGTACCTGGTGTTTCCGGAAGGCAACAGCCGCCGCGCCTGACTCAGCGCCCCCGCAAATGACGTTCGCGGTTTTCCTGTTTCTTCTCGGCGTTCTTCTTCAGCAGTACATATAAAGCCCCGGCACCGCCGTGATGTTTCTGGGCGCTGTGGAAAGCCATGACCACAGGCAGGCTGGGCAGCCATTTATTGACGTAGCTTTTCAACAGCGCCGGCGGCTGGCTGCGATCCCCCTTACCATGCAGGATCATCACCGTACGCAACCCCATACGGGTACATTCCTGAATAAATTCAAACACTTCTGTTCGGGATTGCTCCACTGTTTTACGATGCAGATCCAGCACCGCATCCACTGAATACTTGCCCAGGCGCAATTTGCGGTACACCCCTTCCTGCACCCCCGGGCGCTTGTATTCAATGATGTCGTGGGGGTCTACCATCTCCACATACTCGGTGGTCAGCAGGTTTTCATCCCGCTTCAGGTCGGTGATGGCCGCCTCGCGCCGAGCCAATTGGGCCTCCGATGGCCCCTGAGCGCTATTACGGATAGACACCCGGTTTTGTACCAGGGGCTTCACACCTTCCAGTTCCTTGCGGAACAGATCTTCATCCTCAGGATTGAACATGGGGAAATTCTCTATTCTGGTTCCGGTCTAAACCAAATCATACTGGGATCTGGCGACGCTGATAAGGTCTCCGCCGCCGAGCCCGGTTGCAGGGCGGATAACCGGTATACAAAATCGGCACCTTTATGTGTCGATCAAATTTACACCAACTCATTACTGGTTAATATTCAACCAAACCAACTGTCTGTTTTTTATACAAATATCAATATTGGCCCACATTCTGCTTACTTATTGATCAAAATTATCTGAATTCACTGTTTCTGCGGTGAGCAAGTAAATAGAAACGGAGCCTTATCCATGAACAAACTGATTACCACCATTGCACTGAGCGCCGCCCTGTTGACCGGTAGTGTGTTTGCCACGCCTCAGTATACCGGTGAAACCGAAGGCAGCCTGACCGATAGCGACTTCAGCACCTTCGGCTACTACCTGTGGAGCGATGAAGGCGACAGCCGCAGCTGGCATCTGCGCTGGACCGGCATTGGCGCGGTACAGGATCCTGTTGCCTGGTACGGTTCTATTCTGTTCTTCAACAGCGATCTGGGCAGCGCCGTGGAATACAGTTTCGAGAGCGGCGGCACCTACGGTGACAACCTGTATGAAACCTATGATGCCCTTGCCTTCGGTGGCATTGATGCCCTGTCCTTCCAGGCCGCAACCAATAATGACGGCGGTGTGGATGGTATCGATTTTTATCTGAGCGACGAGTTTGATCTGCTGAGCTTCCAACTGGGTTCCAGCGCTTTCGATCTTGGCTTCAGCGACATCAACTACGAAGATCAGTATGCAAAAGCGGCGGATGGCATCTACATCAGTGACGAGCTGAACAGCCCAGACGCTCTGGTGACCTACAACCCCGATGGTACCCTGCGTTATCAGTTTGAAGTGGTTGCCGTGCCTGAGCCGGCCTCCATTGCCCTGTTGGGACTGGGCCTGCTGGGCCTGGGTATGGCGCGCCGCCGGGTTCGCAACAGCTGATAGCCACCCCCGGAAAACCTTTCCAAGCGTAAGAAGCCGGCCCCTGAATCAGGGCGTCGGCTTTTTTTACAGTTTTTGATTAGTTTTTAACCAGATCGTTCTGTAACGCCTGCAACAGCTTCCGATGTATGCCGCCAAAGCCCCCATTGCTCATGATGACAATGTGATCCCCCGCTTTGGCTTGCGCCACCAGGCTCTGTACCAGCTGCTCCAGGTCACTGGCCACCCGGGCCGGGGCCTTGCTGGCCGCCACCACCGGCTGCAGATCCCAATCCAGCCCCGGGGGCTGATACCAGATAGCCTCATCCGCCTGCTCCGTTGCCGGCGCCAGGTTGGCCTTGTGTACACCCAGGCGCATGGTGTTGGAGCGCGGCTCAATCACCGCCACGATGCGCTGCTGCCCCACCTGCTTACGCAGCCCGTCCAGGGTGCTCTTGATGGCCGTGGGGTGGTGGGCGAAATCGTCGTACACCGTTATGCCGGCCACGCAGCCCACCACTTCCATACGCCGCTTGACGCCACCGAACTCACACAATGCCGCCACCCCCTGCTCGGCGGTGACACCGGCATGGCGGGCCGCGGCAATGGCCGCCAGTCCGTTGTTCACATTGTGCAACCCGGTGAGGGGCCAGTGGACGCTGCCATAGCAATGGCCCTGGTAGCACACCTCAAAGTGGGAGCCATCCTCCGCCAGCAGCCGCGCCTGCCAGCCGGCTTCACCGATCAGCTGCACCGGAGTCCAGCAACCGGCGGCCAACACCTCCGCCAGATAGACATCGGCCTGGGGGTGAATCACCAGGCCATTGCCGGGCACCGTACGCACCACATGGTGGAATTGTTTCTGGATGGCCTTGATGTCTTCGAAAATATCGGCGTGGTCGTATTCAAGATTGTTGAGGATCAGGGTCCGCGGCAGGTAATGGACAAACTTGGAACGCTTGTCGAAAAAGGCGGAATCGTATTCGTCCGCCTCGATCACAAAAAACGGCTCTTCGCCCAGCCGCGCGGAGACCGCAAAGTTCTTGGGAATCCCGCCAATCAGGTAACCGGGTGCCAGCCCCGCCTGCTCCAGTATCCAGGCCACCATGGCGGAGGTGGTGGTTTTGCCGTGGGTGCCGGCCACCGCAATCACCCAACGCCCCTGCAGCACGTGATCACGCAGCCACTGGGGGCCGGAGGTGTAGGTCAACCCCCGGTCCAGCACGTATTCCACCGCCGGATTGCCCCGGGACAGGGCATTGCCGATGATCACCAGATCCGGTGCCGGGTCCAGCTGGGCAGGATCATAACCTTCGATCAGCTCAATACCCTGCTCCTGCAGCTGGGTGCTCATAGGGGGGTAGACGTTGGCATCGGAGCCGGTCACCCGGTGCCCCTGGGCCTTGGCCAGCAAGGCCAGACTGCCCATAAAGGTGCCGCAGATTCCCAGGAAGTGTAGGTGCATAAAAGATCCTAAGGCTGGTTCACTCTAGTTGGAGGGTGGCTGTACCTGCTCCACCGCCGGGTTCTGTGGTGCCTGCTCCGGCATTGGCGCCGGCATAAACGCATTACTCAACAACAGCACAATCACCCAGATGGTAATGGACAGCAGATTGGCCTGCAGCCGACCCAGTTGCATGGACGCCCCGTAGATGCGCCCTTTGATCAAAATATCCCAGATCAACGCCACCAACAATGCCAGTCGCGCCAGCGTGCCGGATTCCGGTTCCAGCCCCTGACCGACGACATACACCTGCAGCGGCAGAATAATGCAACTGAGCAACAGATCGGTGCCCAGGCAGGCGCTCATGGTCTGCACGTAACGGGCCGTGAGGCCCTTGAACGCCAGCAGCGCCCACACCAGCAGCAACCAGGCCCCCATGGCCATCAGCAATCCCAGCATCTGCTGGCCCATGTTCAACGGCTCCAGCAGCAGGATGGTGGCCATTCCCAGCGCCAGTTCCGCCACCAGCAACAGCAGCAGCAGGACCTGCGAGTAAGGCACATCCTGGGGACCTTTCTGGAATCGACACAGCTGCCAGAACAGCACAAACAACGGCTTCAAGAGCACTCCTGATTCTGAGGGGCGAATGAACAGAGCGGGCATTGTGCCAAAAGGCAGTACCCGGGAGCAACACAACATGAAACCCGCCGTCATTTGCTATATCATGCCGCGGTCAAAAAGCTCAGCCTCGGGAGTATCCATGGCCACCAAGAATGCGTTCTATGCCCAGTCCGGCGGGGTCACGGCGGTGATCAATGCCAGTGCCTGCGGAGTCATTGAAACCGCCCGTAAACACCCTGACAAAATCGGCAAGGTGTACGCCGGCAATAACGGCATCCTCGGTGCGCTCACCGAAGACCTGATCGACACCAGCGCAGAAAGCGATACCGCCATCGCCGCCCTCAAACATACCCCCGGCGGTGCCTTTGGCTCCTGCCGTTACAAGCTGCGCAGCTTTGAAGAAAACCGGCGCGAGTACGAACGCCTGGTGGAGGTGTTCAGGGCCCACAATATCGGCTACTTCTTTTATAACGGCGGTGGTGATTCCCAGGACACCGCCCACAAGGTATCCCAGATCTCAGAAAAAATGGGCTACCCCATTACCTGCATCGGCATCCCCAAAACCGTGGACAACGACCTGCCCTTCACCGACTGCAGCCCCGGCTTCGGCTCGGTGGCAAAATACGTGGCCATCTCCATCCGGGAAGGGGCGCTGGACGTGGCCTCCATGTGCGAATCCTCCACTAAGATCTTCATTCTGGAAGTGATGGGCCGCCACGCCGGGTGGATTGCCGCCGCCGGGGCCCTGGCCCGACAGGATGGTTTTCCGGCGCCACAAGTTATCGTGTTTCCGGAGATCCCCTTTGAGCAGGAAGCGTTTCTGGCCAAGGTGCAGCAGTCCGTGAAACAGGATGGTTTTTGCGCCATCGTGGTGTCTGAAGGCGCTCAACGGCGCGACGGCACCTTCCTGGCGGATTCCGGCGGCAAGGACGCCTTCGGCCACACCCAACTGGGGGGCGTGGCACCGTACCTGGCGCAGCTGATCAAGAAAGAACTGGGTTATAAGTATCACTGGGCGCTGGCGGACTATCTGCAACGGGCAGCCCGCCACATTGCCTCGGCCACCGATGTGGATCACGCCTACGCCATGGGCCAATCCGCCGTGGAGTTCGCCCTGGCCGGCAAGAACGCCGTCATGCCCATCATCGTGCGCAACCCCGGTGCGCAATACAGCTGGACCATCGGCGAGGCCAACCTGGCGGAGGTGGCAAACGTCGAACAGAAGATGCCCAAGGATTTCATCAGCCCGTGCGGCTTTGATGTGACCCAGCCCTGCCTGGACTACCTGCAGCCGCTGATTCAGGGGGAATCCTACCCGCCCTACCAGAATGGCATTCCCATGATCGCCCAACTGAAGAAAGTGAAGGTGGCCAAGGTACTGAATACACACTTCAGTATTTAGTACCTTACTATTAAGTGCTACCTCACTATCAGGTCTTCATTGCGCAACCTGGCCCATGGGCCAGCAATCAGGACGAGGCCGCCAGGCTCAGGTCGCCCTCGTCGCGTTCATTCCCATCTGGTTCATAGGCATCTGGTTCATAGGCATCCAGTTCATAGGCATCGGGATGGCGGCGGGAATCCTGGATGGCACGCCAGGCCAGCGGGATGTATTGCAGGCGCTCCGGCACCAGGGGATAGAACGTGCGCACCGACCAGGCAAACAGGCGGAACAGACGCTGGTCGGTTTTGCTGAAGCGCACATCAAAGCGGCGACGGAACGTCTCCGGTAAGGTGGCGATGGTGATTTTGTGCATGAACCAGCCCATGGCCTTCATCAGCAGCCTGAAGATCGGCATAGGCAGTTTCTTCAGCTCTTCCGGCCGTGGGTAAGCTGCGTAAAACCCGGGGTCCATGAGGTCATCCAGTACGTCACCCCACTCCAGGCGCTGCTCAATGATGTAGTCAAAATGCTTCCAGTATTCATCCTGGGTTTGTGGAATGTGCTTCTCATGGATACCCAGCAGTGCCCCCATCTGTTTCCATTCCCCGAACATCGCTTCGCGCTGTTCGCGGCTTAAGCGGGTTCCAAAATATTCATACATACGCAAGGTGGCATCAAAGCCGGTGATGTGTACCCAGGAATAGGCTTCCGGGTCCAGTGCGTGGTAGCGGTTGCCGTCCTTGTCGGTGCCCTTGATCTCACGATGCAGCTCACGCAGCCGATGGCCCATTTCGATGGCCTTGTCCGGCCGCGAGTAGACCACGGGCCACAGCAGCTTGGTGGAGCCTTTGGCCCGCCCCCAAGGGTCCAGCTTATACTTCTTTTCTTTGGACACCGCCGCGTCAATCACCGGATGGGCGGACTGCAGCACAAAGGCCTGGGGCAGCATCAGATGAAACCGGTACGAGCCAAAATCGCGCCAGGTGTTGGATTCTGGCCCCAGTGGTCGCAGCTCCGGTTGATGGTGTTTTCGTTGTATGTTGGCCGCTTGAGTCACGCCTTCCTCCTGATACGTTACTGTACTGATCGAGACAAAAGACAAAATATGTCTTATGACTCAAAAAATCAAGCGACTTATTGGTCAGATAAAGAGGGGAACGTGCTCCAGCCTAAAGGCAGACCCGCTGTAAAGCAGGCCTGATGCCGCGTTAGCCTGTATTCAGGGTGCCAGGAGAGGCCGCAGGTAATGCTCGGTGAAAGCCCGCAAGCTGTCTTCGTCAGCGGGGTTAATGACGCCGCTGGGGCTCAGCATCAGGGATTGGGTCAGTCGCAACACCATTTCCGCCATCACCTGGGGATCACCCGCCCGTATATGACCCGCCTTTTGCGCCCGCTCCAGCTGCATGGCCAGATACTGGCGGGAGAAACTCATAATGAGTTCAAAGTCGGTGGTCAGATAAGGCAGAACGTGGTCGGGCTCCGACTTCAGCAACCGTTGCAACAGCTCATTGCCGTGGGTCATGCGGCTGAACAACACAAACGATTCCAGTAACGCATCCAACGCCGAGCCCAGGTCATTGATGGCCTCTTCGATGTGCACCAGGCTGCGTTGCAGGTCGCGGAAAATGACGGCCTTGAATAGCTGATCTTTTTCGCTGAAGCGCCGATACAAAGTGGCACGCCCCATGCCGGCACGCTTGGACACATCTTCCATGGTGGTGCGGCGCAAGCCGTATTCAATGTACAGTGATCGTGCGCTATCCAGAATCCTTTGGTTGGTACTGTCCTCATCCTCTTTGAGCAGGGCTGCGGGTATTTCAAGATTCACGCTGATACATTCCTGTTGTCTGATTCGCTATTTATTGTGTTTATATGCGCAGATGGTTGCTGGCTGAGTCTAGTCGAAAATAACAGTTTTGTTGCCATGCATCACCACCCTGTCCTCCAGATGGTAACGCAATCCGCGGGCCAGAACGATTTTTTCCACGTCTTTGCCCAGGCGTACCAGATCATCCTTGTTATGGCGATGGCTGATGCGCTCCACATCCTGCTCGATGATAGGCCCCTGATCCAGCTCCTGGGTCACGTAATGACAGGTGGCGCCAATCAGTTTCACACCCCGGTCATAAGCCTGGTAATAGGGATTGGCACCGATAAACGACGGCAGAAAACTGTGGTGGATATTAATCACCTGGCCCTGGTAACGCTCACAAATGGCCGCCGGCAGTATTTGCATGTAGCGGGCCAGCACAATGGTTTGAGCCTCAACCTGTTGCAGCAAGTCATCCACCTGCTGAAAGTGTGCGGATTTGTCGGCTGGGTCAACCGGCACGTGATGAAACGGAATACCATGCCACTCCACCATACTGCGCAGATTGTCATGATTGGCAATCACGGCACTGATGTCGCAGTACAGTTCACCACTGTGCCAGCGGTAGAGGATGTCCGCCAGACAATGGGAGGCGTGACTGGCCAGAATAACCACCTTCTTGCGCACACTGGAATCGCTGATGAACCAGCTCATCTGAAAGGCCTGTGCCAGCTCGGCAAAGCGTTGCTGGAACTGCTCCAGACTGACATCCAGGGAATCCGCCCGAATCTCGTTGCGCATGAAAAACCAGCCCGGGTCCTGGGCGCCGCTGCCGGGCTCCGAGTGATAGCTCGCTTCCGTCAACCAGCCCCCGTGGGCACTGATGAACTCACTGACTTTGGCGACGATGCCAACCCGGTCCGGACAGCGGATAACAAGGCGGTAGGTCTGTTCCATAATTGACGCTGATTCCCATTGACTGCAGATTACAGGTGAAGGTTACATTTGGGGCGCCAGTATATACGGTTTCTCAACCCAACCACAGGGTGAGGGTCACCAAATTGGTCACCAGCAACAGCAGCGCCAGCCAACGCCAGAAGCCGGCCGGATCGCGCTCCAGCAACGGCCGCTGCTGCACTGACAGGAAAGCCGGATTGGGGTGTTTCAGATCATGTACAAACTCAGACAGGGAGTCATAGCGCAGATCCGCATTGGTTTGCATGGCCTTGCGCAACGCCCCGTCCAGCCACACCGGCACCATGGGGTTACGGCGATAGGCCGGTATGTATTTAAGATCCAGAAAGTCCGAGACAGTGGTGGCCTTCTGGAAACGCTCCCCAAACGGATGCTTGCCGGTCAGCATCTCGTAAATCACCATGGCCAGGGAAAACTGATCGCTTTTCTCCGAGCGCGGCCGTTGCAGGCGATATTCCGGAGCAGAGTAATCCAGCGTGCCCAGGGCGCGCTCACGCTCAAAGCTGGTGGCAATCTCATCCACCCCCGCCACGTAGACGGAACCGAAGTCGATGATCACCGGATCCTCGCCTTTCATGACAATGTTATCGGGCTTGATGTCCTGATGCAGGGTTTCGCGGCGGTGGAAGGAGCGCAGGCCCTGCACCAGCTTTTCCGCCATGGCCACCACCTGCGCCACATCCATCGGCTGCCCCCCGGCAATCTTCTGCGCCAGCGACGGGCCCGGCAAATCCTCGGTGAGATAATACAGAAACCGCCGCCCGGGGCCGGGCTCCACCACTTTCACCACGTAGGGATTGTCGATGCGGCGCCCCACCCACTCTTCCATGATAAAGCGTTCGATATAGGCCACGTCATCCACGTAATTCACCGAGGGGGTTTTCATCACCGCACTGATACCGCTGTGCTCGTGGCGAACCCGGTACAGCTGACTGCGCTGACTGGCGTGAATCTGTTGCTGCACACACCAGCCATCCAGTTTCAGCCCCACTTCCAGCTCCGGTGGAAAGGGTAACTGGCGCAGGCTCTGCAGCACGTCTTCGTTGGTTTCCTGGCCCAGTTGCGTCACCTGTACCCACTGGCAGGACAGGTTATCCTGGCTGCCGTTATCCAGCGCCCGCTGCACCAGATCGGCCATCAGCGTGTCCGGGGTTGCCATGCCTTGTGCCAACGCCGTTTGCAAGGTGCGCTGATCAATAAACTCATGCACACCATCGGTGGTCAGCAGGAAACCATCACCGGGTTCCAGGTCCACCACTTTCAGATCCACATC
Source organism: Gammaproteobacteria bacterium UBA7310 (assembly GCA_002471665.1). GTDB lineage: Bacteria > Pseudomonadota > Gammaproteobacteria > Pseudomonadales > Ketobacteraceae > Ketobacter. Next base: position 56,711 of record DKQK01000059.1, read on the forward strand.
CAGGTTCAGATCGATGCCCAGGGCCCGCGCCAGATAATTCTGCGACGACGAAATTCGCGCCGTATGATCCCGGGTTAACTGCTCCAGAATGCCCTCCCGAAAACGCCAGACCCGGGAATCCCCCACGTGAAAAATATAAGCGGAACGGGATTTCAGAATGACGCAACTGAAGGTGGTGACATAGCCCTTCTCGGCTTCCAGAAACCGTTGCCCCTGGCCGTACAACCAGCGGTTCAGGGCCGTCAGTACCTTGTGGGCAGACTGCTTGACGCTCCAGGAATCCGGCGTCGAGTAATAATCATTGATGAAGCCGGTCACCGCGATGTCCGATGCCTCCTTGCCCGCCTCCGCGGCACTCACACCGTCGGCAATGGCCACCACAATGCCCTTGCGGTTGAGCAGGGAGCCCTGCGGGATCTTGATGGCCATGCTGTCTTCGTTCTGCGGTTTGACACCGGCACTGGTGAACTGGGCGGCGCTGACTGCCAACTGCTGCTTTGTGGTATCCAATGACATACTGGGATCACATTATAAATTCATATTAACGGGTAACTGAAAGCACACGGGCCGCCATTGGCGACCCGTGTTGCGTTCACATTGCGCATTCACTTTGCGCTGCCGGCCACCGGCTCAGCTTACTTCAATGAGCTGAACCGTGCCATCCGGCAGTACTTCCGTCATGTGACCTTCGGGCTCCTCGATAAACTGCACCAGCAGGAACACCAAACCGGCGCAACCGGCGATCACCATAAAGAAAGTGGAGGCATCCACAAACGACAGCACAGTCAGGAAAGTCACCGCACCCACATTACCATAGGCACCCGCCATACCGGCAATTTGTCCGGTCATGCGGCGCTGTACCAGGGGCACCATGGCAAACACTGCGCCTTCACCGGCCTGCACGAAGAAAGAGCAACACATGGTGGCAACCACGGCAACCCAGATCCACCAGCTGCCATCGATCTGACTCAGCACCAGGTAACCTACCGCCAGCCCGGCCACCAGAATGCTCATGGTTTTCTTACGGCCAAACTTGTCGCTGATCCAGCCACCACCAGGGCGCGCCGCCAGGTTCATAAAGGCAAAACCGGATGCCAGTAAGCCCGCCTTAACCGCATCCAGGCCAAAGGTATCCATAAAGAACAGGGGCAACATGGACACCACCGCCAGCTCTGAACCGAAGGTTACAAAATACGCCCAGTCCAGTACCGCCACCTGCTTGAATTTATAGCCTTCCGGTTGCGGTTGGGGGTCAGTAAACAAGTGGCTGTTCACTTTGTAGATCTGGGTGACCTGGAAGACAAACAACGCAACCAGGCCCACCCACAACGCAACCGCCGCGCCACCGCTCAACAGTTTCAGATTGTCCGGGCCCAGTTTCCAGGTCAGCACGGCCAGGGCTATGTACATGGGCACATTCATGGCCAGATAGAAGAAGAAATCTTTCTTGGTGGTTACCTCCAGGCCGCCGGATTTTTTCGGCTTGAAATAGGTGGAACCTTTCGGTGTGTTACGTGCTTTAAAATAAAAGAACACGCCGTACACCAGCGCCAGTGCACCGGTGCAGGCCACCGCATAACGCCAGCCTTCCGGCCCACCGAACAGCAGGGCGATGGTGGGCAGTGTCATGGCGGCGGCAGCCGAACCAAAGTTACCCCAACCGCCGTACACGCCTTCCGCCAATCCCACCTGCTTGGCGGGGAACCATTCACCCACCAAACGGATACCAATCACAAAACCGGCACCCACAAAGCCCAGCATAAACCGGCTCAGAGCCAGCATTTCATAACTGGTGGAAGAGGCAAACAAAAAGCAGATAAAGGATGAAGCGACCAGCAGCCCGCTGAAAACATGGCGTGGGCCAAACTTATCCACCAGGATTCCAATGACAATGCGCGCCGGGATGGTGAGGGCAACGTTCAGAATCATCAGTGCCTTAACCTGTTGCTGGGACAGATCAAAGGTTTCCTTGATGGCTGCCAACAGTGGCGCATGGCTGAACCAGACAACGAAAGTGATGAAGAACGCCACCCACGTCAGGTGCAGGGTACGAATACTGGGATTGCTAAAATCCAGCAGATTCAATTTACCGCTATTCATTGGAATCTCCTTAAAAAATGACGATCCCAACAAAGCAATGGGCATGCCATCCCCAGAAAAGCGCACAAAAAAAGCCATGCCGCTACTATTTTGGGTCTCTTTTTCAGGAAAACCATCAAAAATGCATCATATAAGAACGCATTTATCTTTTTGATGCACGCAGACAGCACACTAAACCAATTCGCTAACAGGTAATAACGCACCACACAAAAACACTTTCCGAAGCACCCCATCCCATAACGGTGCATTTTTATCAATAACCCCCTGTTTGCTCATGCCCGCCAAACGCTGGCATAGGGCTTGCTAACTTCATAAGCAAGAACCCCATTTCTGTAAAGGCGGTGCCCTGTGAGTACGACCCCTACAGCATTCAACACCCAAGGCAGCAAACCCAAACTGGTATTCGTAGGTAACGGTATGGCGGGAACACGAACCCTGGAGGAGCTGCTGGCCATTCATTCCGAAAAGTACGAGATCAGCGTGATCGGCGAGGAAAATTTTGGCAACTACAATCGCATCATGCTGTCACCGGTGCTGGCGGGCGAAAAAACCATAGACAACATCATGCTCAATGATGAAGCCTGGTATCGGCAAAACAACATTACCTTTTATAAGGGCGAGCGCGCCATCCGCATCGACCGCAACAAGCGCCGGGTAATGACCACCGGCAACCGAGAGATTCCCTACGACCGCCTGGTACTGGCCACCGGCTCGGTCCCGGTTCGCATTCCGGTTCCCGGCCATGATCTGAAAAACGTACTGACTTTCCGCCACATCAACGACGTCAATACCATGCTGGAACTGAGCGGCCGCAAACAGCACGCTGCTGTCATCGGGGGCGGGCTGCTGGGCCTGGAGGCGGCCAACGGCTTGCGCAAGCAAGGCATGAAGGTGACTGTGGTCCATGCGTTCGACTCTCTACTCAACCGGCAACTGGACAAGACCGCCGCCCGGCTCCTGCAACAATCCCTGGAGGAGAAAGGCATTGAGTTTGTGATGGGGGCCATGACTGCCGCCATCGAAGGCAACGAGCAAGGTGAAGTGGAGCGGTTGCAGTTCAAGGACGGCACCCATCTCGATGTGGATATGGTGGTCATGGCAACCGGTGTCAAACCCAATATCGAACTGGCCAAAAACAGCGGCCTACAGTGCGACCGCGGCATTCTGGTAAACGACGTCCTGCAAACCTTTGACCCGGCCATTTACGCCGTTGGTGAGTGCATTCAGCACCGGGGGCAATTGTTTGGCCTGGTGGCCCCTACCTACGAACAGGCCCGGGTTTGCGCCAACCACCTGGCGGAAATGGGCATTGCCCGCTATATACAAACGGCACAGGCCACCCAGCTCAAGATCACCGGGATACACGCTTTTTCCGCCGGGGTCTTCGACAATGCCGAAGGCGGTGAAGAGATCACCTTCTTCGACCAGGCCATGGGGCACTACAAAAAGCTGGTCATCAAAGACAATACCCTGGTGGGCGCGGTGCTCTACGGAGACACGCAGGACGGCGGCTGGTTCTTTGAATTGATTCAACAACAAACCGACATCAGCGCCATTCGGGATCAACTGATTTTTGGCAAAGATTTCTGTACCGGCGCGCAACAGGATCCGGAGCATCTGCCGGAAGCCGCCTGACCGACCAACATGGCTATTGAACCAATGCTAAATAGAAGTACCTGCGCTTACTGCGGAGTGGGTTGCGGCATAGAGATACACACTGACCCGGACGGCAGTACCCGCGTTCAGGGTGATGCCGACCACCCTGCCAATTTCGGTAAATTGTGCGCCAAAGGGTCTACCCTGGCGCACACCCTGACCCACGAGGGCCGCCTGCTTCACCCCATGATTCACGGCCTGCGTGCCAGCTGGGATCAGGCCACAACATACGTCGCCGGCGAGCTGCACCGTATCACCCGCGAGCACGGTGCCGATGCCGTGGCTTTTTACGTGTCCGGCCAGTTGCTGACCGAAGACTACTACGTTGCCAACAAGCTGATGAAAGGCTTTATCGGCAGCGCCAACATCGACACCAACTCCCGCTTATGCATGTCGTCCGCGGTGGCCGCCTACAAACGGGCGTTCGGTGAAGACTGCGTGCCCGCCAGTTACGCGGACCTGGAACTGGCCGACCTGATCGTGCTCACCGGTTCCAACACCGCCTGGTGCCATCCGATCCTGTTTCAACGCATCAAAGCCGCCAAACAGAAGCGTCCGCAGATGAAGGTGGTGGTCATTGACCCCCGGCGCACCGCCACCTGTGAAATCGCCGATCTGCATTTACCGCTGATTCCTGGCAGCGACGTTGCTCTGTTCAACGGCCTGCTGAGCTATCTGGACGAACAGGGCAAAACCGATCGCGACTACATAGAACGACACTGCGAAGGCTTTGCAGCCGCCCTGGACAGCGCCCGCGCCGATGCCGCCACCCTGCAGCAAGTGGCCCGGCGCTGCGATCTCAAAGAGCAGGACGTCGCCACCTTCTATGCATGGTTTGCTGCCACCGAACGCACCCTGACCTGCTTTTCCCAAGGCATCAACCAATCCTCCCAGGGCACCGACAAAGGTAACGCCATCATCAATTGTCACCTGGCCACGGGGCGGGTCGGCAAGCCCGGCGCATCACCTTTTTCCCTCACCGGCCAGCCCAATGCCATGGGTGGCCGTGAAGTGGGCGGCCTTGCCAACCAACTGGCGGCGCACATGGATTTCACCACCGCCGAGCGGGACAAAGTAAGTGCTTTCTGGCAGACCGACACGTTGGCGCAACAACCGGGCCTGAAAGCGGTGGATCTGTTTGATGCCGTCGCAGCCGGGCGCGTGAAAGCAATCTGGGTAATGGGTACCAACCCCGCGGTGAGCCTGCCCAACGCCGGCAAGGTAGTGCAAGCACTTAACAAGGCGGAGCTGGTCATCGTATCCGACTGCATCGCGCACACCGACACCAGCCAGTACGCCCACGTGCTGCTGCCGGCGGCAGGCTGGGGGGAAAAGGACGGCACCGTCACCAATTCCGAGCGCTGCATCTCACGCCAGCGGGGCAGCCTGCAACCGGCCGGCGAAGCGCGTCAGGACTGGCGCATTCTGACCGACGTTGCCCACGCCATGGGATTCGGCACCCACTTTCCCTACCGCACGGCCGCCGACATTTTTCGCGAGCACGCCCGTCTGACCAGCCTCAACCGCCACACCCCGCGCAAGCTGGACCTGGGCGACCTGGCAGACCTCACCGAGGCACAGTACAACAACCTGCAGCCACAGCAATGGCCAGCCACCGGGGAGCAGGATCCCCAGCGCCTGTACGCCGACGGCAACTTCAGCACACCCAACGGCAAAGCCCAGTTCGTGGCCACGCAATGTCGCGGAGTCCGCCACCCGGTCAGCGCCCGTTGGCCGCTGTCGCTGAACACCGGACGCATCCGGGATCAGTGGCACACCATGACCCGAACGGCACTGGCCCCGCCACTCAACGCGCACAAACCAGAGCCTTTTGTGGAAATTCATCCGGACACCGCCGCCACCTACCAGGTGCTGGACAACCAGTTGGCGCGCATCGAATCCCAATGGGGCAGCGCCATCATGAAGGTCAACGTGACCGACAGCGTGCGCCGCGGTGAACTGTTCGTCCCCATGCACTGGAACGATCAATGGGCCCGCGGCGCCCGCATCGGTGAATTGGTGAACCCGGTGGTGGACCCCATCTCCGGCCAACCGGAATCCAAGCACACCCCCTGCAGCATTGCACCCTGGCTGCCGCAGTGGCGCGCGCTGATGCTGTCCCGCAAGAACCTGCCTTTACCCCAGTGCGATTACGCCGCCAAAGTACGCGGCCAGCACTTTTATCGCTATGAGTTATGCGGCCAGGGCACACTGGAGAGCCTGGCGGAAACCGCCAGGCAATTCGCTGCGATGGCGTCTGAGCCTGCCATTGAATACCTGGATACCCCCCGCCACAGTTTTCGCTGTGCCTGGATTAACGATAGCGGCCTGCACACCTGCATTTACATCGGCCCGGGGAACACCAGCACCATCGCCAGCGCCGATCGCAACTGGCTCGCCAGCCTGTTTGAAAAGCAAAGCCTCAACACCATGGAGCGCAAGGCCCTGCTCTCGGGAAGAAGCCCGGCCGGTGTAGAGGACTGCGGCCGCACCATCTGCGCCTGTTTCGGGGTGGGCGAGAACACCATCCGCAAAGCCATCCAGAAATATGGCCTGACCGATGCCGCGGCGGTGGGAAAGCACCTGAAAGCCGGCACCAACTGCGGGTCCTGCGTGTCGGAAATCAAAGCCCTCCTGCAGGGCTGAACACAGTTTAAGCAGGTAGAGCCCCCTGCCAGGAGCCCCCTGCCAGGGCTGCCTTCCACTGCCACCTGCACCACCATAATGACCCCGTTACCCGATGCAGGCACAAGCCTGCATCACCCTTTTCCCACTCCCCAAAGCGCATTTTATTCACGAAATTGACTGTTAATTTTTGCACCACCAATAAACACAAACTCCGCCTAAGCGCATCATTTAAGAGCCTTTTTTTAAAAACCTCACCCCTCACTTAGCACTTATTTGGTGCTCGCCGTGGTGCACGGCGATTCATGATGATGCATATTGGTTTTTTTGCGCTGTTTTTATCCGCTTTTCTGTGTTTTCAGCGCTTTTTAGGCACCACTCAGATAATTGGCATGTTAGCTGCTTTATCAGTTTCGAGAGTTAACACTATCGGGCCACGCCGGGAGTATCGCCCCGGCCAAAAGCAGTGAGATAGAGCGGAGTCCATCGTGAGCAAGCAAAAGTTAGTCGTTATCGGAAACGGCATGGTAGGCCAAAAATTTCTGGAGCAGTTTGCAGCCAAAGAGCAAGCGTCCAACTTTCAAATCACCACATTCTGTGAAGAGCCACGGGCCGCCTATGACCGTGTTCATCTTTCAGAATACTTCAGTGGCAAAACGGCAGAAGACCTGTCGCTGGTAGCAGAAGGATTTTTCGAAACCAGCCAGGTGGACATCCGACTGGGTGACAAAGCCGTTGCCATTGACCGTAACAATAAGGAAGTGAAGTCTGCCAAAGGCGACCTCATTCCCTATGACAAGCTCGTGCTCGCCACGGGATCCTATCCGTTTGTACCTCCTATTCCAGGCAAGGATCGCCCCGAATGTCTGGTTTACCGAACCATTGAAGACCTGGAAGCCATTAAAGCCACCGCAGCCAAAAGTCGCGTTGGTGTGGTCGTCGGGGGCGGTCTGCTCGGTCTGGAAGCGGCAAAAGCGTTGAAAGACCTCGGATTGGAAACCCATGTGGTGGAATTTGCTCCGCGCCTGATGGCGGTGCAGATTGATGAAGGCGGCGGCAAAATGCTGCGCGCCAAAATCGAAGAACTGGGTGTGCAGGTTCACACCGGCAAAAACACCCGGGAAATCGTCGATGGCGACGACTGCACACTGCGCATGAACTTTGCCGACGAAAGCCATCTGGAAACAGACCTGATTCTGTTCTCTGCCGGTATTCGTCCCCAGGATGAACTGGCCCGCCAGGCAGACCTGGCCATGGGTGAACGCGGTGGAATCACCATCAACAATTACTGCCAAACCTCCGATGAGGACATCTTTGCCATTGGTGAGTGTGCCCTGTGGAACAACCGTATCTTTGGTCTGGTGGCGCCCGGCTATCAGATGTCCCAGGTGGCTGCCGACGCCATCAGCGGCGAGTTCAGCTCCGAGTTCCTGGGCGCCGACATGAGCACCAAGCTCAAGTTGATGGGTGTGGACGTTGCCAGTATCGGTGATGCCCATGGCATGACCAAAGGCGCGCAAAGCTATATTTATACCGATGAACACAATCAGGTTTATAAGAAGATTGTGGTCAGCGAAGACGGCAAGTATCTGCTGGGGGCTGTGTTGGTGGGCGAGGCCGAGGAATACGGCACCCTGTTGCAGATGATGCTCAACGACATCGAGCTGCCGGAATTCCCCGACACATTGATCCTGCCTCAACGGGGTGATTCCGCCGCCCCGGCCATGGGTGTGGACAAACTGCCGGACAGCGCGCAGATCTGTTCCTGCAACAACGTCAGCAAAGGTGATCTGTGTTGCGCCGTACAGGGCGGCATCACCGAGCTGGGCGAGTTGAAATCCACCACCAAAGCGGCCACCAGTTGTGGCGGCTGCTCAGCGCTGGTGGGCCAGGTACTGAACGCCGAACTGGAAAAGCTCGGCATTGAAGTGAAAAAAGATCTGTGCGAGCACTTCCCCTATTCCCGCCAGGAGCTGTATCACCTGGTGCGGGTGGACGGCATTCGCTCCTTTGAAGAGCTGATCAGCAAACACGGTAAGGGCAAGGGCTGCGATATTTGCAAGCCCACCACCGCCTCCATACTGGCGTCCTGCTGGAACGACCATATTATTGAGCCGGCCCTGGCAGGACTGCAGGATACCAACGACTACTTCATGGCCAACATGCAGAAGGACGGCACCTACTCAGTGGTACCCCGCGTACCCGGTGGTGAGATCACCCCCGACGGCCTGATTGCCATTGGCGAGATCGGTAAGAAATACAACCTGTACACCAAGATCACCGGCGGTCAACGGATCGACCTGTTTGGTGCCCAATCCCATGAGCTGCCTCTGATCTGGAAGGAACTGATCGATGCCGGTTTTGAAAGCGGACACGCCTACGGCAAATCCATGCGTACCGTTAAAAGCTGTGTCGGTTCCACCTGGTGCCGTTATGGGGTTCAGGACAGTGTGGGCATGGCGATTCTGGTGGAACAGCGCTATCGCGGTATCCGTTCGCCCCACAAGGTAAAGCTGGCGGTCTCCGGCTGCACCCGTGAGTGTGCCGAAGCCCAGAGCAAAGACATCGGCGTTATTGCCACCGAGAAAGGCTGGAACCTGTACCTGTGTGGTAACGGTGGCATGAAGCCACGCCACGCCGATCTGTTTGCCTCGGACCTGGATGACGAAACCCTGCTCAAGTACATCGATCGTTTTTTCATGTTCTACATCAAGACCGCCGATCGACTGCAGCGCACCTCCGTCTGGATGGATAACCTGGAGGGCGGCCTGGACTACCTGAGAGACGTGGTCATCAACGATTCCCTGGGCATTGCCGCAGAGTTGGAAGCACAAATGAATCACCTGGTGGATACCTATCAGTGCGAATGGAAAACCACCATAGAAGATCCAGAGAAGATGAAGCGGTTCCGTCACTTTGTTAACTCTGATGAGAAAGACAGCAATGTTGTATTCGTCAAGGAACGCGGCCAGATACGGCCGGCCCGTGATGACGAAAAACGCATTGAAACTGTTGCCGTGTAATCACCAAGCGTACCAACATCAACACCGAGAGGATCACAGCATGAACGCAAAAGCAGAACTGTCCTGGGTGCCCGTGTGCGAACTGGATGACTTACTGACCAACGTCGGCGTGTGCGCCAAAGTTGCCGACCGCCAGGTAGCCATATTCAAGATTGCAGATCAGGGTAAGACCACTCTGTACGCCATCGACAACCACGACCCCTTCAGCAAGGCCAACGTCCTTTCCCGGGGTATTGTGGGCGACCTGAAAGGTCATAACGTGGTGGCATCACCCATTTACAAGCAGCATTTTTGTCTTGAAACCGGCAAATGCCTGGAGGAAGACACGCAGATCCCGGTGTACAAAGTACGCGAAAACGCCGGAAAAGTTGAAGTGTTTCTGGGCTGAGCAAACGCCTGGAAACCTGCACCGAATCAGGTTGGGGTGATTGGCCTTACCTCGACCTGGTACGCCTCGTTCTTGCCAAATTGTGAGGCGTTGCTTGACTCAGCCCCCTCGGGGACTGGCTCAAGGTTGGACAGCAGCATGCGTTCGATCCGCAGTATCGATCGGACAATGGGAATATAGCGATACCGAACTCCCCTTTATACCCTTGAAGGTAGTTCCCATATGCTGCTGGACCAACCACCTAACCACCTTGAACCCTCTCCGGAGCCCGGCTCTGTTGCCGCAGCTGATACAACAACGTACGCCGCGACTCCAGCATGGAATCCAGCACCTCAACATCCCGCGCGGCCAACATCTTGCGCGCCCGCACACGCTCCAGCAGCGCGATTTCCTGTTGCAACCGCTCCATCAGATCAACCCTCACAATGCAGTGACACCTGGGCGTCATAGGTATCGGCATCCACCAGCTGATGAACAATGAACCCGAACTCATCGCACCATTGCACCACATACTGCTCAGGGTCCGAGATCAGCTGGCTGTGATAGCGATTCATGGCGTCCCGGCAGGTCTGGTAAGTGCCTTGCAACAATACCTCATCCTCCCCCACCACATACTCCCTCACCAACTGGAATACATCACCGTACGGTTCACCTCTCTGCTTACGACGAATCCGGCAATTGAAAACGCTTACTTTCTTCATGATGTTGCCTCCAACAGATGCATTTAGTAACAAAAAATGTGGTTCTGTAGAGGTAGACGGGGGCGGCCCGGGGGAAGTCACATGGGAAACGCGAACTGGTACTATTCACACTTTGAGGCAGGGCTTAATACAGAAAACGGGGCACGCCCTGCATGCCCCGTTCGTTTTTTGTACGATCCAATGGGTTATTTATTCAACGGTGCTCACAAAACCATCGGGCTTAAGCGCCAGCACGGAACACTGGACTTCCGCTAAAATGGACTCTGCGGTGTTGCCGATCAGGAATCCTTTTATCCCGGTGCGGCAGACGGTTCCCATGCTGATCAGATCAATCTGGTTTTCCTCCACATACAGCGGTAACACATCCCGGGGATTACCCAGCAGGGTTTTCAACAGAACCCCATCGGCACTGCCGCAGACATCTTCCGTGAGCTTAAGCAGTTTGGATTTTGCACTGGCTACCAGGTCGCGCTCCATCTCATCGAGCATACTGGCACTGCCTACCCCCCAGGAGGACAACATCGGCTCGCCAATGGGTTGTTGGGCATAAACCACATGCAGTTCTGCTGCGTCCCGTTGCGCCAGGGCATGGGCATGACTGAGCACTTTTCGGTTGAGGGCGTCAGAATCAGGCTTGGAGGCAAACACATCCACTGCCGCCACCACTTTGCGGGGGTGTTCGTTGTCGCGCACGCAGAGCACGGTACAGGGGCATTTGCGCAGCACGTGTTTGGTGGTGCTGCCCATAAAGCGCTTGTGACCGGGCTTATGGGATACCGCATCCAGAATCAACAGATCGTGCCCGCCGCTTTTTACCTGTCTGACGATCTCGACAAAGGGTATACCCTGCCTCACCACACAATCCACATTGGGGTATTGCTGTTGCAACTGGGTTACCCGCTGCTGCAGGGCCGCCTGTTGCTTATCGAACATCTCCTTTTTCAGATCCTGGGGTACCTTGGTGGTCAACCAGTTTTCGTATTCCTTTTCAATCTCCTCCACCACCCCCAGCAGGGTCAGTGAGGCGTTATACGACTTGGCCACAGCCACCGCATGCTGAACGGTTTCCTCATTCACATAGCGATGGGGAACCGCCATCAGAATACGACCGTAAGTCACCATATCCGTGTTCTCCAGATACCAATGGTTTGATTAGAATACTGGAAACGTTATGCCATATTTTGATCAAGCGCAATCAGAGAGTCGGTTTTCATAGACCTCAAAACTGGTTTCGTTACGCCAGTAAACCCTGTAGTGGTCTTCCTGGCAGGACAGATAACGATAGTAGCGGTCAATGGAAGAGCGACAGGCGTAGTAGCACCCTTCCGACAACACATCGCTTTCCCCATCAATAAACTGTCGCACCACATGAAAAGGTTCCCAATCCGACTCAACCTGGCGGGCAGCCTTCTCCATGGAACAGATGAAAATGGCGTCGGTGTGCATAGGGGTTTCTCCTGCTGGGTCTTATTATTCCAAGCGGGTACGCTGGGCGTTTGTACCACAATATGAAATTCAGACGGGATTAGCGCAGGAAAAGTCACAATTTTTTTACTGTGAATCCGGTTTCTGACCGATGAACGGCCTTATTCGTAATGCTGCTTTAATTTTTCCAATGCACGCTGATAACGCATTTTTACTGCACTCAGGTTCATGTTGACGATGTCGGCGATTTCCTGATATTCCAGCTCGGCAATGGCACGGTACACCACGATGGTTTTGTCCTCCTGCCCCAGTTTGCTGATCCACCGGTCCAGCCGCATGCCCATCACATCGCGCTCCACATCATGCTGCTCCGTTGCAAGATGATCATCTTCATTCACCGCCTCCAGCGGCAGCTGCACCTTGCGCTTGCGCAGGCAGGTCATGGATTCGTTGTGGGCTATGCGATACAACCAGGTTTTGAAACTGGATTCCCCTTTGAAGCGCGCCAGGCCATGAAACACCTTCAGCATCACTTCGTGCACCACTTCTTCGGCATCCTCAACGGAATTCAGGTAACGGGTACAGGTACGGATCAGGGCATCCTGGTAACGACGCATCAGCACTTCGTAGGCCAGGGTCACATGGGGCAGCTGGCGCCGGGCGATGGCCACCAGTTGCTGATCGCTTTTCTCAGCCAGCTGAGCGCGGGAAGGCCGCTTGTTGGCGACAGGTCTGTTCATGACTGGGCCCGGTGGGTGCTGGTGCCGGCTCAGTCTTCGTCTTCAGACCAGGATTGGAATTTGAAACTGCTGTTGATCAACTGTTGATTGGGGACCGACAGGCACTCACCCTGCTCGTTTTCCAGTACGGTGTTTACCGTACCCACGGACACCACCACCCCCTTGAAATCCCCCACGGTAACTTCATCGCCGGGCTGCAGCTGTTCACGCATGTAGACACCGGAAATAATGTTATTGGAGACACTGCGGGTGCCCAGCCCCAGCGAAATGGCGGCCGCCGCCCCCAGGGAGCCCAACACAATGGCGAACACAATGTTGAGCATCTGGGTCTCGATCTCCAGTTGCCCCACCGCCAGCGAAAACGTGGTCACGAAAATAATGATTTGCGCCAGGCGCGCCACCGACGAGGCATATTCCATACCCATTTTGTTGACCGCGGTATGAATGCTCTGTTTCACCACATGGGCGATGAACATACCCACCAGAATGACAAACAGTGCCCCCAGTACTTTGGGCAGATAGAGAATGAAATCATCCAGGATCACGGTAATCCGATTCAGCCCCAGGGTTTCCGCTGCGCTCAGGGTGACAATCAACAGGATGAAGAAATAGAGGAACTTGGCCAGAATCTCACTGGGGCGTTTCTCCATACCGGCCTTGGCCATGGATTCCGTAATTCCGATACGTTGGCACAAGCTGTCCAGGCCAATCTTACCGAGCAACTTCCCCGACCAACGGGACAACAGTTTTGCCAACAGCACCCCCACCACCAGGATCACGATGGTGGCCACCAGGTTGGGCAGGAACGCCGCTATCTTGTTCCAGAAGCTGGCAGTGGCATTAATAATATTCTGGGTCCATTGCTCGATGTCCACGGATTATTCCCCCTGTTCCGTTATGCGCAAAGATTATTGATCGGCTGATGTTGCCTGATTTTTTCGCGGCCCCGGACGCCGCTTTACCGGTGGATGGCGGCGTTGCCCGGCACTGTACATGGAAGCGCCGAAGCCGGCGAACAAAAGCCAGATCCAGCTCATGAAAAAACTGAACAGATCCCGGGTTGCGGTTTGTTGCTTGGCCCGGGATAAGACCCGGCGCAATGACTGGTCGGGGTCGAATGCCCGGGTGTCGGTGGCGGCAGACTGCTGCAGCAGTGCCTGGAGTTCTTGTTCGTTGGGTTGCGGTGTGTCGTCCTGCTCTTTACTCATTTCTGCATCTACCATCCCGTCTTGGTTCTGGAGTCTATCATTAAGCTTGGTGGCATTCACTTGGCTTTTAGACGCAGTCACATGATATAAAGTCACAATAAAAAATGAATTCGGGAACCCGCCGCTGACAACATGAAAGCCCTTAAAACCCTGCTTACCCTGTATCTGCTGCTGATCGCGGCGGCCGCTGTTGCCGACTGTGCCGCGCTGGAATCCCAGCTGTCCCGCCAAAACCGTGCCTTAGAGCACCTGGAGCAGCAACGCCAGGCCCTGGATAACCTGCTGCAGGGGCAAATCAACAACGATTTCGTGCTCACTGAAGCCGTGGACGCGCCCCTGGATATGGGCCTTGAAGTGCTGGAGGCCCGGCGTTCACTGCAGCGTGAACAACACCAGTTGGACTCCGAAGACACCCCCGCCGTACCGCAAGCCTTTGCCGACTGTCCGGACCAGAGCACGCGCTGGCTGGGGCAGGAGAAACAGATCCGCTCCCTGCGCCAGGTGGTCAACAAACTGCAGTTGCAGCTTTATGAGCTGCCGCGCGCCTCCCGGCTGGCGCTGGTGCGGGAAGCCACCCAGTGGCAGACCCTGAACACCCTGTCTGCCACCGTGCAATCCTGGGCGGACAATCACCCGGAGCACCCCGAAGTACAGAGTCTGCAACGGGAAATTCTGGCCTGGATCGAATACTGGCGCAGCTCTACCCGCATCTGGTTAAGCCAGCTGGTGGCCAACCAGCCGCAGAGCACCGCATCCAATGAAGTGTGGCGCGAAACCCTGCAGGTTCCCCACCCCCAGCAGGCCATCGACTGGAGTATTCCCATCCGGCTGGGGGCCGATGTGGATCTGCTGGGCTGGCTGGATACCCTGGAGGAAGCCCACCGTGCCCTGCTGCGGGAATCGGGCAAGTGGCGCAATCAGCATATCTGGGCCCTGGGCTGGGGCAATTTTCTGCATGAGCTGAGCCAGCCACAGCGATTCGCACTGCAACTGGCCACCGAAATCCGCAGCGCCCCCACCAACCTGATCGACGCAATCACCCGCCCCTTCATCCGCGATTACCGGCGGGCGGTTAAACAGGAAAAGCGGGGGGAAATGCTCGCCAGCTGGTTCCTGCAGGGCCTGGCTTTGGTGGCCATCATGTCGGCCATACTGAAGCTGGCCGCAGTGACGCCACAGTTTCTGTCGCACGCCCAGCAACGCCTGCTCAGTACCCTGAAGCATCGCGGGCTGATCCAGTTCAATGCGGCGGTACTCTGGTTTATCAAACCCAATGCCCCCTGGTTTATGGTGTTGGTGTGTGCCAACACCATTGCCGAATTTTTACCGGACCGCTGGATCATTCTGCACTGGCTTGCCCCCATCGGCAGCCTCTATGCCGCGTTCAGGGCCGTGCGGGTAATCGTGGAATGGGTGATCGCCCGCTCCTTTACCCGCTCCGGCCAGTTTGTTTCCAGTCACACAGCCCAACAACAAACCCATGATGCCCAGCGGGTTTCCTGGCTGGTCCTGCTCTGCATACTGGGCTGGACCCTGGTGAAAGGCACCGGCGGCGGCTACCTGATGTTTTTCATCATCCTGCTCATCGCCCTGCTGCTGTGGGCAACCCTGCTGTGGCTGATGCTGCGCTACCGGGACTCCGTATCCCGTTTTCTGCTTTACGCTGCCGGTAGAGGCACCGCTAAAAAACTCGATCCGCAAACTGCCCAACGCTGGTGGATGCTGCCCATCTGGCCGTTATTGTTCGTGCTGGCACACTTAAGCGACGTGGTGATTCATTTGCACCAGAAGCTGCTGTTTTTTGATACCTATCGCTCCGTCTCCGTCAAACTCATGCGCATTCGCCTGGCCGCTGAAGCCAAAGACGAAGAGTCAGCGGAAGGCGATGACAGCCTGCCGGATGAAAGCTATTCCGACTGGATGCTGCGCAACAATAAAGCCTGGATCGACGCCTTTGACATCAGCACCGTGCTGAAACCCATTCAGGATTGGAACAATGAAAAATCTGACGATAACGTACTGCTGATCGTCGGCGATCAGGGCAGCGGTAAAACCGCTCTGATCAACCGGCTCAGCAGCGTATGGGAAGAAACACCGCTAAGCGTATTGAATATTCCCGCCAAAACCACCGATCCGGATGCCATTCTGCCTCTGATCGGTGAGCACCTGTGTATCGCCGACCTGAAAAGCGTGGTGGAGTTGGTGAAACTGGATGAAAGCCTGGAGCCCCAGATCATCGTACTGGACAACACCCACAACCTGTTCCTGTCGGAAGTGGGTTGCCTGGATGCCTATCGCACCCTGAATCAGTGCCTGAACGCGCACCTGCACAACATTTTCTGGGTGGTGGTCATGCATGCCCCCAGTTGGACTTACCTGAGCTGTGTATTTAACCGGGAACTACGCTTCAGTCATATCTTTAAAATGCCGCGCTGGTCACCGTCGGACATCCGCAAACTGATCCTGTCGCGACATCAGGGCAGCCGGCGCCGCATTCATTACGATGAACTGCTGCTGTCCGCCTCCGCCGGCAACGAGTCCAGCAGTGTGCGTGCCGCCAATTCCCGGGTGTTCAATATTCTGTGGGAGCAAAGTGGTGGCATTCCGCAAGTGGCGGTGCATTTATGGCTGTCTGCTGCCCGCAGCAAGGATAAACTGGTGGAATTGGGGGTACCCAGCAAGCCCGCCGGCAATGCCCTGAAAACACTGAAAGACGATCTGTGTTTTGTCTACGCCGCGATCGTCATCCACAAATCCCTCACCAGTGAAGAGATCATCAAGGTTACACACTTTCCCGACGCCATCGTACGCCACGCCCTGAAACAAGGCCTCAATCTGGGTCTGCTTTGGCGTGATGACAATCAGCGTTACCGCATTCAACCGGCCTGGCAAGGCACGCTCAGCAGCTTTCTGGCCAGCAAAAACCTGCTATGGGATATCTAGATGGATAATCAGACTCTGGAAGAACTGGCTGCCTTCAGCGAACTGCTGGATTTCAATAAAATCTTTATGCTGGTGGCAGCTGCCACGTTTCTCTGGCTGGCCAATGATTTGCTGCGCCGCTTCAGTCAGAAGTTGATGGAAAAAATTCCCTCGCGCCGCTTTCTGATTCTGCAGACGTCCACCCTCATCACCTTTTTGTGGTACTTCGGCGGTGCCTACTGGATGATTGTCGGCATACTGCAACCGCCCAATGAAATGCTGCTGGCTCTGGGAGGCAGCGCCGCGGTTGCCGTGGGGTTTGCCTTGAAAGATGTGGCGGCGTCCATCATCGCCGGTTTGATTCTATTGTTCGATCGGCCGTTTCAGGTGGGCGACCGTGTCAGTTTTGGCGACACCTACGGTGAGATCGTCAGCATCGGTTTACGCTCGGTGCGGCTCAGTACACTGGATGACAATCTGGTCACCATCCCCAATAGCCGTTTCATTACAGAGGTGGTGTCATCGGGCAATGCCGGCGCCCTGGATATGATGGTGGTATGTGATTTTCATGTGGCACTGGATGCGGATCTGGAGCTGGCCCAATCGCTGATACACGAAGCCATCGTGACCAGCCGCTTCGTCTATCTGAAAAAACCCGTTACCTTCGCCATTAACGAAGTGGTCATCGCAGAACGGCTGGCCATTCAGATTCGCGCCAAATCCTATGTGCTGGATGTGCATTACGAGAAAGCCTACCAGTCGGACATTGTGGTGCGGGTATCACGCTTGTTCGTGGAACATGACATCGCCCGCCCGCAACGCAACAACATAACGTTGGCAAACGCCAGTTAGCCGGGGTCAGCTCAGCAGTGTTTTCTCGTGCCACTGCGA
Organism: Gammaproteobacteria bacterium UBA7310; assembly: GCA_002471665.1. GTDB lineage: Bacteria > Pseudomonadota > Gammaproteobacteria > Pseudomonadales > Ketobacteraceae > Ketobacter. Next base: position 74,390 of record DKQK01000059.1, read on the forward strand.
ACAGTACTGCGCCCGTTCCATGCCGATCTGAATCAGCTCGTCCAGCAAGTCACGGTAGCGATCAAGGTTGCGGCTGCGAATACTGCTTTGCCGTTCGATCTCTGTCAGTTGCTTCTGTACCAGCGTATATCGATCGGAAAATACATTTAAACCGGAACGAAAATCTGAATTGGCCATGTCTTGATACCCCCTTCCAAGCTCGCATGTGTCGATGCAGTGGTCTGCACTATTGCAGATTGCCCACCACCCACACAATCCCCCGGCCCGAACATGGAGGGCGTTATTGGAAGCATTAAGGTGAATCCGGACATAAACCATGGCGGCGGGTGCGATCGATTATCGACCACACCCGTTCAATTCAGAAGAAATAACCTGCAAAAACCGGCAGTTAGAGGCTGTCACAAAAGCGTCATGTTCAGACCTGAATTACATGTTCATTTGTTACTATTCTGTTTCAATATGTAAACGCACAACCTGCCGGCACTTAACTCATCACCTGCAACGGGCCGCCTTTTTCAATGGCCTTCTGGAAAGCCGGGCGCTGCTGCATCCGCTCCAGATAACGCTGAATATTGGGATACTGAGCGGGGATATCTTCCCGCGCTGCGGCCGCCAGTAAAGGAAAGCTCATCTGGAAATCCGCTGCGGAAAGCGTCTCATCCACAAACCAGGTTTTGCCTTGCAGATGATCATTGATATAGGCCAGCGTATTATCGATGTTGGGCTGTAGAAAGCTGCTCATTACCTTGTTGACGATCTGCCCGGCCACCGGCTTGACGAAGAATGGCATCGGTGCCCGTTTGATCTGACTGAACACCAGTTTCATCACCAGAAACGGCATGGCGGTGCCTTCGGCAAAGTGGCTCCAATAGGTACCCTGCAGCCAGGCCTCGCTGCCCACGTCAAACTTCATACTGTCGGGCCCATAGTGGTGAATGAGGTATTCAGTGATGGCACCGGACTCGGCGATGGTCTTACCGGCATCGGTGATGACCGGCGACTTGCCCAACGGATGCACCGCTTTCAGGCTGGCCGGGGCCAGCATGGTTTTCTTGTCACGCTGGTAATTCTTAATTTCATAAGGTACCGCCAGCTCCTCCAGCAGCCAGAGAACCCGCTGTGAACGAGAATTTTCCAGATGATGAACAATGATCATAGATGCTCCCGGTATTTCAGTGAGTGCTAACGCTAACGTTAAAAGTGCAACCAGACAAGCATCCGCGGCGGCGATTCCTAATTATTTTAGACCCTTTCAAGCCCCACTCAGGGCCCAGGCCATACCGGTATCGTGCAGGTAGGCGCGGAGCGGGGCTTCAGGTATAATGCGCCCACTTTTTTCACCTCATCCATTCACTTAGACAGAGAAAGGTTTAATCATGGGCTTTAATTCCGTTCCCGCCGGGAAAGACATCCCCAACGAAATCTACGTTGCCATTGAAATCCCCGCCAACAGCTCACCCATCAAGTACGAAATCGATAAGGACAGCGATTGCGTATTTGTTGATCGATTCATGGCCACACCCATGTTCTATCCCGCCAACTACGGCTATGTTCCCAATAGCCTGGGTGAAGATGGTGACCCACTGGATGTCCTGGTGGTGACCCCCTACCCGGTGGTTCCCGGATCCGTTATCCGTGCCCGTCCGGTGGGCGTACTGAACATGTCCGATGAAGCGGGTTCCGACGCCAAAATCCTGGCCGTTCCCCACGACAAGCTGACGGCGCTGTACCAGGACGTAAAAGAATACTCCGATTTGCCTGAACTGCTGATCAAGCAAATCGAGCACTTCTTCGAGAATTACAAGGATCTGGAGCCCGGCAAATGGGTGAAAGTGGATGGCTGGGCCGGTGTGGAAGAAGCCAAAGCCGCCATCCAGAAAGCGGTGGATGCAGTCAAGTAAGCTGAGCCTGCACTGACACCCGAGAAAAGGGCCCAAGAGGGCCCTTTTTTATTTCATCATGGTGCGGAATCCCATCCACTTGGCCACCATGGCGTTTAACCCATCCAGGTCCACCGGCTTGGTCATAAAATCATTCATTCCCGCCTGAAAACACGCGGCCATATCATCTTCACCATTACCGGTCAGTGCAATCACCGGCACCCGGGCATAATGCTCCAACAAGCGCAGGCGCCGGGTGGTCTCCATACCGCTCAATCCGGGCATCTGGCAGTCCATAAAAACAAGATCAAAACGCTCCTGGCGGGCGGCAGCCAAGGCAGCCGCGCCATTTTCCGCGCAGGTCGTCTCCAGTCCGCGTCGTGCCAGCATTTTCCGCAACAACATGCAGTTCACCCGATCATCATCCACCACCAGCACCCGGGCAAAATGTTGCTTCACCCCTGTTGCAACCGGTTCAACTGTCGCCGGCGCCTCCTGCCGCGCGGACGGCAGGCATATCTCCACCTTAAAAACCGATCCTTTACCCAACCTGCTGGACACATCAATGGCACCCTGCATCAGTTCAGCCAGCTGTTTGCTGATATAGAGCCCAAGCCCGGTGCCGCCATAGGAACGGCTGACAGAAGCATCCGCCTGTTCGTACACGGAGAACAGGTGCGGCAAGCGATCCTGGGGAATGCCGGGGCCGGTATCTGTGACGGTGATGCCAATGCGGTTCAGCCCCGCTGCCGGGGCGTCATCAAGAAGTGCGACCTGCAGGCTCACCGCCCCCTGCTGGGTAAACTTCAAAGCGTTACTTAACAGGTTGTAGAGAATCTGCCGCACCCGCACCGGATCCCCTAATACCAGATCCGGAACATCGTGCTCAATGTGACTCTGGAACTGGACACCCGCGGGAACCTGCGGTTGTAGAAACGTGGTAATGTCCCGCACCAGGCTATGCAGGGAAAACGCGATGGACTCCAGTTCGATCTTACCGGCCTCGCCCTTGGACAGATCCAGAATGTCGTTCACCAGCGCCAGCAGGTGGTCACCGGAATCACGAATCAGCCGTACCTGCTCCAACTGTTCGTCACCCAATTCGCTGAGTTCCAGCAACTGGCAAAAGCCCAGAATACTGTTCAAAGGCGTGCGCAGGTCATGGCTCATCTGAGCGAAGAACAGACTCTTGGCTTCATGTAATTCGGAGGCCACTTCTTCCCGTAATGCCGCCTGCCGCGCCTGCACCCGATAGCGGTAATTACGTAGCCCGGCTACCAGACAGGACAACAGTTTTACGTTATCCAGTTCGGTCTTGGTGCGGTAATCGTTAATACCGTATTCCAGAATAACTTTCAGTTCCGGAGCAAAACCGGGTTGGCCAGTGCGCAGTATCAACTGTATTTCATCGTTGCGCTGAACGTCGCGAATGAAGCGAACCAGCTCCAGCCCCGCATTATCCGATTCCATAACCACATCAATGAATGCCACCGCGATATCAGAGTGCTGCTCCAACACCTTGCGTGCCTGCTCTGCCGAACGGGCCGGAAGCAGTTCGATGGCGCGCCCCTCAAATTTGAACGATGCCAGTACCAGCCGGGTAACCGACACCACATCTTCCTCATCATCCACCACCAACACTTTCCAGCGCGGCGCCTCTTCCAAGGGTGTCAGCAGGTCTTGTTCATCGTTGGCGAACAAGGGAGAGTCCAGTGAGGCGTTTGACGGTACCATCAGCGTGCACCTGCAATCGGAATATCCATTGGCCCGACATCACTGCGCACCGGAAAACGCAAACGGAAGTGCACACCCGGTTGCCGCTCCGGCTCCAGGGTTACCGTACCGCCCAGCACCCGGGTTACCAGGTTATACAGTATATGGGTGCCCAGACCACTGCCGCCCTTGTGCCGGGCAGTGGTGACAAAGGGATCGAAAATCCGGTCCCGGATAGCAGCAGGAATACCTTTGCCGTTGTCCATGTAATCAAACACCAATTCATCGCCGGTTTGCTGCATCTTCAGTTCAATGCGGCCTTGCTCAGTTTCATCAAAACCGTGCAACAGGGAGTTCATGATCAGATTGGTGACAATCTGAGACAATGCACCCGGAGAACTGAAGATGGTCAAATCCTCCGCCACATTCACGATTACTTCATGGCGGGTACGTTTTAATTTCGGCTTCAACGACATCAATACATTTTCAATATACTCCTTCACATTGAACACCCGCATATCGTCCGAGGACTGATCCACCGCCACCATTTTGAAACTCTTGACCAACGCAGCAGAACGTTCCAGGTTCTTGCTGATCATCTGTACCGTCTCGGTCATTTCCGCCACTGAATCAGCAAACTGACGCTTGGTAAGACTGCCGTCCAGAAAGCGCTGTTGTAATTCGCCAAGGGATTGAGTGAGATGCGACGCCGCCGTAATCCCCACACCAATCGGAGTATTGATTTCATGGGCCACTCCCGCCACCAGACTCCCCAGGGATGCCATTTTTTCCTGCTCCACCAGTTTGCCCTGAGTTTCACGCAAGTCTTCCACCGTTTTACGCAACACCGCCATACTGTTTTGCAACTCCACGGTACGCTCATCCACGATGCGCTCCAGATTCTGGTTCAGTTGCAGAATTTCCCGTTCCTTTTGCATACGCTGGCGGTCAAATTCCTCAATCGTATCCAGCATGGCATTGAATGAAACAACCAGATCGCCCACTTCATCTTCAGAATCCGACTTGGCCCGCGTTCCATAATCCTGGGTCTGCGCCACCAGTTGCGTAACCTGGCCCAGATCCTGTATAGGCTTGAGGATGGCGCGCCGGGAGGCCACGGCAAGATAGCCGGCAATGAACAATGCCACAATCACCGCCACAGTCACATAGATCAGGGTTTCTTGAAAATGTGTCTCAATGTTGGACAGAGATACCACCAACCGCACATAGCCGACGGTTGCCCCGGAAGACCGCACCGGACTGACGGCAATCAAATAGGAACCAACCCGCTCAACCTGCGTTCTGTCGGTCCGGTTGAGTTGTATATCACTTAGTAGGGTTTGATCACCATAATGGGCAAAGAGACTTTCACTGCCATCAGCAGGATCAACCGAAAAAATCGTCGCCGCCAACACATCCGGTGACTGCTGCAGAATCTCCAGCAATCCCTGCGCCATGTCTTCCCGTTCGAACACCAGGGCCGGCTGCACCATTTCCCCCAGCATGACAGAGTCGGTGCGGGCATGATCGCTGGCGATCTGCATAAAATGCGAAGCAGAGTTAAACAGCAGGGGCAATGAAATAAGCAACACACTGAGCCCCGCCACACTCAGCACGCTGAAGAAAATCTTTTGGCCAAAATTGAGCGTCACCATCCTGTCACCTCGGCCTGGCCACAGACAACAGAGGGGCGGCCACCTGCAATCCACTGCTGCGCAACTGTTCACGGTTAACATAGATCACCAGTCGTCGCCCTTCCAATGCCAACTCAAACAACGCGGTGCCGTTGGCTTGCACCGACGGTGCAGAAACCCATATAACCGGTGTGCCATGGGGTTGCTCAGCGACGTCCGGGATGGCCTGATTGTGGACCGGCTCCAGCAAATAAACCAGTTGGCAGGGGGAAAAATCTGCAGCGGAAACCAGGCGATCAGCGCTCAGCTGAATCACCACCACAGGAAGTCCATTGATAGTGCGTTTGCCGACGGCATCGCGGATAAAACGGGACACTTCCTCGGCCGGCTCCACCACGCAAACCGTGAAATGCTCAAAGTGGGTGCCGTCGGGCCAACTGACGAGGCTGGCTATCTTATAGATATAAGCGGCCTGCACTTCGTTATAAGTCAATTTATCAATAACTTGTGCGTTACCCGTATTCAACACACCGGCAAACAGCAGGCAAATCCCGAACCACCAGAATGCCCCTGCTACCCGCCTGGCATTAGTGCAGTACTTCATGGTCCGCTGACATCCTGTGCATGTACGCCTCTACCACCCTTTTCTTTGAGCGTTCCCTGTGCTGTAGAATCATTATAGACCGCCGGACTGGTTGGTTCCTGCATTAGAGCTATTCTTCAAAGACAGGAGACTGAAACCCCAACAGAATAAAAGGATTTAATATTATGACGGACGACAGCCTGCTCTTTGCAGCGGATGAAACAACGCCCGCCAATCAGGAAGTTGAAACCGAAGCCGCCATCCCCTGGAATATCCTCATCATCGACGACGAGGAAGAGGTGCACAAAGTATCCAAATTGGTACTAAGCAAGATTCGTTTTGACAGGCGCCCCCTGCATTTTCTGCATGCCTACTCCGCTCAGGAAGCCAGATCCATCCTGGCCGATAATCCGGATATCGCACTGGCCCTGGTGGATGTGGTGATGGAAAATGATCGCGCCGGGCTGGATCTGGTGGACTGGATTCGCCGCGAACTGGACAACCCCCGTATCCGCCTGGTTTTGCGCACCGGACAACCTGGCCAGGCTCCGGAGCATCAGGTGATTGAAGATTACGACATCAATGATTACAAAGACAAAACTGAACTCACTGATATCAAAATGAAAACCCTGGTGTACGCCGCATTGCGTTCTTACCGGGACATCATCACCATTGAGCGCAGCCGCCGGGGCCTGGAACGGGTAATCACCGCCACCTCAACCATCTACCAGAACTTTTCCATGGAATCCTTTGCTTCTGCAGTGCTGGAGCAGATCAGTAATCTGCTGTATATCGAGCATGATTCCATCTACGCATCGGCGGTACGGGCCATGGCCGCCAGCCACGGCAAAAACACCGACCACTACGAAATCATTGCCACCACCGGCAACATTGCCGAGCTGATGGAAAAGTCCCATAGCAAAGCCATTCCCCCTGAGATCAAAGACGGCTTTGATCAGGTGCTGACCGCGCGCAAGAGCATGAATATTGACAACGCGTTCTTCGGCTATTTCGTTACCAAAAACGGCAATGAACATTTGCTCTATGTATGCCCGGGCAATAACCTCAGCGACCTGGAATTGCACCTGCTGGAAATCTATTCCAATAACGTCGCCATTGCACTGGAAAATCGCAACCTGCATCAGGAAATCGAAGCCACCCAGCGGGAACTGATTTACCGCCTGGGTGAAGCGGTGGAAAAGCGCTCCAAGGAAACCGGAGGCCATGTAAAAAGGGTTGCGCTGATCTCGGAATTGCTGGCGCGAAAATACGGGCTGGACGAGATGCAGGCATCCAATATCAAACTGGCGTCACCGCTACATGATATTGGCAAAATTGCCATACCGGATAAAATCCTCAACAAGCCCGGCCGTTTTGAACCCGAGGAATGGGAAACCATGAAAACCCACGCCCATATCGGTTACGAAATGCTGAACAGCTCCAAGAAGCCGCTCTTGAACATGGCCGCCATCATCGCCAAGGAACATCACGAGAATTGGGATGGCAGTGGCTACCCCAGTGGCCTGTCCGGTGAGAACATCCACATCGCCGGACGCATCACCGCACTGGCAGACGTATTCGATGCCCTGGGCAGCAAACGCTGTTACAAGGAGGCCTGGCCCATCGACGCCATCAAGCAAGAGATTCACGCTCTGGCCGGAGTAAAATTCGATCCCCGGTTGGTGGACATTCTGCTGGACAACATCGATGAATTCACCCGCTTCCGCGAACACTATCCGGACTGAACGAAGGCCTCAAGATGGTTGTTCAGGTGCATTACATGGGCCTGCTCGTACTCCCGCCAGGACAGCTCCCCATAGGCAAAGTGCGGCTGCAACGGGCCATCAAAATCCCGGAACACCAGCAGGGACTGGCGCAACCGCTGCAGCGCCTGCTCCGCATCACCCACCGGTTGCAGAGGGGGCGCTCCGGGGATGGCTTCCTCCAGGTTGTGGTTCATGGAGCCCTTAACGGCGAACACCGCAAACGCGATAGAGCCCACCGAGTTCTTGAACAACCATGACCTGTGCTCGGGGTAACCACTCATGGAGTATTCCACACTCTGCGCCAGGTGGGTGTAGACCTGATACAGATTCCACGTGCCCCGGTTGGTAACCTGTGCTGCGCGCAGCTGATCCAGAGTCTGCAATGCGGCAGTCATGGTCAGTGTCTCGGCCAGGGGGACTGCCGGCTGATCAGAGGGCCGGTCCGGCGCCACGGCCCGCAGTGGGGTCGATGCCAGGGCCAGCCCGCCAAGGGCAATAAACTGTCTGCGCTTCATTGATGATGTGATCCTGCGTCAGTAGGTCAATCGGGTCAGCTCTGATCCCGGTTATTGAAAGCGGCCAGCTGCTCTGGCGTGGCTTGAGTCTGGTAGCGATCTTTCCATTCCGGGTAGGGCATGCCGTATACCTGCTCCCTGGCAGCCTCGTAATCCAACGCTACCCCACGCTCCTGCGCAGCAGTCACCATCCATTTGGAAAGGCAGTTGCGGCAGAATCCAGCCAGATTCATCAGCTCAATATTCTGTACCTGCTTGTTGTTATCCAGGTGCTCCAGTAAACGCCTGAACACCGCTGCTTCGATTTCTGTTTGCTTATCCAATTCCGTTTATCTCCTCTGGTTTAGCCATGCCAGGATCCGGGCCTGGTAGGCCGTAGACTGCTAGACGACCCGCGCGCCCTGCGCCAGCTGCGATTACACATCATTACACAGCGATAAGCGCTTATACAGACAGTGGCATAAAGCGACGATTTTTTTGTTTATTATTTGATCCGCCCCCCTATCATTACGATACAGCCAGATTATTTTGTCTTACGCCTCGGCAAAGGCTGAGACTCATTGGGGCACAGCATTGGTAAACCTGTTCCAGTGCCGACAAACTCCAACAACCATTTGTTTTATAAAAATTTTATGAGGGATATATGCTGACCACACTGACCCGGATACTGTGCCTGGTGACCGCCATTGGCCTGGCTGCCTGCGAGCAGGCCAACATAGTGGCGCCCACGGACAATGCGGTGGCAACCACCAAGCCCGCCAGCTTCCAGATCACATTCCCAGACGGCAAAATACCCGCGACCCTGTCCATGCAACTTAACAGCACCGACGTCACCGACCTGTTCACGGTAACAGAGGCCGGAGCCAGCGCGGATGGATCACTGCTGGCCGATTACGTCTATTCGGGGCGCAACCTGTTTCGGGTCGCCACCGGCACACAAATGAAGCAGGTGGTGTTTTACTACGACACCACCGGCCCGGCGATTCACATCCTGGCAGCCGACCGGGATACCCAAACCGTCACCGGTTATGTCAGCGACCCGGCCGGTATCGCCGCTGTCAGCCTGGATGGTGTAGCCCTGACGCTGGATGCCAATAACCGTTTCACCACCAGCTACAACGATCAGGCTTTCAACCGCTTCGAAGCCATCGATAATTTCAACCAGACCAGTACCACCACCTTTGCCCGCAACGACAATACCTTTAATGGCCTGTCTGCGTACCTGAGCCAGAGTGGCCTGGATTTCCTCACCCCGATCCTTGAGCAAACCCTGTCCGGTGCCGATATGGCGCCTATTCTGGCTGCCTTGGGGCCGGTGACCATCACCATTCCTGACCTGGGTATGTCAGTGGATGTGGAAATCACCGACCTGTACATGGAAAACCTGGATCTGGGCCTGAACCTGCAACCCAGTGAACGGCTGGATGTGGGCCTCTACGCTGAAAATATGGTGGTGGGCCTGCAACTGAGCAATATCGACTATGTACTGGATATCTTTGGCCTGTTGCGGGGCCTGGAAGTAGGCGCTGTGGTCAACACCACCGATGATGGTGGCGGTAACAACTACCTGGATGTGGTGACGCTGCTGGCCATGAGTGTCAACAACGGCGACATCGACCTGGATACCAACAACACCGATCTCAACGTGTCCGGCCTGGATATCCAACTGGACGCCACCGGTATCGCCCTGTTTGACAACATCGCCAGCATCATCGTGGATGCGTTGCTGGATGTCATGCTGTCCCTGTTCAACGACTTGATTACAACACTGGTGGACTACCTCATTATGCCACTGGTTTCCGAGTTCCTGTCTGAGCTTTCGATCGGCGTGAGCCTGGAAAACATCGACGGTAATGGCGCCAATATCGATTTCACCGCAACCCCGGACTACCTGAACACCACCGCCACCGGCCTGAGCGTGCGCCTGGCCACCAATGCATCGGCCCCCACACCACCGGCCACCGTTCCCACCGCTTTGGGTTCCCTCTATGTGGACGGTATCGCGCCTATCATGCCCGCCACCACACCGGACGGTTCCACCTTTGATTTCGGCGTGGCCCTGTCCGCCAACGTATTAAATCAGATTTTGGTCGCCGCCCACGATTCCGGCCTCACCACAATGGAGTTGGGGCCCGGCTTCTATCAAGGCAGCAGCACACTGAATGACGCCATCCTGGAAGGTGACCTGGTGGGGATCCGCATCACCCCGGCTTCGGCGCCCTATGTGACCCTTGGCAATGCCGAAGGCGCAGCGGGAACCCTGTACTGGTACAACCTCACCGTGTCGCTGGATCTCTACCGGGAAAGCTGGGGGGAATACCGCACCATTTTCGGGGCGACCATCAATGTTGAAGTGCCCTTTGAAATCAATTCCACTTTTGGAGGCTACCTGGCGCTCTCAATAGAGCAACTGCCGATCATCGAAGTCACCCAGACCGACGCCTCCGGCATCCTGCCGCTGCCAGCCAGCTTTATCAACAGCACCGTAGAGTACGTGATACCGATGGTACTGCCGCTGCTGGCCAACCAACTGCAGGTCATTCCCCTGCCCAGCATCTTCGACCATACCCTGTTCATGGAAGAGTTCTGGGTTGAAGGCGGCAGCGACAGTAACAATACCCTGGCGCTGGCCGGCAAACTGATACCCATCGCCCTGGTGCAGAATGCGGCGGCCCCCACCACCAATATTGATGACGTAACGTATCGGCAAACCACCGTTGAGATGGAATCCGTCACCGGCGGCATCGTCAGCACCAATTCCGTCACCCTGAACAACGGCGCCGTCAATATCCGTATTTCCGGCACCAACCCCAACCCTGAATACGGGGGGCTGCAGTACCGGTTCAAGATCGATGGCGGCGGCTGGAGTGCCTGGAAGGAACGCAGCAGCATCGACATCGACAGTTTCCTGGCCGGTGACCACAGTGTGCGGATCTGTTCCCGCAGTGCGCTGATGAAAGAGGAAACCGACTGTCCGGTGGTGGAATTCACCACCACCGTCGCAGAATAACCCACCACTTATAGATCTATTATCAAAAGCCGGCGTCAGCCGGCTTTTTTGTTGCTGAAGTGTTAGCCAATGGTTATTTACGTTACAAATCGCCAAAAAATCGGCACCGGTAAACACCTATAGGTTTATCAATATACAAAAAGACTATTTACTGTCCGTACGAATCTAGTACGATGGTTAAAGGTACCCTCGGAAGTCGGGTTGGGGATTACCAGTTGCGCATTCGCCAATGTCAGTAACAAGAGCGGAATCGCCACATAAAATAACGTTAACTCTTATACCAATAATACAAAGTATCGAGGCACTCAACGTGAATACTTTTAAACGCATACTCTTTCTGGTTGCGGTATTGGGGCTGGCTGCCTGTGAGCAAGCCAACATTGTAGCTCCCTCCAACAACGCAGTTTCCACCGAAAAACCTCTCACATTTCAGATCGCTTTTACCGGCAGTGTTGCACCTTCGGATCTCGCCATCCAGCTCAACACCGCTGATGTAACCAGCGCCTTTACGGTCACAGATACGGGTGCCACCGCCGACGGCAGCTTACTGGCGGATCAGGTGTTCCCTGGTCGCAATATCTTCCGGGTCAAAGGCTATAACCAGATCAAGCAGGTGGCCTTCTACTACGATACGGAAGGCCCCGAGATTCACATTATGGATACCGACCGTGACGCCCTGACCGTCACCGGTTATGTATCCGATCCCGGCGGCGTGGAAAGCGTGATGCTGGATGGTGTTGCCCTGGAATTGGGGGCGGGCAACAGTTTCACAGCCTCGTTTACCGACCAGCCTTTCAACACGTTTGTTGCGGTGGACGGTTTCGGCCAGAGCAAAACCACTGAGTATGCCCGTGGCGACAATGAATTTGTGGGGATTTCCGCGCGCCTGAACCAGGGCGGCTTTGATTTTCTGATCAGCGTACTTGAGCAGGAATTGAATGGTGCTGACTTCCAGGACATCGTGGACGGCATTGGCAACATCGAACTGATCAACACCTTCGGCCTGTTCAACCTGAACCTGCGCATCACCGACTTCTACTTTGACGATGTGGACATCGACCTGACGGTGCTGGATAACGAGCGCTTGGACACCGACATCTATGTCAACAACTTTATTTTCGGTATTAATCTGAACGGTACCATCGGTTTCCTGATTCCTTACAGCAGTGGCGGCACCCTGCAGTTTGACGAAGTGGACCTGGGCACCGACCTGTTGCTGGATATTGTCGACGCGGATCTGGACATCAACCTGTCCGGCACCCAGATCAATCACACCTATCCCAATATTGATTTCACCAACACCAGCGGCATTCTGAATATCTTCGATGACATTACCAGCGCCATCGTTGCTATCCTGGCACCGCTGTTCGAAAACCTGTTCATCGATATTCTGGAACAGATCATTATTCCCATCGTGTCGGATTTCATTAAAGACATCCCCATCACGCTGCAGTTGGTCACGTTGGATGATGGTGAAACCCTGAATATCCGTGCCCTGCCTTTCTTCCTCGATTCCAAGGAAAACGGTGTGTCTGTTGATCTGGGCACCCGCATCTGGGCACCGGAGCCTCCGGAAGGCATTCCCGGCGCGCTGGGTTCACTGTATGTTGAAGGTGAAACCCCCACCATGGGTGCCACCACACCGGATGGCGAGCCTTTCCATTTCGGCGCCTCCATTTCTTCCAACGTAATCAACCAGGCCCTGCACGCAGCACATGAAGCCGGCGTCACCACCATGGACATCAGCCCCGGCTTCTACGCCAACGCCACACCCGATGGTATCGCCGTGTACACGCCGGCGGACTCTGAAATTGATTCCGCTGATCAGATCGGCATGCGTATCGAGCCGGCCTCTGCGCCTTATATCAAGTTGATGCCAGCCGATGGCGCAGCCGGTGTCTTTGCCTGGTACGACGTTAAACTCACCTTCGATCTGTACAAAGCAGAATGGGGCGAGTACCGCACCTTGTTCGGTGTTACCTTTAATCTGGAAGTGCCTTTCGAAGTGAACTCCACAGAAGATGGCTTCCTGAGCATCGGTATCGAACAACTACCGATCATCTACATCACGGAAACCGATGCCACCGGCATGATTCTGCTGCCACCGGGCTTCATCAACTCCACACTGGATTTCTTCATGCCGGCCGTAATGCCGCGCCTGGCAGAAAAACTGAAAGTGGTACCGCTGCCGCGCATTTACGAACATACCCTCTATATGCGTGACTTCTGGATTGCCGGTTCCGGTAACAACAACCTGTCTCTGGCCGGTGATCTGATTCCGGTGAGCGTAACCCAGGCGGCTGCCGCGCCCTCCACCACAGTGGAAGACGTTGTCACCGAAGATGTGACTGTTGAAGTTGAATCTGTTAACGAGTTGGGTGTGGTCACTTCAAATGCGGTCACCGTCAACAATGGTGAAGTTACCATCGACATTGACGGTCTCAACCCCAACCCGGATCTGGGCTTCCTGGAATACCGCTACCGGGTTGACGGCGGTGGCTGGTCCATCTGGAAGCGCCGTGACGAGATTCGTCTGAGCCGCTTGCTGGCCGGTGAGCACAATGTGGAAGTCTGCTCCCGTACACCACTGTTGAAACGTGAACTGTCCTGCCCGGTGGTGACCTTCACCACAGAGGTGGCACAGGAAGCGACAGAGGAAGCCACAGAGTAAAGCGCGCTTTCTTCCAAGCATAAAAAAACCGGCCCTGGTGGCCGGTTTTTTTATGCTTGGCTATCCCGCAAGGCCAAAAACCTTGCCGCGGTTACTGCCCTGCAGACAACGCACTCCAGAAATCACAGGTGCCGGCTGCCAACCCCTGTTCCACCACCGGTGTCTCCTGCAGGCTGATGCTCATATCGGACTGCGCATCATACTTGGGCCACAGTGGCAACGGCGGCTGATTGGGGTCACCGCTGTAGGCAAACTGGGTCCAGTATCCCTGCACTGCAGCCCGTACGGCTTCATTCAATACCGGCGCCAGCGTCGCACTGGGATTACCGAACACATAAGGCAGTTCCATGGCGTGAAAGGCCGGCAAGTGATCAAAGCTGTACAACCACACATCCGATCCCATGGCCTGAACCCGCCGTGCAAATTCCCGGGCAGGACATCGAAACACCTGATCTGTGATCAGCTCAACCAGTTTGGCGTTGGCAAGGGCATCCGAAGGCGGTGCGTACAGAGCTTTCAAAGGTGTCGCCAACGCCGGCGGATAAGTACCATCGATGTATTGGTAAAGGCCCGCCGTATCGGCCACGCTATCGGCGGCACCAATCAGCTGGAACAAACCCCACTCGTTGCGATTGGTACCCACAATCACCGGCCCCTGGTTATATTGGCCGGCCTCAATCAGCGCCACCGGCGGCGCCGGCAGTATGTCGCTTTCCGGCACCACCGTCGGCGCCCATCCGGCACCAAATATACCGGCATCGGCACCCCAGGCCACCAGCTCCGCGGCGGGTACCTCCCGCAGACAGGCCAGCGGGTCCGCTGCTTCAGCGCAGAAACTCTGCATCAGGGCCTCACCTACGGCATCCGATTGTGCCTTGCTGTTGAGGGGCAGCCCACCCACGCAGACGGCACTTTCCAGAATAAACGCACTGGCCAGATTCTGGCTGCCCGGCGCCACCATGTGCACGCAGGCACTCATGGAACCGGCGGATTCACCAAACAGGGTCACCCGCGCCGGATCGCCACCAAAGGCGGCAATATTCTGCTGTACCCACTTCAGCGCCAATTGCTGGTCTTTCAGCGCCAGGTTGCCCGATTGCGGCACACCCATTTCCAGATCCAGCTCAGGGTGAGACAGGAAACCCAGAGCACCAAGACGATAGTTAAGGGTCACCACCACTGCCCCGTACTCTTCCGCCAGCCGCCAGCCGTCGTACTGATTCGAACCCCCGGCCACAAAGGCCCCCCCATGAATGAACACCATCACCGGCAAACTGCCATAGTCCGGGTTCTGGGGGCTGTACACATTAACGGTCAGGCAATCTTCACTGAGTTCACCGGTGGCCGACAGTGCACCGGGATTCTGCATGCAGGATGGCCCAAACTCAGTGGCCTGCCGCTCTCCACGCCAGCGCGCGGCCGGTTCTGGCGGCTGGAACCTCAGCTCACCCAGCGGTGGCTTCGCATAGGGAATGCCCAGGAACGCCCGCGCCCCGCCTTCTTCTCCATCGTGCCAGATACCGGTTACCCAGCCACCGGTCTTAACCTTCACATGCAGTTCGTCATGACAGCCGCTGAACAGCAGGCTGGCTGCCATTAACGACATGACACCCAACCAGCGCTGCCATGTAGCACGCTCATTTTGCGCTTCCATATTGCCACCTCTATTTTCTTTGTTATTGTCTGAACCCGGGAACGGGCATCCATGTACATGCTATCCGCCAACGACTAAAATGGCAGGCGGACTATCCCTATTTGGCCATGTAGACCATGGTGGTGACCGAATAACATTCAACACAGGGCTGTGCTATTTCCATTCTCAGACAATCTCATCTTTCCATCGTCGAACGGCCACTTGAGACGCTTTAAGCTGATGCAGAGACTCCCCGTCTGGCTGCTGGTGGGCCTGTTGCTGATGCCCTGTTATGTCCAGGCCAAGCTGGAGATCAACATCAGTGGCGTGGGAGGCAAATTGCGGGAGAACGTTGAGCTGCACTTATCCCGCTATGAATCCTTACCCAGAGGAGACGACGACAGCATCCGCCGTACGCTGCACAATGCCGTTACCAAAGCACTGCAGCCCTACGGCTACTACGAGCCAAGTATCCAGAGTGAATGGACAGCGTCCTCGGTGCAATTGAACATCGATCCCGGCACGCCGGTGGTATGGCGCCACATTCAGATAACGGTGCCCCTGCCGGAACACGACCTCAACGACGCCACCATGAAACTGTTGCGCTCCCCGCCTTTCAAAGCCGGCCAGCCGATCAACCACAGCAGCTACGACAACTACAAAAAGGATCTGTTGGTGAGGCTACGCCAACAGGGATTTCTGGATGCCACCTGGGAGCGCAGCCAGTTACTGATCAACACTGAGGAGCAGCATGCGGACGTGTTACTGCACATGAGCCCCGGGCAACGCTATCGCATTACCGAGATTCGCACCCAGGGCAGTGGCTTATCCGATAAAACCACCATGGCACTGGTAAAAATACAGGAAGGTGAGTACTACAACGCTGATAGAATCGGCCTGTTGTATGAAGACCTGCTTACCACTGGTTATTTTAAAAATGCGGTAATTGATGTGGAAAAAGCACCACCCGACCAGGCCACCCTGGACCTCCAGTTGGAAGATCAGCCAAAGGATCAGTTCACCACCGGTATCGGCTATGGCACCAACACCGGTGCGCGGGGCAAATTGGGCTGGACCCGGTCGCGGGTCAATAATCGTGGTGATGACATCTATAGCAATCTGCAGGTTTCACAAATCGGCGAAGAGATTTCGCTGCAATACCGCATTCCCTGGCCTCACCCCCTGGAACGCTACCTGAGCCTGGAAACCGGCTGGAAACGCGAAGAAACCACCGACCGTGAATCTTCGGTGTTCACCACCGGTATTGCCTTGAAGCGCTCTCTGCGCAAACAATGGCAGTACAGTGTGGGCGTCAACCTGGAGAACGAAAACTATCGCCAGGGGGACAACCCGGAAGAAAGCATCACCTACCTGCTTCCCAACTATCACTACATGGAGCGGCTGTTGTTTGGAGAACGCAACAACCCAACCGCCATCTTGAAATACTGGCTGGATGCGTCACTGGGTTTTAACGTGCTGCAGGAAGATACCCAGTTCCTGTCCACTGCCATTGGTGCGTCTTACACCTGGCACATCACCAGCCTCCATACCATCGCCACCCGCTTTGAACTGGGTGGCATCATGACCAACAATTTCTACAGCGTACCCCTGTCGAAACGCTTCTATACAGGTGGTGACCAGACCGTGCGCGGCTATAAATACAATTCACTGGCACCGGAAGATGAAGACGGTGATTTGCTGGGCGGCCAGTTTCTCAATGTGTTCAGCGTTGAATACCAATACGCCTTGAATGAAGAATGGAGCCTGGCCACCTTCGCCGACACCGGCCGTACCTTTATTTCCAGCCACGACCCCTTCCACTCCGGGGCGGGTTTCGGTCTGCGCTGGCACTTACCCATAGGCACGTTTTCCTTTGATATCGCCAAACCCATCACCGGTGAAGATAAATCCTCACCGCGTGTGCATATCTATCTGGGGATGCTGCTATGAGCGCGGCCAGAATCAGTTTTCGGATTGTGGTGGTTATACTGGCCCTGATGCTGGCGCTGCTGGCATCACTGATCTGGATCAGTTACAGCCCCCGCGCCAACCAGATGCTGCTGCAAGAAATCGCCAACCGGGTACCTGCGCTGGACATCAACAACGTACAGGGCTCGCTGGCGGGAGGGCTTGGCTTTGACCTGCGCTATCAGGATCAGATGACCGACGTCCAGGTGGAAACGGCCGCGTTGCATATTCGCCCCGGCTGCCTGTGGCAACTGGCCGTTTGCCTTCGATCCCTTACCATAGAATCCCTTACCGTGACGTTGCTGCACAGGGAGCCCGCCGCCGCGGATGACAAACCTGTGCAGTTACCCAGCGTCTCCATCCCTGTCCCGGTTAGCCTGAACCAACTCAACATCCAACAACTGAGTATCCGCCAGCAGGATGCAACACTCTATCAGGCGCAGGCGATTACGCTGGCGGCCGAGGCCATTCACAACCGCATCAGCCTGCACGGCTTTCAGGCACAAGATGATCTTTGTCGCTGGCAAGGTGAGAGCAGCATCCGCTTAACCCGTCGCTACCCGTTGCGTCTCACCCTGCAGTGCGACACAGCACACTATCCCTTTACCCGGATTACGGCGAAGGCCAGCGGTGACCTGGACGCGCTGAGCGTACGGGCGACAACCCGGGGCGAGCTCAGCAGCAAGCTCAACCTGCAACTGGCCCTGCTTGCTGACAAGCTTCCGTTCCAGGCACGGCTGTCGCTGCTGAGCCCGTTTACCTACCCCTTGGAACAGGATGCCATTACCCTCAACAGCGCCCATATCGATGCCGAGGGTACACTGGACAAGGTTACGGCCAAACTGCAGGCGGAACTGAGCAGCCCGCTGTTCCCCTCACCCCTGCAATCCTCGGCTGACTTGGCGGCAACGATGCAACAGCTGGATGTTAAAAGCCTGCGCCTGCAGTTACCGCAGGGCGATGTCGCCACCCAGGGCACTGTGTTGTTTTCACCCACGCTCTCCTGGCAGGCAGAAAGCCGGGTGGACAGCGTTGCATTTGCCCAGTTCACTGATCAACTGCAGGGGCAGGCCAGTGGCAGCATCCTGCACCAGGGCCAGCTGACCGACGATACGCTGCAGGTGGACATCGACCTGGATCAGCTCACCGGTTCGCTGTTTGAGACCCCCTGGCAGCTGGACGGCAACCTCAACCTGAAGGGTGATGAGATAAGCCTGAACAACATTGATATCCAGCAGGACCGCAACCGAGCCCAGGCCAACGGTACCCTGTCCCTGGCTGGTGACAGTAACCTGCAGGTGAAGCTGGAACTGGACGCCCTGGCGCAGATACTGCCGCAACTGCAGGGCTCTCTGCACGCCAATCTGAAGCTAAAGGGCGCCCTGCAAATACCCACCATCCAGGGCACCTTAACCGCCCGCCAGATACAGTACAACGATCTCACGCTCGGCCGGGCATGGGCCGATATCGATTGGGCTCCATTGTCAGAGCGCGCCAACAGACTCCACCTTCAGGTGCAGGCACTGCAACTGGCCGACCAGTTGATCCTTGAAGGTGACCTGAAGCTTCGCGGCCATGCGCAACAACACAAAGCCTACCTGCAGGTACAGGAACAGCAAGGCAACCGGCTGGCCCTGAACTGCAACGGCCAGCTAGCTGTTAACCCGTCGCAGATCCAGTTCGACCAGTGGCACGCAAACTGCACCCAAAGCACGTTTGATGTGGCTTATCTGGATCCCCCACAAACCTGGACGCTGCAACAATCATTTGAGGTGGACATAAGCCAGCAGGCCGGCATTCGGGTGACCCCGTTCTGTTACCGCTTAGAAGGCAGCGCATTGTGCCTGCAAGAAGCCTTCAGTATCAGCAGCGGCCACTCCAGCCCCATAAAGCTGCAGGGCAACCGGCTTTATCTGGCCTGGTTAAAACCCTGGTTGCCGCAGGACATGGGGCTCGATGGTCAGGTGGATCTCAGCGCCGATATTGCGATAACGCCGGAGCTGGCGGTGACAGCGACCCTGAACAGTGACGATACCCGGCTGACACTGTTCGATAACCAATCCCACTCCGTGCCCCTGCGACTAACGCACACCCAAGTCAGCGCCTCCATGGTGGGCGATCGAGCCGACATCAACTGGCTGATTAAATCCGATGCCGGCAACAGTGAAGGCAACCTGACCATGGATAACCGACAACTAAAAGGTAACGCCGCACTGACGGAGTTCATCATAGAACCGTTTTCCCGTTGGTTGCTGGAAGAGGAAGGCGATCACATCAAAGGTGTGGTGGCGGGCGACTTCCGTATCGGCGGCAATCTGGATTCACCCTCAGTAGAAGGACAGGCAACGCTGGAACAGGGTGAGATTCACACCATCATGTTGCCTCTGCCCATCGAAAATATTCGTATTACACTCACCACTGAACAGCGGATTGCGCGCTTGTCCGGCCAATTCACCGCCAACAACAAGCCAGGCCAACTGCAAGGTATATTCAATTGGCAACAGCCTCAGTGGTGGAGCAAAGTCAGCTTTCGTTCAGACACCCTGGCTTATCAGCCCACCGATGACATTCTGATTTATGTGAAGCCGGACATCAGTTTCAATCTCACACCGCATTCGTTGAACATTAACGGCGACATTCAAGTGCCCAAAGCACGCATTGCGCTGAAATCCCTGCCGGAGCAAGCCGTTTCGGTGTCCTCGGATGCGGTTATCGTCGATGCTGACAACAGCACACAGAATGAACTGGACATTTCCACCCGCCTCAACCTGACGTTAGGGGACGATGTTCACTTCAAAGGGTATGGTTTGGAAACCAATCTCACCGGGCAAATGAGCATCCATCAACAACAGTCCGACCTTTTGCGGGCTAAAGGCATTATTCGCCTGGAAGATGGAACCTACCAGGCTTACGGCCAGTCGCTCAGCATCAGCGATGGGGACTTGATCTTCATCGATGAGCTGGACAACCCCCAATTGCGGCTCTCCGCGACGCGAGACAATATCAATGACAATGTGGTGGTGGGCATTCGGGTTACCGGCCGTGCCAAAAATCCGGAGATTGCCATTTATTCCATTCCGGAAATGCCGCAACAGGAAAAATTCCACTACCTGCTCACCGGCCGTGCGCCCAATACCGACCCCAACCAGGACTCTTCCAGTGTGGCCGCAGAGGCGGCACTGTCCATGGCGCTGGAATCCCGTAGTGGTTTCACCCGCAAAGCCGGGGAAAAACTGGGTATCCAGGATCTCACCTTGAGCACCGGTTCCACAGAAAACCGCAGTGAAGTGGGGCTCAGCGGATACATCACATCGGACTTGATGATTCGCTATGGCGTGGGCATGTTCGAGTCCGTGAACACCCTCACATTGAAGTACCGCATACACAAAAACCTCTATGCCGAAGTGATCAGCGGCAAAAGTAACGCCTTTGATATCCTCTGGTCGTTTGACCGGGATTGACGACCGCGGCACTCAACAGCGCAATAAAAAAGCCCCGATCTCGATCGGGGCTTTTTTATAATCGGGATTAACCTTGCTGCTGCCGTACTACTGCTCTTCCTGAGGCGCTACCGCGTCGTCGACAGGCACTTCTTCAACTTCAACCACGCCTTCCTCAGGTTCAGCCGCCGCATTTTCCTCTGACAGCCAGTACCCAAATCCAAGGTTCAGTGCAATCAGGGTTCCAAAGATTGCGATTACGTGTCCCATAATGTTCTCCTATCGAATACTGCGAGCGGTAACGGGCAAAATACTCCAGATACACGCCATATACCAGTGTTCAAGGCGCCAACTATGTGGATTTTGGCCACAAATACCGGACTTTATGTTTGACTAAACAGTCTCACCAGCAGTGTTTACTGGGCCGCAGCATCGCTGCTTTCTTGTGCTGGCTGAGCGTCCATAGACTGTTCGGCGGCAGGCGCTTCAGTGGCATCCACCGCTTCCACTTCCACCACACCTTCAACCTGCGGCTGACTTTCGTCGACAGCCTCAGACCCAACGTATACGATGCCGAGATTCACTGCCACCAGCACACCCAGTATTGCGATTAATTGCATGTATTTTCCCCGTCTTTGCTTTCATTCGTTATTGTAAGTCACTGCGCCATGCAGCAACGTTATCAGATTGACCTGATTTGAGACTGATCAAAATCAACAACAGAATGACTTAGTATACACTGATAACCCAAATTTTAACCCGGATGCAATGGCTACTCATCGTCCCAAAGTGGTGTTTACCAACCTATTAAGCTAAAAAAACAACTCCTTCAGTTTCTGACCCGGTTGTTCCGCGCGCATAAAGGTCTCACCCACCAGGAAGGCATCCACTGCATGGGCGCGCATTTGCTCCACGTCATCGCGGGACAGTATACCGCTTTCCGTCACCACAATCCTCTGTTCAGGAATATGTGGCAACAACTCAAAAGTGGTATCGAGGCTGACATCAAAAGTATGCAGGTTGCGATTATTAATGCCCACCAACGTCTGGTTCAGGGGCAGAGAGCGTTCCAACTCATGGCGATCATGCACCTCAATCAGCACATCCATTCCCAACTCAACGGCGGCTGCTGCCAGATCGCTCATCTGCTGATCAGACAAACAGGCTGCAATCAGCAAAATACAATCCGCATTGATGGCGCGGGCTTCCAACACCTGATAAGGATCAACAATAAAATCCTTGCGTATCACCGGCAGGGAGCAGGCAGCCCGGGCCTGCTGCAGGTAGGTTTCATGACCCTGAAAAAAATCCCGATCGGTGAGTACACTCAAACAGGATGCGCCCCCCTCCTCATAGGATCTGGCAATGGCGGCGGGATCAAATTGCTGGCGGATCACACCCTTGCTGGGGGAAGCCTTTTTGGCTTCCGCAATCACCGCTGAGCGCCCGGCCTGCAGGTTTTTCTGCATGGCTTGCACAAACCCGCGGGGCGCATCGGCCTGCTGAATTTTTGCCAACAGGGCAGCTTCAGATTGCTGAACTTTACGTTCTGCCACCTCTTCCCATTTGCGGGCCACAATGTTCTTCAGTACCGTTGGGGTGTCGTTGTGTACGCTACTCACAGCCGTTTTCCTGTTGAAACACTTTACTTAATTGCGCCAGTTCATTCAGTTTGGCATAAGCCAGACCGCTGCCGATGGCATCCTGCGCCAACGCGACACCTTCTTTGATGGAATCCGCCAGGCCCGCCACATAAATGGCCGCTCCGGCATTTAAGGCAACGATGTCGGCGGCAGGGCCAGGCTCCTTGCCCAGCACGGCTTTGATGGTGGCCAGGCTGTCTTCCACGCTGCTCACCGCCAGGCTGTCCAATGACGCACGCGCCATACCGAAATCTTCCGGTTGTATAACATATTCCTTAACCTCCGTCGGAGTAGCCTCTGCGACAAAGGTTTCAGCACCGATACTGATCTCATCCATACCGTCTGCTGCGTGCACTACCAACACATGCTCACAGCCCAAGCGTTGCAGTACCTCGGCAATGGGACGTACCCAGTGGCGCGAATACACCCCCATTACCTGACGTTTGGCACCCGCGGGATTGGTGAGGGGCCCCAGCAGATTGAAGACGGTGCGTACGCCCATCTCCTTGCGCGGCCCGATGGCGTGTTTCATGGCGCTGTGATGGGCGGGAGCAAACATAAAGCCCACCCCAATGGTTTCCACACAGCGCGCCACTTGCTGTGGACTGATGCCCAGGTAGACACCGGCTGCTTCCAGTACGTCGGCACTGCCACTGACGCTGGACACCGAGCGATTACCGTGTTTCGCAACTTTGCCACCGGCTGCCGCCAGCACAAAGGCCACCGTGGTGGATATATTGAACGTTCTGGAACCATCACCACCGGTGCCACAGGTATCCACCAGGTTATCCGCCTGCACCGCAACCGGGGTGGCCAGCTGGCGCATGACCCGGGCGGCACCGGTGATTTCATCAACCGTCTCCCCTTTCATGCACAATCCCACCAGAAAGCCACCGATCTGGGCCGGGGTGGCCTGTCCGGTCATTATCTGGTTCATCACCTCTGACATTTCGGCTTCCGTCAGATCCTGACGCTCAATTACCTGCTTGATGGCTTGCTGGATGTTCATGCTGGACACGTACTCGTACACGATAAATTTGCCGCAATCCTACCATAAATCAGGGCTTGTTAACCCCCGCGATAGCCCCAGAGCAATGCCACCATCGGTGGGAGTTAATATTCGCTATGGCCCCGGTGGCTTCCTACCCTGATTAGCCCGCTAGAAATCTCCCGGGGGCACTGCCCCCCCCGTGTCACCCTACCTGAAATCCGGATATACGGCAGTGTATACAGGGGCCAATTCAAGGTGCAAACCGGAGCACTTTAAGGTACATTATGCGCGCGCTGAAAACGGCATGCTTGCTACTGATCTCAGCCACAGCAGTCGACTGCCCTCTTGCACCCGCGGCGACCATAATCCTAATTCCTGGAGAGACAACGCGAAGACACCATGACCAGTTCACCACTTTCAGCCCCCAATCCGCCCATTTCCATCGTGGTACCGTTTTTCAATGAAGCTGACAACGTTGAAACGGTACTCAACGAAATCATCGATTGCCAGCCCAGCGCCGAAGTCATCGCGGTGGATGATGGCAGCAGTGACGGGACCTGGCAAAAAATTGCCAGTTTACCTGCGGTACGGGGAATCCGGCTCAAGAAAAACCGTGGCCAATCGGCCGCTATGCTGACCGGCTTGAAGCAGGCTAGCCATGACATCTGCGTGGTGATGGACGGCGATGGGCAAAATGACCCGGCGGACATCGCCAGCATGGTGGCCCTCATTGATAAAAGTGACGCTGTATTCGGCTTTCGTAAAACAAGAAAAGATACCTGGGACCGGCGCCTGGCGTCCAAGATTGCAAACGCCATACGGCGGGCATTTGTGAAAGATGGCATCAAGGATACCGGCTGTTCACTCAAAGTTTTCCGTCGGGAAATGGTACAGTATCTGCCCCCTTTCAATGGCCTGCACCGTTTTATGGGGGCCTTTTTCGTTGCTGAAGGCTTTCGAATAGTCGAAACCCCGGTTAATCACAGACCCAGGGTGGAAGGCATTTCGAAGTACAACAATCTGGACCGTGCCCTCAGAGGCATTTACGACCTGATTGGTGTCAGCTGGTACCTGAAGCGAAAAGTAAACACAACACTGGATGCGGAATGAACGAGACGATCATCACTTTGTGGGGCGTTGTAATAACGCCATGGAAAACCATCGGCTACCTGGGTGTGCTCTGTTTCTCCGGCCGCTGGTTAATTCAACTGGCGGCTAGCTCAAAGACCAAAGCGCCAACATTTCCACGCTTGTTCTGGATTATGAGCCTGGGAGGCAGCCTGATGCTGTTATCCTATTTCGTGTTTGGCAAAAATGATTCCGTCGGCATCCTCTCCAATCTGTTTCCGGCGGCCATTGCCAGTTACAACCTGTACTTGGACATTCGATACAGCAATAATCGCCAGGCCGCCGGTTTCACTCAAGGGTCATCTCCGGCGATGGACGAAAGCGCCAAATCATAGTATCTCCGGCAATGTCCAATACCTGCAACCCCGGCATCACCTGCTCAAGCTGGGCCCGGCTTTCCACTTTGTCCATTCCCAGCAAGGACAGGTTTCGGGCCACCAGGTCCAGTTTATCCAGGTATTTTGCCACTCGCTTTTCATCCATCTCATCGTACGCTCGAAACGGTGCACGGCTCTCTCCGAAGTAACCGTACGCACCAGGTGGAAGCAGCCCCAAATTAATTAGAACGTAGTCGGAATCCTCTCGAAAACGATCGATATAGGCCACTGTGTCGCGCACCTCAAAATAATTATGGCCCCGCTCCTCCCCGTCGATAATCCGGTCTATATCCGGAAAAGCTATGGCAAAAAACACCGCACCGATTAAAAACACAGCAGGTTTCCAGGGAATCAGATCAGCCATTACTTTCACCGACACACAGACCATTAAAGGGGTAAGCACTGCCAGATAACGCGAATAAATCTTGCCGGACGCCAGAGTGAACGCCGCTATCACCAGCAACGCCAAGGCGGCGTAGGCAAAGGTATCCGTTTGCCTACGCCAGCGGGGCAACAGTACTGCAGCCAAGGTGCAACAACCGGCAACAATGGCAAACCAATGCAGATCCGCCCATAACCAGCCCACCCAATCAAACGCACCCGAGCGCACTTCGGACTCAGGCCGCAATGGCGAAAAGCGGTTTAGCATCTGCTGCTTGATTGCCACGTTTAGGTAGTCACCACCGTATTTGAAAGACTGCAGAATGGGCCATGCCAGAAACAGGATTAACGTGATCCAAAGGCCTCGATTGAAATACCGGTTTTGGCGCAACTGCTGCCACCGTATCTCTGTATCCCCTTTAACACGGAAGATAAGCAGTAACACAGCAATGAACAATAAAGCGACGGGGGCTTTCTGCAGGGCACCCAACCCAAGCACGACCCCGCACAACAACCAGATTCGGGGCTGATGCCTGGCATACAAAAAGGTAAGCAGGCCGGCCATCATAAGCAGGCCCATCCCCGTATCCAGCAAGCCGGAACGGGCCAGTGCGGTCAGTTGGGTGGAAGATGCCAGCAGCAGGATCGCAGCCGGCATGACCCAGGGGTTGTCCGGTTTCAAATACAGGCTGGTGACGGCCGTCACCAGCAGAAGCCCCAAAAAGAACACCCAGGACCAGAAGCGCAACGCAGTGACATCCCGCATACCCAGATTAATTGCCACCGCATTCAGCCAATATTGCAGTGGAGGCTTCTTGGCCGTGGGTTCATTCAGAGAATAGACACTAAGCCAGTCGTTGAACTTATCGAAACCATGAGAGCGTTCAAGGCTATAGAACTCGTCGTATTCCAGATACTGGCTTTGCGTGATATGACGGAAAGCATTGGCTCCGACAACAATCAATAGGGCCAATGCCAAAAGCAAAGTCACAACGCGATTCAACAGCATAGTATCTCAATTCCCAATAACGATAATTTCTATGGTGCGCAATCTTATCAATAAATGCACACCGTAAACATGGTCGGCCCGATTACAGTTCCATAAAATTTTTCAGCAGTTCATGCCCATACTGTGTGAGGATGGACTCAGGATGGAACTGCACCCCTTCGATGGCATACTCGCGATGCCGCATGCCCATGATCTTGTCCATGGAGCCATCCTGATGCTGGGTCCAGGCGGTTATTTCCAGACACTCCGGCAGACTCTGCCGATCCACCACCAGAGAGTGGTAACGGGTGGCTTCGAAGGGATTGTCCAGACCTTTGAACACACCTTCATCCCGGTGGTAGATGGGTGAAGTCTTGCCATGCATCACGGCATCGGCCCGCACCACATTGCCGCCAAACACCTGGCCGATACTTTGATGGCCCAGACACACACCAAGAATAGGCAGCTTACCGGCAAAGTGTTGAATCGCCGCCATGGATATACCGGCCTCGTTGGGTGAACAGGGGCCCGGTGAAATGACCAGGCGTTCCGGTGCCAGTTTCTCAATATCCTGCAACGACACTGCATCGTTACGCTTTACCACCACGTTCGCCCCCAGCTCACCGAAATACTGCACCAGGTTGTAGGTGAACGAATCGTAATTATCTATCATCAACAACATGGGTTACTCCTCCACCGGAACCAGGCCGTTGGCCGCCATGGCCATGGCACGAAACACTGCACGGGCTTTGTTTTGCGTTTCTTTCCACTCCAGCCTGGGTACGGAGTCCGCCACCACCCCCGCACCGGCCTGGATATGCAGCTGGCCATCCTTGATCACCGCTGTGCGAATGGCGATGGCCGTGTCCATATCGCCATGCCAGGAGAGGTACCCCACCGCGCCCCCGTAAACGCCGCGCTTGACCGGCTCGATGTCATGAATAATTTCCATGGCCCGAATTTTGGGGGCACCGCTTAATGTACCGGCAGGGTGAGTGGCCCGCAGCACATCAATGCAACTGTGTTCCGGTTTGAGTTTGCCTTCCACATTGGAAACAATGTGCATCACATGGGAATAGCGTTCCACCACCATTTTATCGGTGAGTGCCACGGTTCCTATTTCAGCGATGCGGCCAACGTCGTTACGGCCCAGATCAATCAACATCAGGTGCTCGGCAATTTCCTTGGGGTCCGCCAACAGTTCGGCCTCCATGGCCAGATCGTCTTCCGCATTTTTTCCCCGGCGCCGGGTACCGGCTATGGGTCTCACCGTCACCACTCCCTGTTCCACCCGCGCCAGGATTTCCGGTGAAGAACCGGCAATCTGGAAATCCCCCATATCCAGAAAATACATATAAGGGGATGGGTTCAAGCAACGCAGGGCACGATACAGATCCAGCGGCGGCAAATCATAGGGAATACTCATGCGCTGGGAAATCACCACTTGCATGGTATCCCCCGCCAACACAAACTCTTTGATATCCTCCACCGCCTGTTCAAACTCCGGCTGCGGAAAACTGGATTTGAAATCGCTCTCACGAACATCGAAGCGGTGCGGATCTTCCTGCACCGGCAACGGTTGTTTCAACTGTTGCAGGATGGCGTCCAGTCGCGCCTGGCCCAGCACATAGGCATCGCTTTGCGCCGGATCAACGTGGGTAATCACATACAATGAGCCACGCAGATTATCAAACACAACAATATCGTCTGACACCATCAGCATGATGTCCGGTGTACCAATGGGATCAGGCTTGGCCAGTTTATCCAGGCGTTGCTCAATGTAGCGCACAATGTCGTAACCGAAATACCCCACCAGACCGCCGTTAAAGCGTGGCAACCCGTCCACCTCAGGCACTTTGTAGCGAGCCTGAAAGGATTCAATAAAAGCCAAGGGATCATCCACCTGCTTCTGCTCCAGAATGGTGTCCCCATTGAGCAGGGTTATTTCCCGATCACGCACCACAAGGCGAGTACTGCAGGGCAAGCCGATGATCGAGTAACGCCCCCACTTTTCCCCACCCTGGACGGATTCAAACAGATAGGTATACGGCTGTCCTGCCAGTTTCTTATAGGTGGATAACGGCGTTTCCAGGTCCGCCAATGCTTCACGCATCAGGGGAATTCGGGTGTAACCCTGGGCCGCCAGGGCTTGGAAAGTTTCCGGAGTCATCATCTTGTTCTCATACTGAGGCCATACTGCACAGGCTCTGGACGCAGGTTCGCCACGGAGCACTGGCACAAAGGCCGGAATGCCTGATTTTCCAGTATTACTGAAAAATTTGTTTTATCTTTAAATCATATTCTTGAAACAGGGGGTGGCCGGGCACAGGTTCAACGCCAGCCAGAGACAAGCATCACCAACGCCATCGCCAGCGAAAGACGGTGATCAGGGAGGAAGGTTGATTCGAAAATGATGGTTTCACTTTTTCAGCACACGATTTCGATTCCAATGATCCTGAACTGTACACCAGGCTTTCACTTCTGCCAACCCCAAGCATTTCACAAAACTGCGATTACAATATCAATTCACGAAAATCATCCAGCAGCCAGTGGGGCTCACTGTTTGCTACCGGTTCACCATGGTTATACCCGTAGGTAAGTGCCGCGCTGATCCAACCGGCCGCTTTGGCCGCCTCCACATCGTTGCGACTGTCTCCCACCATCAGGCTGCGATGAGCACTGGCACCCAACTGGCTGGCGGCGGTGTGCAATGGCATGGGGTCGGGTTTTTTCCGGGGCAGGCATTCCCCCCCCAATACCAGCGGAAAATAAGAATCGATATTCAGGCAACGTAACAACGGATCGGCGAACACCTTGGGCTTGTTGGTGATCACCACCAGGGGCAGCCCCAGCTGATACAATGCCTGCAGCACCTCGGCAACGCCGGGGTAAAGGCGGGACAGGCGGCCGTTTTCCTCGGCATAGTATTGCCGAAACAACCCCATGGCCGGGTCGAATTCAGCCTGGGTCACCTGAGCTACCTGCGCCGGCTCATGGCTGTCGGCCAGTGCCCGCTTCACCAGTTGCGCAGCGCCATTGCCCACCCAGCCGCGCACTTTTTCTTCCCCTGCCGCGGGGCGGCCAATGCCCGCCAGCATACGGTCCGTGGCCACGGCGATGTCCGGCACACTGTCCACCAGGGTACCGTCCAGATCAAAGGCAATCAGTTGCGGCAGGTGGCCCTGAAAATGGCCGGTAATCTTGGTCAGCATTCACACTTCCGCCAGTTGTGCCCGCATGGCGTCAATAACCGCTTTATAGTCATCCTTTCCGAAAATAGCCGAGCCCGCCACGAAAGTATCCGCACCCGCCTGGGCTATTTCGCGAATATTGGGTACCCCCACACCGCCATCAATTTCCAGGCGGATATCCAGGCCGCTGTCATCAATCAGCTGGCGGGCCTGACGCAGTTTTTGCAGGGTTTGGGGGATAAATTTTTGCCCGCCAAAGCCCGGGTTCACCGACATCAACAGAATCATATCCAGCTTGTCCATCACATGTTCCACATGGCTCAAGGGGGTTGCGGGGTTGAATACCAGACCGGCTTTGCAGCCCCCTTCCCGGATCATGGCCAGGCTGCGGTCGATGTGTTCGCTGGCCTCGGGGTGAAAGGTAATGTAGCTGGCACCGGCTTCAATAAAATCACCGATAATGCGGTCCACCGGCTTCACCATCAGGTGCACGTCAATGGGGGCGGTGATGCCATAGTTCCGCAGTGCTTTGCACACCATGGGCCCGATGGTCAGATTAGGCACATAGTGATTATCCATTACATCAAAATGAATAACGTCGGCGCCTGCCGCCAGTACCGCGTCCACTTCCTCACCCAGGCGGGCAAAGTCAGCAGACAGAATCGAGGGTGCAATCAGGTAATCGGCCATGGTCATCTTCCGGTCCGTTTCAGAGAGCGCGCATTGTACTGCAACCAGGGTCTATACTGAAGGCAACCACATTCTCCTAATTCGGTTAATTCGATCTATGGGACTCAACCACTCTATACAACCCCGGATCCGACCTCTGTGCTGCTGCCTGATCCTGGCCGTCAATGCCATGACTGGCTCAGCTGCGTGGGCGGAAGCCGGCGCTGACGAGGGCGCTGATACGGAGCTGTCCCAATTACCAAGCCCGGCCCCGGAGCGGGATGAAACCCTGCGCAACCAGGCCGTGGAAGCCCAATTGGCGCTGACGGACAAGGCCACGGAAAGCCTCTGGCTGGGGCAGGGCAAAGCCCGCTTTCTGGGTTTGAAGCGCCAGGACACCAGTGGTGAAACCTTTGCTAATGCGCTGATTTTGCACGACAACCAGCAAAACCCGGACTGGCCCGGCGTGGTGCGAACCCTGCGCAAGGAGCTGGCTGCAGTGGGCTGGAACACCCTCAGCATCGCGGTTCCGGATTATCGGCCGGTGAAAGCCATCCCGCCGTTGCCGGAACAGCGCTCCGCCATCACCACAGAACTGGATACGGAGGCCACCGAACCGGAGGCCACTCTGGAGCAGGATACCCGGGCTGCAAGCGGCGCTGCCGCCCCGCCCTCCGCGTCCGAAGCACCTCCGGGGGAGCAGTTGGAGCAGCGCATCCGACTGGCTACCCAGACCCTGAACACCAACAGCCCGTTGCCATTGGTGATCATCGCCGTGGGCAGCAGTGCCACCCTGGTGGCAAAACAGGCTCAGGAGCTGTTTCTGGAGGACATCAACGGACTGGTGATCCTAGACCCGGTGCCGTTACCGGGGCTGGAAGGCTACGACGAAACACTGGATGCCATGGACTTGCGGATCCCCGTGCTGGATCTGGCGCCGGAATTCAATCCCCGCTCCAACCCCAAAGCCCGTGCCGACAACGCCCGCAAGCTGCAGCAAGACGCCTATCAGCAACGCATTATCCGGGGCAGCAACCAGGATTTCCGCAACGCAGAAACCCAAGTACTGAAAGCCGTCAGAGGCTGGGGTGAAGTCCGCTTTAAGCGCTGACGGCCGTTATTTCTTGCGGGATTGGGCGATGATATCGTAGGCGGAGCGAATGGCCTGGGATTTTTCCTTGGCCATATCCAGCATTTCCTTGGGCATACCCCTGGCAATCAGCTTGTCCGGATGATGCTGACTCATGAGGCGCCGGTAGGCCCGTTTCACCTCCAGCAACCCTGCATCCGGACTCACGCCCAGAATCTCGTGAGCGCGCAACAACTCATCACTTTCCGACAACGGCCCCTGATCCCCGGCCGCACGGAATTCCTGATAGGCCTGGGCACTGCGCACGATCTTCTCGAGATAGGTGATGCGATAGCGAATGGATTGGGCAATGTGTGATAACGTCGCCCATTCCTGCTGATCCAGCTTGCCATCCGCCAGTGCCGCCTGCACCAGTATCTCCATAAATATCTGTAAGAGAGTGCTGCGGCGCCCACAGGCACTGCGCAGCTCATTTAACTCTTCAGCAATATCCGGACTGGATTTGCCCTGCTCGAACAGATCAATGGCTTCCCGCTTTTTTTCCGGGCTCAGCCCCATCCGGTTCATGACCGCGGTGGTCCACTGAATCTCGGCATCACATACCGCACCATCGCACTTTGCCACCCGCCCCAGCGCAACAAAGGTGGCGCGAAAAAACGCCTTTTGAATTTCTGATTCACGCCCTTTCGGTTTGGGTTGGGCAATCTGATAGACGCTGCTGCTGAGCTGAATAATGGAATCGAACTGGTGCCCGAGCCAGCCGCCCAGTACCGAGCCCACCACGCCGATCACACCGCCGCCGGCCAGAAAATACCCCACCAACAATCCCACCGCGGGACCAATCCAGATCAAAGAAGTCACTGCCTCTGCTCCTGCACGAGTTGTTCAACGGCCTGCAGACGTTGGGGTGTGCCCACGTCAATCCAAAGCCCCTGGTAAATTTCACACTGCACCTGGTTGTTCCCCATGGCTTCCCGCAACAGGGGCGCCAACGGAAAACGACCCGCCGCGCATCCCCTGAACAGCCTGGGGTCAAGGACGCTGATCCCGCTGAACGTATAACGAGGTTCACCCTCGACCACGGCAAGCGGCCCCCGAACGGCGAAATCACCCCGGGGATTGTGCTCCGGATTGGCCACCAATACCAGATAGGCCAACGCCTGCGCCGGGAGTGACAGCGCCTGCAGCGGGTAGTCGCTCCAGACATCGCCGTTCATCAACAAAAACGGCGCATCCCCCAATAAGGGTAGCGCATTATGAATACCGCCACCGGTCTCCAGGCGCGCCGGCTCATGACTGACGTGCAGAGCCAGGCCCAAATCCGATTGCTGCTGCAGAAAATCCTCGATCTGCCGGGCGCGGTAGGATGTATTGATCACCACCTCGCGAATGCCCGCCTGCGCCAACCGCTCCAGATGATGGCGCAACAGGGGTTTACCGGCCACCGCTAACAGCGGCTTGGGGCACTCCTGCGTCAACGCACCCATGCGCTCCCCACGCCCTGCCGCCAGCAGCATGGCTTTCACGCGGGTGACTCCGGCACCAGGGTAAGGCGGGCTGCCGGAAGCGCCGCCAGTAAAGCCGGCACAATGCGCTGCTTTAGCCACACTTCAAATTGCCCCAGGCACGCTGGGCCGTGTGCTTTCAAGGCGGCGATCTCCATCATGATGTAACGCAGGGACTGGGGTGTGTGCTCCAGGTAACCGGCTTTGTTGTCCCGATAGCGCAGGCGCGCGAAAATACCCGCCACCTTGAGGTGACGCTGGGCGCCCATGGCATTGAAATCCCGCCAGAATTGTTCATCATCAACGGCAATGATACCGCCCTGCCTCAGGTGGGCTGCAAACCCATCCACCCAGCCTCGCACCCGCAGTGGATCCCAGGCTGGAAAGGTCTCATCCCGCAATAGCGACAGCACATCGTAGGTCACCGGGCCCAGCACGGCATCCTGAAAATCAATCACGCCCAGGGAATCATCCGCCAGCACCATCAGGTTCCGGGTATGGTAATCGCGATGCACCGGCACCTGCGCCTGCTGCAATGCCCGTTGCTCAAGAAACAGAAAGACTTCCGACAACAGCGCATGCTCTGCCTCGGTCAATTCAAGTTGCAGGAAGCGCCGGCAGAACCAGTCCCGGAACAGCTCCATTTCCCGCTGCAACAACGCAGAATCATAGGGCGGCAACGGATCGGCCCTGAAATCAGCCGCCATAATGCGCTGCAGCACCTGAAAGGCCTGATCGATGTAGTGCTCTGCGGTGTGCCCGTTGAGCACCTGCTTGAGCAGGGTATCCCCCAGATCAGAGAGCAACATAAAACCCTGCTCCAGATCAGCGGCCAGCACCGCGGGCACCGGCACCCCGGCGGCGGCAAACACCCGGTCCACCCTGATGAACACCGGGTTATTCTCCTTATCCGGCGGGGCATCCACACCGATGCAGGAGCCCGGGCCCCGACGGCCGGCAAAGCGACAACGGAAATAACGCCGGAAACTGGCATCGCCCGACACCGTATCCAGTGTCAGCGCAGGGCCGTGATAGAGATCCAGTTCCGCAAGTTGGTGGTTCACCCAGGTGCTGAGTGCGTTCAATCGTTGATCCAATGGATGATCCATAGGGGATGGCAAATTTGTGACTCGTATCATGTGATCGTGTATCATCACACCAGACTTAAAACAGGGTCAAGCACCCACATCACATTCCGAACCTTAGTTCATGAATTGGAAACGAATTTTCACCGCCTTCCTGGTGATGGCGGTCAGCGTCGCGTCGGCCTCTGCCGAGGAGGGCGCTGGCGACAGCAGCACGCCACCCAACACAGCCCAACAGGACCAGTCCGCCCAAACCGAAGCCGCCAGCGACAACCCCTACCGCCACCTGGATTGGGTGACGGCGGCTGATCTGGCTGCCATGCCCGCCGATCGGCGGCCGAGGTTCACCGGCATCTGCGAAGGGGTCTATCTGGCTCCGGCCATGACCCAGGGTGACCCCACCCAGTCCCAGATCGAGGCTTCCGCCGATCGCTTTGACACCCTGCCGGACGGCACCAACGTGCTCAGTGGAGCGGTGGTGCTGAAACAGGGCAACCGGGAACTGTACAGCGAAGAGATCCGCCTCAACCGCATCACCCGGGCCACCTCGCTCAAGGGTGACGTTAAAATTCGCCAGGAGGGCATGTTGATTCTGGGGGATAGCGCCGAAATCAATCTCAATGAGAAAAAACTGGATGTGCAGAACACCGAGTACGTGATTCACAACATCCATGTGCACGGCACCGCCGGCCGCATCTATAACCCGGAAGAGCGGGTACTGGTGCTGGATAACAGCACCTACACCACCTGCGAGCCGGGCAGCGAAGCCTGGGTGATCAAAGCGGATGAAATCCAGCTGAATGAAGAATCCGGCTGGGGTGAAGTATCCGGCGCCACCGTAGAGCTGGGCGGTGTTCCGATCGTCTATCTGCCCTGGTGGACATTCCCCATTGACGACCGCCGCCAATCCGGCTTTCTGTTCCCCAGCATCGGCAGCGGTGATAACGGTCTGGATTTCTCCACACCCTACTATCTCAACCTGGCACCCAATTACGATGCCACCCTGACCCCCCGCTATCTGGCTGAGCGCGGTGAAATGCTGGAGGGGGAATTTCGCTACCTGTCGGACCACACCGGGGGCACCGTTGGCCTGGGTTACATGCCCAATGACCAGGAGTACGGCGACAGCCGCTCGCTGTTTACCTGGCAGCACAAGGGCACTTATCAAAATGATGCCTGGGAAAATCGGGTCGATTATACCCGGGTAGGGGACAGCGATCATTTTCTGGATCTGGACACCACGCTCAATACCAGCGCCAAAACCCATCTGGATCAGAAAGCCAGCCTGCAGTACTTTGGTGATCACTGGAACAGCAACGTACTGGTCAGGCAGTTCCAGACCATCGATGAGCTGATTGACGACGAAGACCTGCCCTACCGCATGCTGCCGCAACTGCGGGCCAGCGGCCGCTATCCATTCGACGACAATCGGCTGCAACTGGGCATCAGTGGCGAATACACCTACTTCGATCATCCGGAGGAAATCGTCAACGGGCCCACCAGCGCAGAGCGGGTGCGGGTAATTCCTTCCCTGAGTTATAATTACCGCCGCCCCTGGGGCTTTGTGGTTCCCAAACTGTCCAACTACCAGCGCTACTATGACCTGAGCCAGGTGGATCTGGTGGACAACGAAGCAACCCTCACCAACAACATCTTCAGCCTGGATAGCGGCCTGTACCTGGATCGGCCTTTCGCCTTCAACAATACCAATTATTTACAAACCCTGGAGCCCAGGATCTTCTATTTGTATTCGCCATACCGGGATCAAAATGACCTGCCCCTGTTCGATACCGCCAAAACCAGCTTCAGTTTCGAACAATTGTTCCGCGAAAACCGCTTTACCGGCGGCGACCGTATCGGCGACGCCAACCAGGTGTCCGTGGGGTTAACCTCGCGCCTGATCAATCATGACACGGGGGAAGAAGAGGTGAATGTCAGCCTGGGACAGATTTTCTATCTGCGGGATCGGGAAGTACAATTGTCACCCGACGATGACGTCGAAGAAACCACGCTGTCCCCCTTCGTGGCCCGCATGAGCTGGTTGATCAACCGACAATGGTCGTGGCGCGCTGAAACCCAGCTGGACACTCAGGAAAACAATCTGGACAGCGTGGTCACCGGGTTTCGTTACCGGGATGAATTCAACAATCTGATCAACATCAATTTCAACTACTACGACAGCGGTGCGGTCATCGCCGACCCGGAATCGGAGGACATCAAACAGTCCGATATCTCATTTATGTGGAGTGTTTCCCAACGCTGGGGCATCATCGGCCGCTGGGGTTTCGATATGAAACAACAGCGCTCCTACGATAACATCGTCGGCGTAGAGTACGAGAGCTGCTGCTGGCGCGCGCGCCTGGTGAACCGACGCTACCTGAAAGAGTCCAATGATGCAGACGAGATCGTTGAGGCCTCCCAGGGCATCTTTTTGCAGTTTGAATTGAAAGGCTTAGGTGGCCTGGGCGGCGCTGTGGACCGCATGCTGGATGATGCCATCTCCGGCTATCGGGAACGGGAAGAAGCCCGCCCCAGCAACTTTTATTAACCTTAATTCGCAATAACCGAGTTTTATACCCAGATGATTTTGCTAACCAGAACATACCACCGCGTCACCTTACACAGCCTGTTGGCGGCACTGCTTATGCTTGCTGCCGGCCTGCATGCCGAACCCAGGGAACTCGACCGGGTGGTGGCGGTTGTGGATGACGATATAATCATGGAAACCGAATTGCTGGAGCGCACCGCCAGCATTCGTGCCCGCATGCGCGACCAGCAAACCCAACTGCCACCCACCGATGTGCTGTTGGAACAGGTGCTGGAGCGCATGATCGTAGAAAGCATCGAACTGCAGATGGCTGAGAAGGCCGGCATCCGGGTCAGTGACAACCAACTCAATGAAACCCTGGCCAACATCGCGCGCCAGAACAACATGACCACGGAAGCCTTTCGCGAGACTGTCCTCAGTGAAGGCATGTCCTGGCCCGCGTTACGGGACCAGATCCGCCGGGAGCTGACCGTCAACCAACTGCGCCAGCGCCGTGTCGGCGGTCGCATCCAGATTACGGACCAGGATGTCGACAACTTTCTCAATTCAGAAGTGGCCAAGACCAATCTGGCCCCGGACTATCGCCTGGGGCACATCTTGATTGCCATTGACAACCAAACCCCTCCCCAGGTAGCCGAAGAAACTGCCATGATGGTGTATCAGAAACTGCAGGACGGGGCTGATTTTGCCGCCCTGGCAGTGCGGTATTCGAGTGGTGATGCGGCCTTGTCCGGGGGCGACCTGGGCTGGCGCAAAGCCGCCCAACTGCCCACCCTGTTCTCCGATACAGTGCTGGACATGGGCGCAGGCGACGTATCCGCGCCGATTCGCAGTGCCAGTGGCTACCACATCATAAAGGTACTGGAACTGCGGGGCGGCACCGAGCAGATCGTCCAGCAGACCAAGGCCCGTCATATTCTGGTGAAGCCCAACGAGATCCGCAGCGAAACCGAAACCCGCACACTGATCGAGGATATTTACCGGCAATTACAGCAGGATCCGGATCAGTTCGAAACCCTGGCAAAAACCTACTCGGATGACCCGGGCAGCGCCCTGCAGGGTGGCAGCCTGGGCTGGGTCAACCCGGGCACCATGGTGCCCGAGTTCGAACAGCAGATGCAGGCAGCCCAAATCGGCGAAATATCGCAGCCGTTTCGCAGCGACTTTGGCTGGCACATCCTGCAGGTGGAAGAGCGTCGCAGCCAGGACATGAGTGAAGAGTTCCGCCGTAGCCGCGCCCGGCAAATGCTGCAAAAACGCCGCTTTGACGAAGAGCTGGACGGCTGGCTGCGGGAAATCCGCCAAAACGCCTATGTTGAGATCAAACTCTGAATGGATATTGCCATTACGGCCGGGGAACCCGCCGGCATCGGCCCGGATCTGGTGCTGCAACTGGCGCAACAGCAGGATTACAGCCGCTGGGTGGTGATCGCCGACCCGGACTTGCTGCAGCAGCGGGCCCGCGCCCTGGGCATTCCCATTGCCCTGCAGGACTGGCAATCCAAAACGGCAAATGCACTGCGCGTGTTGCCGGTGAGCATGGCAGAGCCCTGTCAGCCCGGACAGCTCAACCCCAACAATGCCCCCTATGTGCTGGCCACGTTGGATCAGGCCATTGATGGCTGTCGCCAGGGGCAGTTTGCCGCCCTGGTCACCTGCCCGGTGCAAAAATCCGTCATCAATGAAGCCGGTATCGCCTTCAGTGGCCATACCGAGTATCTGCAACAGCGCTGCGGCGTAAGCAAGGTGGTGATGATGCTGGCCACAGACGGACTGCGGGTGGCCCTGGCCACCACGCACTTACCATTGCGCCAGGTGGCAGACGCGCTCAGCCAAGAAAGCCTGGAACAGGTACTGCGCATCACACATCACAGCCTGCAAACCCAGTTTGCCATCCCCAACCCCAGAATTCTGGTATGCGGACTCAACCCCCACGCCGGCGAATCCGGCCATCTGGGGCGCGAAGAAATCGACATCATGATTCCGGTTTTGCAGCAGCTGCAGACCGAAGGTCTGGACCTGAGCCACCCCCTCCCCGCCGACACCCTGTTCACCCCCGGCTACCTGCAACAGGCGGACGCGGTGGTGGCCATGTACCATGATCAGGGGCTACCGGTACTGAAGCACATGGGATTCGGCAATGCCGTCAACATCACCCTGGGTCTGCCCATTATCCGCACCTCGGTGGATCACGGCACGGCACTGGATCTGGCGGGCAGCGGCAGGGCCGATACCGGCAGCCTCGCCACCGCCATCGGCTACGCCCTGTCCATGGCCGCATCCCGGGGCCATTCCACTCCCCACGGAGGAGCACAGCATGGCTAAGGGCAGAAAACCCGGCTTCAGCAAGCACCAGCCACGCAAGCGATTCGGTCAGAATTTTCTGCAGGACCCTGGGGTGATTGACAACATCATCCAGTGCATCGCCCCCCAGGCGGAGGATCTGATGGTGGAAATCGGCCCCGGCCTGGGGGCACTCACTGAGCACCTCATTGATCAGGTCGGGCAATTGGCGGTGGTGGAACTGGACCGGGATCTGATTCCCAATCTACGCATCAGTTTCGCCACCCGTAATAATTTCCATATTTATGAAGGGGATGCGCTCAAATTCAACTACGGCCGTATTATTGACGATCTGGGTGAACAGAAAATGCGCATTGTAGGCAACCTGCCCTACAACATCTCCACCCCCCTGCTCTTTCATCTGATCGATTACCATGACCACATCCACGACATGCACTTTATGTTGCAGAAAGAGGTGGTGGACAGAATGGCGGCCGGTGTTGGAGACAGTGCCTATGGTCGGCTGAGCATCATGATTCAGTACTATTGCCAGGTCAGCCCATTGTTCCAGGTGCCGCCCACCGCGTTCAATCCACCGCCCAAAGTGGATTCGGCCATCGTCCGGCTGGTGCCCCACACCACCCTGCCGGTGACCACCCGCTGCACCCGCAGCCTCAACAAAATCGTCACAGCGGCATTCAACCAACGGCGCAAAACCATTCGAAATGCCTTAAAATCATATGCAGATGACGCACTACTGGAGGAAGCAGGCATCCGCCCGGAGGTTCGACCCGAGCAGGTATCTCTGGCACAGTATGCCCACCTCACGGATCTCACCTTGCTGAGAGACGGCTAACCCATAAACCGTTTTTCTGCCGTCACCACAGTGAAGACCGTCACGACACTCAGGAGCCATATATTTCATGCACAGCGAGCAGGCAGCCAACGGCATTCAGGTACAGGTGAAAAGCGAATACGTACCGGATCAGTCCAGTCAGGATGAGAACCGCTATGTGTTCACCTACCACGTAATTATTGAAAACTGCGGCAACCTGCCGGCCCAACTGCTGTCCCGCCACTGGGTTATCACCGATGGAAACCAGAAAGTACAGGAGGTCCGTGGTGAAGGGGTTATCGGTGAACAGCCTACCATCATGCCCGGTGAAACCTACGAATACAGCAGCGGGGCCGTACTGCAAACCCCGGTGGGCAGCATGCAGGGCTCCTACCAGATGATCGATGCCACCGGCCTCAAGTTTGACGCCAGGATTCCCGTGTTCACCCTGGCGACGCCACGGGCTCTGCATTAATGGCAACCTACGCCATCGGTGATCTGCAGGGCTGCTATGAGGCCTTCCGCTGTCTGCTGCAGCAATTGCAGTTCAATCCTGACCGCGATCAGCTCTGGCTGGCGGGGGATCTGGTGAACCGCGGGCCGGATTCCCTCAAAACCCTCCAATACTGCCATGACCTGCGGGATAACCTGGTGACGGTGCTGGGCAATCACGATCTGCACATGCTGGCGGTACTGGAGGGCAGCCTCAAGCCCAAACGCAAAGACACCTTCCAGGATGTTATGGCATCCGGGCACCGGGATGTATTGGCACAATGGCTGCATCAATGCCCATTAATGCACGAGAACCAGGAATGGGTAATGAGTCACGCCGGGATCTACCCCGGCTGGGATCTGGCAACCGCCCGGCGCTGCGCCCGGGAAGTGGAAGCGGTATTACAAAGCCCCCAGCAAAGGCAGGTGTTTTTTGCCCATATGTACGGTAACGAACCCGCCCATTGGGACGAATCCCTGCAGGGGCCGGACCGGTGGCGGACTATCACCAACTTTTTTACCCGCATGCGGCTGATCGACGATGCCGGCAACATGGATTTCCAGTACAAGGAATCCCTGACCGATGCACCAACCGGGTTCAGCCCCTGGTTCAAATGGCACAATCGGGTGCCGATCGAAAAAGGGCTGCTGTTTGGTCACTGGGCGGCCCTGGAGGGCAACACGGAAGATCGCAACATCATCGGGCTTGATACCGGCTGTGTCTGGGGCAATCAACTAAGCGCCTATTGTCTGGAAACAGGGCAATGGACCCGTTGTGACTGTCGGCACTGAACGGGTGACTAACTGGGTTATCCACAGCCTGATTTTCATATAAGCATCACCAGCTTTATTCCATCACTGCTTATGAAAACCGGTGCCCGATCGCTACACCCACCTGCCGGCACTCGGGGCGCTTTCAAGTGATCGATTACACAACCCAAACGGGCTTGTTGGCCGATGAAAACCCATTGCCGACCCAGCTTAAAACGTTGCCGAATGCATGTCACTACGCTGGGTAATATTTCTCGACTGAAATTATTTTTTTTTGGAAAAATCAAAATAAGTTCTTTTCTTTCAAGCGTTTTTACTTTTTCATACTAAGATATAAATAGGAAGGAATTTGATTTGGAACCTATGCTGTCTCAAAAACTCAAATTGTAAAGACCAATCGCGGTAACATGAGGTAGACCTATGAGCATATTTAGTCACTACCAGACCCGGTACGAAGTTTCGCAAGAGGAAGAATACACCCTCCAGGAATATCTGGATATTTGTAAGAACGACCCTTCTGCCTACGCCAGCGCACCCGAACGCATGCTGAAAGCCATCGGCGAACCTGAACTAGTCGATACCTCTATGGACCCGCGACTCTCCCGCATTTTTTCCAACAAAATTATTCGTCGCTATCCGGCCTTCAGTGAATTTTACGGCATGGAGGAATGCATCGAACAAATCGTTTCTTACTTCCGCCACGCTGCTCAGGGCCTGGAAGAGAAAAAACAAATTCTATATTTACTGGGCCCGGTGGGCGGTGGTAAATCCTCACTGGCAGAACGATTAAAACACCTGATCGAAAAAATACATTTTTATGCCATCAAGGATTCTCCGGTCAATGAATCGCCCCTGAATCTGTTCGCTCCGGAAGAGGACGCAGGCATTCTGGAAGAAGAGTACGGCATACCCCGACGCTACCTGAAAGGCATCATGTCGCCCTGGGCGGTAAAACGCCTGCATGAATACAACGGCGACATTTCCAAATTCAAAGTGGTAAAACTGTACCCATCCATTCTTGATCAGATTGCAGTTGCCAAAACTGAACCGGGTGATGAGAACAACCAGGACATTTCCAGCCTGGTGGGCAAAGTGGATATTCGCAAACTGGAGGAATTCGCGCAAAATGATCCCGATTGTTATGCCTTCTCCGGTGGGTTGTGCAAAGCCAATCAGGGTCTGCTGGAATTTGTGGAGATGTTCAAGGCACCCATTAAAGTCCTGCACCCGTTGTTGACCGCTACTCAGGAAGGCAACTACAACAGTACGGAAGGCATGGGCGCTATCCCGTTTGACGGCATTGTCCTGGCACACTCCAACGAATCGGAATGGCAGGCATTTCGCAACAACAAAAACAACGAAGCTTTTATCGACCGAATTTACATCGTGAAAGTGCCCTACTGCCTGCGCGTCACCGAAGAAATCAAGATTTATGAAAAGTTGCTGCAGAACAGTTCCCTGTCCAATGCCCACTGTGCACCCGATACCTTGCGTATGCTGGCCCAGTTCACCACACTGTCGCGACTGAAAGAACCGGAAAATTCCTCCATCTACTCCAAGATGCGTATCTACGATGGGGAAAACCTGAAAGACACAGACCCCAAGGCCAAGTCCTATCAGGAATACCGGGATTCCGCCGGTGTTGATGAAGGCATGGATGGTTTGTCCACCCGCTTCGCTTTCAAAATACTGTCCAAGGTATTCAACTACGATCATGCGGAAGTAGCCGCCAATCCGGTACACCTGCTGCACGTTCTGGAAAACGCCATCGACCAGGAACAATTCCCGGCCGAAACCCGGGAACGCTACCTGCGTTTTATCAAGGAATTCCTGGCGCCCCGCTACGTGGAATTCATCGGCAAGGAGATCCAGACCGCGTACCTGGAATCCTACTCGGAATATGGTCAGAATATTTTCGACCGCTATGTTACCTACGCCGACTTCTGGATTCAGGATCAGGAATACCGTGATCCCGATACTGGGGAAATCTTTGATCGCAAATCGTTGAACGATGAGCTGGAAAAAATCGAGAAACCCGCCGGCATCAGCAATCCAAAAGACTTCCGTAACGAGGTGGTGAACTTTGTACTGAGGGCCCGCGCCAACCACGCCGGCAAAAATCCCTCCTGGCTCAGTTATGAAAAACTGCGCACCGTCATAGAGAAGAAGATGTTCTCCAACACCGAAGATCTACTGCCGGTTATTTCTTTCAATCCCAAGGCATCACAAGGGGATCAGAAGAAACACGAGGACTTCGTCAAACGCATGGTGGAACGTGGTTACACCGAGAAGCAGGTACGCCTGCTGTCAGAATGGTACCTGCGGGTTCGAAAATCGCAGTAATGCGGAACATCCGCTAAGGGTGAAACAGTGTCGTATATTGTTGATCGCCGCCTGAACGGTAAAAACAAGAGCACAGTGAACCGGCAACGGTTCCTGCACCGCTACCGCAAGCACATCAAGAAAGCGGTGGATGAAGCCGTTACCAAACGCAGCATCACCGACCTGGATAGCGGCGAAAGTATTTCCATTCCACGTCGGGATATCTCAGAACCGTTCTTCCACCATGGCAAGGGCGGCAAGCGGGATATGGTTCATCCCGGCAACAAGGAATTTGTTACCGGCGACCACATTCAGCGCCCCCAGGGTGGCGGTGGTGGCAGTGGCGGTG
The DNA here is from genome assembly GCA_002471665.1 of Gammaproteobacteria bacterium UBA7310. Lineage (GTDB taxonomy): Bacteria > Pseudomonadota > Gammaproteobacteria > Pseudomonadales > Ketobacteraceae > Ketobacter. The sequence goes on from DKQK01000059.1 coordinate 117,851, forward strand.
GCGAAGGCGATGCCAGCGACAGCGGCGAAGGTATCGATGATTTTGTGTTCCAGATCAGCCAGGATGAGTTCCTCGATTTTCTGTTTGAAGACTTGGAACTGCCCAATCTGGTGAAGCGCCAGTTGCAGGGCATTGAATCTTTCAAATACGTGCGCGCCGGGGTAGTGAACGAAGGCAATCCGGCCAAGATCAACGTGGTACGCTCCATGCGCCAGGCTACCAGTCGTCGCATTGCGCTGTCCGCATCCAGTCGACGACGCCTGCGCAAATTTGAAGAGGAGCTGCAGGCACTGCAGGAACAGGATCCCGTACTGCGGGACAAACGCAAAGAACAGGAACTGGAAGAAGAGATCGCCAAACTGCGCCGCCGGATCAACAAAATCCCCTTTATCGATGACATCGATCTGCGCTATAACCTGCACCTGAAGCAACCCAAACCCACCTCCAAGGCCGTCATGTTCTGCCTGATGGACGTATCCGGCTCGATGAATCAAGCCATGAAGGATATGGCCAAACGCTTCTTTATCCTGTTGTACATGTTCCTGAAGCGCAACTACGAAAAAATTGAAGTGGTATTTATCCGCCACCACACCAGTGCCAAGGAAGTCGATGAAGAAGAG
>DKQK01000048.1 GCA_002471665.1 Gammaproteobacteria bacterium UBA7310
GAGTAATTACAGTATATTGAAGTATGAGGTGTCCTTCGCTTACTTGACCAATAGCTAGCATCCATAAACTTGGTACTCCCTGTATTTCCAAGTACGGAGAATTTAATGAAGACGAATGAATTATCTGTCTGCTTTTGCACAACTAAAGTTGATGAGTGCCGAGAATTCTATCTAAAGTATTTTGCTTCAAAAGCTGTATTCGATTGCGGTTGGTACGTCACGTTAAAAATCGACCAAGATGGCCCTGAAATTAGCTTTATCCAGCCGCAGGAAGGTATGCCTGCCTATGGTGGCGCAGGAGTCATGCTTAATTTCAAAGTGGATGATGTGGATTCAGAATATGCAAGGCTTTGTCAATCAGGACTTACAGTGGCAATGCCGCTCGAAGATCACCCTTGGGGAGATAGAGGGTTTTCGGTAATAGACCCCATTGGTACCTTTGTGTACATATATTCGGATCGAGAACCATCTAGCGAGTTCAAGCAATATTACTGCTAAAAAGTACATGGGAGGCGACTTTCGTCTCACTGATTTTTTGCGTTTGCTCCAAACGGGATATGAATTCGCAGAGAAAGTATCATACAAAGCAAATGGAAGGGCCTGAATGAGTATCCGTTAGAGCGTGCCTATTAGGACTTGTCTGGTAAACAGCTTTCCGCTGGAAAAGTAAAATGCATTCTAGACGGGCAGGTCCATTAGAATAATTTCAGATTTTTACCAAGTCTAAACTATATATTGCATGTAAATATCTGGAGAGAGAGCGCATTAACTGTATAGGCCTAAAGAAAAATAAGCACGTGAAACAATCAGAAAAAGAGAGGAGCGAGGAAGATGTTTTCTTTATGGTTTATTTTGGTGTTATGGGTTTCTAACCATTGCTGTTCGCCAGCAAGATAGAAAAATCAAGCGGAATCTAAAAGTACCGATGCCTTTTTTATATTAGATACTTTAAAGTTGAAACCAGAAAAGAAAAAATCAACCTATCCTTTCTTGGTTTTAATTCAAACTAATTAGGGGCTGTTTCAGAAGCCTGATAGAATGAATCCAATTATTACTCCAACCAAGAATATGTTCTATGCTCAGAGACTTAGCCAAAAAAATATGGCTGTGTACTACTCTAGGCATGAACTTGCTTGGGATTCAGAGCGCTTTTTTAGGAACTGGAATGAGCTGGAGAACTATGAAATCCTGGTAAAGAATCGTACAGTGGGGATACTTTCGTTAAGCAGCGACGATATTGCCTGTTATATTCGTGATCTTCAGGTTGAGCCTGGTTTTCAGGGTAGAGGGATCGGTTCGATTACAATCAATTATGCCGTCAGTAGGGCGAGAACGTATGGATCGAGATTGCTCCGGCTTTGTGCCTTTGTTGATAATCCAGCAGTAGCATTATATGAGAGAGTTGGATTCTGCATAGTGAAAGCCGATAAAAATACTCTTTACATGGAGCGAAATATTTATTAGAAACTGTTCTGAATATAAAGATAGATATCAGGACATTTCGTTGGCCGGGCCGTGGTATTGCTCCCAAAATTTGTGGATGTTTTGCTTTTTATCCATTTATCGTTTCTATTACACCATGCCCATGATAAATGCGTTCGATTCGCGAATTAGATGGATGAGCAATGAAAAGTAATGAGAGGGTTGCATTGGTTACTGGCTCCACATCAGGTATAGGCAAAGCTATCGCGCTGCAGCTGTCTGATGACGGGTTTAATGTGGTGTTTCATTCCAAAAAGTCTGTTGATGAAGGTCAAAGGCTAGCCAGTAGTATACCGAGAGCAACCTATATTCAGGCTGACCTATCTGATCAGGAGCAGGCAAAAGGATTAGTATCACAGGCCTTGTCCCTCTATGGTCGGATGGATGTTCTTGTTAATAACGCTGGAATCAATGCGATGATACCTCATGGTTCTCTAAAGCAAGCATCGCCAGCGGTGTGGCGGGAGCTTTACGAGGTGAATGTTATCGCTCCCTGGACATTGATCGCAGAAGCTGAACAAGCGTTAAGAGCGTCATCATGTTCCGACTATACGAGTAGCATTATCAACATCAGCTCACATGCTGGTGTGCGACCAAAAGGCGCTTCAATACCGTATGCGGCAAGTAAAGCCTCATTAAATCATATGACACAACTATTGGCGTTAACCTTATCGCCGGAGATTCGAGTAAATGCTATTGCTCCAGGCTTAGTCAATACCCCCATGGCCGAGAGCTGGGTTGAGGCACAAAAGCTATGGACTGAAAGATCACCGATGAAACGTGGAGCCGAGCCCCTTGAGATTGCGCATACAGCTTCAATGCTTGTTTCAAGTAGCTATTTGACGGGTGAAATTATACTTTCTGATGGTGGGCTAAACCTGACATGAACCTGGAGCATTCAATCATAGATAAGCGGGGTTAGTTGATCCTTATGTCATGTTCAAATGATTGGCTTAGTATTGTGAAATGCATACTACCTAAATTAAAGGCGTGTTACTCGTGTAAGTATGACCCGGCGGTATGAAGATAGACCCGGTCACTTCAATTAATGACTTAAGAGCAATGTTGGCTCAAGCAGATCTTCCCACAGCCGAAGTGGATGCTTTCTCATATACATCATTTTTTTCGGCAACGGAAGATAATTGTATTACCGGTATCGTTGGAATTGAAGAATATGGTTCTGCGGGTTTGCTGCGATCTTTAGCCGTACTTCCCAAAGCTCATGGTCGCGGTATCGGCCGTTCCTTAGTCTTTTTTATTGAGACCTACGCGAAGAATAATGGGATCAGCTATCTGTACTTACTAACGACAACGGCTGAGAGCTACTTTGCTCGGTTGGGATATGATCGCGAAATACGGAGTAATGCACCTAAAGAAATAAAATCAACTAAGCAGTTCTCTGTGGTCTGTCCTTCGTCCGCTGCATTTCTCATGAAAAAATTAGTCTAAAGAAAAGGTGGGGATGTGTGTGTGGGTGAATCGAATGAATTGTTATGCAGTGTCAGGTCATGGAGCAGGGGCATAATCATGAAGATGAGCAGTCGAGCCATTTCAGATGGTGATGTTGGCAACTTAAAGCACTTGTTTTACGAGCATGGAATTAATGATTGGAACAGCTTTGATGAGTGTTCTATTGATGAGCAGATTTCACTGGTTAAGGAGGGCTCGGCTGACATTGTGTTTCTGGAAGACACCAGCATACTGGGTGTGGCTTTTTTAATCTATGGTACATCTTGTCCTGATAAGCTAAAGAAATATTACGCTTTAGAAAAAATATGTTTTATTAAAGATGTCGTGGTGAGTTCAGAGCTGCATGGGCAAGGTTTTGGTACCAGATTAGTTGAGTTTTGTCTAACGCTAGCAGCGAAAGAAAACTATGAAAAAATGTTTATTGAGCGGCATGAAGAAAATATTGCATCAAAGAAAATGATGGAAAAATCTGGGTTTCAAGTTGTAGACAGATTTTATGATCCCGATAAAAGAAGGGTTGGAACACGAAAAACAGTGGTTTCATCCAAGGATTTGCGAATGGGCTAAACAATAAATTATTGCTATCACTCACCATCTAAACCCCAGTTATTTCTTGCCTCTTTAAATTACGCGGGATATAGCGCTCTACTGTATATTGAGGGAGCTTCTTCAAAATTATCTATAAGGTTATTTATCAAAACTTTCTTTGCAGATAATATGGACTGTAACTGACACGTTGCACTCCACGAATTTGTGCCATTATACTGCGCTTACGTTTTACCGTAAAAACCACTCTCAGTACAAAAAACCTCGAAAAGCAGAAAGGTTACCTCGAAAGACCGTATTAACTGCCTCTAGTTGATCACAATCAAATGATTGGGTAGCTCATTCTTTGCTTCAGTGGCGGGTGCATGCTGTTTCAGTTTTTCGCCGCAGGCTTCGATGCACCGCACAATGCCGTTCAAGGTTTGTTTGTTGCGAATACGGGAGGTCAATTCATTGACGATGGCCTGCCATTGATCGTTGCTTACATGTCGGCTGATGCCCCGGTCGGCGATGATTTCCACGTAATGTTCCGCTTCTGAAATAAAAATCAGTACACCGGTCTCACCCTTGGTGTGGTGCAGGTTGTGTTCCAGAAACTGGCGCCGGGCCAGGCTGGCCGCGCGCCAGTGTTTTACCGATTTTGGCACCAGTGCCATGGTGGCGGCCGGTACACGGAACAGCAGCGCCAGGGCAACGAAATTGAACCATTGCAGCATCAGCAGTTCGTCGCCGCTGAGCCAGAAGGGTGTGAGTTTCAGGATCAACGGTAGCAGCAGCGCAATAATGGCGGCCCACAGGGTGGGGATGTACAGATAGTCGTCGGCTTGTCGGGCCAGCACGGTGACCAGTTCGGCATCGGTATCTTTTTCCACCGTGTCGATGGCCTCGGCAACTTGTTTCAGTTCCTGTTCACTCAACAGTGTCATCACCATCCCCCCGAGGCGCCGCCGCCTCCAAAACCGCCACCACCGCCGGAAAACCCGCCGCCACCACCACCAAAACCGCCACCACCAAAGGTGCCGCCGTAGTAGCGTCCGCCACCGTAGCGGCGGCCCAAACCAAAGCCACCGCCGCCAAACAGGTTAAAGAACACGACGATAATAATGAAAATCAGGAATACCCAGGAAAACTGTGATTTACCCGAGCTGGTTTTGCGCATGCTGTACTGGCCACCCAGTGCCTGGATGATGGCTGTGGCACCGGCTTCGATGCCTTGATCAAACTGGCCCCGTTTGAAGGCGGGGCGGATGATCGTCTGAATGATGTTGGCGCTGATGGCGTCGGTCAGCTTGCCTTCCAGCCCGTAGCCCACCTCGATGCGCATGCGGCGTTCCTGCTTGGCGACAATCAGTAAAGCGCCGTTGTTTTTGTCTTTCTGCCCGATGCCCCAGTGGCGACCCAGTTGATAGCCATAGGTAGCAATGTCGTAGCCCTGCAGGTTTGGCAGCGTGACCACCACCACCTGATTGCCGGTGGCGTTTTCATGAGCGGTCAGTTGCGAGCTGATCCGCTGCTGTACGGCACTGCTCAGCAGGTTGGCGTTGTCCACCACATTGCCGGTCAGCTTGGGAAAGCGGGGTTCTGCTGCCTGCAGGGTGCAACTGAAGATTAACCACAGGGCAAGCAGGGCGGTGTTGCGCAGCATCAGAATTCCACCTTGGGGGCTTCTTCCGCGCCACTGGTGGTGGCCTCGTAGGTTTCACGGATGGGCATATCGCTGTAGAGCAGGCTATGCCAGATACGGCCGGGAAAAGTACGTATCTCGGTGTTGTAGGCGCTCACGGACTGAATAAAATCCCGCCGTGCCACCGCAATGCGGTTTTCGGTGCCTTCCAGTTGGGATTGCAAGGCCAGAAAATTCTGGTTGGCCTTCAGGTTCGGGTAGCGTTCCACCACCACCATCAGGCGGCTCAGCGCGCTGCTTAACTGGCTCTGGGCGGCTTCGAACTGTTTAAGCTGCTGCGGATTGTTCAGAATCGAGCTGTCCACCTGCATGGAGCCGACCTTGGCGCGGGCTTCCACCACTGCCTGCAGGGTTTCTTTCTCATGGGCGGCATAGCCTTTGACGGTGGAAACCAGGTTGGGAACCAGGTCCGCACGGCGCTGATACTGGTTTTCCACCTGTGCCCAGTTGGCTTTGACCTGTTCATCCAGGGTGGGAATGTTGTTGATCCCGCAACCGGACAGCATCAGCAGACTGCCGATCATCAGCAACATCATCACGGTATTTCTTGCGTTCATAGTGGATTCCCTGTGTGCCTTAATGTTTAGCCTGTGCTGGTGGCGCCCAGTGTATGCAAAGTCATTGCGGATTACCACGGAATGGCACCGTTAATCCACTTTGCACTGGGCTGCGTACCCTTCTCGAAAGGTGGGATAAATAAACCGGTAGCCCTGTGTCCGCAGCAAACGATTGCTGCAGCGCTTGTTCTGACCCGTATGGCCACCGGGCGATGTTGTCACAGGGGCCGGGGCGCCCAAACGGTCCGCCAGCCAGGAGCAGAGGGTGCTTTCGTCGGCCGGATCATCGTCCACGGCCAGGTACACCGGTTGCAGTGGCCTCCCCTGTTCCTGCTCATTGATCAGATAGTGCAGAACCCCGGTGCAATCATCCTGGTGGATGCGGTTGGTGTACTTGGCCGGGGCTACCTGCACCTCGGCGCCGGCCTGAACCCGCCGCATCAATCCATTGCGACCGGCGCCGTAGATGCCGCCGAATCGAACGCAGGTGCCGGCAACGCCGGATTGCCGCAATACGTTCTCCGCCTCCAGTACCCGTATGCCATTGAAGCGGGTGGGCCGGGTGGGGCTGGTTTCATCCACCCAACTGCCGTCATCCTGGTGATAGACGGCGGTGCTGGAGACGAAGAAAAACCGTTTTAATGATGCTGTTGAAGTGGCTGGGGCCAGTGCTGCCAGCAGATGTCTGAGCGCCCGGGGGTAACCGGCTTCATAGCCGCTGTCACTGCGCTGGGCGGGGGTGCCGGTGTGAACGACGTAATCCAATTGCGCTGGTAACAGCTCAGCCGGCAGGGGTTGAGTCAAATCAGCGTGCAGGGTGGGAAACGGCATGGCAACCGCGCTGCGCCGTAAACCGAACACTTCGTGTCCAGCGGCTTGCAGGGCTTCACCCAGTTGGGTGCCGATGGCACCGCAACCGGCCAACAGGATTCTGGCCATATTTCGATTCGCCTTTTTCGATTCGCTTTTGATGATAGTTAAAGTTTTGGATTATTCTGCTTGCAATGGCCTTATGCTATCGTGTAAAGAACTGGGTGACCAGCAGTAATCCTGTAACACGAATGGCAGCCCCATGACCCTGACTGAATTGAAATACATCGTAACCCTGGCGCAGGAGCGGCATTTTCGCCGCGCTGCAGAGCGTTGTTTTGTGAGCCAGCCCACCTTGAGCGTGGCCATCAAAAAACTGGAAGATGAACTGGATGTAACAATCTTTGAGCGTAACCGTTCCGATGTGCGGGTGACCATGGCCGGTGAGCGTATTGTGTCCCAGGCGCGCAAGGTGCTGGAAGAGGCCGAACTGGTGAAGCAGATTGCGCTGGAAGGCAAAGGTCAGATCAATCTGCCTCTGCGGGTGGGGGCGATCTTTACGGTGGGGCCGTACCTGTTTCCGCATCTGATCCGTAACATCAAGCCCATTGCGCCGGAAATGCCCCTGATACTGGAAGAAAATTACACTGGTGTGCTGCGGCAAAAACTGCGCAATGGTGAGCTGGACGCCATCATTATTTCCCTGCCGTTTGAAGAGCCGGATGTGGAAATCCAGGATTTGTACGACGAGCCCTTCGAAGTGCTGATCCCGGCGGAGCATCCGCTGGCCAAGCAGGAAAAGGTGACCCGCAAACAGTTGGAGAAGGAAAACATTCTGATGCTGGGGGAAGGGCATTGTTTTCGCGATCAGGTGTTGAACGCCTGCCCCGGTATTCTAAAACACAGTGATGAAACCAGCCTGCCCCAGGGCACGTCACTGGAAACACTGCGGCACATGGTGGCCTCGGGCCTGGGGATCACGATTCTGCCCAGCTCTTCATCCGATAAGCATATCTACGATTCGGATACCCTCGTTGAACGGCCTTTTGCCGGAAAAACCCCTTACCGCCGGGTGTCCCTGGTGTGGCGCAAACGCTTTTCGCGGCCCAAAGCCATTGCCGCACTGGTGCAGGCCATCACCAGTTGTGCGTTGCAGGGTGCTGCGTCGGTCTGATGATGCCAAGTGCCGGCACACCCGATTTCTTTGCCAACACGCCAGTGACCGAGCTCAAAGGCGTGGGCGCGGCACAGGCTGAAAAGTTGGCGCGCCTGGGCATTGTTACCCTGCAGGACGTACTGTTCCATTTACCGTTTCGGTATCAGGATCGCACGCGCCTGGTGCCCATTGGTGCCACCCGTGATGGCAGTGAGGTGCTGATTCAGGGGCGTGTGTTGATGGCGGATGTGGTGATTCGCAAACGCCGCAGCCTGATTTGCCGAATTGAAGACGGCACCGGCCAGATCCATCTGCGTTTCTTCCATTTTTCCACCAGTCAGAAAAACCATTTTCAGCCCGGTGCCATTGTGCGTTGTTATGGTGAAGTGCGTCTGACCGGGTTGGGCAAGGAAATGGCCCACCCGGAGTATCGCATTATGGAGTCTGCCGAGGCGCCGGTGGAGGCTGCACTGACGGCGGTGTATCCGGCCACCGAAGGCATTCAGCAACCTACGTTGCGCAAGCTCAGTGATCAGGTGTTGAAGCTGTTGGGCAAGTCGCAAAAAGTGGCGGAGCTGTTGCCGGCGGAGGTCATGCATGCTTCCCGGTGGCCTTCACTGACCGAGGCGTTGGCTTACGTGCACCGGCCCCCGGCGGATGCACCGGTGCAGGCGTTGTTGGATGGTTCCCACCGCGCGCAGCAGCGTTTATCGCTGGAGGAACTGACCGCCCATCATCTGAGCCTGCTCAAGTTGCGGCAGCGGGTAAAAGCCCAGACCGCGGTGGCACTGGCGACGGCGTCTGATCTTGAGCAGCGCATGCTGCAGGGCTTGCCGTTCGAACCCACCGGGGCACAGCAGCGGGTGCATCAGGAGATCTGTGAGGATCTGCAGCAAGGCCATCCCATGTTGCGTCTGGTGCAGGGTGATGTGGGGGCCGGTAAAACGCTGGTGGCGGCGCGCGCGGCGTTGCTGGCCATAGATGCAGGTTATCAGGTGGCCATGATGGCGCCCACGGAAATTCTGGCAGAGCAGCACTTTCATGCCTTTATTGAGTGGTTCGAGCCGTTGGGGTTACGTGTCGCCTGGTTATCGGGCAAGTTGAAAGGCCGGAAGCGTAACGAGCAGTTGGCGCTGATAGAAAGCGGCACCGCCCACATGGTAGTGGGTACCCACGCCTTGTTCCAGGAAGAGGTCCGGTACCGCAATCTTGCCCTGGTCATTATTGATGAACAACATCGTTTCGGTGTGCATCAACGGCTGGCGCTGAAGCAGAAAGGACTCAGCAGCGGTGTGGTACCCCATCAGCTCATCATGACCGCCACACCCATTCCCCGCACACTGGCCATGAGTGCCTACGCCGATCTGGATACCTCCATTATTGACGAGCTGCCACCGGGGCGCACGCCGGTAAAAACGGTGGTGGTGGAAAGCAGCCGTCGGCCGGAGGTGGTGGATCGGGTGCGCCATGCCTGTCGTGAGGGGCGACAGGTCTACTGGGTCTGTACCCTGATTGAAGAATCGGAAGTGTTACAGTGCCAGGCAGCAGAAGAAACCGCAGAGCAGCTCAAGTTGTTCCTGCCGGATGTGGCCATCGGGCTGGTGCATGGCCGGCTCAAGCCCGCCGAAAAGGCCGACATCATGGATCGGTTCAAGCAGGGTCAGTTGCAGGTTCTGGTGGCCACCACCGTTATTGAAGTGGGGGTTAACGTACCCAATGCCAGCGTCATGATCATCGAGAATCCGGAACGGCTGGGGCTGGCCCAACTGCATCAGCTGCGGGGCCGGGTGGGGCGGGGGTGCACGGAAAGTTTCTGCCTGTTGATGTACCAAAAGCCGCTGTCAAAGCTGGGCCGTGAACGTCTGGACATCATGCGTCAAACCAATGATGGCTTTGTAATTGCGGAAAAGGATCTGCATCTGCGCGGGCCCGGTGAAGTGCTGGGCACGCGGCAAACCGGTGAAATGAGTTTTCGTATTGCCGATTTGCTCAGGGATGAAGGGCTGCTGGAGGACAGTAAACAGCTGGCGCACGTGTTGCTGGAGAAGGATCCGCAGCGGGGAGAGCGGCTCATTCATCGCTGGCTGGGCAATGCCGCCCAGTATGGCGAAGTCTAAGTGCCCGATGCACTGCGGGTGCCGACGGCTGTAGTTTCCCGTCTTTTCTAGTCTGTTTTTATAAATATCAATAAGATAGCGCTGGGTTTGTTTCTTTTATGCCCAGCCCAAAAACGACTACACTGTAAGAATGCAAGTGGTGATGAAGGCAGTGCTATGGGCAACAAGATTCTGGTGGTGGAAGACAACCCCGACAACATGAAGCTGGTGACCTGGATACTGGAAGACGAAGAATATTCAGTAACGGGGGTTAACTGCGCTGAAGAGTGTTTGGCCCGGGTAGAAAACGAAGAGTTCGATGTTATTCTGATGGACATATCGTTACCGGGGATTGATGGGAAAGAGGCTACCCGCCGCCTGCGTGCCCAGGAACGCTTTCAGAGCCTGCCGATCATCGCCCTGACTGCCCACGCCATCAAAGGGGAGGACGAAGAGATTTTGGCTTCCGGGGTCACCGACTTGATTACCAAACCGCTGGACGAGGAAGTGCTGCTGGAACGTTTGCGAAAACTCCTGAACTGATCGGCTTCCCCATTCCACCGGTTTGAGTGGACACCTGCTTCAGGCCGGTGACTGTGTTGACTTGATGTATGCCAGGGTTTTTTCTTCCGCCTGCTCAAAGCTGAACAGAGGCTGATAATCGAAATCCTGCTGTGCCCGGGCGATGGAAAAATAATGATTGCGATACAGTTCTGACGCAATAAACCGGGTCACCAGAGGCTCCTGCTTGATATTGCACCAGGAGTAAAGCTTTTCCAACACCCACCCGGCCATGAACGCCACACCAAAGGGGACTTTCATCCTGGGTGGTTTGGCATCCAACCGACTGAGTATTTGCCTTAACCAGGGCCAGAGCACGACCGGCTCCGGTTCATTGATGAAATACGCTTTGCCGCCGGTGTTGGCTGATTCCGCTGCCAGAATATGCGCGTGGGCAGCGTTCTCTACATAGGTGACGCTGACTTTGTTGCGCCCGGGGCCAATCTGCTTCAGTTTTCCGCTGTTGGCTTTTTCCAGCAAGCGGGGCAGCAAATGGTTGTCCCTTGGCCCAACCACCAGATGGGGGCGAATGGCTGTGGTATGCAGGCCCTCGGGATCATGTGCTGCCAATACCGCCTGTTCGGCGATGGCCTTGGTGGCGGAGTAATGTGAATGATAGTGCTCCGGGTAGGTCAGGTCTTCGTTGCCGTTGTGGATGTCGATATTATTCATGGTGACGCTGGGGGAACTGGTGTACACCAGCTTCTTTACCCCGTGCCGCTGACAACTGCGAATGATGTTGCGGGTACCATTAACATTGGTGTTGAAAAAATCCTGGTAGCGTCCCCAGTAACCCACCATGGCCGCCACATGAAATACCACGTCTTTCCCTTGCACCGCTGTATCCACATCATCGGCGCAGGTCACGTCGCCACGCAACAGCGTCATTCCCAGCCCCTGCAGCCCGGGGTATTGTCCCCGCGCCAGCACCGTTACTTCATAGCCCCGCTGTAATAACTGCTCTGCGATGTAGCGCCCCAGAAATCCGCCGCCACCGGTCACCAGTGCTTTCATGATTCACTCCAGTGGCATGTTAGGTGTAGTAAAGTGCACAGGCACTGGCATCGCCGGAGCCCACTGAGCTGAACAGTAAGGACTGTGGTGTGCCGCTGTCGATTTCCTTACGCAAATGGTGGAAACCGGCAATGGGCGCCGCTGTGTGAACATCGCCGTCAAATTGGTTGAACAGTTCAAGTGCACGGGTGGTTTGATTGCTCAGGCTGCTTTCCTGGCACACCGAGGTGCAGAAACCGGGCTCCGGATCGCTGCCCACCAGAAAATCGATATTGGGATGGTTGTGTTCAGCCAAAAATGTGTTGATCAATTCAATATTCAGTTGGCGAAACTGGTTCAGATACTGGTTTTGAAAAACTAACGTCGCTCGTTTTCGACCTTGGTCGCCAAAGGCGACCATATCGCCGTAGGCGCTGATGCTGGAAACCTGATCGTGCCCGTTACTGCGATAAGAGAATCGCTGAAAGCCTTTGTTTGCATCGGCAGAGAATTTCAATAAAGCAGCCGCCCCGACAGCTTTGTAAGGAAACTCCGGATGATTGGTTTTGGATGGGTGGGCATCACCACACAGTATCAGTGCATACTGAACGTTGCCGTTTTTGAGAAACGAGTCGGCCACATTGACCGCATTGAGAAAACCGCAGGCGCCGTTAACTACGTCAAATGAAAAGGTGGACTGGTTGGGTTGCTCAGGGTCAAAATCCAGTCCCATCTTCAATTCCTTCTGAATCAGGCTGGCAATACTGGGTTCCATAATATTGTCGTCGCGGAAGATACCGGCATTGATCAGCAGCCCAACTTTACCGGGGTCGACCCCGGCGCCTTCCAGGCATTCAATTCCTGCCCGCGTGGCGTTGGCAATGGCGCTATAACCGTTGTCGGTAATGATTGCTGTGTTTTTTATAATTGTGCCCATTTCAGTTTACTCCTCCCAGATTGCCTACTTTTACCGCCGCCACGCCCAGCACAATGCCGGAGGCCATTACCAACATCAACACTTTTTGCCCCGGTTTGATTTCACCCCGCTCCATAAAGTCATTGAGTACCACAAAGTGCGAAGTGGATGACGTGTTGCCAAACCGATCCAATGCAACACAGGTGTTTGGTATATCGCCAAAGGTTTCGCCGCATAGAGCCAGGGCAGACCGGATTGCACGTTCAGATGTTTGATGCGGTATCACATGATCGAAGTCACTGCCGCCGATTTGATGCTTGTCAGCAAAATGGCCCAGCGTCGCTGGCAGACGCTGAATTACCGTGGCGTGAATTTCCATGGCTTTGGTGTACATGGCAACCCCGGCGTTTTTATCGCTGGGCATACCAAAGCAGAAGTCTGAGAATTGCGCCATGGTCTGCAGTTCCAATAATTCGATGCCTTCATCCTCACTGGTTGACTGATCCATGATAACAGCGGCGCCGGAATCCCCCACGGTCAGAGAGGCGAACTGTTCATCTACCGGGTTACTGATTTCTTTCAGTGCGGTCTCACTGATGGGGGTGATGCATTCGCCGCTGACTATCAGGCCATTTTTGACAGCACCACTCTTGATCAGCTGATCAAGAATATGGACGCCGCTGAACATGCCGGCGCAGGCGTTGGTGATATCAAAATTCAGCGCATCCGCGCGCATACCAATCCGCTTCTTCAGGTAGCTGCTGAGGCAAGGTTCCAGCACAAAATTCAATCCATCCCTGAAGCGGGTAATGGAGGTGCAGATGATGACGTCAATGTCTTCAGCACTGTAGCTGGAGTGTTGCAGGCAACGCTCGATGGCATTCAGTGCCAGACTATGACAGTCTTCGCTGTCATCACGCCAACGTCGATTTTTGACTCCGGTGAGTTTTTCCAGGTCAAACATGGGCTCGGTGTCCATTTTCTCGAGCAGCTCGCGGGTAGTGACCTCCCGTTCAGGAAGGTACACCCCCAAACTTTCGAAACGTGTCATAGTCATGGCAGGTTGCTCCAAATCACGATCAAGTATTGGTGGAAGAATCCGGCACTGCGGATGGCGAGGGTGAAAGATCAAAGCGATCTGCCCATAGCAGCAGGCTGGGGAGAAAAATAAGGTCAAACAACAGCGCGGTCATAATAATGCCGGCCAACATCACGCTCATGGTGTCGTTGACCGTAAAATTGGATAAGGACAGCAATAACACGCCACAGGTCAGGGTGATCGAGGTAATAACGATGGCGGTGCCGGAGTGTATAAAGCTGGATTCCACAGATTCGGCAGGCGACAGGCCAGTGCGTCGGGCATGAAGATACTTACTGATAAAATGGATGGTGTCATCCACCACTAAACCCAGACAAATACTGAAAGTCATAGCGGCCGCATGATTGACATGGCCCACGGTGATGGCCCAGATGCCGTAAATGACAATGGGAGGAAACAGGTTGGGGATGATGCTGAGCAGACCGAATTTGATTGAGCGCAACCCCATAATCATGAACAGGGAAACGAATATCAAGGTGAACAGGGAGCCATCCACCATGCTGCGTATAATGTTCGTGCCCATATGGGCAAACATCAGAAGCTGACTGGAACCCTGGTTGGCGAGTTCCGGATAGTTTTCGTTGAGCCATTGATCGATGCGCTGTTCCAGGTCAATCAATGTTTGGTTGTCGCTGTCGCGCACATTGACCGTCAGTTTGAGCGCGGAATGGTCTTGCGATAAATCCCGGGTCAGATCCATGCCTTGGGGCAGGGACATTTCATACAGCAAGTGGTACTGAGCAATCAGGCTGGCACTGTCGGGCAGCGAGAAATAGGCCGGATCATTTTCGTTCATGGCCCGGTTTATTTTTTTCACAATGTCCACATAGCTGGAGACACCGGTGACGTCAGGCTGGTGGCGTAACCATTCAGCAAAGTGATCCACTTTTTGCAGGAACTGTGGTTGATAGACGCCGTCCTGTTCCCCGCTGTCCATGGAGTAGAGGATGTACTGCACCCCGTTGGTGTTGTGCCGGGCAAACTGAATGGAATCGTAGATCGGCAATGATGGATCGAAGTATTCTGAAATATCATCATTGAGTTTCAGGTTTGGAATGCTCATCAGCAACAGCACTGTCACAGCGAAAACGATCACCAGAAGGGAACGGCTGGTACCGATGACCCACTGTGACATGCGGCGCATAAAGCGGGCCATGGTAAAGGAGGTGTTGCGAAAGCGGGTGGGAAACAACAGGGCCACCGTCGGCAACACCGTAAACGTGGCCAGGAATGCGAACAACACGCCGATGGCAGCCATATTACCCATGGTTCGAAATGGAGGCGAATCACCAAAGTTCATTCCCATGAAGCCCACCGCGGTGGTGACGCTGGTCCAGAATACGGGGCTCAGGTTTTTACGCAGGCTTGCCTGCATGGCCTGTATCGGGGCCTGGCCTTCGCTGCACAAAATCCGGTACACGGTGAGCACATGAATGCTGTCCGCCACCGCCAACACCATGATGATGGCCGGTGCCATCATGGTGATTGGATTCATTTCGAAGCCTAACAGGACGTGAATGCCGGCGGATATTCCCGTGGAGGCGATCACCACGGCTCCGGCCGCGGCTATGGCCATGACGGATCGCAGAAAGATACCCAGCAGCACGAAAATAGTCCCGAATACCATGGGATTGACCCGTAGGATGTCGTCCATGGTTACCTGCAGCATGGCGTTCTCAATTGCGATGTCGCCATTCAAATGCAATTCGCTGCCGGGGTAACGTGCCTCGAAATCCTGTTTCAGCAACAGTGCCTGGCGGCTGAGATCCAGCACCGCTGCGAGATGATCCTGGGGCAGGGCAATACTGGCGAACAGCGCCGTTGCATTCTCCTGGGGGGAGACCAGTCGCCCCTGGATCTGCTGATCATCGCGGGCATACTGTCTTATGGCGTCTAACTGTTGCGGCGTTAAGGTGGCAGCCTCGCTCACCAGATTGTCCACCGAGAGAGTATCGCCGCCGACATTCAGCCTGGGATGATTGGTGAGGGAGTCAACCCGGATCGTGTGCGGCAGTTGCCACAGGGCATCCGTCAGCTCGCGGGTGATCTGCAAAGCCTGATTGTTGTAGACACTGTGCTGGGGCGGTTGGAACAGTACAATCAGATAGTTGGATTCCGCGTACTGCCGGTCCAACTGTTGCAGACGCTGAAAGTGTGGATCGTCTTCGTCAAACATAACGTTGACGTTGCCGTTGAACACCATGTGCAACAACTGGCTGGAGAGTGCCAGCAGCAGTAGCAAAGTCGCGGTAAAATAATACCAGCGTTTCTCCACAAGATGATTCAGCATGATTTCAGGCAGCCACAGTATTGGGTTGAATACAGGTTTCCCTGATGAGTTGCTCCATGCGTTGGAACAGGTGCTGAATCAAGGTGGTGGGAAAATGGTTTTCACTGTAGCCCACGCTCAGGCTGATGACCTCGCCTGAGGTGGCCAGGGTCACGGTGAGCTTGGGTGGGTGCTCCAGTGGGGCAAAGGGCTGTACATTGGAAATAGGCTGCCCGTTGATTCTCATTTTGTCGGTATGAATCACCCCGACATTGGTGAATACCGGGATTTTTTCGCCCCGGTGTTTGAGCAAGCCTTTGACGATGAAACTGCCGATTGGAAAGGGCAGGAAGGTCAACAGGGGCCAAATGAACGGCCCTTCAGTGATGCCTGGATAGCGTGCTTTTCGAGTGTTAATGGCATGGCTAACAGCACGGGCTGCTGCTGCCAGACTGGTGTCCGCTTGCAGGCGCACGTTGGTGTTGATGAAGCTGGAATAGTTCGCCACCCGATTGGGGGCACCGGCTTGTTCATAGCGCCGCAGATCATAGGTGTTGAGCACACAGTAAGGCCCTTTGCCTGAAGGTTGAATGATCTCATACAGAGCCTTGTAGTACGCGCCGAGCAATACATCATTAAAACTCAGGTCGTGTAATTTTCGGTAGCGGTTCAGGGCCTGCAGGGTGCTGGGGCGGCATTGATGACAGTAATAGCGTTTTTCAATGTGCTGGCCTGGCTGGCTGGGAAATTGCCAGTTGTTGGCGGTACGGCTGTCGGTGATCTGGTTGCGCAAGCCACTGATCAGCAGGCGAAACACATCGATTACCTTGAAATAGGGCAGCAGTGCTTTAGTGCTGCGCAGATCCAGGTTGCCGGCCGGTGGTTGGTAGTTGGGATTCAGTTGCAAATGCTCATATATGGCCAACAGATCCTCAACAAAGATCAGAAAGCCCCGGCCATCAATGGGCACGCAGCTGACTTTGATGCAAACCGTGTCCACCGTGTGACGGATCACGCGGATTTTCAGCATGGGTTCGATCCGGTAATCCCGCTCTTGCACCAGAAAACGGTCCAGCGCCGGTTGGCATTCGGATTCTTCAATCAGGTCACAGTAACGGAAGGCGTCCAGAACGTGCTCGGGGTGCGCCTGCCAACGGGGTTGGAGCCCGCTTTCCTGCAATTGCATGGCCATGATGGGGTGTTGCACCAGACTCAGGCGTGCCGCCCGTTGCAGCCGCTCCAGGTTGATCTGGCCCTGAACATCAAATACCAGGTGCATAACATGGTCGCCGAAAGCCTGTAGGCAGACGTTGACCTTGTCGAGCAGAGTGAGGGAAGCTGTATGACGTTGACGCATCATGACACGGTGAATCCTGTTATTGTTTTTTTGATTCGTGAACAGAGCGGCTCAGTAACCAGAGGTGGCCGAATAAGAAAAATTAGATCATGTAGAAAACGGTCGAACTAGGCATTGTTGGCCAAATGGATGGGGGTAGTGGCCAAATGGGATGTTGGTCTGTATCGCTTTTGTAAGCCCTGGCCTGATTAGCCTCTTGCCACCTGGTTACGGCCCTCACCCTTGGCTTTATAGAGCGCTTTATCGGCCCGTTCGAAGCAGGTTTCGATTTCGTCCCCCTCCACAAAGGTGGCTATGCCGATGGAGGCGGTGATGGGGATGCGTTTTTGGTTGAAGTTGAAAGGACAGTTTTCGATAGCGGCGCGTACTTTCTCCATGGCGGCGTAGGCAGATTGCGCATCCGTTTCAGGCATGATCACCACAAACTCCTCACCGCCGTAACGGGAAACAAAGTCCTCGTTGCGCACGCGGCGGGATATTTCCCGGGCCACCAGTTTCAGTACTTTATCCCCCCGCAGGTGGCCTAAATTGTCGTTTACCGCCTTGAAGTGGTCAATATCGATAATGGCAATAGAGAGTGGATGTCCATGACGGCGCCAGCGGGAGAATTCGGCTTCGATGCAATCGTCGTAGGCGGCGCGATTGGGCAGTTCGGTCAGTGCGTCCCGGAGTGCTTCCATGCGTTGCGCCTCCAGGCTGCTCTTCAGCTCCAGGGCTTCATCTTCCATGGAGGCCATACGCTGGCCCAGGGTTTCGATGTGCTGATAGACTTCTTCGCGGCGCTTGGACTCTTCGGTTTTGAACATGTCCACTGCGGCGACGATCCGGTTAACGATGCTCTCGATTCCCAGTTTCAGTTTGCTGATATCTTGACTGCGTTCCACATTCTCACGTATATCCGCCAATTCCCTGCGTACATCCTGATCGAGCTTCTCCTGATTCTGCAGCGAGCGTTCTTCGCCCTGGCGTGCTGTAACCAGAAAATCCTGGATGTCGTTCAGGCGTTGGTGCAGCGCCACCAGGAAGCCCTCGAACTCCTTCTGGGCCACCATCCGGGTGGAGGCCACCAGTTGGGTGGTCTCATCCAGAAACTCAGGCAGGGAATCCAGTTTGAACTGGGATTTGATGCGATCCACCAATTGTTCTTTGCGGGTGGTATAGTCCGCCGGTACTTCCAGCTGTTCCAGCAGATTACACAGAATGCGGCTTAAACGGTCGGGTAACTGGGGATCGGTATGGGATTCCACCTGAGCAAAGCCCATCCTGCCGGCTGTATGCTCAACCACCAGCTCCGGGTCAGTCAGTTCAATGCCATACTCTTCTACCGGCAGGTTGTCCTGGGGCTCGGTTTTTATGTCGCTCGGTTCCGGGACGGTGCCGAATAAGCGCGACAACAAACCGCTCTTGTTGTTCTGGCCCAGTTCTTCAATGCGCTCCAGCAGGTGGCGGGTGACCTGGCCGTGGGTCTGATTCAGGCCTTTGATGATGTCGGACTGTTTGCCGTTGCCGGAGAGCAGTTGGGGCAGGGATTTGCGTAATTTCTTGATGGTGGACTTGTCTGCACGGGGCAGACTCATTTCCAGGTACTGCTCCAACTGGACGTCGATCATCTCCTGCAGTTGGTGTTGCTCCTCTTTACGGCGGTCGTCCAGTGCCATGATGGTGCGTTCCAGCCGGGCAATGACGGGCTCCAGGGTTTGGATGTCCCGGCCACCACGCAGAGCCGTGCGGATCTCGTCCAGCTGTTCGTCCAGGGAGGGGTCCAGGCCGTCGGCGGCTAAACTGACGCGCACCAGGCCACGGCGCAACAGGTCCAGCCGTTGCTGGTCTTTTTTCTGGCTATTCTCGAATTCTTCGAGTGCAGTCAGGTACTTGTCTTTCCAGTTCAGGGTATTGCTGTCTGACATCGGGGGGGAGACTGTTCCTTGAATTCCCTAAAAGTATAGGAAAGTTGTGGGAATAGCCCAGTAAAGAAATTAGAAAATTTAGGCCGGGTTCCGTCAGTGGCGAGATGTGGCTCGCAGGATGGATTGTTGCGCCAGGGCCTCGGCCAGGGGCTCGGGCAGGGACACTTCCATGGCGATGGGGCGGTGATCAGAGTAGTCGTAATCCAATACTTTCACATGATTGATCTTGAGGCTGGGGGAGACCAGGATGTGATCGATGTTGCGGGTGGGGTTCCAGCTCGGATAGGTATGGTGATCCCCGCTTACCTGCTTGAGATGGGTGTCCCGTAATGGAGTGTCGATGATCTGGTCGCTGCGGCAGTTCATGTCCCCCATGACCACCACATGCTCATAGTGCTGGATCAAATCCCGCACGTAATCCAGCTGACGGAAACGGGCCCGTTCACTGAGGGCAAGATGCAATCCCACCAGTACCAGGGTGTCCTTCTCGTTGCCGTACTTGGCAACGATGGCGCCGCGCCCTTTCAGGCCGGGCAGCTTGTGGTCCTCGATTTCATAGGGCACGAAGCGGGACAGCACGCCGTTACTGAACTGGCCCAGGCGGCCGAAATTGCGGTTCAATTGTTGATACCAGTAATCGAAGCGCCCCAGATCCGCCAGATAGGCCACCTGATTCACGAACCCGCTGCGCAAACTGCCACCATCCACCTCTTGCAGACACACCAGGTCATAATGGGTAAGCACATGGCCGATACGGTCCAGGCGCTGCAGGCCCCGCCAGTCGGGCAGCACGTGACGCCAGCTGCGGGTCAGGTAATGATGGGGGGCACTGGTCCCGATGGCGGCCTGGATGTTGTAACTCAGCAGACGCAGCACACTGGGCTGGTCTGCTGAATAGAAGCTGGACTGGTCGTGGGTATTGATGTCGAAACTCAACGGGGTCTCACTCAACGTGCCTGGACTTTTTATTGTAGGCGCTAAATGATGGCTGTTCTATGAATGGATTTCACAAACGCCGCGTTATTGTTCCGACAATGCCACTTTGGAGGCGGCACGTTCTTTATCCACCAGAAAGTCGACCACATCCAGCAGGTCGGCGAAGGTTTTGCCGGACTGGGTTTTAACCAGATACTTGGCGTTCACGACGATTGCCGGTACCCCCCGCAGCCGATAGGTTTTCGCCAGCGCGGTGGCCTGGCGTACCTTGACCCGCACGCTGAAGGAGTTATACAGCTTGTTGAAGTCGTCTTCGCTGACACCATAGCCCTTGAAAAAGCCCGCCAGATCCGCCTGGGTGTACAGGTTCTTATTCTTGACGTGGATTGCCTCGAACAAATCAGGTTTGATTGTCTCCAGTTTGCCCAGGGCATCGGCGACAAAATAGGCATGGGCCAGGGGCTCCCAGTCTTTGCGCATGGCGGCCGGGGTCATAATAAAATTGACGTCGTCGGCCTGTTTGGCTTTCCACTCCGTGGTGAAGCTTTCCAGTCGAAAGCAGTGGGGACAGCTGAAGGAGAAAAATTCCCGTACCTCGATTTTGCCGGGTACCTCGACCTTACCGGGCTGCTGCAACAGCTCATAATCCACCCCTTCGCGGAAGGTCTCCGCCTGCAGCAGGGTACTGCAGAGGGCCGCACACAGTGCGATGAGGGCAACAAGGGTTGATTTGATGGGGTTGTTGGTATCGTTTTTCATCTTGCTGATATCCTGGATTGTTGGCTAAGGTTGCCGGCTATACCTGAATCGGACTGAGTCTGGATAGTCAGTCTGTGGATAATCTGACTATGGTATGGATAGTCTGACTATGGATAGGCTAGCGGGTTCCACCTGAATGGAAACTGAACCCAATCATAGCGTTAAGTCCTTCACAGGGTGCAATAAAAAACCCCGGCTAGCCGGGGTTTTTTATTCGGTACAGGCGCTCAGTACATGCCGTTGATGTAGCTGGCCAGTGCCTGGATGTCGTCATCGCTGAGGCGGGCAGCGGTCGCGCGCATCATTTTGCCTTCGCCATCGTTGGTGCGGCGTTTGCCCTCGTGATCTTCCCGGCCCGCGGCGCGGAACGCTTTCAGTTGGGCTTCAAGATAGGCCCCATGCTGCCCTGCGAGAGCAGGGAAGCCCGCTTCCGCCATGCCTTTGCCACTGGCGCCATGACAGCCGGCGCAGGCGGTCACGCCTTTATCAGCATCGCCCGCGCGGAACAGGTGTTGACCACGTTCGACCAGCTTGGGATCGGCAGCACCCTTGGTAGAGACTTGTGTGGCGTAATATGCAGCCAGATCGGCCATGTCCTGCTCGGACAACCCGGGGACAATGCCTGCCATCTCAGGTACCTGGCGGTCGCCACTCTTCATGTCTTTCAACTGCTTGATGGTGTAGGACTCAACCTGGCCCGCCAATTTGGGGAAGTTGGGGATGGCACTGTTGCCGTCGGCACCATGGCAGGCGCCGCAGACTGCGGATTTGTTTTTGCCGGCTTCGGCGTCGCCCGCAGCCTGTGCCACGTTAGCTGTCCCCGCAACCAACGCTGCTGCGAACAGCACGTTTGCTACCAATTTCATAGTCTAACCCTAATTAATGCTTGAAAATCAGTGTGTTGCGCCGATCTTACTTCGACATGTATTCGATGATTTCTTTCAGCTCTGCATCACTGCAATCGCTGCACAGGCCCATTGGGGGCATGGCGTTTTTGCCTTTTTTGGAGCTTTCCACCAGGCCATCAATACCACCGGCGGCTTCAATTCGAGCTTCCCAGGCTGCAGTGTCACCAACTTTGGGGGCGCCCGCAGCACCGGTGCCATGGCAGGCCATGCAGTACATATTGTATTTGGCTGGCGCTTCCGCCTGAACATTCACAGACAGGCCTAACGCGATCATCGCAGAAGCAAGCATCAGTTTTTTCATGGACGAACCCCTTATATACCCTTGATTTGGCTCGGTTTCCGCCGCGACGGAACCCCTCTCTCGTGTTACATATGCAAAAAATCCGGTGGATTATATAACAAACTGTGGCGAAGGGGTAATGTCCTTTACAGCACTGGGGAATATTGGAGAGAATGCCGCCACCTATATCCATCATTCAATTCAGCCCGGTATTTCTCCATGAGCCAAGCACAGGATCCGTTCACCACTCTGCTCCGCCAGACCCAGTTTGAGACCAGTGCCGCCACCCTGGCGCAATGTCCGCCGGAGGCCGGAATCGAGGTGGCGTTTGCCGGCCGTTCCAACTCCGGAAAGTCCAGTGCACTGAATACCCTGGTGGATCATTCCGGCCTGGCCCGTACCAGTAAGACACCGGGACGGACTCAGTTGATCAATTTTTTCAGTATGAATGAGCAATGGAAGCTGGTGGACCTGCCCGGTTACGGTTACGCCAAAGTGCCCGAGCGCCTGAAGAAAGAATGGCAGGCCAATATGGGGGAGTACCTGGAAAAGCGCGAATGCCTGGCAGGATTGATTCTGGTGATGGACGTGCGCCATCCCCTGAAGGAGTTCGATGTGATGATGCTGGATTGGGCGCGGCACTATGACATGCCGGTGCATATTCTGCTCAGCAAAAGCGACAAGCTGAAACGTGGGCCCGCCAATAACGCGTTGTTTGCCGTGAAAAAAGCCGTTAAGGAATACGGTGACAAAATCAGCGTACAGTTATTTTCATCGTTGAATAAAAGCGGTGTGGATCAGGCAAGAGCCGTGTTGTCGGCCTGGTTTGGATTTCAGCAGGATTAAGAAAAAAAGAGCCGGTAGCCTTGGGGCAAGCTACCGGCCTAGGGTCCGGCTCTTGGGGGAAAGCCGGTTTGCTGTAGCCGATTTTACTCGGCTGGGGATTGCTGCCTTAGCTTCATGTATTGAGACGATGAAGGTCGGAATAAGTTCACTGAAATCGAAAAAAAAATTTCTTTTTTTCAGTGTCCGACAGGACTAAGGCGTTTATCCACGCTGTTATGGTTATTATTTGGGCTCATTAGTGAATTTCAAGCGGGCATTGGGGGAACCCACCTAAGCTAATGAGCTTGATCCCAATTATCACCCACCCCGGCCTCTACTAGCAAGGGAACTTTCAAATCAGCAGCGCCCTCCATCAAGGACGTTACTTCTTTTGTGATGCAGTCCAACTCTTGTTCCGGAACTTCGAACACTAATTCATCATGCACCTGCATGATGATCTTTGATTCCAGTTGTTTTTTAACCAGCCACCCGTCTACTGCGATCATGGCGCGTTTAATGATATCGGCGGCGGTGCCTTGCATGGGCGCATTAATGGCCGTGCGCTCGGCCGCCTGGCGACGTGGCACATTACGGGAATTGATTTCCGGCAAGTACAGGCGACGGCCGAACAAGGTTTCCACATAGCCCTGGCTTGCGGCCTGTTCTCGAATGTTTTCCATGTAGTTGTGAACACCGGGATAGCGTTGGAAATACGTGTCGATGTATTCCTGGGCTTCCTTACGGCCGATGCCCAGTTGTTTTGCCAAACCGAATGCTGACATGCCGTAAATCAGCCCGAAATTCACCGCCTTGGCTTTACGCCGCATGTCGCCGGTGACCTCATCGATGGCGACACCCATGACTTCCGCCGCCGTGGCTTTGTGAATGTCCAGCCCCTGGTTGAACGCCTGCAGCAGGTTTTCGTCACCGGACAAGTGGGCCATGATGCGCAACTCAATCTGCGAATAATCCGCCGCCAGCAGTTTGCAGCCTTTTGCGGCGATGAATGCCTGGCGGATTTTGCGGCCTTCCTGGTTGCGGATGGGAATGTTCTGCAGGTTGGGATCGGACGAAGACAGGCGTCCGGTGGCCGCCACCGCCTGATGGTAGGAGGTATGAATACGCCCGCTATTGGAATCGATCAGCTCCGGCAGTTTATCCGTGTAGGTGGATTTCAGTTTACTCAAACCCCGGTATTCCATCAGCACTTTGGGCAGTGGGTAATCCAGTGCCAGTTCCTGCAACACCGGCTCTGCGGTGGAAGGGGCCCCTTTCGGTGTTTTCTGGATCACCGGCAGGCCCAGCTTTTCAAACAGAATCTCGCCCAGCTGTTTGGGAGAGCCCAGGTTAAAAGGTTCACCGGCAATGTCGTGGGCTTCCTTTTCCAGTTCCACCATGCGTTTGGCCAATTGCTGGCTGTGCAGGCGCAGCATATCGGCGTCCACCAGTGCTCCGGTGCGTTCGATTTTGGACAGCACCGGAAGCAACGGCATTTCGATGTCGTGAAAAACTCGGCACAATTCGGTTTCCGGTTCCAGTTGCGGCCACAGCGCATGGTGCAGGCGCAGGGTTATATCAGCGTCTTCGGCGGCATAATCGCTGGCCTGTTGCAGATCGATTTGATTAAACGTCAGTTGCTTGCTGCCTTTGCCGGCGATGTCTTCAAAGGCAATGTTTTTATGGCCCAGATATTTCAATGCCAGGCTGTCCATGTCGTGGCGTGATGCGGTGGAATTCAGAACATAGGATTCCAGCATGGTATCAAAGCCGATACCTTGCAGTTCGATGTCGTAGCGGGCCAGCACACTTTTATCGTATTTCAGGTTCTGGCCGATCTTTTTCGGCGTGTCCGCTTCCAGTAATGGTTTTAGTTGTTGCAGCACCCAATCCCTGCTCAGTTGATCCGGTGCACCGGGATAATCGTGCGCCACCGGCACATAAGCGGCTTTGCCGGGCTCGATGCTGAAGGATACACCCACCAGTTCCGCCTGCATGTAGTTCAGGCTGGTGGTCTCGGTGTCGAAGGCGAAAGCGTCACAGTGTTGCAGTTGCTGCAGCCAGGTGTTGAATGCGTCTTCGCTTGTAATGCAATCGTAGTGGGTCTCGGTGATCTCTGCGTTATTGCTTTGCCCGGGGTCAACATCATCCGCCAGTTCTGCAATCCAGGCCTTGAATTCCAGATCCTTGTACAGCTCCAGCAGGCTGGCGTTATCGGGTTCCTGAATTTTCAGGTCGGTGGGCTGTTGTTCCAGTTCGACGTCCAGTTTGATGGTGGCCAGGTCTTTCGACAGTGGAATCTGTTCCAGGCTGGCTCGCAGGTTTTCGCCGATTTTTCCCTTCACCTTATCGGCGTTGTTCATCAATTCATCCAGCGACCCGTATTCGGTTAACCACTTCACCGCTGTTTTCGGCCCGCACTTGGGTACACCGGGAATGTTGTCCACGCTGTCGCCCACCAGGGTTAGATAATCGATGATGCGTTCCGGCGGAATGCCAAACTTTTCAATAACCCCCTCACGATCCATTTTCGAATCGGTCATGGTGTTGATCAGGGTGACGTGATCGGTTACCAGTTGTGCCATGTCCTTGTCGCCGGTGGACACGATGGTATCGATGCCCTGGTGGCTGGCAATGTGACACAGCGTGCCGATCACATCGTCTGCCTCTACGCCGTCCACAATCAGCAATGGCAATCCCATTAAGCGAATGGCACTGTGCAATGGCTCAATCTGGCAACGCAGGTCATCCGGCATGGGGGGGCGATTGGCTTTGTATTCCGGATACATGTCATCACGAAAGGTTTTACCCTTGGCATCGAAAATAACCGCCATGTAATCCGGATTGTAATCCTTGCGCAGCCGGATCAGCATGTTGAGCACACCCTTGATTGCGCCGGTGGGCTGGCCCTTGGAGGTGATCAGAGGAGGCAGGGCGTGAAAGGCGCGATAGAGATAGGACGATCCGTCAACAAGCACCAGGGGTTTTTTGGAAGACATGGTGTTCACTGTTACAGCTCCATCACCCCATCCATTTCAACCTGCGCCCCTTTCGGCAACGCGGCTACCGCCACTGCGGCCCGGGCCGGATAAGGCTGCTGGAAATAGCGCGCCATTACCTCGTTCACCAATGCAAAGTGGCTCAGGTCGATCAGGAAAATGTTCAGCTTGGCGATATCCTGCATGGAGCCGCCGGCGGCTTGGCACACCGCTTTCAGGTTCTCAAAGACCCGCACAATACTGGCTTCCATATCGCCGTCAACCAGCTCCATGGTGGCCGGGTCCAGTGGAATCTGCCCGGACAGGTAGACGGTGCTGCCGCACTTAACCGCCTGCGAATAGGTGCCGATGGCCTGGGGCGCTTGATCGGTGGAAATGATTTTCCGTTTGCTCATGTGAGGTCTCCAGTGTTTTTAATTGCGCACACGAACAATGCGATGTACCGCTTTCAGAGTTCGCATGCGGCGGATGGTTTTTGCCAGATGTTTCCGGTCGCGGATGGAGATGCGCAGACTGACCACAGACAAGTGAGCATCCTTTTCTTTTATGTTGATGGTTTCAATGTTGGCATCGGCCTGGGAAATCAGGGATGCCAGGCTGGCCAGGGCTCCCCGTTCGTTTTCCATCTGCACCCGCAGATCCACGTTGTACTCGCCGACAAAATCCTTGGCCCATTCCACCGACAGGCATTTTTCCGGATTTTCTTTCAGTTCGGTCACAATGTTTTTGCAATTGTCCCGGTGGATCACCATACCGCGGCCGGAGCTTAAGTGGCCCATCACCGAATCCCCGGGGATCGGGCGGCAGCATTTGGCCAGGGCAATCACCATGCCCTCGGTGCCCCGAATCACCAGCGGCTTGGGTTTTTTGCTGTCCGGATCGGTGTTTTCCTCATCGTGGGGCAACATGCGGCGGGCGGCTATCTGCGCCATTTGGTTACCCAGGCCGATGTCTTCCAGCAGATCATCCAATGTGCGGAAGCCGGCTTCTGTGAGGGCGGTGGTAATGCGCTCCTGGGGAATGGTATCCAGCGCCAGGTCGAACCCGGACAGGGCCTTGTCCAGCAGGCGGTGGCCCAGTGACACGGATTCCGAGCGCCGCTGGTTCTTGAGGAAATGCCGAATATTGGCGCGCGCTTTAGCGGTGGTGACAAAACTGAGCCAGGCCGGATTGGGGCAGGCCCCCGGAGCGGTGATGATCTTGATGGTTTGCCCGCTCTGGATGGGGGTGGATAACGGTACCAGCCGGTGATCCAGGCGCGCGGCCACGCAGCTGTTGCCCACATCGGTGTGCACCGCATAGGCGAAATCAACAGGGGTGGCGCCGGTGGGCAGCTCCAGAATGTCGCCTTTGGGGGTGAACACGTAGACTTCATCGGGGAACAGGTCAATTTTCACCGTTTCCAGGAAATCCTGGGAGTTACCGGCACGTTGCTGCATTTCCAATAGACCTTTCAACCACTCCTTGGCCCGGTTCTGGGCCCCGCCGGCGGGATCCGGGTCGGATTTATAGAGCCAGTGGGCGGCGATGCCGTTGTTGGCCATGGCGTCCATTTCTTCGGTGCGGATCTGGATTTCAATGGGCACACCGTTCATGCCGATGAGGGTGGTGTGCAGGGATTGGTAACCGTTGGCCTTGGGGATGGCGATGTAATCTTTGAAGCGTCCGGGAATGGGTTTGTAGAGGTTGTGGATGGCACCCAGTACCCGGTAACACATGTCGACGGAACCCACGATAATGCGGAAACCGTATACGTCCATGATCTCGTTGAAAGGTTTGCGCTGGGTCTTCATCTTGCTGTAGATGCTGTACAGGTGCTTCTCACGCCCGATGACCCGGCCTTCCAGGCCATCCCGTTCCAGTCGGTTGTCGATGGATTCCTGAATACGGGAGATCATGTCCTTGCGGTGGCCACGGGAGGTTTTAGTGGCCTTTTTGATGCGGGCGGCCCGCATGGGGTACATGTGGGTAAAGGACAGGTCTTCCAGTTCCACCCGAATATTGTTCATACCCAACCGGTTGGCGATGGGGGCGTAGATTTCCAGGGTTTCCAGGGCAATGCGGCGGCGTTTGGTGGGGTGCAGCACCCCCAGTGTGCGCATGTTATGCAGGCGATCCGCCAGTTTTACCAGGATGACTCGGATATCCTTGGTCATGGCCAGGACCATTTTGCGGAAGTTTTCCGCCTGGGCCTCGGCTTTGGATTCAAATTTGATGGCCCCGATCTTGGACACACCGTCCACCAGGTCCGCCACGATGGCGCCGAACGCGCTGGTAACGTCGTCTTTGGATACGTGGGTGTCTTCAATGACGTCGTGGAGCAGGGCTGCTTCCACGCTCTGGGCGTCCATGTGCATGTCCGCCAGGATTTTGCCCACCGCCAGGGGGTGAACGATGTAGGGATCGCCGCTGCGCCGGTATTGGCCCTCGTGGGCCTGCTCGGCGAAATAATAAGCGCGCCGAATGTCCTCCCGCTGCTCGGGAGGCAGGTAGTCAAGTTTTTCTATAAGTGTTTCAACGGTTTGCAACTGCTCAATCCCTCCTCAGAGGATTTAGTGTAATGGGATTGAGCGGTAATGAGAACAGCAGAATGAAAGTGACTTATTCTTCCATGCCGGGATTGTTGAAGGCACTGTGGAACGAGGCTTCGCGGAACTGTTTCGGCTCCGGTTTGCGGGCCAGAATCGATTGATCCACGTAACCTTCGGCGATTTCCCGCAGGGCAACCACGGTGGGCTTGTCGTTTTCCCACTCAACGTAGGGGTCTTTTCCGCCCGTGGCAATCTGTCGAGCGCGCTTGCTCGCAACCAGTACCAGTGAGAATCGGTTGTCTACTCGAGTCAGACAGTCTTCAACGGTGACGCGTGCCATGTTTTACCTCAGTGTTTTTTCGGCCTAGCCGGCCATTGTACAAGTTTGTGGGATCAAGACAAGAGACTGCTGATCAAATCCAGGTGCCTTTCTGCCTGTTTGTCGTGGCGCAGGCGCTGGCTGGTGATGACGGAGCGCAGTTCGGCAAGCGCCACCTCGAACACATCGTTGATGATCAGGTAATCGAACTCCACATGGTGGGAAATCTGCTCGGTGGCCTGGGCCATGCGGCCCTGGATCACCGCCTCGGAATCCTGGCCCCGCCCCACCAGCCGTTCACGCAGGACCTCCCGGGAGGGCGGCAGAATGAAGATGCTGACGGCCTGGGGTGCCTGGCGGCGGATTTGTTCGGCACCTTGCCAGTCGATTTCCAGAATCACGTCATGGCCGGCATTGAGCTGGTCGGTGACGGATTGCATGCTGGTGCCGTACAGATTGCCGAACACCTCGGCGTGCTCCAGAAAGGCATTGTCGTTGAGCATGGCGCTGAATCTGGCCTTGTCCACAAAATGATAATTCACCCCGTTTTCTTCACCCGGGCGCTGGGGGCGGGTGGTGTGGGACACGGATACGTGCAGATTCGGTGTGGATTCCACCAGAGCGTGAACCAGACTGGTTTTACCGGCACCGGACGGAGCCGATACAACAAACAGGGTGCCTTGCATGGGGTACCTTTATTATCTGAGCAGGTGAATTCTAAATAATCAGTTTAGTGGCAAGTGGCGAAATTTTCGATGTGAGCCACCAGGTGGTGCTGGTGCGGAATTATAACCGGTTTAGGCGCAGGGCGGCAGGGTGGGGCGGCGCTTAAAGCACCGCCTTGAATCCTTCGAACTGGGGTGGGCCCAGGTAAATGCCCTTGCTGTCCCCGGCCTGGGCGTGGGCCTTGCGGAACGCCTCCGACTTGGTCCAGTTGACGAATGCTTCTTCTGAATCCCACACCGAATGCGAGGTGAACAGCGTGCATTGTTCATCCGTGGCGCCCTGCAGCAGGTTGAACTGCCTGAAGCCGGGTACCTCATCCAGGTGGGTGTCGCGGTTCTTCCAGATGTTGATGAAGTCTTGTTCCCGGCCGGGCGCGATGCGAAACCGGTTCATGGCGATATACATGGGTTGTCTCCCTGATGCTGGTTATGGGTTTTGGTAGGAAAGGCTACAGCAACATACAGGCATCAGGACCGGGGGGTCAATGGCGCAAGCGGTTTGTCGTGAACGCGACAAGTGGGGTAAATGCGCCAACTTATCGCCAGGTTAACATGTTGTTTTTACGACGATTTGCCTGCCGCTGCCCAAGGCACGGGAATTGCCCTGTGGCTATTATCACAAATGGCCAGGAGTCGATCATGTTATTGCAGCAGTACAAAGAGAATGGGTTGTTCATCTCGGTGAATTTTCTGGAGGAAACCAGCAGCGCGGGAACCTGGGGCTACCGCGGTGACCTGGTGCTGGTGGCTGGGCCGGACGATGACAAGGGGCACGCCATGCCTCCGGAGTTGATCATGCGTGGGGCGGTGCTGTTGGCGGATGACAAGCTCAGGATGCTGGTGGGCGGCCTGGATGATGTGGCGGATATACCGGTGTTGTTGGAGAAGTACGGCGCCGATTTCGCACCCGGTATGAAAGCCATGCTGTTTATTGTGAATCTGAAGGACACGATGAAGGTGGAATCGAATGGGGCCAGTCTGGTGTTGATCCCATTGGTGCAGGGCGTTCCCTGGAACGAAGCCATGGAAGAGCTGGCCCTGGAGAAAGGCGACTTCAAAGGGCAATCACCGGCGGATAAAGTCGCCACCCTGGCCGCTGAGCTGGCCTCTTACCAGCCCAAGCGCTGCCCCGATGCCACCCTGGATGAGGCGTTGGCCTCCACCACCACAGCCAAGCGTGAAGTGTGGGGCGCGGTTTGATTTCTAGCGGTTTGCTGCCGATCGTGGAGTAGCTGAGCGCCCGCTGCGGAGCCGGATAACGGCTTCCGTGCGGGCGTCAGTGATGGCTGGCCCGCAAGTGGGCTGCCAGCGCCGCATCCATGGTGGTGATGTGCAACTCAAACCAGGGCAGGAGCCGCTCTGCAACAAAGGCCCGGCCAAAGGGGATCAAGCCCCGCTTTACCCGTTGGTGAAATTGCTTAAATTCTCCCATGACCCGGGCGTGTTCACCCCGGTGTTCGCCCATAGCAGGGTAGCCACTGGCTTCCATTAATTTATTTTCACGCTCGAAATGGGCCTCGGTATGGCTCAGCAGTGCCTCAAACATTGTGGCAAACCCTACATTATCCACACCCATAATATCTTCAATAATGGCCATGAAATCCCGGTGATCCTCATCGATGGGATCGTAACCCAATAACAACAAAGGCTTTTTTTCAGCGCTGCCAGGCATGGTGTTGATTGCTCCGTGGTATCAGTGTTCGGTTGGCTGCAGGTGATCCTGGGCTCACCCTTGCAGTGGCCGTGCCATGGCGCGGTCTGATGGATGGTGCCGGACAAACAGAAGACGCTAA
Source organism: Gammaproteobacteria bacterium UBA7310 (assembly GCA_002471665.1). Taxonomy (GTDB): domain Bacteria; phylum Pseudomonadota; class Gammaproteobacteria; order Pseudomonadales; family Ketobacteraceae; genus Ketobacter. The sequence goes on from DKQK01000048.1 coordinate 30,976, forward strand.
TAGCGAAGCTGAGATCCAATGCTATAACTAAAAGGTTATCGAGTATTTTTGCAAACCCGAACACGCGCTAGCAAAGGAGCAGGGAGTAAAGCTGATATGAATTGGATGACGTATCTGAGTGTGAAGGCGAAGATGGGGCTGGTGATCGCCCTGTTTGCGGTGGTGGTAGCAATCTTCGCCAACATCGTGTTTACGGAATGGGGCAAACAAGAGCGCTTCTCCCAAAAGGAACTCTACGGCACGGAATTTTATAAACCCTCCTTTGATTTGATCAAGGCAGCGCAGTTGCACCGGGGTAATGCGTTTCAGGTGGCGCAGGGTGTTGAAGCGGCCCGAGCCCCCATGGATGCGGCTGCAGTGAAGTTCGAACAAGCCATGCAGCGGTTGATGCAGTTACAACAACAGTATGCAGCGGAGCTGGCATTGGGTAACCGGCTCGACGACATCAACCGATCCTGGGACACGCTAAAGCAGGCGCACACCAGCATGGAGCCAAGGGCAGGATTTGACGCTCACTCGGCCTTGATTGAAAGTATCCTGACTTATATAGAGTTCTATTCGGATCAGTCCAATTTAACCTTGGATCCGCAGTTGGACAGTTTCTACCTGATGCAATCTATGTCGTTCACTTTGCCGCGCGCCATAGAGTATTCTGCCCGCCTGCGCGGTGCCACAGCCGGTGCTGTTGCCAGTGATCCGGTTTCTCAAGGCGCTATTGAATCGCTGATCGGCTTGCACCCCATCGCGGTGGCTAAAGTGGAGGATGCCCTGCGTTCTGCCGACAAGGCCAGTGCCAGCATCGATGGTGCACTCAATGCGGACATCCGTGCCATGCGCAATGCCAATGCTGAATTTTCCAGGTTGGTAGTGGGCATCATTAACAGTGGACGTGCCGCTCTGGACAGCCGGGCCATGTTCGCCAAGGGCACCGAGTTGGTGAATGCCGGTTACGCGCTGCAGGAAAACACCGTGCCCCATCTGCAGCGTATTCTGCAATCCAGATTGAATGCCATGAAGGCAGAACAGCGCTCAAGCGCCATCATGTTGGTGTTGGCCGCTGCCCTGGCGTTGTTGATCACCTTTATAACCGTGCGTAATTTGTTGGCCGGAATGTCCGCTGCCAATCGGGCTCTGGCGGAAATACAAAGGGGCAACCTGGATGAACGGATCGACGTGAAAGGCAGTGATGAAATTGCCACCTTGATGCAAGGAGTCAGCTCTTTGCAGTCGGCGTTGAAAGGCACCCGGGAGCGCGAAGCAGCGGCCGCGGCCGAGTTGGACAGATTCGCAGAAGAGTCGCGGCGCAAGGCCGTTGAAAGCAAACGGCTGGCTGACGCGCTGACGGTCTGCGATACCTCCGTCATGGTGGCGGATGCGGACTACAACATCGTGTTTATGAACAGCGCGGTGAAAAAAATGCTGGAAAAAAGACAAGACACCCTGTCCAAGCATGTACCCAACTTTAAGCTCAGTCAGTTGATGGGCGCCAATATGGATATCTTCCATAAAGACCCTTCCCATCAGCGCGGCATGGTCAGTAAGCTGAAAGAAGTCTACCGCACCAGAATCAAGGTGGCGGATCTTACCTTCGTTCTGATAGCTACCCCTTTATTTAATGACGAAGGTGAACGTACCGGCACCATTGTCGAATGGGAAGATATTACAGACCGCCTGGCCAAAGAGCGCGAGGAAAGAAAAGCCGCAGGCGAGAACAAGCGGGTTCGAATTGCGCTGGATAATGGTTCCACCAATACCATGATCGCCGATCCGGATAACAATATCGTGTACATGAATGAAGCATTGACCGACATGATGTCGAACGCAGAAAGTGATTTGCGCAAGGATCTGCCGGGCTTTCAGGCCAACAAGCTGATGGGCGCGAATATGGACGTGTTCCATAAAAACCCGGCCCACCAGCAACGGCTCATCCGTGATTTGAAAGACACCTACGAAGCCCAGATCAAGGTGGGAGGGCGCACGTTCCGGCTGGTTGCCAATCCGGTGCTGGATGATGATGGCGAGCGCCTGGGCACGGTGGTGGAGTGGTTGGATCGTACCCAGGAAGTGATCGTGGAAAATGAAGTGAATGAAATCGTCAAGGCCGCTGCGCAGGGTGATTTCAGCCGCAGCCTGCCCATGGAAGGCAAGCAGGGCTTCTTTGCCAACCTGGCCGGTGGACTGAACCAGTTGATGAAAGTCACCGACGACGGTATGCATGATGTGGCCCGGGTGTTATCGGCCCTGGCAGCGGGGGATCTGACGCAGAAAATAACCGGTGATTACCAGGGTTTGTTCAAGCGTTTGAAAGACGATGCGAACGCTACGGTGGATAAACTGGAAGAGGTCATCGCCAATATCATTGAGTCGTCTTCTTCGGTCACCACCGGTGCCAACGAGATTGCGCAGGGTAATGCCGATCTCAGCCAGCGTACCGAAGAGCAGGCCTCGTCACTGGAAGAGACCGCCTCCAGCATGGAAGAAATGACCGGCGCTGTGCAGCAAACCAGCGACAACGCTCAGCATGCCAACCAATTATCTCAAAATGCTGTCAGCAAAGCCGAGGCCGGCGGTGACGTGGTGAAAAATGCCGTGGTGGCCATGGGTGAGATCAACAGTTCAAGTAAGCGTATTTCCGATATTATCGGTGTCATAGATGAAATCGCGTTCCAGACTAATCTGTTGGCCCTGAATGCCGCGGTGGAAGCGGCCCGTGCCGGTGAGCAAGGGCGAGGGTTTGCTGTGGTGGCGGGTGAGGTGCGTAATCTGGCACAACGTTCCGCCGGTGCCGCCAAGGAAATAAAAGAACTAATCCGTGATTCTGTTACCAAAGTGGAGGCGGGTACTGAACTGGTCAATCAATCCGGTACCACCCTGGCGGAAATTGTGGGCGCAGTGAGAGAAGTGACCAATATGATTGGTGACATTAATGCAGCGGCCAGCGAACAAAGCTCCAGCATTGTTCAGATCAACCAGGCTATCGGTGAAATGGACGAGATGACCCAACAAAACGCAGCGCTGGTGGAACAAGCCAGTGCCGCCGGTGAAGCGATGGCGGAGCAAGCCCGTGCATTGATGGAGTTGGTGGGTTTCTTCAAGCTGGATCATGCCGCTGCGGCGGTGGGGGCATCCCATCGCTCGGCACCGGTTGCCCCGGCGGGGCGTAGCCCCAACAAAGCCGCGCGGCGGCCAGGTGCCAATGCATCGGCACGAACTCCTGCCGCCCCCAGCTTAAGTTCGGACGATGAATGGGAAGAGTTCTGAGCCACCAAGCAAAAAAGCCCCCGTGCCTGTAAGGGTGCGGGGGCTTCTTTACGCTTTAATCGTCAAACTGCTCGGCAGTGTTGCGAATGGTTTCTGCCAGATTCTCCATTTGGTCGGCCACCCGGTCCAATTCCAGAAACACAGCAGCATCAATGGCCGACTCAATCAGTAGCTGAAGTTCGTCGAAATGTTTTTGACCAACGTGGTCGATGCCGCTCCTGCTGAGCTTTTCCTTGAAAGCGTTGACAACATCCCGCGCATGTTGGGTTTGTTTTTGCGCCATATGCCGAGTTCTCCTGTCAGGCTGGGTCTTCCCGTGTTAAAACCTGCTCATCTTTTTCATGAATGTCCTGAGCGCTGCCGACGATGAGCGGGTCTGGTGCAACCGCAACCTCCGGATTCTTGTCCGGGTAATCGGCTTTGCTCAACAGATAGCGCATGGCGTTGATGCGGGCTCTTTTTTTATCGTCGGATTTGATCACCGTCCAGGGGGCATCGGCGGTGTCGGTGTAAAAAAACATGGCCTCCTTGGCACTGGTGTAGTCGCTCCACTTATCCAGTGATGCCAGATCAATGGGGCTTAGTTTCCATTGCTTTAGCGGGTCTTTGCGCCGCTCCTGAAAACGGCGGAATTGTTCCTCGCGGCTGACCGAAAACCAGAATTTGTAGAGCAGGATGCCGCTGCGGGCCAGCATTCGTTCCAGCTCCGGCGTCTGGCGCATGAATTCAAGATACTCCTGCTCATTGCAGAAGCCCATTACCCGCTCCACACCAGCCCGGTTATACCAGGAACGATCAAACAGGACGATTTCACCGGCGCTGGGGAAGTGTTGAATATAGCGTTGAAAATACCATTGTCCCGCCTCGGTTTCGGAGGGCTTCTCGAGGGCAACCACCCTGGCGCCGCGCGGGTTCATGTGCTCCATGATTCGTTTGATGGTGCCACCCTTGCCGGCGGCATCACGCCCTTCGAACAGGATGACCACCTTCTGTTTGGTGGTCTTCACCCAGTTCTGAAATTTGAGCAGTTCCACCTGCAGCTCTTGTTTGAGGGATTCGTATTCCTGCCGTGTCATCTTTTTGCGGTAGGGATAATAACCGTCCCTGAAAATATCCTGCTTGGTGAGCGATTTCTTATCTGTGCGGTTGTTGGATTCCTGTTTGATCTGTTCTGCCATCTCGTCGATACATCTGATTTGCTGCACTGCCTGCTCCACAATGACGGGAATAGTGATCATTACCGGGGAATAAAAGTATGGCATAGGCAGGGGAAAGCGCCCCCCAACCTGTTGCAGGCGATGATCTGCATCAGTAAATACAAGGTTGCTGATAACCGTTTGACGTTTCAGATAATGGCGTTAGACGGAAACGTTATGACGGCCTTAAACCGTAATGACCGGAGGTGCGCTGCCGGTAATGTGTTGCACCAGAAGCTCCCAGTCCAGAAGGTTGAACTGCTGCTGGGAGCTGCTGAAAAAAGCATGGGCGTTGGCAACCACATCCTGCAATACCAGGGATACAAATTCATCGGCGCGCTGCGAATAGATCATTTGTTCCGGTACGGCTTTTTCAAAATAGAGGGTGTTTTGCTCTGGTGTATACCCACCCATCCGCATGCCGGAAAAGTCCGGTTTGTCGAGTTTTCCCGGAAGCATAAAATTGATGTCCAATGTGGGGCCCTGCGGCAAAGGGTGTGTGCGTCTGGCGTTGAGTGCGGCGGCCGCCATCTTGGTGATGGCAAGATTGATGGGGGTATCGCTCAATTCGCTGCTGGCGGTTGCGATGCTGATATGGAATGTCATGGTGGTGGTCCCCGGGTTGTGAGCTGGATTGGCCAGGGCACTGCAGCAATTTACGCGCCCGTTTCCAAAATCGTCAGCCTGTTTCAAAAAAACCATTGCAATCAGCAAGCTAGGAGGCCGATGCGGTGGTTTGAGCATGGGCTTCATTTGTGTTGTTTGCCACACTGCCTATGGGTTCGCTCGACAATGCAGAACCTGATACAGCGTTGGGTTCCTGCTGGGTATTGATGGCACGAATGGGATAAGGAATGACGATACCCTCCTCGCGATAGCGTCGATGCAAGGCTTTCATGAATTCCGATTTGATAAAGAAACGATTGAAATACTCCTGCGCCCGTAACATTACCGTAAAATTAATGCTGGAGCTGTCGAAGGTGTGAAACACCACAAAGGTGTCGTAGTCATCCACTCCCCATTTGTGGGATTTGAGTATCTCCCGGGCCACTTCTACGGTGATACGCTCCACCTCTTCCAGGTCAGAGTTATAATGCACACTCACTTCCACAGGGACCGACAGCTCTTTCTCGGGGTAAAAATAGTTAATGATCTTCGATTGTGAGAGCACGCTGTTGGGCATGATGACGGTGTTGTTGGGCAGCATTCTGATCCAGGTGGAACGCCAGCCGATTTTCTCCACAAATCCCTGTTCGCCGGAATCCAGCTCAATGTAGTCGCCCACTCTGATGGGCTTGTCGATTACCAGTTGTACCCCGGAGAAAAAGTTCTCCAGCGTGGGTTGCAGGGCCAGGGCCACGGCCAGTGAGGTGATCCCCAATGACGCTATGATGGGGGTGACAGAGATGCCCAGTGTGCCCAGCAGCACCAGGGCACCGATACCGAAGACAATTCCGCGGGTGATGCCCACCAGGATGCCTTTGCTGTTCGCCAATGCCTCGGACCGGGTGGTCTGGCGATGCAGTAAACCAAACAGGAAGCGATCAGCAAAAACGACCACGGCGATGATGAGCAGAATTTTGTAGGCTGGTTCGGAAAACGCCTGAAGTGAAAAGACTTCCACTTTCAAAGCCAGCAACAGATATTCCAGCAGCAACATATGCAGAATAACAATGAGCAGTGAAAGCGGAAAACTGAGCGCGCTGATCAGCAGGCTGTCGTAGTAATAACGGGATTGGCTGGTAACGTTTTGCAGGTGCTTGAGCACCAGTCGTTTGATCAGTAGAGCGGCCAGCAGGGAGCCCAGTGAGATGATGGTGGCCATTGGCCAACCCGACAACTCTGATAGTGTCCATTCGCTCATGTGCGGCCTGCTCCCGGTGATCCGTTCCAGCAAAAGCTGCAATTTCTATTCCGCGCATCTGGACGCGCCAAGTGACTGATTTGTCACCTGCTGGTTGCAAGTAAGCGCCTGCTATTGGAGCGGGTGCAAGCCCAGAGCACTGAAATGCATCACACTGGTTGTGGGCAGAGTGCTGTTATCCGGTCAGGCTGCCCCCAGCGCTGTGGGTTGCAATGCCTGCTCAGGTGTATCGTAGCCCGCCATGCAATGGGCCCGATTGTTGATGATCTGCATAAACGGCAGCAGACTTTCCATTGCCAGATCGTAGCTGAGCCAGGCCTCCTCAGGATCACAGCGGTTCAGCTCGGTGATTTCACCCAGTAACAGATTCAGCATTTTGTAGACGTTGTCGATGTTCATCAGTAACCAGCTGTCATTGTCGACGTATTTGTCGATGTAGTTGAGCAACCGGTCAAACGTGCGGCGCAGTATGGGGAAGCGGGTGTTGGCATCCCGGGTTTGCGCCAGAAGCAAATAGGCTTCATAGGCGCATTCCGCTTGCTTGCGGGGTAATCCGTTTTTCTCCTGCAGACGTAACCGGTATTGGTCAAAGGCGCTATCAAAACCGGATTGAAAATCGGATTCTGTTTTGATGTTCAGCAGGGGCTCCAGTACATACACCAGTGTCTGATAGCTTTCCACCAGCGGCTGGATTACCTTGTCAAGCATGGCGAGGGTATCCGCTTGGGTAAGGTAACGGCGCAGTAAGCGACGAACGGCTGCCAGTTCGGTTGCGGTGGTGGCGATACTGGCCGCCTCTTTACACAGGGTGAATTCCAGTTTGCTGGTGAGCGGCGTTGCCGGCATGATGGGCCTCCTGTGGGGGGGATCAGGTGAGGTCGATGGTGGTAGCAATGCAAGCGCTGTCTTTTACGCGATGCAGGGCATTGTTGAACACCATTTCGGAATCAAACAACACACTTTTTGCCAATACCTGGCCGGCGGAATTCTTGATCACAAAAAAATTATTACCTTCCGCTGTTTTGCCGGCGCCAATCTGCGGGCTCATCAGGGATCCCACCTGCACGTCCTTGATGGATTGGGTAGCGTCGTCCTTGGACTCGTACTCACCGCTCATCAGTAGCAATGTGCCTTCCTTGTCAAAGAATTCAAAGACAAACAATTGCTCGTCATTTTTGCTCAGTTTGAAATGGGCCGATGCCATGGTGATCTCCTCCGGTGTGTTTATACCAGGAGCAATTAGCAATTCGGATGCCAGTGCCGTTGGTGACTGAAAAGCGGGGCATTACACGCGCCTTGCCCGTCGTTTGTCGGGTTTGTGACAGGAACAGACGGGGCATTGTGGGATTGCTCACCGTCATGGTGGCGGCGCATTGCTGGCTGCAGCGCCACTGCAGCGGGAGTGCAGGCGGTAAAACATTCTGGCGCAAGGTTTGCTCCATTTCAGTTGCAACCCATTTTGCAACCCATTTTTCAACGTTCAGGATCAATGTCATGGCCAGTCTATTGTTGCCATCGCAACAGCCCTCAGCAATGTGCAATCTGAAACCCGTGTCTGCAGCGAGTCAGTTGACACTGGCAGCGGGGTTTTACTCCCGGGATGAAAGTGACTGGATATATCAATGTCTGCAGCAACAACAGTCCTGGCCTGATAATCATTACGTTATGTCAGGCCGGCGCTTTGAACTGCCCCGCCTGCAAACCTGGCATGCCGACCCGGGGATAGTGTACAGCTACAGTAATAATCTGCTGGAGACCCGGGGCTGGTCGTCCCTGTTGTTGTCCATTCGCCGCAGAGTGGAAATGTTCACCGGTCATGACTTTAATGCGGTGCTGGTAAACTATTATCGTGACGGCATGGACTATGTGGGCTGGCACAGTGATGACGAGGTGGAAATGGGGCCGGCACCGGTGATTGCGTCCCTGAGCCTGGGGCAGCCGCGCTGCTTTCAGGTGCGTCCGCTGCAAGGTGGGCAAGAGGGGCAAGGGGAACAAGAGGAAACGTTTTTACTGGATGCCGGGGATTTGCTGTTGATGGCGGTGGGTTTTCAGAGTCGGTGGCAGCATCGTGTGCCGCCGCAGCCGGATGTGACCGGCGGCAGGATCAACCTGACGTTTCGTCGGGTACTGCCGCCGGCGGCAAGATAACCCCTATTCACCCAGTGATTGTTTGATCTGGCCGCGCAATAAGGTGAGGTCGGTGGTGATCCAGTTGCTGAAGGTCTCCGCTGCCAGAGGACGGCTGAAGTAATAACCCTGCACCTGGTTCACTGGGTATTTGCTCAGCACAATAAAATCCGCCAGTGTCTCCACGCCTTCTGCCACGATGGAAAGGTCGAGATCCTCCGCCAGGGCAACAGTGCTGGCGAGAATGGTTTCCAATTGTGGCTTGCTGGAAATTTCATGCACCAGTGTGCGATCGATTTTCAACTCGGTGGCCGGCACCCGCATGAGCTGCTCGGCGTTGGCAAAGCCGGTGCCATAGTCGTCCAGTGCGATTCCAAAGCCTTTCAGTCGTAGCCGGTTGAGCGTCTGCAATGATTTGGCCACATCCCCCAGCATCACGTTTTCAGTGACCTCGAATATGATTTCTTCCGGTTTTAAACTGTATTGCGTCAGTGCGTCTTCAATCCAGCTGATGAGATTGTCTTCCAGCAGCACCAGCGGCGACAGGTTGAACGCCAGTGAGAAGCGCAGGCCGTAGCGGTTCCAGTAGACTTTCTGCCGCAGTGCCTGATGCAGCAGATGTAAGGTGAGCGGTGTGATCTGCTGGTGTTGTTCCGCGGCAGCAATGAAATGCAATGGTGAGATAAATCCAAGCTCGGGATGGTTCCAGCGCGCCAGTGCTTCAGCGCCTTTGAGAATGATGCCTTTGCAGGTGAGTTTGGGCTGGTAGTGCAACGCAAACTGCGCCTGCTCCATGGCGAGCTGAAGATCGTTACCATCAATGTGTTGCTGATTGTCTTCCGGGGAAGGGGGAGGGTTGGCCCGCCCGTTAAACTTGCTGTAGGCTTCCAGCAGAATGGCCTGGGTGATCGGTTTCTGGTAACAGCCCAGCACATGCAGGCCACCGGCTTGCGCCATCACCCCCACGCTGGAGATCAATTTCGCATCTTTGGAACTCATGATCAGCACAGCGCAATCCAATTGGCGGCTGGATAATTCCCCGATCAGTTCAATGCCATCCATGACCGGCATTTCAAGATCAATCAGAATCAGGTCAGCCGCCATGGTTTGTAGCTGATCCAGGGCCTGGCGGCCGTTGCTCGCCATCACGATATGGGTGTTGCCAAACACCGCACCACAGACGTCAGCCGCATGCTGACACTGTACCTGGCTGTCATCCACCACAACAATTTTCTGAATCATGCACAGTTGTCCGCATTCACCCTGGATAACCCGTTGGGGCCCGGGCATAAGACGCAGGGGCACCTGCTTAAGCATAGTGGCTGGGCAGCAAAAGGCCAATCTGTACGGCGGCGCCTAAGTTAAATCAGGGCGTTGTGACGCAGGGGGTATTAGAGTGTGCCGGTGGCTAGTGCAAACAACACTTTTTGAACTTCTTACCGCTGCCACAGGGGCAGGGGTCATTGCGCCCCACCTTGGGCTCGTCGCGGAACAGGGTGGGCTGGGTCGGCACGCCTGCCGGCATCCCCGCCGTTTCCGTCATGCGCTGGCTTAACCAGTAACCGTGCAGGGCCACGGCTGCGGGTTCAATGCGCTCCACCATTAACTGCAGAATTTCCGGTGTCTGTTTGTCCAGCTCTTCCTGTATCTCCAGGTCGGCGTGAATGGCAATGGCCATCAGGTGCTGCTCGTATTCCTCCGGCAGCTGTTCCCAGCCGCCGCCCAGGGCAACGCCGCGCATGTAGCCCAGGCACCAGTCATCGACAATGGTGTGAATCTCACCGTTTTCTTCCGCCTGCATGAACATGGCTTCGTACTGTTCGGGAGACTCCATCAGCACAGCGGTGTTGTTGTTCATATGCTGCATCACCAGAGCCATAAAGCGGCTGGCTTCGGCTTCGTTTTCCCAAGGCACGGAATCCGGGCCGGATTCCGTTTCCCAGATGGCCGGCAACCACTGACTGGGCATTACCATATTGGGACCGGACACCAGTGCGGTCAGAAAGCCATCCAATTCGGAAACGTTGATGATGGCGGCGTCGGTGCCGTACTTTTCCAGGACGGCATCCAACCAATCCAGCTCTTCCTGAGTGAGAGGGTCGTCGTTTAAATTCAGCATAGAAAATTACTCAATGTTCTG
>DKQK01000018.1:0-4218 GCA_002471665.1 Gammaproteobacteria bacterium UBA7310
TAGGCCGTAATCAATGGCATCGAACACCACCAGGATATCGGCCTCCTGCACATGGGGAACCAGATAGATGCCCTGGGTGCCCCCGTCCATCAAGCGCACGGAATCCGGCACTTCATAGCACTCGTTGAACGCTTCAATGGCACGCACCCCAAAGCCCTCGTCGGCCCACAGCACATTACCAATACCCAACAGCAGAACCTGGTCACTCATGATGACGGTCTCTTGATCGATTGCGAACGAAAATGGATATGACCCTCATTCTGTCAACAGCTTGACCATTGCGCAAGATCTATTGAAAACTTTCTTTTCGATAATAAGACCAAAGTGCAATATATTTTTCCGGTTTGGCGTTTAACTACCCCCTAGAGCCCCCACAACCCGGGCGTTGTCGCCATGGCACATAACTTGCCCAAAGGCTGAACAAGAGGAGTGACCGAATAACAAGACCGATAGGGGAATGCTCAAGGGGAATGCTCATGACTGAAACCTTTTACGAAGTAATGCGGCGCCAGGGCATCACGCGCAGAAGTTTTATGAAGTACTGCAGCCTGACCGCCACCGCACTGGGCCTGGGGCCCGCCTTTGTACCGAAAATCGCCCACGCCATGGAAACCAAGCCGCGGATTCCCATCCTGTGGCTGCATGGCCTGGAGTGCACCTGCTGTTCGGAATCCTTCATCCGCTCGGCCCACCCGCTGGCCAAGGATGTGATTCTAAGCATGGTCTCACTGGATTATGACGACACCATCATGGCCGCCGCCGGTCACCAAGCCGAAGCCATCATCGAAGAAACCATCGAGAAATATAACGGCAACTACATTCTGGCGGTGGAAGGCAATCCGCCCCTGAACCAGGATGGCATGTCCTGCATCATCGGCGGCAAGCCGTTCCTGGACCAGTTGACCCATGCGGCCGAGCACTGCAAGGCCATTATCTCTTGGGGGTCGTGCGCGTCCTACGGATGCGTGCAGGCAGCGGCCCCCAACCCTACCCAGGCCACACCGGTGCACAAGGTGATTCACAACAAACCGATTATCAAAGTGCCGGGGTGCCCACCCATTGCGGAAGTCATGACCGCCGTGGTGACCTACATCCTGACCTTCGAACGCATGCCGGAGCTGGATCAACAGGGTCGACCGAAAATGTTCTACAGCCAGCGTATCCACGACAAATGCTATCGCCGCCCGCACTTTGATGCCGGGCAGTTTGTGGAAAGCTGGGATGACGAGGCCGCCCGCAAAGGCTACTGCCTCTACAAAATGGGCTGTAAAGGCCCCACCACCTACAACGCCTGTTCCACCATTCGCTGGAACGAAGGCACCTCCTTCCCGATCCAGGCTGGCCATGGCTGCATAGGCTGTTCGGAAGACGGCTTCTGGGACAAAGGCTCCTGGTACGCCCGCCTTACCGACATCCCGCAGTTCGGTGTTGAGGCCAACGCCGACAAGGTGGGGGCTACCGCCGCCGCCGTCGTTGGTACCGCCACCGCCGCCCATATTGCCGCCAGCGCTGTGAAGCGCGCCATGCAGAAAGACGCGCCTAAAGGAGATCAGGAATAATGAGTATCATCAAAACCCCGAATGGTTATGATTTGGATAGCAGCGGCCGCCGTGTGGTGGTGGATCCAGTGACCCGAATTGAAGGTCATATGCGTTGCGAGGTCAACGTGGATGATAACAACGTCATCCGCAATGCGGTGTCTTCGGGCACCATGTGGCGCGGCCTGGAAGTGATCCTGAAGGGCCGTGATCCCCGCGACGCCTGGGCCTTTGTAGAACGCATCTGCGGTGTCTGTACCGGCTGTCACGCGTTAACGTCTGTGCGTGCCGTGGAAGATGCCCTGGGCATTAAAATCCCCCCCAATGCCCACCTGATCAGGGAAATCATGGCCAAGACCCTGCAGGTGCACGATCACGTGGTGCATTTCTATCACCTGCATGCGCTGGACTGGGTGAATCCGGTGAATGCACTGAAAGCCGATCCCAAGGCAACGTCCCAGCTGCAGCAAATGGTATCCCCTGCCCACCCCATGTCCAGCCCGGGTTATTTCCGCGATATCCAAACCCGCATCCGCAAGTTTGTGGAGTCCGGTCAACTGGGCCCGTTCAAGAACGGTTACTGGGATAACCCGGCTTATAAACTGCCGCCGGAAGCGGATCTGATGGCGGTGGCCCATTACCTGGAAGCGCTGGACCTGCAGAAAGATTTTGTGAAAGTGCATACGGTGTTCGGCGGCAAGAATCCCCACCCCAATTATCTGGTGGGCGGTGTGCCCTGCGCCATTAACATGGACGGCGATCTGTCCGCCGGTGCGCCGTTGAATATGGAGCGCCTGAACTTTGTCAAAGCCCGTATCGATGAGATGGTGGCCTTCTGCAATAACGTGCTGATTCCCGATGTGCTGGCCATCGCCAGCTTCTACAAAGACTGGCTCTACGGCGGCGGCCTGGGCGCCTACAGTGTGATGGATTACGGCGCCTACCCTAAGGTGAACTACGACAAATCCACGGATCAATTGCCCGGCGGTGTGATCTTGAACGGGAACTGGAATGAAGTGTTTCCGGTGGACCCCCGTGACCCGGAGCAGGTACAGGAATTTGTCGCCCACTCCTGGTACAGCTACCCGGATGAAAAAATGGGCCTGCATCCCTGGGACGGTGTTACCGAGCCCAACTTCAAGTTAGGCCCCAACTTCAAAGGCACCAAAACCAACATTCAGGCAATGGACGAAGCCGCCAAATATTCCTGGATCAAGGCACCCCGCTGGCGTGGTCATGCGGTGGAAGTGGGGCCACTTTCCCGCTACACCCTGGCCTATGTGCAGGGCGTCGACTATGTGAAAAATCAGGTGGACACCAGCGTAGCCGCGTTCAACCAATTAGCGGGTACTGAACTGGGTGCCAAGTCCGTGCTGCAATCCACCATCGGCCGCACCCTGGCCCGCGCCCTGGAAGCACAATACTGCGCCGACATGATGGTGGACGACTGGACCGAACTGATGGGCAACATCAAGAACGGTGACACCACCACCGCCAACATGGAAAAGTGGGACCCAAAAACCTGGCCCAAGGAAGCCAAAGGTGTGGGCACCGTGGCTGCACCCCGCGGCGCACTGGGTCACTGGATCAAGATCAAGGATGGCCGCATCGAGAATTACCAATGCGTGGTACCCACCACCTGGAACGGCTCACCCCGCGATCCGGCCGGCAACATCGGTGCCTTTGAAGCCAGCCTGATGAACACGCCCATGGAGCGTCCGGATGAACCGGTGGAAATCCTGCGCAGTCTGCACAGTTTTGATCCCTGCCTGGCCTGCTCCACTCATGTGATGAGTGAAGACGGTCAGGAACTGGTTCGGGTCAAGGTTCGATAAACAGACTACGCGAGGAGAGCTGCCATGACGATCCAAGACACCGCCTACCGGTCCGAACCCGCCGTTTATGTGTACGAGGCCCCCATTCGCATCTGGCATTGGGTAAATGCGCTGGCCATTACGGTACTGTGTGTGACGGGCTACTTTATCGGTAGCCCGCTGCCCACCGTGGCCGGCGAAGCCAGCGACCACTTCCTGATGGGCTACATCCGCTTCGCGCATTTCGCGGCAGGTTACATTCTGGCCATTGGTTTTCTGTTTCGTATCTACTGGGCTTTTGTCGGTAACGAGCACGCCCGGCAATTGTTTCTGCCCCCATTGCTGAACCGGCATTGGTGGTCGGGCGTCCTGCATGAGGCGAAATGGTATGCGTTTCTCACCAAAGAGCCGCTGAAGTACGTGGGCCACAATCCACTGGCACTATTGTTTATGCATTTCATGTTGGTGTGGGGAACCGTTTTTATGATCTTCACCGGATTTGCCCTTTATGGAGAAGGCACCGGCATGGGCAGCTGGCAGTACCAGTGGTTCAGCAGTTGGATCATCCCCCTGTTTGGCCAAAGCCAGGATGTCCACACCTGGCACCACCTGATCATGTGGGTGATCATCTGCTTTATCATCATGCACGTGTATGTGGCAATTCGCGAGGACATCATGTCCCGCCAATCCATGGTGAGCACCATGATCAGTGGCTGGCGCACCTTCAAGGACAACCGGAAAACAGACGACGACATCTGATTGTTTTATCAGCCTTATTCCGTTACCTTCACCGGCCTTTCTGTAATACACTCCGCTAACAGAGGTGACCACTGGGCACCTCTGTAAATCGTGCACCTCTGTAAATT
>DKQK01000018.1:4543-60404 GCA_002471665.1 Gammaproteobacteria bacterium UBA7310
CCTCTGTAAATTTTATAATCACAATAAATAAAGCGAGAACAATCGATGGAACGATTATCCAAAACGCCACGCTATGTGTATTCAACTTTATTCGCAATGGGAATATCCGCCTGTGGTGGATCATCCCTGTTGTGGGAGGCCACCTACGATTCCGCGGACGCCAACATCGCGGTGGATGCCGCACTGGATGCGCAAGGTAATCTTTATGTGGTGGGCAGTCACCGCGCCCAGCCACAGGATGCCAATTTCGATTACAGTGGCCTGATTGTTAAGTACAACAGCAGCGGCGACCTGGTGTGGCAAAACAGCCTGCCCGGAGTGACCCACGTTCACGACATCCTGCCCGTGGATGACAATCACATCCTTATTGAAACCACCAACGACTGGCTGACCGGAATACAACTCTCCGGCAGTTTCCACCTGGCATCGGCGGCCGATGGCAGCCCGCTGCAACAGCTCAGCAATGAAGATACAACTCTCTGGACAGAAGCAGCCCTGGATCAGGGTCGAATCATTCTGTTGAATCGATACCGATTGGATAACGATATTGGCAGTGAGCTACAGCAATTTGATGTGAACGGCAATCTCACCAACAATCTGCCGCTGACCGGCACTCCCTTGCAGATCGCCGCCATGCCGAACGGGGGCTTGTACTATCTGGGCGACAACGAATGGCAATCAGGCATGCGATTACATGCCCTGGATGAAAACCTGAACCTGATGTGGAGTTCTGTTGAACTCAGCAGCCTGAACGGGCTCTGCGGACGATTTGCCGGATTCAATCCGGTATCCATCACAACGGACAACAATCAGGATATCCTGATCAAGTGTTCCAGCGGCCTGGTGAAGTTGTCTGCGCAAGGTGCTTTGTTGTTTACTTCCGATTACTCCGATTTAATGCGCGCAGAACCCGATGCCAATCCTGAGTTACTGGAATTTGAATTGGAACCCAGCTTGATCACAGTCGATAACAACAACGACATTTTCATCAGCACCACCCGGGCCAATTACCTTGCGGGCCAAATCGGAAACCTGCAGACCGGCAACTTCAGCCTGTTGAAAAGCGATACGCTGGTGATGAAAATCAGCGGCGCAACCGGTGAGCGAATCTGGAGCGATGATGTTAACGGTTACCTGCTTGGCAGCGCCAATGGGGTCACCAGCGACTTCTACTATCCTCTGGCCATGTCCATCATCGAGGGTGAGCTGCAGGTCACCTTGCGGGGATTTCGGGGCAACTACACCGGTGTCGTCAGCGCTGACGACAGCGCCCTCACCTATTGTTCCGAGTTTACCGATCTCTACTATCCGTTGAACACCTGCGCACTGGATTCCGTTGCCAACGCCTACGCCAGGACCCTCTTTTTTGACTTGGGTGACGGCATGCGCCGCAACGGGCCCAGCTACAATGAAGATTATCCCAGCACCGCCCTGGTGGGCACCGACAACACCCTGTATATGATCGGTGACAGCACCTGGGAAGGCGCCAAACAGTACATTGAACTGAACGCGCTGGGACAAGCCATTCTGAGCGATGCCGGCTGGGCGGAGCAGCGGGACAGCGACAGCTCAATCTACATCAAGAAACACCAACTGTAAGCGGCAGCATCGGGGCAGGTTACGCCTGCCCCCGAAGCGGGCCCAGGTTCAGCGGCAAACCCAGTGATAAGCGAAGCATCACGCACAAACCACCCAATGCCTCGCTGTCGGCGAGCTCTATCCTTGCACCCAGAATATACACTATGAGCTTGACGATGGCCAACCCCAACCCGGCGCCGGGCACATCCGTACCGGTCAAGCGGTAGAAGCGGTTGAATATCCGCTGCCGTTCAGACTCCGGCACGCCCGGCCCACTGTCTTCCACCATCAGCACAATCTGCTCATCGGCCTGCCGGGCAGTCACCTTCACCTGACCCCCAACGGGAGAATACTTGATGGCATTTTCAATCAGGTTTTTCACTACAACAGACAACAACTGAGGTACGGACTGAACGGTAATGTGTTGCCTATCGCAATGCAGTTCCAACTGTACCTGCCTGGCGTCGGCCAGTGGATACAACGCAGCGATTTCTTCCCGCAACAAAGGCACCAGATCCACTGCCAGCGGCTCGTAAGGCAGTTCTGTCTGTTCCAGTTTGCTGAGTGTCAGCAACTGTTCCATCAGACGGCTGGCGCGATCAATGCCCTGGTTTAATTCCTGTAAATAATGTTCACACTCGGCACTGCTGCCGGCGTTCAAGGCATTTTGGACATTTACTTTCAACACCGACACCGGTGTACGCATTTCGTGGGAGGCCATCGCGGTAAAGCGCCGCTCCATCTCGATGGAGCGGCGCACCTGATCAAATAGATGATTCAGGGCCTGCACCACCGGCTGGATTTCTTCGGGCACGCTTTGCATCTGGATCGGGGTAAGATTATCTTTGCCCCGGCTGCGGATATTGCCGGCCAACTCACGCAACGGCTCCAGGCCATGCTTCAGAATCCAGAGCAATAAACACAGCAATACCGGCAGGCTCACCAACAGGGGAATCATATAACTGGCCAGGATTTCTTCCGCCAGCTCATCCCGTATATCCGCCCGTTCTCCGGCCGTGAAGCGATATGGCCCTTCTTTTAGGGTAAACAAGTACCAGAGGTAACCATCAACTCGCACAGTGGTATAGCCCTGCGCGGGCGCCTGGTTCAAACGCAGCATGGACTCATCCGATTCAAACAGCACCACTTCCTCTTTGCGCACCTGGAACAACACTTTACGCTCATAACGATGGCCATAAAGTGTGCGCTCCAGATCGGAATCAACTTCAGGTGGCGCAACGGGCGGCGTGGCAACTGTGTCCGGCTGTTGCTCCAATGCGGCATGATTTTGGCCCACCCGCTTAAACGAGGATTTCAACAGCCTGGCGGTTTGTGCCAGTTCGGCATCAAACAACTCATCCACTTCATGGCGTGCCTCGAAATAGCTTGCCGTCATGGCCAGCAGAAACGCGGCGGTAAGCACCACGGATACAGCCACCATCAGGAAGCGCCGTATGGATCCCATCAGGCTTTCTCTACCAGATAACCGACACCTCGAATGGTGCGAATCAAATCATTGCTGAATTTTTTACGCAGATGATGGACGTGCACCTCGATGGCGTTACTGGCCACATCCTGCCCCATGTCGTACACCGCCTGTTCCAACTGATCCCGGGTCAGCACGCGGCCGGTATTGGTCAACAGCTCCTGCAGCAGCATATACTCGCGCCGGGGCAGCGTGACGTCTGCGCCGTGATAAGTTACCCGCATGGCATCCGGGTAGAGCACGATATCGCGATAGAGGATGGTGCGATCAGCCCGTCCGCTGCGGCGCCGCAGCAAGGCCCGAATGCGGGCCATCAGTTCATCCGAATCAAAGGGTTTGGCAAGATAATCATCGGCGCCATGATCCAGCCCTCCCACCCGATCGGCGATGCTGTCACGGGCAGTCAGAATAATCACCGGTGTAGTGCAGCCGGCTTTGCGCATCAACTTCAGCACATCGGTGCCGTCCATGTCCGGTAAGCCCAGATCCAGCACCACCAGATCGTATTCCTCCTCATCCAGACACTGCAGGGCACTTTGACCGGCCGACATCCAGTCCACCGAGTAGCCCTGTTTTTTCAGCCCCGCCAGAACGCCCCGCCCCAGCATGGCATCATCTTCCACCAGCAATAAACGCATTAACCTGCCTTAATGTAGTTTTTTCGCCACGATTTCCAACTTGGCCAGGATTTCCCGGCGGCGACCCTCATCGGCCAGCGGGCGATCAGCACGGGGGGCAGCCTGCATGGCCTTGTCAAAGTATACTTTAGCTTTGCGGTAGTCACCTTCCTCCAGCCAGTAATCGCCGTAAAAATAATTGCTGTCGATCCCTGCAGGGTCAATTTTTACCGCCTGTTCCAGCATTTCACGGGCTTTTTTATCGTCGCCGAAGGCAATGGGCCAACCGGGCACCTGATAATATAAACTGCCCAGTGACGTGTAGGCGGAACCCGCCAGCGCCTGCGGATCAATCCGCAGGGAACGCTCAAACAGCCCACGGGCTTCTTTCACCAGGCCCAACGCGCCCAGCCCGCCACGGGCACCGGCCCAGGTGGACACCACAATGCCTTTCCAGATCAATGGCTCCGCCCGATCGGGGTGGGCCTGAATCAGGCGCTCTGCCGCCACCGCCAGTTGTTCGAAGGCCTTCTCCCGTTGCGGTTCCGGTATTTCATAGTTGATGTGTGCCCAGCGTTGCTGGATCGACAGCAATTGCTGATCAAAATCAGTGGTTGCGGCCAGGGTGTGCAGCGAAATCAGCATCAATAACACACTTAAAAAGCAGTACCTTCCCATGACTCATGTCTCCTTTTTCAGATAGCGTTGAATGGTAGGGAGTTGTTTGATCAGGGCCTGATCCACCAGTTTGGAAAACACGCCGTTCACCACCACAAACAGCTTCTCAGGCCAGCCCAGGAACAGTTTCAATCGGTTGTGTTGCATCGCCTTCACAATCTGCTGCGCCACCCATTCCGGCTCGTCCATGGCCACCCCCAACGCCTGATTCATCGCGTTGACGGCGGGCCCGTTCATGCTGGTCCGGGTTGCCCGTGGCGCCACATAAAATACCCTGACCGGGGTATGGGCCAGTTCACGCCGCAGGGCTTCGGTGTAGCCACGCACACCAAATTTACTGGCACAATAGGCGGAAAATCCCGGATAACCGATGCTGCCAAAGGTTGATCCAATATTGACGATCGCTGCCTCCGGCCGCCGCCGCAACTGGGGCAGCAAGGCGGTGGTCAACAGCAGGGTTCCTTTCAGATTGATATCCAGGATTGACGCCAGTTGCGCGCTACTCACCTGATCGCAGGCAGCAAAACCATTGACCCCGGCTGCATTGATCAACACATCGATATCCTGATGTTTGGCCAGCACAGTGCGCGCCTGTTCCAGCAATCCTTCTGCTCCCAGATCAAGTTCCACCGCCACCACTCTGGCACCACCATCAGCCAGCTCAGCCGCCTGCTGCTGCAGCGCAGAGAGATCCCGCCCGGCCAACAGCAACTGTGCACCCTGCTCCGCCAGCAATCGGGCAATCAGCCTGCCGATGCCGCCTGTTGCTCCGGTCAGTAACACTTTTTTATCACGCAACTGCATGGGATGAACGCTCCCTGTTGGCAGGGGTTTCCTGTGCCAGGGGAATACTGCGCAACATGTCGCCGTACAAACGGTAGACGATGTTGGCGCTGTGAATAATTGCCTGTTGATCCCCAGGCTGGGTTACCTTGTCCATCAGTGAGCGAAAGAACTCAAAGTGATCCTGATCCAGCTCACCATGGGAATACAGATAGCTGAATGCCTGATCCGGCAGTTCCAGTTTCTGTTGCACAATCTTTCCCATCTGGGTGGCCAGCTTGATACTGGTTCCTTCCAACACCATCACCATGCCGAAAAAGGCCATCGGGTTTTGTCTTTCGATTTGGTCGTACAGAAAGGACACCATCAGTTCGATGGAGAAATCAGGCACACCGTTTCTAACGGCTTCCTTGTCTCCTCCGCAGGCTGCGATGTCGTTCAGAATCCATTCCTGATGCCCGTATTCGTCTTCAATGTATTCCGCCAATGCTTTACGGACCCATTCCTTTTCCTGCGGCAAACGCCCTCCGCACGCCATCATCAACGGCACGGTATGTTTAACATGATGGAACGCCTGCTCAAGAAAATAGCGGTACCCGGTCAGTTGAAACCGGCCCTCGGGAACCGCTTCAATCACCGGCGCGGACAGTAAATACCCGCGGGCACGCTCTGTCTGTTGATTGAGTTGTTCAAAGAAAGACATAACAGGTTCTCCATTGTGTATGCGGTTACGATAGTGTTGCTGAATCCTGGATCGACAATTGCGGCCGTTGGCGGTTGCCAAGCCATTGGCGGGAGAAAAGGGTTCGTCGGCGGCCAGGGCCCGCCCCACCCGCGCATAATTCGGCAGACGCTGATTCACTTCTGCAATCGCCGCTGCCACGTCCGTCCACTGAAAGCCGGTACGCACCGTGATGACGGCCACGTTTTCCGGCATCGCCTCGCCAAACAGCGCTGCCTGAGCAATGGCAGGATGCGAACTCAGCTCCGCTTCCACCCACTCCGGGTTGACGTTGCGGCCATAGGCGGTGATGAACAGATTTTTCTTGCGGCCTTTGATGTAAACGAAGCCTTCTTCGTCCTGCCGGCCAAGATCACCGGTAGCGATCTCCGTGGTGGAGGGCGCTTCACCCAGATAGCCCAGCATGACAGCGCCGCGCACCCGGATTTCGCCTGAATCGTCGAACAGCAATTCCACGTGATTCAGGGGTTTGCCCACTGATCCCGCGCGCCGGGCCGCCGGCCGGTTCAGGCACACCACCGAACCGCATTCAGACAGGCCATAGCCCTCATAAACCGGCAGGTTCAATGCGGCAGCACGACATAATAAGCCCTGCGCCACCTTGCCTCCCCCCACCGCCACGAATTTCAGATGGGAGGGTACCGGCACACCTTTTTCACAGGCCAGCACCAGCGCCATCAACAACTGGGGAACCAGGATGCAGGCCTGGGGTTGAACCCGCTGCAACTGTTGTAAAAAGGCAAACACATTAAAGTGCGTGGCACCGTTAAAACCCAGCTGTGCCAGAGGCACAATATGCACGGTTACCTGCTGTAGTATCGGTGCATAAACTCCTGCCACGTTCTCCAGCAAGGTGGCAAAAGGCAACACGCTTAAGTGGCTCTTGATTGCCACGTCGGCCATGGCATCGGCTATGCCCAGGGCGGTTTTTTCCAGCGTTTGCAACCCCAGACGAACGCCTTTCGGGGTACCGGTGCTGCCCGAAGTGAAGGTGACTTTTTCATAGGATTGAATCGTGGCGGCCTTCGCTGGAAGCACGCCCAGACGGATGCCCGGAGCAGAGCTGAGCGGAAGCACGGCATCGAGCGGGATCATCTCGGCAAAATGATCCACATCGGTTGTCTGCCCCAACACCAGGCTAATGTGGGCCTGAGCAATAACGTGATCCAACTGCTGTCGGGAAAAGAAGCCGGGAATGGGCACCACTCTCACCGCCAAGCCCAGCAGCGCAAGATCGCAGACCACCCAGGTCAGGCTGTTGTCCCCCACCAGGGCAATGGCCTGACCTGCATGGTTCAATAGAGCCTGGCGCAGTTGAATCACCTGCTGATGCAACTGCCCCCAGCTCATGTCTGTTGACTCATTGCTCAGCGCAACGCCGTCGGCATGGTGTTGGGCCAGCCAACCCAATCGCTCAAGCAATAAGGACATGGTTCACCTCCACCCGCTGGTAAGCGCAACGCTGCAGCAAGCCCGACTGCCTGACCCGGCCCAACCCCTGCGCGATGTCACCCACCATGACAACGGGGCGATGGGCATAGTAAGAGCCCCAATCCGCCCCGGCATCGGCCAAGCAGGCCGGATCAGCCGGCGCAAGGGAGAGCGGACTTATACCCAGGCGGTGAAACACATTCACCACTTCCGTGGTACCGGTGCACGCCAGCCAACGGGCACCCCAATCCTGCAACACCGCACTCAGCACCGCGAAAAAACAACGACTGATGCCGCGGCTGCCACCGGCCAGATTACCCACCTCGATCACATCACGCCGCCGGCAACGGGATTGGCTCTCTCGACCGATGGCAGCTTCAATGGGTTGATTCAGATATTGCTCAAGGAACAGCTTTTCAGAATGGGCGCTGCGCACCCCAATGGCGGCCTGGATATCACCAGCCACCGTTTCCAGGGTGATCAGGGTCGGCAGAAACGAGTGGATACAGGCACCATGTGCCTGCCGGAAACGCCGTGCGATAAAGGACTCAACTCTGGCCCGGCCTTCATGCCAGGGCAGGTATCCCACAACGCGCAGTGCCACGCCGCCCAAAGCGAGTTCGGCAAAGACTTGATCAGGGAGAACAGCAGTCACAACAGTACCCTCACAAAACTGGTACGGTCAGACTAAGGGCACAGGCTTAAAACAATCTTAAGAAAGCTTAAGGCAGGCTTAAGGCAGGGAATTCAAGGCTCAAATGGCGCTAAAACCGGCACGCCATCACACTCTTTCAGGATGGCGTGGGGTGTTCGGTTTCGGTTGGTTGCCTGCGTTCGTTATTTTATTTCGTTGTTTTATTTTGTTGTCTACAGTTGCGCCGCCAGCTCCGAGCCCTGACGGATGGCCCGTTTGGCATCCAGCTCAGCGGCGACATCAGCGCCACCAATAACATGAACAGTCTTCCCCTGGGCTTGCAGTGCATGGGCCAGTTCGCGCTGAGGCTCCTGCCCCGCACACACGATGATATTGTCCACCGGCAGGATACGGGGTTGGCCCTTGACCCTGATGTGCAGACCCTCACCATCGATACGCTCGTAAGCCACACCGGCAATCATTTCCACATTCTTCTTTTTAAGCTGGGCGCGATGTACCCAGCCGCTGGTTTTACCCAGGTTCTTGCCCAGTGCAGATTCCTTGCGTTGCAGCAGATACACCTGACGGGGGCTGGGTGCCACCTTGGGCTCCACCAGCGCCGAGCGATGGGCCAGGCGGGTATCCACACCCCACTCTTCATACCATTGCTGTTGGTCATTAGAGGCATCACTGTGGGTGAGGTACTCACTGACATCAAAACCGATGCCGCCGGCACCGATCACGGCGACGGATTTCCCCACCGGTTTCTTATGGGCAATCACGTCCAGGTACGACAGCACTTTGTCATGTTCCACCCCGGGAATACCCGGGGTGCGGGGCACGATACCGGTGGCTACGATCACTTCGTCGAATCCCTGCAGATCATCGGCTTTCACATAGGTATTCAGTTGCACCTTGACGTTGAATTTTTCCAACAGGGTGGAGAAATAGCGCAACGTTTCCGCGAAATCCTCCTTACCGGGAATCTGCCTGGCAATATTGAACTGGCCGCCCACCTTGTCATCGGCATCAAACAGCGTCACATCATGACCGCGTTCGGCAGCAACGGTGGCCGCGGCCAACCCTGCCGGCCCTGCCCCCACCACCGCCAGTTTCTTTTTATGGAGGGTTGGCAGATAACGCAATTCCGTTTCATGGCAGGCGCGGGGGTTCACCAGACAACTGGCCCGCTTGTTTTTAAACGTGTGATCCAGGCAAGCCTGATTACAGGCGATGCAGGTATTGATTTCGTCGGCCTTACCGGCTTCCGCTTTTGCCACAAAGTAGGCATCCGCCAACATGGGCCGGGCCAGGGACACCATATCCGCCTGACCACTGGCAATAATGTCTTCGGCCAGCTCCGGTGTATTGATCCGGTTACTGGCACACACCGGCACATTGACGGCCTGCTTTAGTTTGGCGGTGGCAAAGGCGAATGCACCCCTCGGCACCGAGGTGACGATGGTGGGAATACGGGCTTCATGCCAGCCGATCCCCGTGTTCAGGATGTTGACACCTTCGGCTTCCAGGCACTTGGCCAGGGCTTCCACTTCCTCCCAGTTCTGGCCACCATCCACCAGGTCCATCAATGAAATCCGGTAAATGATGATGAAGTTGGGGCCCACCGCATTACGCACTGCGCGCACCACTTCCAAGGGAAAGCGCATACGATTCTCGGCGCTGCCACCCCACTTGTCGGTACGCTGGTTGGTGCGCTGCGCCAGAAACTGATTAATCAGGTAACCTTCAGAGCCCATAATTTCAATGCCGTCATAACCGGCAAACTGGGCCAGTTCGGCTGCCCGGGCATAATCATCGATGGTGCCCTGCACCTGTCTGGCGCTCATCTTCGCGGGTTTGAACGGAGTAATGGGCGACTTGATGCCGGAAGGCGAAACACTGTAGGGGGTATAACCATAACGCCCCGCATGGAGCAGCTGCAATGCAATCTTGCCACCCTCGTTATGAACCTTGGCGGTAACATGCTTGTGCAGCACAGCCGTGACTTTGCTGTTCATACTGGAGCCGTAAGGCAACAGATCGCCGCGCCGATTGGGTGAGTAACCTCCGGTGACGATCATGCCCACCCCACCACGGGCCCGCTCGGCAAAATAGTTGGCCAGTTTGTCGATATGGTAGAAGCGATCTTCCAACCCGGTGTGCATGGACCCCATCAACACACGATTGCGCAAGGTGGTGAAGCCCAGATCCAAAGGCTTCAGCATATTTGGATAATGTTGGTTCATGTTATCTCCCTAAACAGGCCGTTCGTGGTTGCTGCTGCAATCCTAGCCCAGCTTGTTCCATTAGGCATTCGGGAATAGTAACCCGACTGCACAGTCTGATTGCCGTGACTTCGTAGATCGCCCCGCCCACAAAAAAGGCGGCCACTGGCCGCCTTCTCTGATTCCGCAACAACGTGCTTACTTCTCCAGAATCGCCGTCACACCCTGGCCGCCGGCGGCGCAGATGGAAATCAGGCCGCGACCGGAACCCTTCTCATTAAGCAACTTGGCCAGCGTGTGAATAATACGGCCCCCGGTTGCCGCGAACGGGTGGCCCGCCGCTAAAGAAGAACCCTTGATGTTGAGTTTGCTGCGATCGATGCTGCCCAGGGCTTTATCACGGCCCAGGCGCTCTTTACAGAACTTCTCGTCTTCCCAGGCTTTCAGGGTGTACAGAACCTGCGCCGCAAAGGCTTCGTGAATTTCGTAGAAATCGAAATCCTGCAAGGTGATACCGGCCCGGTCCAGCATGCGGGGCACGGCATAGGCAGGCGCAATCAACAGGCCTTCTTTCTTGCCCACAAAATCGATGGCAGCGGTTTCACAGAAGGTGATATACGCCAGAATCGGCAAACCGCGCTCTTTGGCCCACTCTTCGGTGGCCAGCAGCGCCGTCGACGCGCCATCAGTGAGCGGAGTGGAGTTAGCGGCTGTCATGGTGCCGTTCTCACGATCAAAGCAGGGCTTCAGGGAGGCCAGTTTTTCCAACGTGGTATCACCACGCAGGTTGTTATCCCGATCCAGGCCCATAAAGGGTGTCATCATGTCGTCGAAGAAGCCTTCTTCGTAGGCTTTCGCCATGTTCTTGTGGCTGGCAAAGGCCAACTCATCCTGTTCGTTGCGGGGGATATCCCACTCTTTGGCGGTAATCTGGCAGTGATCACCCATGGCCAGGCCCGTGCGCGGCTCTGAATTTGCAGGGATCAGGGGCATCAGATGCTTGGGACGAATCTTGGCGATCAGTTTCAGGCGATCCTGATTGGTTTTCGCGCGGTTCAGATCCAGCAGAATCTTGCGCAAACCTTCGCTGACGCCGATGGGGGCATCCGAGGTGGTATCCACACCACAGGCAATCCCCACATCGATCTGCCCCAGGGCAATCTTGTTGGCCACCAGAATAGCGGCTTCCAAACCGGTGCCGCAGGCCTGCTGGATATCGTAGCAAGGGGTTTCCGGCGCCAGTTGGGTGCTCAATACGGATTCACGTACCAGGTTGAAGTCACGGGAATGCTTCATTACCGCGCCACCCACGACTTCGCCCATCAGTTCGCCCGCCAGGTTGTAACGATCCACCAGACCGTTCAGGGCGGCGGTCAACATATCCTGGTTACTGGCATAGGAATAGGCCGTATTGGAACGGGCGAAAGGAATTCGGTTACCACCAACAATGGCTACTTTACGAACATTATCTACTTTCATGAATGACGTCCTGTTGAATGCGCTCCCCAGACAGGGAGCATAACGTATTGAGTTGCTTACAATTTAAGAAATTGCATTGGGCTGCAAACGGCTCCGGGCCGGCGTCAACGTACGCAAACTTCGTGGGAGGCTAGTCTACCGGGACTATACTGTCTCGCATTGGCACAACTGACCAGCGGGCTCTTTACCCGGGTCAATTTAAATTTCAATGCAACTCCTTTAATATACGGGCCGACTACCGAACCGTACGGTGCACGCGTCGTTGTACGATTGCGCACCGCAACGGCCCGAAACTATATCACACAACGCACAAACACACAGGATCTGACCAATGGCCGATGTTTACGAATCCATGCTCAGCAGCAACGTTGGACGTTCTCTTCTTTCTTCTCTGAACCTGCCCGTTCCAACCCAACTGGAACGCCACTCCCAGGCTCAAACTTCTTTTGTCACCGGGAACGTTCTGGTTGGTGCTGCCCCGGGCGGTCGAATGGTTGAATCTATCGCCAGCACGCTCAAAGGCAGCAACGCCACAGTACAAACACCCAACAACGGCAGTGCTCAGGACGAAATCAAAGCCGCCGGTGAGAAAGCGGAGCTGACGCTCACTGCGGTGGACTCCTCCGCGGAAGCCGCCAAATTCAAAGCACTGGTGTTCGATGCCACCGGCATTGAAAACAGCCAGCAAACCCGCGAACTGTACAACTTTTTTCACCCGGTGATACGTAAGCTCAACGAGTGCGCCCGGGTGGTGGTAATCGGCCTGCCGCCGGAATCCTGCAAATCCAACCCCAGTCAACAGATTGCCCAGCGCTCACTGGAAGGCTTTGTTCGTTCTGTCGCCAAGGAAATCGGTAAGAAAGGCGCCACCTGCAACCTGGTGTACGTAGCCAAGCAGGCAGAAAAAGCCGCTGAATCCGCGCTGCGCTTCTTCCTGTCGCCCAAATCAGCGTTTGTGGACGCCCAGGTTCTGCGGGTGAGCAAAGCCAAAGCCGCGGAAGCGGAATTCAATTGGAACCAACCACTGAAAGATAAAGTGGTACTGGTGACCGGTGCGTCACGCGGTATCGGTGAGGCCATCGCCGGTGTTATGGCACGGGATGGCGCCAAGGTGGTGTGCCTGGATGTGCCGCAGGCCCAAGAGGATCTGCAGAAAGTGGCGGACCGTCTGAACGGCGGCCTGATCGCCATAGACATCACCGACCCCAAAGCCCCGGACACCATCGCCGCCACACTGAAAGCCGAATACGGTGGTGTGGATGTAGTGGTACACAACGCCGGTGTGACCCGGGATAAAACCCTGGGCGGCATGCCGGATAAGTTCTGGGATATGGTCATCGACATCAATCTGTCCGCCGAAGAGCGCATCAATGATGCCCTGCTGAACCAGGAAGTGCTGAAGGAAGGCGGTCGCATCGTTTGCGTATCCTCCATGAGCGGTATCGCCGGTAACTTCGGCCAGTCCAACTACGCGGTATCCAAAGCCGGTGTCATCGGCATGGTGGACGCCTACGCGCCGATCCTGGCCAAGAAAGACATCACCATCAACGCCGTAGCCCCTGGTTTCATTGAAACCCAGATGACCGCGGCGATTCCTTTCGCAACCCGCGAAGCCGGCCGCCGATTGAACTCCCTGAAACAGGGTGGACAACCGGTGGATGTGGCTGAAGCCATCGCCTTCTATGCCAGCCCGGCCTCCGCCGGTGTCAACGGCAACACCATCCGGGTGTGTGGCCAGAACCTGCTGGGTGCCTGATCCGGCAACCACAAAAAAAGCCGGCGCTTGAAGCCGGCTTTTTTTGTGGTGCTGAATTATTTCTGTTTGGCTTTACGATATTCCACCGGAGTCTGCCCCACCCAGCGTTTGAACGCCCGGTAGAACGTACTGGGTTCGGAAAACCCGGTCAGATACACAATCTCATCAATGGATTCGTCGGTTCTGGCCAACAGCTTTTTGGCCAGGTTGCAGCGATAATCCGCCAGCAGCTGATTAAAATTGGTGTCCACCTCCGCCAGCTTGGTACGCAGGCTGCGGGGTTTGATCTGCAAACGCTCGGCAACGGTTTCCAGATTGGCGTTGCCGGATTCCAGCAGTTCCCCGATCAGGCGGTTTACCTTGGCAATGAAATCCTGCTTTTCCAGTTTCGCCACATGCTCATTGGCCAACTGCTCATGCAGTTTCAGCAGCTCGGGTTCTGCATGGCTGGACGCCACATTCAGGCTGTCGGCGGTAAAATAAATCCGGTTACCGGCCTGCTCAAATTTTACCGGGCAGGGAAACACCCGCTTATACTCCTGGGGATTGTCCCCCATGGCGTGTTCAAAATGGATTTCCAGAGGCTGAAAGGCCCCTTCAGTGACGTAATCGAAAAACTTCAACACGGCGATCACCACACATTCAGTAAGGTGCCGGAACCCACCGGTAAAGCTGATATTCCCCACATACAGGCCGATTTCGTCCTCTTCCAGAGTTGCGTTAACCGCATCACTGAGCAGCCGCTGGTAGCTCAGCGCGCGCTTTAAGCCCTCGCCAAAGGTTTCGCTGCTGAGGAACAGGTATTCCAGCACTTGACCTTTGAATACCGGGATTTTTTCCCCCAGATGCAGGCCGATATCCGGATCATTGCTGACTTCTTCAATCACCGTCCAGAACAGGTTTTGGGCAGAATGGGGGGTGCGCAGGTCTTTTTCGTCAAGCTGTTCATGCTTTAAGCCTATACGCTGCAAAACCACTGCGGCATCAATGCCTAAATCCTGCATAGCCTGGTAGGCGAGCCGAACCAGCACTCCAGAATCGGTGAAATCGCCCATGGATTACCTTCTGTTAGGGAAAAAATCAGGAAATTAACTGCATGAAAATCCGAATAAAACCGGATTAATGCCGTCAATGATAGACACCACCGCCCGCAAAGACAATAGCGTCTCTGCGGCCAATTGACTGCAATGACCATTAACAGTGCCCGCCTGGGCAATTACGCAGTACAATCAGGCCGCTACAATCGTAGAAATCTAAACTCAGGAATCTCAACACAGGATCGATTGATGATGGCAACCATAGAACTCGAGAAACCACCCTCTACCATGAGCCTCTACTACCGGGCGGTGACCTCCAAAAAGCCTGGCAAAATGCAAGGTGATACCCTGCCCACCATCAAAGCCCACCTGCGCGATGTGACCGCCGACCTGGGCAAGCTGGCAGAGTATCGCAACGTGTGTGGATTCCCGGTTTCCGGTAGCCTGCCGGTGACCTACCCACATATCCTGGCGTTCCCGTTGCACATGGAAATTCTGGTGAACCCACTGTTCCCGTTCCCACTGCTGGGATTGGTTCATGTGCGCAACGAGATCACCCAGTACCGCGCCATCGGCAACCAGGAAGCCATGGACATCGAATGTGAGCTGGTGGGGCCTGACGAAGTGGGCAAGGGGCTGGAGTTCAGCATCATTACCCGCGTCAGCGTGGAAGGCAAACTGGTATGGGAGAGCGTCAGCACCAACCTGTTCCGCACCAAAACCAGCGTGGAAGACAAAAAAGACAAGAAAGAGGACACGTTCTCCGCCGACAACATGGATTACTGGTCGGTACCCGACAACATCGGCCGCCGCTACGCCAAGGTATCCGGCGATTCCAACCTGATTCACCTCTATGCCGTCACCGCCAAACTGTTCGGCTTCAAGCGTCACATTGCCCACGGCATGTGGAGCAAGGCCCGTGCCCTGGGTGCCCTGGAAGAGCAGCTGCCGAAAGGCCCCTTCAAAGTGTCGGTGGCGTTCAAGTTGCCGGTATTCCTGCCGGCCAAAGTCCAGTTCCAGTACGCCAATACCGGTGACACCGTGGAATTTCGGATCAAAGACCAGAATGGCGAAAAGCCTCATCTGTCCGGTCAGATCCAGAGCCTCTAGTGATTAGCGGGCGTGGCTCAGGAAGCGCCTGAGCCACGCTGCCCTGCCTTCCACAGCCCTTTCCTCTTGCCAACCGCAGCGGTACCATGGCCCTTTGACACTGTGCTTAAAACGGATTCCATGGAGCAAAACCGCCAACCTGTGACAGTATTCGGCGCGGCAATGACCAACGCAGAACTCCCCGCCGGTTACCATGTGGAGAATCTCACCACCCTGATGCAGGCGGTGGTGACGCAATACCGGGATCTGCTCACTGAGCACGAGCAAGGGTTGTGGCAACGGTTTCAAGGTTTGAGCGCAGCGGGCAAAAGCCTGTTTTACCGACTGCTGACCCGGCGCGGGCCGCTGCTCCGACAGGATAAATTGCAATACGCCGATATCCCGGATCTGAATGCCACCCTGACCGAGCTGGCCCGCTGCGACATGGCCAGCATCAATCACCCCGTGGATGCGGAATTGCTGCTGGCGTTGCTCACCCGACAGGAGCTGGTACAGCGCTTCAAGCCCACCGGGCACAACAAACTGAACAAACCGCAATTGCTCGCCCTCATTCTGGAGCAGACGGATCACACCCGGATTCTCACCACCATCCAACACGCCTTCCCCTATGTGCAAGCCCATTATCAGGATGCGTTTGCAATGTATCAGGTGTGTTTTTTCGGTAACAGCCACCAGAACCTGGCGGAGTTTGTGATTCGGGATCTGGGCCATGTGCAGTACGAGCAATACCGGCTGTGCCGGGACACCCGTTACTTTCAAACCCGCCAGCAAATCGAGCACCAGATTGTTTATTCAAATGCCCGCCAGCAGCTGGAAGACAAAATGTTTTTGCAGGATGCCGCAGCGCTGATTACGTTGGCGGAATCCCTGCCCAGGCCGGATCATCACCCCCATCTGCAGCGCCGCTACCAGAAAACCTTACTGACCATCGCCCGGCAGTTGGAACGTTTGCAGCGACCAACGGAAGCGTTGCGTTACTACAGGCTGTGCGACCGGCACCCAAGTCGGGAGCGGCAAGTGCGAATCCTGAAACAGCAGGGGGATCTGGAGGCAGCATTGCACCTGTGTCACGCCATTGAATCCAACGGCCAACACCCGGAGGAACTTGAATTTGTGCAGCGCGTTCTGCCACAGCTGAATAAGGCATTGGGGCACACAGCCGCGCAACAGACGAAACCGCCGGCGCACCGCAAGCCACCACAACGGGAATTTGAACTGACCTTTCCACAATCAGAACTTGCCGTGGAAATACAAGCTGCCGCTACCCTGAGCGATGAGCAACACAGCTGCCACTATGTTGAAAACACGCTGTTCAATGGTCTGTTTGGCCTGTTGTTCTGGGATGTTATTTTTACCGCCATTCCCGGCACCTTTGTCAACGCCTTCCAACGGGGCCCGCTGGATCTGAACAGTGAAGATTTTTATCCACGCCGACGTGAACCTATCGAGAGCCGTCTGCAGACCTTACGCTCTGCCTCGTGGCGGGAAATCGTGTTGCAACACTACGCCGCCAAATTCGGCCGCGCCAACGCGTTTGTTTACTGGGAAGGCCTGGGCCAGGAGCTGCTGCAATTGGCACTGCAGCGCATTCCTCCGCAACATCTGGAATCCCTGTTCCGGAGAATGCTGCGACACCCGGGCCTGTACCGTAATGGTTTCCCCGATTTAATCCGGTTTTCCCACCACAGCTACGAGCTGATCGAAGTGAAAGCACCGGGAGACAAATTGCAGGCCAATCAAATTCGCTGGTTCAAGCATTTCCAGCACACAGGTATCCCGGCCAGTGTGTGCTGGGTCCGCTGGGCAGAAAGGCCGACATGAAACCGGGCCCGGACACACCACGGACGTTTCGCATCGCCATTACGGAGCTGGCCCACTTTTGCTGCCGCGAAGGCAGCGTCCTGTCCGGAAACGAGCGCACGCCAACGGCGCAACAAGGCCAGGAAGGCCATAAAAAACTGCAGGGGCAGAGGCCACCGCACTATCAGCAGGAAGTGAGCATCTCAAAAGCATTGCAGGGAAAGCACTGCGAATGGACACTCGCAGGGCGCATCGATGGCCTGTTAATGGATTCCGGTCAATCCGCACAGCCGCCACACACTTCCATTGTGGAAGAGATCAAAACCACCTACTGTACCGAAGCCGAGCTGCCCCCGGAACAACGCCAGCTGCATCTGGCACAGGTCAGGCTCTATGCCGCTCTGGTGTGTGAGCAACAACAGCTGGAGCAAGTGGAGATTCACCTCACCTACCTGAACCTGAGTGATGAATCCGTGTTCCAGCACAGGGCGCTGTTCAGCGCTGACAGTCTCCAGGCATTCCTTTCCCGTTGCTGCCAGCAATACACGGAGTGGCTTGATCAACACTGCCTCTATCTGCAGCAGAGGGACCAAAGCCTGAACCAGCTGCCGTTCCCGTTTGCCGCATACCGTGCCGGGCAACGCACACTTTCGGTTACGGTTTATCGTGACATCAGAGAACAAAAACAAGGGCTGTACCATGCACCCACCGGCCTGGGCAAAACCATGGCAACCCTGTTTCCCGCACTCAGGCAACTGGGGCAGGGTGTGGTGCGGCAGATCTGGTATCTGACGGCGAAAAACAGCGGGCATAACAGCGTCAGACAGGCACTTCAGCAGCTCTCACCCGGACTGAATCCAAGGGTGATTTACCTGCAAGCCAAAGACAAGACCTGCACCACCTGCCCCCTTCACAGCCAGCAGAATTGCACAGCGCAAAGCGGCTACTATGATCGGCTGCCTGCTGCCCGTTGGGAGTTTCAAACCCGGCCATGCGCCGACACAGAGGATCTGAACACCCTGGCGCAGCGCCACAAGCTCTGCCCTCATCAACTGGCCCGCGACCTGTTACCCTGGGTGGACCTGGTGGTGGCAGACTACAACTACGTGTTTGACCCCTACACCCGGCTAAGTGATGCCCTGAACAAAAGCAGGCAGCTGTGCCTGCTGGTGGATGAGGCGCACAATCTGCCGGACCGGGCGCGCACCATGTTCAGCGCAGCGCTGCAGGTCAAGAAGCTCGGCTCGCTGGCCAGTCAGATCACCGACAAACCGCTTAAGTCCCGGCTGAAAAGCCTCGCCAGACAGTGCCGCGAACTGTGCCAACAGGAGCAGGCAAGTGCACTGGATTCCGGGCTGCGACACACTCTGCTTGTGCTCTCGGAACAGCTCAACGAGTGGTTTTTGCAACAGAACTGGCTGCTGTTTCCGCAGGAGCTGTTCGAGTCGGTGATGGAACTGTGGCGCTTTGCCCAGCGGGCACAAACCATCCACCCGGAAGATGCCATTCTGCTGGATCCACACGCGGAAAAAATTCAGATCTATTGCACCGACCCGGCACCAGAGCTGGAAAAAATTGCCGCGGGCTTTCATTCCAGTCACTACTTTTCCGGCAGCCTGTTACCCCTCCACTACTTTCAGCGCTGCATTACCACCAACCCCCAATGTACCCAACTGATTCTGGATAGCCCGTTCGCCCCGGCCCACCAGAGCACAGTGATCATCCCGCTGAACACCCGCTATCCGTCTCGCCCACAATCATTACCGCTCATCGGTGCTGTACTGCATACTCTGTGGCAATGCCGGCCCGGCCGCTACCTGCTGGCGGCACCCTCGTTCGAATACCTGGGCGACGCCATGGACACTCTGCGGCAGCACCCGCAGATTCCCCTTCTGATGCAACCCAACAGCCCATCACCGGAGGAACGCGCACAATTTCTTGCGATGCTGCAACAAGACCGGTTCCTGGCGGGTGTGATCACCGGCGGCCTGTTCGCGGAAGGCATCGATCTGAAGCACAACACCCTGGATGGGGTCATCATCATCGGCACCTGTCTGCCGCCCCCCTCCCCGGAACGGGAACAGATCAAGCACCGGTTCGACGCTGCCAACCGGCAGGGATTCGATTTTGCCTATCGTTATCCGGCCATCAACCGGGTCATTCAAACCGCCGGCAGGCTGATCCGCGACGAGCAGGATCGGGGCATCGTTCTGTTACTGGATGATCGGTTTAACGAGCTCCGTTACCGGACACTGATGCCCGCCCACTGGCAGCCGCGGCTGGTGAAAAACCCGTGCCAGCTGGAGGCGGTACTGGATGCTTTCTACCGCAACTAACGTATAATCCCCGCATGCATAATCCCAACTTTTTGATAATTGATTCCGGTGTTGGTGGCCTGTCCATTTGGCATGAAATCCAGCAGCTGATCCCCGACAGCCATGTTTGCTATGTTGCCGACAACGGCGCATACCCCTATGGTGCCCTGGATGAAAGCGTTCTGGTCCAGCGCCTGCTGGAACTGCTGCCGGGGCTGGAACAGCACTACCGGCCGGATATTATTGTCATCGCCTGCAACACGGCCAGCACCGTGGTGCTGGATCCGTTGCGGGCGCAAACCACCACACCCATTATCGGTGTGGTTCCGGCCATCAAACCCGCTGCCAGTCTCAGTGCGTCCAAACACATTGCCCTGCTGGCAACCCCGGGCACGGTGAAGCGCCCCTATATCGACCGCCTCATGTTGGATTTTGCCAATGGCTGCCGGTTAACGCGGCTGGGGTCCCCCGAACTGGTACACGAAGCAGAGCAAAAACTGCGGCATTTGCCGGTGAACGAAGACATCATCCGTGAGGTCCTGGCGCAACTGAAACTGGATGAACAGGACATCGACGTGCTGATTCTGGGCTGCACCCATTTTCCTATTTTGCACGATGAGATTCGTCGGCTGGTACCGGCCCCTATCCGGATCCTGGACAGCGGCGCTGCCATTGCCCGTCGGGCGCACCAGCTTTTGCAGCAAATGCCCGGCCCACAAGCCCACACTACCCCCCTTACCCGGAACGTTTTTTTATTCACCGCAGAGACGCCCCATGCCCACCGACTGGAAGCGGGAATCGAACGTTTTGGATTTGATAAAATCCGCTTTCTGGGGGAAACCACTACACAAAATGACCAAAAACCGGGTGCATCCTAAATGGGTTTGATATAAGTTTATAGCCATAATGATAACAATGGATCGAGCAGTCTTGCATGACGAATAAGCTGGCTCTGGTAGTCGATGATTCACGAATGGCCCGCCACGTACTCAGCAAAATGCTGACTGAGCAGGGAATCGACGTGGATTCCGTTGAGTCCGGGGAAGAAGCCCTCGGTTATCTCTGCGACAAGAAACCCAGTATGATTTTTATGGACCACACCATGCCCGGCATGGATGGTTTTCAGTGCCTGCGCGCCATCAAGAACGATCCACACACCGCCATGATCCCCATCATCATGTACACCTCCAAAGAAGGCGAGGTATACGAGAGTCAGGCCCGCGCCCTGGGTGCCGTGGATGTGCTGCCCAAAACCCTGAAACCATTAACACTGGCAAAAGTGCTGGAGCGGCAAAACTTATTGCCCCATCAGGCTCTTGCCAGCGCTGCCTCCGAGAAAGTGGGCCAGGCCGCCAACGATGTGGTCATCGTTGACAATGACCCTGCCGCGGAATCAGCCCGCCCCGCTCCCCCCCAAGCGGAAGATCACCCGGAACTGGAAGCCCTGGAAAACCGTATAGAACTGTTAACCAGTCAACTGCAGGGTATGTCGCAGCAAAACGAAGTCAGCCGAGGCCGCACCTCCCGCTTCCAGTATCTGGGCCTGGCATTGTGCGTGGCACTGATTGGCTGGCTGCTGCTGAACAACAATCGATTGACGCAGGAAATGGCCGTATTGCAGGCGGACAAACGCCAGCTGGAAGAAACGGTAAACCTGCAATCGCAACTGAACGAAACCATGCGTAGCGAGCTGAGTGCGCAGATCGACTCGCAGTTGGAAATCAGCGATTCCCATAACCGCCGATTCTTTGAAAGTATCGAGTGGGCGTTAAACGAAGACGGTCAATTTGGCTGGGACGAAAAACCCTTTAATGACCAGCTTGCCACCACCCTGTCCCAACTGTCGCAAAATCTGCACAGCGTGGGCTTTGTGGGGGAAATCAGTATACGGAGCCACCTGGGGCGCTTTTGTCTGGTGACCGCCAGTAACGGTGAATCCGCACTGCCGGATTCCGACGCCACCTTAAGCAGCTGCGAAATCATTCAGTTCACCCCCTCATTGGCAGAATCCATGGGCACTGACCAGAGCCCGGGGTTCGAACGTTTCCTGGCGGCTTTCCAGTCTGAATATGGTGAGGATATCGAACTGAGCCTGTCCACCGCCGGCGATCGTCGCCCCCTGGCGCGTTACCCGGCAGAAGACCCCGACACCAACGCCGAGCGCTGGAACAAGGCAGCGGCTCGTAATCAGCGTATTGAAATATCCATCAATCCTTACTGATTCCCTCCTGCCGGGGCATCCCGAGCTCACACATTCCCGCCACCTGGCCCAATCTGACCACAAACTGACACCGCACCACCTGTCTGCGCGACAGGCAATCGCGGCATAGTGGCGTATGATTAGATAAATCAGCACGGCAACACAGGCAGGAGATCCTGAATGGGAAGTTATCAAGCCAACATGGGGCTCACCATGGAAGTAACGCCAAGGCAGATGGATTTCGACTTTCCCGATACCATTCCCCGCTATTGGTTCGACGATAATCCTTACATCACCCATTTCCTCAACGCGTTATCCTCGGTTTTTCCTGAGGGAGAACGTTTCTTCATTGAAACGGTACGCTACTATCAGGATCAGATAGAGGATCCGGAGCTGCAGAAGGCCATACGCGGCTTTATCGGACAGGAGGCCCATCACGGTAAACAGCATGAGGCCTACAACCAGCTGATCGAAAAACAGGGCTACCCTTTAAACGCGTTCGGCCGTTTTGTTAAGAAGCGCCTGGCCGCCACCCGCGAATTCCTGCACCCCAGTCAACGGCTTGGTATCACCATCGCCTTGGAGCACTTCACTGCCATTTTGGCCCATCAGGCTTTGAGTGATCCCACATTCACCGCCAAGGCTCCCCAACCCTTCAAAAACCTCATCCTGTGGCATGCCATAGAAGAGACCGAGCACAAGGCCGTGGCCTATGACGTGTTTCAGGCGGTCTGTGGTGACAACCGGATTCGTCGGGGCACCATGTTCCGGGTTACGCTGTTTTTCTGGATTCATATCTTTTCACTGCAGGCTGTATTGCTGTGGAAAGACGGCGTGCCGATTCGCCCCGTTAAATTTATGCAGGCGGTTAACTATCTGGTGGGCAAGCCCGGCCTGCTGAGAAAAATAGCCCGCGACTACCTGGATTACTACAAAGCGGATTTTCACCCCTGGCAACAGGATAACCGGGCGCTGATTGCCGACTGGAAATCGCGCTTTACTGATCTGGCAGCCCAGGTAAAAAGTTAGGTTCACCGTTTAACCCAGGCGTTCATTTACTTTACACTGCGGTAAATTCCCAACAGCAGTGAACCTACACCAACGCCATGACCCAGCGTATCTCCGATCGGGAAACCGCTCTCGACACGGCTCGCAGCCTGCTTCAATCCTGCCAAAAGGTGGTGTGTTTTTCCGGAGCCGGCCTCAGTGCCGAATCCGGTATTGCCACCTTTCGCGATACCGAAACCGATGCCCTGTGGAGTCAATACGACCCCACCGAACTGGCGTCTCCTGAAGGCTTTGCCGCTCACCCTGAGCGGGTTATCGACTGGTATAACTGGCGCCGCAGACGGATCGCCCAGGCCCATCCCAATGCCGCCCATAGGGCGCTGGCGCAACGGCCTGATATTGTGCAAATCACTCAGAACGTGGATGATTTACTGGAGCGGGCAGGCTGCAAGCAGGCGTCCGTCATTCACCTGCACGGTAATATCACCCATGACCGTTGTCATCAGCGTTGCGGTTTTCAGCACAAGATCGATCTGGCCAACCCCCCTGGCCCGGGACGTTGCCCCATGTGCGATGCGCCGCTTCGCCCTGCTGTGGTATGGTTTGGAGAAACCTTGCCGCAATGGGCGTGGCAGCAGGCAGAAAAAGCCTGCCGCGAGGCGGAGTGTTTGTTAGTGATCGGCACCAGCGCCAGCGTCTATCCCGCCGCAGGGCTGATTCAGGTGACCAAAGCCATGGGTGGCAAGGTACTGGTCATCAACACCCATGCCAGTGGTGCCAGCGCACTGGCGGACATGGAGCTGATAGGGCCCTGCGGAGAATGGCTGCCCCGGCTATTGAGTTGAGGATGTAAAGCGACTAAATTGTCACAATTCCTGATTAAACTCAGTAACTGTCTGGAAAAGCTGGGTATTCTGACTCAGAATGGAGATAACGGGCAACACCAGGTGGCTGCAGTAGCCAAAAGCAATCAGCATCCACCACGAGAGCATTCCAAAAGTATGCGTACTTGAAAACAGGTTGTGAACTATGCTGATAAACACCCGCATTCTGCGGCTAAACAAAGCTGGTGTCCCCCTGCAATGGCTTGATCGGGAGCAAGCCGCCACACTGCTGGTTAAAGGTCTGGTTTTGTGGTCACTGGGCGATACCACTCTCACCATCCGTGGCGGCCATAACCGCCAGGGTTTGCGTTCGGTGCTGAATATTCCCACCATCATCGCCACCAATGGTGATGTTCACTATAACGATCATCACGTGCCCGCGGTCTGCAACCGGCTTCTGTTCCGGCGCGATCGCAACACCTGCATGTATTGCGGCGATCAATTCAGCCAGGATAAATTAACCCGCGATCATATTATTCCCCGCTCCAGGGGCGGTGGTGAAAGCTGGACTAATCTGGTAGCGGCCTGCCGCCGCTGCAATCAGCGTAAAAGCGATAAAACCCCGGAAGAAGCCAGCATGCCGTTAATGGCGGTGCCGTTCAAACCCAATAAAATGGAATATCTGGCATTGGCCAATCGCAATATTCTGGTGGATCAGATGGATTTTCTGCGCTCGGGATTTTCCAAGCACATGCGACACCATTAACTGCGGGCGTCAGGCTGGTGAGCCGTTGCGGTGCATAAAAGTCAGGGTGTCGTCAATGGAATAGGAAATGGACTGCTTCTGTACCGCTTCTTCCAGATAGTGGAATGACTCCTCGATGTAATCCACATCATACTTATCGGTCAGATGCGAAATCGCATAACCGAAATGCAAATCGTATTGCTCTCCCAGGGCTACATTCCATTGCTCTACCCGCTCAATAACGCCTTCCGCCTCAAACTTATTGTGTAAAGGAAACAGCAGAACGGTCACCTCCCCCGACAGGCCTTCGGTGTGGGTTTTAAAGGGAAACACGGTGATACGGCTTTTAAACAGCGTCCGCAGGCAGTCCCCCAGGGCGATGTAGTCAGGCCGCCGCGTGGTTTTATCGATGACCATCACCGACACCACCAAAACCCGGCCCAACTCAGAATGGATGCGACGATCCAGATCACGAATGTCCTTTAGGTGCTTGTCCAGCTGGGGGATTTCCAAAAAACCACTTTTGTTGTTCACAATATTGATGCGCTTTTGCAGCCGTTGCTTCATCAGATCAAGGGTGATGTTAATGCGACTGCGCTCCGCTTTTTCATGGCGGTAGATTGCCGACATCGCCAGGGAAAACACAATGATCTCAAACACTGAGCCAATTTCTTTGCTGTGATAAATCAGAATATTGGAAGGCAGATAACCGAGAATGTTCAAGGCAAAAATACCGATGGACAACAGCAAAGCGGACCAACCCACTACAAAGTACCAACCCAGGAAGTAGCCATCCATAACGGACTTCACCCCCAGCGCCATCATGACCGTGGCAAAAGCCAGTGCCAGATAGGTAGCGTAGTTGGCATAATCGTTCAAGGTCACAATGGATACCGAACCAAGCAGAATTCCACCTGCGATGACACCCTGCCCCAACCAGTACAATCCGGAATTGTAGCGCCTGGCATTCAACAGGGTCATGGCAAAAGCCGTCCCAAAACTACTGTAAAAGCAGAAGAACAGGGTAATGGATGCATTGTTGAATCGTGGCGCATCCGGCCACAGGTAGGCAAACCCATGCCCATTGAGCGCGCTCACAAACAGCGCTGTTGAGAGCACATAGATGGAATAGTAAAAATACATTTTTTCACGAATGATCAGCCCGTTCATCAGGCTATACAACGCCATCACCAGCATCGTGCCGTAGTAGGCACCCCACATGATCAGGTTCCACTCTTCTTTTTGGTAAAACACCGACTCGGAATACAGACGAACCGGCATTTGCAGGGAATTGGAAGTGCGGGCATGAATGATCACACGTCGCCCATGCAAGGCGGGATCAACCAGAAAGCTGTAATCATCATCCCAGATCGGGCGGGAATCGAAAGGAAAATCGGTACCCGTGATGATTTCCTGACTGACCTGGCCTTCCTCGTTGACAACATAAAATGCCAGATAGTCGATGGTCGGATAATGAATTTCCACGATGACATTGTCGCCCTCGGAGATCTGCACTAACGGAATTTCAAAGTAAAACCAGTGGCCGTGCGGAGAGGATCCATAGTTTACCCGGGAAGGTTCAGCCTGCCCCCAGTCATAGGCAATCGCATCCTCCACACTGGTAAGCTGGCTGGAATCCTGAGCGTGGCGGATATCAATGGAAAACGAGCTATCTGTGCTTCCATGATGGTTGGCCACCACCACAGGAAACACGATAGAAAACAATAGCAGCGCCATTAACCATCGCATGGCGCGGCTCCTGATCCTTTCAGAGCTGAGGACAATATTTTCCTCTTCAACAGAGTAAAGTAACGGTACTTTTCATTAGATACTGCTTAAGTTATATACCCGAATCCTGGTTTCCACAACAATTACAATAAATTAACCAACCTTTATTACAACCAAATTATGTTAGGAAAGGCTAGGGTAAGCAGTTTCTTGATGCAGTTCTCAGAATGTGGATACAAAAAAAGCCGCTTCCGTCTCTTCGGAAGCGGCTTTTTGCTGCGCGCGCAAAAATCAGAAGCTGTAGTTCAAGCCCACCATAAATTTGCGATCGGAGTTCTTGGTGCCTTCCGGTACTTCATCAGTATGCTTGATTTCATACGCCACGAAGCCGTGCAGGCTGCCATTAATCTTCACTTTGAGGCGGGTATAGGATTTGGTCACGGTCTTCTCTTCACCGATTTCGGTGCTGAAATCCTCGTCAAAGGTGGCGGTATCACTGATACGCCACAGGTAAAGGGCTCCCAGGCGTAATACCGCTTCCTCCACAACATCACCGGTTTCACTTACCTTGGATTCACGATAACCAACACCGGCGTCGGCAGAAAGCTCGTGTGCCTCAGTGTTCAATATATCGCGACCATAACCAAAGGTAACCGATGCTTCATAATCGAAACCGCTGAAGCGGTCGTCGGTGTATTCCAGCAAACCGAAGAAATAGGATTTCTCACCAAATTTGTATTCCGCCTTGGCGGACGCAAAGTACTTCTCCGCGGTGCGCACTTCTTCTTTGTTGCCGTTCTCATCTTCCTGCTCTGCGGTTTCGTTACTGGCTTCCAGTTTGTAGATATTGCGCCAGTCTTCCCCATCCCGTGTGGCACCACTGCGGAACGCCAGATTTGTGCTTTCGGTGTTACCAGAGCTGTCGATGTAGCTGAGGTTGGCTTCACCAGTCCACAATTTGCCGTCTTCCGCATCTTCGGCGGCAAACGCGGCCAAAGGTGCCAGGGCCAACGCCAAAAGAGTCATTTTATGCTTCATGTTCAGTATCCCCTAAAATACGAATGCCGGCGCAAAGCGCCGGCAAGATCAGCCAACGTCGATTATTTCATTACTTCTTTCTGCATCACCGCCACAACCCGTCGGTTGGCCTTGCGCCCTTGCGCAGTGTCATTGGAGGCAACGGGGTTTTCCTCACCATAGCCCACGGCCGTAATGCGGTCTGCAGCAATGCCATGCACACTCACTAAGTGCTTTTTCACCGCATCCGCCCGCTTCTGGGACAGCATTTTATTGTATGCGGCAGCACCCTGGCTGTCAGTATGCCCTTCGATTTCCACATTCAGGTCAGTGTGTTTGTTGAGGAACTCCGCCACTTGTTGCAGTTCGGGTTCATATTGATCCTGAATCACATCAGAGTTGGTCGGGAAGTTGATTTTCAGTTCGATGCTCTCAACCGTTACTTTCTGAACTTCACCCACACAACCTTTTGCATCCACTGTGGCACCGGCTTCAGTGTCAGGGCATTGATCCTTGTCATCGGTAACGCCATCACCATCGGAGTCCAGGGGGCAGCCTTTGGCATCTACGGCCACGCCGGCAGCAGTGCCAGGACACTGATCGTTCGCATCCACCACGCCATCGCCGTCACTATCAACCGGGGCAGTCTGAACTGCGGCAGGCGCCTCTTGTTTGGGGGCCGGTTCGCTCTCGCCCCCAAAGGCGTAGCTGATACCCAGCGTTGTCATCATGTCGGTGTCGTTGTCATCAACCCCGTAAATGCCCCGCAGATCCCAACGGGCAGACCAGGCTTCGCTGAAATTGAAACGCAATCCACCGCCCAGGTTCAACTGGGTTTCGCCGCCATCCAGGTTGGCATAGGGGCTGTCAAATTCAGCGTGGCCGATCCCTGCTCCCACATAGGGTTGTACAGTGCCACCCTTGGTGAAGTAGTAAAGACCGTCTACTTT
This sequence comes from Gammaproteobacteria bacterium UBA7310, assembly GCA_002471665.1. Classification (GTDB taxonomy): domain Bacteria; phylum Pseudomonadota; class Gammaproteobacteria; order Pseudomonadales; family Ketobacteraceae; genus Ketobacter. Next base: position 32,687 of record DKQK01000018.1, read on the forward strand.
CAACTGAGTCAGGTCAGTCTGCTGATCGCCGTCATTCCGAAACGCCGCAACTTCCGCCGCCCAGTTGGGGCCAAACCGGTACTCAAGGCCCAGTCCGAAACCATCTGCTTCGTCTGGAGCACGGTCATTGTCAAATTTGATATAGGAAATGGCAGGATTGATTACAATTTGCCCTTCCTTGTTTTCGGCAATGGCGGAGCCAGCAAGCAATGAGAGTGATATTGGCAGGATAATTCGCTTCATGTTCTTTCCCCTTTTCCTATTGATGAGGCGCATACTATCGGGGTTTTTTTCAATTCTCCAGCCCACACAATCAAAAAAGGCCGCGATTTGCATCGCAGCCCTTCAGGTTCAACGTTAAATTGTTATTCCTTAGTCAATCTGCTGAATCCCAGCCAATTTTTTGGCATGCCACTTCTTCTTTTCAACATCCATGCCCCGCAATATCTGAATGCGCTGGGCCTGGGGGGATCCTGCTCCGTGCAGGGATTCCGTCAGGTAGCCCACGGCGTTACGACCCAAGGTCATGTTTTCGATCAGGCGCAGTATCCTGACCCGGTCAGCGGTGGGTATGTCTTCCCGCCCCTTGAAGTATTTCTCCAGCAGGGTACCGGTCTCTTCCGCTTCGAAATCCTGCTCTGAAGGCAAGGTCACCATCAGCCCCCCGGCCAGATCCTGCGCCAGACGGGCAATCTCATAGGGAAACCGGGTAACGTTATGCTTGCAGACGTTGGCCAGCATGGCATCATTGATCCAGGCTCCGGATGGCAGTTGGCTGGATTCATGGGCAGAGGCGATGCTGGAAGAATAGATCGTCTCGTTCAGATGAGTCATTTCCACCAGTTTGTCACGAATGTGAGAAACTTTTTCCAAACCATTGTATTCAGCAATGGTTGCCGCCGCTCCCACCATCACATCCCCCAGTCCGGTTTTGCAGACATAACTGGCGCGATGATAGGCCGTGAAGCGCTCCACCATGGGTGCGGCAAACTCGAATTCACCATCCATGAACACGTGCTCATAGGGAATGAATACGTTATCAAATACCGCCAGCACTTCCTGCCCCGCATACTGCGCGTTGCCTTTATCCACGTCACCGCTTTCCATCGCCCGGGTATCGCAGGATTGACGACCGTATATATAAGTCAGACCTTCTGCCTGTAAAGGCACTACCCCGATGATGGCAAAGTCCTTATCCTGTTCACTGAGACGCATGGTGGGCAGCACCATCATCCAGTGGGAATTCAATCCGCCGGTCATGTGAGCCTTGGCACCGCTGACAAACACACCTTGCTCATTGCGAGCAGTGACCCGCATAAACAAATCCTGATCCGCCTGTTCGTGCGGCGCTTTGCTGCGATCCCCTTTGGGATCGGTCATACCCGCGGCGATGATCTGATTGTGTTGTTGCAGGCGTTCCAGGAACGTCAGAAAACGGGTGTGATATTCAGTGCCGTGAGCCTGATCGATATCGTAGGTAATGGAGTGCATGACGCTGATGGAATCCAGGCCTGCACAGCGCTGAAAACAGGTACCGGTAATCTGCCCCAGTTTGCGCTGCATGCGGTTTTTCAACACCAGATCCTGAGCACTGTGAGGTATGTGCAGAAACCGGTTCACCGGCTCACCACTGAGATGACTGGTGGCCGTGGCCAGTTCGGGTTCGTCCGCAGCCAGGTCATAGGTAGCCTTCAGGGCATTGATGGAAGGCCGGATCATGGGGTGATCCACCGGCTCCGCAACGGTTTCACCGAATAGAAACACTTTCAGGTGGCGGTTACGAAGACTCTCCACATAGTCAGCACCCGTGGCGATGGGTTTGAACTGACTCCAAATCTCTTCAACAGTGTACTGAGACCGCAGGTTTTTCTGCACCATATCATTCACAACTACATCCCTCTCAAAACAGGTCTTTATTACCAGGGTATCTTTAGTGGGTGCAGTAACGGGCCTATCCAGCCCAATTTATGACTGCACAGTCAGCGATATTAACATTACGGTGGGGGGATGTCGCCCCATTTGCAAACAGGGCAAGGGTAGTAACGCACACACCGCCAGTGGATACCGGCGATGCGTGGAAATCCGGGAAGGGAATCCGGGAAGGGAATCCGGGAAGGGAATCCGTTTTCAGATCAGTTGGGTTCACCCACCGTCTGGGATTCCAGTGTCGATCGGTGTTTTTGCGCCAGACGAATGAACTTAGGCGTGAGCCCCGCATCTTCATAAATGGGGTCGCCGTATTCATCCCTGGCTACTTCTTTACCGGCTTCGTAGGGAAACGATTGACTCAATTCCCCTAACGCAAAACACAGTAAATCTGTCAGTATCTGTTCTTCCGAGCAATCAGGATACATTTCCTTGAGCGCCAGCACCTGAGCCGCTTCCTTAAGTGGTAGGTTGATTGAAAACTGTTGACGAGTACGCTCACCTTTGCTGGCTTTTTCCCAATGAGCAACCAATTCTTGAATACGCATCTTTGTCTCCCGAACCTGCACTACGACACTTTCAGTTTAGCCCGAAAATAAATGAGTTTTCAGGTAATTTTGCCAATAATTGTAAAACGATTTTAAAATGCCACCCGTTTGTGCAGAAGCCATCGCCGTTACAGGCCGCTGCCCAGAATTAATGCATTTCAAAGCCAGTCCAACCCAATTCTCTAACCATGGAAACCGGTATGACGATCAACATAGAAAAAAAAGACGCGGTCACCACCATCATTCTGAATCGCGCGGAGGCCCGCAATGCGGTAAACAGGCCCATGGCTGAGGCATTGGCCAACGCCTTTCGCGAATTTGACCAAGACGACTCCGCCAAGGTCGCTGTCCTTTATGGTGAGGACACCTTCTGCGCCGGAGCCGATCTTAAAGCAGTGGCGTCGGGTGAAGCGGCCAATCGACTGGCAACCGAAGGCGACGGCCCCATGGGACCAAGCCGTATGTTGCTGTCCAAACCCGTGATCGCGGCCATTGAAGGGCACGCGGTCGCGGGCGGGTTGGAACTGGCCTTGTGGTGTGACCTGCGGGTGGCCGCGGAAGATTCCATTCTGGGGGTGTTTTGCCGCCGGTTTGGCGTGCCGCTGATTGACGGCGGCAGCGTTCGGTTGCCTCGCCTCATCGGTATGAGCCACGCTCTGGACCTGATACTCACCGGACGCCCGGTGGACGCAAACGAAGCTCTGCATATGGGGCTGGTTAATCGGGTCTGCGCACCCGGCAGCGCCCGCACAACGGCAGAACAACTGGCCCGGGAAATTGCTCAGTTTCCACAATTCTGCCTGCAGCAGGATCGACTAAGCGCGTATCAACAGTGGAATCTACCACTGACCGACGCGCTCGATAACGAGTTCCGCCTGGGCATGGAAGTGATTCAAAGCGGAGAGACCGTTGTCGGAGCCACGCGCTTTTCGCAAGGCCATGGGCGCCATGGTGGATTTAAGGATACAACCGATAATGATCGCTAACAGGACAAGGATTCATTTGATATTCGCGTTCAAGCAGATAACATAGTCTAATCAACGACTTGCTCGGGAAAATAACGATGGCATTAACCACCGCCCTGGTAACCGGCGCATCCAGCGGAATCGGATACGAAATCAGTAAGCTTCTGGCCGAACAGGGGCACGACCTGGTGCTCGTAGCGCGCCGCGGGGATCGCCTGCGGCAATTGCAGACGTATCTGCAACAGGAATTCAACACCTCGGTGAAGGTGATGTCCATCGACCTCACGAGCCTGCAGGAAATTGATCGCCTGTATGCCACGCTGCAACAGGAAAATATCCCGGTGGATATTTTGGTCAATAATGCCGGCGTTGGAAACTGGGGGGCCTTTACGGCCGGTGATCCCGAGGCGCAATTAAATGAAATCCGGTTGAATGTGGTGGCACTCACCTACCTCAGCAAACTTTTTACCACCGATATGGTGCAAAGGGGATTGGGGAAAGTGCTGAACATCGCGTCTGTTTCGGGCTTCATGCCGGGCCCGTATATGGCGGTGTACCACGCCAGCAAAGCCTATGTACTTGCTTTCAGCGAAGCCCTGAACGTTGAGTTGAAAGGAACCGGAGTCAGCGTCACCGTCAGTTGTCCCGGGCCCACTGCATCGGAATTCCATCAGCAGGCCGGCACCACCGGGTCCTTGTTTTTGAAACTGCTGCCGATGATGAATTCAACCCAGGTGGCACGTATTTCCCTTGGCGCCATGAACAAGCGCAAGATGGTTATTGTACCGGGCACGTTCAATTGGCTGATGACCCAGTCATCTCGTATCACTCCCCGCGCCATTTTATTGTTTATTCTGAAACGGTTGATGAAACCCGTGCACTAACCCGCACGGTGCCGGGGTCAGGAACGCAGTTCGATTCTATTACGGCCATTATGCTTGGCCAGGTACAGCGCCTGATCAGCCGCTTCCACCATTTGTTCCACGGATTCGCCCTCTGCCAGGGGGGCGACGCCCACAGAAATCGTCACCGAAGGCAAGTCCTGGCCCTGTTCGGCTGTAATTTCACAACCAGCCACCGCTTTGCGCAGGCGCTCGGCGACGGCTTTTGCCTGTTTGGCAGGCGTGCAAGGCAAGATCACAATGAACTCTTCGCCACCATATCGAGCCAGCATGTCACTGGGGCGCAGGCTCTTGCGCATGGTTCGGGCCACCATTTGCAAAACCAGATCCCCGGACTTGTGGCCATAAGTATCATTGAAATTCTTGAAGTGATCCACATCAAGCATCAACACCGCCAATGGCAAGCTTTCCACCAGCTTATGCCCTTTCAGAACACTCATCATTTCCTGCAACCAGCGACGATTATGCACTCCGGTAAGCGCATCCACATTGGCGGCCTGTTCCTGTTCTTTTTCACGGGATTTGGATACAGCCACGATATCATTGCCCGAGCGCAGGCGATTGGATAAAAAGTAAAGCAGGTTCCGGCACAGGCTGTGGGACGAATCAATTAGTTGCCAAAGGGTATCACTCTCGATCACCACAACTTCGCATTGCTCGATGGCTTTGACATAGGCGGAGGGATTGCGGCCATCAAATACCGACATCTCGCCAATGCATTCACCGCAACCCAATTCAACCAAGGGGGTTGCATCCAGGCTCTCCAGGGACACTGCCACCCGGCCTGATAGCAGCAGGTACATGCAATCATTACGAAACTCGGGCCGCAACAGAACATCACCCGCCTTGAGCAGGTCTTTGCGGCAACGATTAAGCAGGGGGCGAATCCGCTTTAGATCCACCTCATTGAAAATTCGAAACTGCCGAAACTGGGCATCTGAAACCACTTCACCCGTTTGTATCTTTGACGTTAGAGCCATAATGACCACTTTTAACCAGGAACATTAAAATAGTTGTCCCCAATTGATGTTACTGCAACTTTATTTGCAGCACTTTACGCAAATTTACGGATAAGTCTGCACTGCATTTGATAACCAGATCAATTTACAAGCAATCGGTCCAGTTCCTGGGTTAACTGTTTTAGCCTAACCGGCTTTCCCACCACCCCTTTCATACCCGCATCCAGAATACGCTGCCGATCCTCCTCCAGCACACTGGCGGTCATGGCGATGATGGGGGTATTCCGGTTCGGCCCATCTCCAGCGATGATCGAGCGTGTTGCCTCCAATCCGTTCAATATGGGCATTTCGATATCCATCACAATCAGGTCGTAGTGCTGTGTACTGGCCGCAGCCACCGCCGCTTCGCCATCAAATACGATATCCACATCCAAACCGATCTTGCTGAACATCTTCTGCGCCACACGCTGATTCACCACGTTGTCTTCTGCCACCAGCACCCGTTTCTGGTAGTTTTTACTAAGCAGGTCTACCTCCGATTCGTCCTCCACCGGGTCGGTCTCCCGCAGGGGCAGAGTGATGATGAAGGATGCTCCCTTATCGGCTTCGCTCTCCACTTCAAGATAGCCATCCATCAGATCAACGAGATTTTTGCAAATGGTTAACCCCAGCCCGGTGCCACCATAATTGCGGCTTATGGAAACATCCGCCTGTTCGAATGATTCAAAGATTTTATCGATGCGATCTTTAGGAATGCCGATGCCCGTATCATGCACTTCAATGATGATGTTGTAGCGATCATTTTCGATATGATCAAAGCCCACCTCGATATCCACACGGCCTTCCCGGGTGAACTTAATGGCATTGGTGATTATATTCATCAGAATCTGACGCACACGCATTGCATCCCCCAGAAGGTATTTGGGGGTGCCGGGTTCCAGCGTGGCTTTAATGGTAACGGTTTTATCCCTGGCAAAGGCTCGATTCAGCTCACAAACATCGTGAATCATCTGATGAAAATTGAACGCCACTTTATCCAGATGCAGATAACCAGCCTCTATTTTTGAGAGATCCAGAATATCGTTGATGATACCCAGCAGCGAATTGGAAGAACGCGCGATAAGATTGACCAGCTCGTCCTGTTCTTTGTCGAGGGGGGTATCCTGCAATAATTGCACGCTGGCAATCACGCCATTCATTGGGGTGCGAATTTCATGACTCATGTTCGCCAGGAAAACCGATTTCGCCCGCGATGCAATTTCAGCAGATTCCTTGGCGTGCAGCAGATGCCGATTAAGGCTTTCCAGCTTTTTAGTGAGGCGGGCCTGTTCCTCGAGTTTGATCGCCAGATCCTGATCCAGTTGATCACTGACCTTTTGATCCTGCCAACCGGATTCAATAATACTGTTGAATATGACTTCGGCGCGGTCTCGGTACAGCACCCCGAGGTAGTTTTCCAGTGTGTCCAGGTAGCGGCTTAGGTCCCCGATACTGGTCACTTTAACGGTTCCGTCATCATCACGCCCCAACCCGCTTTCCAGCAGCATGAAATCAATCACCTCGGAAGTGCAGGTTTCTTCCAACTTCTTAATATGGGCTTTAACCAGCCTGGACCAAATTGACATAGGGACGACATGCTCTTGAACTGCTTTTTTTAAGCCTAACAACGGATTGGGAATCCGGCAAACCCGCGCCGAAAAAGAAATAATCCTTATTTAAAAGCCTTATTTCAGTACCAAATAATCTAACGCGCCGTTGGTACAGTAAAAAAGAAGTGGCATCCCTTATTGCGACCCGGGGTTATTCCAATGCTGCCCTTATGCTGCTGCACAATGGTCTTGCAAATGGCCAGCCCCAGGCCGGTGCTGCTTTCACCTGCGGTGGGCACAGAACTGATATCACTGTAGGCATTAAACAAGCGCCCTGCTTCGTTTTCCGGAATGCCCACACCCTCGTCTTCCACCGACAGTGTGACCTGGTCCTGGCCCCGGCTCAACGACAACGTTACCTCAGTATCATTCCCGGAGTACTTGATGGCGTTGCTGATCAGATTGTCGATCACCTGCCCCAATCTTCCCTCATCCCCATGCACCCAGCAATCCTCTGTCGGCTGGATCACAAGCCGGATATTCTTTTGCTGCGCGGCAGTCTGATAGAAGCGCACCCGCTTGCCCACCAGTTGCGCCAGATTGAATTCACTGGTGCGCAGTCTCAATTGGCCACTCTCAATAGCCGATACATCCAGCAACTCATTCAGCAGGCGCATCAAATCATCCCCGGCATGCTGTATTATGTCGAACAGTTCATCCCGCTTCGCTGCGCTGATTTTGTCTGATCGCAACATCCGACCGGCCATCGACATATTGCCCACCGGCCCACGAATATCGTGCGCAGCCATGCCCATCAACTTGTTTTTCTGGGCATTGAGTTCTTTCAGGCGAAAGAACTGCTCAATCAGCTCCAACGACCGGTTCACTCTGCAATGCAGCTCCTCCGGTGGAAACGGATACACCAGTACGTCGCTGGCACCACTTTTCACGAAATGGATGCCAACACTGCGATCATTGACATTGGAAATTCCGATGATGGCCAGCTCCTCAGCGCTGCTGGACTCACGCATCCGTGAAATCAATGAAAAGCTGGGAATATCTTCAATGCCGAAATCCACTATCACGGCGCGGAGACTTTTCTCCCGCGCCAGTAACGCCAAGGCTTCCTCACCATTTTGTGCCTCCAGCACCTGCAGGTTCTGCATGCTCAGCCAGCGACCTATCTGGTGGCGCTTTGCAGCATCGGAAGAGACCACCAGCGCCTGGATATCCCTGTTCTTCAGCAGACGGCCAACCATATTCACCACATAGGAAATATTGTAGGCCCCCTGTTTCAGTACATAATCGGCCACCCCTTTGCTGAGAATGGAATCCCGCAGTTTGTCATTGAGCTGAGCGGTGAACACAACCCCGGGAACAGACTCGGCCAATACCAGATCCACTGCTTCACCATTGGGCGCATCCGGCAGGTTCAGATCGATAATGGCCAGCACCAGGGTGCCACGATGTTGTTGCAGCGCCTCTTTGGTTTGTTCCAGGCTAAAGGCCGTCACCACCTCCAGATTCCATTCCGTCGCGATGGTGCGCGACAGAATCGCTGAAAAAGATTTGCTGTCTTCCACCAGCAAGATTTTTTCCATCCATGTACCCTGATACTTAATCCTGTACTTTGCTAAAGTGTAGACCCTGTTTTAACGCTTGCTGTATTGAGAGGCTTTCCGTTTGACAATAGATGATGTTGCCATTGAACCGGCCGCTACCATTATTCTTCTGAAAGATTCCCGGCAGGGGCCCAAGGTGCTGATGCAACAGCGAAATCCCGAGGCAGTCTTTGTGGGAGGTGCATGGGTATTTCCGGGTGGTAAGCTGGACCCCCACGATCGGGATCCAGCCTGGCTCAACTACTGCGACCTGGAGCCGGCCTCGGCCAATGCTGTTCTGGGGCTACCGGAAAACGGTCATGCCTACTGGATAGCGGCAATCCGGGAGCTGGTGGAAGAAGCCGGTATTTTGCTGGCTCACCACGCCGATAACAGGCAAGCCAGGGCTGCCCAATCCTTTCTACAGCAGCATCCTTCCGATTTCATACAGTTTTGTGTCCAAAATAAGGTGCAACTCAGTACCGGGGGCCTGCAGTATCTGAGCCACTGGATCACCCCAAAAGGCAACCCCAAACGATACGATACCCGCTTTTTCCTGTGCCGCTGGCCACCAGGACAGGAGCCCCGCCAGGACGATCATGAAGCCATCGCCACCGGCTGGGTTACACCGGCAGATGCCCTGGCTCGCTACGACACCGGCCAGTGGCAGCTGGTGCTGCCCACCATCGCCACCCTGCGCCAGTTGGCCCGCTATGACACCGTTGATGAACTGCTGCAAAATGAGGGGCAGGCAGCGCAGGCCAAAAAACGGTAAAATGGGTGCAATGTGTCAGACAAGGCGGTTCTATGAGTAAGCTGGTACACGGCGAAACCATTGTACTTTCCCCATTGATTCGGCGTATTACGGCGCCCAACCCCGGCATTATGACCGGGCCCGGAACCAACACCTACCTGGTGGGAAAGGGAGAGTGGGCGGTTATTGATCCCGGCCCGGCACTGCCGCAACATGTGGCCGCCATCGTTCAGGCCGCCGCCGATGCCCATGCCACCATCCGCTGGATCCTTTGTACCCATACTCATATGGATCACTCGCCGGCGGCCAAAGCCCTGCGTGAAGCCACCGACGCCCTGGTTATCGGTATGCCCGCCGCGACACCACAATCCCAGGACCCCGATTTTGCCCCGGATCAATGCTGGCAGGAAGGCGACTACATCAACAGTGACGACTTTGTCCTGACTGCCGTGCATACCCCCGGTCACGCCAGCAACCATCTGTGTTTTTACCTTGAGCAGGAGCGCATCCTGTTCACCGGTGATCACATCATGGAAGGCTCCACCGTGGTGATTGCGCCGCCGGATGGCGACATGAAGGATTATCTGGAATCGTTGGAGAAATTAAAGGCACTTGACCTGCACCTGCTGGCGCCCGCCCATGGCAACCTGATGGAGCACCCCCAGGGCATCATTGAGGGCTTGATCCAGCATCGACTGATGCGTGAATGCAAGGTGCTCGAAGGCATGCAGAAAACCGGCCCGGCAGACCTGGATACGCTGACACCGGTGGTGTACGACGACGTTCCGGACTACCTGCACCCGATCGCCCGCTACTCCCTGCTCGCCCACCTGGGGAAACTGCTGAAGGATGGTCGTGTATGTGAGGACAATGGCGCCTGGCGCCGGACCTAGCGCTTCTTGCCGCGCCCGGGCTTGGGCCCTTTGCTAGCACTGCTCTTTTTGCTTTTGGGCTGGTTTTTCCAGCCCATGGCGGTCTGGAACTGTTTCCGCAAATCCTTCGCCGCCTGCGCCTTGCGCTCATGCACAAATCGCTCTTTGGCACTGCCGAACTGCACTACGTTTTCGTCGTCAGACACGCGGGTGTGCCTCCTGTGATCAATGCTCACAGTCAAATGTAACCCCACTGCTCATGCTGATCAAGGCTGGCGGCTACTTACGCCACAGCCGCTGTGGTGATCGGAAAGGCAAATGTAATCAGAGTCAATATGAGGTAATATCGGGCGCCATTATGATACTGCCAGTGTTGGCAATGATGACCATTCAGGGGGTTGGTGGCGGATGATCCCGTCACCACAGACAGTAGGTGTTCAATGTCAGAAAAACCGAAAAGTACGCTCAAGCGGGTAAAAACAGGCGCTTTTGAGCGACGCTTCAGTATGGCTAGAGCGGGCCTGGTGGCGGGAACCATGCTGGCGGCACAATCGGCCGGCAACATGTTCACCCGCAAGGAAGAACGGGCAGGGAAACAGAAAGAGATCCTTTCCCGCCAGGCGCATTACCTGGCGGACGAAATCGGCAAACTCAAGGGCAGCATCGTTAAAATCGGGCAAATGATGGCGCTGTACGGAGAACACTTCCTGCCTTTGGAAGTGACCGAAGCCCTGCATACACTGGAAGACGACACCGCCGCTCTGGAATGGACCACCATCTACGAAGAGCTGGAAGATGAACTGGGCGCGGAAAAGCTGGCGCTGCTGGAAATTGAAGAGGAACCCCTTGGCGCGGCCTCGATTGGCCAGGTGCACAAAGCCGTCATCAAAGCCACAGGCGAAGAGATTTGTCTTAAAATACAGTACCCTGGCGTTGCCGAAGCCGTTGACAGTGACCTTGGCGCAGTGGAAAGCCTGTTGCGCATGCTGAAGATTGTCCCCATTACGGAAGAATTCCGCTCCTGGTTCCAGGAAATCCGCGAAATGATGTACCGTGAGGTGGACTACGCCCACGAACGGGAGAAAACCAAGCTGTTCCGCCAGCGGCTGGAAGACGATCCCCGCTTCATCGTACCCAGGGTGTACGATGAATTCTGCAGCAAACGGGTTATCGCCACCTCCTACGAGCCCGGTGCAGACATCGATGCCCCCGCCACCAAGGCCCTGTCTCAGGCACGTCGCAACACGATCTGCCGCTCCGCGCTGGATCTGTGCTGGAAAGAAGTGTTCCTGTGGGGAGAAATGCAGACCGACCCCAACTTCGGCAATTATTTTGTACGTTTGGGGGATGGCGCCAACGAACCCGACCGGATCGTACTGCTGGATTTCGGCGCGGTGCGGGAGTTTTCCGATAAAACACTGGAGCCGGGGCGAAAAATCGTCAAAGCAGCGTTTTTACACGATGAGACCTTACTCCTGGAAGGCCTGGAAACCCTTAGCCTGTTTAACAGCAACACCCCAGCCGAAGCCAAACGGGGGCTTGTGCAGTTGTGCTTCATGGCCATCGAGCCCTTTGCCGACCCGGAGCGGTTTCCACCGCCGTCCTACCTGTTGAACGACGCGCTGGAATACAAATGGGGCGAAAGCAACCTGCCGGCCCGGCTCAGCATGAAAGCAGGTCTCTCTGCTGCCGGAGCCAACCGGCACTTCACCATTCCCCCACGGGAACTGATGTTTCTGGTGCGTAAGATCATGGGGGCCTATACCTTCATGTCCGTACTGCAGGCCGAAATCAAGGGCTATGACGTATTGGCGCCTTACATTACCGACTGCTGACCCATGCAGGCCCCAAACCCGGTGCCGGCGCTGGCCTTCAAAAGAGCCCTAAGTTATTTCGCCCGGATGTGGACTCAGATCACAAAGTAGGTTCATCTCAGGGCGATTTTTCCGATCCGTTCCTATACTTAATCCATAACGGTGTTGCTTGCGGCAACATTTCATCCACCGCGATGCTTTTCGCGCCCGGCTCGATGACCAACGGCAATGGATACGGAACAACTCAAGCAATTCGAATTACTTCGTCATCTGAGCGATGATCAGCTGATCATGCTCATCAACATCAGCGAAACACTGAAACTCGGGGCCGGAGAACCCATGGTGGAAGCGGGTTCATCGGACCCTTTCGAGTATTTCCTGCTGGCCGGTGAACTGGACTTACGGGATCCGCACTCCGGCAGTGTCAAAACCATCGTTGCCGGCAGCCCCGAAGCCCAGGGGCCAATCGCCTCCAAGCGCCCCCGGGCCGTTCATATACAGGCCCACTCCAATGCAGCCGTATTGCAGGTAGAGCTGGCAGCGCTAAAAGAGCTACTGAAGCAAGCCCCTGGGAACAGTTACGCTGTACGCCAGGCCCTGCGCGAAGACCAACCGGAAGACAAGCAGTTGCTGCTGGATGTGTATGCCGATTTGCGCAACAACAAACTGGTGCTGCCCAGCCTGCCGGAAGTTGCCGTGCGTATCCGCAGGATGATTGACGACGGCACCAACAGTGCCAGAAAAATCTCCCAGGCAGTGAATACAGACCCCTCCATCGCCGCCAAGTTAATCAAAGCAGCCAATAGCCCGCTGTTCCGCGGCACCAAGGAATTCGAAACCAGCGCCCAGGCCATTGTCCGCCTGGGCATGCAAACGACAAAACAGCTGGTGACCACTTTCACCGTCAAAGAACTGTTTAAAGCCGGCACGCCGCTGTTGAAGCAACGCATGGACTCCCTCTGGCAACACAGCATGGAGATCGCCGCCATCTGCTATGTTCTGGCGAAAAACGTGCGGGGCCTGGACCCTGAACAGGGTCTGCTGGCGGGTCTGCTGCACGATATCGGGGTGGTCCCCATTCTGATGTACGCGGATCAGTATCCGGGGCTGACCGAAAATCCCCAGCAGCTGGAGAAAACCATTAAAGACCTGAAACCCGAGTTGGGCAGTGTGATTCTGAAGCGCTGGGGGTTTAATGAGGAGATGGTGGCCACTGCAACCAATTCAGAGAATTGGCGCTATCACCACGACGGAGAGGCAGATTTCGCCGATCTGGTGATCGTGGCCCATTTGCACCATATGATGCTGGATGAATCCAGGCACCAGAAGCTGGCCAAGGTACCGGCATTCCGGCGCCTGTTCCCGGGGGAAAACGACCCCGCCATCCTGAACAAGATTATGGAGCAGGCCAAACACCAGTTGGAAGATACCCGCCAGTTACTGGTTGCCTGAGCCGGGGCCTGCAAACAGGCCCCGCCGCCTTCTTACTGCAGTGGAATGGCGAACTCACCTTCTGTGACTTCACGCTTGTCGGCCCCCACATTGCCATAGGGGTATCCGGTAAACGAGAAGGTGCCGATCAACATGCCTTTACCATCCTGCAGGATTTTCAGCGTGCCGGGTTCTGCGCTTGAAGTACGGTACACCGTGCTCTCGCCCTGCTTTTGAATGGAGGCCTTGAAGTATTTCAGCTCGTAGGTGCTTTCACCCACGTATTCGTCCACGGTAAAACTCAGTTCGAACTCATCACCACTGGCCGTGATCTGCATGGCCCCGAATTCATTAATGTCTTTCTCTACCTTCAGGTTGGTGAGGTTATCACTGTACCCGCCCCATCCGTGCTTGAAGAAAAACTGACTGCCGTCGGGGCGAACGCCGCGCTTGGTACGGGGATCCTTGGGCTGGGCAGGCGGAGCCGGTTCCACTTCCGGCGCCGCGGTGGCGGCCGCATCAGCGGCAACTGCCGCGCCGGCTACCGCCTCGAAGGGAATCACCTTCGGCTTGGATTCCAGTGGCTTGGGAACCGGTTTCGGAGCCGGCTTAGGCGCGGGTTTGGGAGCAGGTTTGGGGACGGCGGCCACCACTGCGACTTGCTCTCCGGCCTTGTATTCACAGGGAGACTGTTTGCCATTCACTGTGCAGGTGCCTTTACCGTTGGGCAGGTAGCCCCCTCTGACAGGGCCAGAATACATATCGCCCCCGGCCATCACCACCGTGGCCCTGGCCGGTGGCTTGTCTGCTTTCCAGACGCCACGGGCGACGTTACCGTTCTTCATGGTGACCGTGAACTCGCCTTCACGCTGGTCATCCTTCCAGGTACCGGCATACTTCACGCCGGTATCCGCCCGTGTCAGCACGCCCTCACCCTGCTTCTGATCAGCGATGAACCCACCGGTGTAGGTGTCGCCATTGGCCCAGGTGTAGGTGCCCTGGCCGCTCATTTTGCCCTGCAACCACTCACCGGTGTAAGAGTCGCCGTTGGGCCAGGTTTTGGTGCCCTGGCCATGCTCACGGTTATTGCTCCAGCCACCTTCATACTTTTCACCATTGGACCAGGTTTGTGTGCCCTGTCCATTCTTACGGCCATCGACCCAGTCGCCCTCATACACATTCCCGTTGGTGTACTTGTAGGTACCTTTCCCATGGAAGCGATTGAAGGCATTACGCTCGCCCTCGTAGAGACCCGCTGCCATAACAGTCGAGCTCAACAGTAGGCCGGTAAACCCTGCGATCAGAAGCGTTCGAAAATTCATCGTGTTAATACCCAATCAGGCTGAAATGCATTGAATTAAAAAGAGTAAGTACTCAAAAAGTATATAAAAAAAGACTCAATAGTATATAGCAGAGGAAGCCGGTTTTTTGAAATTAACGGAGATAATTCAGGCGTTTTTATTGTTGTTTTCATGTAAATCCACAAGCACCGAAAGCGCTTCACTGATCCACTGAATGCTGCTTTCTTCGTATAGCTGACCCCGCCTCAGCGTCAGATACATCAGCTGTTGTTCGGCACTGAGCTGGCCTGCGGAGAAATAGGTTTCCTCCACCAACCGGTAATCCTCGAGCACCGCCCGATGCTCTTCAAGGCGTTGATTTGCTTCATCTATCAGGACACCCAGATATTTCGTGTCCGCCGCGAACAGTTTTACCAGAAACGGCTCATTGACCTTGGGTAATGGCAGCGGCTTGCGCATCCAGCCGTCCAGGATCTGCTCACCCAGCGGCGTGATTGCATAGACCTTCTTATCCGGCCTGCCATGCTGAGGCACCACTTCAAAGCTTACCCAGCCGTCTTCATGCAGTTTGGCCAGCGCCCGATACACCCGCTGGTGGCTGGTGTCCCAGAAATAGCCCAGGGGGCCGTCAAACCACTTGGTAATCCCATAGCCGGTCGCACTTTGCTTTTTCAACACCATCAATAATACGTGCTTCAGCGACATCGGAACCCTCTAACATCGAAACTCAAAATATCAACGCAGACGCATTATGCCTCATGTTGCATATTCGCACTACCCATGATAGCTTCATATGACTCATGATGCATACATGCGGAGAACGCCATGGATAACCAAAACTTTGATGCTATCGTCATCGGTTCCGGCCTGGGAGGCCTCACCGCCGGAGCGCTCTATGCCCAGCAGGGGAAAAGGGTTCTGGTGGTGGAGCGGCACGACAAGTTTGGCGGCGCCGCAACCGTGTATCAGCGCAAGCACCTTGAGATCGAAGTGGGATTACACGAACTCTGCGGTTTCGGTCACCTGGACCTGTTGCCTCAGGTATGGAACCAGCTCAAACTGGATGACCGCATTGAGCGCCTGCCGGTACCCAGTTTTTTCAGCGTTAAAAAGGCCGGCGGGCATTCTCAGCAGATCATGCCGGAAGGCTGGAATGAGGCGAAAGCGGCCGCCCTGCGCCTGTTCCCCCAGCACAAGCACGGCATTCTGCGCTACTTTCAAATTCTGCATGGGGTGCGCAACGATGTTTTCCGCTTTGTCACCAGCAACAAGACCAAATGGTGGTGGTTACGCAACGGCCCTATCCTGCCGCTGAAATTTCGCGCCATGTTTAAGTACAACAAAGTCACGGTCTCACAATTGTTTGAGGATCTGTTTGGTGACGAAGAGGACATCAAGTTTTACCTGGCTGCCAACATCGGCTACTACAGTGACCGCCCCCAGGAACTGTCCGCCCTGTTCTATGCCATTGCCCAGGGTTCGTATCATGAAGGCGGTGGGTACTACATCAAAGGAGGCTCACAGAAGCTGAGTGACGCGCTGGTGGACATCATCAAAGAACACGGTGGTGACGCGCTGATCCGACGCACGGTGACCAATATCCTGCTGGATGACAACGGCCGGGTGTCTGGTGTCCGCCACGAGAAAAACCTGACCATCGGCAAGCGCCGGGACCCTAAAGATAAACTGCCACACCAGGCCTATGCACCGGTGATCTTTGGTAATGCCGCTCCGGTGGTGCTTCAATCCATGCTGCCGCTGGAACACCAGCAAGCCTTTATGGCACCGTTCAACGGCAAACCGCTTTCTCCTGCCCTGTGGGTTCTGTTTGTGGGCATGGACCGCGATCCCAAAGCCTTCGGTGTGACCGAATATGCCACCTTTGTCATTCCTGAGCATTGCCGGACATTCGATGACTACGCCAATTTCAAAACCGCGTTCAGCGCTGAGCCGGGCCACACCATGCCCGGTTATGTGTTCACCGATTATTCCAAACTGGACACGGGTATGAACACCAAAAGCCGTTACTTTGCGGTGATGTGCGGAATCGATGATATGAACAATTGGCAACACCTGTCGGAAGCGGATTACTACGCCAAAAAAGCGGCCTGGGAAACCGCCCTGCTGAATGATCTTGATCGACAGTTTCCGGGGCTGGGCCGACATGTGGTATTTCATGAGATGGGCACCGCGCGCACCATGAACGAATACCTTAACACCCCCATGGGTGCCACCTACGGATTTGCCCAAAATGCTCCGTTTATACAATCCAAACCACCCACAACACGAACCGCCATCGCGGGTTTGTTCCTGGCATCGGCGTTTGGCAGTCACGGTGGGGGGTTTGTGGGCGCCATGCTGTCGGGCGCCAATGCCGCCAAGCAGGCAAAGAAATGGGCGGGTCAGCACCTCCCCAGCACAGGGGCAACCGCTAGCAAACAGGTGCTGGCGGAGGCCGCCACAAACTGACAGTCACACCAGGGCAGCGAGTCGCTCGCCACTGGAACTTTTATGGCAGCCGGCAATCCAAGCAGCATAATACATCCACCGGATCGGTACCGTGCTTAAAGGATTGCCAGCTGCGTTTACCCTTTTTCTGTTGGTTGTGCCGGTTGCCCTGTCAGCGGCCTCTGCGCAACAGGATGCGCCCCATATTCGCGTTGCGCTGATGACCGACGTCACTCAGGTCAAACCCGACACGCCGTTCTGGGCCCTGATCTATTTTTCACCAGACCCCCACTGGCACACCTACTGGAAAAATCCCGGTGATTCCGGGCTGGCCCCCAAATTGAACTGGCAACTGCCACCGGGATGGCAGGCCGGGGAACCCCTCTTCCAAACCCCCACGGCCATCCCTTATGGTTCGGACATCAATTACGGCTATGAGGGAGACAGCGGTTTACTGGTTAAGCTCACTCCACCCAAATCGCTCCCCGAGACAGCGCTCACCCTGGGTCTGGATGCGCGCTGGCTGGTGTGCGCCGATGCGTGCATCCAGGGTAAAGGCCAATTCACACTGGATCTGCCGCCCACACCCACTCACATTCAACCTGCCGTAAAAGAACGTTTTCAGCAAACCCGTCAGAACGTACCAACTCCGGTGCAACAGTCCGGTCACTATCAGGTAACCGACCACCGGGTTGAAATCACCTTACCCGCTTTGGATATCACAGATCCAAACCTGCAGGTGTTTGTTGCGCCCAACCATATTGCGGCAACCCAACCGCTGCCCTCAATTATAAAACGCGCTGACAGGCTGCATATTTCCGCCCACCGCCACCCTTACTTCCATCAGGCCCCGGCGGTGATTGAAGTGGTCGTGCGTGGTACCAGGCAATCCTGGACATGGAATGCTTTGCGGCAATCAGGCCAGACCACACCACGGTAAGCTCACTCACAGGAGGCAATCCCATGAAGACACTGACTCAAGGAACGACACTCTGCCTATTATTTTTATTGGCAACGCTGAGCACGGCCGCCCCCAGGATCGGAGCCCCTGCGCCCGATTTCAGTCTGCAGGACACAGAGGGAAACACCGTCACATTGTCCGCATTAAATGGTAAATACGTGGTGTTGGAGTGGACCAATCACCTGTGCCCGTTTGTGGGCAAGCATTACGACAGCGGCAACATGCAAAGCCTGCAGAAAACTTACACAGACAAAGGCTACACCTGGCTTTCCATCATCTCGTCCGCGCCGGGCAAACAAGGCCATGTTACCGCCAACCAGGCCAATGAACTCACACGCAGCAGGAACGCCCACCCCACGGCGGTGTTGCTGGATGAACGTGGTACCGCGGGCAAAACCTATGACGCCAAAACCACGCCTCATATGTTCATCATCAATCCGCAGGGTACACTGGTCTACATGGGAGGGATCGACAGCATCGCCAGCGCCGACAAAGGCGATCTGGCGCAGGCCGTTAACTATGTTAAAGCAGCGTTTGATGATCTGGAAGCAGGCCAACCGGTACAGTCCCCCATCAATCCCCCCTACGGGTGCAGTGTTAAGTACTAGGCCCACCATTAGAAATATTTATCAGCCGCTTAAACATTATAAATTGTACTCCTGGTTGCGTTCACCGCTATTCTGGCCGTGGGAGTATTCACCAAGATCGTTGAACGCTCATCAGCTGTTATCGTTGCAACCAACCTTCGTAGTGCCCGCTCATTACTTCCAGGGACTGTCCCCAATAAAAAAACCATCGTCAGAGGATATGACAATCATGAGAAAGCACTCTACATCGTGGAAAGCCTTCACGGTCGCCACGCTATGCGCCCTAGGCGCAACTTCAGCCTTCGCCGCCAGCGCTGAAATGCCGGACAACCAATACTGGTGGCCCAATCGCCTCAGCCTGGAGCCCTTACGTGATTCCAGCCCATCTGCCGACCCCATGGGCGGCAACTTCAACTACAATGATGCCCTAAAAAATCTGGACGTTGAAGCACTGAAAAAAGACCTCTCCGAACTGATGACCACCTCCCAGGACTGGTGGCCTGCGGACTACGGTCACTACGGCCCGTTCTTCATCCGCATGTCCTGGCACGCCGCCGGTACCTACCGCACCATTGACGGCAGGGGGGGCGCCGATGGAGGCATGCAACGCTTCGCACCATTAAACGCCTGGCCGGATAATGCCAACCTGGACAAAGCCCGGCGCCTGTTGCTGCCCATCAAGCAAAAGTACGGCAACGCCCTGTCCTGGGCGGACCTTTTGGTGTTGGCCGGTACCGTTGCCATGGAGGACATGGGGTTCAAAATTTCCGGCTTTGCCTTTGGACGCGCGGATGAATGGGAACCGGAAGCGGTAAACTGGGGCCCCGAGGGCCAATGGCTGACGGATGAAAGACGGGATAAAGACGGCAACCTAAAAGGGCCTTTCGGTGCCACTGAAATGGGTCTGATCTATGTGAACCCGGAAGGCCCCCACGGCAATCCTGACCCGCTTGCCGCAGCCCGGGACATTCGCCAGGCTTTCGGCCGCATGGGCATGAATGATGAAGAAACCGCAGCCCTCATTGCCGGTGGGCACACCTTTGGTAAAACCCACGGCGCGCACAAGCCGGCGGATTGCGTGGGAGCCGATCCGGAAGCCGCAGCACTGGAACAACAGGGCCTGGGATGGCACAACAAGTGCGGCAAGGGCAACGCCGGCGATACCGTCACCAGCGGACTGGAGGGTGCCTGGACCATCAGCCCGGCAGAATGGACCCATAATTTTCTGCAAAACCTCTATGGCTTTGAATGGGAACTGACCACCAGCCCCGCCGGGGCGAAGCAATGGATACCCAAAGACGGCAAAGGCGCCGACATGGTGCCCGATGCCCACGATCCGCAAAAGCGCCATGCCCCGATCATGTTGACCACCGACCTGGCTCTGAAACGGGATCCGGCCTATCGCAAAATCACGCAGAAATGGCTCAAGAATCCGGCAGAGTTTGAGCAGGCTTATGCCCGCGCCTGGTTTAAGCTCACCCACCGCGATATGGGGCCTGTCTCGCGCTACCAGGGCCCCTGGCTGCCAAAAGAACAATACATCTGGCAGGATCCGGTACCGGCAGCCGATTATCAGCACATCAGCACCAAGGATGTGGCCCAATTGAAGAAGGCCATTCTCGATTCCGGACTGAGCACTGCGCAACTGGTGCGCACCGCCTGGGCGTC
This sequence comes from Gammaproteobacteria bacterium UBA7310, assembly GCA_002471665.1. Classification (GTDB taxonomy): domain Bacteria; phylum Pseudomonadota; class Gammaproteobacteria; order Pseudomonadales; family Ketobacteraceae; genus Ketobacter. The sequence continues at coordinate 53,013 of DKQK01000018.1, forward strand.
TGCCGCCACCTTCCGCGCAACCGACATGCGTGGTGGTGCCAACGGAGCCCGCATCCGTCTGGCACCGCAGAAAGACTGGGCTGTCAACAATCCCAAAGAGCTTGCCAAAGTGCTCGGCACACTGGAAAAAATCCAGAAAAAGTTCAACAAAAAAGCCGGCAAAACCCAGGTCTCAATGGCTGACCTGATTGTGTTGGGTGGCGCAGCGGCCATCGAAAAAGCCGCCGCCGATGCCGGTTACAACGTCAAGGTACCCTTCGTCGCCGGGCGCACGGACGCCAGCCAGAACATGACGGATGTGCAATCTTTTGCCTTGCTCGAACCCAAGGCTGATGGTTTCCGCAATTACCTGGCAGCGGGTTATCCGCGGCCACCGGCAGAAGCGCTGGTTGAACGCGCCGCGTTGCTTGATTTAACCGTACCCGAAATGACGGCATTGATTGGAGGAATGCGGGTGCTGGGCGCCAACGCCGACGGCAGCAAGCACGGCGTATTCACCGAGACTCCGGGCCAATTGAACAACGCGTTCTTCGTCAACCTGGTGGATATGTCAACGCAGTGGAAAAAATCAAAAACGCAAGGATTGTATGAAGGTCACGATCGCACCAGCGGCAAGGTAAAGTGGACCGCCACCCCGGTTGATTTGGTCTTCGGCTCCAACTCCGAACTGCGCGCCATTGCCGAGTTTTATGCTTCCGATGACGCAAAACAGAAGTTTGTTGACGATTTTGTTCTGGCCTGGACCAAGGTCATGACCGCCGATCGCTTTGACGTAAAATAACGCCGGCACAACACGCCCGACAAAAAAGGCGAGGTCCTGGAACCTCGCCTTTTTTGTCACGATTAATGGCAGCGATCAGTACAGTTTGGCAATGGCAGCCCGATCAAAATCCGCCAGCTCATCCAGTCGATTCTGTTGCACTTTCACCGTCCATTCCGGATCCTGTAATAGCGCGCGGCCCACGGCGATCATATCGAACTCCTCATTTTCCATGCGTTCCAGCAATTCCTCCAGCCCGCGCTGGCCGATGCTGTCCATGGGGTTGGCCGACAGGGTGCCTTCCAGGAAGTCCACATTCAGCCCCACACTGCCCACTGAGATGGCGGGTTTACCCGTGAGCTTCTTGGTCCAGCCCGCCAGATTCAGATCAGAACCTTCAAATTCAGGTTCCCAAAAGCGCCGCTGACTGGCGTGAAAAATATCCACACCCGCGTCCGACAGTGGTTGCAGAAAGGCTTCCAGCTGCTCTGGCGTGTGCGCCAATCGGGCGGAATAATCCTGCTGTTTCCACTGGGAAAAGCGGAAGATCACGGGGAAATCCGCGCTCACCCGCTGCCGCACTGCCTCGATAATATCAACGGCAAATTGGGAGCGCTTTGCAAAACTCCCTCCCCAGCGGTCGGTTCGCTCGTTGGTCACTTCCCAGAAAAACTGATCAATCAGGTAGCCATGGGCCCCATGCAGTTCAATGGCATCAAATCCCAGGCGCTCGGCATCTTCCGCTGCCTGGGCAAATGCCTCGATGCAATCCAGCACTTCTTGTTCGCTCAAGGTATGCGCCTTGCGTTTGCCCGCTGAGCTGATGCCCGAAGGCCCCATACCGGGCACCTCGGGATCCGGGCCCACACCGGGGCGCCGCACGGCCCCCACGTGCCACAGCTGCGGGGCAATCTTGCCACCTGCGGCGTGCACGGCGTCCACCACCTGCTTCCAACCCGCCAAAGCTGCCTCACCGTGGAAGGCGGGCACCCCTTCATAACCATTGGCAGCCACTTGATTTACCGTCGTGCCTTCGGTAATGATCAGGCCCACATTGTTTTCTGCACGACGTCGGTAGTAAGCTACCACTTGATCATTGGGAACATAGCCCGGCGACATATTGCGTGTCATGGGCGCCATGACGATTCGATTGCGCAGTGTCAGGGATTTGCACTGGAAGGGTCTGAACAGGGTGGCAACGGACCGGCTGGGTGCCTGCTGGCTCATGGTTGTCTCTCTACTGCAATAGAATGGAGCCAGTATTCTAGAAGGGAAACCCCATCAAGTTGAAAGGGGATAAACGTCAATTACAGGGCAGTTATTGCCGAAATCGCCCTGTTATGGCGATTAAAGATACCCAACACAAACCACCATCAAAAAACACTAATTACGGGAAACTCTATGTCGGTCAGTGTGAATACACCCTGTGGTGAAATCATTGGACTCCAGCGGGAAGGTTATCAGGAATTCAGGGGTATCCCCTACGCCGAGCAACCTATAGGCGTGGCCAGGTTCAAGGCTCCGGAACCCCTCCTGCCATTCGATGAGCCCTTCAAGGCAGACCGTTTCGGAGACTCTGCACCACAGGACAGAATCCCCCTCTTCGGCATCACTCAAACCAGCGAGGACTGCCTCTACCTCAATATCTGGACTCCGGCCTGCGATTCGAAAAAACGCCCGGTGATGGTGTGGATTCACGGCGGCGGTTTTCTCACCGGTTCCGGATCGCAACTCATCTACAACGGGCGTAATCTGGCAGTCAGTGGCGATGTGGTGGTGGTGTCCATCAACTACCGGCTTGGGGTGCTGGGGTTTCTCTACCTAAACGACCTCATCGCTGAAGAGCACAACATCAGCGCCAATAACGGTCTGCTGGATCAGCTGGAAGCCCTGCGCTGGATCAAAAACAACATCGCCAGCTTTGGCGGCGATCCGGAGGACATCACCCTGTTTGGAGAATCCGCCGGCGCCATGTCCATTGCCACCCTGCTGGCCTGCCCTGCCGCCAAAGGGTTGTTCAAACGCGCCATCCTGCAAAGCGGCGCGGCGGATCAGGTACTGACCCGCTCCGAAGCCACCGACATTGCCCGCAGGTTTCTTGAAGTCACCGACATTGATCCCGCCACCCCGGAAAAGTTATGGCAATTAAGCCCGGATCAGATCATCAAGGCGCAACGCCAGCTCACCAAACTGTCCTTCAATCGTGGGCGCTACAGCCAGGAGGTGCGGCAGACCGGCATGGTGCTGCTGCCGGTGGTGGAAGGCAACATTATTCCACAAACGCCGCTGGCGGCCATTCAGAGCGGCGAGGCCAAGGATATTCCATTGATGGTGGGGTGTACCCGTGATGAATGGAACCTGTTCCTGAGCCTGCCCGGAGCTGAAGACCTGTTTTCCCCGACCAACGTCAATGAGGTGGAAAAATCCGACCTTATCGACCTGCTGGAAAAGAGCGTTCCCGGTATTGGGGAACGCGCCGCCAACCTTTATGAAAAAATGATCCAGACCAGCCGGCAAAACGCCACCCTGGCCGATGTCTACAGCGCCTTTGAAGGGGATCGCATGTTTCGTATTCCCACGCTGCGCATCGCCGAGGCCCACAGTGAGCACACCCAGAACATCTATATGTTTCAGTTCAACTGGGATAAAGGCAGCCTCGGTGCCTGCCATGCCAGCGACATTCCACTGGTATTCGGCTGCACGGAAAACCCGGCCGGGCAATATCTGTGTGGTACCGATCCCGGCGCCGGCAAACTGAGTATTCTGGTGCAGAATTGCTGGATTGCCTTTGCCCGCTCCTCTGACCCCAGTACTGACGGTGTTGGCAAATGGCACCCATTCGAGGAAGAAAACCGTCATGTCATGTGTTTCGATGACACTACTGCCCTGCATTCAGACCCGTTTGACTGTGCAGTGGAGTTATGGGAGGGCGTGCTGTAGTGGAATGGGCTGCAGGTAGTTCTCTCTGAAATTGCCACCCAACTTTGTTAGAATACCGCGCAGCCATTTTCCGGAGACCGTCAGTACCATGAGCGAACAGTTTTTTCACGTCGGCCAGCGCTGGTCCAACACCGCAGAAACCGACTTGGGGATCGGCATTGTCACCCAGGTGAACGAACGCACCGTCACCTTGTTCTTCCCCAGCACTGAAGAACTGCGCAACTACGCCCAGGCCAACGCGCCGCTCACCCGGCTGGAATTTCAGCCCCGGGACATGATCGAAACCGAGGATGGCACCAACTACCGGGTCCTGACCCGTCATGAAGAAGAAGGCCTCTACTTCTACGAGGCAGAAAGCGACAACGGGGAAGTAAAAATCCTCTGTGAAAGCCAGGTGCAGGGCAGCAGCAGTATGCCGGAGCCCCTCAAACGCCTTCTGCAGGGCCATTTCGAACATTACAAAACCTTCGGCATGCGGTTAAAAACCTGGGAACTGCAATCCCATTACGACCAGAACCCGGCCAAGGGTTTTATCGGCCCCAGGGTCGACCCCATCCCCCACCAGTTTCACATCGCCCAAACCGTATCCCGGCACGCCGAAGCCAGGGTCATGCTGGCGGACGAAGTGGGCCTGGGCAAAACCATTGAAGCGGGGCTGATCGCCCATCAACTGCTGATCAGCGGCAAGATCAGCCGCATCATAATCCTGGTGCCGGATTCGCTGGTGCACCAGTGGCTGGTGGAAATGCGCCGTCGCTTCAACATGCCGGTGCGGGTGCTGGACAACGATCAGTGTGAAGCCCTCTGCGAGCAGCAAGACACGGACAACCCCTTCATGCACGAACAGCTGGTGCTCTGCTCCATCCAGTTCCTGCTGCACAACCAGCGCTGGGCCAACGCGGCCCTCGACTCGCCCTGGGATTTGCTGATTGTGGATGAAGCCCATCATCTGGCCTGGCAACCAGAAGCACCCAGCCCTGCCTACAGTCTGGTGGAGGAATTCAGCCTCAAGGCGAAAAGCCTGTTGCTGCTGACGGCCACACCGGAAAAAGAAGGGCCGGAAAGTCACTTCGCCCAACTGCACCTGCTGGATCCGCTGCGTTACCAGAATTTACCTGCTTTCATCGAACAGCAAGCCAGATTCAACGACATCGCACTGATGGCGGAACGGCTGATCGACCACCAATCGCTGTCCGGCGACCAACTGAACCAGCTCAAACAACTGCTGCAAGACGAATCCAGTCTGCAGCTCATTGAGCAACTGGAAAACGACCAGGAAGACAGCCACGCAGCCACCACCCTGGCCACCCGCTTACTGGATCAACACGGCACCGGACGCGCCCTGTTTCGCAACACCCGCGCCAGCATCAGCGGCTTCCCGCAACGCCAGCTCACCCGGGTGCGGCTGCAGGCCCCTGAGCTGTATACCCAACTGGGCCTGGCGAGTTTTCTGGACCAACTCTACCCGGAAATGCATGCCCCTGAAGTGGAATGGCTCGCCCAGGACCCACGAGTGGAATGGCTGCTGGAAACACTCAAGCAGAACCGCGGCCAGAAGTTCCTGGTGATCTGTCATCACAAGGACAGCGCCTGCGCCCTGCAAGCCCATCTGCACTTCAAAGGCGGCATTCAATGCAGCGCGTTCCATGAGGATCTGAGCCTGATCGAGCGCGATCGCAGCGCCGCCTGGTTCGCAGCAGAAGAAGACGGCGCCCAGGCCCTGATCTGTTCTGAAATCGGCAGCGAAGGCCGCAACTTCCAGTTCTGCCATAACCTGGTGATGTTTGATCTGCCCGGCAGCATTGACCTGCTGGAACAGCGCATCGGCCGCCTGGACCGGATCGGTCAGCAGGAGGACATCCAGATCTTCACCCCTTACCTGGCAGACACCCAGCAACAACATCTGCTGAACTGGTATGACGAAGGCTTCAACGCCTTTACCAAAACCGAAGCCTCCCACAGCGTGGTGTTCGAAAACCTGCAGGATGATTTTCACCAGGCCATCATCCATATGGATAATTCCGCTCTGGAACAGCTCATCAACACCACCCAAACAAAGATTGCAGAGCTGCACGAACGCTTCGTGCACGGACGCAACCGCCTGCTGGAACTGCACTCCCGCGGAGACGACAGCGTGGCGCCGTTGATTGAAGCTGTGCTGGAAAGTGACGACGACCCGAGCCTTGAATTTTACATGGAGCAGGTATTCAACGCCTACGGTGTCGAGGAAGAAGAGCTGTCGGAAAACATCGTGCTGATCCGACCCGGCACCTCGCTGGAGCACAACAGCTTCCCTAATTTGCCGGAGGACGGCGTCAGCGCCACGTTCGAGCGCGACATCGCGCTGAGCCGCGAAGACATCGAGTTTCTCAGCCTGGATCACCCCATGGTGCGCAACGCCATGGACATGATCATCACCAGTGGCAAAGGCAGCTCAGTGATGAGCCTGCTCAAAAACAAGCAGATCAAGGAAGGCACCATATTACTGGAAGCCTTGTTCATCGTGGAGTGCCCCGCGCCTGCGGAACTGCAGCTGGGCCAGCTATTACCGGCCACACCGGTACGCCTGCTGCTGGACCAACAGGGCCGCGACATCAGCAAGGCGGTGACCACCGATGCCCTGGACAAACAGCTAAAACGGGTGAAAGGTGATTTAATCACACCGATGCTGAAAGAGATTCAGGATCCGGTATTGGCAATGCTCAATAAAGGCAATAGCCTGATGGAACAGCGCAAGCAGGCTCTGGTGGAAAACGCCCAACAGCGATTTCGCGATTACTGGGAAAACGAGAAGCAGCGCCTGCAGGCCTTAAGCCACCTGGACCAACAGGACAAGGCCATTCACAATGTGGAAAAGCGCCTGCAAAAAGGCCTGGCGTTACTGGCCAAAAACAGCCAGTACCGATTGGATGGCCTGCGCATCATGGTCACCATTTCCTGATCCATGACCGCCAAGGTGCAATCCGGAAATCCGCTGGACATCCTGTATGAGGACGACCAGCTGCTGGTGGTCAACAAGCCCGCTGACCTGCTCTCAGTGGCCGGCCGCGGCCCCCATAAGCAGGATTCCGTTCACACCCGTGCCCAGGCGCTGTACCCGCAAGCCCTGGTGGTACACCGCCTGGATTGCGCCACCTCCGGCGTGATGTTGCTGGCCAAAACCAAAGCGGCACAAAGTGAGCTGAGCCGCCAGTTTCAAATGCGGGAAACCGCCAAGGAATACCAGGCCATCGCCTGGGGAGACTGCCCTGCAGCATGCGGCGATATCCAGTTTCCACTCATCACTGACTGGCCCAACCGCCCCCGGCAGAAAATCTGTTACCAGCACGGCAAACCCTCTCTCACCCACTACCAGCTGTTGGAGCAAGACGGCCGCTGGAACCGGCTGCGACTGATTCCGGTCACCGGCCGTTCCCATCAACTCCGGGTACACTGCATGGCCCTGGGCCTGCCCATTCTGGGAGACCGGTTCTACGCCCCGGAACACGTTGTCGCCATGAGCCAGCGCCTGCTCCTGCACGCCCATCATCTCCGTTTTCAACACCCCACCGGCCGGCACAGCATCACCTGCAGCGCACCACTGCCGTTTTAGGCCACCCTCTAAAGCCACCCTCGCCCGGTGGGCCACCGTCGCCAGTTGCAGGCACCTAAAGGCCCCTGTAGCATCGGTATAACGATCACCGCGAAAGGGA
>DKQK01000028.1:0-220366 GCA_002471665.1 Gammaproteobacteria bacterium UBA7310
AAACCTCTACCACTGGGCGCAGGAAGATAAAACCACCTTGCAGAGCGCAGGCCTGCCCTGGGCTTGGGTGCAGGATTTACCGCAGCGCATTGGTGCCCTGCGCGAGGCTGAATCCCTGTGGTTCAAGGAGCGTTTTGGCCGCGAGGAGGCGCAACAGCAATGGGATCAGGAAGCGCCCGCCGCCTATGCCCTGCGCGATCAGATGTTGCGTGCCATGCGTTATGCCTACCGCAGGGATGATGCGTTGTTGAAGCGGGTGTCGGACATTGCTGAGGGCACCGGCCATGTGGACATGATTCAGGATTTGAACGACGTTGCGATTCTGGGGCGCGCCAATGCGGAGCCATTGCTGGCGGTGGGTGTGGATGCGCAGGCGCTGGATCTGGCCGCCTCCACCGCCGCTGACATGGCGGATTTGCTGGCGATGGTGAACGGTGAGCGAGCCCACGGCAGCAGCGCCCGGGTGATCCGTGATCAGGCGTATACGCACCTGAAGGAGGCCGTGGATGAGATCCGTGCCTGTGGCGAGTATGTGTTCTGGGATAACCCGGCGCGCCTGGACGGCTATCACAGCCAGTATCGTCGCGCCCGCCGCTCCGGCACGGCTTCCCCCGTTCCGCAACAGCAAGCAACCGGCCTCTGACGCCATCCCCCGGGGGCGATTGGTCGTCCCCCGACCAGTTCAAGGTCTCCCCCGGGGGTAGTTGATTGTCCCCCGATCAGTTTGCGGCTTCCCCCGGGGGAATATGCCTTCCCGCCCCACCGGCAACCCAATATCAGCAGGCCCCGGCCCGGATGCAGGTCGTTATTGCCGATGCCAATGTCATACCAGCACAGGTCGTCTTCCTTCATGTGGGATTCCACGCAATTCGCGAATCGTGATTAACCCACCACCGACCCCACCGCTCGACTCGGCACGTCGCCAAAAAGCCGCTTGTACTCACGACTGAATTGGGAAAGGCTTTGATAGCCAGCTTCCCAGGCGGCTTCGCTGACACTGAGTTGGCTGTCGCTTAACAAGTGCTGAGCCCGATGCAGGCGGATGGCCTTGATGTATTGCAGGGGCGAGGCATTGGTCACAGCGTTGAAGTGCTGGTGCAGGCTGCTTTGACTCATACTGGCAATATCGGCCAGTGCGTTGATATCCAGCGGCTCGGCAAAGTGGGCCTGCATATGGCGCAGTACGTTGGCGATACGGGCATGGTGATGATCATTGCCCCAGTCTAAGCCTTGCGTCGGGGATGGGAAGGGGCTGGAGGTTTCGGCTATTGGTCTGGGTTGCATGGGTATGTCGGATTTTTACGGTAGCAGTGATGATGCCGTCAATAGGCAGGTGTTATCCAGTGCGCTGCAGCAACAGGTAACCCTGTGGGATACCGCCGATATGTATGGTCCTTTTACCAATGAAACCCTGTTGGGCCGTTTCTTTAAAGAGAACCCGGGCACACGCAGCCTGCGACGCTTGGCAGAAAATGCTGCTGCGGTTGAGATCGAACTCGGGAGCGATATGCTGACTAAGCTAGATGAGGCAATTGCATCAGTGTCGATCTATGGAGAACGTTATTCCGAGGGAGCAATGGCCTTGCTGATGGGGGATACACCGGAAAGGATAAATAATGGTTGATGATGCGTCCCCTGTGATTACCCAATCGCATTACAATCATGCAAGGTCCGTTTATTGTTGAGTTGCGCCAGAACCGGTTTTCTTTTTGTTTGCGCACAGGCATTCATAACGAAACGACTTGCGAGTGACCCGAATCTTTCCCTTGCCTGCTGGCTCTTCTGTCCTGCTTGGCAATAACCAGTTGGTGAATTGGTTGCTGTGAGCACCTTCCTGCACAGGGATAGTGCCTTCCGGACACTCAAATTTTTGACTGGCACGCCCTCCATTATATTCCTGGGTTGTTACAACCATGTCGATAGCCGGCATGGTAAATGGGCCGGCACAGACTCTATGGCTACTTTCTGGCTTGTTGAGGAGGATATCTGGTTGATTGTTTTCAGAAGCGAGGCTGCCTGAGCGGGAGCTGGTTGGTGAATCAAATGTGCGATCAATATTGTTCAACTTGTCTTCCAGTTCAGGTATTCCTTGGTGGGAAGAAGATTGGTGGGCGGTAGCGTTTGCTCTCTGTGACGCATAGGCTTGCTGAATCACCTGCTGGGTTTGAGCCATATTACGGTCCAGCATTTGGTTCGTCCTATCGAACGAATTTTGAATCGTACTCATAAAGTCAGCCATCATCTGCTGTTCTTTGCGCCGTTGTTCAGCTCGTTCGGCGCGAGCTTCGGCCTGTGTAATGTTGCTGAGTTGCCTCAGGGCCGGTGCGTATTGCTGCATGACCGCTTCGTCTGCTGGGGCATTCACAACGCGATCGTCTACCAGCGCTTTAACAATATGGCCACTTTCACCAAACAGATTGGCAAACCAGTTGCGTTGCTTACGGTAGGCTGAATCAAGGCTCGAATAATGGCTTTCAGCACTCGCCTTCAAGGCCTCCCAACTCGTCATACAGGTTTTAGATTGATAATACGTGTTGTTACTGCCGGTTTCACACCTTTCACCGAACGCATTTTGCCTGAGGACCGATTCCACCGCTCTTTTTTCCTTCCCGATCTGAACCACTTCCGATAACGCGTTGTTCAGATTCGGGTGTGAGGCAATATAAGAGGCGACGGCTTCCTCCTTGGCGCGCATTTTCTTGCGCGCGATTTCCTCGCGGTGTTTACGTTCTGCTTCGGCCCTGGCCCTTTCCTTAGCCTGTTTGGCGAGTGATGTTTTGCGTTCAATATGAGCGGTATACGCCTGTTCTAGTCCACGCTTTTCGGCGAGTAAAAGAAACTGAGAAAAAGCTGCCTGGGAGGGAGATTGGTCTTCCTGTTCCCAAGTATGAGCCGGAACGGAGATTTCATATGGGGTAAACCCTTTAGAGTTTATGATAGAAAGATCGGCGCCATACCTGACGAGCAAGGCAATACGCTCGACCTGCATATCAAGCCAGTACTCATCATCGCCTTTGTAGTATTTGGGGTTGGCAGCGAAGTGTGCTGGGGTTGAGCCTCCAGGTCCGCCGATATTTGGGTTTGCGCCTGCTTGAAGCAAAGCTTCAATGGCAGCAAGCTCATGAGTATCCTCATATGGGCCATACCCGGCACTAGCCCAGAAGATTCCTTTGTATGTGGCTTCCCGAAACATAAGAATGTGTAAAGCAGTCTCGTCAAAAGGCGTTCTATAATTTACATCTGCCCCTTGGGCGATCATGCCCGGTATGCGCTCCGGGTCAAAGAAGGCTGCTGCCATCAAAGGTGTTAACGCTTTCTCAGGAGATTGACGATTAATATCGCCAGGCTCAGAGAGCAAGGCATTAATCTCATGTCGCATTGTTTCCCTATTTTGCTGATGCAGCTTGTTTAGCCGTTCGACAGCGGTAGAACAACCAGCGATTAAGGAACATAAAGCAACAATCAGTACTAAAAACCGTGTAAAACTGGATATAGACATCAACTACTTTCACATCTGATGGGTTAGGGGTGTTTGCTCACAACCAAACATATCAGACCTGAATTATAGTAAGACCTTTAGGAAGTGCAAAACGGCGATATATAACCCTTGTACTTTCGGGGGTGAAATTAATGTAGGGGCATCTTGTCGAAACACCCGAAACGGGAAGTTCGATTGCGGAACTATGTCACACTTCTGCGCCCAACTTGTTACTTACCTTCACTGCATCCCTCATTAAGATAGCCCCATCCTACAACGACCTCTTCAGGAAACAACAATGTCAAATGGAATGCTACGGAAAATCCCATCCACTCTATCCGCTTCACTGGCGGCTTGCGTGCTGCTGTTCAGCGGTAGTGCTTTCTCAAAGGGTGAATCCTACGTGGAAAAGCGCTTTACGAGTGATGAAACTCAGGTTGAATATGTAATTCGTGTCCACGAAAAATACGCTAACGACAAAAGCATCTTCAAGGATGCCTATGAATTGGTTGAAGAATCGGAATCCATGTTGATCAACTTGCAAAAAACCACGGGCGAACGCTTGGCAGGGCTGCCCCCTGTGAGAATCGACTGGTTACGCAAAGGCAACACGATTAGTAAAGGCAATCCGGAACAGCCCGAAGCAAAAGCCGATGAAAGTTTTAATCGTATTGATGGCTACAGCGAATATGCGCCAGACGATGTTCCAACCGTAGACAGCTTTTCAGCCTATAAACCTGAAACGCGGAATGAGTTTAACTTCTTTATACCGGTCGAAATTCGTGAGCTGACCTTTCGAGTTGCTGTGAACGAGAAGCAAAACGATAGCTTTGTGGGTGAGATAAAATCAGAAACCACAGAGCGAGTAGAGGCGGTGGATAAGCGCCAGTATTATCCAATGGGTTGGAGCTTCAACGATGACAATCGTGTTCGGTTGGGCTCGCTCAACACCGAAATCAACGCTTGGCCCTGGCGCACCATTGCGAATTTTGATTACGGTGGCTCTAATAGCGGTTGCTCCGGTACATTAATTGGCCCCCGTCACATTGTTACTGCAGCACACTGCATTAACACCTCAGCTACCGATAACTTTTTTGCGTTATCTGCACGTGTAGGGCGCAATGGCAGTGACTGGAAAGCTACCACTACTATGCCTGGATGCCCAAATTCCAGCACTGATGATTGCCCCAGCATCGGTAAAACTTACTGGTATTTTACCCCCAGCCAATGGCGTCAGAGCAGCGTGAGCAATCGTGAGCAGTACGATTTTGGTATTATTGTCATTCCCGATCGGTTGGGTAATAACGTGGGTTGGATGGGCTACTGGTACGCCCCTATGGGTTCGCTCAACACGGTATCCAAATTCAGCCGTGGTTATCCCTCATGTAACGCCGGCCCTGCCAATAACCCGCGTATCGACGATCCAGCCGACCCTGCCAAGTGCCCTACCTGTACAACAGATTTAACTGTTTGCAGCCCATTCCACTTGTATGGCGATGCAGCATCGTGCTCAGTAGGTAATGGTACCAATCTGGATGGCGATGGCTACAATCGTAATTTCAGAATGTCTTGTGATGGGTCAGCGGGAATGAGCGGTTCACCTCTGTATCTATACGGCAACGGCAATGTAGGAAATGACGGATCAGTCTATTACACTGCACACGATATTCAATCCACTTGTGGTGGAACGGCGTCTTCCTCTTCATGTGAGAATGTCAGTCGCGCAGACCGCATGGTACGGTTAACACCACAATACGCGAGCTGGATCTCGTATTTCCGCTCTACGTTTCCATAAGCTGAAGAATCAATTTAATCCTCTAACAAATACAAGGAATAGGGCTGACATTTCAAAGGTAATGGAAATGTCAGCCAATTTCATTATGCGTTTGTTTAATCGTTTTTTACTTGTGATGCTCTATCTGGGCGTTAGCGTTAATCAGACCAGTGCTGCCCCTGTTTCTGAAACAGGATATAAGAACACACAGTATGGTTTCGATAGTAACGCCATTGTAGCCATCAAAATCACAGGCAAAAAAGATTTTTGCAGTGGTGTGGTTGTGGGTGCTAACGAAGTGTTAACCGCAACTCATTGCGTTTATGGTTTAAAAGCCCAAACATACTACCCATCCAATACTGTAAAAATAGGTGTTGGAGATAATGTTTTGCATGACACGGTTCAGTGGTTTGATGTCACTAAAATATCACCCAGGTCTTCTGCCACCATCAAAACCGTAAACGATTTTCTTGGGAACGATGTTGTTTCCTTAGTTTCCACTGATGTGTTGCCTGTTACACCTGTTCCAATTGCATCTTATACACAAAAAAATACTCCCTTTATTGCTTGGGGTTTTGGTGAAGATGAATGGGGGTACTACGGTATAAAAAAATCGCGACCACTGGAAAATGCAGCTTTAGACGAAAAGCTAATCTCATTCTCTTCTGGTGCTTGCCGGGGTGATTCAGGTGGGCCAGTTCTGAATACAAGGAATGAAGTTGTGGCTATTATTAGTGTGAGTAAAGTTCCGCATTGCGTAGATGCCGGAAAAAGAATTGCTCAACGGATTACCAGCGGGCTCATCGATGAAAAGCATCGATGAGCCGGAATGCTTGATATTGAGTGCTTCTTACGTTCAGGCACTGACTTCATAATTGAGCCTGATCGCTGAATTATCCTTACCTTCACTGGGTACAGGAGGATACAATCACATTGTAGAGCGTGATCCTGACGTGGGCTTGGGTGCAGGATTTACCGCTGTGCATGGAGCGGCGATATCCGGACGTCAGTAAGGTTAAGGCATAATATATAGTGTTGGGATTGGGGAGCAGGAACTACTTGATGATATGCGTTGACCACACGAGGGCAATGTACGATCTCATTCAAGGCTACCTATTGTGAAATCGGCTGCTCGCTAGTCAAAGCGTTTAAGGTAGAGTTAACCGAACATTTGATGTTCAAGGATCATGCTTGGCCAGCTTAGAGTTTGCACACGATATGATCAATTGCGTCACCGAGTTGTGCTTTTTGCGGGAATACTCACTAGACAGCTAATGAAAAACAAAACACCTATCAATAAATACAGGCTGATGATAAAAGCAAGATATACTTTCTTAATTAATAGTGACCGCCAGGGTTTGTAGTATTATCGGCCATAACAGTGTTGGAACTTAAGCTGATTAGCAACTGCCAAGTGCAGACTGTTTATTGATCATCTATCCAATGGGGCAATAGGGATATGTCAATGTCTAAGAATCTAAAGCTGACTTTAGTCGTGAATTCTGAGGACGATGCTGGTTATCGTGATACGACAACTCGCGAACTCTTACAGTATGTACAAAATGCCAGCGAAATGGTTGATGTGGACTTGGCCAGAGCGGACAAAGAAGATCAAGCACGAAGCGTGGACAGTATAGCGCTGGTTGGCCACATCATGATGGAGTTAGCACCCGCCTACTTCGAGAAATTAGTGGACGTTATTGCGGAGTGGATTAAACAAAAGGGCGAAAGGCAATTGGTTACAATGAAGATAGGGGATATCGAAGCGCAGTTTCCAGAAAACACGTCGGCGCAAAGTTTAAAAGCGTGGAAAGCGGCGTTGTTGTCAGAGGTTGAGAATCCAGAGGACAAAAATAATAACGTAAGCTAAAGCCTTCATCTACACAATGTCACGTTCATACGCGCTCATCATTGCAGCAGGGAACTTCCTGCAAAATGAACATTTTAGCAGGCTTGATAAAGCTAAAGCCGACGCGGAAGGCGTACGTGACGTATTATGTGATCCCAAAATTGGGAGATTTAATCTCAATAATGTGATTACTTTGATCGATCAAGATGAGCGAGTAGTACAAAGAGAAATTTGTCGATTTTATAAAAACAAAAAAGCCGATGATTTGCTACTGCTGTATTTCGCAGGGCACGGTGTGAAATCGGTCGATGGAAAAAAGCTTTATCTAATACTGCATAATACAGACTATGAACTGTTGGATCGAACTAGTATCGACTGTTTATGGTTGCGGGAGAAGATGAATCAAAGTCGTAGCAAAAGACAGATTGTGGTTCTGGATTGTTGCTACAGTGCTTTATTCGATAGTAGAAGTCTTCAAGAGGTGACCCTAAAGGATGCAGAGGAGTTGCTGAGTACATCATCCGATGTGCATTTTAATCCTGAAAGAAATCAAGGTCGATTTATTATCACAGCAACGGATGGGCAGGCGTTAGCGTTAGAGCGCATAGAAGGAGATGCGAAATCACCCAATGCGATCTTTACGACAGCCCTTCTGTCGGGGTTGCGTAGTCAGAATGCGCGTGATGATTTGGGTAACGTTACAGTGCAAAGTCTGTATCGATATCTAAAGAGTGAAGTTGCTGAAATCAGTGAAGGTAAGCAATCCCCTAAGTTGATCGCATTTGCAGGTGATGGTGATCTGGTGTTGATTCCCGGCTCTAATAAATCGATCCCGGTAGCTATTCTGAATAAACTTAACGATTCCAGTTCTGATAAAAAATTGCTTGGCCTGCTTGATATAGAGGACTTGATGGAAGAGCCTTTCGACGTTTATAAGGCGGGCATTAAAAAAGAACTAGAAAAACTTATCAAGGATGATAGCAAAAGGGTTGAACGCAAGTCCAGATCACTGATGCTTCAGCTGGTGCATGGGCACCCAGGCAGTGCTAAAGAAACTGAAGACTTGCTGGTAATAGAAAGTGATAAAGCGAAGGGTACCGAGAATAAAGAGATCAAAAATAACCGTACCGGGTTGTATTTCAGTATGGTGGAACGTTACTTAATGCTAATCTCCGTACTAACTTTGTTAGTGATTCCTATATGGTACTATTATTCTATTGGGGGAAAGGCAATAGAGAGTGAAACATTTCCTGCTACCTATTCTGCAAGTATCAACGAAGCTGTGATGGCCCCTAATGTATCACCAACCCAACTTAGTATGCTGCTTAATCTGAATGCGGAACTTAACCGAGGACTGAGTTTAACCGAGAGTAAAGAATCATTAAAACTCGATCAGGCTGAATTTATTTTTAATTCCGTCTTAAAATATTATCCAAATAACAAGCTCGCCAGCGACGGTAAAACAAAAATCAGGAAACAGAGAGAAAAAAACTCAATCGATGAAAGTAAAAACGACGAGTTACTATCACCTATTATTGAAATAATAGATCCTGTCATAACATTGATTGACGGTAAGCATTTGATTAGAGCCGAACAATCAGGTGCTACTGAGATAGTTGGAAAGGTCCAATCACAATGGGGTGTGAAGAGTTTTACCATCAATGATCGTAGTGTTGAATTGGATGAGTACAATCTTTTCTGGTCTACGATTTCATCGGAAGACAGGGGTTCGTCTATTGTTATTTCTGCAACAGATACACTGGATAGGACTAACACCGTTGAGCTGTATTATGATCCTTCATTATCCAAAGAACCTATCCAGCACAAGCTGACAGCTGAGGTGCTTCAGCATAAATTTAGAACAGGTGAAACGTTACCACTGGGCAAGTATTATGCTCTGATAATAACGAATAGCCAATATCAAGAGTTTGATAATCTGGAATTAGAGGCGGATGATGCCAATAGACTTACTGATGTTTTATCTAAAAAATACGGGTTTGAAGTGTTGAGATTGCACAATGCAAGTCGCTACAAAGTACTGTCAGCCTTAAATGGGTTTCGTGAAGTTCTGACCGAGCAGGATAATCTGTTGGTGTTCTACTCTGGTCGCAGTGATGTGGAAAATACCAATAAACGATGTTATTGGTTGCCGGTTGATGCGGAATCCAACAATACCGGAACCTGGATATCATCGCTTGCAATAAACGATATGCTCTACACAATGGCGGCTAAACATGTTCTTGTCATTGCCGATGCATGTGTTGGGCCCAGGTTGTCAGAATCTGCGGTGGTAAAAATAGATGATTCATTGGGTGAAGGACTTTATTACCAGTGGGTCAGTATTATGTCGCAAACAAGAGCGCGCCTGGCTCTTTCCACGAATGAACCTAGTACAGTTCAGTTCGCGGCTGCGAATAAGCAGCAGACTTTTACACAGAATCTGATTAGCGCTTTGGCTAATAATGATGGTCTTATGGAGGGGTACAATTTATTTCGTCGAATGAGTAAAAAGGATAAGCATATTTCTTATGCACCAATAACGTACTCAGGCCATGAGGCGGGAGAATTTTTCTTTATATCAACAGGAAGTAAGAAGAGATAAGAATTGCAGCGCAATACTCGCATCTGATTATAGAACTACAAGAATTGAATCCATAGGCAACTGAGCTAACGCCTATTGAATGACTTGCAGGCTTTTCCTAAGGCAGTCTATTCACCTGGCTGGGCGAGCTGATCCAGTTGATTTTGAAGGTCTATGTGAAACTGGGTAGTGTGGCAGGCCCCCAGATCATTGATCAGGTCGTTTTGCGTTGAGACTGGCGTACCGAACACGATATAACGGGTGCCGGTTTTGAAGTAGGTTCCCAGGCAGTAACAAGCGTCTTCAGAAAAGACGTTGACCATGTGCTTCGGGATGGTGCCCTTCCATACTTTATCGACTTCCAGGGTGGCGAGCTTAGCACCACAGCTTGGGCCTTCCGTTTCGCACCATTTGCCGCTGAGTTCTGCGTGTTTTTCGTGGTGGGTAACCGTACCGGAAAAAACATACTCAGCCGATTGCCATCTTTTAGCCAGTGGTTGGAGATTGCACTCGGACCCAAGGGCATGGGTGGATGTTAGTAAAGTCGCTAATAAAATGGGAGTGACCGATTTGTTCATATTGGGTAGGCCTCCAGTGGATAAAGAGAATACTGCCATTAACATACCGTATTTAATAGTGATCCTAGGGCTTATCAAAAGCGATTATCAAAAATTCTTCATATTGTAAGTGTGCCGTTTCGAGTAAAATGAACGAGCTACAAGCTCCCATAATTGGAAATAGGATATGCTATGAAAGCCCAAGGACTTAGCGATCAAGAGATTCTTGGTGTTGTACAGCCGTTAGCTGAACACACAGAGAACGCTTGGAACGAAAAGAATTACCAGGAATTCATCCGTTATCTGATTGACGAACACCCCGATCAGGTCTTCCCGGAGAGTGAGTTCAATCGTCAGCTTGAGGAAAGCTACGATGCATTGGGTAAGCACACCCTTGCTGATTTGATCCATATACACAGAAATCCGGATCATGTGATCGTGTTGTGGAACGTCAACTTTGAACATCGTGAAGAGCCCGGATTACTGATATACGGATTCAAAGAACATAAAGGCAATGTGCTGATCGAAGGCTGCTCATATCATGCGTAAAAACGGCAATAACTGAAATACGGTGTTTGCTTTGGTTTGTAAAAGCGTGAGTGCCGTAGAATTAACGCAGATGTTGGATAGGATTGATTCGAACTGAGTAGGAGTTTATGACATGAAAATGGATTATTTTGTTTTTGGGACTAACAATAAGGTGCGGGCAGCGGCTTTTTACGATGTCTTTTTTGAGGGCAGCGGAATTAGTAAGATTTACTCCGAGGGGCGAATGGTCGTATGGGCGGGTAATCAGTTTATGTTTGGCATTGCCGAGCCCTTCAATGGGGAACCGGCAACCAATGGTAACGGCACCATGCTTGGCCTCAATGTGGGTTCAGCCGAAGCAGTGGAGCGGCTCTATCAAAAAGCGTTGGATATGGGTGGCCAAAGTGAAGGCGAACCGGGTTTGCGATCCGGTCGCCATGCTGCGTACGTGAGGGATCTGGATAACAATAAACTGTGTCTTTATGCGATGTAATTTGCAGTAACGGTGTGGCGTGATTCACCGCGCCATCGCTGGATCCGGTAAATCGCTGCCGGTTTCCACCCACGCCTGATAGTCTAACGAAATACCCCACCTAAAACCCTCACCTAAAACCCCCAACAAGAACACCAGCACCTCTTTGGGGAATTACAATCCCTGCACTTCTTGTGCTTGGTTTTTAATCAATCCGCTTACCCTGACCCCGGCCTTCAATGTTGCTCACGCCTCATTGCGAAACTTAATTGAAGGTTTTGTGAAACTTCCGTGAGGAAGTGGCCTGTGTGGATACCTAGTATGGCTACACAGATTTTTCAGGAAGTGAACTTGTGAAACCCAACCACCTGGTCAGCATCATTATCCCCGCCCATAACGAAGCCAACTGTATTGGCTTGGTGCTGGTGCAGATTCTGAAGTTCGTTGCGCGCTGCAATCTACCGCTGCGCTGGGAGTTGTTGGTGGTGGATAACGGGTCCACCGACAGTACTGCGGCCATTGCCCGGCAGCACGGCGTTAAGGTGATACGGGCACCCAAACTGGGGTACGGCGAAGCCTGTTGGCAGGGTGTGCAAGCCAGCCGCGGTGAGGTGCTGCTGTTTGTGGATGGCGACGGTGCGGTGGCCATTGACGACAGCTGGAATCTACTGGTTGCCCTGATGCAGGGTGCCGACCTTGCCATTGGAGTGCGGACCTATGCAGAACCCGGGTCGATGACCACGGCCCAGCGTTTTGGAAATCAACTGGCCTGCACGCTGATGCGTACTCTGTGGGGTTACCCGGTACAGGATCTCGGCCCGCTGCGTGCCATCA
This sequence comes from Gammaproteobacteria bacterium UBA7310, assembly GCA_002471665.1. Classification (GTDB taxonomy): domain Bacteria; phylum Pseudomonadota; class Gammaproteobacteria; order Pseudomonadales; family Ketobacteraceae; genus Ketobacter. Next base: position 12,074 of record DKQK01000028.1, read on the forward strand.
CCCGGCATGCCTTTGATCAGTTGCACATGGTCGATCGCGATTTCGGATGGACGATCGAGATGCAGTTAAGTGCCTATCGCGCGCAATTATGCGTGGTGGAAGTGCCCGTGCGCTGGCGGGCGCGGCTGGGCGGCCACTCCAAAATCGGCGGCACCGTACTGGGGGTGCTGCGCGCAGGCAGGGACATTATCGGCATGCTGGCCAGATTCTGGTGGCAACAACGCCGTGGCGTTAAACCACACCTTTTATTAGATCAAAACCATACCCCCTACAAATAAGGAGATACACGATGCGAAACCCAAACAAGCTCTCTCACTGTGCGCTAATCCTGTTCATGAGTATGGCCTCCTCCCTGGCGTTGGCATCAGGTTCGGATGCGGTGGGCCACGCACAAACCGGAGATAAGGCGAACTACAACCTGGGTAAACGGGTCTTTGCTGTGAAAATTGCCTGTGAGAGTTGTTCCATGCCGGGGTTCGACCTGAACAAAAGCAGTGCTCAGGAGCTGTTGCAGAAGCTGCCGCAGGCGGATCTGACCTCCCGGGAGCAGGAAGCCGTGAGCGTATATCTGAAGCGTCGCTTCAAACTTTAACCCCGATTAATCCAAAGTATCGAAAGGATCGCAATGATGAATAGAACGTTATGGTTAGTACCTGCATTACTGACACTGCCGGGCCTTTCTGTTGCTGAAGGTACCTCGCCCTGGTTGCCCATTCCCGGGGAGACATTGGTATCGATCAATTACACGCAACAGGAAGGTGATGATGCTTACATTGGCGATGATGAGCTTGCTGCAAGCGCCATTACCGGTGGGGCAGCCAGCAGTTTTGAACGCAATGATACCGCGTTGCTGATCAACTATGGGATCAGCGACAACCTGGCACTGGATGCCTTGATCGGCTATGGCGAGGTGGAGGCGGGCAGCGCCGATCGGGACAGTGGTTTTACCGACTCGACCATCGGTGTAAGTTGGCGGGTGATGGATGAGTTTGCCACGGCAAACAATGTTCCCACCATCACGCTGCGCGGTGCCGCGATCATCAAGGGGGATTACGAAGGTGATCGCCTTGCCGCCCTCGGTAAAGCCGAAAACGGATTTCAGGCATCGGCGCTGGTGGGTAAGCAGGTAGGGCTTAACTGGGGTGTCAGCGCAGAGCTGGGATACGAGTACCGCAGTGGAGATGTGCCCGAAGCAAGCTTTGTTCATCTGTCTGCCCAGTACAATCCCACCAGCGCCCTGGGGCTGAGCCTTGGTTACTCGAACAAGCGCTACGGCGGTGATTTGGATATCGGCGGCCCCGGTTTTACCCCGGAACGCTTCCAAGAGGTGAATGAAGAGCGGGAGTTGGTGAAGTTCTCTTTGAACTACGCCGTTGGACCCAGCCAGGGGATCGCCTTCACCCTGGCTACCTTGACGGACGGTCGCAATACCGTAGCGGACGATGAAATCGCCGGCCTTACTTATACCCACGCGTTTTAACGTGTCTCTGGTCCGAGGCAGGAAGGCATTATTGTTGCTGGCTTTGTCAGCAGCAATAATGCTGTACCTCGGCGGTAACAGTGACCTCGGAACCAACCCGCAGCGTGAGCTGGTGTTCACGCTGCTTTCTTCGGCGCTGGGCTTGGGTGCCTTGGTGATCCTGGCCCTGCGCAAGGACATCGCGCCCACCCTGGGGCAGGTACTATTGTTGGCGGTGGTGCTGCGTGTGATAGCGGCCATGGCCTGGCCCTTGCTGGAGGACGATTACTTTCGCTATCTATGGGATGGTCGGCAAACAGCGTTGTTCCTTTCCCCCTGGCAGCATCCACCGGAATTCTTTTTTTCACAGGCCCAGTTGGCCCAGCAGTGGCAATGGATACTGAATAACATCAACTATCCGGAGTTGCCTTCGATCTATGGCCCGGTGTTGCAGTATGTGTTTGCTCTGGCCTATTACATCGCCCCCGGTAATCTCACCGCGCTGCAAGGGCTGCTGGTGCTCACCGATGTGTGCATCCTGCTGAGCCTGTATGCCATGAGGGTATCCTGCCGCTGGCTCACTGCCTACGCGATCCATCCGTTGCTACTGAAAGAGGCCATTGCCAGTGCTCATCCTGATCTGATGGTGGCACTGGCGCTTATCTGGTGCCTTTATGGCTGGCAGCAACGGCGCCCGCTTCTTACCGGTGTGGCGTTAGGCATTGCCCTGGGCGCCAAAATATCTGCGCTTGTGGTGCTGCCGTTTGTTCTTGTGCAGGTGCAGGCGTTACGGAATTATCCCGTTCATTTTGGCTGGTTTATGAAAGTGTTGCTGTACTGCGGCATCACTTTGGCTTTGCTGTATGCACCTTTGCTGCAGCTAAGTGGCAGCGAATGGTATTCACTGCAAACCTTTGCCCGTGAGTGGCGTTTTAACCCCTTGCTGTTTCGATTGATTGAAGCGGTCGCCCCGGCGGGTTATGCCCGTGAAACCAGCGCGCTTGTGTTGCTGGTCGGCTTGGCCGTGTTGTGGATCAGGTGGCGTTCCAGGGTAAACAATCATTACCCGCCTGTGGATTTGGCGCTGTTGTGCTTATTGTTAGTGTCCCCAGTGGTTAACAGTTGGTATTGGCTGTGGTTGTTACCCATCACGGTGTTGATGGGGCGCGCTTGGCTATTCTATTTTTGTGCATTCGCGGTGTTGAGCTACGGCCATGGCGGCAATATCAGTCCGGCCGATGGCTTATTACAGTTCCACGTATCCCCTTGGATTGCCCTGGCTCAGGGCGGCACACTGTTGCTGTGCTTTCTGCTACAGCAGCGCTACCACAAAAAAGCAGTATTTTCGGATCTTCAGTGTAACAAAACCCAATCTGCGCAATCCATTTCATAGACTCTACGTATGCAGGAGCAGTCGATGCATAAAATACTCCCCCTACTGAATGCGACGCATTTTCCCAGTCTGCGTCGCGGTGCAACCACCACGTTGCAGGTAAATCTAGGCTATCAATGTAATCAACGTTGCATCCACTGCCATGTTAATGCTGGGCCCCATCGCACGGAAATGATGTCGGCGGATACAGTGCGCCTGATTGTTCCCGCCATGCAGGCCGCAGGCATGACCACGCTCGACCTTACCGGTGGCGCACCCGAAATGCACCCGCAGTTCCGTGAGCTGGTGCAGCAGGCCAGGGCTGCCCATATCCATGTTGTGGATCGCTGCAACCTGACCATTCTGTTGGAGCCGGAACAGCACTTGCTGGCAGAGTTTCTTGCCAAACACCAGGTAGAGATAATCGCCTCGTTGCCCTGTTATTCCACCAAGAACGTGGATCAGCAACGGGGCAAAGGCGTGTTCTCGAAAAGCATTGACGCTTTGCAGCGCCTGAACGCATTGGGATACGGCCATGATGATAGTGGCCTGTTATTGAATCTGGTGTATAACCCGCAGGGCCCAACGCTTCCACCTGAGCAAGGCGAGTTGGAGGCCAACTACAAGCGCATTCTGAATGATGAGTTCAGTATTCGGTTTAACCGGTTGTACGTCATCACCAACATGCCCATTCAACGCTTCGGTTCCACCTTGATATCGAAGGGGCAGTTCTACAGCTACATGCAACTGTTGAAAGACAGCTTTCATCCGCAACACCTGGATACGGTGATGTGCCGATCACTGGTGAGTGTGGATTGGAAAGGCTATCTATATGACTGTGATTTTAATCAACAGTTGAACATTCCGTTGCGGGGCAATCAGCGCATGCATTTAATTGACTTGAACAATGCCGTTGACATCGATCAGCCCATTGCGGTGGCGGATCATTGTTTTGGTTGTACAGCAGGGCAGGGTAGTAGCTGCGCCGGTGCATTGGCGGGGGCTCAGCTATGAAGAAGCTTATTATCGTCGGCGTAATTGCGCTGGTCGTGCTGCTGTTTTTTGCTCTGGATCTGAATCACACTCTGACCTTGGAAGGGCTGAAATCCAGCCTGTCCCAGTTTGAGCGCTGGAAAACGGAATCCCTGTGGTTTGTGATGGCGGGATTCTTCGTTCTGTACGTCGTGGTGACTGCGTTGTCCCTGCCCGGTGCGGCGGTCATGACGTTAGCCGCAGGGGCCCTGTTCGGCCTGGTGTATGGCACGATTCTGGTGTCGTTTGCCAGCAGTTTGGGGGCCACTCTGGCGTTTCTGGCATCCCGCTATCTATTGCGTGAATCCGTTGAACGGCGCTTCCGGCAGCGCATGCAGCAAATCAATGCGGGAGTGGAACAGGAGGGCGGATTCTATCTGTTCACACTAAGGCTGGTACCGATCTTTCCATTCTTCTTAATCAATCTGGTGATGGGGCTGACCACCATCAGAGCCGCGACGTTTTACTGGGTCAGTCAGGTGGGTATGCTGGCGGGCACCATCGTTTATGTTAACGCGGGAACCCAGTTGGCCCAGATCGAGAGTTTGGGTGGCATTATTTCCCCATCGTTGTTGCTCTCGTTCGCGTTACTGGGCCTGTTTCCGTTGTTCGCCAAGAAACTGGTCAATAGTTTACAGGCCCGGCGTGCCTATCGGGGTTGGCGCAAGCCGTCATCGTTCGATCGTAACCTGATTGTCCTTGGGGCCGGCGCGGGCGGATTGGTATCCGCGTACATTGCCGCAGCGGTGAATGCCAAAGTGACGTTGGTTGAAGCCCATAAGATGGGTGGCGACTGTTTGAACTTTGGCTGCGTCCCCAGTAAAGCGCTGATCAAAAGTGCCAAGGTGGCACATCAGATCAAGAAGGCCGGTGATTACGGTGTCAGCAGCGGGCCGGCCCGCATCTCGTTTAGCAAAGTCATGCAGGGTATTCACGAGAAAATTGCGGCCATTGCACCTCATGACAGCGTTGAGCGTTATACCGAATTGGGTGTTGAAGTAAAACAAGGGTATGGCCGTTTAATCGATCCCTGGACCGTTGAGATTGAATCAAGTGACGGTGACCTTACCCGGCTTACCAGTCGAGCCATTGTCATTGCCACCGGAGCCCGGCCCTTTGTGCCACCGTTGCCGGGTTTGGATGAAGTGGACTACGTGACCAGTGATACGCTGTGGGATACCTTTGCGCAATTGCAGGAGCCCCCCGAGCGTCTGGTGGTGCTGGGTGGCGGCCCCATAGGATGCGAGCTGTCACAAAGCTTCTCCCGCCTTGGGGTGCAGGTAACCCAGGTTGAAATGGCAAGCCGGCTATTGCTGCGCGAGGACGATGAAGTCTCCTCCTTTGCCCGACAAACCCTGGAGCAGGAAGGGGTTAAGGTATTAACAGATCACAAAGCGCTGCGCTGTTATCGGCAGGGTGCCCGTCAATACCTGGTGGTTGAGCATGAGGGAATGCAGCATGACATCGAGTTCGATCAGCTGCTGTGCGCGGTGGGTCGCGTGCCTCGAACCTCAGGGTTTGGCCTGGAGGCATTGGGCATTAAAACCGATCGTACGGTTACAACGGATGATTACCTGCAAACAATGTATCCCAATATATTGGCGGTGGGTGATGTGGTTGGGCCTTACCAGTTTACCCATGTGGCGGCGCACCAAGCCTGGTATGCCGCGGTAAACGGCTTATTCGGCCAGTTAAAAAAATTCAAAGTGGATTATCGGGTGATCCCCGCTACCACGTTTATGGAACCGGAGATTGCACGGGTTGGCCTCAATGAGCGTGAGGCCAGCGAGCAGAACATTGAATATGAAATCAGCCGTTATCAACTGGATGATCTGGATCGCGCCATTGTGGAAGGGGAAACCCGGGGCTTTGTCAAAGTGCTCACCGAACCGGGCAAGGATCGAATCCTGGGCGCCACCATCGTCGGTGAGCACGCCGGAGAGTTGCTGGCCGAATTTGTGCTGGCCATGAAGCATGGGCTCGGTTTGAACAAGATCCTGGGCACGATCCATGCCTATCCAACCTGGGCGGAGTCGAATAAATACGTGGCGGGAGTGTGGAAGAAAGACCACGCACCGCAACGCATACTGGAATGGCTACAGCGCTACCATACCTGGAGGAGAGCGTAAATCATGTTAAAACAACTATTGGCTGCTTTTGTCATAGCTCTATGCTCATCCTGGGTACAGGCAGAAACCTTCGATCACTCCCTTTGGGATAATCTGGTGAAATCGCATGTGGTGCCCATTCAGGGCGGATCATCCACTCAGGTGGACTACGGTGCCTTGCAACAAAACAGGGCAAACCTGACTGCATACTTAGAAACGCTTTCTGCACTACCCCGTAGTCGCTTTGACGCGTTTTCGAAGCCAGAGCAATTGGCTTTCCTTATTAATGCCTACAACGCCTGGACGGTGGAGCTGATCTTAAGCGAATACCCCGATGTTGAATCCATTAAAGATCTGGGTGGTTTTTTCTCATCGCCGTGGAAAGAGGAGTTTATACCGCTGTTTAATGACAAGGTATCCCTGGATTATATCGAACACGATCTCATTCGCGGGTCGGGTCGATACAATGATCCGCGCATCCATTTTGCGGTCAACTGTGCCAGCGTTGGCTGTCCGGCATTGCGTGAGGAAGCTTACACGGGCAGCCAATTGGAAAAGCAATTGGAGCAGCAGACCATGCGCTTTCTAACGGATTCGTCCCGTAATCGTGTCAGCAATGGCAGCATGCAAATATCGTCCATCTTCAAATGGTATCGAGGTGATTTCGAGGCAGGATGGCGAGGTTCGAATTCTCTGTCTGAATTCTTCGGGCTTTACAAGCACGCATTGCTGTGGTCCGAAGCCAGCATTGCAGCGTTGCAGGCAGGGGAGTTGGACATCAGTTTTCTGGATTATGACTGGCGTTTAAATGATACCCAGTGATTCAACCAAGTAAGATCAGGAGAAGCGACATGCGAGAGGCAGTTCAGGATTATTATGGGCGTCAACTTCAATCCAGTGACGACCTGAAAACCAGTGCCTGTTGTGACCCCGGTGCCATACCGGGATGGTTAAAGCCACTGTTGGCGAACGTGCATGGGGAAATTCTTAGCCGTTATTACGGCTGCGGACTGGTGTGCCCCCCGGCCTTGGAAGGGTGTCGCGTGCTGGATCTGGGGTGTGGCGCTGGCCGTGATGTTTACCTGCTGGCGCAATTGGTGGGTGCAGCGGGGTCTGTGGTGGGTGTGGATATGACAGCCGAGCAATTGGCAGTGGCCCGCAGCCACCAAGCCTATCACGCCACTACCTTTGGCTATGATAATTGCCGGTTTCTGACCGGATACATCGAACAATTGGATGAGCTGGATCTGGAGCCAGAAAGCTTTGATGTCATCGTATCCAATTGCGTGGTGAATTTATCCACCGACAAAGAAGCGGTTCTGCACAACATCGCCCGCTTATTAAAACCCGGGGGCGAACTGTATTTTTCCGACGTGTACGCAGATCGCCGCATCCCGGCAGCCCTGCAAAACGATCCGGTAATTTACGGTGAGTGCCTGGGTGGCGCCCTCTACCAACAGGATTTTCTGCGGCTAGCCGCCAAAGCCGGGTTTATCGATCCGCGCCGGGTGGAAAGCCGGCCCCTTGCCATCGATGATTCCAATCTGGCTGAAAAGATCGGCCATGTTCAATTTACATCAACAACCTATCGGTTGTTCAAGCTTGATACATTGGAAACTGCCTGTGAAGACTACGGCCAGGCGGTGCGCTACCTGGGCACGATTCAGCATCAGCCTCATCATTTTGTGCTGGATGATCATCATGTCATGCCCACCGGTAAAGTGTTTCCGGTTTGCGGTAACACCTGGTCCATGCTGCGGGAAACCCGGTTTCGTGAACACTTTGAGTTCTTTGGTAACTTCGATACGCACTTTGGTTTGTTCGACGGCTGTACCGAGTCTGTAACCGATGCCCTTGTTGATCAGGCGGGAGCAAGCTCATGTTGCTGACCTCTGCTGAGAACGTTGCATCAACCTCCGATCAGGGTACGCGGCTTAATGTGCTGGTGCTTTGTACCGGCAACTCTGCGCGCTCTATTATGGCGGAAGCCCTGCTCAACAGTGTGGGGGCACCCCTGTTTCGGGCGTTCAGTGCGGGAAGCCAGCCCACCGGTAAAGTTAACCCACTGGCCATCGAACAAATAGCCCAGTTGCTGCCCCAGGAACAAAACAGCGTACGCAGTAAGAGTTGGGATGAGTTCACTCAGGCGGACGCTCCGCGGTTGGATCTGGTGTTAACGGTGTGTGATAACGCTGCTGCCGAGGTTTGCCCCACGTTTTACGGTGATTATGAAATCGTACATTGGGGGTTGCCCGATCCCGCCAATGCTGCACTCGATCCGGAAAGCGAACGGGATGGCTTCAGGCGTTGCTTTTCAGTGCTTCAGGCCCGGGTGGAGGCGTTGGTGGCTGCCCACCCACAGGGTGCGTCGCGGGAGACCGTCTGTAACACCATGAGGAAACTGTCATGTTCCAGCGACTGACCGGGCTTTTGTTGGCGGTGGCCCTGTGCCTGAGTGCGTACGGTGTGCAGGCGGCGGATAACCGACTCATTCTGACCGGATCAAGTACCGTGGCACCGTTGGTGCTGGAGATGGCCAAACGATACGAACAGCAGCATCCGCAGGTGCGGATCGATGTACAAACCGGCGGTTCCACCCGCGGTGTGAACGATACCCGTACCGGTTTGGCCCACATCGGTATGGCCTCCCGCAATCTCAAACCAACGGAGACGGGTTTGCGTGTACATACCATTGCCATTGATGGTGTGGGTATCATCGTCCATCGCTCCAATCCCATAAGCTCGTTAAGCAACACCCAGATCATCGACATCTACACTGGAAAGATCCGCAACTGGAAAGACGTTGGCGGCCGTGATCTTTCCATCACCGTTGTCAACAAAGCCGAAGGGCATTCCACGCTGGAGCTGTTCCTCAATTATTTTGCACTGAAAAACAGCCAGGTAAGGCCGAGCATTATCATCGGGGATAACGAACAAGGCATTAAAACCGTGGCAGGAAACCCGGGGGCAATCGGTTACGTGTCCATCGGTGCGGCTGAGTTCAGCCAGGCAAGAGGCGTGACCATAAAACGCCTGCCGCTGGAAGGCGTTGCAGCCTCGGTTGCTGAAGTGCAGGCCCACAGGTTTCCGTTGGCGCGTCCGCTCAATCTGCTCACCGGGAAATCCCCGTCGCCACTGGCGCGCCGTTTTATAGCGTTCGCGCAATCGGAAGCGGTGGCGGATCTTATTGCAGATCAGTTCTTTGTTGTTCCCAGGTGAAGCAATGATGGCAAAGTGCCTGGATCACCTGAGATCCAAAGACGGCCGCTGGAATGCCTCGCTGGCCCTGTTGACGGCCGGCATGGTGGCCCTGTTGCTCACCATTTTACTGTTCTTGATGAGTGAAGCCTGGCCTTTCCTGATCAGTGCCGACACCGGGCACGGCGGCAACCGTTTGTTCACGAACCTGTTGCAGAATCCAGGCTGGTATCCGCTGGAGGGCCGGTTTGGGTTGGCGCCCATGATTCTGGCATCGCTGGCCGTTATGCTGGGTGCCATTCTGATTGCTTTACCATTGGGGCTGATCAATGGGATTTATCTGGAATTTTACGCGTCTGCGGCGTTTGCGCGCGGCTTTCGCCTGTTGCTGAATCTGTTGGCGGGAATCCCCTCTGTAGTGTTTGGGCTGTGGGGGTTAACCCGGCTGGTGCCCTGGATCACTCAATGGCAACCTCCTGGTGCTTCCCTGTTGGCGGCAATACTGGTGTTGTCTTTGATGATACTGCCCACCATTGCGCTAACCAGCGCTTCCGCCTTGGCCAGTGTTCCCCGGGAGCTGCACACAGGGGCAATAGCGTTGGGCCTGCGCCGCACTTCACAGATTATCCACATCATGCTGCCCGCCGCCCGCTCCGGTATTGTGGCCGGTACCATACTGGCCGCGGCGCGTGCATTGGGGGAAACCATGGCGGTACTGATGGTGGCGGGCAACGTCGTTCAGATTCCTGCAACCCTGTTTGAACCGGTGCGTGTGCTCACCGCCAATATGGCTTTGGAAATGGCCTACGCCGTGGGCGAACACCGGGCCAGTTTGTTTGCCTCCGGCTTATTGCTGACGTTGGTGGTGTGGGGGCTATCCTGGATGGCTTATCGGCTGGGCCGTCACCAGCGGAAGTTTGCCCGCCATGATTGACCGTGTTTTTTCCACTGTGGTTTTCGCTGCTGCGGCCCTGGTGGTTGCCGCATTGGTGTGGGTGTTGACGGACGTCGTCAGCGAAGGTGCTGCACGGATTTCCTGGGCTTTTCTGGTCACCGAACCCAGGGATGCCGGCCGTGCCGGTGGCATAGCACCTGTTCTGGTGTCCACCCTGTGGGTACTGGTGATTGCGTTGGCTGCCGCGTTGCCTTTGGGATTGGGTGTGGCCATTTGGTTGTCGGAGTTTGCACCCAAGCAGCGTGGCTTCGCCGCCTATACCGGTATCACGCTGGATGTCCTGGCCGGGATACCGTCCATTGTGTACGGGCTGTTTGGTAACGCGTTTTTTAGCGTCTACATGGGGCTGGGGTATTCGTTGTTAGCCGGTGGTTTGACATTGGCGTGCATGATTTTACCGGTGTTTATCCGCACCTGTGAATCCGGCCTGCGGCAGGTGAGTGACGATTGGCGCCAGGGGGCGTGGGCACTCGGTATGACCCGGGCTGCGGCAGTTTGTCATGTGTTACTGCCGGCGGCGCGCCCGGCCATTCTGGCGGGTTTGGTGCTTGGTATCGGTCGGGCCACCGCAGAAACCGCGGCCCTGTTGTTTACCAGTGGTTATGTCGACCGCATGCCGGAATCACCATTGGACTCCGGCAGAGTGCTGGCGGTACATATATTTGACTTGTCGATGAATGTGACCGGGGGCGATGGCGCGGCATATGGTTCAGCCCTGGTGCTGATCGTGCTGATTGTTTTGCTCAATGGGCTGGCACAGAGCCTGGTAGACAACTGGTTCAAGCGGAGGATAAGCCAATGATGATTGATCAACCTACAGCTGCCTATACCCTGGGGGAGATGGAGCAGAAAGCCGCCTGTTGTGTGCCCAGCCCCATTCTGCAAGTGCGAGACCTTGCCGTTTATTATGGTAACAACGCGGTACTGGCCGATGTATCCCTGGATATCCACAAGGGATGCATCACCGCTCTGATCGGCCCCTCCGGGTGTGGCAAAACCAGTTTTCTTTCAACCCTGAACCGGCTTACCGATTACCATCCCGGCGTGCAGGTGCGTGGGCAGATTCTGTTTGATGGCCATAACCTGCGGCAGGAATCCGTTGATACGCTGGCCCTGCGCCGCCGTATCGGTATGATTTTCCAACGGCCCAACCCCTTTCCCTTGTCCATCCGGCGCAATTTGGATCTACCACTGAAGGAGCACGGTGTGCGTGATCCTCACCTGCGAAAGCGTAAGATCAAACAAGCCCTTAAGGACGTGGGCTTGTGGGATGAAGTCTGTGACCGGTTAGACAGCTCTGCCTTGAGCTTGTCGGGCGGTCAACAGCAACGGCTTTGTATTGCGCGGGCATTGGTGTTGGAGCCGGAAATACTGTTGATGGATGAACCTTGCAGTGCCCTTGACCCCATTTCATCCAGAGTGGTGGAAGAGCTGATCATGCGCTTGCGTGGCCGTTACACTCTGGTGATCGTTACCCACAATCTGGCTCAGGCCCGCCGCGTGGCGAACTACGTAGGCTTCTTCTGGATGCGTGAGCGGGTTGGGAAATTAATCGAATTTGGCCAGTGCCGACAGTTGTTTGAGGCCCCCACTGATGCCTTAACCGCCGCTTACGTATCCGGGGCACAGGGCTGAAGAGTTGGCATATGGGTCAGCAGGAGCGCTACGATCCCTGCTTCAGGCGTTGCAGATTTTCACGAAATTTTTCTGCCCGCTGAATGTTTTCTTTCAGTTCCTTGTTGTCGGGGTCAAGCTGCAGTGCGCGCTGCCAGGCATCAATGGCGTTGTCAAATTCACCCTTTGTGTAGAAATTCTTGCCATCCTGAATAGCCTGATTCAAGGCAATGCTGCGCTGCTGATCCAGTTGGTCTCTGCGTTTCAGTACCTCTGGTGATTTGGCGTCAATCACTTCCATGGCGCGCAGGGTTTTTCTGGCAAGGCGAAATTCATGCTGCGCCAGATGCTGATCAAACTCTTCGATCAGCAGGCTCAGCTTTGAGCGCTGGCGCTTCTGATCTTCGCGGGCACGCTTTTTCTGTTTTGCCTTGCGTTGCGCAAAGGTTTTTACCGCCCGCTCATGGTAGGGTTTGGTAAATTCACCGGGGTCCAGTTGATAGGCCAGATCATAGCGCAGTGCCGCAGTACCAAAGTGTTCCTTTTCTTCATGGGCCAAACCGTAGTTCACCATGCGGCGGGCCAGGCGCTCACGTTCCTCATGGCTTTTTTCCTGCCAGGCCCGGGCCTCAGGATCATTGGGTGCGGCCTGGTACAGTGCTTTTATGTCTGCACTGATGTTTAGCCAGTGCCTGGCCTGCGCGACATCCAGATCTTCTTTCAGCCCGTTCAGGTAGGTCAGGTGGCGAACGCTGAATTCACTGTAGGCGTTCTGTAATGCCGGGCTGGAGGGTACCTTTTCCAAAGCGCTTTCATACACGCTTTTGGCCTCTTGCCATTGCCCCTTGTTATCCAGCTGTTGCGCGGTGGCCAGGGTAGTGGATTCAAAGCGGCTGATGGCCTGGGTGATGTGTTTGCGTTGCTTTGGCAGCTCTAGATCATTGGGGTAGTTATCCTGCCATTGATCCACCGCTTTGAGCGCGGCGTCAAACTGGTTCTCCGCCAGCAACCCGGCAATGTAATCATCGGAAGGTTGTTTGGGTATGGATAGAGAGGCGCAGGCAGTGAGCCCCAGGCAGCAGATCAGGGCCAGTAACTTTATGCTCGGCATAGTGGGCAGGATGGGGTTGGCCTGTGGGCACAGCCGCAGGCGATCAATGAATTTTGCCATGGGCGGATTGATCGACGGTAATGGGTTTGTCCAGGGTGATCGGGTTACTGTCGTTGCGGCTGTATGGCTTACTGAGAATGTCATCGATCAGGTTATCCACCACATGCGCATTGGGTTGCTCTATATCATGCACGTGATAAATGGCGACGGGTTCGGCTTTGCCCCGTACTTTAATCTGCTTGCGTGATTCGGCGTTGATTTTATGTGTTTGGATGATGGCGTTGTACATGGATTCTTCAATAATAATCTGGGAGGAGCCAGCCTCGCTGCACAGACGGGAGGCAAGGTTAACGGCATCACCCACCACCGTGTACTGCATTCGATTGCTGCCGCCTATGAGTCCGGCCAGCATACTGCCGGAATTGATGCCGATGCGCAAATTGACTTCGTACAACCCCTTTTCCCGCCGTATCTGATTCAACCGGCGAACCAGTTGATTCATCAATACCGCACAGGCCAACGCATGATACTGATGATCCTTATCCGGCTTTGGTGCACCAAACACCAGCATCACCGCATCGCCAATAAATTTGTCCACGGTACCAAAGTAAAATTTGGCGCATTGATTAAAGTAATTGTAGTACTCGTTGAGCAGGTTGCTGACCTCCTGCGGCGAGAGGCTCTCTGAGATGTTGGTAAAGCCCACGATATCGGCAAACAGTACGGTGGCCTCCACGTGCTCTCCGCCCAGTTCAACTTCCTGAACGCCGCCCAGTACCTTTTGGGCTATGTCACGGTCAACCAGTTTGTTCAGCATGGCCTCTACCTGGTCTTTTTGGATCAAGCCGTTGCTCATGTTGTTAATAGCGTTGATCAGCATGCCCAGCTCATCCGAACGCCGCTCAGGAATGTGCTTCAGTTTCCCCTGTTGCAAATCCCGGGTTGCAGCGGCCAGCGAGGTAATGGGCTGGGAGAATTTATGTGCCATGGCGATCCCCAGCAGGCTGACACTGATGCACAGCACAACGCTCATTACAATAAAAGTATGTAGTGATTTTGACAGCAGGGTGGCAACGCTCTGATTGTTCACGGCCAGCGCCGCGTAGCCGCCGGTCACGTCTTTGAAAACGATGGGGCTCACATAGATGACAACATTCTGGTTGGGGTGGTTATCCCACTGGGCGAAGGGCCGCACATGTTGATTGAGTTTTATGGACTGGACGATGGCCGATTGCGGAATCTCAATCCCGGTTTTGGCCACCACCGTAAAGTCATGATCCAGAATCACCACACCGGCAACGCGGTTGTTGTTGCTGAGATTACTAAGCAATACACCCAGCTTGAACTCGTCCTCGGTAAAGAAGGGTTCTACGGCGCTGTTGGCAATCTGTTGCGAGATGATGCGTCCAAAATCTTTTTGCAGTTTTTCATGTACTTCAGACTGATCACGAAAGGTCACCAACGCCAGGATGCCCATGCCCATAACGATCAGCAACGTAATGCTGACGGCGTACTTTACGGCAATGGATAAATTGATTTTAGGTTTGGGAAGGCTGGCCATATTCTGCAATAAGCTTTTTAAGAATCAAACTCTTAATGCAAATATAGTCGCAAAAGCCCTGGTTAGCAGGCTGCCAGGGCCTGAAAAAGGGTAACCAGTTAACAAAAGGCATAGAAAACCAAAATGGGTTATTAACCAGCCCTAAACGTAACGCACCGCGCCACCATCCACCCGAATATTCTGCCCGTTAATAAAACCCGCCCGGGGGCTGGCAAGAAACACAACCAAATCAGCCACTTCCTGACGGGTGGCCAGGCGGCCACAGGGGTTGGGAAAGTCATGCTGCACGATGTGTTGCTGTAACGATGCCCAATCCGCCGGCCAGCCTTTCTTCTGCCAGCGTGGTGGCAATGACATTGCCGGTGCCCCGGTGGGCGCCACTGACCAGGGCGGTTTTATGGTTAAGTTGTACATCCATGGCTTAGGCTCCGTTGCCGGCTCAGTGTCATCACAAATCCAACAAACCCAGCGCATAGCTGGCCGGGCCATCGTCACCAAAGTTCAACGTAATGAACTCAGTAACGCTGGAGATCTCGATATATTCTATGGTGGTGAGGGAAACGGCCATGTGGGCTTGTTCCATCATGTTGCTGATCAACACCTTGCCATCTTCCGCATTGACCGCCACCACAGCGCCCAGGTGCATATTGTAGCCAAGGTCCTTTTTGGTTTTGTTCAGGCAGATCAGACCCTGTCCTTCCACGGGGAGGCCGGTGAACGCATAATCTTTGAGACCGCTGGCACTCAGATGGAAATTGGCGGTATCGCTGATATTGATGCTTTTGTTACCGAAATGGGCGTAAACGTGAGGTTCCCGCGAATCACCTGCCTTCCAGTCGAGCAACTTGCCGTTGGCATAACACTGGATGATGTATTCTGCGGATTCGATGCAGCTTTTTGGTACCTTTTTAGAGCCGCGTATGCCTCTTGAGCCAAGCGAAACAAAATCCAGCTGATTCTTCCAAGCCATGTCGGATGTCTTCCTTGTATCGGTTAGGGTGCACCTCAATATACGGTGTGGCTAACCGCTGAGCAATCGCTTTACCTGCCTCCCTACCGCTGACAGCACCACTGAATTCAATATATGCAAATTCCTTTATAATCAACAATGATGTATAGTAATGAAAAATAATGACAACTGAGTGGTCTATTAGGAGAGTGCAATGTCCTTGTTCGATAAGTTTAGCTACCGCAACAAGCGCGTTTTGGTGGTAGGCGGGGCAACCGGCATGGGTGCCGCAACGGCGGAACTGGTGCGCGATGCGGGTGCGGAAGTGGTGGTCATGGACCGCGGCGAGATTACTCTGGAAAGTGTGCGGACGCTGTTCGTGGATCTGGCCGACAAACAATCGATCGATCAGGCGTTGATTGAGTGTGGCGGCAGGATTGATGCGCTGTTCAGTTGCGCCGGTGTTGCCGATGGCACCCCCGGCATTGAGCGTATCAATTTTATCGGCCATCGCTACCTGATCGACCAGATGTTTGCGGCGGAGATGTTCAATCAGGGGGCGGCCATCGGTTTGATTTCATCGGCGGCCGGCATGGGCTGGGAAGCCAATCTGCCTGAGCTGATCGAATTTCTCGCCATCGACGATTATGACCAGGCAACCCAGTGGGCGGTGGAGCACGGCAAGTGCAGCTACATGTTCACCAAGCAGGCGGTGTGTGCTTACGTGGCGCGCATGGCCATGCCGTTCCTGAAGAAAGGGGTGCGTATTAACGCCATCCTGCCGGGGCCCACCGACACGCCCCTGGCCCGTGACAACGCCGATTCGTGGCTGACCTTCGGCAAGGATTACCGTGCAGAGGCCGGTGTTGAGGTGTCCACACCAATGGAGCAGGCAGGCCCCCTGGTTTACCTGTGCAGTGATGCTGCCGCGGTGGTCAGTGGCATCACGCTGATTACCGATGTGGGCTTCACCAGCTCGGCGGTGTCGGATGTGTTCCCCAGCGCCAAGATGATCGTTAACTTTCTGCGGGGTGTGGGCGGTGGTGCTGCCGGTGGTACCGCCAGCGCACCCCAGGTGCAGCGTGCTGCAAGCGCCGGGCAGGAGAAACCCAAACTGCCCCAGATCAATCCCGAGACCCGCATGCTGATCGATGGTGAGCTGGTGGAGGCAGAGCACGGTGCGACCTTCAACAACATCAACCCGGCTACCGAAGAGGTCCTTGGTGTTGTGGCCGATGCCACCCGCGCGGACATGCAGCGTGCCATTGCCGCGGCCCGCCGCGCCTTTGATGAAACCGATTGGTCCGCCAACCGGGAATTCCGTAAAAAGTGCCTGATTCAGCTGCGCGACGGGATCATGGAGGAGCGTGAGGAATTGCGTGAACAGCTGATCCAGGAAGCGGGCTGCCCCCGCATGACGACGATTCGCCAGCAGCTGGATGCGTCGTTTCCGGAAGCGCTGGATTACCCCATTGAGCTGATGGACCGGTTCGATTGGGAGATTGAGCTGCCCGATGGAAAAGGCAACCAGGGCGAACCCAATGCCCGCCGTATCTGGAAGGAGCCAATGGGGGTGGTGGGGGCCATCATTCCCTGGAATTTCCCCTTTGAGGTGGCCATCAACAAGATTGCCCAGGCCCTGGCCACGGGCAATACCCTGGTGCTGAAGCCCGCGCCGGATACCCCGTGGAGCGCAACTTTCATCGGTCGCGTGGCGGCGCAGAAGACCGATATCCCAGCGGGTGTGTTGAACATCGTTACCTCGTCGGATCATCTGCTGGGCGAGGCGCTCACCCTGTCCCCCGCGGTGGATGCGATTTCCTTCACCGGTTCGACGGCGGTGGGCCAGCGCATTATGGAGAAGGGTGCTGCCACCATGAAGCGTGTATTCCTCGAACTCGGCGGCAAGTCCGCCAATATTATTCTTGACGACGCCAACTTTGACTCCGCCTTGATGGGGGCATTGGCGGTGTGCTTCCACGCCGGTCAGGGCTGTGGTATTCCCACGCGCATGCTGGTGCCCAAGGCCCGCTACGAAGAGGTTTGTGCCAAGGTCAAGGGCATCATGCAGATGGCGCCTTATGGTGACCCGCAACGTGCCGATGTGATGATGGGCCCGCTGGTGTCTGCCCGGCAGCGCGACCGAGTGCTGAGCCTGATCGACACCGGCATCGCCGAAGGCGCGACCCTTGCCCTGGGTGGCAACCGGCCGGCGGCGTTCCCCACGGGTTACTATGTTGAACCAACTCTGTTCACACATGTGGACAACAAGATGACCATTGCCCAGGAAGAGATTTTCGGCCCGGTGCTGGTGTTGATTCCGTTTGAGGATGACGACGATGCCGTGCGCATTGCCAACGAAAGCCGCTATGGTCTGGTGGGCAGTGTTCACTCGGGATCCCTGGACCGTGCCATGGCCGTGGCGCGCCGGATTCGAGCCGGTGTTATGTCCATTAACGGCGGTGCCGCCCATGGGGTTGATATTCCCTTCGGTGGGTATAAGTTCAGTGGTATCGGCCGTCAGAATGGTGAGGCCGGCTTCAATCAATACCTGGAGACCAAATCCATCGCCTGGCCGATCCCCAAACAGTAAACACCGATCGCAGACGCCATGCCCGGCCGTGGGCATGGCCTTCTTCTGTGCCTCCCTTTGTGCCTCCCCTCCCGTTCACTTCTTTGTCCATTTAATGAATAATTGAGAACGCCTTCAAAGATCGTCAAACTAGGGTCAAAGTAGGTGTGGTGAAATAGATCCGGTTCACACACTTACCCGCTGTACGCCGGAATGAATTGCAAGCCGCAGATAAGGAAAGCGCTGGGGGCATCCAGAATAATAAAAAGGACACAAGGTTTGATATGAAAAAGAGTGCTCATTTGGTGCGTCTGGGCTTATTGCTGGTGGTGGGTGGGCTGCTTTACCTGAACCACGAGCACGGTATTTTTAGGGCGGTAACCCTGTATTACCAGGATCAGCTCGCCCAAACCTGTCAGGCGGAATACACCGAACTTCTGCGTAAAATCCGCAATGAAAGCCAGTTCTCCCAGTATGCCGATCAGCTGCAAACGCACACGCAGTCCTGTGGCCGCCTGCTGGGCAGCATGAAAGCCATGGAGCAGTTGCCCCAATCCACCAAAGAATACCTGCTTGATCGGGTTGGAACTTCCTGGAAAAAGATCAGCCAGCAAAACGGTGTTGAGATGCGCCGGATCATGGCGATGAAAGGGGGCGAGGCCTTGCTGTTTCCGGAACGCTTTCCGTCCGTGAGCGAGGAGCTGTTGGCGCAACCTGCCCAGCCGGATCTGGATTACTATCGGCAGTCCGCCCAACCGATCATCGCCTCCGCCCAGCGATTGATGGATTACTACAACGGCAGCGGCGAGGAACAGGACATTGCCCATCAATTGATTCAGCGTGTGATCGCCGCGGACCAACAGTATGCACCGGCCTATGTAGCGTTGGCGCGCTACGTCCTGGCGACCACCAATACCATGGGCCGGCGCTATCGGAATAACGGTCTGGAACGCGGCAAAGCGTTAATCGACAAGGCAATGGCCCTGGATGGAAATCTGGCGGCGGCTTATTCACTGTTGGGTCACTGGCATATTCAGCGCTTTGATTTCAGCGCGGCACAGAGCGCCCTGGATAGGGCGCGCACGCTGGATGCCAACGATCCCTGGGTTGAGGTCAATCAGGGGCGCCTGTATGAGAAACAACTCCCCAATGATGCAGCAGTGTATAATGACTGATATACTAAGCAGTTAGCGCCCTTCCTCAAGAAAACTACACCATGAGCTACACTCAATTTTCGCTGATCGCGCTTCCAAACGCACCACCCGCACCAGAAAATAAATCTTTATTTATCATATAGTTACATCATTTTTGCAAACCCCAAAAACGACTTGATCGTTTATTTTCTGACCGCCCTGTTGAACTGCTAAGTATTTTCAAAAGGATTCAAGATACTGCGCTGCAAGCCAAATCTTTTAGTGCACGATCAAAAACGTTTTGCACCCCCCGGATAAAATGTTTGTATTCCTGATTCAATTAGGCATAAGCGAGAAGTCAGGATGAGACCTATTTTTGGTGTTCTCTAACTAAAGAGTTAAAATATTTAATTTAAATAGCCTGTTAGATTTCAAAAAAATACCGACCAAATATTGATTTGGAAAATGACGGTGATCCTTTTCTTCGGTGCAAAATTTATAGAGGAGAAGCCTGCCTCAGTTCTCATCCTCGCTTTGATTGCGGTGGCTTAATTCTTTAACAACTTTTAAGTTTCACCAGATAATCCCCAATAATTAGGAAATCTAACCCAACTGATTTGGCACATTTCAACGCATCGCTTACACAATTGACTATGGGTTCTCCACGATTATTCAAAGACGTATTAATCAATATCGGCGGGTGGCCGATAGCCTCTAACTCACTCAATAGTGCATGTAATGGTTCCGACTTATCTGAAATTACAAAAGGTCTGGCAGTGCCATCGACATGCACAACAGCGGGAGCATGCCTTCGACAATCTTCAGTGACTCTCGATGCTCCAATCATATATCTGTGAAGATGTATGGATTGCTCCCAATATCGATTGGAGAAACCCTCGAGAGATACTGGGCTCAATGGCCGCCACTTCTCACGACTTTTTCTCTCGTTAACCTGATCTCGAATCCGAACGCTGCGGGGAGAGGCTATAATCGACCTATGACCTAAAGCTCGCGGTCCCGCTTCTGCACGACCAAAGACTATTCCGCCAATTTTTCCGCCAGCAATTAAACACGCAGCCTTTTTTGGGTCAAAAACTTCTTTTGGATATGACACTTTTCTAATCTCATATTCAGTTTCGCTGGCTGATATATCTGTTCCTAAATAAGGGCTTAATAGAGCATTAGCCTTAGGAGGCACTGCATACCACGCAGCACCCAATGCGATCCCAGCATCATGCGGGACCGGCGGAATAAAAACGGGCTCCTGAATCAACCCGTTAGCTGAACAGTTGAGAGCAACTCCTCCAGCTAGGCATAGATTCGTCTCCCCAGTCATTAACCGAGCCTTAGATGCCAGATTAATAACAACCTCCTCCAATCCTGCTTGCGCCGACCACGCTAATCCAACAGCATCTTCTGAAACATGCAAACGTTCAGGGTCTACGGTGATCTTTGGAAAACCGTTCTGCTCGAAATAACTTCTCCAAGCTCCGACAATGACATCGTATTCTGAATTTGTCGGCAAACTAAACGGCGGAGAGAACCCCTCTTGGGTATGGGTAAATATAGGCAACCGAACCGGCTGTTCTCGACCATACGCCGCGAGCCCCATCGCTTTACCGGCCTCAAGAAAGCTGAAACCGATGTGACTACACATGGCGTCATACATGTACCCTAGCGAGTGAGTTACAGGTATACGATCTAATCGTCTAATTCGGCGATCACGATTAGCAACGAATATTGATGCAGATTCATCGTCACCATTTCCATCAATTACTAACACAGCGGCTGATTCCCATGCAGATGCATAGAAAGCGCAATAAGCGTGCGCAACGTGGTGGGGTACAAAAATAAGATCCGGCTGCCTCTGCTGGTACCCTAGCTCCAAACATTCATCCACAAATGTTTTCCAATCATCGAATTCCCATAGGCGCCCTGGGAGACCCGGATTAAGCTCGCCTCTATCACGGCGCGGCCAATGTCGAGGAAAATCCCAGCCAACGGCTACAACCCCTATCTCATGAGGGGAAATACCTGCGATCCGAATGCACTCTCTCGCAGCCTGTATAGGATATCGGTTTAATCCATGCTTCTTTCTCGATAACCGTTCTTCTTCAACTAACGCAACTACTTTACCCTCGGGATCGACGAGCGCGGCGGAAGGATCGTGCCACCCAAGCGGAGGAGTATTTATACCAAGGGTCCAAGACATGGGACTCTCCTTTTCCATTCAACTTTATAAGTTTCTTGATTTGACTAGCCACCTTAGCAAGTTCGACAGCCCTGTAAATTTACCTAACATATTCAGATCAAAAGGATCTTCAACGGCGGGATTACTACGTTCAGCTTCAAAATGTAGTATCCATCACGTCATACCCTTACACAAACGAAGAAGTGTGTTCCCCACCCCTTTGTACTCACTTCAAACTCATATCTGAATCAGACAAAAAGAAATCTATTATAATTTTTAGTATCTGGTCGCGGTATTTTAAACAATATTTCTCCACTTCGGTGTACTATATGCCAACAACATAGCGAACCCATTGAAAAAATTAACTTGATCGATGTTGGTTTTTGTTAACTTAATTCGGGGAAAAGACTATTCGAAAAAAAATGATGTTGCCGCCGATTATTTGATCTGACATCGCAGACTGCGTTGGAAAACGGAATTCGGTGAAGAAATCTTGCAAGCTATACCACGCCTTGAAGTTAGCTAAAGTTCACACTGTTTGGGCTATATTAAGCACTCGTTAACATAAATATTAGTTAGATCAATAACCGAAAAGGAATAGTATGCCTCACACAAAATTCACTTCTTTTAACGAATGGGACCCACTTCTCGAAGTTATTGTTGGATCAGTACTTGGGGCTCAACAGATGGGTTTCGAGCCATCATTGGGTGCATACTACCCACCAGAGAAAGAGGCAAGGTGTTTCATCGGCGGTTTTCCAAGCGAAACGGCAATAATTGAAGCCCAGGCTCAACTTGACAATCTCGCATCAATTCTCCGAAATCGTGGAATAATAGTCCGGCGTCCGGAAGCTTACCCGGCGAATTCGTCTATCCGCACACCGGACTTTTCTATAGAATTCGGCAACAGTTATGCCTGTCCTAGAGACGTATTGCTCGTAATCGGCGACCTTGTAATAGAAGCACCTATGGCACAACGATCGCGTTTTTTCGAATACCGTGGGTATCGTAATATTCTGATTGACCACTTTGAAGCTGGAGGAAGATGGCTAGCAGCTCCCAAGCCTTTCATGAACGATGACAGTTTCGCAGATAATTACAGCACTGTTGAACAACCATTTCATCCTGAAGAGCATCCTGTTCTTCTCACTAGAGATCCATGCTTTGATGCAGCATCTTTTACTCGTTGTGGCCGCGATATATTCTGGCAACCGGACTTAGTTAGCAATGCGAATGGCGCGGAGTGGTTGGGTCGTGCTCTCGGATCAGACTTTAGAATTCATCGCGCTGAGTTCGAAGATCGATACCCGCAACATATAGATACTACTTTGGTGCCCTTACGAGAAGGTTTGGTGATGATTAATTCCGAACGCCCTCCAAAAACTGGATCGCTCAAACTATTTGAAAATAGTGGTTGGTCAATTGTATGCCCGCCTGCTTCCGTTCGCAGAGGTCTCCCGGCCCCCGCTCGCGACGTTAGTAACTGGATATCAATGAACGTGCTTGTTCTAGACCAAGAAACAGTGATCGTGGAAGAAGCCGAGGAGCCACTTGCGGAATTTCTCGAAGACTTATCATTCGAAGTGTTACCTGTTCCATTTGAGAAAGTCTACAGGTTTGGAGGCGGCTTTCATTGTTGCACCGTAGATGTGCGTAGGGATGGTATTTTGAAAAGCTATTTTTGCGATTGACTTAATATTCTAGTTAACACAACATTGTTCAATAAATCTATACATTTTTGACTTAATCAGACTATATGACAAAAAGCGATACGCTAACACGAAGTCTTACGGAAGTTGACGCTAACTTTCAAGCCCGCCCAGGAATTCTCGCAGGGCAATTAGCAACTGATGTGGAGTTTCCAGTTTTTGCAGAACATTCTAAAGGATCATACGTTTTCGACATCGAGGGTAATCGATACCTAGATTTCATTTTAGGTTTCGGATCCGTAATTCTGGGCCACTCAAACGAAAGTGTCGATAACGCTGTAATTAGAGCTATTCGTAGGGGTATTAATCCAACCTTACATACGACTGATCAAATCCAGCTCACAAAGCTCCTGTGTTCCTCTATACCAAACGCTGATATGGTAGCTATTTTACGTACTGGTTCAGATGCAACCACTGCTGCTGTTCGAATCGCCCGCGCACATACAGGACGCCAACATATCATACGGTGGGGATACAATGGTTGGCACGATTGGTGTGCGCCGAGAGAAACAGGAATCCCACAAGCTACTCGTAAACTCACATCAACATTCGAATATGGGAATCTCTCATCACTCGAAGCAGTTTTTCTAGAACATCGTCATGAAATCGCAGCTGTAATTATGATGCCTTTGGAAGTTGATGTACCCAGCGCATCATACTTAGCCGATATCGCCTCACTTACACGAAAGAATGGAGCGCTATTGATTTTTGATGAAATCAGGACTGGCTTTAGACTCGCGCTAGGAGGAGCCCAAGAATTCTTCGGTGTGCAAGCAGATCTGGCAACTTTCAGTAAAGCGATGGCAAACGGGTATTGCATTTCATGCGTAACAGGTCCAAAGCACATAATGCAATGCATCGAAAACATATCCATGTCTTCATTATTTTTCCGATCACGCGACGGTATAGCTGCATCCATTGCTACAATAGAAAGCCTACGTGATGGTAATTCACTTACTAAAATCTGGTCCCTCGGCAATAAATTCATGACAGGTTTGTCAGCCGCAGCACAAGCTACAGGAGTGCCAGCTAGAGCCGCTGGGTTACCTCCGATGCCATACATTGAGTTCGATCTCAAAGATAACTCAGCGGCCAAGCAAGTGTTTGCCGATGCAATGATTCGCCGAGGTATACTAATTCATCCAAACCACCACTGGTTCATTTGTGAAGAAATGGGCGGTAATGACATAGATATTGCTGTACAAAATGCTAAATTGGCCTTTGAAGATGTGAAACATTTTCTTAGTAAAAACGCTTCAGAATCATAGCAGCGAGGGTCATTGCCAATATATCACGATATTTTGCTCTCCAGCCCCATTTCTGATCATCCTTATGAGTTCCATCTAGATTTGACGCTTTTCCAGTTTGTCTAGGTATTTCAGGCACAGTAACCGCGCAAATACCAGAGCATATGTGATGAATTCTCAAATCAAATCAGGTTATTTGCCTTTTGGGCGATGTCTTAGAGACAAGTCAACTGAGGTTTTAACATGAGTTTTCTTCTGATTGCTAGATCCAGCCGATCATGACCGCATCCCCGGCCACGTTTTTACATCAAACTATAAATTTATAGCTAACTCGGTTACCCACATCTAAAGGCTTCCTCGAGAATTCTTGATGCCTCCTTGGAAAGAGCAACACTAGACTGAAACGAACCGCTAGGAAAAGCAGTTACGGAAGTACGCCTATCTTTTAACACCTCTATATCCGAGCGCAGCAAAGTGTCAACGCGTTGATTGCTTGAATTGATGCGCGCAGCCTCAAACGCTGAACCATTAGAGGAAGACTTATTTGGAACATTGATGTTTAAGAGTATTGGTTCAGGTTGGCTTATCATCCATTTGAGTGCCAGCAAAGCTATTTTACTTGCAAAGTTGAAACGGAGTGGCCCTGGAAGATTTTCATCTACAGAGTACACATCATCTAGACTTATAGCTAGTGAAGAGAGCCCATTCCAAAATGCTATTAGTGCCGCACAGAAAGTTCCCGAATGCAATAAATTTTCTCCAACATTTGGGCCGTAATTAACGCCCGCAACGAAACAGACTGGGTCTTCAATTCTTTTTTGAAAAGCTAAAGCACATGATACCCTAGCAACCCCGGCTGGCGATAAATCATAAACTGTCACATCAATCGACTTTGACGCAAAACTAATTTTCTTTTTAGACTCAATAGCCACCTCGTCCACTACAAAACGCTCAACTGCTAATGCAGTCCCATAACTCGTCCAGGGTTTCTTCGGCGCATGAGCGCTAATAATGTACCTAGTCTTAGATAACTCTCTCAACAACTCATTGTACCCAACTGCCTCAACCCCGTCATCGGTCATGGCGATAATCATTGGAGATCGCGCATTCATATTCCTACACACCTATCGATCGCTTGCGTAATGAAAGCATCGAGATTATTTATCTCCGATAAAGTTAGTTCGGGTTTCATATCAGGTAATCCACCGATAGCTGCAAGCAAATCCCAGACAGGGTGCACATTATCGCAACCGTAAGAAACAGTGAAAAGCTCCATAGCCTGCTGCCCCCAAGAGTGGCAAAGATTCCAACGGCAATGACCAACATCAGCCCCTGGATCACCATAACAAGCGGTAATCCAATCAATCACAGCAACAGGACTTTGATTATTCCAGAGTAAATTTTCCATCCTATAATCTCTATGAAGTAAACAAACAGAAGCTTGCTCTTCCAATGGGTAGCATTGCCTTGCAATTCTCGCTGCAGTTATCCACGCATCTTTACACAGAGACCACTTTGGAGGAACCATTGAAAGAGCATTTGGCCAGTGATGAGGTCGATAAGGGGGAAGACATAAAACGGCCTCATCGATCAACCTTGCGTTGTGAATCAATTTTAACCAATCAGCTAATCCCATGATTTCTTTTTCACCAGGTTTTCGGCCGGATAACCACGGACGTCCTGGTAGCATCTCAGTTAGAACAGCAGGTGATTTAAACCAACGGCCCTCAGCATCAATTGAAATTAATTTTGGCGTAGAAAATGGGAGGCTCTCTACCAAATCTAAAGCTTTCGCTTCCCGCAAAACCAAGTTAGGTTCACGTCGCAGCCAATCTGCCGATAGGACCCTACGAATAACAAAATTATGTTCTCTGGTGCCTGTGCTTGTATATACACCGATCACTTCTGAACCAACGGAACGAGACAAAATCTCAATTTCGCAGGTGTCTACACTGATACCTATGTATGATAACCAAGATACGACTTGAGTCTTTAACACAGCCTTAGACACTAATCCGCTGATGGGCCTGTAATTTCAATAAACCTTTTCTCCCAGAGCATCCAAAGCTCTTCAAGAAGAGTGTCATGATCTAGTTCAGTATCAAGTGAAACAAACAGTTCCTCAATAACGGGCCTACCCACGGTAGATTTTAAAATATATGCAAGGGAGGGACTAATACTCTCACAAAGTTCACCTCGGGAGATCTTGAAGGGTACTTTATCAGAACATCCTTTCTTTTCAGAAATTATTACGCCAGCGTTAAGACCGACAAGCCGAAAGCTTTTCAAATATTCTCGTGGACACCGGACTTTCGTAACTAAAAATGGGCCGAGAACAAGAAGATCTAAATCTGTAGTAATGAAGCTACGAACCGCATCAACAGGAGAATCAACTATTGGTTCGTAACTGTTATTAAACGAAGTGTTTAGGAGTACCCCAACTTTGGTTTCCAATCGAAATTGGTCAATTAGCCGCCAATAGTCAGGACTTTCGTCCTTCGCGACCACTTGAACCCGAGCTGTGCCATCTATATGCACCACAGCCCCAATTTTTGATTGCCACTCAGGTCTTACGGGTACGATGAAATTCATCTGGCCAAGATTACACTTCGCGGTGGGCAAATCAAAAACCTCAGCCGCTTCCTCTTCTAGGACTGAGGGTGCAAAAGGCCGAAAATTTTCACGTTTCTTAACTATTTCATTGACAATATGCCGATTTTCCACGTTTCTCGGATCGGCTAGGATGCTTCGAGCCCCTAATGCTCTTGGTCCAAATTCTGACCGATTACGCGCCCAACCCACGATTTTTCCATCGGCAAGGGCTTCTGCGATTGTCCGGTGTATATTTTTAGGCCTATACCAAAAGAGAAATCCAGACCAAGGGGCTAGCGCCGCCTCCTCTTCTTCACACTCACCATTCGTAGAGATACCTCTCCCCAAAAGTGAGTTGAACAATGAGCTACGTTTAGGTTTAGAATCACAAGATTCAATTGCAGCACCGATTGATGTTCCAGCATCACCAGAAACTGGATAAACATATACAGAGTCAAACAGCCCACTACGAGCAACAACCCCGTTCATCGCACAATTTTGAGCGACTCCACCTGATATACAAAGGTTTCGGATTCCAGTAGATAACTGATAGTGTTTGAGCAATTCAAGCATGAAAGATTCTAATAATCGTTGGGCTGCTGCAGCAAAATCTCTGTGGGCTTGGTCAAATGTAAATTCTGCCCCTGGAACTAGGAGCGCACGAGATGAAATCTCCTTAAGCTTGCAGGAATCGAACCCCCAAAGGCCATTACCCAACGCAACTTTCACCGAGCTAAATAATTCTTCATATCGATAAGGGTCGCCATAAGGGGCAAGCCCCATAACTTTGTACTCGTCGAAATTTCCAAACCCTAGTAGATTTGTCACCTCTCGATAGAAATATCCAGGCGACAACTCGACCGGAAGAGTATCAATAAGTGTCTGTTTATTGCCGTGCACCTCAAATATAGTAACAGCTTCATTCTCTCCATTCCCATCAACTACAACCGACAATGCATTCTCAAAGCACGAAATACTCAGCGCAGAACGACTATGAGCATTATGGTGACGAACAAATCTAATTTTGCTTGGGTCACAAGAAAACTCCAAAGCTGATCCTATGTTACTTGCCAGAATCTCTCTAATCCCTGGAGGCCGCGCTACCCCGGTTTCGGAACAAACGCGACTCAAATCACGATTACAAAACTCCTCATCAAAAAAGAAAGAAAAAGCTTCTATCTCATTAGGTACAATCTGTGCGGCCTTAACGCAAGCCCTCAGGGAGCTTGAAGGGAAAAAGTTTGTGTGCTTCAAACGCGTTAAGCGCTCTTCTTCAATCGCAGCACGAACAACTCCATCCACAACTATTGCTGAAGCAGAATCG
Organism: Gammaproteobacteria bacterium UBA7310; assembly: GCA_002471665.1. Lineage (GTDB taxonomy): Bacteria > Pseudomonadota > Gammaproteobacteria > Pseudomonadales > Ketobacteraceae > Ketobacter. The sequence continues at coordinate 40,201 of DKQK01000028.1, forward strand.
TGAAAAAAAAGGGGGTGCAACCCTTCGACAACAGGCTTCCCTCCAAGAACATTTGGCCCGCCAGCAATACCAACTATAGCACTCACTTTCTATAACTTCTCCACTTTGGCGGCCTAGGATCAGCTGGACCAATTCTAACTCGTCCGTCCATCCAGGATACAGGCAAACCATTTACCGAACCAAGGCCCTTCCAGATATCCATACCAAGTAATGTTTTTTGGCGCGTGGAGAGCTCACCTATTATTGAATTTGACAATGAACGTGAGAAATTCTCCTGTTGCCGTATATAGGGGCGACAGAAATACGCAAACAAAGCTCTTCGTTTGCATGTCTTTGTTCTATTATTTCCAGTGCCGTGCCAAAGTCGACCATCCATACATACCAACGATCCAGCGGGGGCAATCACTGTTGTAGTTTCACAATTCGAGATATCCGAACCGATACCTTCAAGATGTGAATTCTGAATGATTTGCGTCGCTCCGTTTTCATTAGTGAAGTCGTCCAGCAGAAAAATCACATTGACAACTTCAGCCCGCATCCACGGCTCAGGCAAATAACCTTGATCTGCGTGTAGTTGTTGGGCACTATTTCCCGGCAAAGCCACATTGGCTGTTATACTAGATAACAAAAAATCTAAACCCAGCACCATTTCCACCATTTGATTTGCTACCGGATGCTCAATAAGATCAAGGAAAATGGGATCCTTAGCAATCAAGTTGAAAACACGCTGATTTCCGTGAGAAAACCATGCCTCTTTATTCACTCGCTCCCAATTTGTTAATTCATCAATGTGTGATCTAAGCTCATTGAGGTCGTCTGATCTAATTACACCAGAACATACAGCTATGCCATCTTTATCCAGATTAGCTTTACATAAATCGCGCCACTGTGCGTTGGAATATGGCACTATGTCTAAGTGTGTAACTGCCTGATTCTGACTCATCCCCCCCCCAAGCGAAACCCAACTCACACATCAAACGATAAATTATTGAACCATAATTGACTCAAAAGACTCGCCGCTTCATCCCAACTAGGAAGATGCAAATTCAGAGTAGTGCGCGCATACCTAGCTCGTTCAGATGCCCGTGGAGAATTGAGGGCCGCTATTGCAGCTTCAGCAAAAGAATTCACCTCATTATCGACGATGGACAAATAAGGTACAACTTCTTTGGGGAACCCTCTTAACGCCAGCGAAGTAGTAACTACAGGCATCCCTGCGGCAATCACCTCAACTAGCTTCATTTTCTGCCCACCACCGAAACGAAGAGGAAACAAAAAGACACTGGTATTCATCATCAATTCATCTAGGTGCTTAAACGGTCCATGAACAATAACCCGACTTGCATCTGAAGCAACTTTTACAAATTTATCCGACATTCCAACCCCTGCGAAAACCAACTGCGAATGAGGTGAAATTTCCGAAACTACTGGCCAAATATCTTGCAAAAGATGCCACGCGGCATCTTCGCTGGGAGGCCACCTATAATTACCTATGTATAGAAAAGTACAATTTGCATTAGTGTCACGTTTAATTGGACGATTATTCAAATCTAGATGATCCATACCTCCGGGTATACATTCGACGTTATTGAGCTTGCCTACAACAGTAATGATTTCTCTATCCTCATCGGTAACTGCAACACATTGGTCTACCCTATTCCAAACACGAACCTCCCATTCTTGAGTAAGCTGAGAACTTCCCATCGGATAATAACCGTATTTCTCCCCAGCGGCCTCAAGTTCATATTCAATATTTTCTTCAGTCAATACAACAGGTGGGCAACTGGTTTCTGGAAGGTAGTGAACCAAAAAATAGCCTTCAACGTGAACTAGATCAGGATCAAACTTAGCTAGAAGCATCGAAACAACATCTTTTCCTGCCGGGGCAAAGTGTGCACGAACACGGTTAGGAGTGTGAGCTGGTGCAAGCTGATTGATTGTTTTAATAAAAGTTACAGATACAAGAAATTCCAATGCAGGATTGACAAAATTACTGGCTTGATCGATATCTGGCACAAAAGCCACCAGATGAATATCGAAATATTCCTTCAACCGTAGAAGCAATTGATATTCCCTCAATTGCCCTCCACTAGTCGGAGGTATAGGCAAATTATTCGTGACATACAGAACCGATGGTTTATCACCATTAGAACCTTCAAAAGCTCCAGAAGAGAATGTCCGGTACTCCTCCAAAGCCACTATCCGAAACTCCCAACGAGAAATTCTCCGACAGCCAAAAGATTAACAGCGCCCCTCTTCAAAAGGGAAAGAGAGTCTCGAGCTCGATAGCAGATTGGCTCTCCTCGTGTATTTAAAGATGAATTCACAAGAACTGGTACACCAGCTATCTCTTCGAATCTTTTCAGAAGACTGTAATAAAGCTCATTATCTTCTTTCGAGACAACCTGAGGGCGCGCTGATCCATCGATATGAGTTACAGCAGGGATTAATTTAACCACATCTGCACGAACATTCGATGAAACAATCATAAAAGGATTAGGCACTCCGTCAAAAAATGAATCGAAAGAGTCAATTGGAACACTCGGCGCCAGAGGCCTCCATACCTCTCGTTCTTTACACTTATTCATCGCAACAACTGTTTTCCTTGTTCGAGGATCGCCAAGGAGACTTCTAGCCCCGAGAGCCCTGGGCCCGACTTCTGCTCGACCTTGATGCCAAGCTACAATCTCCCCCGCGCTTATTGCCTTTGCGACTTCATTGACAAGAGATTTCTCATCAAGTTTGCGATACGGCATACCACTAAGCTCAACCTCTTTGAAAATTTCATCTGAAGTTTCCGAAAGCCCCCAATAGGCATGCTGCATGGTCATGTGGTGAAAAGAATCTCCATAAAGATCTTTACTCAACTGAAGGGCCGCGCCTAACGCAACGCCCATATCCGTGGATGCTGGCTGAATAAAAAGCCTTTCAGCGATTCCTGAATTAGCTAGTTTGCCATTTGCAGAACAGTTAAGAGCCACTCCACCAGATAATACAATATTGCGACAACCGGCTTCACTTGCTGCAGTTTCGGCGAGAGACAGCACTATTCTCTCTAGCACATCCTGCACTGAAGCAGCAAAATCACGGTACGCCATGGGCTCACCCTTTATTGATCCTTCAAATGGAAACACTACATTTTCAAAAAAAGTTGACAGCCGCGAACACCGCCCAACCACTCTAGATCGGCCAAATCCAGTTTCCGATCCGGATATTCGCCAAATTCGATCATCCTCGGCGGATGGCGGAGCTAAGGGAAGATCGTAAATCGGTCTTCCGTATGCCGCCAACCCCATGAGTTTTCCCGCTTCCTGGTGGTTAAAACCTGCAAATGAGGTTGCGGTTTCGTAAAAATATCCAAGAGAATGATCAACATCGTAAGTTTTACTTACATGGATCCCACAGTTCCCACAATTGGCTATAGTCGTTGACTCTTGCTCACCCATCGCATCCATAACAATTGCAACAGCAGACTCAAACCCACTTGGATAGAACGCGCTAGCAGCATGACTTAAATGATGAGGGATGGATATCACCTTGGGTTTGTGGCAATCACCAAACAATTGAGAAGGAAACAAGTGATTTGCACTCGAATATGAATTAACTTCAGCGCACCGATTTGGATCGTCACCCAGCCAATTTATCAATCCTTGATGGTCTGAACCAAGAGCTACCGCATCCAAATCATTTAGGCCGATACCAGCAAAGTTTAAGCATGCTTCCAGAGACTCTGCTGGGGACTCATCTATCGCATGCTTGTTACGTGAAAGCCTCTCCTGCTCAACCCAAACAACCAGATTCCCCTCATGGGTAAGTGCACATGCCGCGTCATGGCTGCCATGATTGATACCTGCAACCCAACCACTTTTTGCTTTTAATCCTGCGCTTGATAGTTGATGGATAAACATTCTGCACTAAACCCCTGAAGACTCCTTAAACTGTGAAACGTGAGAATGAACCAAGCTTGAGAGTAACTCCAACGCCTCAATATCTTCCAGCCTTTTCGGTGGTGATTTCATGTAGTAGCTACAAACTGGGTCTAAAACCCCACCAATACCGAGCTCGCGCGCAATAGCAGCATATCTAATCACATCCATCACCACAGCAGCGCTATTTGGTGAATCTTCCACTTCTAGCCGAACATCAATATTTAGCGGAGCGGAACAGAACCCCTCGGCTTCAACGCGTATGAATGCAACTTTAGTGTCTTGGAGAAAGGGAACGTAGTCCGATGGACCAATATGCAAATCCGCCTGCTTACTGATGTTTTCTACCTTTGATGCAACAGCGCGAGTTTTCGAGGTTTTTTTATCAACCAGTCGACTCTGATCCAACATATTAAGAAAGTCGGCATTGCCACCCACATTAAGTTGATATGACTTTGTAATCTCATACCCACGCTCTGATAACAACTCTACCAACCGCTGGTGAACAATTGTTGCTCCCACTTGGCTGCGTATGTCGTCCCCGACTAATGGTACTTTTTTATCCAGAAAAGCTTGGGCATAGAAAGGATCATTAGCGATAAACACAGGAACACAGTTCACAAACGCAACACCAGCTTCCAATGCTGCTTCGGCATAGTATCGGACAGCGTTTGTAGAACCAACGGGCAGATAGCAGACCATGACGTCTGCCTTGGAGGCACGCAAGCTCTCAGCTACGTTGACTGGCAGTTCACTAGAAATCGAAACTCTTTTCTCAAATGGATAAGCATCTGTATGCGGCGCGACCCCATCGATAATCGGCCCCATTTCAACAATTATATCCTTCAAAGATTCCGAAGGAGTATGCAGAAAACGCGAATTATTAGGATTAGCGCCAATTGCATCATAAAGCGATTTGGAAACTTTACGAGAATCAACATCATATGCAGCTACAAATGATAAATCCCCAGCTACAAAGCCAGCTAAATCTTTACTAATCAATCCGTTTGCAGCAGGGTGCCTGTTATAGAATTCCGCGCCTTGAATTAAACTTTCCGCACAATTCCCCACCCCGGCAACAGCCACCTTTATACTTTGCATGATAACTCAAATCCATTAGTGCTTGCTTGATGTAAGGCCAACCGCGTCCGCTAATGCACCGGCAACGTCTTTCGGAGAAAAATCTGTTTTTTCTTCATCTAAGCTGAGCGCAAAGTTGAAAATAAGACCATCTCTCGATTGCAAACTTAAAATTACTTGCGAATTATCATCGGTGACCCCTACTCCAAACCCAGAGGTCTCAATGGCTTCCTTCGGTGACAGTGAATCATATTCAGCAAATTGCTGTATATCTAGTCGATTAGCCGCCAATTGATGAAGGATCTCAACTAAATGACCAAGAGTATCAAACGGAATATGGACAACAACCGAGCCGCCCGCCATCTCAGTTACACCCAACTTCACACTACTGCCATCTTCTGCAATAGTACCAAAATCAATATTTTTAATAACCAGCTCTACCACACCCCCCCCCTTTATAATTCTAAATGCTTAAAAAATCATTGAAACTCAAACAGTCTGACACCAACCAAACGGTAATACCATAAACACCACCACCCAGAGAACCGCAAAGCTTCTGTACTTGACCAGCGAAGCTCTTGAAAGACCCCAACTTATAACAAAAAAAACGAGACCCCACCAGTAGGTTATAAGCTAATATATTCTGTTATTCTTACTCCTTTGCCTTCCAACAATAGATTCATTGTACCCTTGTTGCACAAATCACGCTCTCCGGCAAAGCAGTGTCCACAACAAACTCGTCCACCCAATCAATTTAAACCCCACCAATAGCTAGAACTGGCTCTTCCATTTTTAGTAGAGGATCGCAAAACACCAACGTCACTAAAAGTCACATCAACCCCTAGCATCAAGACCCCAACAGCGAAGCACCCCTGCCATTTACACAAGACAAGCCAGCAATCAATAATGATGCATAATTTAAGCCAAGCACCAACGCTGAAGGGTATACTTGAACACTAACCGGCCAAGCTTTTTCTTTAATATAGCTGGGTGAATAAAGGGGGCCAGCGCGATACCACGACATCAAAACGCATCCCAGCCATTTAAATAAAGGCGCAACCAAACCCCAACACAACAAAATCGGCACAATATTTGCTTGCACCTGCCATCCAAAAATATATTGAAACAAGGTTCGTGACTCCGTATAATTCGCGCCTCGTTAATTATCTGATTTAAGGACTACCCCACAATGCCGACGATTAATCAACTAATAAAGCGCCCCCGAAAAAGGAAGGTCGAGAAAGCCAAACGCCCAGCGCTACAAGCATGCCCCCAAAGACGCGGCGTCTGCACTCGGGTTTACACGACAACTCCGCGGAAGCCAAACTCAGCTCTCAGAAAAGTAGCGCGTGTTAAACTTACAAATGGATACGAATCCACCGCTTACATCCCTGGCGAGGGACACAACCTCCAAGAACACTCTGTTGTTTTGATTCGTGGAGGCGGACCAAACGACCTACCAGGCGTACGTTACTCTGTTGTTCGCGGCACACTGGATACATCTGGCGTGAGCGACCGGAAACAAGCCAGATCACGTTATGGCACCAAACGCCCAAAATAGTTATTTCAATCTTAGCAGCCTAACCTTATACTGTTCTTGAATCGGTTTTCTCAAACATAGTGATCCAGTGTTGGGTCGAGAGGGTAGCTTAAATGGATGAATGGGAATCTGCTGCTGAGATTTTAACCAAGGCAAAAGAAAGAATCGAACAATTTGGGTGGCAGCAGGGAGCGGCCAACCCTGTGGCCGTCGAATGTATGGCTACTGCAATGGAAAGGGCTTTTAAAAGCATGGACAAGTCTTTAGTTGAATTTGATCATGCGAAAGAAGCTCTAAGGCGCCAGATCGGTAAATCTTATAAAATCACAGAACAATCACAGAGCAACGACAAAAACTTGTCTTACTGGGGCCAACTCTTTGTTCAATGGAATGATGAACCCGAACGAAAAGTGGAAGAGGTTATAGAAGCTTTCGAATCAGCTGCAAACTTGGCGACACAACTTTCATCATCTAGTGACGAATAAGCAATGGAGAACCGAACTAATTTGAAGCGACTGTAGCTTACCATGAATATGAATATTGCATAACCATGGTAGCTCTTAATTGCAATAAGGGCCGTTAAAATATTTTCTAGATGTTATCCGCTTGTTGTCTAGCGGGAAACAGCAAGGTTGTTGGTAACTTCGCTACCCACATTAGCTTTTGCGCCAACATCGTTAGAAAAACTGGATTTAGGGTTTGCCATCCTGCCCGCGGGAGAAGGTGATATCTTACGAAATCGGTCCATAAAATTCTTTCCAGATTGTTAAAGGGGCAGCATCTGAAGAACAACGCGTATCGTTACGATTATCGTAGGTAAACTCTCTGACACTCGAACATCATGAATCAAAGTTGCCATCATGTAAAGAAAATCGGAGCGAATCATGAAATGGTAATAATGCACATAAGTCAATTGAAGGTATTGGCATCCTAGGTGCCTAGTCCATCTAAATTGCCAAGATGGTCGGCACCAAGGACGTTTTACCAATCACGCCACTCACTACCAATTCCGACACTTACCCCATACACATCTGCATCTAAACCGACCGCTTCAGTGATAACATCAAGCAAACAACAAAGCTCCTCGCGTTCGCCTGTCTCAATGAGTTCCCTATTGACCTGGTTATGAAGGTCATTAAGCGCTTCTACCGATTCTTTTATCAGTGAAATTTTCACTTCATCACTTGCTTCGTCTCCCACAGCTAACAATGAAACTATCAGGTTATCCATAATAGCTTTAGCCAAACCAACATTTTCGGGCGTATACTGATCAAGCCCACGACCAAATCTAGCTGCCCATGTTTCAAATGGGTAACTTTTCCTAGCATCCGCTAGCTTATCTGAAAAACTCATACCAACTTTCCTCCATGATTATTTAGGATTTTTCTTCTTAGACTTGATTCTCTTGTACATCGATAACAAAACCCCTATGGCCTCTCTAGGAGTGGCCTTCTTTCCATTCTTCATTTTTATGGACTTAAGCTTCTCTCGCTGATTCTTGGTTACTGAAATAGTTACGATCTTATCCCCTGAATTTTTGTCTTTGTTTCTCCTACGCCAACGCCTTTTTCTGATTTTCCCTGTCAGTGATGCCATTTCATCTTCTTCGAATAGTCCCTTCTCGCCGTAATGTGAATTAATGGTATCTATCAGATTCTCAACTTTGTCATACATCTTTTTACTAAGTGTGAGCTTACCTTCTTTCACCCTCGTATCTAGCTTATCAACATAGGATTCAAGTAAATCTATGTATTTTGATGGGCCATCTGCTTCTTCTAACTTTTCTTGAATTGCATACAAATATTCAGCCACTTCTGCTGCACATTCAGCATCCACTCCCTCGTCTTTCCCATACCATCGCAACTTCGCAATACCAACCATTTCCCAGCCTCCTGCTTATTCGTTACGTGCCTCGCTCTTAAGCATAGACGAGAAAATTTCATCACCTCTAAAAAACCATTCACTCCAAAAACGAGGCAGAGTCCCGAAATAAAATCACACCCTTTAATAACAACAAGTTAGCGACACAAAAACGAGGCGAGGAACGTTAATCCTCCTTTTATAAATACTGTGAATACGACCTGCACCCATCAATGCAGGACACGCAAATGAAAACTCAATCAGAAATGCACGAACTGAACATCCTAAAGACAAAGGAAGTGATGAAAATAACGACACTTTCAAGATCAACCTTATTCAGGCTCATCAGAAATGGTGACTTCCCTCGCCCAATCGAACTGACCCCAGGTCGATCGGGCTTTATCAATCAAGAAATACTCAACTGGATTAGTACCCGCAAGCGCGTGTGCTAACAGCAGTGTATTCAGACAAACAACCGTTAAATTACTTTTAGATAGGTATTAAGCATGACTAAATTAAACAACACCGTAAGAAACCCATATTGCTTGGATATGATCACCACTACCTTTGACATAAACCCAGATCAGCAAGAGAGAATAGCCAACAGGATTACCGTTTTATTTAGAGACATAAAGAAACGAACCAAGTACCTAGGAACACAAGGAAAGATCACCCCGAATAATATGAAAAGGCTTAAGACCCTCTACTATCAAAACCACCTAATAGTTCTAGGAACAGGCTTTAGTACATTTACGCTTAAACTGTCTCTTCAGCCAAAAAGCGATTTGGTATCTTACTTAAGGCTCGAATTCAACCCAAACAAGGCCGGGCGCATCGGATGCCAATTGCTGCGAAGGCTTCTCATGTTCCTATTGGGAAGAAGCACAGCAGCAACCTTTCCAAATAAATGTCGAGTTACGCGGATCGATTTGTGCTTTGATATCAATTTGAATGTAGGGAACCTGTTCCCGTACTACCCCAAAACTCGTGTATCTCAAATTATGCGCGATGAAGATGGGATGATCACTTCGTTCATAATTGGCAGTGGCGCTCACTCCCCTAATGCGGTAAGGACAACTATCTACGATAAGGAACTGGAACAAATAAACAAAAATGGTTGCTCTCTATACAACCACGCGTTGTTTAGACTCGAATTCAGTGTTCGAAACACCAACCTAAGCATCAGCGACCTTACCCCTTCATTTTTTCTAAAAATGATAAAGAAATTGAAATTCTACTCTGATGATTTTCTAGAGGATGATTACTTCAGCAACAACTTTCTATCCGTTGCCGACGAGGAAGGCCTTAGTGCTGCATTTTCATACGCTTCAGAGAATGACACCAAGTGCTATAAAAGGCGGCTAGATACTCTGTATGAAGAACCATCTCCTTTCAATTTCAAACAATTGATTAAGCGTGATTTCAGAAAAGTGCTTAAGGAGCTATTTGTAAAATCCTAAGTTAAGGTAACTTATGGCCGTTCCGCTCCGTTTTTGACTAGTGATATACAGGAAAATTCACTAAACACTAATGGGCGTGAGCGGCTACATATAAACACCAAGTGTATTTCAGATATTTACCTCAAATTCACATGGTTGAATTGTAAGCGCATCTATAGACACCTACTGGAACAGCCCCATATCAGATATCAGAATGTATCGCACCCCCTGGGTTAACATCGCACCATCACCAAGATCTAGGCCGCATGCAGTTAGTCGATGAGGCAGAACATAAAACGTTTAGACACACCGGCGGGATGTCTATTTGGGGCGGAGGGTACAAATAATGACAATTACATGGAATCACTACTTGTGGGATGAAGATCACCACGTAGACCCAGCCAGCATCAGATACCTAGAAGATGAATTAGACATCATCTTCCCGCAGGACTATTTGGATGCAGTGGTTTCAAATGACGGCAAGACTCCTAGCCCTAGCGTTCTATCTATTAACGGAAGAACTACGGGTATAGACGTTCTGTTCTTAATTGAAGGGGGTGAGCCAGAGGAAAGCAGCACAATCAGATCAAACCTTGAATATATCGAAGACGATGTGCCAGAAAAGATCATCCCCATTATGGGAACAGGTGGTGCCAGCGTCATTGCTTTTGATTACAGGCTCTCCAACCGCAACCCCAAAGTTGTTTTTGTGAATGCAGACAAAGAAGGTGAAGATGCAATCACTGAGATATCCGCTAACTTTACCGACTTTCTAAGTCTACTCAAATCGGCTCAACATAGTTATATCTGACAGTGGTAGACCAGCTAGCTAACCCCTCGCTGCCGGTCTTCCGCCAAAGCTCCTTCTTTTTGCGCCCTGCTGCCAATAGTAATTTAACTGTACTTTGATTAAGCAGTGAAAGGCGCTCATCATGATTCACCCTACTTCCGTAGAACTAAGCTGGTTCACCCTTTCCGCACGTGTGGATATACAAACTTTCGAGGATGTAGCAGCTAGGCTAAATGCGCTTACAATCTTACATAACCCAAATCACCTTGTCAGAAAGGGATCGAATCTATTTGTTTTGGAAAAACCAGGAAATATTTCTGGTGCCTCAATTGAGATACGGCTTAAAAAGCAATGGGCGAAGCATTACGTTCACGTTACATTTAAAAAAGTATCCACATCAACCAATGCTTTCATTTCACGAATTATAAAAGTGCTCGCCAGAGTCTATGGCGCAGAGGGGCTTGTTTTACTTTGGAAGCAATTCAGACTATCGGCAATCTCACTTTCATATTCGTTTCACAAGGCACCGAAACCTGAACAGATAAGAGTTCACATTGAAAACAAACCTACTCCACTACCTGAAAGCAACATGATAAAGGTCGAGGTTTCCAATGCGGATATATCGGTTATATTTCAGCCACCAGAAACGAACGCCATGTCTAGAATGACCTTAACGATTAATTTACAAACAAAAGCGCTAACCAAGAAATCAACAGAACAGCAAATATCCAACTATTTGTCTGTACTGAATTTGATCAAAATATACGCTATGGAACTTTTTGCGAAAGTCGAAACGGATAATTCACAGGAACCCATTCATTTTTTGGGTATTTCAAAAAAACGCATATTCTTAGTGGAAAAACAACTTTCCAAACTTTCAAAGAGGATATTGGCTGTAAAGGAATAGTAAACCACGCAAGGTATAACAAGCACCAATCATTCTTCGCTTTTTGACCTCGCTCTATCAAATGCTATCGCCATAACACTTTTCTTATTACGTTGCTTCCGCGACCTAGATTTTTCAGATTTCTGGCTACTTGGCTTTGATTTAATATGGCTTTTTTTAACTGGTCTTGGTTTCCTTGCTTTTTTACCCTTATTTCTGATCGATTCCCCAGCCTCCATTGCGGACAGAAAGCCAAGCGCTGTATATTTACCCACACCAATTATTGCAGATAATTCAAAAGCACCTTCGGTAGCTTTTCTTATATAACAGATGCTATCAGGTGAAAGCCCTGATCTTGCTTGACCTCGAATTAACGGCTGCGCGATATAAACCGACATTGGCTCTCCACTGAATTCACCGGTCACCTTAATCAACGTCGAATCTACACGGCCTGCCGCGCGAATAAAAAACGGCTCCCAGCCTTCAAGCTGCCACCTGTATTTCTTTCTTTGCTTCCGAGTTGGTTTTGCAGGTTTTGGCTGTAACAGCCTTTGCTGACTAGTACATGGGTGTCTAGGCCAAGGTGGTCCTAATTCATCAAAGTAGGCCCGCCCACCATTTGGGCAGCTGTAAAAGAAAACTCGCTGCCCACAAACAGGGCAATTTGCATTTGGGATGGTATAACTATGAAATGTCGCTGTAATAGGAGGGATGTTGCCATAGTTAAAGCTTGTTGCACTTGGGTTCCTGCCAGAATGGCCCTCACCACCCCATCCGCATGTGCAATTTGGAGGATGATTCCAAGCGTTACACACTGCTACACACCTGTATCAGTCATCGCTTCAAATTTAGTCCAAATTCAAACAAAAACATTTCAATATTTTCACGACTCACATTGAGCGTAGCGCCTATATCATCAATCGTTTTTAAGTATTTGGGGTAGTTTGATATTGCATTGTGCATTCTAAGATTCGATATGGAAGAAAGCTCTTGGAAAGCACCCTTTCTAACAGTCTTAATAATTCTGTCATCCAAAATCAACGCTTTCGAACCATTTACATCTACATTTAAGAAATATAGAAATTTTGAGTAAGTTGACAGACCCAGACCAGAGAATGCGTTTAGTTTAGAAGAATGGCTTTTCCAATCATCAACCCCTTGTTTCGCTTCGCTTAACAACTCGGCAATGGAATCAATATTTTTCGCAATATTATCAAAGTGGTTTCCTCGCATCCCCCTTGGATAGCCCCACAATATTACTGCAATTAGCAGCTTTTTGAGTCCCGCTTCCTTAGCAATAGTAAAAAGGTCGCCTCTACTCAACTCCAAACTTTCCTTCCCACAAAATAGCCCATGAAAAATTTGAGCTAGTTCTCCACCTGAATTCCGGTACTTATGCCACGTTGAAGCTTTTGTCGAAAACGACTGACATTTAACAGGCATTGAATCTATTAAGGTTTGGAATTGCTGCATGCTTTGCCTTTTATAAGTTCATCTAAATGCAGCGCCCAGCGCTGCCACCACTCTTTTGCTTCTGAATCGTAGGAATGCCGGTCATAGATACCAGATACGCTAGAATCTACGTGATTTAAAATTCGATCCTGCACAACCCGGCTACAACCAAGTTTTGCTAACCCCGTACCCACAGTTCGCCTTAGGTCATGAGATGTCCAATGATCTAACCCACTGTCACCACCATATTTAGAAACCTGCCAAACAATAGCGTGCTGGCGTATGGGCTTTGTCTTAGATACTTTGGACGGAAATAAAAATCCAGTATCACTTTTTTCAATTGTAGACAGTATCTCAACAGCTTGCGTTGATAAGAATACTGTATGTGATAACCCGTTCTTAGTTTTGGGCAAATGCCACTCCCCACGGTCAAGGTCAATGTTTTTCCATTCCATAGACACTACCTCGCCACCACGACACCCAGTCAGCAGCATGAGATTGAGGATGTTCTTCGCCGCTGGCGACATTTTCGAATGAGGAAGCCATTTTAGAAACTTGGTCAGTTCAGCATCAGTAAAAACCCGTTTCCGGGCTGTCATCTTTGGCGTTTTAACTCCATAAGTAGGATTCATAAAATCCATATCCACACGCCCAGCCGAAATCGCGTGCTCAAACGCGCCATTCAGTTCAACTTTAACCATCACCGCTATTCTGGGTGCTCTTTTGGCAATTTTCTGAATCAGATCATGTATGTGTGAGCGCCGAACATCCAACACAGGCATATTCCCAATATTGGGGGTGACATCGGCTTCAAGCATCCTGCGGCACTCAATCTGCCCCTTCAAAATTCGGCGGTGCGCAATATGCTCATTCAGGTAATCTTCTATTAGCTGTGATACCAAATATGTTTTCTGGGCATTTTTTGCCCGCTTAGCCTTCTGCTTCTCTTCTTCAAGCTTTTTATACTCCTGCGGGTCACCATACTTCTCCCGAATTGTTTTTTGCTCCAGATGCGCGACACGGGCCTCAGTGAGTGACATTAGTGGATAGTTGCCGAGCTTGATCTGCTTGAGTTGCTTATCCTTACTACGGTAGCGATAAACCCAGGTCTTGGAACCGCCCTTGTTCACCACCAGCCTGAGCCCTCTATGAGCGCCCCGATCAACGAGAATGCCCTCTTTGTGTCGTTTCACTGTGAGCGCATCGAGCGGTTTGTTATCATCAGACATAACGCTTCACCTAAATGCTATTGATTATCATTACACCGCAATGTGCTCGATCTAATTACAGACTAGTCACATTAGACGTTTTTAACGTTCTCGCGCTGTAGTTTCACTTTGAAGCTTGATTTCAGTATAACTCACACTAGCAGCTACACTAATCGCAGCGATTCTGTGCGGCATGCTGAAACTCCGTGAAACAGATTGAGACACAAGCATTTAGCTGAACCAACACATAACATATTGATATATAAAGATATTATAAGTTTATTATGAACAAGAACAGCGACATAGCTGCTACAGACATGTCTCAACACACCCCCATGATGCAGCAAACAGCGTGCGCCATTATAAGATGGCTGCATTGAATGGGGCATTGCCGGCGTTGCCCCGCGCGGTGGCTTACGCTGAACTGGCTGAGAGTGAATGTAAAAAAGGCGCCGTTGATACAGCAAAACAATACTATTCGGAGATGGTGGCGCTGCAGCCGAACATCAGTTGGGCCCGGGGTAACCTGATTCCACGTATTCTGTTTGATTGCTCGGATCTTGCCTGGGCGGAGCAGGTGAGCAAAGAAACATTGGCGCAGTTAGACTACCCCGTGGCGAGGGAAGATTATGGCTGGGTACAGTTCGCCCGGGCGGCAAAGCTGCAGGCAGCCGGGCAGCAGCAAGAGGCGCTGCAGGTTTGGCAGCGGGCACTGGCGTTCGCCGACAATTATCAGAAATTCTATATTCGTGCGGCGGAGTTCAGCAACCACGATCTGTTTGCCGATATTTACCGTCAGCTGCCACACTTCGGTGAGGTGACAGCAACCGGTCGGGCCCATCGCGGCAAAACGATGTTACACCTGGCCATCAACGCACAGCGCCCCACCAACGTCCGCTGGTTGATTGATCAGGGTATGGCGATCGACACCCGCGATGATATGGGCCATACGCCATTGCATTACGCAGCACAAACCGGGCAGATCAAGGTGATGCAGTGGCTCACAGAGCGCGGTGCCGATGTGAACGATGTTAGCGGTCCATCCGGGTTATCCCCGCTGATGCAGGCCATCGAATTTAAACAGAGTGATGCGGCACTTTGGCTGATGAACAATGGTGCGGATATTAATTACCGCATGCAAGCGGGGGTAACCCCGCTGGGACACGCGGTGAGCACAGGAAGCCTGAGCATCGCTGCAGCTCTGCTGAAAAGAGGCGCAGACCCCAGCGTGCGGTTGTATGATCAGTACACATTGCAACAGGCCGCAGTAGAATTAAACAACGACGCCATGCTGGCGTTGCTGAAGCAGTACCCGGGAACGGAGTAGGGTATCTGCCACCGCGGAAATGCTACAGATTGTTTTGGTTGGTGATGATTTCCTGGGGTGGATTCAACAGAGCCTGCTGCGCACTGCCGCTGCCACTCAATGCATAGTCAAACCAGTCCAGGATCACTTGCCTGGCGGCTTTGGAATTGTTGCTGCTGCCGGTATTGTTCATCCACTTCAGGTGATCGAAGTTCGCCAGTTGCATGTAGGCTTTGCTGATGCCGGCGGGAAGGTTGTCATAGGCACCGGCGGAAAAGCCCGGCGGTGCAACGATGTCATTCTGCCCCACCAGCAGTAATGTGTCTGCGGTCACGTTCGCCAGGTTTTCATTGGGCGAATAGGGAGCAAGGGCAACAATGGCGTCGATCGCGTCGGCCAGTTCATTGCCCACGTTCAAAACCGCACCACCACCCATGGAATAGCCCATTAAGGCGTACTTTTCCAGTCGCAGGTAGAGTGGGTTAGCGGGGTCCATATTGGCCGTCTGCATCAGATCGTAGCCCGATCGTTGGGCACTCTCATAACCGGGGACACTCAGGTTGTCCACGGCGGAAACAGTAAATACCACCATGTTGCCCTGCTCAACCAGATACTGGGCCAGCCAATACATATTTTGTTGGTTATTGGTAAATCCACCCGACAGGGTGGTGGCGCGGTAGCTCTGCGAATTATCCGGTAAATCACAGGGATAAAATACCCGCGCGGAACTGATTCCCCCGCTTGGCTCGGCGTCGTAATAACATTCTGATCCACCCCCGCATCCGCCTAAGACCAGAAGCGGCAATACGAGAGAGACTAACTGCTTTATTGTATTTCTTTTCATGCGCGTGCCTTGCTTGTGAACGGTTGCCAGACAGGAGAGTGTAGAAATAATCGCCTGCGCACTAATAGGAATATTGGGACAGGTTTACGCTTTTATGACCTGCGGCCCGCTCTCAGAGCAACTTTTAAAAGGCTAAGCAAGCCCCTGGGAGTGGGCCACAGCCCCCTGTCGGGTTAGTTATAAAACGGGGATTGCATGGCGCGACTGGCCTGCTCGGTGGCAGTGGCATCGAATACCCGTGTATAGAAGGCCGCGTTCAGGGACTTGGCCTCTTGAGGAAAGTACTCCACCGCAAACTTCTGTGCGTTCTCCACCGTGTCAAAGGCATAAAAGCCACCTGGCGTGCCCGTGTGCAGGCCACTTAGCCAGGTTTTTGACAGCAAGCCGGGCTGCTTTTTCAGTTTGGGATTGATGTCACGCCAGGGGCCGTTATCAAACGGCGTGACGTTCAGCTGCACTTCGGTGTACACGTAGGCGCCGGGTTTGGTGGCCGGGGTGTTGCCGTAGTATACGGAATTCATATCGCGGCTGGCGGATTCGGTTACGCTGGCATCAAACACGCGGGTGGTTTGGGCCACACCGAACCCCTTGGCCTCGTTGGGGAAATAATCGGTAACGAATTGCTGCGCGTGTGCAACGGAATCAAAAGCATAGAATCCGCCGCCGGAGCCATTGCCCACACCGGAAAGCCAGGTTTTATTGAGAAACCCGGGCTGTTGTTTTATGTCCTGATTGATTCTTTGCCAGGGAATTTGATCAAACGGCGTCGAGATTTGTAACTCGGTATAGACGTAGGCCATTGGGTTGCCGGTTTGCTGGCCGGGGTTTGTCTCCGCGGCGGTGACGAGTGCATGAGCGCTGAGCAGAGGGATCAGGGCCAGAGCCGCGGCGCTTTTGCCGAGAAACGAACGTCGGCTTTTTGTGTGCTGGTTGGTTTGTGCTGGTTTCAGTGGCGTGTACATGGGAATCTCCTTTTGCCAATTATATAACGATCACTATATAATGATCGTTATCGGAATATTTAAATAACGATCGTTATAAGTCAATCATTAAATAGCGATCGTTATATTAATTTTTTATGACAAGTCAGGTAACCGTTATGCGACGTAAAGGTGTCAACAAAGAAGAAACCCGCCGCAAGGTGCTGGATTCCGCCAGTAAAAGCTTCCGCAAGCACGGTTATGCCGGTATTGGTGTGGATTATCTGGCCAAGTCCGCCGGAGTCACTTCCGGGGCCATTTATTCCCACTTTGGATCCAAAGAAGGTGCCTTTGATGAGGTGCTGGCCGAGGGCCTGGAAGAAGTAATTACCAATCTGCCGCAGTTTCAACAGCAATACGGGGCCGACTGGGTGAAGGAGTTTGCCCATTACTACATGACTGAAGCCCATCGACAGGATCTGGAGTGCGGCTGTGCCATGGCATCGCTTACCCCTGAGGTGGTGCGCTTTGGTGATGAGGTGCACGGGGCCTATGAGCGTAAGATGCAGGTCATCGTCGATATTGCCGCCCGTGGTCTGGCGGGTGCCGTCGAGCAGGAGCGTCGCGCCCGCGCCTGGTCCATGTTGAGCGTTTTGATCGGTGGCATCACCGTATCGCGGGCCATGCAAAGCCGGCAGGCTGCCCGGGAAGTGGCCGCGGCCATTGCGGAGGCGGCCGTTAGAGCGGCGGGAAAAACCCGGGTAAAACCGTTGCCGGGTTAAAGCCTTTACGCCCCGTCTTCACCCAGCGTTTGCGCCAGAAAATCGAATACCGCCCGTACCCGTTTGTTCATGCGCAACTCGCGGTGGGATACCAGCCACATCTCCCCTTTATAGAATGCGCCGTGCCGGGCCAGCACCTTCTCCACCGCGGGCTCCTGATCCCCGATGGTCGTGGGCATGACACCGATGCCCAGGCCCTGTTTGGTCAACGCCCAATGCACCAGGTGGCTGTCGGGATTCACACAGAAATTCGCGTCTGTGATGTGCAGCCCGTGTTCTGCCAGGCTCTGGATATAGCCCCGGTTATCGCCCCCGTTAAAGCCAATAAACCGGGCCTGCGCCAGGGCTTGCAGTGTTAACGGTTGCGGCAGTGTGCCCAGGTAGTCCGGGGTGGCGTACAAGGCTGCAGTGATGTCCGATAGTTTGCGGGCAATCAGGTCCGGTTGAGTGGGGCGGTAGGAGCGGATGGCGATGTCCGCCTCGCGGCGTTTCAGGTCGCTGCTGTCATTGGATGCGATCAGCTCAATAACGATGCTGGGATGGTGCTGATTCAGCTTTTTGATCAGTGCGGGCAATACCATCATGGCCATCACCTCGGTGGCGGAAATGCACACCCGGCCGGCGATGGAGTTGGAGTGCCCGGAGGCGGCCAATGATAAATCCATGGCCGCCTCGCCCATGGCCCGCACGTGCTCCACCAGTTGCGCGCCACCGGGGGTGAGTTGCAGGCCCTGGCCGTTGCGCTCGAACAGGGCAATACCCAGTTCTTGCTCCAGGGCCGATACCTGCCGCCCGAGGGTGGGCTGGGACATACCCAAAGCCCGCGCCGCCGCCGACAGTGAACCTTCTTCCACGGTCACCAGAAAGGCGCGGGCGCGGTTCCAATCAAATCTAAGGGGGCGCCAGTCCATGGGAATTCCTTCAAATGTGGGGTAGCCAGCCAACAACCTATACGAATATGAATAGCTTAAATGCAGTTTTGGCAATATCAAGTGCAAAAATGCATGGCTAGAATGCGTATCAACCTAATCAGGAGGCAAGCGCCACCATGGATCATTCAACTGCTTATTGGGACCGTATTGCAGAACGCTACGCCCGCCAACCGATTGCCAACCAGGCGGAGTATGCCAAGAAACTGGAGGTGACCCAAGGTTATCTGACGCCGGATATGCGGGTGCTGGAGTTTGGTTGCGGTACCGGCTCCACGGCCCTGATTCATGCACCACTGGTGCGCGACTATACCGCCATCGATAACGCCCCGGGGATGATTGAGGTGGCCAAGCGGAAATTGTCGGAGGCAGGGCTTCCCCAGCTGCATTTTCAGGTGGCTGAGCTGAAAGAGTTTGCCGCTCAAGCAGGGCAATATGATGCGGTATTGGGGTTGAATGTACTGCATTTACTGGAAGATAAAGACCAGGCCATCGCCCAGGTGTACACCTTGCTTAAACCAGGGGGGGTGTTTGTCAGCAGTACCGCCTGTTTGCAGCAGGGGCTTAATGTCTATCGGCTTATTGCGCCGTTTACCCGCTTTTTTAAATTGCCCAGGGTATGCGTGTTCAGCCGCAAAGCGCTGGAATCCAGTCTGCAGCAGGTGGGATTCAGGATTGCGTATCGCTGGGTACCGGAGGGAAACCGGTTGGTGTATTTTGTGGTGGCCGTGAAGCCCGATACTTAATGATATTTAACGTCAGCACGAATTTATTTTCATGTTCCCCAACAACAGCCGGCTATAAAATTTCGCTCCCTTCCATACTGGATCAGCGTATGTCTCAGGAGCCGGTTGACCCTGTTTCCCCCTGCCTTGGTTGCGGCGCCTGCTGCGGTTTTTTCCGTGTGTCATTTTATTGGGGAGAGGCGCGCAGCGTCGGAGGCTTGGTGCCCGACCATCTGACAACCAAAGTGAACAGTGTTTACAGCTGCATGCAGGGCACCGAAGGTGGCCATGGACGCTGTGTGGCCCTGCTGGGGGAGATTGGTACCCAGGTCCGTTGCAGTATTTATCAAAACCGCCCATCCCCCTGCCGGGAATTTGCCTGCCACAGCGTAACCATTGCCGGTAACCCGGATTGTAACCGGGCCCGGGCACATTATGGTCTGCCTGCACTGCAGTGCGCTGAATTTGAATCGCAAGCCTCTTAACCATTAGTGCCTCGCTGGCAGAGCTGGCATAATGCGGTGGGTTTCCATTGTCATCAGCCTCGAGGACCTTCATGCAACCGCAACATAAACCCCAGAATCCGAATTTCTCTTCCGGCCCCTGCGCCAAGCGCCCCGGCTATGCTGTATCCGCCCTGGATGTGTCCACCCTGGGCCGCTCCCACCGTTCAACTCTGGGTAAAGCCGCTCTGCAACGCTGCTGTGAAGAAACCGCTGAACTGCTGGGCCTGCCCGCCGGTTACCGCGTTGGTGTGGTGCCCGCCTCCGATACCGGCGCGGTCGAGATGGCCCTGTGGTCTTTACTGGGGCCGCGCCCGGTGGATGTGCTGCATTGGGAATCCTTTGGTTCCGGCTGGCATACAGATATCGTGAAGCAATTGAAGCTGGATGATGTGCGCTCGTTGCAAGCCGAATACGGTGAGCTGCCGCCCCTGGCCGATGTGAATTTTGACCACGATGTGGTGTTCACCTGGAACGGCACGACCTCCGGCGTGAAGGTTCCCGATGGCGATTGGATTGCGGAAGATCGGCAGGGGTTGACCATTTGTGATGCCACCTCCGCGGTATTCGCTATGGAACTGCCCTGGGAAAAACTGGATGTGGTGACCTACTCCTGGCAGAAAGTGCTGGGCGGTGAAGGCGCTCACGGAATGCTGATCCTGGGGCCACGGGCCGTGGCGCGTCTGGAAAGTTACACTCCTCCGTGGCCGTTACCAAAAATCTTCCGCATGACCAAAGGCGGTAAACTGATCGAAGGTATTTTCCGCGGCGAAACCATCAATACCCCCTCCATGTTGTGTGTTGCCGATTATCTGGATGCGCTGGACTGGGTGCGCAATATTGGTGGCGTGGCCGGGGCCATTGAGCGTTCCCAGGCCAATCTGGCGGTGTTGGAAAACTTTGTGGCGCAACATGACTGGATCGATTTTCTGGCGCAACAGCCTGAGGTGCGATCCAACACCAGCATCTGCCTCACCATGCAAATGGATGCCGGGCAAACCAAGCAATTCACCAAGTTGCTGGAAGCCGAAGGTGTGGCCTACGATATCGGTGCCTATCGGGATGCACCCGATGGCATTCGTATCTGGGGTGGCGCGACGGTGGAAACCACGGATCTGGAAGCATTGGTGCCCTGGCTGGAGTGGGCATATCAGCAGGTCACTGCATAAATAATAAATAGTAGATCAAAGGGAATGAATCGTGTTTAAAGTCAAAACTTTCAATCAGATTTCGGTTAAAGGGCTGGAGCGCTTTCCACGGGCGGACTATGAGGTAGGCAGCGACATCAGCCATCCGGATGGCATCCTGTTGCGCAGTCACAAACTGCATAATGAAGCGTTACCGGAAACAGTGCTGAGTGTGGCTCGCGCCGGTGCCGGCGTGAATAATATTCCACTGGAAGAGTACACTCAGCGCGGCATCGTGGTGTTCAACACCCCCGGCGCCAATGCCAATGCCGTGAAAGAGCTGGTACTGGCCGGCCTGCTGTTGGGTTCCCGTGGTGTGCTGAAGGGCATTGAATACGTGCAAAGCCTGACACACCTGAAAGACGCTGCCGAAATGAGCAAGCTACTGGAAGCGGAAAAGAAACGCTTTGCCGGAAAAGAATTGTACGGCAGCACACTGGGCGTGGTGGGGTTAGGTGCCATTGGTTCCATGGTGGCGGAGATGGCGTTGGCCCTGGGCATGAAAGTGGTGGGTTATGATCCGGCTCTGTCGGTGGAGGCAGCCTGGCGTTTGCCGAATCGGGTTGAACGCATGGAGAATCTGCACTCTCTGCTTTCCCGTGCCGATTACGTGACCCTGCATGTTCCCGCGCTGGAAGCTACCCGTGGCCTGATCAGTCATGACGCGTTGCAGGCCATCAAGCCCGGCGCGCGCCTGTTGAACTTTGCCCGTGACGCCATAGTGGATTCCGCTGCGGTGGTGGAAAGCCTTGAATCCGAGAATGGCTTGGGTATGTACATTTGCGATTTCCCCGAGCCGCAATTGCTGGAGCGGGACGACGTGATTGCCATGCCGCACATCGGCGCCAGTACCGCCGAGGCGGAAGAAAACTGCGCTGTGATGGCTGCTGATCAACTGATGGAATTTCTGCAGAACGGCAATATCAAGAATTCTGTTAACTTCCCGGCGGTGAATATGCCGCGGGCGGAAGGTTGCAGCCGCATTACCTTCAGCAACGATAATGTCTCCGGTGTGCTGGGTAACGTATTATCCATCTTCACGGAAAACAACGTGAATGTTGTGGATATGATGAACAAAAGCCGGGGCAACGTGGCCTATAACATCCTCGACGTTGAAGCACTCCCCAATGACACCATCATCGATCAGCTGCGCCAGGTAGAGCATGTGATTAACGTGCGGGTACTGGAGGCAGAATAAGGCTCAGGTGAGTGCTCTCTGTGCCGGCTTACCACCCAGTTGAATTGTAAGGCAATACCGTTTTCCCCGCGGGGTCTGAAATTACAGGCCCCAAATAGCATCTATACTGAATCAGTGCACCGGAATATAAGGAAAACTGTGTCGATGCTTAAAAGGATGATCGGTTGAGTCGTTGGTTTCTGTCTCTTGCCCTGCTGTACCTGATCGGTACCTCAAACGCCCTTGGCAGCGCCCTGGTAAGGGATGCCCCCAGGCAGCCTCTGCAGCAGGCTATTCAATACTATGAGGACACCTCAGCGTCCCTCACGCTGGAACAGGTTCTGCAGCAGACATTGCCGTGGCAAGCCAATGGCGAGCGGGTGTTGAACAAGGGCTATTCCAATTCCCGTTGGTGGTTGAAGCTGGAGCTGGATAACCCAACTTCCAAGACCCAGCAACGCTACATCGAGATCAGTTACGCACCTCTGGATTACGTTAACGTTTATGTGATGGATGGCGGCAATCTGCTTGCGGAATTTCACATGGGGGATCGGCGACTGTATCGGGAGCGGCCGCTGGATAGCCCCAATTTTGTATTTCCGGTTGAATGGCAACCAGAACAGAACCTGACACTTTATCTTGAGGTGCACAGCGAAGGCGCCATGCAGGTGCCCATGGTGATGTGGAAGCAGAAAGCCTACTTCGAACATCAGATGCGGCTGGAGACGGTGCAGGGGCTCTACTGGGGCGGTATGCTGATCATTGTGCTGTACAACGGGCTCCTGTTTATCTCGTTGCGCGACAGCACGTATTTCTGGTATGTGGGCAGTGTGTTGTTCATGGCGCTGATGTTCACGACGTTGAGTGGACAGGCTTACCGCTATTTGTGGCCCAATGCCATTCAATGGAATAACGTGGCCTTGCTGTTCATGATCTGTCTCGCGTGTATTTTTGCCGGCCAGTTCAGTAAAGAATTCCTGCGCTTGAAAACCTTGATGCCGCGCATGAATAAACTGATGAGTGGCATCATGGGTTTGTGTGCTGCCATTGCGGCCGTGAGTTGGTGGGGGCCTTACCATATTCTGGTGCAAGTGGTGGTTGGGGTTACCATAGTGCTGGCCAGCATGGCGTTTGCCATTGGAGTGTATCAGGTTTACCTGGGGGATCGCAGTGCCCGCTGGTATCTGTTGGCCTGGTCGGTGTTCCTGCTGGGTGTAATCGTAATTACGCTGAATAAAACCAACTTGCTGCCGGCTAATTTTCTTACCAACAACGCGGCGCAGATCGGCTCCATACTGGAGGTGGTGCTGTTGTCGTTTGCGCTGGCTGATCGAATCAACCGGGAAAAGCTGTTGCGCTTTGCCGCCCAGCAGGCGCTGCTGCAGACCACTGAGAAAATGAAAGAGGATCTGGAAGAACGGGTGCAGGCCCGCACGCAGGATCTGGAGGCGTTGAATCTGCAACTGGAGCAATTAAGCCAGACCGACCAGCTTACCGGCCTGAAAAACCGCCGTTATCTGGAGCTTAAAATAGAAGAAGAATTCAACCGCTGTGCCCGCTACAACCACGTCATTTCGGTGCTGATGATCGATGTGGATCATTTTAAATCGGTGAATGATCAATATGGTCATGCGGGTGGGGATGAATGCCTCAGGACCATTGCCAGCCATTTGATCGGCGGCGTACGTCAGCCACCGGACGTGGCGGCGCGTTTTGGTGGTGAGGAGTTTTGCCTGTTGTTGCCGGAAACCGGCAGTAAAGGGGCCACGGTGGTGGCTGAGCGCATTCGGCAATCCATTCACGGCAGCGTCATCAGCAGTGACGAGGCCATGTTTTCGGTCAGTATCAGTGTTGGGGTCTACACGCAAACCGGTGGTGATTACAACGGCGAACAGGCGCTGAAAAACGCCGACGCAGCCTTGTACCAGGCCAAGGAGGCTGGCCGCAATCGGGTTGTGGTGTATGGGATAACCTGATTTTCCATTCGTTGTTTTTAACGCTTTTTTTATCTTTCCCTGTCTATATGGTGAATTCATTCCTCTGGAGACAGAATATGGAAGAAGGCGCCTTTCTGGAGTCGTTGAAACGTAACAATGCAAAAATTCGTGCGGATCGCGCAGTTGCCATTGCCGAAGACGCCGAGGTGATGTTCAAGCGGGAAATCGAGGACATAGCGATTTCCATCAAGCGTTTGCGCCGTGAGCAGGAAAACATGCTGGATTTGAGTCCAACGGACGCCACCAGTCTGGTATTGGCCTCTGATTTTGATGCCAAAGACTTCGTAACCAAAGAAATTGAACTGGGGGTCAAAATACGCAATCTGGAAATAAAACGAGAAATCGCCCAGAAGCGTTATGACTATCTGTTTACCCAGTCCAACTAATCTGTAAACCTCTGTTAAGGAAAACAATCATGGGATCAGGAACCTATTCCAACGAAGCGTATACAGCCTTGCGTGCCCGTCAGGGCTATGCAACAAAATCCCGTCAGGAAATCTTTCAGGCTCGGGAAATCGATCCGGAAATGGATCCCCGTTCAATCAGCATGCGTGAGTCACGGGATTCGGCTGAACATCCGGAATCACTGTCAATTATTGTAGCGCTGGATGTTACCGGCAGCATGGGCTTTGTTCCGGAGGATCTGGTGAAGAATACCTTGCCGGATCTGATGGGCTCATTGATGGAGGCGGGCATTGCCCACCCGCAGGTTCTATTCCTGGGTATCGGGGACCATATTTATGATAATGCGCCATTGCAGGTGGGCCAGTTCGAATCATCAGCTGAGCTTTTGGATCGTTGGCTGACAAAAGTCTACCTTGAACAAGGTGGAGGTGGTAATGGTGGTGAAAGCTATCATTTGGCCTGGCTGTTTGCTGCCCGACATACAGTGATCGATTGTTGGGAAAAGCGACAGCAGAAAGGGTTCCTGTTTACCATTGGCGATGAGCCTTGTTTGGAAACGATTCCGGCTGAGATTATCTCGCGCCTGACTCCAGCCACGGGCTCAGTCACGGTCAGTGCTCAGGAAATTCTTCATGAAGCGCAACAGCGTTACCACGTACATCATATGCACATCTTGCATACTGCCTACGCTGCAACTGCGGAGCGGCAAGGTAATTGGCGTGATCTTCTGGGCCAGCAATTTATTCAGGTGGATGATTACAAACAGTTGGCCAGTCGTATCGCCAATATCGTCATTGATCGCCATCAACCAACTTCTGATACTCGATGGGAAGACAGGATTGAAGTGGAGGATATGCTGTAGCCCATGAAGGTAAATATTGTCGTAGATCTGGGGTTTGGTGATTCCGGTAAAGGTCTCTGTGTTGACTATCTGGTGTCGCGCGACCGGGTGGATTCCCTGGTGGTTCGTTTCTCAGGTGGGCATCAGGTTGGGCACACCGTACAGGTCGGTGAGCGGTGTCACACGTTCAGTAACTTTGGTGCCGGTACGTTACGTGGCGCTCCAACCTATTATAGTGAGTTTTGCACTCTGTTTCCGCCTGCAATGCTGGCGGAGGCAGCTCACCTTCAACACCTTGCTCCGCGAGTATTTGTCCATCCTCTGGTGGCAGTCACCACACCCTACGACGTAGCGTACAACCGGGTCACGGAGCGAGTAAAACAACATGGCTCCTGTGGTGTGGGCTTTGGTGCAACCTTAATGCGAGAGGCAGCCGGGGTGTGTCTGCATACCAAGGATCTAGCGTTTCACTGGATTATGGCGCATAAGCTGCGCGCCATTTCTGATTATTATAGGGATCTGCTCACTTCTGATGCCGCTATGCTGCAGGCGTTTGAGTCGGAGCTGGAGGGTATCGATGATGCCCAGTTCATTGATGTCTGCAGAGCCGCTTTTATGTTGATGACAGTTTCTCACTTGCGGGAATGTGCGGAGAAATTCCAAGCGCTTGTTTTTGAGGGCAGCCAGGGAATTATGTTGGATCAGACACATGGTCTGTTTCCCAATGTGACACCCAGTAATACTACAACGGCCAATGCTTTTCTGCTGCTGTCACGATTGGAACTGACCCTGACGGACCCGGTAGACATCTATTACCTGAGCCGTTGTTATCAAACTCGACACGGCAACGGCCCCATGAGCAAATCAACACCGGTTATCCTGATTAATAACCACAACGAAGCGAATAGGACCAATCCTTTTCAAGGCAGCCTGCGTTGCACAGAATTGGATGTGGAGCTATTGCAATACGCGATGTGTAGCGATTCTGTTTATCATCCGGATATGCCCTTGCACAAGAATTTCTTGCTGACTTGCCTTGACCAGAGACCTGATTTCAATTGGAAAACATTGTTGCCATTTATCGATCAAAACGGCTTTCAGAATACCTATGGCAGCTATGGACCAACCGCTGAGAATGTGGAACTGATGCATTCGCTTTAATCAGTTCAGCGCGCTGCCTGGCCGGAAAATCCTAGTTCGGTTCAGCCCCGGCTCGTATACTCAGCCAACACTTCATCCCATAACAAAAAATATTGCTGTATCAAGGAGGATGCACCATGAAGTTACTGGCAGGTTTGATTCCCCTCGTGCTGCTGTTGAGCGGCTGTGACAATAACGCTGACCTTAACAACGTACCATTGCAGTCTCCCCAGTGGTTGCTCACCGGTGAAGACAACCCTTATGTGTTTACCTCCACCTCCCTGGGCCTTAGCTATCTGCCCGGTGGTAATGCCGTTTACGCCTACCGCAGTTACGATGAGCAGCGCCAGCGCCGTATCGGGATCTGGAGCGTCGATCCACAGGGGCAGACGTTGCTTTCCACCACCTATGCCGATCCGGATTTGCCAGCCCCCGGCGCTGGCCCGGAGATGGCCATCAACACCAGCAAGCGATTGTTGGCGTTAGCCAATGACGAATTGTTGTTGATTGGATTCAACGGCAGTTTTTATCACCTGGACTCCAGTGGGGCACTGCTCAGTGAATATACCTGGCGCGATTTTGGCTATCAGCAACTGACCCTGGTGGCACACTCAAGTGAGCGGACGTGTTGGGTAGGGCGCAATGATCAGGACACCGTTTTGCTGTGCGCAACCGCCGACGGCAGTGTGGTATGGCAGGTGCCACAGACGCTGACGTTCAATAGCGCCGGCTATCCTGACCTGCGGGCCACCTTGCAGGATGATGGCACCCTGGTGACGGCGGTGCTTTCGGAGCAGGCGTTGGAGTTGGCCGCTTACGATGCAGCGGGTGCCAGTCTGTGGGGCAATACGGAGGCCTTACCGGCGCTGGAAAGCCGATCTTTGGCGGCCATGATCAGTGCCCAGGCGCAGGTGGTGGTTGGCCTGCGGGAGACAGCGCAGAGCGGCGCAAAGTCCTTCAGCCTGTTGCAGTTTTCTACCAGCGGCCAATTACAGGCGAGCCTTGATCTGCCGGTGACAGAGCCGGATGGCAATGGCAGCGCGCTGCGGTTATTACCCTATGGTGAGGCCGGTTATCTGGTGTTGACCCAGCGCAAGCGCTCGGATGTTTTTTTCGGCAAAAACGTGGCAGACCTGCAACTGATCTCCTATAGCGGCGTATCTCAATGGCAACGGGAAATCAGCCTGGATCGCTTTGGTGCCGACTCCGGCCAACTGGCGAGTCTGCAAATTGAAGTAAACAACGGGGTGATCAGCGCATTACAGAACAAGCAGAGCGTGCTGGTTTATACCCCCGGTGTGATTCCTGTCGGGGTGGCCAGGATGGTGGACAATCTATTGCTTTCCCAGTGGGATGGTGATGGGCAATTGCTGCGGGAAAACGTGATCGGGCGCCTGCGCTACATGGTGGATTTCGAAGGCGGGGTTTATCAGGTGAATGAACATGGATTCTATCCCCTGAAGATGGATACCGATGGTACCACCTATTGGGTGGCCGGTTCTGAGACCAAGCCGGCCGCTGAGGGGCCTGCAGTTTTTGCCAGCCATCAGGCTTTCGGGGCATTTTTACTGGCACCGTGAAATGGATGCCGTGTATGCTTCCTTTGAAACCGGGGCGGTTACCCTGCAACCCGTAGTAATGTAGTCAGTTTCAAGGAACCAAGTGTTGACCAGGAAAGCCGTCTGTATCCGGCGGGTAATACAGAGCGTCGAAAATCGCGTATTTTTTATGGTACTGGCCGGTCTGGCGTTGTCGACGTTGTGGACCGGTTTGATGGCCGATGATTATTACCTGGCGATTCGGGTATTGGCGCCGTCGCTGCTGCCGGATATTCATGATGCTTCTCTGTTTGGCATGTTCTCGGTGTCCGATGGTCAAGCGGACACCAACCGTTATCTGGTTGAACAGGGGCTGATGCCCTGGTGGACCAGTTCTCAGTTCCATTTTCAAATGTGGCGGCCGCTGGCGGAACTCAGTCATTGGCTGGATTTCTCCCTTTGGCCCCAGCAACCGTTGTTAATGCACCTGCATCAACTGATCTGGGTGCTGTTGTTTTTTTGGGCGGCCTACCGCTTTCTTGTCAGCCTCAGTGGCGATACGCGGGTGGGTATGTTGGCGTTTGTGCTGTTTGCGGTTTCCGCCAACCACGGTCAGACCATTGCCTGGCTGGCCAGCCGTAATACCCTGATGGCCACGGCGCTGGGTGTGGCGGCGTTGCTGTTGCATGTTAAAAGCAGGCAGCCCGCCGGCTTCGCGACAGGGTATCGGGTGGGTGCTTTGCTGGCCTTTGCATTGGCATTATTGGCATCGGAATACGGGTTGAGCGCCGGAGCCTGGCTGTTTGCCTGGACCTTTACCCTGGATCGCGGAACGCTACTGCGCCGGGTGTTGCGCCTGGCCCCTTATGGTTTGGTGATGATGCTGTGGGCCAGTGTCTATGTCTATTGGAACCATGGGGTGGCGGCGTCGGAATACTACAGCGATCCGGTGCGGGCGCCGGGTCAGTATGGGGTGGCGTTGCTGGAGGCGGTACCGACCATTGTCTTCAACAGCATCCTGCATGTGCCCGCCGGCCTGCTGGGGTCGGCCAAACTGGGCCAACCGGGTTGGTGGGTGGCGTTGGCCTGTTGTGGAGGGTTTTTGTACCTGCTGTGGGATTCCCTGCAACGGCCGGCGCAGCGTTTTTTGTTGCTGGGCAGTGCCCTGTGCATGCTGCCGATTGCCGCCGGGCCCGGTGGCCCGCGCACGTTGGCGTTCGTCAGTTTGGGCATGACGCCATTGGTGGCGGGTCTGATTTTGCAGTGGGTCGGCACGTCGATGGGTCAGCGTGGCCAGCGGCCTATGGCCGGTATTCTGTTGTGGCCGGTGCTGATCTTCACCTTACTGAGCCTGGCGACCCTGCCCACGGTCAGTGTGCTGTATCGCCAGCATGACCGGGACAACGTGGCGCAACCGGCCCGGCAGCTGCCCGTCACTGCGGCGGATACTGAACGTGCGGTGGTGCTGATTAATCCCAATTCCGTGTTTTATGCCATCTTCTATCCCCTGGCCCGTGCCTATCAGGGGCTGCCGAACCCACGGGCATTTTACCCGTTGGCCAGTGGTGACCGGCTGATGAGCTTGCAGCGTGACGGGGAGAACTCTTTCCTGTTGAGCCCTGAGGGGGGATTCCTGCTGGAACCGGCAGCCTACTTTATGCGCAGCCGGGAGGAGGCCTTTACGGTGGGGCAAACTTTTGAATTCGACGGCATGACAGTGGCGATTCTGTCGCTGCTGGAAGACGGCCGCCCGGCAACGGCGCGCTTTGTCTTTGACCTGCCGCTTGAATCCGGGCAAATCCGGTTACTGCACTGCGCAGACCACCGGTTTTTGCCATTGCAGGTGCCGCCGGTGGGAGTAACCATTCAACTGGCCCCCTGTGGTGAGTAGAGTCAATCATAAGAAGGGCGGCCTGGTGCGTGCCTAAATCGGCTAGCCCGGAAACAAATTAGACACCTTTTACTGTTTGTTTTTTGATCTGGCGTTTGATAGTACTATCTCAGAGGACTGATTCCGTATTTCGAGGTGGTGGCATGACCGCAGAAGTGATTGATTTTGACCAGGCGAAGGCACAGCGGACGTCTCGGCCCCCCAGAATATCCGTTGGCCTGCGCAACGTATCGCGAGATTGCCGTAAAGAGATTCTGCGTACCCATTCCTATCACGCCTTCTGGCTTGGGGGGGTCAGTAAAGAACAGTACGCAGAGCTGTTGTTTGCCCACCTGAAGCTGCGCCAGCATCTGGAATCCCTGTTCCATGCCCAGGGGGGCACCTTCCATGTCAGTGATATTCTCAGTCATGAGCACAAGTCATTTGACGTGGACAAATACGTCACCAGTCGGCGCCAAAAATCGGCGCAGTTGCAGCAGGATATCGACGAGCTGGAAAGCCTGTTGGGGGTGCGCTGTGACAGCCTGCCCGCACAAGCCCGGGAGTTGATTCAATACATGGATCGGGTGGAGAAGGTGTACTCCGCCGCGCTGTTGGGGATCCTGTACATGCTGGAAGAAACCGTGATTTACGCCGGTCCGGGCATTGCCAGAGTGCTGGATCAGCATTTGCAATTAGGCGGGCGGGCGACCCATTATTTGCGCGGCAGCAGCCAACAAAAAGCCGATCTGTGGGAGTTCAGAAAATCACTGGATCTGATCACCGATTTTCAGACCCAGGCCAACATCATCATTGCCTCTTCCATCACCTATCGCATGTACCGTGATTTGCTGGACCCGCACCCCGTGGCCAGCCCCCGGCCCGGTTTGTTCCACTGATCTGAAGTGCGTACCGGGGCGGCCCCGGGTGCGTTACATGCCGTAGTCGCAGCCGTCGGTAAAGGCATAGTGGCGCCGGCCGGGGTCGGCGCAATAATCCGGCTCCACCGAGGTGGCGGGTTGCAGGTTTGTTTCCGCCGCAGGTTTCTCCTCAATGCCGTGCCGGGCCAGCAGCGCCATCTGGGTCTGCAGTTCAATGATCCTGTTGTACTGCAGGGAAAGGAGGCGCTCAAGATCCATATGGCGTGTAATCTGCTTGATGTCTTTCTGCGCCTTTGCTTCTTCCTTAACCATCAGCCGCTGGTTCTCATAAAACGTGTTGACCAGGTTTTCAATAGCTGCGGTGATTCTCTCCAGCCGGTTCTCCTCCAGTACATAGGGGACAGTGAACAGCATAAACGCCACCAGCAGTAACCACTTGCCCTGGCGCAATACATTTTCCACCATAACGTTCATGCCATGAAAAATGGTTCTTACCAGCTCGTTAACTTCCTTCAAGCTATAGGCTATTCCATGGCCTGGGATGAGTGCTCCGGTCGTTTTATTTTTTGTCATGATGATCACCTCTCTTTTCCAGCGCTCTGCTCGAAATATCGCACTTGAGCCTGGATTGAGCCAGCTCCCGTGACGGCTTTTTGTACGCTTGAGGCGGGCTTGGGTTCAAATTGTTTGTCATTTGATAATCAAATGGGGTTTAATTTTATCGGGCAGTCGCGTCAGGCAAATTCCAATAAGACAAATCCCAGAAAAAAGGAACCTACATGCCGGTGTCATCTGATGTCAGAAAACTGAGCGTCCTTCCCGCCAAAGCGGCGCTGTTACTGAATATGAATAACAACTATCTCGGCATGCTGGCGCAGTTCGCACAGCATAAAGATACCAAGCTGGTGGATCTCAAATCTTATCTGATTCAGTTGCACGGGCTGACCTGCCGCGAGTACGCTGGTGCAGAGGATGATGTGGATAAATGGATGGCAGGCATACTTGAGAAGAACATCGGTGGCCAACCCTGGTGTGTGCGGGTGGGGTTCGGACCAACCGGACAGACGCTGACCAACTGGGCCAGCTTTTCCGGGCACAATGAAAGCCAGAGCAAAACCCTGCAAACGATCGTTGCGCACATTAATGCCAATCGACAATTAATCCCGGATATGGTGCGCATCATCCAGGAGTTCGATATCAGGGATTTTTATGATGGGGTGGATATCTATGAGTTTGGTGCCAAGCTGAAGCTGAACGCCGATGAGGTGCAGCGCTTTGTGGATGAGTTTCAGCTCGGCAGGTTCCTGCCGGGCTTTGGTTACTACATGAATGATTCAGAAGAAGAGCGCTACAAGGAATACTATGGCTTGCATTGTCTGTTTCACCGGGCACCGGTGGATGCGGAAACCATTTTGCAAAGCACATTGCGGGTGCGCTACCGGGTGTCCATTCGCCGGGGCGTGAATCTGGTGCGCTGTAAATTACATCTGCCAAGCGTGGCGGATTCGATTCATACACAAGCGCAATATTTTGCCTACGATGGCCGCGTTACACACCGCGCGCCGGGCTTTCATTTCTGGAATTTTGAAGAGAACAAGCAGGGCGCATTGGGAAAGCCCGATTTTGTCACCATGGTAACCCGGGAGCAGGTGGACGGTACTTCCACCGGAGTGTTGAATTCGGTGTGGAGCAGTGAACGTAAATTCCCTTACAGCTCGGCTTTGGTGTTGGTGAAACAGTATTTTTCTGAACAGGGAAAGGACGCAGATTTCGCCCGGGATTTTATGCGGGGCCGGTGTACAACCTACGCCGGGCTGGATCACCTGGAGCAAGGGGTGCGAGCCCAGGTCGCCGGTGGGGATCTCAAGGTGACCGACAAGCAGCTGGCAACCCTGATCGCCGAGCTGCAACAACCCCAGGTGATCAGTGTCTGAGTCGCAGCCCGGCCGTAGGGTTTTACAGGTTGTCTTTCAGGTAGGGGTATTCCTTTGATTTGCTCTGCTCGTAGCGCAACGCCGCGCCGGCAATGCGGCCACTGTCACCGGTACTGATCCAGCGTTTTACCCGGCCGGCGTCCCCCAGCGGGGTTTGCTTGCCAAAGGCATCCAGAAACACCATGGCCACATCACGGCCCTCCAGTTTGCTCAACAGCACCAGGCAGCGCCCGGCTTCTGTTATGTAACCGGTTTTGCTCAACTCAATGTCCCAGCTGTTGCGGTGTACCAGCCGGTTGGTATTGCCGTAGCCCAATGCATAGCGGGGCTTGCGAAAATGGGCGGTATAGCGGGGGGTGGTGGAATATTCCCGTATCTTGTCGTAGTGGGACACCGCCGCAATCAGCTTGACCAGGTCTTCGGCGGTGGAAACATTGCCCGATGACAGCCCGCTGGCATCCACGAAATGGGTGTTGGACATGCCCAGGCTGGCGGCGGTTTTATTCATTTGCCCCACGAAAGCGTCCACGCCGCCGGGATAGCGGGCCGCCAGAGTGTAGGCCGCCAGATTCTCAGAGGACATCAATGCCAGCCGTAACACGTTGCCCCGCTGCAACTGGGAGCCGATGCGAATGCGGGAATAGGCGTTTTTACGGGTCTCCCGGTCGGGTTTGGGTATCTCAATCCATTCATCCAGATCCTGTCCGCTTTGCATCACCACCAAAGCGGTCATCAGCTTGGTGATGGACGCAATGGGGGTCACCCAGTCGGAATGCTTGGAATACAGGGTTTTACCGCTTTCCAGTTCGACGATGGCGGCCTTCACTGCCCCCAGTTTGATAGGGGCTGCCGGGTCGGTTTCGCTGGCCTGGGCGGAGGAAATGGCTGCCACAAGCAAGCCTAGAATCAGGCTGGTAAGTACAAATGGGTAGGTCACGGTTCTTGTTCTGCTGTAAACGGTCATATTGGATGAATTCTAACGTATAAGTGTCCAATGTGCGAAATTCCATGCAGGCACCATCGCCGAAACGCAAGACAGGACTGATGAATCTGTTTGATGAGCCAAAAACACTATAGTCACGACTAAATCGCTAGAGTTGTATTTCCAAGCCGATGCTCAACTCTCTGCCGCGATAGGGAATGGGGGTAGTGATGTTGATATTCTGGGGTACTGATGCTGCGTCTTCTGCCAGTAGATTCTTGACCTGTAAGGTGGTGGTGATGTCGTTGCTGAGCAGAAACCCCAGTTTCGCATTGAGCACGGTGAACGCATCGACGGGGCCCAGTTCTTCTCGTGCCATATCCCGATCGCTGTTGTAGTAGCCTGCCAAATTGAACCACCAATCCGCTCGCTGATAGTGGGCAATGATGGATGCCAGTTGGTCGGATTCACGATCCGCCCGGTCCGGTAACGTGAAGAATCGGGTATAACCAGCCCGTATTAACCATTGCGGGCTGAGTTGCACGGAACCCTCCAGCTCAATGCCACTGCTGTACTCGGTATCTTCGTTGACAGCTCTGCTTTTGCCGTCGGTGGTGGCGCGTGTTGTGATCTGATTTTCAAGGATATTGTAGAAAACACTGGTTGATACAGTATAGTCGGTGGTTTGTTTGAGCCAGACCAGTTCCGTGGAACGTATGGTTTCTGCCTCCAGATCAGGGTTGCGTGCCACGGTGACAGACTCCTTGATATTGAGCTGATTGAACCCAGGTGCGCGAAAGGCCTCGCCGTAGAACAGCTTAAGGTAGTGCTCATTTTGCAACTCTTTAATCATGGCCAGGCGCAGGCTGAATTGTCCGTCAAAATCCGTGTAATCATCGTAGCGCGAGCCCAGGGTGAAGCTGGTGCTATTGCCGAATCGATGTTGTAGCTGGGCATAAACTCCGTAAATGTTGCGGCCGCCGGTTTCCAGTACGTTGGTGCGGATGTCTCGGCTCGCGCTGTAGTCTACGGGGAACTCCATGTTGGCCAGCATGACGGTATCGTAGTTGGAATTCAGGCGGGCGGTGGTGATTTCTTCATGCTTTTTTTCCAGGCCGAACTGCAGCGTATTGTCGGTATTGATATGCCAGTCATTCAGCCATTGCAGAAGAAGGTCGTGGGATTCATACAGCACGTCGGCCACTAAAGGCGCATTGCTGCTGGGATTGCTGATGGCCGCCAGCTCTCCGTATTCTGTGCCTTGAGAGACAAACGTGGTTTCGCTGGCAGTGTAACTGACCTGAAGGGTGGTTTGCAGGGCACCAAAGTCGAGGTTCTGCCTGAGGCTGATGTGATCGTAGCTGTTTTCGCTTTCGTTTACCGGATTGCTGATGGCGCCAATACTGTAGAATTGCTGTGATGAGTAACGAAAATGCTCCCAGGTCAGCTGTGTGTCCCGGTAGCGAAGGTTAATTACGGCGTTACTGGCCTGTTGCGGGTCTGTAGTTGGTTTTAGTTCGTCGCCAAGTCGGTCGTTCAATTGGAAGGCTTCGCCCTGATCCCGGTAGTCATAGAGGAAAGCATCCAGCTCCCAGTTGCCTGAGCCGACGTTCAGTTGGCCTTCCAGTTGCTGTCGATCCGGCTCGCCGGGCTGGATTTTTATCAGGTTATTGCCTTTCACGGAAATGATGTTGATGATGCCAAGGAAGGCACCGGAACCATACAGAGCGGAGCCCGGGCCGCGGATGATTTCTATCCTTTCGATGCGATCCAGGGGCAGCAGGCCGGAGATCGCACTGGTGCTGCGGACTTCCTGGCGTGGTACCCCATCGATCAAGAGTAATATCGAGGTGGTTTCCTGGGCGGTGCTGCTGCCGCGAGCGGAATAAAAGTACGCTGCGCCATAATTGTTGTCACGGCTGGTTTGAAGTCCTGGTACAAAGCTGAGCAGCTCATAAAGGAAGTCAATACCCATACTCCGCAGTTCCCGGCGCTGAAATACCGTAACCGATGCAGGCACATCACTGAGGGTTTGCAGGGTGCGGGAGGGCCCGGAAATTTTAATCTGTGTTAGCTCTTCCAGGGAGAGGTTGAGTAGGTCTTCAGGGAGAGTGCGCGCCTCTGCCAGAGTCGCAGAAAAGCCTAAAACACTTCCGATCAGCAGTGAGCCCAAGGGAATATCTTTCATTGAATCAGGCCGTGTAACCGGTGGCTACCCAGCTTAGCCTCCCAGGAAGTACATGGTGGACCTCATCCATTAGGTATAGCTGGAATTGTGCAACTTTCAAACAGGTGATCCGCGCCAGCCCCAGGAGACTCCGAAAATTGGGTGCTTAGGGAGGCGAACCGCTGTGAAAAAGAGTGATGGCTTCAGAATGAAAGCGCTCTACGCGGTTTCTTCCATTTTGCTTGGCCTGATACAGCGCGCTGTCGGCATTGGCAATAACCTGCTCCAGGGTGACGGTAGCGCGATCCATATGGGCAATGCCGATACTGACGGTGACATGAATCATGCCTTTGGGGGCATGCACCTTTGCTTGATCAATTCTGATTCTCAGTTTGTTGGCCAACAGCAACGCGGTCCGCATGCTGGTTTTTGGTAATATCACAGCGAATTCTTCTCCACCCAGGCGGCCAACAATGTCACTGGAGCGAAAGGTGTCCATGAGGATTTCGCCCAGCATGCGCAGTACCAGGTCACCGCTATCGTGCCCCAGGTTGTCGTTGATGGCCTTGAAGTGGTCAACGTCCAGCATGAGAATGACATAGGATTGGTTTTGACGGCGGGCCTGAATATCCAGCAGGGTGGCGTACTCATAAAAGGCACGTCGATTGTTTAAGCCGGTCAATACGTCGGTTCGTGCAAGATGCTCCGCCTCCTGTTTGGCCTGTTCCAGGGCCCGGGTGCGCTCTTTTACCAATTGTTCCAGTTCTTCCTGACTTCTGTGTGACAGCGACAGCGCCTTGCTCAGGTGGCGCTCGAGCATGATGATGGCGGTGATCGGTGCTGCGATGGACATTACGACCACTAACAGAAAAGCGGTCCAGGTGGGAACCAGGCCGGCGTAAGCAGTAAGATCAAAATCGTTGGCCAGGTTGCCGTTGATCACGCCCACGGCAATGCCGCTCATGGCGATTAACGTGATTGCGGCACAGACCAGCCCCGAACGGAAGCCGAACAGAATAGTGGCAAGCACCGGCGACACAATGGCCATGGGAATGGCTGCCGCCGCGATGCCGAATTTGGCCATGCCGGTTAAGCCGATAAAGGTAAACAAAAAAACCACATACCCAGCCCGTAGCGGATAGGGAATGACGCGGTTGAAAAAAACAAAGGAAACCACCAGTGTGAGCGCCACAACCTGAATTCCCATAACCCATTGCAGACCAATGGTATAAGAACGCAGTAAACTGCCGATCAGGGCGGGAATGCCGCAGATGGATACAGTGATCAGCACCCAGTTGCATATTTGATTACGAACCTGCTGCAGGTCGTGATTTACTTCCATGTCGAGTTATCTCAAGGCTGTGTTTCAGTGCCTGAAAGCTAAGTGTAGGTCAGAAAACCAGAAGGGTTGGGGCACTGCATCGCAATTTGGAAAGGCCGCTTTTGTTGATTGACAAAAAATGCTGATAGGCCCGATGTTAATATCAATCAGTAATAATGATGGATACCCCATAAAACGGTGTGACAGTGGCCCGCCGCAGCCGGGCCACTGTGGTTGCAGTGACTTTCAGGTTCAGGAATAACGATAGGGCCGGCCGGCTTTGGCCATGTCTGCGTTGTATTGTTTGAAGATCTTCACCACCTTGGCTTTGGTGGGGGATTCCTTGGCAATCTCATCCCAGAAGGAATGGGCCGCCGCTTCCACCTGATCCCATTCCTTGTCGGGAATGCTGGTGAGTTTCATTTTGGTGCCGTTCACCCGCAGCTTGGCCTCGCCACCCCAGTACCACCATTGGCGATAATAGTGGGAGCTGTCCATGGTGATTTTCAGCAGTTCTTTCAGTTTGTCCGGCAATTCATTGTAGCGGTCCATATTGGCAAAGAACGAGCCGATCCAGGCGCCGGAAATGTTATTGGTAAGGAAGTAATCCGTCACGTTGGCCCAGCCCACGGTGTAATCTTCAGTGATGCCGGACCAGGCGATGCCATCCAGCTCGCCGGTCTGCACCGCCACTTCCACATCCTCCCAGGGAATGGAGACCGGTACCACACCGAATTGCGCCATAAAGCGGCCCGCCGTGGGGAAGGTAAATACCCGCAGACCTTTCAGATCCTTTAAGCTGTTGACGGGTTTTTTGGTGGCGAAATGACACGGGTCCCAGGCACCGGCAGAGAGGTGTTTAACCCCCACTTTGGCGTATTCTTCTTCCCAGATTTCTTTCAGTCCGTACTGGTTGAACAGCACCGGTACATCCAGTGAGTAGCGGCTGGCAAAGGGGAAGTAGCCACCAAACACCGTGACTTCGGTGGGTGATGCCATGGAATCATCATCGGATTGCACTGCGTCCAGGGTGCCTTTCTGCAGGGCACGAAACAGCTCTCCGGTGGGTACCAGTTGATCGGCAAAATATAATTCGATCTGCATCTCATCACCGGCAATTTTGTTGAAGCTTTCAATGGCCGGTTTGATCACGTGCTCGGCCAGGGCCGGCCCGGCGTAGGTCTGCATGCGCCAGGTGATCTTGGGTTTGGCTGCGTACAGTCGTGGTGGGGTCAGGGTGGCGGCGGTGCCGGCCAGAAGCGCGGCGGATTTGATAAAGGTACGGCGGTCTTTCATTGGTTTTTCCTCTTATACGTAATGTATGGTTCGGTTCAACACATGAAAACGGTACTGCTGTTATCAGGATTCTTTATTGGTTATACACATAGCCCGGCAACCAGAGCGCCAGTTGCGGAAAGATCATGATCAAGGCCAGTGCCAGTACCATCACCAGCACAAACGGCAGTATGGAACTGTAGATATCACGCAGACTGATTTCCGGCGGCGCCATGGCCCGCATCAGAAACAGGTTATAGCCGAATGGGGGCGTCATATAGGCTATCTGGGTGGTAACGGTATACAGCACGCCGTACCAGATCAGATCGAAGCCCAGCGCCTGCACCAGCGGTACATACAGCGGGGCCACGATCACCAGCATGGCGGTGTCATCCAGAAAGGTACCCATCAGCAGAAAAGACAATTGCATCAATATCAGAATCATCCAGGGGCTTAGCCCCAACTGATCGGTGAACAGGTTCTCAATGGCTTTTACGGCGCCCAGGCCATCAAACACCGCGCCAAACCCCAGTGCCGCCAGAATGATCCACATAAACATACAGGAGATGCCCAGGGTATTGCGCAGGGAGTTTTCAAACACGGTTTTGTTCATACGGCCTTTGACCACCGCCGCCACCATGGCGGCCATGGCGCCCAATGCGGAGCTTTCCACCAGGCTGGTCCAGCCGTTAACAAAGGGCACCATCATGACCACGAAAATGATCAGGGGCAGCAGTCCGGCACGCAGCAGGCGTAATTTTTCTGCTCTGCTCACCTGGCGTTCCTCTTTCGCCAAGACCGGCCCCAGTTGTGGTTGCAGCCGGCAGCGGACGGCGATGTACATAATAAACAGAGCGGCCATGATCAGGCCGGGAACCACCCCCGCCAGCCACAGTTGCCCCACCGGTTGGCGGGCAATCATGGCGTACAGGACCAGTACCACGGAGGGCGGTACCAGAATGCCCAGGGAGGAACCGGCCTGGACCACACCGGTGACCATTTTTTTATCGTAGCCGCGGCGCAGCAGCTCCGGCAGGGCAATGGTGGCACCGATGGCCATGCCCGCCACCGACAGTCCATTCATGGCCGACACCAACACCATCAGGCCGATGGTGCCGATGGCCAGGCCGCCGTGCACCGGCCCCATCCAGACATGGAACATTTTGTAGAGGTCATCGGCGATTCGGGATTCCGACAGGATGTAACCCATAAAAATAAACATGGGCAGGGTCAGCAGCGGGTACCAGTTCATCAGTTTCATTGCAGCGGTAAACGGTATGTCCGCGCCGCCGGTGCCCCATAGGGCCAGGGCCGCTACCGCCGCCACGGCACCGATGGCGGCAAACACCCGCTGCCCGGTTATCATCAGCAACATCATCAGGGCAAACATGGTGGTGGCAATCATGCTGTGGGACATCAGATCTCCTGACCGCGAATGCGGGCCACGTCTTTAAAGAATTCCGACAGCGCCTGCAGGATCATCATGATAAAACCCAAACACATGACCGCCTTGATAGGCCACAGGTAAGGCCGCCAGGCGGTGCGGCTGCGCTGGTTGTATTCCCAAGAATACTGCGTGCTTTCGAAACCGCCGTAGAGCAACACCCCCAGAAAAAAAATCAAAAAGAAAATGGTGCAGGCATCGAACCAGGCTTTGGTGCGGGGTGACCACTGGCCATAGAACAGGTCCATGCGCACGTTGGCATTCAGCTGAATGGAATAGGCGCCGCCCAGAACGTAATAGGCCACCATGGCGAACTGGGCGGCTTCCAGCGTCCACAGGGAGGGCAGAAAGAAGGTTTTGGAAATGGATGACCACAACAGGATGCCCACCATAATGAAAATGCTGTACATCATCAGGCGGCCAATGCGGCGATTAATGGCGTCGACCACCCGCACATAACCAACAATCAGGCGAGGCATGCAGTTTCGATACTCCCTTGTTCAGACATGACGGTTGTAAACCAATGTCTATATGAATTCCCATCGGGGCACCTGATAAACTGCATTCGGGGGCCATGGAAATTTCATAACATCTTCACTCCAGCAGAGCAAGTACTATGCCATGGAGAGGATGCGGCAGGCCCCGGTATTCTACTCGGTTGCCACCTCTGTAAGGGTTGGTGCAGTGGCGTAATCCGGATCCCGCAGAAAGGCTTCGATCTCATCAATGCGCTGTGCTGCATCCCGATAGCCCAGTTGTATCAGTTCCCGGGTGAATTCGGAATCGAACAGCAGAAAACTGGTGAGGTCGGCGCTTTGGGCATCCGGGGTGCCGAGGCCATCCATTACGTAGCGGATGGTTTTGGGCATGCGGTGTTGCAGGGTTTTGGCGATGATGGCGATGTCGGCGGAGGGCGAGATCACCAGCGGGGTTACGATGCGCATGGGCTCATGATCTGAGT
Organism: Gammaproteobacteria bacterium UBA7310; assembly: GCA_002471665.1. Taxonomy (GTDB): domain Bacteria; phylum Pseudomonadota; class Gammaproteobacteria; order Pseudomonadales; family Ketobacteraceae; genus Ketobacter. The sequence continues at coordinate 81,451 of DKQK01000028.1, forward strand.
CCGATTCCGCCACCAGGTCCACCAGGGATGCGAGCTTTTCGTGTTCGGCCACAAACGAATTCATGCGCTTCAGGTGATCGAGGTCGGAATCCAGATGATCCAGAAAGATGGCATTCATCAAGGTACCGCAGATCTGGGACAGCGGTGGCCGTTTAAGGTTGGGGGCGAAATCCGCGTCCTGTGACCATTCGGAGCGCAACAGGCTGTTGGCGGATTCCTGGCAACGCACACCCACCGCCAGCAGCCGGTCCGCCCCCAGACGAATGGCGGGGCTCAGGGGGGTTACCAGGCGCATGGCGCCGTCACCAAAGAATGCGGACGCGGCGCCGGCCGGCAGCTCTACCGGCGGGAACACAATGGGGATGGCGGCGGAGGCCAGTACATGGGGCAAGGTGATCTCCGCCGGCAGTGCCACCCGGCGGCTCTTGCTCCACAGGGGGTGGCCCGGCTTGCCTTCCACGAAGGTGAAGGCCCGGCCGGTGTGATAGCCGGTGGCGGTAATTCCCAATGCATACAGCCCGCCTTCTTTTACTGCACGGCGGATGCCGTCCAGTTTCAGGTTCTGGTTGAGAAACGCGTACAGCGGGGAGGAATCCACCAGGGATTTAACCCGCCCTGCGCCCACCAGTCCACCCAGGCCAAAATCCAATGCCAGGCTGGCGGCGTTTTTCATCATGGCGAACGCGTCGCTGCGGTAGACGTTGTTGGCCTCCAGGCTGGCCCACAGTTTCACCAGCAACTTGGATGCAACACCGAAGTTATCGTGCTGACTGGCGATGGCGGCACCGTTGATGGCGCCCGCAGACGCCCCGGTGATGATTGAAAATGGTGCGGCCTGGTCAACGAAGGCGGGGATCTCGCTGATGCGCTTCATGACTCCGGCCTGATAGGCGCCGCGGGCGCCACCGGCGGTGAGCACCAGGGCGGTCATGGGGTGTGGGGCAGAGGGATGTGCTGCTGACATGGGCGTACCAAACGTAAGAGGTGTTCGGGTATCGGTTCATGTCAGCAGCGATGCAGGTTGTATGCCACACAAATGGCGTGGTTTAGCCCAACTGCAGCAGGTTTTTCTCAATGTTATCCAGAAAACCGTACATATCCACGACTGTTTCCTGTTCCGGGTTATTGGTTTTGCCTTGCAGATCCGCGGTGATGTAGCCCTGCTCCACGGTGGTGATCAAGGCTTCTTTCAGTTGATCGGAATAAGTCTTCAGGGCCGGGTTATCTTCCCGTTCGGCCAGGGTTTCCAGTGCGTTAGCCACCGCAAACAGCAGTGCAGAAGGGTTGAACAGTGCCACTTCACCATTGGTTTCCAGATACTTCAGGTAGAGATCATGAGCCGTGCCGTGGGGCGCTTCGTAGAGCATGGTGCCGTCCATACTTTCGATGATGGAACTGGCGGTGGCCAGGCTGCCCCCCAGTGCGGCCGAGATATCGGAATAGATATCGCCGTCCAGGTTAAGGGAAGGGTACAGACCGTTGCGGGGCGGATCGGTGATCATTTTCTTCAACTGGGAGGAGGGGCGCATGATCATAAACGATGGCGGTTGCAGGTTGTCGGAGACGATTTCCTGCCGCACTTCCTTGATCACCGTACTGAATACGTCATCGTATTCCATGTACTCCCGCTTCAGGCCGAAGTAGATTTCCTTGGAGTTTTTTGCCGCGTCGCGGAACACCTGGCCCACCCAGTCCTTGATGGCATCCCGATCATTGGCCATGAAGATGATGGGGTCGCCTTTTTTCACATCGCGGGCGTACTTCTCTTCACCGTCCAGTACCACTTTGATAATGCCGTCTTCTTCCAGCGGCATGTTGAAACTGCCGTACTGATCGCCGCCACCGGCACTCATGCGGGAGATGGAAACACTGAAACGACGATCGGGAATGCCGTATTTTTTCAGCTCCTTCACCAGCTTGTAGAGTTTGCGGCCGGTGGTGTTTTCCGGTACACCCCAGATGGCGCGTGCAGGCGGGTTGGACACGATGCGGGCGGCCTGGGCATCGATCAATTCGTAGAAATACTTCAGCCCCAGTTTTTCAAATTCACTTTTGTACTGTTCATGGTAGATGGTTTCCACGGTTTCACGCATAACCCCGTCGTAACCGGAGATCACCGTGTCTTTCAGGCCCAGGTAGGCATCACGCTTTTCTGCAATCGCCCGCTGAAAAAAATTATGTGCCCAGGCTTTTACTTTTTCGTTGTCGTTGGAGGCCAGTAGCCAGGGGTCGCCTTTTTTGATTTTACGGCGATGCAGCTCGATGGGATCACCACTGGCACCCACAAACAGTACCTTGATGATGCCGGTGGATTTGGAAATCTCATTGTGGCTTTCCTTATTGCCTCCGGTATCCATGGTGTCCACTACAATGTCACGATCGATCCAATCCGGTGTCAGGCGTTTCAGGTTACGGAATGGAATGTCCTCGCGGGTGATGTTGCCGCTGATGCCTTTACGGATGGCGCCGTTGGGGGATTTGGTGGCCAGTGGCTTCAGCGCGGTGCCGCTTAACTCCGGCATGTTCGCCAGAAACTCCTCCAACTGGGCTTTGTTTACGGTCATACCGGCGTTCTTGATGCCCACACCATGGCGTTTGAGTTCTTCAATGGAGTCGTTCACCACACTGCCGTTGGTACGCAGGCGGTTTTCCGCCGACAGATCCACTTCCACCAGTTGGATATCCAGCTTGCTGGTGACGAACTGCTCCAGCACCCGGTCAAACGATACCTGTGCCATCTCGTCACCGTGCAGTATGACCAGTGGATTCTTGACTTTAATTCGTTGTGGCATGGTTGCTCCTGGAAACGACGCTGGTGAATGAGTTCTTTTTAAGTAAATACAGTAAGGTAAGCAAGCGCAAGGCGAACACATTGTCTGCATTGGTTAAAACAGAACTGATGCTGTGCAACCCTGCCCCGGATCGAATCATTTAGGTGCATTTTTTGTGGGTCGCATTGTATGTTTTTTAATCGGGCATGCAAACTTGGAAACCGCAGTGACAGACGTTGTAGCCGGCAATTGCCTGCTTCCGGGTACTCTGCTACGGTGGTGCTCCTAACCAAATCTGTTTTCTGACCAAATCTGTTTTCTGAGTGTTCTGCTGGCTATTGGGGGCTTGTTGTGGATCATCTACCCGTCTTTATGGTGTATGCGTTGCTGTTCCGGCTTGCCATTATAGCAGTTGGCGCGCTGGCGATCTTCTGTGGATATCGTTTGTTTTGTCTGCCGCTGGGTGGCGGCGGTGATACTGAACTCACGGCCAAATTGGGTGAGCATGAATTTGCCCTCAAGCGGGCTGCGCCGGGCACATTTTTTGTATTGTTTGGTGTGGTGGTGGTGGGATTGATGGTGTATCAGGGCAATCCGGAATTATTCATCGAGGAGTTCCCGACGGCCCCGGTGACCGGGCCTGTGGTGAATCCTGTTTCCGCCACGGCCGACGGCGCCAACCAAGCGGGGGTGATCGGCAGCGCTATTGTCGCCAGCCGCATTCAGGTCAAAAGCAGCCAACAGGCCATGGGTGTGCACGAGGTGGAAGCCCGTCTGCAACAGGCTGCTGCGTGGTATGTGAACGGCCAGCGGGAGCGGGCCATCAGCGAATTTCATGAGTTGTTGCGGATGCCGGACCTGCCCATGATCATGGCCGCGTACCCGCTCAATGCCCTGGCCTGGGATGCGTTGCAGCAAGGGGAGCATGAGCGTGCTCTGGCCTATGCGGTGCTGGCGGTGGAGATTGAACCGGACAACGAGGATTTTGTGGACACCCTGCTGCAGAGCCACCAGCAATTGCCCGGCGATACCAGTGTGACCCGATTGCTGGCGCGATTGCAGGCGGGAGGAATGCAGCAACAGGCAGCACGGTTGCAACAGAAATTGCAGGCACTGTAACCATCCAAACACTGAATAAAGGAAGCAGCATGATGCATTGGCGTGGCTGGATACTGGTGGGGTTGTTGTTGTGTGGGCCCGGAGTCGCGGCGGCGGAGTTCGCCAGAAGTTATGCGTTGGTGGTGGGGGTGAACGAGTATCCGCAGGCGGGGCTGCCGGCGTTACCCAATGCCGCCAACGATGCCCACAACATGGAACGTTATCTGGTGCAACAGGGCTACCAGGTGAAAAAGCTGGTGGGTCCGGCGGCCACTCAGGATGCCATCGTCGGTTATCTGGTGGATGATCTGGCACCGCGCATCGGCAAGGATGATCGTTTCCTGTTTTACTTTTCCGGACACGGGGTGACCCGCAAGGTGGGCGGGAAAGACCGCGGCTACATTGTGCCGTTTGATGGTCGCAGCGCCTCTGCCACCTCCTGGGTTTCCATGTCCACGCTGCGTGACAGCGCCGATCAACTGGGCAATGCCCGTCATCAACTGTTTATATTTGATTCCTGTTTCGGTGGCGCCTTTGCGGTGAAGAGCCTGGCCAGTTCCTTCAGCCCCAACGCCCTTAACTATATTCAGCGCATTACCCAGGCCGCCGCGCGCCAGTACATCACCGCCGGTGGTGCCAACGAGCAGGTATCGGCGGCCAGTCGCGATGGCATGAGCCTGTTTACGTACCAGTTGTTGCAGGGGCTGGCTGGTGAAGCGGATACCACTACCGACGGCTATATCACTGTGTCGGAGATTGCCGCTTACATGCAGACCGCCGGCAGTACTCTGCACAGCACCCCGGTGACGGGTAATTTTCGGGGTCATGCCAATGGTGATTTCCTGTTTACCTCACCCCTGCAGGCATCGCTGCAACACGATAATTCAGTGGGTGACGGCGGTGGCACCAAAAACGCCGCAGGGGCGGCCCCTGGTTATGTGGTCGATCCCAACGGTAAACGCTATGCCACCATCAGGTTGCTGGACAAGATCTGGATGCAGACCAATCTGGATTACCGGGTCCAGGATTCCTGGTGTTACGACAATCAGTTCCGCAACTGCACCGACTATGGCCGGCTCTATACCTGGCAAGCGGCCAGGCAGGCCTGTCAGGCGTTGGGCAATGGCTGGCGTTTGCCGTCGGATGCGGATTGGCGCACTCTGGCAGATCATTTCGGTGGTTATAACAATGCACAGCAGGAGCGGCGGGACACCCGTGTTACCCAACAGGCACTCTCTCCCAACGGCAGCAGCGGTTTCAATCTGCAGTTCGGTGGTGGCCGCTACGGTGAGGGCGACGATAACTTCGGTTACCTCAATGCCCATGGCAAGTACTGGTCCAGTACCCGCGATCGTGAAAACTTCGCCTGGTACATGGCGTTTGTGGGTCAGGTGGAGCGTTACCCTGACCCAATGGATTACGGCTACTCCGTGCGTTGCATCAAGGGCTGATCCACAGCATGCATGGCGGCGCCGTACAGTGACCCCGGCTACGCAGGACGCTGGAACCGTTTGCGGGCCTGATCCACTTTTTTGCGGCTGACGCAATCGCCCACGTGATCATTGATCATGCCCATGGCCTGCATAAAGGCGTACACCGTGGTGGGGCCGACAAATTTCCAGCCCTGTTTCTTCAGCGCTTTCGACAAGGCAATGGATTCCACTGAGGTGGAAGCCGTTTGGGCCCGGGCCGGAGGTTGTGCGGCCGGTTCGAAGCGCCACAGATAAGCAGCCAGGGAGCCCTCCTGTTGCACCATCTCCCGTGCCCGTTTGGCATTGTTGATCACCGCTTCGATCTTGCCGCGATGGCGCACAATACCTTCATCCTGCAACAGTCGATTGACGTCACGTTCCGTATACCGGGCAATGCGATTGAAATCGAACTGGTGAAATGCGTTGCGGAAGTTTTCCCGCTTGGCGAGAATGGTGCGCCAACTGAGTCCGGACTGAAAACTTTCCAGGCACAGCTTTTCAAACAGACGTTGATCGTCTGCCACCGGATAGCCCCACTCCTGATCGTGATAGGCAAAAAACTCCGGCGCCGCTGCACACCAGTTGCAACGTGGTTTCCCATCGGGGCCGGTGACGGTCCGGCTCATGATTCCGCTCCTGCCATCAGAAAGGATAAGCGTGCGTCGACCCGTGCCGGCGTGATCTCCATGATTTCGGCGCGCACCACATTTTCCGCCACGAAGGGATCATCGGCAACGCGGGATTCCAGTTCAGGGCGGCTGATGTTGTGGGCGATGATGGTGCCACCCTGTTGGGGTTGCAGGCTGCCGGCCAGCAGAAAAACATCGTCCATAAAACCCTGCTTGAGCCACCCGTTGTGTTCCGCCATCCACTGACTGGCCTGGGCCCGGTTGTCTGAAAATCTCAATAACACAATAAACATGGTTTATACCTCCTTGTTGCCTGGGTTGGGTTGCAGCTGGTCATCCAGCCAGTGGTAAAGCTGCGTCACTTCGTTTTGGATAAAAGTTTGGTCGTGAAAGGCGCTGGCCAGGGTGGCGACACCCTGGCTGCGGGCCAATACATGCATGGCCAGTTGATCGGCATCCTGCTCCCGGCCCAGTGCCCGAAACTGTTGCTGCAGCCAGTTGCGAAACAGGGTGAACACCGCACCGGCTTTGGTCAGGGCGGCGTGATCCAGTTTGGCCAGCTCGCTGGTCAATGTGCCCACCGGGCAGCCATACAGAAGAATCTTGCCTTGATTGGCAATGAGGATGTGAATGAAGCAGCGAATTCGATCCCGGGCTGAATCACCCTGTTGCTCCCACTGCGCCAGCATGCGCCGGGTGTTGGCCAGACGCAGATCAATGACCGCGTCCAGGATGTCGTCCTTGGTTTTGAAATGGTAATAAAAATTGCCCCGGGAGATGCCCACCGCGGCGGCTATGTCCGCAAAGGAGGTATGCTCGAAGCCCTGTTCATAGAACAGTTGATCCGCTGCTTCAACGATGTGTTGCCGGGTGTGCATGATACGGTGCTGCCTGGTTGTCTGCCCTTAGGACGTTTGTCCTATTGTGGGAACAGAGATTAGGTCGTTTGTCCTAATTTGTCAAGACTGTGATGGGGTGCCGGCGCCGCTGTCTGCAATGGGCGATCATGGTTTACACTGGGAAAGAGTGTGAGGACGGTGTGCATCCATGGCAAAAGCGTGCGTCAGTGTAATCAGTTTGATGTTGGCGGTACTGTGGCTGGGAGCCTGTTCCAGCGCGCCCCCGGCCCACTATGGCGTGCAGCCGCAACGGATTCTGTATCAGGGCGCCCCCCAAACACGGCTGGCGCGCCACTATGAGGTATGGGCCGGTACCCCGCACCAGATGGGCGGGCTCAGCCGCCGCGGCATTGATTGCTCGGGATTTGTTTACGTTACCTATCGGGATGTGTTTGGCATGCATCTGCCGCGCTCCACTGATCAGCTGTCGGATATTGGTGAAGCGGTGTCACTGGATCAGGTGCGCAGCGGTGACCTGCTGATCTTCAAGACCGGGTTCAAACAGCGCCACGTCGGCATCTATGTGGGCCAGGGGCAGTTTATCCATGCCTCCAGCTCCCGCGGCGTCATGTCCTCACGGATTGATTCCGAATATTGGTCCGATGCCTATCAGGAATCCCGCCGGGTGCTGGAATAAAGTCGGTCAAGGATTTCCCAATACCAAACTCAGTAATTCAGTAGGGTGTTTCTGATTCGTGCGGGCAAGCTCGGTCAGGGTTTGCTGCGCACTTTCAACCTGCACACCGGCGGCCTGCAGGCGTTGCACCAGATCCTGTTCGCTTTCGCCCTGCAGAGCGGCAACGCGGGTTAACGGTGCCTGTTGCACTTGTTTCATCAGCTGCTTGGCGGGATGCTCGCTGCCGCCCCCCACACTGCTGCTCACCATCCAGGTGCCGGCCACGGCAAACACCAGGATCACAATGGCAACGGCCTGTTTGCTTTTGAAATAGCGGCTGAAGGGAGCCCAGTGATTCAGCAGGTGCAAAACAATGGCACCCACAAACAGCAACCCCATCCACTCATGCATGGTTTTAACCAGGTCTTCACCCAGGTGGTAGAACATCATCACACCACTGCTGGCCACCACCAGGGAGCAGCCGATGATGAGCGGGGTAGACCAGGTGCGGGTATTGACTGCTTGCATAATCCTATCCTCTTGCCGTGGTACGGATGTTATCGCCGGGAAATTTATCTTGCTGGAAAGATAAATTTACGATACATTTATCTTTCCAGCAAGATAAATGTGTTGATCCAGATCAGAGCGAGGCACACACGGATGAAACAGAACCATCATGTGCAGGACATTATGGGTTTTTGCCGGCAACACTGGCCTGAAAGTGACAGCCTGATTCATCACTATATCCTGCATTTGCACCGTCTCTCCCAGGTGGAAACCCAGCGCGCGGAGCCGGTCATGGCGCGCTTTGGGCTCAGCATGACCGAGTTTGATGTGCTGGCCACCCTGCGTCGGTCGGCCCGCCCCTACGTGTTGAGCCCAACGGACCTGCAGCGCTCCACGTTGTTGTCATCCGGCGGACAGACCAAAGTGCTGTACCAGTTGGAGAGGCGGGGGTTGGTGCTGCGGTCCGTGGATCCGCAGGATAAACGCAGCAAGCTGGTGCACCTGAACAGAAAGGGTAAGACTGTGATTGAACAGGCCATGGCGGCAACCCTGGACGGCCTGAGTGCCGGTGTGGCCCAGGCCGGTCTGTCAGCACCGGAGTTGGAGCAGTTGATTACCTTGCTGGGGAAATTGCTGGCCCATCTGGAAGCCGGCCCCACATCAGACCTGCCGCCGGAGTGAAGGCCGGGCACACCGGCACGGGCTTTATTGCCGGCCCCGACTATACTGGTCAATTAATGACCTGCTTGGAGGGTGTCCATGTCAACAGTATCCTGCCCCATTCCCGTTGATGAAGCACAGCGAATTCGGTCCGTGCGGGCCTATGAGATTCTGGACACGCCACCGGAACCGGAATTTGACGCCCTGGCGCGCCTGGCATCACATACCTTTGCGGCGCCCATTGCGGTGGTGGCCATGATGGATTCCGAGCGGTTGTGGTTTAAATCACGCTTGGGCCTGGATATCCCGGAGCTGGATCGCAAGGTGGCATTTTGTGCCCACGCCATTATGCGGCCGGAACAGCCGCTGGTGGTGCCGGATCTGAGCCAGGATAACCGGTTTGCCCATAATCCTCTGGTGGCACAGCCGCCCCATGTGCGTTTTTACGCCGGCGCGCCCATCCGTGACAGTGACGGCCGGGCCCTGGGCACCATTGCCGTCATCGACGCTCAGCCCCGTCAGTTCTCCGCCGAACAGCGCCTGGCCCTGAGCGATCTGTCGTTCCTGGTGACCACGGCGCTGGATGCCCGCAAGCGTTCCCTGGACCTGGAGCGCATGGCCAGTACCGACCACCTGACCGGGATTGCCAATCGGGCCCGTTTTGAAGCGTCACTGCAGGCCGAACTGGCCCGTGCCCGCAGGACAGGCACGCCGGTGTCCCTGATCTGCCTGGATTTGAACGGCTTCAAAGAAGTCAACGACACCCATGGCCACAGTGCCGGTGATGAAGTGCTGGTGGAGGTGACCCGGCGTATCCAGCAACTGGTGCGGGAAGGCGATACCTTTGCTCGACTGGGGGGCGACGAATTCGCCATCGTCATTCAAAACGCCCGCGACAATGCAGTGCAGAGCTTGTTGTCCCGAATCGCCCCCACGGTTGCAAAGCCTATTCAGCTCAGCGGTGGTAACCGGGTCCAGGTCACCACGTCGGTGGGCGTGGCCACCACAGTGGAAGAGGATCTCAGCGGTGATAACCTGTTGGCGCGGGCGGATGCGGATCTGTACCGTGACAAGAACAGTCGCGGTGTGGGATAGGGACAAAATTCTTTCCTCAAACAGGCATATTCTGGTACGATCGTACAAAATCAATAACAAGAATAAAATCGGTTATGAATCGACATCTCACTATCCCGGGGCGTTGGCTGCCAGTGGTCGTGGCGCTGCTGCTCACCGGCTGTAATCTGGAAGTGGAACACTACCAATCCAGTTGGCTGCACCGGGCCCATCAGTTGCAGCGTCAGCTGGATCAGGAGCAGCCCCTGCGCCGGGCCACCTTCATCGCCACCCATAATTCCTACAATGCCGCCGCTTACACCACAGCGCAAAGTTATTACGACCCCAATCAGATTCACAGCATTACGGCGCAATTGGAGATGGACGTGCGTGCCCTCGAGTTGGATGTGCACTCGGTTTTCGGTCAGCTGCTGCTGTGTCACGGCACCGACCAGCACATTGGCTGCAGCCCCTTCGACCGTCCCCTGGCCCAGGGGCTGCAGGAAATCGTGACCTGGTTGCAGCAGCCAAAGAACCAGGATGCGGTGCTGCTGCTGTACATCGAAGATCACAGCGCGGCCCGGGATCGGGCCGAACTGGCCCAACGGTTGCTGGATCTGCTCGGCCCCTACACCTACTTACCGGCCACACCTCTGGCGGCCACCGGGGGCTGCCCGCTTATCCCCGCAGGCTTGAGTAAAGCGCAGCTGCGTGCGGCGGGCAAAAATATCCTGATCCTCAGTGATGGCTGCAGCAGCTCGGAGCTGGCGTCGGTGCTGTTCGGTGGTTTTGCCGGGGCCGACGATGACAGCGGGTATCCTACCCTGAGTCTGTCAATGCTGCAGCCGGCACCGGCCTGTGTGGATTCTGCGCTGTCGCAACCACAGGTGCAGCAAACCTTCCTCCGTATGCAGGAAGACCGTACCCTGCTGTCCCGTCTGGTGGGCAATGCCGGCAGCCGGATTACTGCGCCGGTGGTGGCGAACCTGTTGGATTGTGAAATCAATCTGCTCGGCCTGGACAAGTTACGCCCCGGTGATGGCCGCCTGCGGGCGGCACTCTGGAGTTGGGCCGAGGGGCAACCGGCGGCGGATGCCCATGGCCGGTGTGCGCTGCACAATGATGACGGTCATTTCCAGGTGGCCCCTTGCGCCGGTCTGCTGCCTTACAGTTGTCGGGACGAGAGCAGCGGGCAATGGGTGTTAAGCCATGAACGGGGCCCCTGGGATGCCGGAGCTGCTGTCTGTGACGCGCTGGGGTTGCAGTTTGCCGTGCCCTTCAGTGCCTATGACAATCGCCGTTTGCAGGGGGAAAAGGTGGCCGGTGCGGTGAACCGGGCGTGGTTGGGCTATCGCCAACGGGGTGGTCAATGGCAGCCGGCAACCGATTGAATCATTGCTTGGTTTCGATAAAGGAAACCTGGTTGCGGCCCTTGCTTTTTGACAGATAGAGGGCCTGGTCCGCGTGTTTCATCAACGATGCCGGGCTGTACTCATGAGGGTGCACCGAAGCACTGCAGCCAATACTGACACTGACGGTGCGCTGTGTTCCTTCCACGGTAAAAGGATTGTCGTAAACGGAGCGGCGCAGGGTTTCCGCCAGGGCCATGGCGTCGCTCTGGTTCATGCCGGGTAAAATCACGGCAAACTCCTCGCCGCCGATCCTTGCCACTGTGTCCTGAGCCCGTAAAAACTCCTCACTGATCACCTTGGCCACATGGCGCAGACAGTGATCTCCCACCATATGACCATATTCGTCATTGATGGTCTTAAAAAAATCGATGTCGATGATCAGCAGCGCCAGCGGGTAATTCAGCCTCTGGCCGCGACTGCATTCCTGTTTGAGGGTGGTTTCAAAATAACGCCGGTTACGCAATCCGGTGAGCGCATCATTGTTGCTCAACTCCGTCAGGCGCCGGGCCTGCTCCTGCAGTTGCAGGTTACTGAGTGCGGCCCGCTCATACTCCCGCCGTGGCAGCCGGGTGAGGTGATACATGGCGAGACAATAAAACAGGAATACCAGGCCCAATCCCGGAGGCTGATCGGCCCACCCCAGGCTGAGCACGATCACGGAAGGCGAATACAGCGCGATCAGATACCAGCGCACGGTTTGTTTGCGAATGGACAGGTTGATCAACGCACCGGAACTCAGTGCCAAGGTGGCGGTAATGATCAGGGAATAATGTTCCCTGAACGGGGTATTCATCAGTGACGATAAAAGAATGGCTGACCAGCAAAGGGCGCTCAGGGCGACGCCCAGATCGATATAACGAAACTGGCGGGTGTGATGAAAATGAGTGTAGCCGGCGCACTTGTGTAACAAATGAAAACGAAAGGCGGTGATCGCCACTTCCAGCACAAAGATGGCAGCGCTCATCACCAGTTTGGACTGGGATGGGCTTTTGATAACGATGATACCGCCAATCAATAGCCACACCACGGGATAAAACAGAATACCCGAGCGGATGCGCGCCGAAAGGTCCTGTAGCCGTTGTTCTTCCAAAGGCAGTTGATCGGCATCCACGGGAGCAGGTTCGGCCATCCTGTGCCAGCCCCGGAAGATTTCCCTAAGACGCCGCTTCATATCCCGATTCATCCTGTCTGTTGTTCGTATGTCGTATTGCCCGACACGGGGCATAAGGTGGTGGAATAGTATCCTGATTCTGGTGTGAATACTGCGCGGTTTTTGCCTAATGCAGATAGCTTCCAGGCCAAAAAAGCTAAGTGTTTGGTTCTAAACAACGGCGGTTATCAGCGCGCCCGCTTATGAAAATTGATTATTATGTGAACTGGTTCACGCTGCTATGGTTAAAAAACATTCAGGCGACGGCAGGGAGCAGTGCCATGGCAGTACGCGCAGGAGAACAGGAAAAAACCTGGTTCAGAAGTGACCGCATTTTCTGGTCCGGAGACGGTTGGTACTTTCTTACCCGGGAGCAAACCCAGGAGGGCCCATTTGAATCCCGTCAGGCCGCGGATCAGGAGCTGAATTACTATATCCGCCGGGCAGTGGAATGGAGCCTGTACCGGCAGGCTTGAACACCCCATTGCAGCGGCTGCCGCTTTGGGCGCACAATCTAGGCTTCTGAATCGATTAGCGCACGGCAATAGCGTACGAGGAAGGCAGCATGCGCACACTTCCGGCAATGACAATACTGATGTTGTTGGCACAACCAGTGGCGGCACAACCCCTGTGTGATGATGTGGAAGCATTTTCCGCGGACGGCTGGCAGCTGGATCCGGTGCAGGATGCCATGGATAAGTACCTGCGGGATCATCGAATGCGGGCCAATTGGCGGCAACAACCCGCCCCACCGGACCAGATCGGCCGCGATTACTATGAGTGGCTTTGGCACAGTGATTTCGGCGCAACCATGAAGGCGGAATTGATGCAACGCTTCTGCGGTTCAGCTTCAGAGCCGGTGCCTTGATCCGCATCAGCCACTTGAATCAGATGCGCATAATGTAAATAGACGAAAGTAGGATGACTGCAAGGTCGTACACTGATAGCGTAAAAAACAATCATCAGCATGACGTTTTTACGCAATTAACCTATGAAGCCACCCAAGCAGAACGCTTATGTTTCGTTAATCGGCACGATCCTCATTATGTGGTTGATGGTGGGCTACGTTTATTTGTTAACACCTCTGGATACCATTACGCCACCCCCGCCCCGGGTTGAGCCGAAACCTGCGGCCAGCCACGCTGCTGCCCGGACGATGGCCGATATCAATACCGATATCAAGGCCACGGTCAGGGCGGTTTACAAAGACAGTGATCAGAAATAAACGTTAAAGCCGAGATGCATAAAGTCGATGTCGCCTTCGTAGGCTTCGTAGCGGGAGAATTCGGCTTTCAGTGACACGGCTTGAGACAGGTTCACCATGGCGCCGATACCGAGGAAAAGATCGTTGCCGTCATCGGAGTCACTGCCGGAGCCGTACCCTGATACATCAACATTCAGCTCTGCATCCCACAAGAAGATACCGATACGGCCAAACAGGGAAAGGGTTTCGTTCACCGGCGCAATGCCCATGCCCGAAACTTCCACGCCACTGATTTCAATATCAACCCCATCCAGATCATAGCCAACGAAATACTCTATTTCGCGAACCAGAGCCCTGTCCATTTCGAAGGCACCCAGATCAGTGTAGGAAACCTCAACGGCAAAATTATCGTTGAGCTTGCCACCACCGGTAATTTTAAAGCCATTGTCGTCTTCGAAGCCGCTTTCATCGGGTGAGGTGGTGCCATAGGAAAGGCCAAGATAACCATCGGCCAAAGCGGTATTGATCGAGCTCAGCGTAAGCAGACACAATGTCGCCCCAATTTTTTTGAAATGCATATAAAAAACCTCAGACAAAATAATAAATGACATCAGGAAACGTTCAGGGAGGGCAGACACGGTTTGTTGTCTGGCTCTCCAGCAGCGGATTAATACCCTATGTTGCCGCCATCTGCAACACTGATGCGCCTCAGTCCCTATTGCGCAGGTACTGATTGATGGGCACGTCATCCTGCTGTTGCGGTTGTAAATAGCGCGCACTGTACTCCTGGTAAACGCCACTGCTGAGGAACAGTTCAAATACATCCCGATCAATATCGCCGCTTTCCACCATGCGGAACAGAATGGCCACGGACTCGCTGACGGTCTTGGGCGTTTTATAGGGACGATCCGCGGCGGTCAGGGCTTCGTAAATATCGGCTACCGCCATGATGCGTTCCGGGATTGAAAGTTGATGCCCATTCAGCTTGCGTGGATAGCCGGTACCTTTCAGGGTTTCATGGTGGGTGGAGGCAAAGCGCGGTACGTTGGACAGCTCCGGCGGAAATGGCAGGGCGTCCAGCATACGGATGGTGCCGATCATGTGTTCCTGGATTTTGAAACGATCTTCTTTAGACAGCGTGCCGCGGGCAATGGAGAGATTATAGACTTCACCCAGGTTGTAAAGGTGCTCAGGAATCTCCATGTCGATCTGCAGGTGAGCCGGGTAGGTTTTCGGTTTTTCATGCTCAATAATATGATGTGGCTTGTCGGCCAGCAACGGTTCGGTCACCGGCAGTGTGGGGGCCTGGTCCGAATAGCGTAATGCTTCCACCGGCGACAGTCCGATACGGTCGTCAAAATGGCGTTGCCAGGTGATCATGGCCAATTCCTGCAGGCGTCGGGTCTGGTCCGGGCTGATGCCTTCGCTTCCCTGGTTCAGTCTGGCGATAAAATGAAAATCGTCCTGTAATTGTTGCCGTTTGTGTTCCAGTTGCTGTTGCCATTGCGGCTCCAGCTGCGGCTGGTCCAACACGGCTTGCAGGTATTGAATCTCGGCATCACGCCACAGCACTTCAAAGCGGGTACGGATTTCGTGAATGCGGTTGTAGATGGTTTCCAGTTTGGTGCCTTTGTCCACGATGTGTTCCGGTGTTGTGATTTTGCCGCAATCATGCAACCAGGCGCCGATACGGAATTCCCGGTATTCATCTTCATTGCGAAAACGGAAGGTATCGAACGGTGGCGTATTGCAGTCTTCCGCAGCCCGGGCCAGCATCAGCGCCAGTTCAGGAACCCGCGCGCAGTGGCCGGCGGTATAGGGCGACTTTTCGTCGATGGCCTGGGCAATCAATTGAATCAGGGATTCCATCAACGCTTTCTGGGCTTCTTCGTGTTGTTTGATGGTGGCTGCCATGTCGACGATGGAGCGGGATAACTCGAAGATTTCAATGATGGAACTGTCGTGAAATTCCACCTCATCGTAACGCCGGTTCTTGATGCGGTTGTTTTCAATGGCCAGGCGTTTGATGGGCCTGACAATGGGGGCCGCAAACAGCCAGATAAAAGGCAGCAGGATCAACAGGCACAATGTGGTGATGGCCACGGAATAGGTGACCCGGGCGATGCTGGGAGCCATTAACTCAGCGGTACCGATGACCACGGCAAACAGATCACTGTCAGGCTCTTCGGGATTGAGTGCGGCTTTATAAATAAAATGCGGTTGGCCGTTAAGGTTTACCTCGTGCAGATGATTGGTCAGGCCGGTCACCGGAGCAATCAATTCCGGATAGGGCACGGTGGTTTTGGGTTGACTGGGTGCCTCCGCGTCCGCGGTTGTAAACCATTTTTTCTGCAGTTGGGTCGTATGGTAAGCATCAATGCTGGACAGTGCCTTGTTGATAATACCGTTCAGCAAGGGGTAACGGGTGCTGGTGAGAAAATGCATCTGATCGGGAAGCTTATCCGCCCGGGCGTTGATATTCTCATGAAACTGCAAGCGATCAATGTAGTAGTGATCCGCGGTGTAATGCAGAACCGGTGCCGAGTCCAGTGTGGCAAACGCCTGGCCGTCCAGCACCGCGCGCAATGCGGCAATGGGGGTGTCCACCGGCAGCACCTGAATGGCAGGATAGTGTTGCTCAAGTATCTGGATGATGGACCAGCTGTTGGGCAGGGCAACCACCTTCCCGTTCAATTCAGACACGCGGGTGATGGGTGCCTGCCCCGGGCGGGTTGCGATGGCATAAGGCAGCCGCAAAAAGGGGTCGCTGAGGGTGCCCATTCTGCGATTGTCATCATTGGCGAACACCGGCTGCAGGATATCCAGTTCGCCCTGTTCAAACAAGGCAACCAGTTGCTGCCATGAATACCCGTTGACGAATTCGATCTGTAATCCGGTCATCTGCGCAATCATACGCATCAGATCCACGGAATAGCCCTGGGGTTCGGCGGATACCGCGTAGTCAATGGGTGGCCAGTCCAGTTCGTTGGAAATCCGCAGTTTCCCCACGGACTGGATGAATTGTGATTGCGCATCACTGAGTTCAACCGGGGGCGCAGAGGGAATGCTGTCCATGGCGGAGCGGGTTTGGTTGGATGAAATCAGCTCGCCGCTGGGTTTAAACAGATAAATTTCCGAACCGCTGTTGTGGCTTTGCGCTTTTAAAAAACTGGCCAGAGACGACAGTGTGATATCCACTGCCAATACGGCGTTCTGCTGCGGCAGGCGCATGGAATAGGATTGTCCCGGTGCCTGCAGGTGCTGGAACAGGTAGGGATCGGTTTTGAATACCCGGTCGGTGGTGGCGTTGGTAAACCAGGGGCGAACGCTGGGGTCGTAGTCACTGGATTCACTGTGTGCGACCCGCAATTGCATATCGGCGTTGTAATACTCGAAAACCCGCTGGCGCGCCGCGCCGCTGCCGGATACCCGGATCACAATCCAGCGGTCTTGCGGAGTTGCCTTAAGTTGGCGGCGGGCGGTATTGCTGCTGTTAAGATTGACCACCTCAAAGAAATCGCCGTTTTCCAAGCCAATGTATATGGCGTAGAAAAGGCGATTGTTTTGCATGATGTCGGAGAACAACTGCAGGGAATCCGGATTGATTTCGCCATCGCTCAACAACTGCGGATACCTGGCCAGCAGTTGGGCAACATGAAAGGCGTTGGTATCGATGGCGTTGAGGTAGCTGCGGGTGTTTTCCGCGTGGTTCTGATATTTGCCGAGGGCGGTTTCAATGGCGATGGAGCGGCTGAAATAATATTGCAGGCCGATGGCGATCACTGCGGTCAAGGTGGTGGCCAGAGCGAACACACCCACCACGGTCAGGCGGATGGAGAAGCGCAGCCCCTTGCGCTGAATCTGAATATTCACCTGATTCCCCTGTCGTTCTGTTGTCGTAAGCGCGCCTGGCACTATACCTATAACATTTAGTCTATCAAGGATGTGAACATTGTGCCTGAATTATTTGGAGCGATGGTACAAGCTTTTGGGCCTTATCAATTATCCTCCCGGACTGATACGCAGCAGGCAAATCTGTTATGTTAGTGCCTTGCTATTCGGGACAACCTGTTGGCCAATAGAGGGATATTTTTTGTGTCTGATTTGATCTTGCATCATTATGCGCTGTCACCATTTTCTCAGAAAGTCCGCAGCATGCTGGGCTATGCTGATTTGCCCTGGCAATCCGCCATCACTCGGGAAATGCCCCCCCGACCCATTGTGGCAACATTGACAGGGGGCTACCGTAAAATTCCGGTGGCTCAATGCGGCGCCGATGTATTTTGCGATACCGCGGTGATTTCCAGTGAAATTGCCGTGCGGGCCGGTAAGCCGCAACTGGCGCGGCAGAACTGCAGCGATGAGGTGAACCGGTTTATTGCACATGTTGAGCTGGAAGTCTTCTTTGCCTGTGTGATGTCGTCCGCCTCCTGGGCATTGAACAAGAAAGTACTGCAAACTCTGAGCATTATTGACTTGTTCAAGTTCTTTGCAGATCGTATCAGGATGGGCCGCACCGCATCGGTACGCATGGTAAAACCAGGGGAAGCACCCGCTATCGTCAAGCAACACCTGAAGGATATGGAGTCACGGCTGCAGCAGGATTTCCTGTTTGGGGCCGAGCCCAATATTGCGGATTTTGCGGCGTATCACAGCCTGTGGATGATTCGGGACGCCGCTGAGAAAAAGACCCTGCAACCCTATGCCCGGGTCAATGCCTGGATGGATCGCATGAACGCGTTCGGCGAGGGCCGGCGCAGCGAAATCAATCCCGATGAAACCCTGGTGTTGGCAAGAAACAGCGAACCCAGAGCCATTACCGCCGAAGAAAAGCAGGATGCGCTGTTGGGTTGCCGGGTCAGTATTGCCCCGGCGGATTATGCTCAGGATGCGTCGGTGGGCGAGCTGGTGGGGGCCTCCGCCAACCGCTGGATCATTGCGCGCAGCGATCCAGCGGTGGGTTTGGTTCATGTGCATTTTCCCAAACAAGGCTTTTCCATTGTGGAGATCTGAACCATCCCGTTACCGGAATAGCTTACCCAGTGCCATAAAGCGGGTTTCGCCGGAGGCATCATCCACACCATCGTTATCGGTGACCACGTAGACTTCACCATCACGGGTGATGGCGGTGCCTTCCACCTTATCCGCGGTCCAGCCATGGGTTGCGTTCATGTCCGGCAGCAGATCCCGCACCAGTGTTTTGCTTAACACCGGAAACGTTTCACCCTCTGCCGCCGGCGTCATGCCGGCGATGGAAAACCGGTACAACCGTTTCACCCGGGCGGCGGGGCCCTGTTGGTTATCCCGCTCGATCACAACAAAGGTAGTGTCGTCGATGGCGGTGATTTCGCTTAAGCCGATCCAACCGGTTGATGTACTCTCCAAAGGATAGTAAAAGAAGCTCCAGTCTCCGCTGGCCGGGCGGTAGACGCCGATGCGGACCTGTCCGGCGGGGTCATCGGTCCATTCCCGTTGAAAGGCAACGTATACCGTTTCCCGGGCGCCGTTGCCGGTCACCGCAACCCCTTCAAAGCCGTTGCTTTTCTGCTTCGCCACCACCGCCGCCGGCAGGGATATTTCCTCCAGTATTGAGCCATCGGCGCCGGCTTTGATCAGCAGGTTGGGGCGGCTGCCACTGTTCCCCTCGGAGACCAGCCAGAAACTGCCATCGGTGCGCTGGGCAATGCCTTCCAGGTCGTAATCCACCGTAGCACCATTCTTATTCAGGACCAGGGCGTCTTTAATGACGGCGGTCCCCTGCTTGCTGACCTGAGCCCGGAAAATGCGGGATTCCCCGTAGTAGCTGTCCGGGACCGCGTACATGGTATCGGCCTGTTGCCGGTCGCCCGCCATGCCGCTCAGGGCACCCCAGGGGATCAGCTGTTTGGGGTCGGACTGAATCTGTGGATACGGCGCCTGTCGGGCACCGTATTGATAGAGGGAAACGGTGGAACGAAAGCCATCTTCGGCAGAATCCTCTTCACTGGAGACCACCAGCAAGTTACGGGAGGGAATGGCCAGAATGCCTTCCGGACCGATGGTGGTGGGCAGTAACTGATGCAGTTCCGGCTTATGCCAGGCGTCGGTCTTGTACACCGCCACAATATTGGCCCGCTCGCTGCCCACGAACAGGAACTCCTGGTGCCTGAAGCGTTCAGCCAGTACCGATTCCGGCTCTATGCCTTTGTTCTCGGAGCGGCTTTCCGGATAATGACCGGCGCGGATCAGTGCATGCTCCAGACTGGCGCCGGATTCATAACGCACCTTACCGAAGGGGCTGAACACAGTGAAACCGCGGCTGCCCCCTTGCACGCCGTTCTCGTCTTCGTAATCGCCTTCGTTGGCGGTCACCATCCACCAGTTGTTGAGCCAGGTGATGGCGTCGGGTTCGCGGCGCCGGTCCAGCAGTGTATCCACGGGGTTGATGACATCATCTTCGCTGGTGTCCACGTTAAAAAGATCCACCGTGCCGGCACTGAAATCGTTGATGACCATGGCGCGGCGCAGATCCACCAGCACAATATGATTGTTTTCCTGCAGGGTAACCGCGGCAATGTTGAAACGATTGATGGCCACGTATTCCGGCTCCGGATCGGAAGGCGCCGTATGCGCCAGGCCGCGCAGGTCGACGCTGCGCTGTTGCCACTGGCTTGGGTCTTTGCCCATGGTCAGAATCTGCAGATTACCGGCGGGCAGTTGGGGAAGGATGCCGTCGTTCAGGTCTTCATCCCGTTCATTCTCGATCGCGATGGCGGCGTAACGCCCATCGGGGCTGACGGCAATGGCATCGGGTTGACCGCCCATATTGAAATCCGCCTGCCATTGGGGTTGGCTGGGGTTATCCAGGGAATACACCGACAGCTTGCCGGCGGGGGTGGTGAAACTGGAAGAGGTGTTCACCGCAACCAGAAGATAGTTCCCGTTTACCGCCACCGAGGTGGGCTCACCGTCCAGGGCGATGAAGCCGGCGGGGGTGGGCTTTGACACATCGCTGATATCGATCAGGCCGATGCGTTGCTTGGGGCTGTCGCTGTAATAGACCACGTTGCCATCCTGGCTGGCGGCGCTGATCTCGGCGGCGGTGGTATCCTCTGCTTCATCACCGGCCGCCGGGTTCAGGTTTTCATACACCGGGAAGGTGGCCACCCGCTCAAAATACATGTCTTTTTTCTGTGGCCAGAACGGCTTGTGAGCGCGGCTGTCCGCCAGGGTGGCGGCAGAGGCAGTGGCGATGGACAGTGCCAGCGCCGTTTTGATAACACGATGCTTCATGGAAGATCCCCTATTGAATTGGCCGACGCGAAAGGCCGGCAAACTTGGTCGTAAAACGATCGCCAATACTAGGCAGGGGAATATGACAGAGGCATGAAACGGCGCATTAATTTCACTCAACCGCCGCTTCACCCCCTGTTAGATGCATCAAAAAGTCAAGCTGGCCGCGCCGGCTTTGATGCGTGCAAAGATGACACTGGCACCCTGGATCTCAACACCATCGATGAGGCTGCTTTGATCATAGCCGCGGGCGCTGGTGCAGGGGGGGCAGGCCCAGACCTTGCCACCACGGTCGATGAAATCGTGCAGCAGTGCTTTCAGGGGTTCCATGGGGTGTACGTGGGTGTGATTCACCCCATCGCGGCGCACCAGATCAATGGCGGAACTGGTGAGGAACAGACCGACGTTCATTTCGGCGGTTAACGCGCCGTTGGCCAGAGTCAGGCCCACCGATGACACTTCATCATAAATGCCTTTGGTCATTACAATAATCAGATCGTTGCGTTCAATGCTCATGTGGTTCTCTCCGTTTTGTTGGTTGTGGATCAGGCCTTTGCTGACCTGACAGAAGGAGAGTTTAGGGAGGCAGGTTTGCTCGCTATAGTGCAGAATATGTAGTAAACCACTACAAAATCTGTAGTCATTCCAAACGGGGAGCCCATGTACGACTATGAAGAGGTGTGTCCGGTTTCCAGGGCCGCGTCCATATTGTGTGAACGCTGGACCCTGCAGATCGTGCGCGAGATGCTGTTCGGCGCCAGCCGCTTTTCAGATCTGCAGAAATATTTACCCAAGCTGTCGCCCACGCTGCTCAACACCCGGCTGAAAACGCTGGAGCAGCAGGGCATCGTCATCCGTACGCGCATTGCGGAAAAGCGGGGTTATGAGTACCGGCTCACGCCCTGTGGTCTGGCATTGCGGCCGGTGGTGGAAGCCATGGGTAAGTGGGGCATGCAGTGGGCGTTCGACGACATGGATGCTGAACAGCTCAATGTGTCGGTGATTGTGCGTGATTTTGCCGTGGCGTTGAACCTGGACCAATTACCGTCCGGTGATACCACCTTGCAGTTCAATGTTGCCACCAGTGGGGAAAAGATCCGTAAGTTTATACTGGTGCGGGACAGGGCGCCGCAGGTATGTGACGAGAATATTGGCCATGAAGTGGACGTGTACCTGAGCGCCGACCTGGAGACCCTGGCCAAGATCTGGTACGGCAAACTGGCGTTGCGCACGGCCCTGGAGTCCGGACGTTTGAGTGCGGTGGGGTCGGCGCCTTATGTGCAGCGGATTCATCATTGGCTGGGCCGCAGCCAGTTTGCCGATGTTCAGCCGCAGTCAGGACCGGCCCTACAGGCTGAATAAAACCGAAGCCAGGGCGGAGCCGGCCACCACACCCATGAGCAGGCCCGATATCCAGGGCGCCGCTGAATGTTTCTGGTTGGCGGTTTGATAGAGTTGTTCCTTGAGGTTGGAAATCTCCTCGCTCTGCATCTTCATCTGGCGCGCCACATTCAGGTTGTCCTGCATCAGATTGCTGAACCAGAGCCCGGGGGTGGCGCTTTCCACTTTGTTGTTGTTCACATGACTGTTCAGTTGCCCAACGCGGTCGGCCATAAACTGCAGGCCGCCTTTGTGGGAGCGGGCAACGGTAAACCCCAGTTTTTTCAAGCAGTGTACGGAGATGGTTTCGCTGTTGGGGTAATTGAGCAGGGCCGGGCTGATGTAGCCGGACACCACGCCAAATTCACTGTAATGCTTTTTCGCCCAGATGATTAATTCCGAGATGGCCAGGCAACCAAGGCCGCCACCGCGCAGCAGCGAAGGCAACGCGGCATCAGCACCGCCAATGTCGAACATCACCTTACTCTCATTCAGATCCACGATGACCTTGAACAGCGCCTCTTCCATGGTAACAAGCTGCTTGTTGTCACCATTGCCCGCCACCAGCGGAAGCGGTACCACGCGCACGTTATACTGCAGAGCGTTGATATTCTCTTTTTCAATGCGGCTTAAGTTTTTGTACAGGCAAGCGTAGGTTTCGTCACCCTCCTGGCGGTGTTCGTGGGCCTTCAGGCAGATCAGATCCCAGCTCATGTGCGTCCCTGGTGGTAGTATTGCCTTGTCCAGTATAGGCAATAAAAACGCAGTTCATCGGCAACTCAAACGGATTCGAATTTGTAATCGGATTCGTTGGTGCGGTATTCCGCGGTGCCTTCGTTAGCCAGTTGGCGCAATATTTCCTCGGTGGCCCGTTGATCGATGCGGGCACGGCCACCGGGCACTTTCTTGAGCAGGCTGAGGGCACCAAAGCCGATGCCCAGGGGCGCAAACAGGGATGCAAAGGCCAGCGCATCGGAGCGTTTGCTGTGTACACCCATGGCCTCGGCGGTGCGCCTTCCCACCATTTTGGTGTACATGAAGCGCGTGGATTTCACATCCAGGGTGTGGAAGGTGCGGTCAAACCACCGTTTGCTGTTGCGGCGATAGGCATTGAGGGTGGCGGTATTCAGGTCACGGCCCCGCTCATCGTATTGATGGCGCAGAGTGGCCTGGCACAGATTCCAGGTTTCCACAATCTGTCTGGGGTCATTGCTGAGAAACTGATCGTGCATACCCAGCAGATAAGCCAGGTAGCGGGCCTGCTCCACGGCACAGGCCTCATATTCACTGAAGCGGCCAGCGTTTTTCAGGGCCCGCAACGACATCAGGTAATTAAACCCCAGGGCGGCGCCCATCTGGTCCACCTGGGGAATGGGGGTACCATACACACTGTAATCCCAGATCTTGGGCCGTCGCAGCAGGCTGGTGCGCACCATGGCGTGCATCACCCGTACCTTCACCGCCGATTGATAGGCTTCGCCACCACGGCGCAGGGCGCCCGGCAGGGTAGCCAGTTTGAATGTGCTGATGGTCTCCTTCATGCGCTTGGCGGCGGATTCACTGGTGAGGGCGCCGGTGATTACCATGGGTAAACCCTGATAACCGTTCACATAGGTCATCATGAAGGCCACCCGTATGATGGCCTCGCCCACCAGGGCCGTCAGCAGGCGGCCGTTTTCCGAGGCTCTTTCAATGCGGGTCCAGTCCACCCAATCCGGCACGGTTTCCACCGAACGCATCAGGGCCACCAGCTCCGGGGGGGCATCGGCAACCCTGTCGATCCCCTCAGCGGCGGCCTTGTCCAGCATGGCCCGCGCCGTCTTGTATCCCAACGTCGGAATAACAGCCGCAAACGCGTCCGCCAGCGGATCCCCCATCAGGGTCAGCTGGCGGAAAAACTCAACCTTTTCCGTATCGGCCAGCAGGGTTTGAATTCGTGGGTTATCCTTGATGATGCTGTTCTCCCCCAGTTGCGTGCGAAAGCGCTCCGGGGTGATGTCCAGGTCCAGTGCACCGTATACAGCGGGAGCGATGGATTTTTGCAGCTGGCTGACGTCTCGTGTACTGTAAGTCACTGTTTTCTCCGCAGGGAAGGGGTCGGCTTGGGAACTCATTGGTTCCAGTGTAGCCAGAGCAGGGGGAGAACGACATGACCGTTTGGTCAAGTGGGGCGAGCAATTTGGTCAGTATGGACGCAGGACAGGGATACAATCATGACGTACCGCCTAATCGGAATGCCACTGTCGGTGGCAACTCAGCGCGCTTTGTGGGCATTGGATTACGCAGAAGTGGCCTACCAGTTTGAAGAATACCTCCCCCAGATCAGCACACCCTGGTTGCGTTTGCGCACCCGTCGCTGGCGCGGACCGATCTCGGTTCCGGTGCTGCTGGGGGAGGGTGGCCTGTGCCTGCTGGACTCCTGGGACATCGCATTGCAGGTAAATCAGGATCAGCCGTTGGCCGGCTTGATCCCCACCCTGTGCCTGGACCAGGTGCAGGCCATGAATCAACTGAGCGAATCCATTTTCAATGCAGCGCGCATGCTGATGGTGAACCGGGCCCTGCAGGATAAAGACGCACTGCTGGAGGCGTTTCCCGATCTGTTTCCCCGGTGGAGCAGACGGCCTATGTTGCCGGTGATGCGCCGTACCTTCGGTATGTTACTCAAGAAGTACGGTGAACCGGGGGTGTCGCTGGCGGAGTATCAGCAGCGCCTGGACGGCTTTATGCTGCGGGTGCGTGAACAGCTGGATGGCAAGCCGTATTTACTGGACCGCGGGTTCTGTTATGCGGACATGACCGTCGTGGCCGCCATGGCGATGGTGAAACCGGTCCCCAGAGCCGGCAGCCCGGCGCCCACTGCCTACGAGCGGGCCAACACCTGTGACGGGATCGTAACCCGGTATGAGGATGTGCTGGATTGGCGTGACGGTGTGGTGGCTCGGCATCGCCGGCGAACCTACCTGGGCAATCCGGTTTAGAGTGCTTGCTGGGCGACCCCGGATTCCCGTGTGCCCGCTTCCACCCGATTGCGGCCCCGGGATTTGGCCCGGTACAACAGATCGTCTGCCTTGCGCAGTAACGATTCATGCTCATCCCGTGCCGAGGGTATTTCGCTGGCCACGCCCACGCTGATGGTGATTGCCGTGCTGTGCTCACCGTAGCGGATTTCCGTATGATCAAAGGACTGACGAATTTTTTCCGCCACCACCAAGGCGCCCTGCAGATCGGTATTGGGCAGAACAATGACAAACTCTTCGCCGCCGTAACGCACAGCAATATCCGGCGGACGCCGAATACAGGCCGTAAGAAGCTGGCCCGCTTGCACCAGGCAGTGATCACCAAAGTGGTGGCCATACGTGTCATTCAGCTGCTTGAAATAATCGATATCGATCATCAGTACCGCCAGCGAGGTTTTCTCCCGAAACGCCCGCCGGTACTCATTGGCCAGGGCTTCATTCAGATAGCGGCGGTTGCGTAACCCGGTGAGTTCATCGTGGGTGTTGATGTCGCGCAGCAGTTGATTGGCCTGCTCCAGTTCCTGGGTGCGTTGGGTCACCAGTACATCCAGATCCTGATTCAGTTTGATCTGGGCATCCAGCAGCGCGCTTTGCGCTCTGGCAGACTCCTGTTGCGCCTGCTCCCGCAAACGACGCTCGTTGTTCACCAGGTCTGCGAGGCCGATGGAAAACAGGATCAGTTCAAATGCGGAACACCATTTCATCACCACCGGTGCAATATGGTAGAGGGGAATAATTTTCTGCGAGGTGAGCGCGGTAAACAGCACACTGACAATCACCGCGCCCTGGCCCAGGGAATAATAGACGGCGGGGCGATAACCCTGCATCAACCGAATTACCGCAGCCACGATCAGCAAGACAGCGGATAACACCGTAATGCCCGCGGTGAGCTTGGCCGACAGGGTAATCGGCATAAAAAACAGCAGCACCAGAAACACCAGACAAATTGCAATCAGGAATTGAAACAGACGGTGGAAAACCGGCAGGCTGTCCCGGGTTTTCAGATACTCCATGCCGAACAGAATCACCAGAATACCTGAGGTGAAACTGAAGAAGTAAACCGTGATTTGTTGAAAGAAGAGACTCTCCGGCCAGAAGCGAAAGGTAAGCCCGTTGATGCTGGTGTTGAACAGCATGATACTGAACACCATCAGCACGTACAGGCCATAAACCCGGTTGCGAATACCCAGCCATAAAAACAGATTGTAGATACCCAGGCCAATGGTGATGCCCACATAAATGCCGTCCAGCGTGTCCAGGGTAAAGCGTGCGTCAATAAAAGCCTGTTCGGTCTGTAGGGTGATGGGAATCAGTAATGAACTGCTGGAGAAAACGCGAATGTAGATATCGCCGGTCTCGCCGGGCTGCAGGGCTAAGGGAAACACATAGGTGTTGAGGCTAAAATAGCGCTGATCAAACAGGTAGATATCGCCACTGACCATGGTCTGGGTACCGCTGTCACGAATATGGAAAAACTCCACGTTGTCCAGGAGCGGGTAATCCACGGTCAGATAAAAACGATCTTCGCGGTTATTTGCGGTATGCTCCAGCAGCCCGTTGTGTACCTGGAAATGCAGCCAGTAGGCACTGTCACTGTAACCCAACTGCAGGGGGGCGTCTGCCACCGGCTGGAACCGGCCCTGGGCCAGTGCGGCTTTGGCACCCTCCAGATCCAGTGCCGAGTCGGGATCCTCCAGCAGCACCATCTGCTGTGACAGGTTCAGGCTCATGTGGTGCTGATTCATGACCACGGGCTCTGCCGCCGCCGGGTTGAGGCAGCACAGCACAACGGCTGCCAGCAGCAGCCTGGATAAACTGTGAAGCGAGCATGCTCGCTGAAAGCGCCAGTGCATGATGGTGGTTCGCAGTCAGAAGGTTAGGCGAAACAAATTGTGATTCTTGTTTCAGCAGTATAGACGAGATTTGTAGCAGTCAGCGTGAGAGGTCAGATTGATGTCCAAAGGTAACTCCGTCCTGGAAATGTGGCAAAAAGTAGCCCCCATCCCCGGGGGTAAGTTTCTGTTTTCCCAAGTGGTTTCCCGCAAGGCACCGTATTTCAAGACAGCCGGAGCCAGCATAGAGGAACTGCGCCCCAATTATGCCCGCGCCACCATGAAAAAGCGCAAGGCCGTGCAGAACCACATCGGTACCGTGCACGTGATTGCCATCTGTAATCTACTGGAGATGGCCATGGGGGTGTGCGCGGAAGCCTCGATTCCCAAGCATCTGCGCTGGATTCCCAAGGGCATGCGGGTGGACTACACCGCCAAGGCCGACACCGACATTACCGGTACCGCGGAGATCAACCCTGAGGATTGGAAACCCGGCGATCTGGATGTAACCGTGACCGCCTGCACCACCGATGGCACCCCGGTAGTGGTGGGGGTCATTAAGCTGTGGATCAGTGAAAAGAAATAACCCCTAACGTGCTTAAGGCGTATTTGCGGTGTAATCCACAAATTACCTTCATGGCCGGGGATGAATCCGCCGAATACCGGCTATAGTGTAACTATGTCGTTATTAAACAAGTGGCTACAGAGCCTGATCAGCCTCCGGGGTTTGCTCTTGATCAGCGCGATACTGTTGCTCTCAGGATTCATCAGGCCCGATACCGCATTGGTGCTGGAACGCTGGTATTACCAGTTGGGACAGCGCCTGTCCTCCCCTGCACCGGTTGCCACCGACATTGCCCTTATTGAACTGGAGCAGGAAGATCTGCTGCAGTTGCAGCGCGATCCCGGTCAGTCCGAACTGTTACCATTATTGCTGCAGGAAGATGCTCTGGTGGCGCTGGTGCTGGACCGGCCATTGCGGGAACAGGAAGTGGCGGCCGAACGGTTGCTGGACTGGCTGGAAAAATCCGCCACCGCCCCGGAAACGGTGCAGGCCTGGCGGCGGCAGAACCAACGCTTCACCGAACTGCAGCAGCGTTTGCAAGAGGGCAGTATTTTACTGGGATTAACCGATTCCGGCGTATCCGCATTCCCTGAACAGGCCTACCCCGTAGTCGAGCTGGAGCGCCTGCCCTGGGGGGCTCTTAACTGGCTGCCCAACACGGTGGTGCAGTCATTGCGGGATGGGTTGCAACAGCGCAACAGCCTGCAGGCAGCTACCTGGCCGGTGGACCCGCGCTTGCAGGGGCCGGCTTACCGGGCGTTGGATACGGCACCCGCCGATGGGCCAAGGCAACTGATCTGGGAGCAGGAATCCCAACTGCATCCGGATCTGGCACTGGCGCTGTATCTGCGTCAGCTGGCCCGCAACCTCAATATCGATGAAGAACCCACCATTACCGCGGGCCTCGATTACCGCATTGAGATGGCCCATGTCAGTCAGCCCATCAGCCGTCAGGGCCGGGTCTGGATACCGGCCCTGAATGCCGGGCAACTTTCCCGTTACCGTCAGGCAGAAGCCCTGGCACAAGCGCCTGCAGAACGTCTCTGGATACTGGCCAGCGATCCCGGTTTGGGAGCCGCGCTGGCGTCTACGGTGGTGGCCCTGCAGACCCGGCAGGTGTTGGTGCAACCCGCCTGGCGTCACTGGCTGATTGCCGCGCTGACGCTGTTGGGGGTGGTGTATTTATTGTGGGTGCAGCCTGCGTTCCGTACCTCCATGGCCATCATGATGGGGGCGTTTTTTGTGGTGACCGGCAGCGTGGTGCAGGTGGCCTGGCAACTCAGCTATCAGCAGATCCTGCCCCTGCCGCTGATCATGCTGTGGTTTACCGCAGGCAGCTTATTGATGCTGTTCTGGAAACAACGTCAGCGCCAGTGGCAGCAACTGCAATGGGAGCACCACAACATCAGTTATCAACTGGCGCAGCAGTGGTATCAGCAGGGCCGGCTGGATGAAGCGCTGGCGGCATTACGCCCCTGTCGCTCCACTGCCGCCGTACTTACCCTGCTGTATGACATTGCCGTGCAGCAGGAGCGTAAGCGTCAGTACCAGGAAGCCGCCCGCACTTACCAGTTGGTGGTGGACCGCAAACCCAAATTCAAGGATGCCCGCAAACGCACTCAGGCATTGCAACAGTTGTCAGAACCTGCCCAGGTGGTGTCGGACTTCTCAGCCACCCACAGCCTGGTATTGCCATCCCAGGAAGTGAACAAACCGGTTCTGGGCCGCTACGAAGTGGAGCGGGAACTGGGCCGCGGTGCCATGGGTGTGGTGTACCTGGGGCTGGATCCTAAAATCGCTCGCCGGGTGGCCATTAAGACCCTCAACTATCGTGAGTTTGACACGGCCCAACTTAATGTTATCAAAGAGCGCTTCTTTCGCGAGGCGGAAGCGGCAGGGCGCCTCAATCATCCCAATATTGTCACCGTGTACGATGTGGGCGAAGAAGCCGATCTGGCCTTCATCGCCATGGATTATGTGGAAGGCAAATCCCTGGATCGCTGTGTTTCGGAAACCGCTTTGCTGCCCATTCAGGAGGTGTATGAAATCATCATCGCCGTGGCGGATGCCTTGGCCTATGCCCATCAGCAGAACATCGTGCACCGGGACATCAAACCCGGCAATATCATGTATGACCAGAATAGCGGACAGGTAAAAGTGGCGGATTTTGGCATCGCCCGCATTGTCGATGATTCCAAGACCAAAACCGGAGACATGCTGGGCAGCCCCGTTTATATGTCGCCGGAGCAATTAAAGGGCACCCGGGTTTCCGGGGCCAGCGATATCTACAGTTTGGGGGTGACGTTTTATCAGCTGCTTACCGGTGTGTTGCCTTTCAGCGGCGACAGCATCGCCAATCTGGCCTACCAGATACTGAATAAAAAGTACGTCAGTGTGCGTGAGTTGAGGCCGGAGCTGTCCGCCGGTGTGGTACGGGTGGTGAATAAGGCCCTACAGAAAGAGCCCTCAAAACGCTACCACAGTGCGGTTGAAATGGCGGATGCGGTGCGGAGTTTGCTGAATCGTGAATGTCGCCGTGATAACCGGAAGGCAAGTTGATGGATATCTTTGGTGTCACGGATATAGGCTGCGTGCGCAAGCGCAATGAAGACGCCATTCACTGGCAGGCATTGCCCGGTGAAGGTCGCTACCTGGCGGTGCTGGCGGACGGCATGGGTGGATACGGTGGCGGTGCCCTGGCCAGTAAACTGGCGGTGGAGTATTTCACCAAATGCGTCCTGTCATCATTGGAGTTTCTCACCGAGTACAGCAATGAAAATATGCTGCGTATCCTGTCGGATGCCGGGTCGTTGGCCAATAATGCGGTACGTCAGGAGCGCGCCAACCACCCGGATTACCAGAAAATGGGCACCACCTTGATTGCCATGCTGGTGATGGATGAAGAATACTGGCTGATGCATGCCGGTGATTCCCGTTGCTATTGTGCCAGTGGTGATGGCCTGCAACCCATGACCCGGGATCACAGCCTGGTGCAGGAATTACTGGATAAAGGCAGCATCTCCGAAAAGGAGGCCGAGCGGGCACCGTTCCGCAATATGCTGACACGGGCCATAGGGCCGGATAACCGGGTGCAGTTTTCGTTTGCCAAACACCATTTTCAGCCCGATGAATCCTGGTTGCTGTGCTCGGACGGATTGTATAACACGCTGCCTGGTGCCGTGATCGATCATTGGATGCATTCCGGGTTGTCAGCGCAGGAAACCGCGGCGGCGTTGGTTCGGGAAAGCGTTCGTCATAATGCACAGGACAACGTCTCTGTGATCGTACTAAAACAAGATGCCACAAGCAGGAGTAAACAATATGGCCATATTAGCGCAACTGGTCGATGATGTGGTGGTCAGTAAATTTGATCTGAAGCCAGGGCAGCTGACCATCGGCCGTCATCCGGATAACGATGTCATGATTGATGATATTTCCGTGAGTGGTCATCATGCGGTGATCGAAGTGGTGTCCAGTAAATACCTGGATGGCGCGCTGGAGTTTTTTATTGTGGACAAAGGCAGTAAGAACGGCACTTTCATCAATGAACAAAGCGTTAATGAGCGTGAACGGTTGGTGGACGGTGATGTGGTGCGCCTGGCCTGGAATAAATTCAAGCTCATAGATGATGGCGGTAACCAGTTGGCCAGTACCGCCCATGTGCTGCAATAAATGACAGAAAAACTGCAGACAATTAGTAGACCCTCACTCTGAATCCTGTACGTGGGCCTGGCTTGGAGATACCCTGAGCGTATTTCCAATGCGGGGCTGAAAGCATGAATATCGTGATTACCGGTGCCTCTGGGTTGATCGGCACCGCCCTCTCCAGCGCGTTGCGGGCTGATGGCCACCAGGTGTACGGGATGCCGCGCAGCCCGTCATCGGATGCCCCTTTCCACTGGTGGCCCCCAGCCGGCCATATCCACTTTGATGACTCGATTCCGGTTGATGTAGTGATTAACCTGGCCGGTGCGGGCATAGCCGACCGGCGCTGGAATGAGCGACGCAAACAGGAGATCAGGGACAGCCGGGTTATTAGCACGGAGTTGCTGGCTAAAACGCTGTCCCGCCTGCCCCATCGACCCGGGTTGTTTATTTCCGGCTCCGCCATCGGCTTTTACGGCGATACAGGTGCCGAGCAGGTGGATGAGATGAACGAGGCCGGTTCTGACTTTCTGGCGGAGGTGTCTTACGCCTGGGAGCAAGCCGCGAAACCGGCGCTGGACGCGGGCATCCGCACGGTACTCATCCGTACCGGCATTGTGCTCAGTGACCGGGGCGGTGCCCTGCAGAAAATGCTGCTGCCCTTCAAGTTAGGCGTGGGTGGCGTGGTGGGAAGTGGTCAGCAGTATATGAGCTGGGTCAGTTTGCGGGATGTGGTGGCCATGATCCGTTTTTTGATGGCCCACGAAGAGTTAAGTGGCCCGGTGAATCTGGTGGCGCCCACGGCAGTCACCAACCGGGAATTTACCCGCACTCTGGGGAGCGCGCTCAAGCGCCCTGCGCTGCTCCCCATGCCTGCTTTTGCGGCCCGGCTGGCGTTTGGTGAGATGGCCGACCAGCTTCTGCTTTCCAGCATACGTGTGTACCCATACCTGTTACAACAAGCCGGTTATCGGTTTCAGGACGGGGATTTGGAAACAGCGCTTGCAAACATTATTTAAACGCTATTTCTGACACTTATCCATGGCAACGTTTTCGATGTACTTGGATACTTTGCTGCCCTCTTTGAGATCCGCCACAGAAAAGTTCTTGATTACGTCATCCAAAACACAGCTGCAGGTGCTTTTGAATTGCTCGCCACCGGAGAATTCTATACAGGAATCCATAAAGGAACTCTTGTAGCTGTCGAGAAAACGCTTGTCGTCCGCGCTCCCGGCATAGGCCAGATTAAGCCCCAACAGATTAAGCCCCAAAGAGGCGGCTGCGAATAACTTAATTCCAGGTATCTTTTTCATGTTGCGTCCTTATTGGCCTTGGGTTGTATCGGTACATATGCGCTTTCGGTATGGTACTTGAAAATATATAGAATTATGGGCGCAATTGCGAGGGCCAGGGTAAGGATCATGCCGCCGGCAGCGGGTTTGCTGCCGGCGCAGAACATTCCTGTGGTTGAGCACGATGTTAGCGTTTATGCACTTTTGGCCAGGCTTGATAAATCCAGGCTTTCTTCCACTTTCTTGGCAATGGATCGGGCCATGCCCAGGTTGCCTCTTTTCTTGTCGATGACCACGTACAAGAACACTTCCATGTTGGTTTTTAACAGGCGAATAAGATGATACTGGTCATCCAGTGTGATCAGGATATCCTCAATGCCGCCTTTGATGCCGAGTGCTCTCATGGTTCTGATCTTGGCTCGCACCACTTCCGTGTTGCCCGCTGCAGCGGTGTCCAGATCAAATTTATCCGCACCCTGTTTGCCCATTACCAAACCGGATGAACTGTCCACCAGACAACCACCGATGAATCCTTCAAGTTCCTCTAATCCTGATATATCTGCCATTTCCTTTTTCCTTGCTGATGTGGGTAAAGTAAAGGGTAGGTTCAACGGTAGGGTTCATCAAAAACAAGTTGTGCCTTTGGTTGCATTTGTGAACAACGCCAAATTTTTCAATCTACATTTATTTTGCTGGCATGGATTTTATTTTTCTGAAAATGTACGGGGATTTATGGGTTACAGGTTCAACTTCAAACGCTTACGGATAACCACGGAATTGTTTTATAACGTAATGGCTTCCCGGTTTGGAATACTAAGCATCAGGTGTAATGAACAGCGGTTATACCCGGTTGGGTGAACACTAACACTTTTTTATGCTATCACCGGGCTTAACCATGCCAGCTTGAATGATCTTGGCATTGATGCCGCGCAGATTCAGCGCTTTGCCTGCCGCGGAGTTGACAAACTTCACGGCATCCCTGCCGAATCGGGACTGAAACTTCTTACAACCCAGATGGGGTTCAGCCGTCACTTCGATCAGGGCAGTGCCGATCTGCAAGCGGGTGCCGGGGGGCAGATTCGCCGGGCTTAAATCCAGGTCCACGAAAAACTGATCGCCGGCCAGTTTCCAGTGCTGTCGATCCCGGGCGATGGCGGCGATGGCGCGGGCATTCATCAGATTCAGTTGCATCTCCGGGTGAGCGTGGCCACCGGGGCCTTTGGCATAACCGCGGGCCAGCCAGTTATCCCCCAGTAAACCCCGTTGCGGGCACAGTTCGGCCTCAGTCAATTCCCGGCGTTTGCCGACGTCGGGTCGACAGACCACCATCTCCACGGTGCCGCTGAGGCTGGGTGAGCCCTGTATGTGGTTGAGCTGCGACTCCAGCTCGGTGGTGGTCTTGTGATGGGTGGCAAGCAGGTCCATTTGCGTGGTCATGGTTTATCGGCCGTTGCTGGTGGGTACGGGTAATGATCATAGAATGCCGGGCAACTAGCTGGCAACGGCCAGGCTTTGAAAAAACTGCGCGGAAAAGTCATCGGCCGGGAAAAACGTTTCCACGCGCAATTCATCCGCGGTGATGTCCAGGGCCGTACCAAAGGTGGAGATCATGCTGAAGATGCGCAGGGTCGCACCATTCCATTGCAGTTCCAGCGGTAACACAGGCTCCGGTGCGGTGAGAATGGAATCACTTCGCCAACGCTCGGGGATGCTGGGCAGCTGGCACAGTTCGTCGTACAGTTCAGACAATTGCTGATGATCCGGATCGGCAGCCACTTCCCGTTGCAGACGGGACAGCAGCAAACCGGCCACCTCCGGCCAGTTGCTAATCAGTGGTTGCATACCGTCAGCGGAGAAGGTCAGGCGCATGACGTTGCGCAGGCCACTGGGATCCACGGCCTGCCACTTGGCTTCGGCATCCCCCAGCAGGTTGATGAAGCGCATGGCGGCGGTATTTTGCAACAACAGGTTCCAGGCCCGATCCACCACCATCGCCGGATACGGATTGTGATGTTGCAGGGTAAGATCCAAGGCCTGCCTGACTGCGGACATCTCTTCACTGTGCAGCGGCCGTGCCGGATAGACGGCCGTAAAGCCTGCGCTGTTGAGCAACAGATTGCGATCCCGCAACGGAATATCCAACACCTCCGCCAGTTGCAGAATCATCTCCCGGCTGGGTTTGGCGCGGCCGGATTCCAGAAAGCTGACATGACGCTGGGATACATCGGCTTCCAACGATAATTCCAGTTGTGAGCGTTTACGGCGTTCACGCCAGGAGCGCAATAAACGGCCGAATCCATTGTCGTGCTTTTGAGTGAGGGTTGTTGTGCTCATGATTCCATTGTCACTGTTTGCTGTGCCGGTGGCGATTACCTCTAAGGTAATTGTTTGGCGAAATATGGCAAGCCAGACTGTGATGGTCGGATGGTTGGGTTGTCGTCCGCGCGAGTTGGCAAACACAGCAACCTATACAGAGATTAATGACGGAGATTAGGGTGATGAAAGCGAGAACAGTAAAACGATGGATTTTGTGGATGGTATTGATTGATTTCAGTGTGTTCAGTGCCTGGGTGATGTGGGAAGTGGGTTACTTCGGAATCTGGGCGGCGGGTATGGCGTCTCCCGGTGCCTGGCAAGTGCTCATTGATCTGGTGATCGCCGGTGGCTTGATCTGCTGGTGGATGGTGGTGGATGCGCGTAAGCGGGGTGTGAACCCCTGGCCCTGGGTGGTCTCCACTTTTGCTTTAGGTACGTTGGTACCACTGGCGTACTTGTTGTGGCGGGAATATGAACCAAAGCACCAGGAGGTGTTCAATAGTGAACACATCAACCCAGTGTAATGGGCGCTAACACAGGCTGCAGCGTACTGAAACCGGGCCGGTCGGTACCTTGGTGCCGACCGCTGCCTGATGCATTTGGTTGCACTTCCGCAGCGGGCACTACATCCCGAAACAAATTGACACGGTTAATACCTTACCGAATTCATCTCAGGTTGTTTTAATAAAACCAGATCGCATCATGGATGATGCCAATATTCCAATAATAATGAATTCATCACAGGATGCTGTCCCTATGTATAACCTGCCGCAGTTCAATAATCTGGTCGATATGGCCGTGCAACAGGCCTCCCAGCGCAATGCCGCACCCCTGGCAACTTTTCTGAAAGATAACGGTGCGCAGGATGATGCGGCGAGTTACCAGTCATTGCATGAGGCGGCCTGCGCCATTGCCATGACCCTGCAGGAGAAGGGATTGTCCGGGCGCAATATGCTGTTGTTGTTTGCCCCGGGCATTGATTATATTCGGGCGTTTTTTGGCTGCCTGTATGCGGGCTGCGTACCGGTACCGGCTTACCCCCCTATGGGCGCTCGTGATCTGGATCGTTTGCAGAAAGTGGCCAAGGATTGTGATGCCGGTGCCATTGTTACCAATCAGGCGCTGGCGCCGGTAATCGAACACTGGGTCCAACAGCTGGGATACGGTGACCGCATGCCCTGTCTGGCTCTGGATCAACTGCTGAATCAGCCCCTGGACAGCGGCTTTCAGCCTTACCAGGCGCAAGCGGATGAGGTTGCCTTTCTGCAATACACATCCGGTTCCACCGGCCATCCCAAGGGGGTCGAAGTCACCCACGGCAATCTGCTGGCCAACTTCAATCAGATTCTGCATGGCTTTTTCGCCGGCAACGAACGCCTGGATAAACTGGAGGATCTGCGGGTGGTGATCTGGTTGCCGCCGTTTCACGACATGGGATTGATCGGTGGCGTGTTGACACCCATATTCGCCGGTGCACAGGTGACGCTGATGTCACCATTGACGTTCCTGAAGCGTCCGTTACTGTGGTTGCAAACATTGTCGGACCAAAAAGCCCATGTCAGCGGCGGGCCCAACTTCGGTTATCAATACTGTGTGCGTAAAATCTCTGAAGAACAGGCCGCAACACTGGATTTATCCAACTGGCATGTGGCCTTCAATGGTGCCGAGCCGATTCAGTCGGCTGCCCTGGATGCTTTCAGCGAACGCTTTCGGGTGAGTGGTTTTGACGCCAAGGCGTTTCTGCCCTGTTACG
Organism: Gammaproteobacteria bacterium UBA7310; assembly: GCA_002471665.1. GTDB lineage: Bacteria > Pseudomonadota > Gammaproteobacteria > Pseudomonadales > Ketobacteraceae > Ketobacter. The sequence continues at coordinate 117,997 of DKQK01000028.1, forward strand.
GCCTGGCGGAAGCCAGCCTGTTTGTGGCCGGCTCCCCCTCCGGACGCGGCGCACAAACCCTGAAAGCAAAGCTGGACCGGCTTGAGCAGGGGCATTACGAAGCAGCACTGGAGCAAGCCGCGGCGGCAACCACCACCGATCTGGTCAGTTCCGGCGTGGTTGCCCGGGGCTCAGAAATCAAAATTGTTCACCCCCGTGAATGCCGGGAGTGTCAGCCTGGCGAAGTGGGCGAAATCTGGATACACAGCCCGTCAGTGGCCCGTGGGTACTGGAACAAGCCCCAGTTCTCCGTTAGCGTATTCAATGCCACCATTGAGGGAGATGACAGCGGGCGACATTACCTGCGCAGTGGCGATCTTGGCTTTTTGCTGGATGATGAGCTGTATGTCACCGGCCGCATCAAGGAAGTCATTATCCTGGCCGGCCGTAACCACTATCCGCAGGATATCGAGCGTACTTTGCAAAGCGCCAATCCCACCTTCCGCACCGGCGGTGGTGCGGCCTTTGCGGTTACCATCGATGGCAAGGAAGAACTGGTGGTGCTGCAGGAAGTCAGCCGCGCCGCCGCGGATCAAACCGATTACCGCGCCCTGGCGGCGGTGGGTGTAAAAGCAATTTCCAGTCGTCACGGCGTGACGCCGGCGGAACTGGTGCTGCTGTCCGGGAGTTCCATCCCGAAAACGTCCAGTGGCAAGATTCAGCGGGCAGACGCCAAACGCCTGTACCAGGAAGGCAAACTGGTGCCGGCGCACCTGTGGCAGGCAGCCAGTAAAACCAAAGCCGTGCAAGCGGGGCCAGCCTTTGATAGCGCTGCGGACCATCTGGACTTTTACGATCAGTTGTACGGTGATCTGCAGCAGTGGGTGGCCGACAAGCTGGACATTGACCCCCATCATATCGATCTGGATGTAACGTTCTCTGAACTGGGTGTGGACTCGGTGGAGGCGGTAGAATTGGTGGATCGACTGCAGGACCGTATCGGGCGGGTGATCCCCGCCATCGAACTGTTGCGTTATCCCACTGTCCAGGCCCTGATACAGCACTTTGCCGATGAGCTTGAGGAGCAGGCGTTGCAGAGTGCAAAAACGGTCGATCTGGAGATCGAGTCCTAGGATGTTGCTACAGGGAATCGATCCATTGCTGCAGTAGGGTTAAGGCTTCCTGATCCGGCATGCTGCTGGCAATGGGCGGCATGCGGTTGTTGTCCGTGCGGTTCATGCGCGCCCATAACACACTGCGTTGGGCATCGCCACTGGCGATGATGCGGGCATCGGTAATCCCCAGATCACCGGCCTGGGGCAATTGGTTCAGGGTTTGAGTCTGGGTCAGGCTGAGGGCGTGGCGCAGATCAATGTTCACCGGCGCCGTGCCGCCCGCCTGGTGGCAGAAGGCGCAGTTGCTGTCCAGATAGGAGCGGCTGCGCTGGCTGAGGCTGGCGCTGCTGTCGTCCAACGCCGCCAGTTTCAGGTACTGACCGGCGGCACCGATGTCAGAGGAAAACAGCCCGATGTGATTCCAGGTGGTGAGCTGGTTGGCCCGCCGGGTGTCACCGCCTGCCGCATAGTCGAAGCTGCCATTCAGCTGTGTTGTTTTCACTCCCAATATGACTCCGGCTGCAGAGACATGGCAGCTCAGGCAGTCGTTGGGGCCGGGGTAGAAATACGCCTGCTGCCGCTGCCCGTTGCTGAAATCGGCATCGGCAACGGTGAGGGTTTCCGTGCTGGCCGTGCGCACCAGGTCCGCGTCCGTTTGTTGTTGATTCCAGCGATAGCTGACACCAAACCAGCCTTGCCATTGCCTGATCAATACGCGGGTTTCCAGGTGCCGGGCAGAATCCGGATCACCGGCAATCATCTCCATGGCAAAATGCTTCACCAGGATACTGCCCACGGGAAACTGCCAGGGGCTGTTGGCGGCGAAGGTGATGCGTTGTCCGTTGGGGATGGCAATCCAGCGGCGTTTGACGCTGTAATCAGACCACAGGGGGGCATTGACAGCGTATTCGATCAAACCGCTGGCCGGTATCAGACTGCTGGTGTCGCTAAACAAGCCGGTGTCCGACAGGCGCTCGGGAAAGTCATCAATTGGGTCCGCGCCGCTGCCGCTTTCAAAGCGATAGAGGCGGCCCCCGTAGCCGGCAATGTACAGCTCGCCCTGTTCATCCTCGCCGAAACCGGCGGGATTTTGCGGGGCGTTGCCCAGGCTGTCGTTGCGCACGACATTGAACTGGCTGTCCACACTCAGAGACCAGATCCGCGTACTGATGAAGTCGCCATAGATATACTGCCCGGTTAGGTCCGGGGCCGAGTTGCCACGGTAGACATAGCCCCCGGTGACGGATTGCCCCAGGGAGTGATCATATTCGTAAACCGGCATCCGGTAATCGCCCTGGGGGGCCCCACCGCGAAACACCTGGCTGCCCTCATACCAGTTCCAGCCGTAGTTACCGCCTTTGGTGACGACGTTGATTTCTTCGATCTGATCCTGGCCGACGTCCGCCAGCCAGAGGTCTCCCGTGTCGCGATCAAAGGAAAAGCGGTAAGGGTTGCGGAATCCGTAGGCCCAGATTTCCGGCAGGCTGGTGTTACTGCCGACGAACGGATTGTCGGCGGGGACGTTGTAGCCTGTGCCGGCGGGATCGATGCGCAGCAGCGAGCCCAGCAGGGTTTGGGTATTTTGCCCGTTGCCGTCAGGGTCACCACCGGAGCCGCCATCACCCAACCCGAAATACAGGTAGCCATCGGGACCGAATTGCAGGGTGCCGCCGTTGTGATTGTCGTAAGGCTGGTCGATGCTCAGCAGGGGTGTTTCCGTGGCGGGGTCAGCGACGTTCGGGTCGTTGATGGAAACGCTGAAGCGGGACACAACGGAGCGTGGTCCGGCGCCAATGTAGTAAACGTAGAAATAACCATTGGAGGCAAAATCGGGATCGAAGGCCAGCCCCAAAAGCCCCATTTCGCCACCACTGATGACCCGGTCCCGCAGGTCGAGAAAGGTGCTGTAGCCGTTGGCGTCAGGGCTATTGGAAAACACCTGAATCCGGCCGGCCTGTTCAACCACAAACAGGCGGTTACTGCCATCACCGGCATTGGTCAGGTACACCGGTTGGCTGAAGTCAGGCAGGTCGGGAAACGCATCCACCATACTGATGGGGCCGGAGGAGCGGCTTTGCGGCAATGCGAAGTCTGCGGTGACCGGGCGCTGTTGCAGGCCGGACGCCGGATTGTCAGTCTGATTGGGGTCGTCATCGTTACCGCCGCTACCGCTACCGCCGCCACAGGCGCCTATCAGGGCCAGCAGTAAATATACAATGATCGGTCGTGCCATGAGCATGTTGGAGGCTTATCCCATCCATTCAGGTTATCCCTCCATGCTAAAGAAGGATGCGGCACAAAAGAAGGGATGCCGTGAAAAAATGCCCTTCTGCACTACGCAGGGCACTGTACCGGCAGGCAATCGGAGAATCGCATTCTGGTGCGCCACGGACGAGCGTTGGCAACACCGCAGCCAGCCCTGTTCAGCAGTGGAACGGAATACGGTGAAAGCCTGAGGAATCGGGGTCGATGGTTACCTTTTCGTATTCGAAGAAGTCACCCCATTGGGCGGTGGAGGGGCCGATAAACACGGATTTACCTTCTTTCGCCTGGTAACTGGCCAGTTTGTTGCGAATGGAATCGACGGTGGCCGGCTGCTTGGATTGAGCGTGCCGTGCTGTGTTGGAATTACCAAATAACCATTTCATGGGGTTGCTCCAGAGTGCGTTCTATTTAACTGCTTGGTCTGGAGACAGTTTCCCAAAGTGCAGGAAATTGCCCAATTAAATTGTCAGGCAAAAAAATGAGACTTAGTTCACGTGCGTTTTGTGCCGCAGCGCTTAATTGGATTATAAGTGTTTGTTTTGTCTGGGTAGCCAGGTTATTGGCCCTGGAGTTTCTCCGCTTCCAGCACCGACACTTTCACACCAATCACCAGTACGCCAATGGTTTCATCGTTGTACTCCATCGGCACCGAGATCTGGACGGCGTTGGTCTGGGTGCTTTCATCCATCTCAATGGGGCCGATAAACACCTTACCCTGGCCCCCGTTAAAGGATGCGGTGAATTTTTCCTCGTCGCCCTGCCAGTAGTCGCTGGTGGCCGGATAGGCCGCCACGTTAGCCCCCTGGGCATCCGTCAGAAAGGCTTCACTGTACACATCCGCCTGCTGAATAATGATGTTCTTAAGGAAGCTTCCGGCTTTGTTTTCCTGCAGTTCCTTGATCAAGGGGGAGGTTCCGGCTTTCCATTCGGCATCGATCTTTTTGATCTCATCCAGGCTTTGCTCCTGGCGGTTTTGCTCGCGGATGGCCTGCAGCAGCATACCGTTCTTGGTGAGGAACTTGAGTCCTTCAATCCTCGGCGCCAGGATCTCTTTCAGGTCCTCTTGGGTCAGTTCAGCATAAGACAGCGGCGAAACCAGCAACAAAGCCATGAACAACATGCGTATCATCGGGATTCCCTCCATGGGTTGGTTCTGTTTTTAAGCTTAGTCCAAACTTATCGGTTCGCACGGTATTTGGCCGGCGTTGCGTTGGCCCAGCGCTGGAAGGCATGGATGAAGGCCGCCGCTTCGGTGTAGCCCAGTTGATTGGCTATGGCTTCGATGGGCAGGGTGGAATGCAGCAGCAGCTGTTTGGCTTTGGCAAAGCGCACTTCATCCAGCAGGCCGCGGTAGGAAAGGTTGTCTTCACTCAGCTTGCGCCGAAAGCTGCGCTCGGCCATGCCGAAGGTCGCGGCCACTTCCTGAATGGAGGGATAGTGTTCCACAAACAAGTGCAGATAATCCCGTACCTCCTGGGCGATGGAGGTGGCGTTGCTGCCCAGGGTAAGCAGCAGGCTGTCGCACTGTTTCTGGTACAGGCTGTAGGCCATTTTGTTGCCGGCGGGAAACTGGGTGGCCAGATAGTCGGTGGGAATACCGATATCGGCGTATTCGCTGCCGAATTCCACCGGACATTGGTACCGGGCCTCATAAGGTCGAACGTCCTTGGGTTTGGGGTAGGGCAGGCGCACGTAACTGGGTTTGAAATTCACGCCAATATTGGTCTGCAGATCCTGTATCAACTGGTAGGTGCCGGAGATATCACGATCCATCAGAAAGTGCTGACAGATGGGGGGCAGGGTGGAGGGTTTCAGGCGCAGTATGGATGCTTGCTCGCCGGCTTCAAACTGCAGTTCCCCAAACAGGTAGGTGAGGGCCTGATAGTGTACCCCGGTATTAAACGCTTCCCAGGCGTTTTGGCAGGTCATCAGCAGCATGATCAGCGGGCCATAGCCCGCCAGGCTCATGGTTTGTCCGATGCGCAGGCCCACCAGGGGATCGCTGATGGTGGGCAACACATCACAGTAGACACGCAACTCCAGGGCACGCTCGATGTGCCCGTCCGGCGACAGGTTATCGACATTGAGCCCGTACCGTTCCTCGAGCATGGAGAGGTCGGCACCATGGGCTTCAAGTGCCTGCAATGTATAGATAAATCCGAGAATGGCACGTTTGCTCATGGGGGTATCTCATGGGGTGGACGGAATCTGCGCGGCCGAATTCATCAAGTGTGGGAATAAAGGGTTAATTCGTCAATGGCTTCGACCGCTGAATAAAATCTTATTAGGCTAATAAATACACAACCATTCCATTGATCCATGTCAAGTTATGGCCCCTTTTGGTAGGCATTGGCCGAAAATATTAATTCAAGAGGGGTTTACAACCTGTTCCCTGTGTCAGAATGGCGTCTATAGTGACTCCATCGACAAAACACACTACATCAAAAACAAGATCGCAGAGGTGAAGCATGACCAGTCGGGCCCCCATTAACCCCAACACCAAACATGTGGATGTCGTCATTGCCGGAGCCGGCTTTGGTGGCTTGTGCATGGCCATCAAACTGAAGGAAGCGGGCAACGAGAACTTTGTTGTGTTGGAGAAGGGCCAGGATGTGGGCGGTACCTGGCGCGATAACAGCTATCCCGGTTGTGCCTGTGATGTGCAATCCCACATGTATTCCTATTCCTTTGCACCCAAACACGACTGGTCCAAGCGCTATGCGCCCTGGAACGAGATTCAACAATACATTCTGGATACCACCGAGCAATACGGTATTCGTCCCTTCTGCCGTTTTGGCGTGGAAGTCAATTCAGCGGTGTTTGATGAGGACACCGGCACCTGGACCGTCGGCACGGCCAACGGTGATACTTATGTATGCAATCATTTCGTGTTGGCTTCAGGCCCGCTGCATGTGCCGCAGGTGCCCAACATCAAGGGGCTGGATACCTTCAAGGGCAAGCTGTTCCATTCAGCCCAGTGGGATCACGATTACGACCTCAAAGGCAAAACCGTGGTGTCCATCGGCACCGGTGGCAGTGCCATTCAGTACTGCCCGGAAATTGCCCCCGAGGTAAAACAACTCTACGTTATGCAGCGCTCTCCGGCCTGGGTGATTCCGCGGGATGAACGGAAGTATTTGGGGCTGGAAAAGTCCATTTTCAAAAACGTCCCCGGCGCGCGCTTGTTACACCGCTATCGCCTGTACTGGACCAACGAATCCCGCGTCTGGCCCATCTTCAATCCGGTGTTGGCCAAGGGTCTGAGCAAGCTGGCCAAAGCGTTTATCAAACTGCAGGTGAAAGATCCGGTGGTGGCGGAAAAACTGACCCCGGATTATGTCTTGGGCTGCAAACGTATTTTGATTTCCAATAAATATTTCCCCATGTTCAATCGTGACAATGTGGAGTTGGTCACCGATGGCATCCGGGAAATCAAAGAGCACAGTGTGATCACGGCAGACGGTAAAGAGCGCCAGGCAGACTGCATTATTCTGGGTACCGGTTTCATTACCGATCCCCGTATTTACATGAAGAACTTTCCGGTGGTGGGGCTGGGTGGCCGCAGCCTGGGTGAAGACTGGAAAGAAAACGTGGAGTGTTACTATGGCACGGCCGCTTCCGGTTACCCCAACCTGTGGCAATTGGTGGGGCCCAATTCTGGCCTGGGCCACAATTCCATTATTTTTATGATTGAAGCGCAGGTGCATTACATTCTGGAAAGCATGAAGCTGCTGCAGAAAAAAGGCGCCGATTATATGGATGTAAAAGCCGACGTGCAGACCGAGTTCAATGATGCTCTGCAGGAACAGATTAAAACCACTGTGTGGGGCACCGGTTGTCAAAGCTGGTACCAGGATGCCGGTGGCCGCAACTTTGCCATCTGGCCCAAGTCCACCTGGCGATTCTGGTTGGAAACGTTTCGAGTGAAGGCGTCGGATTACCGTTTCTATGCCCGCAAAACCGTGAAGGACAAAACCGAGGCGGAAGCGGCGGCCTGAAGCTGATCAACTCTTATTGCAAGTCCGTTTATTGAAAGCCCTGTTCTGATCGTTGCCTCCCCCTTCCGGGGGAGGCTTTTTGGGGCCTGATCATCACTGGGGCAGTACCCGGCCCGGGCTTTAATTTAATCTAGTAAGCGTCATCTTCCGTACGCACTGTCACCTGAATATCGCCTTCCTTATCCACCACGGTGTGGAACACAATGGGCCGACAACAGACCTGGCAATCCTCGATATACTCCTGGTCCGCTTCTGATGGATCCAGCAATACACTCAAATACTCCCCACAATAGGGGCAGGTGATCTCGGTTTCCTGCAGCGCATTCATGAGTTGACCTCCTGTGTTGCCCTGGGTTGGTGATGTAAGGCTTTCCATTGGGATTCCCTTACCGGTTTGTTGGCCACATTCAGCCATTAATAATTCCATCAATGACAACCAGTTACAATAATTCAACCCAGCACAACACAATATCGCTATAGTATGCGAAAAGTAAGCGTATTCTGGTTGTATTAAGTCCGTCTGAAATCTGAAAAAAAGTAAGCACGGAAGCTTAGAAAACGATAAAACGAAAACAAGAATTCGGGGATAGAGATGTCGTTCAAGAAGCATGCTGCGGCCGCCTTGGGATTGGCCACTTGGGTAGCGTTGGGAGTATTGTCTGCAAGTACTTTGTCTGCTTGTAAATCAACCACCTCCAGTAACGTTGCCATGAAAATGAATGTAGCCGGTACGGATGCGTCGGTGAACAGCGCCACCACCAATTCACCCACAGCAGGAAACTTCTACACCAATGGCTTTCCCACGGATCTGCGCCTGAACGCCGATGGCAGCATCGACATCGATGACTTTCCGCGCCGCTTCCATATTCTCACCAACACCTATGTCAATGGGATCCGCAAGTACATCAATATCGGCGGCTACCATACGGTATCACCGATTTATATCCCCTTTACCGGTGCCATTGATGTGACCGGCCTGCCCCAGTGGGGCCTGGATTACGCCACTGCGGAGTCACCCATTCAGGTGGTGGATGTGGATCCGGGTTCACCTGAATACGGTCGCCGCTTCCCGCTGGAAGTGACCATGACGGAAAAAGCGGATTCCTACCGGCCCATGGATTTACTGCAGATTATGCCCACCCTGGGTGTTAACCTGCGCCCCAATACCACCTACGCGGCGTTTGTCACCGATCAGGTGCCGCTGCCTGCAGGCAACACCATCGAACAGAACGGACAGCTGGCGGGCCTGCTGGACCCGGCACAGGCTGAGATGCCCCTGCCGACCCGAGCCATCGAGGTGTATGCGCCGCTGCGTGATTACATGGCGCAACAGGGCATGGCCCCGGCCAGTATCATTGGCGCCACGGTGTGGACCACCGGCGATCCTACGGTCAAAATTCGCAAAGGCGCCGAGTACGCCGCCTCGCTGCCCATCGCACCGGCCACTGAGATGACGCTGCTGGAAGAGTTTCCGGAGTATTGTGTGGTGCAGGGGTTTGTTGAGATTCCCGGTTTCCAGCGCGGCATTACGCCTTACATTCTTAGCGGCGGCCAGGTGGAATGGGATGAAAATGGCAATCCCATCCAGCAGTACACCCGCAACGCCGAATTTGTTGTCACCATTCCCAAAACCCAGCCCATGCCGGCCGCCGGCTTCCCCATGCTGTTCTACCATCACGGTGCCGGCGGTAATGCCGAGCAGGTGTTCACGCGGGGCAAGTACCTGCGCACCGCCATCGACATCGTTGTGCCCTACAAGGTGCTGGAGCGCGGTGCCGGGCCTTCACAGATTGCCGCAGAGCGCGGTTGGGCCAGTTCCGGCTTCGGTGGCCATATGTCACTGGATCATCTGGGCCTGGTATTGGGCTTTGGTATGTTCGGCTATAACGTTTTTAATCCGGTGGCGCTGCACAACAACTATTACCAGATGGTGTGGGAACGGACCTATTTCCGCCGTTTTCTTAATCAACTGGAAGTGGATCCGGCGCTGTGTCCGGCTGCGGATACCGCAGGTGCCCCCGCATTCCGCATCAACCCGGATATGCAGATGTTGATGGGGCAGTCACTGGGCAACTGGACTTCCAGTTTGCAACTGGCAGCGGACCCTGACCCGTTTGAAGGTGTGTTGTTTACCGGCATGTCCGGCACCTGGATCAAACTGTTTACCGACAGCGCCAAGTTCCGCCTGGCCATGTCAGCGGGGGTGGTGAATCTGTTGCCCGGCCAGGAACTGGATGAAGCGCATCCCTTCCTGATGTTGATGGAGTGGCTGATGGGGGGTGCTGATGTAGTGCCTCATATGGACACTATTTTGCGATACCCCCTGAAAGAAGCACCTCATGTGCTGGCCATCTCCGGCATCAACGATGGCGGTAGCGCCGAGCCCACCCAGCGACCACATATGCTGGCGGTGGGAGTGGATCTGGCGGGCCCGGATCTGGGTGATACCTACGACACCACGTTGTTCCCCCATCTTGAAATCGGTGGCGCCACTCAGTTGCCCTACCCGGTGGTGAATAACGTGGAGGTACCCGGCCAGGGGCCACGTACTGCGGTAGTGGTGCGCTACGAGAATTATGTCCTGCCGGATAGAAATGGCCACCATGTGACCTTCGATCTGGAAGAAACCAAGCACCAATACGGATGTTTTATGGAGCACCTGGCACAAGGCCGCGCCCCGGTAGTGGGTGAAGGCTGGCAGCAGGGCGGGCCCTGCCTATAGGGATAAACCGCCGCTGTTTCTGATGCCGGGTTACGCACACTGGGGGCAGTAGTATGAGATCAACAGGGATGAAATGGCCGGCGCTGTTGGCGCTGGCCTTGGTATTGGCAGCCTGTGGCGGCTCGGATGTGCGCCCGGTGGAAATGAAAATGGATCTGAGCGGAGGTAATCCGTACAGCAGCCCCACGCTGAACTCATTCAATGACGGCCGTTTCTTCCACAATGGTTTTCCCACGGATCTCAGGCGTTCAGCACAGACCGGTCGCATAGACCTGTCTGATTTCCCCCGCCGTTTGCATCCGTTCACCGCCCTTTACCTGGATGCCATCCAAAACCGCATCCGGCCCACGGGCTACCCCACGGTAATGCCCGTGTATCTGCCCCTGACCGGGCCTGTGGACGTGGCGGCGCTGCCCGGTGCCGACCGTGATTACACACTGGCGTCTGCCCCCATTCAAGTGGTGGATGTGGATGCCGATTCCGTGGAATTCGGGCGCCGCTTTCCGCTGCAGGTGAGCCTCACCACGCGGGTGGATCCCTACCGTCCTGCCGACCTGTTGCAGATTTTACCCACCTTGGGTGTCACGTTGCGCCCCAACACCACCTATGCCGCGTTTGTGACGGCGGCCGCACCGTTGCGTTCGGGTTATACCTGGCAACAGAATCGGCAGCTGGAAGCGTTACTCAGCCCGGGTTTAACCAATACCGGGGTACCGCAACAAGCCAGGGAGCGTTTTGCACAACTGCGCGCCTATCTGCAACAACAGGGCATTGCTGCGCAACAGGTGATGGCGGCTACGGTGTGGACCACCGGGGACCCGACCCAGCCGCTGCGACAGGGCGCGCAATACGTTTCAACCCTGCCTGCGGCTGCCCCCACTGATCTGCGTTTGCTGAGCGAATACCCGGATTACTGCATTATCGAAGGCAGTGTGCAAATTCCGGGCTTCCAGAAAGGCATTGCGCCCTATCTTCTGGTGAGTGGGGACATTGAGTGGAACGCATCCGGCGAGCCGGTGCAACAGTACACCCGTGATGGGTCATTTGTGGTGACCATTCCCAAAAACCAGACCATGCCGGCGGCCGGCTTTCCCATGTTGTTTTACCATCACGGTGCCGGCGGCGATGCCGATCAGGTGTACACGCGGGGAAAATACCTGGGCACCGGAGTGGACATCATTGACGAGACTCTCACCCCGTCCATCAAAGAGGTGGGCAATGGGCCATCCCAGATCGCCGCCGAGCGGGGTTGGGCCAGTGCGGGTTTTGGCGGCCATCTCGGGGTTGATCATATGGGGGTGATTCTGGGCTTTGGAACCTTTCCCTATAACCTCTATAACCCGGTGGCGATGTTGAACAGCTACCACCAGATGGTATGGGAACGGGTGTATTTCCGCCGGGTGCTCAACCAGCTGGAGCTGCCATCGGAATTGTGTCCGGAAGCGATTCCCAATCCGGTGGTCAATGGCTTTCGGTTCGATGCCGATCACTATGTGGTGATGGGGCAATCGCTGGGCAACTGGACTGCGAGCTTGCAGATGGCGGTTGATCCGGATCCTTTTGCCGGAGCCGTGTTGACCGGTGTGGCAGGTACCTGGATTCGCCTGATGAGCAATCGTGACGAATTAAAACTGGCCATCTCCACCGGCGTTATTAATCAATTGCCCATTAACCCCATCGACGATACCAACCCCTTCATGATGCTGCTGGAATGGACGCTGGCTGGAGTGGACCCGGTGGTGCACATGGATTCGGTGTTGAAAAACCCTGTGAAACCGGCGCCCCATATCCTGGCGGTTTCCGGCATTAATGATGAAGGCGGCTATGAACCCACGCAACGGCCGTTGCTGATGGCACTGGGGCTGGACCTGGCGGGCCCCGACCTGGGCGACGATTACGACAGTACCTTGTTCCCCCACATGGCCATTGCCGGTAGCCGGGCATTACCTTACCCGGTGCGGGCAAATGCAGCGGTACCGGGGCAAGGCAATCGCACCGCGGTGGTGGTGCGCTACGAGAACACCCATCGGCCCGATGGTGACGGACATCATGTGGCCTTTGATCTGGATGCGCCCAAGCATCAGTACGGTTGCCTGTTGCAGTATCTGGCACAGGATCTTGCCCCCTGGGTGGGTGAAGGCTGGCAGCAGGGCGGCCCCTGTCTCTAGCCCGCACTGACCTCACATACCTTATCCCGCTGGCTATTATCCTTATGTCCACCTACAGTAGTGGCAACAGGGATCACCCGGCCAGCGCCAAGTCTGAGCACGCGCAAATTTTCATGACTCGAAATGGCGCATGCGATCGTTATAGAGCCTCGATTTCCTGCAGACGGGTCGGCCTGTTTGACTGGCACGGAACTTGCGCTTGGTAGTCGTGCCAAGTGTTGTGCCACGGTAGTACAGCCAAGTAGAGGGCGAAGTTTTGCTGTCATCGGCAGGTCGCTTCGTGATATTAACCTCGCCATGCGTACCATTTCGTTGCAAGGATTGTTATGTCCATTCGAGTTGCCATTCGTCATCACACCAAATACACCTATGATCGCAATGTAAAGCTGTTTCCCCATGTGTTTCGTTTGCGCCCGGCGGTTCACAGCCGGACGCCCATCGAGGGCTATTCGCTCAAAATCAAACCGGAAAATCACTTCATCAACTGGCAACAGGATCCATTTGGCAATTTTATGGCCAGGGTTGTGTTCCCCGAGCCGGCCACGGAACTGCAGGTGGATGTAGAGGTGATCGCCAATCTGAAGGTGATCAACCCTTTCGACTTTTTTCTGGAAGAGTACGCCCACGATTATCCGTTCGAGTATGAAAAACAGCTGGGTAAAGAATTGGTGCCCTATCTGGAGGTCAAGGAACAGGGTCCACGCCTGCTGGAATGGCTGGAAAAGGTGGATCGTTCCGAGCGTAACATCGTGGATTTCCTGGTGGAGCTGAATCAGCTGCTGTTCAAGGACATTGAATACTCCATCCGCATGGAGCCCGGGGTGCAGACCTGTGAGGAAACGCTCGAACGCAAGATCGGTTCGTGCCGGGATTCGGCGTATCTTCTGGTGCAGATTCTGCGTCACCTGGGATTGGCGGCGCGCTTTGTTTCCGGTTACCTGGTGCAGCTCAAGCCCGACGTGAAATCCCTGGATGGTCCGTCCGGCCCGGAAGCGGATTTCACCGACCTCCACGCCTGGACCGAAGTCTACGTGCCCGGCGCCGGTTGGATCGGGCTTGATCCCACCTCGGGCTTGTTTGCCGGCGAGGGTCATATCCCCCTGGCCTGCACGCCGGACCCGGTGAGCGCAGCGCCGGTGACTGGCGCCACCGGCAAGTGCGAGGTGGAATTCGAATTTGAAAACCGGGTGGACCGTATTCATGAAGATCCCCGGGTGACCAAACCCTACACCGAAGACCAGTGGCAGAATATTCAGGCGCTGGGTTATCAGGTGGATGAAGAACTGATGGCCAATGATGTGCGTCTCACCATGGGGGGTGAACCCACCTTCGTGTCGGTGGACGATATGGAATCGCCGGAGTGGAATACCACGGCAGACAGCCCGCAGAAACGGGCGTTGGCCCACAATCTGTTTTTGGCCATGCAGGATCATTTTGCCGCCGGTGGCATCAAGCATTACGGTCAGGGTAAGTGGTATCCGGGGGAACCGCTGCCCCGTTGGCAGTATGCCTGTTACTGGCGCAAGGACAGCCACTCCCTGTGGCATTATCCTAATCTGCTGGCCGACCCCAATCGTGATTACGGTTTTGCCGTGGACGATGCGCAACGTTTTATGGTGGCCCTGTGCAAACGCCTGCGGCTGCCGGATCGTTTCGTCTTGCCGGCCTACGAAGACGCCATTTACTACCTCTGGCAGGAAGGCAATCTACCGGACCAGTTCGATCCGTTGGAGCATGACCTGAAGCTGGATGCAGAGCGCAAGCGCCTGCTGGCCCATTTGCAGCGTGGCCTGGATCAGCCGGTGGGGTTTGTGTTGCCCATGAACTGGGATTGGCACCAGCAGGCCTGGCACAGCTGTACCTGGAGCTTCCGCCGTGGCCATCTGCATCTGGTGCCCGGGGATTCCGCCATCGGCATGCGCCTGCCGCTGGAAGTGATCAACTGGTTGCCGGCGGACAAACGCGAGCATCATCAGCCCATCAGCTTGTTTGAATCGGCCCCGGCCCTGCCTTATTACCCCCCCAATCTGGCGCCCATCGAATACGCCCAGAACGATGAAGTGAACGAAACCGAATCCTTTGTGCAGACCGCTCTGTGTGCCGAAGTACGGGACGGTTGCCTGTATGTGTTCCTGCCGCCGCTCACCCACGGCGATCAGTTTATCCAGTTGATTGCCGCCATTGAATCCAGCGCCCATGAGCTGAACATGCCGCTGGTGCTGGAAGGCTATGAACCGCCCAAGGACAACCGGCTGGAGAAATTCATGGTGACCCCGGACCCCGGCGTTATCGAGGTGAACGTGCATCCGGTCCATACCTGGGATGAACTGCAACAGAACACCCAGGATCTGTACGAGATGGCCCACCGCTGCCGCCTGGGTACCGAGAAATTTATGGTGGACGGCCGCCATGCCGGCACCGGCGGCGGCAATCACGTCACCATGGGCGGGGCCACCCCGGTGGACTCCCCATTGCTGCGGCGCCCGGATGTGTTGCGCAGCCTGATTACGTTCTGGCAGCATCACCCGGGCCTGTCCTACCTGTTTTCCGGGCTGTTTATCGGCCCCACCAGCCAGGCGCCGCGGGTGGACGAGGGCCGTAACGAAAGTCTGTACGAGCTGGAGATCGCCTTTGGCCAGATGCCCAAGGGGGATGTGGCCATGCCCTGGCTGGTGGACCGCCTGCTGCGTAACCTGCTGGTGGATATCTCCGGTAACACCCACCGTTCCGAGTTTTGTATCGACAAGCTCTATTCGCCGGATTCTGCCTCCGGCCGCCTGGGGATTCTGGAGTTCAGGGCCTTTGAAATGCCGCCCCACCCCCGCATGAGCCTGGTGCAGATGCTGTTGCTGCGTACCTTGTTGATGATGTTCTGGAAGCAGCCCTATGAGCATCGCCTGGTGCGCTGGGGCACCGAGTTGCATGACCGCTTTATGCTGCCCCATTATGTCTGGGAGGATCTGCGTAATGTGTGTGAATTCATGCAGTTGCAAGGCTACCCATTCCAGTTGGAGTGGCTGGAGCCGTTTTTGGAATTCCGCTTCCCCCATTATGGCCGGGTGAACATCCGGGATATCCAGATTGAGCTGCAAACCGCCATCGAGCCCTGGCACGTGATGGGTGAGGAGGTCTCCCGCAGCGGCACCTCCCGCTTTGTGGATTCTTCGGTGGAACGCATGCAGGTGCGCCTCAGTGGCCTCAGCGAAGGGCGCTATGTGCTGATGTGCAACGGCCGCCGGGTACCGCTCAAGTTCACCGGCACCCACGGCGAGTACGTGGCCGGTATTCGCTATCGCGCCTGGCAGCCACCCTCCGCCCTGCACCCCACCATTGGTGTGCATTCGCCCTTGGTGTTTGATCTGATCGACACCTTCAACGGCCGATCCATCGGGGGTTGTACCTACCATGTGCATCACGCCGGCGGGCGCAGCTACGATACCTTCCCGGTCAACGCCTATGAGGCGGAAGGGCGCCGTATCAGCCGTTTCTGGAGCCACGGACACACCCAGGGGCCGATCACGGTGCCGCCCGAGGTGCGTCCCTTCATGCACAGTGAAGACCGATTCTACCCCCACGGCAGTGCCGTAGGCCCCATGCAACCACCGGCCGAAGAGGTGAATCGGGAGTACCCTTATACCCTGGATTTGCGCCGGCCACTGCGCACGCTCTCCTGAAACCGTTATACTCACGGCTGATAACGGGCGAAGGGTGCAAATCAAGGCTGTATGGCAACCAACACAGAAGAAAAGAAAACTGCGGAACCGGCCCCGAGCCTGGAGCAGATATTGGAGCATTATCCGCGTAACCTGAGTGGATACGACGAGATGTGGGCGAAGGGTGGCGCCGTCAACCCGCACTGGCGCCGGCTCATGAAGGATCTCACCAATCTGGGGGATACCGAGCTGGAACGCCGTCGTACCGATGCCCGCCGCCTGTTGCGGGAAAACGGTGTGACCTACCACATCTACAGTGATCCCAAGGGACAAAAACGGACCTGGCAGCTGGATCCGGTGCCCCTGTTGATCAACAGTCAGGACTGGGCCGCCATCAGTGTGGGGCTGAAACAGCGGGCACGGCTGCTGGATATGATCCTGCGTGATATATACGGCCCGCGCCGGTTGATCAAGGAAGGCCTGATTCCGGCGGAGCTGATCTACGCCCAGCAGGGCTTCCTGCGGGCCTGCGATCAGGTGCAGGTGAAGGATCTGCCTCACCTGTTGCTTTACGCCGCCGATCTGGCCCGGGGCCCCGATGGCCGCATGTGGGTAATCGGTGACCGCAGCCAGGCACCGTCCGGCGCCGGTTATGCGCTGGAAACCCGCATGGCCATGACCCGGGTGATGGCCGAAGAATTCCGCCGTACCCAGGTGCACCGTTTATCCATTTTCTTTCGCCACCTGCGCAGCATGCTGGCCAGTCTGCTACCCCACCGCAAAGACGATCCACGGGTGGTGATCCTGACCCCCGGCCCGCACAACGAAACCTATTTTGAGCACGCCTATCTGGCCTCCTACCTGGGTTACAGCCTGGTGCAGGGGGATGACCTCACCGTGCGCGGCGGCAAGGTATGGATGAAATCCCTGGATGGCCTCAAACAGGTGGACATCATCGTGCGGCGGGTGGATGACACCTTCTGTGATCCGCTGGAGTTGCGGGAAGATTCCCATCTGGGGGTGCCCGGCCTGCTGCAGGCCGCGCGCCTGGGCAATGTCATCATCGCCAATCCACTGGGTTCCAGTATTCTGGAAAGCCCCGCGCTGATGCCGTTTCTGCCCAATATCGCCAAACACTGGTTGGGGGAAGACATCCTCCTGCCTTCCGCCGCCACCTGGTGGTGCGGGCAAAAGAAAGAGCGTGATTATGTGCTGGCCAATCTGAAAAGCCTGGTTATCAAGCCCATTGACCGGCGCGGGCCCTCGGTGTTCGGTTCCCAGCTCAACGACAAGCAACTGCTAGAACTGCGCGACCGCATCAACCATGCCCCTTACCGGTTTGTGGGGCAGCAGGTCCTGAGTTGTTCCACCGCGCCGTCCCTGCGCAACGGCAAGCTGGTGCCCAGGCGGGTGCTGCTGCGCACCTACCTCACCGCCCACCAGGGGGACTACGATGTTATGCCCGGCGGCTTGACCCGGGTGGCGCAGGATGAAGATGTTCTGTTTGTCACCAACCAGACCGGCGGCTTGTCCAAGGATACCTGGATACTGGCGGACAAGCCGGTGCATCAGGCCAGCCTCTGGCCCAGTATCCGGCATATGGAAAGCCTGATGACCGGCGAGGGTGTGTTGCCTTCGCGCTCTGGGGAAAACCTGTTTTGGGTGGGGCGCTACACGGAACGGGCAGAGGGGTTGCTGCGGCTGATCCGCACCGTGCTCAACAAGCTGGCGGATTATGACGACTACCGGGACGAGTCGGATCAGGTGGTATTGCAGCATTTGCTGGAATCCCTGACCCACTTTACCTGGGTTTATCCCGGGTTTACCGGCGAAGAGGCGGCGGAAAAACTGCAGAGCCCGCGCCTTCACATTATGGATATGGTGCTCAACAAAGAGCACCGCAGCAGCCTCATCGGCACCCTCAATGCCCTGCTGCAGAGCGCCTACAATGTGCGTGACCTGTGGTCGGTGGATACCTGGCGGGTAGTGGATGACATCGATGAAAACCTGCAGTATCTGAGCTCCAACAAAACCCGCTTCTCGGTGTTGCAAACGGAGTTGGACAGCTTGCTGGCGTCACTGATGGCCTTTACCGCACAGACCCAGGAGAGCTTGCCTCATGAGCACGGCTGGTACCTGCTCAACATCGGCCGCCGGCTGGAACGGGCCCTGCAACTGATTACCTTTGTGCGTACCTGTTTTGTGCGCTATTCCGGGGAAGTGCCGGAGCACCTGATGCTGGAAGCCACCCTGGTGAACCACGAAAGCCTGATCACCCATCGTCGGCGCTATCGCTCGGTACAGCATATGTTTACGGTCCTGGATCTGATGTTGTTGGACACCCGCCATCCCCGTTCCCTGGCGTATCAGGTGGATAAAATCATGGCTCTCATGGCGGAGCTGCCCCAACTCACCCCGTCTCACCATTTGAGCCGCGAGCAGCGTTTGATTCTGCAGGCCAGTACCGAGATCAAGCTGGCGGAAGTGGAGAAACTGGCCAACATCAGTGATGAGCAGGGTAGTCGCCGCTCGCTGGCCAAACTGCTGGACAGCGTGGAGCGGCGGTTGGAGAAAGTCTCTGAACTGCTGCATCAGAAATACTTCACCCATACCCAGAGCGCCCGTCAGCTGGCTCCCACCAAGCTGGAGCTGCCGGCATGAAGTACCGCATCAAGCACACCACCCATTACCAGTACAGCGCCTCGGTCAGTATGTGCTTTAACGAGGCGCGCATGTCGCCCGTGAACAGTGCGCACCAAACCTGTGCGCGCAATCGGTTCGTCATACACCCTGCACCAGAATCGCTCCACAAGCGCTTTGATTACTTTGGCAACCAGGTCACCAGTTTCGATATTCTCCAGCCCCACAAGGAGTTATCGGTTACGGTTTACAGTGAAGTGCAGGTGCTGGATCACAGCCAGCAGGGCCTGTTTTCGGCCGATTACCCCTGGGAATTCGTACGTGACAGCCTGCGCAGCAGCACTGACCCGGAGCAAATCACCGTGCGGGAGTACATTTTACCGTCGCCGCTGATCCCGGTGTTTGATGAGGTGGCGGCCTACGCCGAGGAATCGTTCAAGCCCGGCCGGCCGGTGCTGGAAGCCATTCGTGATCTGGTGGAACGGATATACAAGGACTTCAAATACGATCCCGGTTTTTCCACCATCAGCACACCCTTGCACACGGTGATGAAGCACCGCCGTGGCGTGTGCCAGGATTTTGCTCATTTGGCCATTGCCTGCATTCGGGCCACGGGACTGGCCGCCGGCTACGTTAGCGGCTATCTTGAAACACTACCGCCACCCGGACAGGAAAAGCTGGAAGGCGCGGACGCCTCCCATGCCTGGTTTGCTGTGTATATGTTGGATTACGGTTGGATGCATTTCGATCCCACCAACAACATGCTGGCCAGTGACCAGCACATTACCCTGGCCTTTGGCAGAGATTTTGCAGATGTCACTCCATTAAAAGGGGTGATATACGGCGGTGACGATCACGAACTGAAAGTGTCCGTGGATGTACGTCGAATTGAAGAATAAACGCTCTAACCCCAAATGCATTTTGCACTAGATAAGAAGCGATTATATGTCTGTAAGCTGGAACGAGTACGACCCAGGCAAGTTCTTCGACGAATTGATTAAAACCAAGGGTAAGCCCAGGAAATACGCCAAAAACCTGGCCAAGTATCTGGCCGATCACAGCGACGAAGAGCTGGAAACCCGCAAGGCGGTGGCGGAACTGTCCATTAAGGAGATGGGCATCACCTTCACCGTCTATACCGAAGAAGAAGGCTCCATTGACCGTTCCTGGCCCTTCGATATCCTGCCCCGCATGATTCCGAAATCGGAATGGGACAAGATCGAGCTGGGCCTGAAGCAGCGGGTCAAGGCACTCAATCTGTTCATCAATGATATCTATCACGAACAGAAAATCATCAAAGATAACGTCTTCCCCAAAGAGCTGTTGGCCAACTCGGTGAACTTTC
Source organism: Gammaproteobacteria bacterium UBA7310 (assembly GCA_002471665.1). Taxonomy (GTDB): domain Bacteria; phylum Pseudomonadota; class Gammaproteobacteria; order Pseudomonadales; family Ketobacteraceae; genus Ketobacter. The sequence goes on from DKQK01000028.1 coordinate 137,882, forward strand.
GCAAGGAGTGCGTGGGGGTGTCACCGCCTCTGGATATCTGGGCCCACATTTGCGGATCGGATCTGGTGCGCGACAGCGACGGTACCATGTATGTGCTGGAGGATAACCTGCGGGTGCCGTCCGGCGTGTCTTACATGCTGGAAAACCGCTCTGTGATGAAGCGGGTGTTTCCGGAATTATTCGAAAGCTACAACATCCAGCCGGTGGACGATTACTGCTCGCAACTGTTTGACATGCTGGCATCCCTGTCGCCGCGCCCGGCGGACTATCCGGAAGTGGTGGTGCTGACGCCGGGTATCTTCAATTCCGCCTATTTCGAGCATTCCTACCTGGCGCAGCAAATGGGCTGCGAGCTGGTGGAGGGCCGGGATCTGGTGGTGCAGGATGACGATTGCGTGTACATGCGCACCGTGGAAGGCCTGCAGCGGGTGGATGTGATCTACCGCCGTATCGACGACCTGTTCCTGGATCCGGAGGCGTTTCACCCGGATTCCATGCTGGGGGTGCCGGGGCTCATGCGGGCCTGGAAAAAAGGCAAGGTGGCCCTGGCCAATGCACCGGGTGCCGGCGTGGCGGACGACAAGGTGGTATACGCCTTTGTGCCTGAAATCATCAAATACTACCTGGGCGAAGAGGTGTTGCTGCCCAACGTGCCCACCTACCGGTGCATGTTCCAGGATGAACAGGATTACGTATTGCAGCATCTGGATGAACTGGTGGTGAAACCGGCCAATGAGTCCGGTGGTTACGGTATGATGATCGGCCCCATGGCCAGCAAGAAAGAACGGGAAAAATTCGCCCACTTAATCAAGAAAGATCCCCGTAATTACATTGCGCAGCCTACCCTGGGGTTGTCCACGGTTCCCACCTTTGTGGATCACGCCGTGGAACCCCGGCACGTGGATTTGCGCCCCTTTATCCTGAGTGGCGACACTACCTCGGTCACCATGGGCGGATTAACCCGGGTGGCCCTGCGTAAAGGCTCGCTGGTGGTCAACTCCTCCCAGGGGGGTGGCAGCAAAGACACCTGGATTGTGGAGGAGGAAGCCTGATGCTGGCTCGAGTCGCTGAAACCCTGTACTGGATGGCCCGTTACATGGAGCGGGCGGAAAACATGGCGCGCCTGATCAACGTTAATGCCAACCTGATTCTGGATATCCCGAAAAAGACTGTACTGGGCTGGGAGCCGTTGATCGATATTACCGGCACCCGGGAAATCTATGTGGAGCGTCACAACAATTTTGAAGAGCGCTCGGTGATGAAATACCTGATCAGCGATGCCGACAGCCCGGTTTCCATCGCCAACTCGTTGAAGTGGGCACGAGAGAACGCGCGCACCGTACGTGATGTGATTCCCCGGGAAGCCTGGGAGCAGATCAATGCCCTCAATCATTACGCCAAGGATCAGCTCAACGTGGCCATGTCCAAGCGGGGCCGCTTCAGTTATCTCAACGAAATCATTCTGCGCAGCCAGACCATCGTGGGTTTGTTGTCCGGCACCGTTAACCGGGATCAGGGCTACGTCTTCATACGCCTGGGCCGCAATCTTGAACGGGCGGACATGACCTCCCGCATCATTGATGTACGCTCTGCCAATCTGCTGACTGAAGAGAGCATGGAATTGCGCCCCTTTGAAAATATTCAATGGATGAGCGTGCTGAAATCTCTCACGGCCTATCAGATGTACCGACAGGCCATGCAGGCCCGGGTGCGGCGCAGTGATGTGGTGAAGTTCCTGTTCCAGTCCCAGCGTTTCCCCCGTGCGATCCTGTTTTGTGTTCAACAGATGGAGCGCAGTGTGCAGGCATTGCCCGATTATGAAAACAGCCTGCGCCGCATTCATCAGGCCAAACGCCTGATTCAGGGGGCGGAGCTGCACGCCTATGACCAAACCATGCTGCATGATTTTATTGATCATATCCAGATTGAGCTGAACAACATTCACCTGGCCTTGAACGAGCAGTATTTCCTCACTGGCCGCATCGAAGGGCAGGCGCAGAAACAGGCCTCCTGACCGGGCTTAAGGCCCACTCAGCCGCTTGCGAGGGCGGCTGAGTGCCGTCATTAAAGTGTCATAAATAATGGCCACATCAACGCTGGGTGGCACGATTTGGGCTAGAATTGAAACACGACCCGTGTTCCAGTTCTGCAGGCTAACAGGCATTGTATCGCTCATCACCACAAAATGTTCAACGTTCGCTGTCCACCGTAACCCTGATCCAGATGGGCATACGGGTAACGGTGGTGGTACTGGCGGTAACCCTGCTCAGCTATTGCCACATCGTGAAAACACTGGAAGACCAGACCAGCGATAAATTAAGCAAATACATTGTGGAACGGGCGCAAAAGGAAAGCATTATTTTCCAACTGGCGGAATCCAGTCAGCGCAATCTGAAAGCCGTGTTTCTGCAATCGTGGCAACATTCAAAAGACAGCGCCAATCAGCAGTTCACCCGCTACTTCACCTTGGGCGGAGATGGTGAAGTGCGTACCCATCAGCGTTGGTTTGATGGCGATTTCAATGCCGAGGGGCTGATCACGGATTCCATTTCCGGCTTTGTCAGTCCGCGGGCGCCCATAGAAGATCCTGATTTCCGTTCCCGCCTGGTGCTGTCGTTTCTGATGCTGGAGCGCTATGGCGCCAGCTACCGCAATCAGTTTGCCAATCTCTATCTGCATATGCCGGAAAACGTAAATCTGGTGTACTGGCCTGGGTTTCCCTGGGGGCTGGAAGCGAAAACCGATCTGGACATGACCCGCGAAGAATGGATGACCATTGCATTTCAGGAAAACAATCCCGGCCGTGATACCCGTTGGACCGGATTGTATTTTGATCCTACCGCCCGGAACTGGATGGTGTCCTGCGAAACACCGGTGGATTGGCAAGGCCGTCACCTGGTGACCATAGGCCACGATATTCTATTGCAGGAACTGTTCGAGCGGGTGTTCAACGACCGTATCGAAGGGGCCTACAATTTTATATTACGCAAAGACGGCCGGGTGATCGCCCACCCGGACAAGCGGGCAGAACTGGATGCCGCCAAAGGCGAACTGAACGTGCGGGATCTGGATGATCCGGAGCTGCTGTCCATCTACCAGACCTTGCTGCTAAACCACGAGCAGGGTGAGGCATCCAGTCATATATTCACCCACGCCCTCAGTGATGCATTTATTGCCCATGCCATGATTGATGGTCCGGACTGGTTCTTTGTCACGGTGTACCCCAAGGCGCTGTTGGTGGATTCTGCAAGGAGTACGGCGGAATTCATTCTGGCGGTGAGCCTGTTTTCTCTGGTGGTGGAACTGTTGATGTTGTATTTGGTGCTGCGGCGCCAGGTGATTAAACCACTGTCCCATTTTGTGTCGGTGTCCGATCGTATTGCAGAAGGGGATTTCAGCTCCGGCCAGGATACCTTGCCGGTACGGCGACGGGATGAGATTGGTTTAATGGCGCGTACCTTTCAGGCCATGACCCACAAAGTGGCCAATTATCACCGGGATCTGGAAACCTCGGTGGAAGAGCGGACCCACCAGCTGAAAACCATTACCGCGCAACTGCAACAAGCCAACACCGAGCTGGAACAGCTCACCTATACAGACGCTTTGACCCAAACCGCCAACAAGCGCCGCTTTGATGAATCGATCCACCAGGAATGGAATCGCGCTGCCCGCAATGAAACGCCGTTGGGCCTGATCATGCTGGATATCGATTACTTCAAGCGCTACAACGACACCTATGGCCACGTGCAGGGGGATGAATGCCTGCGTAAATTGGCCGCCGCGGTGATGCAATGGGCCAATCGATCCGGTGAATTGGTGGCGCGGGTGGGAGGCGAAGAGTTCGCTGTGTTGTTGCCCAATGTATCCATGGAAGATCTGCATCAGGCCGGGGAACATATTCTGCAAACCGTGCGCAGCCTGAACATAGAACACAAGGATTCCCCCATCGCCGATCACGTAACGGTAAGCCTGGGCCTGGCCATTTGTATTCCCGGCCCGGCGCAATCACCCAAAGAGCTGATCAAAGCGGCGGACGATGCGTTGTATCGGGCCAAGCATCAGGGCCGTAATCGAGCGGCGGAATAAAATCTGTTGCTGGGGAAAATTCCTGTGTACCATTCATGGCGGAACCAGTATTGACAGGACGTTGACCCACAGGACACAGCACCATGGATCTTGAAATTCGAACCGCCCGCGCCGATGATGTGGGCCCCATTGCAGAATTGATGTATAGCTCCGGCTCTGACCTCTACGATTACCTTTACCGAACCGACACGCTGGATTTTTTGCGCCATGAGTTTGCCTCCGGTAAGGGTTTTGCCGGTTACCCCCAGGTTACCGTGGCAATACAGCAAGGGGAGGTGGTGGGTACCGGATGCTTTTACGATCGCAAGCACTACGATCACCTGTTGCAGGGCACCATCAAAAATATGACGGCTTATTTCGGTTATCTGGGGGTGGTGCCGGTGATGCTGCGATCACGTCACCTGAAAAGTGTCATGCGGGCACCCAAGCCCGGTGAGATTTATCTTTCCAATTTTGGTGTCAGCCCCCGCTGCCGCAGCCAGGGCATTGGCACCCGTATGATTCAGCACAAGCTGTCGCAGGCCCGTGAACAGGGCTATGAACTGTTCGGCCTGGATGTGTCCGTGGCCAACCCCCGAGGGCAGGCGTTGTACAGCCGCCTGGGATTGAAAGTGGTGAAGGAAAAATCTTTCTCCAATCCCCGGGCCGGTGTGAGCTCCGCGCGCAAGATGGAGCTGGGGTTGTTGCCTTAGCAGTGCCCCCGTTGAGTACGCGCTTAATACAAGCGTCTTATTAATTTGTCAGGTGTTGAACAATTCTGGAAACTGACAAAGCCAGAAGCCAGTTACATTTTTTAAAGAAAACCTAAACACACTTGTAAAGAAACGCTGCTATTATTCTGGGTGCTGTACATGTGATTCAAAACATATTCAGAGGCAACTTCAGCGTTTCGATGAAGTGCTGTTTTCACAATAGGTCTCTATCTGGTTATAAAGTGGATGTAGTATGTGTGGGATCACAAAAGCGCTTTTTCCTCCTATGAGGAAGGCGATTGGGGATTATTGAAACAAGTTTGGGGCCCAGATGGATCTGGCTATTCTGCTTGTGGAACTTCCGAAATTGTAATGGATTAGTTTCAACGGATTGCTGTTGTTTATGAAGTCAGTTCTTTTTTGGGCCAGAGCACTGCTCTTGCTTTGCTGTGTGTCAGCTTTTGGGAAAGCCTTTGCAGAAGTAAGCTTGGATATCCGAACCGCGTCACCCATTGTGTCAGGGGCGGGTACGGTTGATTACATCGGCTTTGTTTCCGACTGTAGTCAGGTTTCCGAGCTGAGTGTGGGGGGTGGCAGTGAAGTGATCCTCACACTGGCCGCCAGCGATGCAGAGCGTTCGTTGCAAACCGCGCTGGGTTGTGAAGTTGCTTTCTCACTTTCGGGTTCTGACAAGTATAACCCCGGCCTTACGGTCAGTTTCGTTGACGGAGCATCCCGCTTTCATCAGGAAATGTTTGCAGAAGAGAGCATTCGTCCGGCGCTCAGCGTGGAATCCGTGGCCATTGCGGGAACAGAACAGCAGCAATTGGTGGTAACGGTCAAGGCGGTTGATGACAGCGACATAAGTTATCTGGCGTACGATATTGTCGGTTTGCGCGGATCTCAGCTGCAGCGCTTTGGCGGGGTGGTGGACCAGGCAAGAGAATCGGCCTTTGCCCGCACTGAACGGGCGGCACGTTATTTCCCGATGGAAGATACCCAGGAGTTGTTTGACCTGGTTGTACCCTTAGCCGAGACGTTATCCGCGGCGGAGATTGCCAGTGACGGTGTTGTCCTGGTGGAGGTCACCGCGGTGGACAGCAGTGGCAATCAGAGAAGCATCAGCCAGATTGCCCTGACCGGTGACAGTGTCAAAGAGGATGTTCTCGGATTGACCGTCAAACCAGAGAACCTGATCTTCAATTCCGCCCTAGAAATTGCTCAAATAATACCCAGTGTCGAATTTCAGTTCAGAGGATTAACGCCGCTACCGGGGTATGGGAGCGGTGTGACCTATGTCTCCACCGAGCCGGACTTTGTCCAGGTCACCCCGGATGGATTTGTCTATCCCATTAAGGAAACCGGCGCTACGCCGGTTTTTCTGCAGGTGAGCTACCCGGGAACCGATGCGATTCAGATCCCGGTGGAAGTCGATTATTCCAAAACCCTGGTTGGATTAACCTGGGATGGCGCCGGCGGCAGTTTCGAACTGCTGGGCCTGAACCAATACCATGGGTTGCCTGAGCTGTTCGGTGTGTTTGATGATGGCAGTACTGCGCCCCTGAACCGTTCTGTTGGGGTGGTGGTGACCCTGCCTCAGGGTTCGGAAAGCGTGCTGCGCTATGATGCCAAGAAAGGGCTGTTTGCATCATCTGAGTTACCCCAGGGGCTGCCCGTGAGTTTGAGCCTGGACCGGTATCCGGATGTGACCCTGGAAATGCCCGTGGTGGCGACGGATGTTGCCCCGGAAATCTCAATGAAAGTACCGGCCCGGGTTGAAGTGGGCAGTACCCTGGTGCTGAATGCCACCCCAACGGATGATGTGGGAATCGGCGCGGTAGAGTTTGTGCTTGACGGCAATGTGGTCGGCCGGCGTGAAGCCGCCCCATATGAGCTTTCCATCCCTCTGAGCGAGGAGCTGAAGGGGCGCACCATCTATGTGGCCGCCCGGGCCACAGACACCAAGGGCCAGTCTGCGCAAACAGAAGATTTTCCGGTTTCGGTGGTGGGGCCGAGACAGTTTGAATTCCCCGAGCACGAAATGGTATTGCCGGTGGATGGTGCCCGTATTGTGGAGGGCTCACCTTTTGTTGCTTCCATCGATATTGTGTTGGGAGAGCTGCCTGATGCTGATCCTTATAGCGGTGTATCGCGAGTTGAGTTCTATGCCGATGGGCAAAAGATCGGTGATGTCCGTTATCCGATTCTGCAGCAAAAATCCGTCAAAGTGGTTAATGAAGATACCGGCCAGGAAGAGAGCAAGCAGTATCTGGTAGAAACCTGGCGCATTAACAGTGTTGCCCCTGAAATCAGCACCGATGAAACCAGCAGGGTGGTTTCCGCCACACTGTTTGCCGGTACCAACAGTACGCAGTCTGGTGGCAAGCAGATTCGCATCGTGAAAAATTCAGCACCGGTGGCCCGGGTACTGACACCGGTCGCCGGAGCGCTTGCCACGGTGGGCCAGGTTGTGGATGTCAAGGTTGAAGCGGTGGATGACAGCCTGGCTGCCGGTACCACCATCGAGCTGATGGTCAACGGCGCTGTGGTGGATGGCACCACCTATCGGGATACGGCCCGCCGTAATGAGGGTATCTACCAGTACGCCTCCCATCAGCACGTGTTCAGTCTGCCGATTACCGAATCTATGCTGGGTCAAACCCTGGAGCTGCAAGCTCAGGTGACGGACTACCACGAAAAGCTCAGCCGGTCCGAAATTCGACGCTTGCCGGTGAAAGCAGACCAGGCACCCACCGTGGCGGTCAGTTATCCCGCTGAGGGCGCCAGCCTTGTATCCGGCCTGCCGGTGGAATTACGGGCCAACGCCAGTGATGATCTGGGTGTGTCGCGCGTGGACTTTTTTGTCAACGATCAATTGGTGGGCTCGGATTCCCGTGCACCCTTTGCCACTATCTACCAGACACCACAAAAAATTGCCAATGAACAACCGCTGGCGATCGTCGCGGTTGCCACGGACAGCGAGGGCAAAAGTGCCACCAGTGAGCCGGTCAACGTAACTCTGGGTAAAGATGAAACCGCTCCCGTACTCAACCTGGCATCACCGTTTATCGACAGCACTGATGCCGGCAGCGATGTCGCATCCGTGTTGGAAGAGTCTGAGTTCGTACTCAAAGTAACGGGGTACGATAATGTTGGCGTGGCTTCATTACGCCTGCAGGGTGTCAGAAAAGTTGATGGCCAGGGCTACGTGCTCACCGGTGATCCGGATAATAATGAGGTTCCGGCTGAAGATTTTGTGCCACAGGTCGTGCCCGGGGCATTGAATGCGTTTTCTGCCTTGAAGCTGGTTTCAGCGCCCGCCTTCAAGAACCTTGAGGGTGTTGAGTACGACAGCTACGAAGTGCGGGTAACCGCAGTGGATGAAGCCGGTAACAGCAGTCAGCTGGATATTGTGGTGGGTGTCTATGCAGATCGCGCCCCGGAGATCAAAAAGGTCTCTGCCAATAAGCCGCGTTACTTTGTTGGTGACACAATTGTTGTTGAAACCGTTGCCCAGGATGATCGTGCGGTGTCAGCGCTTACCGTTAACGCCTACATTGGTGGCGCGGCTGAACCGGCACTCACCGTGGTGAAAAATGCCGGTACCGGGCTGGCACCTGCCGCGGACTTTGTGGATCGCACGGAGCTTGACCTTGCTTCCCTGGCGTTGCCGAATACGGATGCCGACCTGCGTATTGAAGTTCAGGTGGCCGATGCCAGTGTGACACCGAAAACGTCCCAGTGGTTTGTGCTGAACAGTCAAATTCAGGCGGATCTGGAACCGCCGAAAGCGGCACTGATTTCCCCGCCCCAGGGCAGTACGCTGTATCACGGGCAAGCTAAAGTGTTTCGAATCAGGGCTATTGATAACAGCCTGTTGCAATCACTGAGTGTTACCAGCTCAGGCAGCTCGGTGCTGGCACGTAATCTTGCCGCACAAGCTACGGATCAACACGAAGAAAACTTTACCGTCACCATTCCGGACACCGGTACAGAGTTGGTATTGGAAGTATCAGCGACGGATATTTATGGCAATACTTCCCCGGTCACCAATTGGCGTTATGAGTTGTCTTCCGATTTGCCCCCAACCGTATCCATTCGCACGCCTGCAGCCGGATCACGCCTGACCGAAGGGGAAAGCATCACCCTTAATGCGTTGGTGGCGGATGATCGCAAAGTGACGGGTGTGACATTCTTTGTGCGCCTTGATGGGGCGGTGCTGCAACAGAAAACCGTTACCGGGGCGGCGTTGGCGGCACTGGTTGATGCCGGTAAGTATGTCAGCGCGGTACTTAATGTACCCACCAGGCCAGAAACCGGTGAGTTGGAAATTGGCGTAAGCGCTGTTGACTCGTCGGATCAGGTAACCACAGCGCTACTTGATATGGAGATTCTGGACGACCAGGAAGCGCCCACGGTCAGTGTGACCGACCCCAACACAGCGTTTTCGATACTGCCCGGCAATGCCTTTACGGTGGCAGGGTCCGCTGCTGACAACATATACGTGAATGCGGTGCAACCGCTTCTGGTAGCGGAAGATGGCAGTGAAATCGAGCTGGCTTGGGAGATGTTTGCCCGTAATGATCGCCAGGACGAAGTGCGGGTGGCCAATCCGGGTTCGCTGGGCAGCATTGTAGTGGCGAAACGGTTTGCTACGGAGTTCAAGGGCCGCGTCCGTATACCGGCAGAGTTCAGTCAGAATTACGGGGGGCAAACCTTTGATCTGGTGTTCCAGGCGGAAGATATGGGGGTTAATGAGGCCCGCAGCGTCGCGATCCCGATCACCATTCTGGCTGATAACGAAGGTCCGGAAGTGGTTCTGGTGACACCAGAGAAGACATTGTACGATCGTCAGTCCGCAGCGGTAAAACTGACCATAAGTGATAATGTGGCGGTGGCATCCTACTTGGTGGAACTACTGGATGATCAGGGTAACCGCTCCCAGTTGGGCAGCTTGAATGGATTAAATGAGGCGCTGTTGCAGTGGCCCTATCAAGGTGAAAACAACCAACTGAATCTTGAGCAGTATGCCCCGGTGGTGGAAGAGCGATCATTGACATTGGTGGTGACCAGCAGTGATTTGAGCGGCAACCAAACCATTCACAACGAACGGCTGGTGCTCAAACCCGACCAGGCGCCTGTGGTGTCCATTGAAAAACAGGATCCGGAGTCCAGCGTGATCAAGGGTCAGTTGGCGAAAACCCTGTTTTTGGTAGAAGACGACTATATTGTCAACAACAGAAGGAACAAGCTGTTGGCACTGTACACTTCCCTCACCGGAGTGGGTGCGGGTGGTTCGCGGGATCCCACCGGTCTGGGCAGAGAGCTTGGTGCCGACGAATATGCCAGCGCCGCCAAACCGGTTATTGCTATCAACTATCCGGAAGCGCAGGGATGGAATGGGTCGTTAGCCTACACAATTGCGGGCAATGGTAACCGGTCCCCGTATCTGGAATTTGAAGCTGGCCAGGCCTTTATTCACGCTTTGCCCGAAAATGACGAACGTATTACCGGTATTGGCCTGGTATCCGCCACCAGCGTAAGCGCCACTTATACCGTAACGCTGTATTCTGATAATGCTTGTAGTGCAGAGAAAATAACGCAAACCATTGACTCAGGCGATGGCTGGTTGGATCTGAGTAATCTGGTGGATACCAATACGGTAGCGGTAAAAATTGGTGTTGCCTCTCCCCAGGCAGGATTCCTGCAGCAACTCTGGATTAACTATAATCGCAATAAAGATTTGGGCGCCATCGCGCTGGACACCGGTTCAGTCAAAGTGGATAAGCCGGTTTCCATTACCGCAATCGTGGAAGATGGCGGATACGCCACTGCCCAGCCTGCGATTATTCACAGCGGCACGGAGTCCGAACTCAGAAAAACAGTCGCAAGAGCGGCTACTGCAGTGCCCGCACCCAATATAGAAAGCGTGCAAAAGATCAGCGTGCTGGCTCATGCCACAGATCGCATGAGCCATGAGCGAGCCGGCATCCCGTTACGCGAGTTGACACAAAAACTGTTGCTTTCCGATACCGCAGCACCGTCCATTGATATTACAACACCGCAGCCAGGTACTCCGGTTATCCCCGGGCAAAGAGTGCCCGTTGGCTTGCAGTTCTCTGATAACACCTCAGTACTTGAGAGTATCCAGTTACTGGAAGACGGTAATACGATTGCCCGCGAGCTTGGTATTGGTTATGGCCAGACATCACTGAGCATCCCTTATAACGTGCCTGCCGACTATCAGCAGCGTGAATTGCGACTGACCGTGATTGCGCGGGATCTTGCCGGCAATCTGTCAGAGTATTCCGATATCTATCCGGTGGAGGTGAATGAACCCCCCTTGCTGGATATGAAATCGTTCAGCAGTTACAAGGTGCAAGGCAAGTTCCAGACTGTACTGACCAGTCCCCAGCGATTGAACTATGGTGAGTTCTGGGTACGTGTTGGTGAAGATTTTGAGCTGAAAACCGAAAGCTCGGATGATGCCGGGCTGCAGAGTGTTGCGGTGTATCGCCTGGCTCGGGATGGTAGCTATGAAGCGGTGGAGTATCTGCAAGAGTATGACAATACCTGTCCCAATAAGCCGGTGTATACGGCCAAGAACACCATCAATATACCCTTCCTTCAGGCCCAGCCCACGGAATACAAAGTTGTAGTAACCGATACCGTGGGGCAAACCGAAACCAGAACATTCCTGGTACACCCCCTGGCCAATATGGCGCCCGAGATCCGTATCACGTCACCGGCGGATGCCCAGCAGATTGCAGCCGGCACCTTCCTGATCAAGGTGGGTGTGGTGGCATCGGACGATCGCAAACTAGTGGATGGAGATGCGCCGGCTTATGGCCAGGCGATCAAGATTCTGGCCAATGGCGTGCCGTTATCATTGGCGGGAGACCGCTTGTTTGGTGAAGCCGTCGCTGGCGGTCAGGAAGCAATCGAGCAGGCGTATGCTTCCATCTATGATGCTTTTGAGGAAAGTTACGGCCCCGATAAGGCGGATCAGTTTGGTAATCAAAACTCGCCCTATGCGGTGGGCACGAGCTATCTGTTGGCAATACCCGATGGCGTTGTGCGTGATGATGAACCGCTCACCATTACGGCTTATGTTTATGACTCGGATAATTCGGTTGGCATACACGAAATCACCATTAATGTAGCTCCCGATACCATCAAGCCTGTGCCGGTCATTACCCGGCCGGAGCTGGGCTACGGTGCGGTGGAAAATTCGGATTTCACACTGGGATTCTCCGGTTTTGACAACGTCAAGGTACAGCAGCTGGAAGTGGATATCGCTTACGGCATCAATGACACCGGTAATAATTATCAGAAGACCGCCTATCAAACAGTGCGCACGGTAAGTGACATCCCTTCCCTGGATTACCAGCCGGTGTCGACAGTGAACATTGATGCACCGGAATACCTGCAACTGCTGAATGTGCCGCGACTGCAGGTAGTGCGGGATATGTTCCCGGCGGTGGCCCTGGAAGATATACAGCGTTTTGATATTTGGGTTCGGGTCACGGCGCGTGATGTGGCCAATGAAGAATCCACTGAAATAAGTTTCCCGATCCGGGTTGATGAACGTCCGGTTATCGACATCATTGATCCGCTGGACGGTCACAAGGCGGTTGAGGAAACCCAGCTTTGGGTTAATGTGAACGCGTTTGATGACGTTGGACTGGATTACGTCAAACTGACGGCGACCTACCGTAACGGCCAAACTGCCTATGAAATGAGATTGCGTCAACCGCCGTATAATTACCTGGTTCCGATGCCGGTTTATGATCCGTCAAACGGCAGCAACAATATTGTGGATATCCAGGTGGAAGCATTGGATACCTACGGTGCGGCCTTTAACGATCCGGATAACCACACCGCATTGGAAACCATCAGCGTGGAAGTTGTGGAAGACCAACCGCCGGTTGTCACCATCGGCTATCCCAAGAATGGTGATACAGTAATCGAAGGTGATTTGATGCTGGTGCAGGTCAATGCCGTGGATGATGTGGGAATTGATCAGGTCAACCTGACTGTGGCCGGGCTGCGCGATGGTGATTACACGTTTACGGATGTGGTGGCACCGTTCGAGTTTCTGCTGGAAGTGCCCTACGGTCAGGCGGGGTATGATCTTACTCTGAGTGCTACCACCACCGAACGTCGGTTGGGTGGTGAGCCCAGGACCGTGCGCACCATTAATCCGGTGGTGGTCCAGGTATTGAAAGATACTGAGGCACCGGAAATATTGCTGTATGAGCCCCTGAGTGATGCAACCGTGGTTGAATCACGCACCCTGCCGTACCGCATGGATATTAATGACAACGTGCGAGTGGCCTCCGTCAAGTTGCAGGTGTTTGCCGAGCGTGATGGCAGCAGCGGTTTCAGCAGCTCGGAATTGATTCATGAGCGAATTCTGATAACGCCGCCTTACTGGGGCAGTATTCCCATGGGAACCATCGGCTCCTATCTGCCCGGCACTGAAACACTGCCTGACGAGTTGGATATGGAATTCCGGGTAACGGCAGTGGATGGTATTGGTAACGAAAGTGTTGACGCCCGTGCTGTGACATTGACCCGGAACCTGCCTCCGGAAGTGAGAGACATTCGATTGCTGGATTCGAGAGGGTTCAGTATGGGCGGCGCAACCGAAGTAACCGAAGGACGTGGCGTCGTGCTGGATGTGGTTGCCCGTGATCCTGAAGTCGGTGTTGATGCTGCATCCCTCTACTATGCCATTGGCGATAGTGCCGAGGCGGGCCTGGAATTTATCAAAGCTGGTGAAGATACTGCTGCTCCGTTCCAGTTCCAGTTTGAAATACCAACCGGCAAGGTCGGTCAGACTATTTTCTTTAAAGCGATGGCCAGGGATGTGGACGGCTACGAGTCAGAGGTATCGGAAATCCTGCGTAGCCTGACAATCAGTGCAGATCAGCCGCCCACTGCCAACATTGTGAAGCCGGACAACAACAGTTCGGTGGTTATTGATGGTGAAAACGTTGAAGTCTTTGTGGAAGTCTTCGATGATCTGGGGGCCGATGGTGTCGACCACGTGGTCTTTTATGTCAATGGCCAGCCAGTGATGACGGTGTTTGAGAACTACGGTTCGCAAACAGGGAACTTCGCGCAGGAGCAACTCTACCGGGCAGAACTATCGGCGCCACAAGGGGTGGATGGTTTTTATGTTCAGGCGATCGCATACGATGTTCTGGGGCAGTCCGGAGCCTCTCAAGAAGTATTGATTGGGCGAATTCGGGATACCATTGAGCCGAAGCTGAGTATCATTCAGCCTTTGAATGGCGAGATACTCACCACAGCAGAGACGGTACGCGCCGTTGTCAGCGTAGTGGACCGGGGTGACCCCATCGAAGCGGTAACCATGGACTGGTATCGTGAATACCAGGATGAAAGTGGCGCCTGGGTAGTGCTGGATTCACAGCCTCTGAATCTGTTCCGCGACGATACCCGTGAAGAAGGCGATGCCACGCCGGTGAGCGACCCTGATAATTACTACTACATCTACTGGGCCGACTTCACCGCCGGTAATATCCTGCGCAGGAGCGGTGGTCGTAATGAACGGGTCAGAGTGGTAACAACGGTTGTAACGGAAAGTCACCAGCCCACCCAAGAGGCGGTATACGAAATCGGCTTGCCGATCAGCGAACGCCGCTTTATCCAGCCCTGTGCCAGCGATGCAAGCTGTGGAGCCGGATCAACGTTACCTTATGACGTGCATTACACCGCAGTGGATCAGTTCCAGTCAGAATTGCGCGATGGTGCCTTGATTGCTGCCTGGTCTTCCGGTGATCCGATGCAACTGGAGCAGGGGCTGGGTGTTCCCGGCTCTTTACAGGGCGATCCGGGTAATGAGCCTGTGTATTCCGGCTTGATGATTTTTGATGCCGTGGATGAAACCCGCACCAACGAGGATGGCGACTACTTTATGTATTCGTCATTGCTCAACAGCGCTGCTGAAATCTTCGCCGGGCGTATTGGTGAAGTCAAAGCGGATGCCAATGTCGTGCTTGCCGCTAAATCGGGCTCCGGAAAAATTGGATCCATCGAGAACGGATTTGTTAACCAGTTGCGGGAGGAAATAACCTCCGATTGGGGCGAGGGTGCGGATGCAACGGCCGGTACCGGCAATCTTTATCTGGATAACACCGCCGGTGAATTACTCTTGTTTACCATCCAGAATGGTGATGGCCAATTTGGTATTCCTTACCTGTTGGCCGGGCGCCTGGATCTGCCTTACCCGGATGTCTACGGTATCGACCGTAAAGATGATCTGGCGTTGGTGGCAAATGGAAACGGCGGTGTTCAAGTTGTTGATATCAGCAACTTCTATGCTCCGTACAAGATAGGTTATATCAAGCCCAATGGGTTTGCCCGTGATGTGAAGATCAAAGGTAAATACGCCTTTATCGCTGCCTCTCATGAGGGATTGGTGGTTGCAGACATAACCGATCCTTCCTTACCGATAGTGGCGGTACTGGATACCCTGGGTGTTGCCAATCGATTGCACATTGTTGGCGATAAAGCCTATGTTGCGGATATGTCCGGTGATGGCCAGACATCGCAGTTTAATGTGATCGACATTCGTGACCCCTATCGTCCGCAGCTCATTGATGTTGTGTCCCTTAACCCGGCGCGCCCTGACCTGGTGTCTGACGGCGTGTACGATGTCTTCGTCTCCGGTAACCTGGCGTATGCGACGGTGCATTATTCGGATCAGGAAGATGTTCCGGCACAATCCGTGGTTGAGGTCGTTGACCTGATAAAAGTGAAACAGCCCAAGCTGGATGCCACTGTTCCGGTCATGATTCATCGCGATGCCCAGGAAGATAACTTTGCCGCCCGTGGCGTAACACTGGCGCGAGGCGCGATCCAGGTAGCAGGCAGCCGCTCCGGTATCAATCGCATAGATATGCCGGAACTGACCGTGCTGGGGCATCGCCCCGCCTATGATGAAATCGATGTAAAAACCAATGTGACCGATATACGCATTGAGCTTTCCGCAGTGCTGGCTGACGGCGTGGTGCTGTCGGACTACGTGGAAGTGCTGGAAGGGGATGAGCTTATCGGAGCGCCGGTAACAGACCGCTTCAGCATTGGTTATGAGCAGCGTAATGCTGAAGACAACCGCCGGGTTATCCGGCTGGAACTGCTGGATGGCCAGGTGCTGTTGGCCAATACCCGTTACTTTGTGAAACTTAAGGCCGGCTTGCCGCCGTTGACCGGTAATCCGCTGGGCAGTGATTACCTGTTCGGTTTCACCACGGCTGTGTCGGGCAGCGCGGATTCTCCGGATATTGTTTCCATCTGCGCCCTGGTGGATGGGCAGGAGCCAGGGACCTGCAGCGCCACAGGTGGTATTGAAGGTGGCACCGAAATCCTGATTCGCGGCTTTAACTTCTCCGATGATCCGGAATTAATCCTGGGTGGACAACCGTTGGTGGTGGAGCAGGTGGATCTGGCCGGAACCGTGGACGAATATGACCGCATTCTGGCCACCACAGTACCGAATTATCCAGGCCCCGCGGCGGTGACCGTCATCAATAAAGCAGGATTGGAAGACACCGTCATCGGCGGTTTCACCTATGTGGATACACTGCAGATCAGCTTCATTGATCCGGCGGTAGTGAACACGTTGCAGGCCGGCCAGAATGACAAGGTCAATATCGTGGGTCTGGGTTTCCATAACGGACTCACCCTGAAAGCGTATAAACACGGCCAGCCCCAGGAGTTTATTACCGACACCATCGATCAACGGCGCTTGAAGCTGCTTAGCCCTGAGCAGATGGAATGGGTTGTTCCCGATTTCAGTGGTGGTACCGGGCAGCCCTATCGTGGATTCGTCGATGTTGAGATCAGCGATGAACTGGGAAGACGTTTCGTACTGCCAAACGCTCTGTTCTATGGCCGCCTGGCGGTGAACCGAACGCTGGAAACGGAGTACGTGTTTGGCTCCAGCTTTATAAAAGATCAGATCAGTGCCTTGGAAGGGGAAAGGCCGTTCACGAACTACGTTCCGGACGCCCTGAAATTACCGCCCGGTGAAATTACCTCGCTGGCCCATGATCCCGACCTGGAAATGTTCTATGTGCTGGGGCGGGGCCTGTTGGGCCCGGGGGTAACCCAGCCCGATAAAGTCCTGGATTACAGTTATATCAAAGATTACTACGCCCCGGGATGGTTGGCGCTGGTGAAATACGAGCGTGACGATATCGGTAATGCGGCTCCGATGCATGGGTTGGGCTATTACAACCTGCCTCAGGATCTGGTGGCCATGGACCTGACCCTGACCCGGGATTATGTCTATGTCACGGCGCAGGGTTACCGCTTCCCGTTTGTGTCCACTGCCTTTGACAATCAGTCCGTGGTGCTGGTCTATGAGCGTGACAAAACCCTGCCGGATGACATCACGGAGCAACCGGAGGGTGAGGATCGAAATTACCTTTATGCGCTGCCGCTGCCGTTCAGTGATGCGCCGAGAAAAATCATCAGCAAAGATAACCTGTTGGTCGTAGGGGGTGATGAGTCGGGTGTTGTATTGTTAAGCCTGTCCAATCCAACGCGACCCACGGTGATCAGTCAGCTGAAGAAAGCACGCTTAAGCAGCGGCTCTGAAGTTACCATGAAGGTGCGGGACCTGGATGTGGTGGGTGACCAGTTACACGTCAGCTTCGTTATCAAAGCGGCCAAAGCGGGCACCTATGATGAGACATTGGCGCGCGCCATATTTGATCTCAGTAAACCGTCATTGCCGCAAATCGGCGCCAGCCAGTTGGGGCAGGACAGCGCAACACTGGATGCTGATGGCCAGCTGGCGACCGCCAATAAACAGGGCAGTGTTAACGTGTCCACGGTGCTGGATAGCAGCCGGCCGGCGTACTTGAGAAATATCGGTCAGTTCGAAGGCAACGGATTTGGTGTGCCGGGGCCTTTGTCCGGTATTGCCGCCATGTCCACCGTCAGTGCCAACCTGACCCGAGGTGGGTCCGCCAGCTTCGGGCAATTGGATTGCGAAGGCTATTATGAACCATCCCATGGCCATTACCTGGATCATCCTGGCAGTTCGAAGGACCCTGAACGTCCGGGCAGTGCAGGTGCGTATCTGTCTTTGTATGATCTGAGCCGCAATGATGAGATCCTCCTGCTGGACGCGGTATCCATTGAGCAGGGCTGCATGAAAATGTCCGGTTACGATGTCATTCGACGCGATCCGGTGCTGTACAGCGATGATGGCCTGATTGCTTTCGCGATTAACCGCAAGCCCGCCGGGGCCAATGTTCTGGTGTCCACCTTTAATCTGGTTGACACACTGATGCCGGAGCTGGTGCGCAGTACTCCCCGTAACGGCAGCCGCTATATCACCCTGGATACTCCCCTGGTACTGACATTCAGCCAGGCACTGAACCTGTCCGTTGCGGAACTGGCAGATTACGTGCAGCTGATAGAAGAAGACGGCAGTAGTGCCGGTCTGATTCAGGCTGCGGTACTGACCTTATCTGATGATCAACGCACCATCACCCTGCAACCGGGTGCGGCACTGAAAGCCAATACCAACTATCGAATTCAATTGAGTGGTGTTTTGTCCAGCCGCCGCACGATCGGCCTGATGAATCATGCCATCCGTTTCATTACGGGCAGCGGCACGGGCGCCGGCGTTGAAATTGAAAGCGTAACACCAGCAACGGCGGATGTGGCCGGCTCACCGGTATGGGTGACCCTCACTCAGGTAACGGGTTCTCCGCAATTCCTGGTGGCGGGCACCAATGCGCCGGTGCTCGGCTCCGAAGTGATTGATGAAAATACCATTCGCTATCAGATACAGGCGCCGGTTAATAATCCCGGGCCTGCACCCGTGGAAGTGATCAGCGGTAACGGCACACGGGACCGCCTGTTGGGTGCCTTGTACTATGTGGAGCCCCTGGTGTTGAGTGACTTGTCGCCACAAACCGGCAGCGTCAACGGCGGTACCGTGGTGCGAATCAATGGTGAAGGGTTCCGCGGCAACAATACCGAAATACAGGTGTATTTCGGCGACGTGCTGGCGCCCCAGGACAGTGTCAAACTGCTGGATCCCACCACTCTGGAGGTGATTACACCACCGGGCAGCATCGGTCAGGTGGATGTAACGGTTAATCTGGCGGATGGTCAGAGTGGCACATTGGCCGCGGCGTATGACTACCAACAGCCAATTCAGGCCAACATCAGTGGTGAAGGTCGTATTCACGACATGGTGCTGGATCCCACCGGTACCTGGGCCATTGCGGCCGCCGGTAGTGAAGGGGTTGTGATTTACAATGTGGCGGCTTCCACCTACACCGGGGATCAAACCAATCCTTTGAACCCGGATGATCTGCGCCAGTTGATTGACCTGGATCGAAACGGACGTGATGACCGGATTGAAACCACCGTTGCGTTGCCCAATGGATATCAGGCTCTGGGTGTGGCCACCTACTTTGAAGATGGCGCTGACCGGGTATTTGTGACCGCCGCAACGTTCTCAGGTGCCGATCCGGTATCTGCCAAACTGTTTATCATTTCGTTTGACAGTATCGATATTACCAATTCAACCATTGTGAACAGCCTGGAGTTACCGGCGGATTTCTCGCGGGGTATTGAAGTACGTAATAACAAAGCGGTCATTGCAATGGGCGATGGTGGCCTCGGTATTGTTGATGCCTACCTGCACAGCAAGTTATATCT
Organism: Gammaproteobacteria bacterium UBA7310; assembly: GCA_002471665.1. Lineage (GTDB taxonomy): Bacteria > Pseudomonadota > Gammaproteobacteria > Pseudomonadales > Ketobacteraceae > Ketobacter. Next base: position 157,375 of record DKQK01000028.1, read on the forward strand.
GGCAAACGAATTGGCAGTTGAAGAAAATCTGCCGCTGTTAGACGTAACGCAATTACCAGCTAAAACAGCCACACCGGATCAGTATGCATTCGTGGGTGGTGCCTATGACTTTGACATGCTCAAACTGGTGCAGCCCGAGTACGTGGGTAGCGGTGGATTCTATCTTGCCGAAATGAATCCCGACGCTGGGCTCACCTTACTGAGTCAATTGGATATTCCTGCCAGTCGTGTAGTGGTGCAGGGTCAGTACGCCTATCTGGCTGCTGGCATGGGCGGCATGGTAATCGTTGATATCAGCGATGTTCGCGCACCGCAAATTGTGTCCCGCATATCCGATGTTGGTCATGTCTACGATGTGGATGTCAGTGGGCATATCGCCTATCTGGCTTTGGGCGACAAGGGCATTGTCACCGTTGATATCACCAATCCAGAACTGCCGATTGTGTCGGCGGGAATGGAAGCCTATGCCGGCAATCATATCGATGTTGTCGTGGCCAGCGCTTATTCCGCACTGGGCTCGGGTACACAGGTGAACGGGCAAAGTGTGGTACAGGTTATTCCTGATGTGGTACTGAAGATATTCCGGGTAGATCCGCTCAATGGCATTCTGGATACGGATGTGGATGGTAACGTCAAGGTCCGGGTCAGGTTCAATAAAGCAATTGACCTTTACGACGCTAACCTGAATCTCTTCCGTCTGGTTGGTGCGCAGGGATCAAATCTGAGCAGTAATGTGGTGATCGTCAATAATGATGCGATCGTCACCCTCAATCCGTCTGCCGTTTCCTCTCTTGCGGTCGGTGATCAGGTCACTCTGGAGGTGGATGCCGGTGTGCAATCTGTGAAACCTCTGCAGAACGATGAGCTGATCAGCCTTTACACCCTGGCGCAGGGTCAACGCTTTGACTTTACCTATCGGGGTATCCGTCCCGACGAGATTATTCTGGAAGCGTTGGTGCCGCGCCGGGTCCCGGTGAACACCTCCGCTATTCTCACGCTGTCTGGATTGGGTTTGCCGGCGGAGATTGAGAATCTGCGCATTCAGGTCGGCGGCATCTATACCGAGCTGGAAAGCATTACGGTCAGTGATGATGAATCGCGGACTGCAATTGTGGAATTTTCAGTACCGGCCATCGCCGCTGCGGGGCAGTATGATGTCGTGGTTGAAGTGAATCAGTCCGGAGTATGGCAACAGGCGGTACTGGCGGGTGCTCTGGTTGTGGATGAACCCATACGCTTTGATGCGATCAGTCCCAAGTGGGGGCCTATCAGTGGCGGCACGGTGGTGGACGTCAGCGGTATCGGTTTTGAGCCTGGCAATACCGTCATGGATGGATTGTCGATACAGATCGGTTCGCTGCCCGTGCGTGAGATCGAAGTACTGTCCACCACTCGATTGCGACTGGTGACACCGCGGGGCAGTTCCGGCAAAGCCACATTGTATGGTGAAGATCGTTATGGCAATGAAACTCAATTAAGCGGCGACGATGGCTTCGGTTATGGCTTGAAGCGGCTGGCCCAGGTGCGTCCGGATCTGGTGCAACCAACTGATGTGTGGATTGACCAGGAAACCGGTGTCGCGTTAACCAATGGTGGGTTCATTCTGGATGGCAGTGCTCAGGTCGGATTGGTTCAGGGCCAAGGCGAATTGTTTGAAACCATTGATCAGGACGGCAATAGCGGCAGCAAACTGGTTGATTCCACAGCCGACACGGTACGCGCCGCCAGTTTTGATATTCAGGATCCGAATCAGCCCCTGTATGTGGGTGGTAATTGGTTCCAGCCCAGTGGTGATGAAGCCCGTGCCACCTCGCAATTGTTGTACGGTGGCGATACCGGAGCTGATGCGTTTGCCCAGTTTGGTATGGCAACCTACACCGGTGATTCTGTGCGCATATGGCCCCAGGTGGAGCTGGAAGAAGGGGTATGGCGTAAACGCCTGTACGTAGCATCCGGTGCCCGTGGTGTCGGCCGCTTAAACCTGGACGAACAGAATGGTCTGCAGTTCATCAATGAAGTGAACTTCGGCCAGGATCAGGTGGTAGCCGATGTGGTCAAACAAGGGCATTCCCTGTACGCGACCCGTTATCAGCCCGGTGGCCTGCGCGATCCACAGGCACAAGAGCCGGAAGAACCGAAGTGCGATATTGTCGCTGCCAACAACGGCGGTGCAGGCAGTGTAGAACTTCTGAACTATATCGATCCATTTGATCCGGTCTCGTTTGGTCAGTTGGACAACATGAAAGGCGCGGCAACCCTGCACGTGGATGGGGAGTGGCTGTTCAGCGGTGGTTTTGCTGCCGGCATGGTCTCCACCTATGGCTGCTTACAGTTCCCTAAATACGGCTACGATGAACCCATCAACGGTGCGGACAGCTCGACGGTGACCGCGGTGAATATTTTCGATCCGACGTTAACCCGTCAGTTTGCGTTCGAAAATACTGTGACGGATGTTGTCACCTATGGCGATTACCTGTTTGCAGCGGTAGCCCGATCCGGAGTGGAGTATTTCCATGTGGAACGGCCGGAAGAGCGCTTCAGCATAAGTATCGATGCCTCCCTGCAACAACTTGCCGGCGATGCCAGGCAGCTGCGCATCTATGGCAGCACCCTGTTCATTGCAGCGGATAAAGGGGTTGTGGTGGTTGATATCAGTAATCTGGCGCAACCCAGGGTGGTATCGGCGGGAAATATCGAAACGGTTAAATCCCTCGATATTTATCGTGATCGCCTGATTGCCGGCGGACGCAAGGATGGCTTGCAGGTGTTTACGCTGCCCGCTGCGCTGGTCATGTCGGCTACGGTTCCGCAACATGGCATCCTGTCCGCCGATACCAATCAAGCGCTGGAGATTGAATTCAATGAGTTGATGACGGTTGAATCCTTACAGCAGGCCAACGCGATACTGGTAGAAGAGTTGGATCCCAATACGCTCACCAGTACAACTCTGGCGGCGACCGTGGAACCGATACTGGAAGGTGAAGTAACGGAAGCCGCTACCCGTTTTCGCGTACTGTTCGAGCGCACACCGGGAGCAGACATTCGCTTAAGCGTGCTGGATGCCCGTAATCAGCGCGGCTTGGGATTGTGGACGCCATTTGTCCGCGACTTCAGCGTCAGTGAGCAGAGCGTACCGGTACCGGCCATTGAGCAGGTGCAGAATGGGGTGTTCTACCTCGGTGAACAGGATGTCATCACCATCGTGGGCAGCGGGTTCAGTGTGGATTCCCAGATCTATGTGGATCAGTTTGCGGTCAGCACTGAATTTGTCGACAGCAATACCCTGCGAATTCCCGCCAATGCGCTGGAAATGATACCCATGGCGGTTGGCCAGCATCATATTAAAGTGGACAACGATGGTATAACCGCGACCTGGATGGGCGCCCTGGTGGCCGGCACCGATCGTGCCAGAGATGAGATAACGTTCCAGCTGCAGCCGGATAACGGAGATGCGTCCGGTGGTTACCCGATCAGCGTAACCAGTACCGATGCGGTGTTCCTGCCTGGCTCCAGGGTTTCGCTGCGTGCCAGAAACGGTGACACGGTCATTGAGACAGGTATCGGTGATTTAGAGGGTACGCTGAGCCCCACCATTGACCTGAAAGACAACGTGATTTCCCTGACCAAATTCGCGTTTATTCTGCCGGGCGTGATAACACCGGATCTCTACAGTATTTATATCAGCGTGCCAGTCGCCGATGGTATTGAAGAGCTCTACATTGGTGATTTCTCATATACGCTTGAAGATGGCCTTGGCATCAATTTGCCGAACTATCCGCCCATGGAAATCGGCGCGGCGAAAACCATCGATCCTTATTTGTTTGTTGGGGTTAAGAAAGGCAGCAAATCCACTTCCAGTAACCGTTTCCTGATGGAAGGCGGGCTCGAGATTTACGACATCAGCATCTGGGAACGCCCGGTTCGTTTGTCGCAATTGCCGTCTGACCAGCCGGTAAACGGCCTGGATGTGATCGACGATCTGGCCTTCCTGGCGAACGGTGGTAACGGCGTGGTCAAAGTGGATATCTCGGATCTCACGCGCCCCCTGACCGTATCCAACCTGCCGCTGTCCGGCCATCAGGCAACGGATGTGAGCATCCATCCGGTGAACCGGGTGTTGGCAGTCTCCGCTGCCAACGGCTTGGGTACCGGGTTTGTTCGCTTCTTTGCCCTGGATGGCGAGGAATACGAGGCGGTAGCGGGCTACAACACCCTCTATTTCAATGAGGACAGCAGTGCGGAAGACGCATTGCTTGGCCAGCCACTGGATGTGCAGTGGCAAGGTGATCAGTTGTATGTATTGTTGAAACGGGACGATCAATTGCTGGTGGTGACCATCAGCAGCTTTGGTGCTACTCCAGCCTATACGGTCTACCCGGTTGCCCGGGGTATAGTGTCTGCCAGTAACAGTGATATAAGTGGTGCCTCCTTCCTGGTACAGGAAGGCCAGATTACGCTGTCCACCGCCCAGGAAATTCTGGTGCTTGAATACGCTGCAGGGGGCGACAGCTGGGATACCGTTTACTGGCAGGAAAACTCAGTGGCTGAAGCTGAGATCTTCCACAACGGAGGCTATCTCTTCTACGGTGATGATGACGGTATTCGCTCCCGTACCAGCTCCAAACTGGTCATCAGCGATGTCTCGCCGGGTGCCGGCAGTATCTTGTCCGGCAGTGACCGGGTACGGGTGATGTTCAATAATCTGATCAATACAGATCCCGCCTACCTGAGCACTCACATCAAAGTCATAATGGATGATGATGCGGAATTACCGGCAGCAGCGTTTGAATTGGAAGGCATTAATGCGGTGAATGGGTCGTACATAGATCTGACCTTTACCGACCAATTGGCTTATACAGGGCAAATCCGTCTGCAAATCGGCGCCGGCCTGACTGATCTGGCGGGTAAAGGGCTGCTTCAGTCCGCAGAGTATGCCTTTACATTGCAAACCGGATTCAAGCCCGAGATTACTTCCATAGCGCGGGTAACCGAGCAAGGGTTGCAAGGCCACTTCTTCCATGGGGATGGTACCGAGCAGGCAGCCATCTACGGGCGTAATTTTGGTGTAGACAGCAGTCTGCTGCAGATTATTGTTGGCGATTCGGTGGTGTCCGACGCTGACATTATCTCGGTGTCCGATACTGAGATTCAGATTAATATGCCCTCCATGTTGTTTGGGGATGCAGCGGTTTCTCTGCCACTTACTGTGGTACGCACGGATCAGAATCTGAGTTACATCCGTTACGGTGCAATCACCATTCTGCCGCAAATTGAAATTGACGATATAGCGCCGCAAACTGGCCCGCCTCAAGGCGGTAACCGCGTCGACATTTATGGCCGCGGCTTTACCTATGCGGCCAAAGTAAAATTCGCTGGTTCCACCGCAGGTGATCTGCGAGTCATTTCCAGCAACCATATTCGAGTACGTGCACCGGCTGGTGCGTTCGGTGAAGCAGTGGTTTCCATTGAGAACCCGCTCTTCCCCGGGGAAGAATCCGTTTCACCGGTGAATTACTTCTACACCGGCAAAGAAACCGGATCGGTGGATTTGTCAGCGGACAAACCCAGTCCGGTATCCGCAATGGCATTGACCGAGCAGTTGATGTATGCGGTGACCGGCGGTTACTACGACGTCGTCAAGGAAGATGGTACACGGCAACGATTGACCACCAAGACGGCGCGTTTGATGTTGATCGACCTGTCTGATCCGGTACGCCCGCAGGTACTGGAGAAACAGTTTGCCAACAACCAGGAACCCAAGCCCTATCACTTTGATGTCAGTGGTGGTATCAACCCGGCAGGGTTTGTGGATGTGGCAAGCGATGAGCGCTACCTGCAGATCATTGGTGGCCGCAAGCTTTACCACTTTGATCGAACACTGAGTACCGATCCTCTGTTGTTGCAGACCGTGACACTGGCGGCTGACAGCAGCGGCCTGGTGTTTGATCAGGGATTATCTTACATCAGCACCAGCAAAGGCATTGAGATCTATCGGGTTGGCGCCGATGAATTGCTCCAGCAGGTAATGGTTATTCCCACCAGCCGGCTGGGTGGTCTGCCCGGTCGCATCGCCTTGCGCAAAGACAGTTTGTGGGTGGCCTTGCCCAATACCAAGCGTATTGTTGAGGTGGAACTCAGTACGGGACAGTATGCTGTGGTGCGCAGCTTCGCAACCGTTGATATGGCAGGCAACGCGCTGACACCGGATGATATTCTGGTGGTCGAAAATCTGCTTTTGGTCAGTACCGGTGAAACGGCGACCATTCAAGCCTACGCCCTCGACAGTGAAGATTCCGCAACGCCGGTGGCCAGCGTGTCACTGAATAATGTGGTGCAGGGTGGTGTGCTGCATGCCGGTTCCATGTCGCTGCATGGGCAGACTCTGTATGTAACAGCCGGTGCGGGTGATTTGCAGTTGTACAATATCGCCTCCTGGCTGGATGGCAACTATCTGTCGTCCGTACCCCTCGTGGATTATTTCGCCCTGACGGGGTCAGTCAAAGCCCATGCATTCCATCCTAATGCCTTGTATGCAGGCACGGCCTATGTTGTCAGTGCCGGGGATGCATTGGAGAGTCCTATTCCGAACGATCTGGATGGTCTGTCGTTAAGCGGTGCGTTAAATACCATCGCCCGTCCGGGTATGACCATTGTGTCCCAGATTCCTGAACCCATGACCAGTTTGCCGGTGGACGCCGCGGTCGAAATTCAGTTTAACCGGGTGCTGGATTACAGCCAGCTGGAGCAGCTGGGTGATACCCTGGTTACCCTGACGCTTGATGGTGTACCGGTGGAGGCGTTTGTATCGCAGCGCGTCAATAACAGTGGTTCGCTGTTGATTCTGCGCCCAGCGCAACCGCTGCAGGCAGATAAGCTTTATGTGGTAACCGTGGCCGGCGAACTGAGTGAGCTCAATGGCAATACACTGGGTGCTGACTATCAATTCCGCTTCATCAGCGAAACCGGTGTGATACCGGCAGTGGATCGGGTTGAGCCGCAGTTCGGCAGCTGGCGTGGTGGCGAAGTCATCACCTTAACCGGTCAGGGCTTTGACGCCGAAACCCTGATCTATGTCGCAGGGGTTGCCGTTCAGGGTGAAGATATTATTGCCATCAGTGATACCAGCATCAGCTTCCTGTTGCCGGCGTTGCTGGATGCCCCGGCGCAGAATCGATTAGTGGGGTTGACTGTTGCTAACGGCAGTTTCGAAGATTTCGTTGCCGCCGCGTTTACCTATGTCACCAATCCGAATGTTTCTGCGATTGGTAGTTTCGATCGCAGTAACGATCGTTTCACCGCCAGTGATAAAGTTTTCAACTACAACGCCGGTGAGTACATTGGTATTCAGGGTACGGGCCTGGGCATTGGTACCCGGGTGCGTATAAACGGTAAGGAAGTATCCAATTTGCTGGTCGAGTCGGCCAGCCTGATCAGCCTGCCGGTGCCGGATAACACCATAGGCCAGCTGATCGTTGAAGTCAGTAACACGGATTTTGGTGAAGATACCGTTACCGATACCAGTCTGGAAATCCGTTACGATGCCAAAATCCGGATTAGCGCAGCAGAACGTGCCGTTCGGGTTAATCAACTGCTGGCCACGGCGGACGCGAACGAAGTTCGGCTTTATAGCACCCGTGACGGTGTGATTCCGCTGTTGTTGTCGAAAGTTGCCGCGTCTGACGATGTTGCTCTTATGGCAATGAATGCCTCCAGGATTGGCGTGGTAAGCCAGGGCAGCGGTGATATTGAAGTGTTTGATATCACCAATATCTATAACCCTGCTCCACTTAATCGTATCAATAACGTGCAGGGATATGATTTCTCCGATCTGGTGTTGACTGATGCCAGTATGGTGTTGTTGGCAGGCAATAGCGTGCTGTATGGCAATCCTTCCAGCGCGGATCTGAGCGAGCTTGCACTGGATGGCTCGGCATTGGGCCAGGTAAAAGGGTTGGTCGCAGTAGCCGATTCTCTGGTGATCTATTTTGAGCGGGGCATTGAAGTACGGGATGCCGCAGAACCCAGTCGACTGTTGAACAGTTGGCAGGTGGCAGACGAAAGCATCACCTCGGTTGCGGCGTCTGATCGCTGGCTAACGGTGAGCACCAACAATGGATTGCATTTGCTGGACAAGCGTCGTCTCACCGGCAACGCCGGCGATGCGCTGGTGGGTTCCATTCCATGGCAGGAGCTGTCCTCCGCAACACTGAGCATAAGCGGTGACCTGCTGATCGCCGTAAATGGCGCAACCTGGCAAATTTATGATTTGGATATCGACGGTTACCAGGCCTTGTCGGTCAGGCCGGTTGCCCGCATCGCGGTGCCCTCTGGCGGCTTGAATGGCATCGGTTCCATCAGCCTGAACAATGGATTGTTGGAATGGGTGAGTCAGAAAGGCTACCTCAATGTAGCCATTGATCTGGCGCAGGGAACGGAATTGCTTCCGGCCCAACTGGCTGCCGAAAAAGATGAGTTACGCTTGGATATCACCGGCGATGCATTGGCATGGTCTGGCGTGGAGTTGGCGGCCACCAGCAACAGTGATGCCGCCACCGTATCCGGTGTTACGATTCAGGAAGGCGCGCAGCTGCGATTCGAAATCGGATTGGATTCCTATGCGCCTGGCGAAAGTTATTCCATTGATTTTGTGACTCAACCCACCAGTGTGGTGACCGGCGGCGATCTCAACCTTGATTTGCCGATCACCTCTATCGCAGCTCCGATCTTTGGTATTACGCCCATGACCCTGCAAAGTGTCTCGCCGATCACGGTGGTGGCGGGAACCGCAGTTGAATTTACGGTTTACGGGCAGCAGCTGCAGTTGGTGGAGACGTTGTCCGTGGGCAGCGTGGAGTTGGCAAGGGATCAGCTCACCGTTAATGCCGAAGGCACAAGATTAAACTTCACGGCGACTCTGACGGAGAGCGGGCTGCAAAGTATCATCGTGCAACAGGTTGGCCAGCAAGCCGTACTGCCTGCGGCCGTTGCTGTACGGTCTGCCATGGGGATCAGTAATGTTGCCAGTGACAATTCCGCAGGCGCGACGCGGGTAAGTGATGCCGGGGGCGATCAGATCACCCTGACCACCAGCGGCATCAGCAGTGACGTGACCTTGCATTGGTACCAGACTGGTCAGGGTATTCAGCCCAATGCGAGTAATGAAATTCGTTACTCCTTGGCAGGGGATCAATTGACATTTGTGGCACCGGCATCTTTGGTTGGTGCTCAGTACGACATTGCCCTGTGGCGCAGGAACACCGGTGAGGTGACGGTCACCGGCGCTGATCAACGCATGTTGGTGATCGATGATACACGGCCCACGGTGAACATTGCCCAGCAGTTGGGTTATTCCCTGGATCTGGTTCTGCAAGCAAATGAACCAATCAAAGCGGCTGGCACCAACGCATTCAGCGTCGTCAAGGTATTCAAGGATTACGATAGCCATCCGGCGCCACAGATCGACATCAGTGACCGCTTTGAACCACTGCGTGAAACCGGTGGCACCATTACACTGTCGCTGAAAGACAGCAGCTCGCTGGAACACAATGCAGAATATCTGGTGACAATCAGTGGTTTGCAGGATCTGAGCGGTAATCAGGCGTACGATAATTCCAAGGCCGGAATCAGCGGCGGAGTGCTCAGTACCCGGTTTGTTGCCGAAGACCTGTTGGCGCCGGATGCGGCACAACTCAAACTGCGTTATCTGGACGGTAGCGAGGCAAACGCCAGTGACGTACTGAAGCGCGGCACCCAGTTATATTTCAATATTGTGGGTGTTGATAACTACAAAGCGGCAGAGCAGATCAGCTACCGCTATCGGATATCCGATGACGGTGGTCTCAGTTACCGCACTGGTTGGCTAAGCCCGGGTAAAGATACCAAGGTCAGCAACCTGCCCTATGTACCGGTACAACTGGACGCGGATTTCAGCAGCCTGTCCATATTGCTGGAAGCCTCCGATGGCAAGCAAAAAGTAGAGAAGCGCTTTGACTTTGCTGTGACCGATCCTGAGCTTTCGGTGCAAGCGTTTAGCACCAATCCGTCCACAGTTGAAGAACAGACGCGGGTTATGCTGCAGTTCCAGCTAAGCGGCGACCTTTCCCTGGTGGATACGGCGCAGATTAAAGTGTTCGATGATGGATCATGGCAAACTGTTAGCCTGGATAAGGACACAGGGTTGGCTGCTTTGTCTTATCTGAATCCCAAGCTGATCGATGTGCTCGGCAGTGGCAGTGAAGTGGTTGCGACCACCGTTCCGGTCAGTCTGCGCGTTGGATATGGCTTCAGTGGTCAACTCAGTTACCGCAACTATGTGGAATCCTACGTGCTGAACCCGGACAGCACCCCGCCGTCCTTGGCCATCGTTGCGCCGCAGGATGGAGAATATGTGCCACGTGGCCAAGAGACAGAAGTCATACTGCGCGCATTCGACAGTTACGGTATTAGCCACGTTGATGTGTGTCGGGATAGCCTGACCGCTGATCCCTTCGCTGATGCGGTTAATTGCCAGCAGCTTGCCGATCCCAGTGTTTATCCGATGCTGGTTGCCGAGGATGCGGTGGATCCCATCGTGGTGAATGCGCGTGCGGTCGACCTGAACGGTCTGGTGAGTGACACTGTTACCGCGACCTACCAGCCTATCGACCCGGAACAGGTGGCTCCGAAGCTGGATATTCTGAATATCGAGAACGGCCTGGTGGTGCACTCCGGTGAAGCGCTCAGTGTGCAAGTCCTGATGCGTGACATCACCTCAGCGCAACTGAATTTTGATCTCAACGCAGATGAAACCAATGCGCAGAATCCGGCGGCGATTGCCCTTGTTCGCGGTGAAAGTGACAGTGAGCGGGTGGAAGCGGGTGTTGAAATTCCGGATGTGACCCAATCCGCTGTGTTGGTAGTGCGTGTAGAGGCGGTGGTAGACGGCGTCGAACTCAAGTCCCAGCGTTACCTCAATGTGGTGGTTGATAACGGTATTGAAGAATCGATTGCAGTGGACGTTCTACCTGCCGCGGAAGTGTTGGCGGGAACCGCCATTCGTGTGAGCGGCGCCATCCCCGAGGGTATGGATGATTTTGATGACAGCTCCAGTATCGAAATAACCGATGGCGTGAACCAGACCAGCTTGCCGATGTTATTGCAGCAGGAGACAGTTGCCACCGATTATTCAGCGGGAGAAGTGACGGTTGTGGCCAATCTGCGGGACCGTTCGGATAATCTGAAACAGCAGACAACCACCCTCTCCAAAGTGGAGTATCTCGCCGGTGATTCCGTCAACCTGTACCAGGCTGACAGTGATTGGAAGATCCACAGTGTTATTCCAACGGCAGCAGTGGCAGAAGGTCTGGTCATGGTGGAAAACCAGGGCCTGGATGGTTATCGGCTGCGTGGCGTCAATACAGTGATTGATGAGGGCGCGGGCGCGGTGACCGGTGCGGTCTTTACCGGTTCGCTGATGGTACTCGAGATCGAAAATCAGGGCCGGCGTCTGATACGTGCCCTGCCGGTTGTCAGCGGTGACTGGGGCGCGGGTATTGATCGCCCGATTTCCGGAAGGATGCTGTCGGCGGCAGGCAATGATGTGTTTGTGGGTTACGGTACGCAGGTGACGGCGCTGCGCTACACCGGTGATGGCTGGGTGCCGGTTATTGGACTGGACGCCGGTACAATTGAATCCGTGGCCGTGCTTGACCAATACCTGGTGGCCCTGGCCGATGGTGTACTGAAGGTCTACACGGTGACAGCAGAGAACGAACTGCGCATCACACTGGTGGATCAGCTGGATGATGTCGACGCAGAGGGTGTTGCCACTGCGGAGGCAACGGTTTATTGGTGGTCCGACAGCAACGTTACGGCCTATCCATTTGCCGGTACGCTGGATGCAGGCTCGGCTGTGAGCTTTGACGCAGGTGCCCGCGTTCAGTCGCTGGTGACGGATGGCGAACTGCTGTGGATAAAAGCACTGGAAGAGGGTAACGCCGCCCACTGGCAAGTATGGAAAAATGGCCAGCGCGCAGGTTACCTGATCAACGATAACGAGCTGACAGTCGGTGCAACGGACCTGTATTGGTTGCAACGGGCCAGTACCGGCGATCGGGTTACCGCACAGCCTTATCAGACCCAGGATACGGCACCTGCAGTGAACGTATCGGCTTACGCGCTTGCCCATGGCCTGCTGCTGGCCGGTACCATTGAAGATTCAAATCTGGGTGCCCAGCATGTTTACCTGTCCAATGCCGCGGGTGAACGCCTTGCCGCCGTACCCCATTGGTATACAGGTGAACTGGATGGTCGCTTTGGTTATGTGATCCCTCAAGGCCGTACCTGGTTTGTTGCTTACAGCGAACTGGATGGCACCGACATTCTGTTCAATGTGCTGGAGCACGGCACCGCTAACAGCCTGACCATCATTCCGGATTACGTGGAAAACGTGGTCATAGAAGATATGGCTCCGCAGCAAGGGGATCTGATTGCCGAATGGGCGCAACGACCGGTCAGTGTGCTGTTGGATCCTATTAGTCGTGTCAAAGAACTTGGTTTTGCGGACAAGGCCTTTGCTTCTGACGTGAACGGACATTTCTATCAGTGGTTGACCGCTAACGATACCAGCGCCGCTTACAGCGTCGTAGTGAATGAGTCTGTCACCAATGACATTAGCCTGGTGGTGAGCGCAAACAATGACACCAATGCCGCTGTCCTGCTCAGTGGTATTGAGAATAATCAGATGTTCTCGGAAGGTGAATGGCTGAATCTCAGCTATGACGTCAACCAGGCTAACCCTGAATCACAGATCAACCACGTTGAGATCACTCTCACCGATTTCAATCAGAATGTGGTGGAGCAGATCTTCAGCAGCGACCCCAATGGCGGCTTTGCAATGCAGTTGCCAGCGGTTGCGGTGCAGGAAAGTTATCGGCTCCGGGTGCGGGCGTACTTCAATACCGGCTACGATTACAACGAAACCGAAGTCGGCTTGCGGGTAGTGCCGAAAAACACCGTACCGCAACCCGAGATTTCCGGCTTGCCGCCGCTGGTATACGCCGGTTCCACGCTGTGGGTTGAATTGGCGGACGCCATCGTTGGCTACAATGCCAGTCTGAACATTACCGTGGATGGCGTGCTGCTGGCCTCGGGCGCGGGCCCGGTTCCCTTTACGGTGCCGGATGATGCCTCCGAGATTGTGGTTTCTGTGATCCTGACCGATGGTTATGGAACGGAGCGCCGGGCGGAGTTTGTGGCGCAGGTGATGGATCCCTATCGATTGTCCCTGACGGCTGGTTTTGAGTTTGATGCATTGTTACCGGCAGTGGGTGATTACTGGTACAGCCTGGGCAGTGGGCTCTATAACAGCCAGGGCCTGCAGCTGGAAATGGCCGGTGATATCAGCTCAATGGAATATCTAGGCAAATACCTGCTGTTGGGCGTGCGCGGATTCGGCTTGTATGTTGTGGATCCGGCCGCCAACTTCAAAATCATGAGTAATCATCCGCTGGCGGGCAACCTCCACCAGATCGCGGTAGTGGGTAATCAATTGTATGTTCGTACCCAAACCCGTTTGCTTGCCTATGACATTGCCGGCTTGGCTTTCCAGAATGAAACCGATCTTAATTTCAGTGGTACTTTGCTGGATATGGTGGGTTACGGTGATGGTGTTGCGGTGCTGACCACCACCGAGATAGCCAGAGCCGAGAATGGTGCGGTATCCGATCGCTATCAACGTACCGGTCTGGCCACAATAACGCAGCAGGGAAGCGATCTCTACGCCACCGATGTTGATGGCAACCTGATTCGACTTGATGATGACTGGAACGCAGAAGTATTCGCTCTCGATGTGTCTGCGGAATTACTGCTGGCGCGACGCGGGCAGTTGATCGCGCTCAATGGCTCGGTGCAAAAGGCCGCGGTGATTGATCTCCATGACTATCAGAGTCCGGGTGTCATTGCCAACTGGCCACTGGCTCTGTCTGCGGGCATAACCCATGCCGAACAGTTTGCCGGCAAAGTGTACCTTGACTCAGCTCAGGTACTTGAATTTACGCCTGGCTCGGACGGCTATCTGCCCGTATTTGTGGCGGCGGAATCCGGTTCCGTCTCCGGATTGGCGCGGGATGTCAGTGTGGCCAGGGGATCGGTCATCGCAGCCCAGGATAATTATGGTGCGGTTATTCATCAGCGTCAGGGCGGTGGCTGGACGTCGGATGTTCATCCGCAACCCGCCTACAGCAGCACGGTAACCCGTGTTGCCAGCGACGCCAATTACCATTATCTGCTGCACAGTGGGCAACAGAAAGTGGAGCGCATCACCCATGCCGGCAGCGGTTCAAACTTCTTCTACAGTGGCAATGCATTGTCCGACCTCAGCGTATTTGACCGCTGGTTGGCGCTGGCCGATGGTTCCAGTGTGCAGTTGTTTGATCGTGATACGTTATCCTTATTGACCAACTTCAGTGTCGGCAACGGCGAGAGCATTGTTGCCCTGGCTGGACAAGGCCATCGTCTTGCCGTGAGTACGGATAGCGGTACGATTTACACGCTGGTGGCACGTCCCAATGTCGACGTGACCCAGTGGGCGCTGGAGGAAGAGGTGAGTGCCCTGCCGGAATCCGTGCGTCGCCTGGCAGTGACCCAGGACTACCTGATCTATGGGTTGGATGCCCGTGTTATCAAGCGCGGCTTCTATACTCAGACCGAGACCCAGATCGATGTGGCCAACGCCCAGTTCATCACCGCGCTGACGGTTCACAATGGACAGATATGGGTTGCCTATCAGGATAACGACGGTGCAGCGCTGGCGGCCTATGATCTCTATACCAACGATCTGTTGCCGGCGGCCGCCTTGCGCCTGGATGCTGCAGCCACCGCTATGAGCGGGGAATGGAACCGCTTGATCCTGGCACAAGGTAGCCGTGGCGTACAAATACTGGAAATTCCCCTGGCGCTTGAGAGTGGTGATATCAGCGCAGTATTGCCCACACCCGCCACTGCGGTTGCCTATGGCGAAACACTGCAGAATCAGTTCGCTGATGTTGAATCACTGAATAGCGTTGAATGGTACATCAACAATCAGTTGGTGGTGCGCGCTGCCCAGAAACCCTTTGCAAGTCAGCTGCCGGTACCGGCCAGCCTGCCCAATGGTCAGTCATTTACCTTATACAACAGGGTTGAATTAACCAACGGCCGGGTACTGCAGAGTGTACCCCGTGCGCTGTTCCTGCAGTCCGAGAGCCAACTGGTGAACGACTTCCAGGTCAGCATGGATGTGATTGAACACAGCTGGGGGCCCAAACCGTTTGATGTTAAGGCCGTAATTTCAGGCTCCAGCCAGGCCATCGCCCAAGTGGAATTGTTTGTCGCCAGTAGTGTGGATGGACCCTGGGAGTTGGTGGGTAAACTTTATGGGCCCGAGTACAAACTGGCCATGAACTGGGGCGTGGAGCGATCAGGGCACTTTGTTAAAGCCCGTGCGGTGGATATCTACGGCAACGTAGCTGAATCCCAGCCACAGCGCTTCTACCGCTACGAAGACACCACCAATCCGTCCGCGGCCTTCACCCTGTCCGGTGACAGTGTTGATGCAGATGGCCAGACCGTTGTTCAGGGCTTCCCCTATCAATTGAGCGTT
Source organism: Gammaproteobacteria bacterium UBA7310 (assembly GCA_002471665.1). Classification (GTDB taxonomy): domain Bacteria; phylum Pseudomonadota; class Gammaproteobacteria; order Pseudomonadales; family Ketobacteraceae; genus Ketobacter. The sequence goes on from DKQK01000028.1 coordinate 172,994, forward strand.
GCCATTAATGACAGTGAGAGCGGGATTGATAAAGCGCTGTTGCGTCGCAATGGCGTGTTGGTGGCCGCGGCCTTTGAGAATGGCGTACTGACATTCTCGGATCAGGCAGCGGATACCGGAGTGATCCAGTACCAGATTGAGGTGGTGGATAACGCACTGAACAGTATTTCACAAGCGTTCAATGTCACCATCGGCAGTAACCAGGGGCCGGTGATTGATAACCTGAACTATCCGGCACAGGTACGTGAACTGGATAGCTTCACCGTGTCGGTCTCTGCATCGGATGATGTGCGTATAGACCGCTTGGAAGTGGTCTGGGGTGGAACGGTATATGGCAGAGACATTAACCAAGCCAGTGCCACCGCCGAGGCCTTTACCATCGTGGATCAGAGGGTGGAGCGTCTGACAGCGGATGCAACGGAAGCGTTAACCGTGCGCGTGACCGATAACAGCGGCATCCTGACCCAGGTCAACTACGACGTCTCCGTGCTTCGCGATCGGGCACCGGTGGTTGCCAATCTGAACGTGACACCGGATGCACGGGGTTTCTATGGTGGTTCCGCGGGCATCACACTCAGTAACCTACAGAACGTAGACGATGCCTCCGGGCTTAACGTTGAAATCGTGCAGGTCAACGCCGGCGTCGAAACCACTGTGTTCGAGCGTACTAATCTCAGCGGCTATACCAATACCCTGAATCATTACTTCCGTTATCCCACTAGCGCCCTGGATGGGGATATGTACCGCTTCAAAGTGGTACTGAAAGACAAGATCGGCCAGGAAGTGGAAACCGCACTCTATGAAGTGCCGCTGACCCAGGCGCCGAACCTGATCCGCTTCGCAGCTGTTGCGGCCAATGAAAATCCGCTTGAGGTGCAGGTGGGTGAAAGCCCTGTCTACCGGGTGGAAGTGCTGGATGCGGCGGCGCGGCCGGTTGCCGGTCAGCAGGTGCGCTGGACCTTGAAAGATGTTGCTTCCAGCAATGTGATCTCGATGGGTGATTCCACCAGTGCGGAAAATGGTACGGCAACTCTGAATATGTCCACCTCGCTGCGGGCGACCAGCTATGAGCTAAGGGCGGAATTGGTGGATTATCCGGTTATTGAAAGAGCGCAATTCTCGGTGACCGTGAAACCAGGTCAAACCCAGGAGCTGCGCTTTAATCAGATGCCGGAAGCCACCGCCGGAGAATTGTTCTCGATCAATGTCGATGCCTATGATGCACAAGGTAATCGCAATGAATCGGATTCGGCTACCAGCTTTACGCTGACCATGCCCAACCCGGATTTCGAAGTAACGGCGGGGGATAACGTCAACATTCAGACCATCACCACCGCACAAGGTAGCGTTCAGCGTGCTGTAGTCACATTGCAGAATGGGGCAGCATCCCTGCAGGTGCGCGCCACTACGGTGGCGGGTGATTATCAACTGGCTATCACCGGCAGCAGCGGCAAACAAACCCGCTACGACCATGACGGCAGCGCGGCCACGGCACCACAGTCCGTAAGCGAACTGCCGTTGGTGGTTGCCGCCGCCGATGCCGTAACTCTGCTGTTTGTTGATGAGACACTGGCAGAGCAGGCGGAAGGTGATGTAGCGGAATACGGCACCAAACGTGCGGCCCGCATCTATCTGGTGATGGAAGATACCTACGGTAACCGAAGCCAGCGCTTCCTGGGCGAGGATGCGAACTTCACCCTGGGTGTTGCGGTATCCGGTAGTGCAGTCATCAACGATCAGGGCAACCTGGTTGATGTTGCCCTGGTGGATGGTGTTGCGACCCTGGATGTCAGCAATACCGAATATGAAACCGTGACGCTGACCGTGGCCAGTGTTCCCGCTCAATATCAAGTGCTGGATTACACCACCACGTTTGACCTGCTGTTTAATCAGCAGCCTCCGGAAATCAACGAATCCGGATTCCTGGGAGAGGTGAATAGCACCCGCCTGACCGCGTACTTTGTCTATGACGAAACCGTCGAGGCCCTGCAAGCTGGTACCCTGGTGAGCATCCTGAGCGCCGGCGTGGAGATCAATGGAACCTCATCCATTCAGGGTGACACCGTATTCTTTACACCGGATTCTGCCTTGGCATTGAACACCTGTTATCAGTACGACACCACCGGTTCTGTATTGACCAGTGCGACCCGGGCTGAGTCGGTTCGGGTCGAACAAGGTGACGTGTGTACACCACAAGCTCTGGTGGGTGTTCCCAACAAGCTGGCGGTATACATTGGCCAGAGTGTGACGTTGCCGGTGCAGCTGGGTGTGAGCTATAGCTCCATCAGTAGTGGCCAGGTGACCCTTGGGGATTCCACACTTGGATTCAGTTGGAATCCATCCTACCGCCGCTTCACGGTGCCTGATTTCGCGGCATTGGATCCGGGCTTCAGCGATGGCGTTGCGAAACCATTGACGTTGAGCGGTACCTACGGCGGAGCTGCATTAACAGTGGGTAACAGTCTGACATTACAAGTGTATCTGCCGGATGGGGATGCTGATGGTGATGGCATACCCAACCGGATTGAAATTGAAACCGGCAATCTGCTGCCCGGTTCAATTGACAGTGATGGCAATGGCACCCTGGACATCAACGAGGACAGCGACGGTGATGGCCTGAGTAACGGTGCCGAGTTGGCCGCAGGTACGTTGATTAATGACAGTGACACCGACAATGACGGCCTCAGTGATGGCAGCGAAGTTCTCAACCACGGCAGTAATCCATTGCTGCAGGATTCCGATGGCGATGGCCTGACGGATTACGTGGAAGTGTCGTCTATTCCGTCTTCTGATCCCACCTTGAGGGATACCGACGGCGATGGCATGAACGATGCCCAGGAGCGCCAGAACAACCTCAATCCGCGCGATGCCGACGATGCCGCGGCTGATGAGGACGGCGACGGCCTGTCCAACCTGCAGGAAATCCAGCTGGGTACCCTGGTTCGCGTAACCGATACCGATGGCGATACCTTGTCGGATGGTGATGAGGTGAATACGGTGGATTCCGATCCGCTCCTGCAGGACACCGATGACGATGGGCTGCGCGATGACGAAGACAGTGAGCCTCGCGTGCCGGATACACAAAGTCCGCAGATCACGCTGTCCTCGCCTGCCGCGGGCGAGCAGCTACTGAAGGGGCAAACGATTACCCTCACCCCGGCGCTGAGCGACAACGGGCGCGTGGTAAAAGTGGATTACTACATCAATAACGCGACGCTGCTGGCTTCTGAAGCAGCACCGTTCAGTGTCAGCTATCAGTTGCCGGCACTGTCCGGAGAGCTGCAGGTACGGGCGATTGCCTACGATACCAATGACAACGCCGGTGAGATCAACGCCACCTTTACGGTGATTGATGATCCGTTAACAACGGTGATCGGCCGGGTTGTTGATGGTTCCGGAGCGGGATTGCCGGATGTCACCGTGACTGTGTTGGGTCTGGAAACCATTACCCAGTCTGACGGTGCCTTTGTGGTAACGCAGGTACCGGTTGCCGGTGGCGCCATCCAGGTGGTGGCCAACGGTGTAGTCAGTGGAGACGCGGTGACCGCCCTCAGTGATACCTATGAGCCCGTTTGGGCGGGTACTACGGATGTGGGCGATATCCTGTTGCAACCTGTTGCCCGCAAGGTGGGTTATTACAGCCACCGGGATTATCAGGGCTCAAGCAATCAAGCCAGCATCATCACCAATGCCGGCTTTGATGCGGTCCAGATAGTCGACCCGGTAACGGAAGATCTTTCCGAGTTGGTGATGGTGGTTGTGGAAAGCGACCAGTACTATCGTTCCTGGAGTGGTGGTGCCTCGGCAGCCAGAAAGGCCGCATTTGAAGCCTATGCCGAAAACGGTGGTATTCTCGTCTGGCATGAAGACAGACCCTATGATTCCAACACCACTTATTACAGGTTGCCAGGGTTGGATTTCTGGCCAATTTACAACACCGATTACTCCAATCGATATCCGGTCTATGACATCAATCTGATGTCTGACATCATGGTGGGTGCGGCCGGAGATCTGAACCGGAATTCGCTGGGCAATACCAATGGCAGCTATGGCTACCTGCCCATGGACCAACTGCCGGAAGGCATGACGCCGGTGATGCTGCGCAGTGATCGTCGTTACAAGCAGGTGGCGGCCGTGGAATATGAGTACGGCAGTGGTTTGATTTACTACAGTACCGTCCGCATGGCCTATCTGGTGGCATCGTCCCCGTACAACACGGTGTACATGCCCAACCTGTTGCAGAGCCTGTATAACCGATCACTGGCCGATCAGGACGAGGATGGCTTACCGGATATCCAGGAATACAGCAACGGCACCGACCCTTACTCCAATGATAAGGACGGTGATGGTTTGTTGGATGGGTTCGAAGTCCGCTTTGGTTATGATCCAACGGTCGATGAAGGCGTTGCCAACCTCGATGACGACAACGATGGCCTCACCACACTGGAAGAGCAGGCTATTGGCACGCATCCGAAGCGTTGGGATACGGATGGTGATGGCCTCTACGACGGTGAAGAGGTGAATCCAAGCGGCGCGTACCCTGCGTCCAGCCCCCTCAGTGAAGATACCGATTTTGATGGCATCTGGGATGATGATGAGCGAACCTTCGGTGGTGATCCCAACCTCAGTGACACGGATGCGGATGGCTTGTCGGATTATGTGGAGCGTTATAACAGCTATACCTCATTGACCAATCCGGACTCCGATTTTGATGGCCTGTCCGATGGCATCGAATACAACAGCCCGATTCTGAATCCGAATAACGATCAGGATGCAAACGCGGATTACGATAACGACGGCTTGAATAACAAGCTGGAACTACTTGTCTATGAAACCGATCCTGAAGTGGCGGATACGGACAGTGATGGCCTGCTGGACGGTGCGGAAATTCTGGCTGGCGCTGATCCCTATAACCCGGACAGCGATGGTGATGGCATGGAAGACGGTGTCGATAACGATCCGCTCGAATTCGATACCGTGGCGCCGCAGGTGGTCATCAGCAGCCCCGCTGCAGGATACGAAGTGGTTTACGGTGAAGAACTCAGCCTGTCGGTTGACCTCACTGAAAACGGCGTGAACGAATCCGTGACCTATACCATTGATGGCACCAATACGCTGGTATCTACTGACGCACCGTTCTCGGTGAACTACACAGCACCGGTCAGTGGCGATAGCTTTACGTTGGAAGTGTACGCCACTGATGTGAGTGGCAATACTTCAACTGTGGTATCAGAAACCTATTCTCTGATAGCAGACCTGCCCATGACGGTGACTGGCAGAGTACTGGATGCGTTGGGTCAACCGGTAGAAGCGGTCAGCGTAGAAGTTGGGGGAATCACGGTGACGACGGATTCTGAAGGCACCTTTACTGTCACTGGAGTACCGACGATAGATACCCTGATTCGTGTTTCTGCTTCCACACAATTCGGTGCAGCAGAGATGACGGCTGAATCCGTCTGGTTCGAGCCGGTACGAAATGGAAATGTCTCGGTTGGTGATCTGGTGCTGTCCACTAGCGGAGGCACCAATCAGGGAACGCTGGTGGGTTATTATAATATGTCCAGTAATAGTGGCGTCTCCAGTCAACTGCCACCTATTACGGCTGCCGGGTTGCAGGGTGCCAGCATCACGGATCTCAATAATGACAACTTAACTGAGTACACAATTCTGTTTGTTGAGTTGCCCAGTAACAGCTCCAATAGCTATTCAAGTACCTATATCAACAATTCGGCGAAGATCGCCCAATTTGTTGACGATGGTGGTGTTTTGATTGTCCATGACCGATCTACAGGCAATTCCAATAGAGTACTGCCTGGTAATCCTGGTACAGCCTATAGAGACGTTGATTCAAATGTATCTTTGGCACCGGATGCCCCTGCGGATTTCGTAAGCGGTCCGGGAGGTACGATCACCAACAGCACATTGGATGGATCAAGTGCATCGCACGGCTATGTGTTGGGTAACACTGTAGAACCTGGTTCTTATCCATTGATCGTACAAGCGGATAACGGCCAGTGGGTCACTTATGTTTACCCCTATGGCAGAGGTAAGGTCGTGTATTCCTCCACGCCACTGGATTATTTCCTGGTTAATTACCGCAGCGGAATCAGTGATATATATCCCGCTAATCTGTTGTCCTATGTTTCCAGAAACCTGACCAAGATCGACAGTGACGGGGATGGTGTTGCCGATGCAGATGAAGTACCACTGGGCCTTGATCCATTTAATGAGGATTCAGATGGCGACAGCCTGATTGATGGCTGGGAGATTGAGCATGGGTTCAATCCTCTTTCAGAGGCCGGTGCGGGTGAAACCTTTGACGATCCCGATACCGATGGCTTGAACAACCTGGAAGAACAAACCTGGCTGACGGATCCCAACAATCCCGACAGCGACGGCGATACCCTGGTTGATGGCGATGAAGTCAATATTCATGGTACAGATCCGGCCAAGTCCGACACCGACGGTGACGAACTCTCCGACGACTATGAATTGGCGCAAGGCTTGTTGCCGGACAACGTTGACAGTGATGGCGACACACTCAACGATTACGACGAGATCTATGTCTACGATACCAATCCGCTGGCGACGGACAGTGACGGTGATGAAATTCCGGATCTGTATGAAGTGGAAAACGGCCTGTTGAATGAGCCTGCAGACGGTGATCTCGATAACGACGGGTTGACCAACCTGGAAGAGTTCCAGCAAGGCACCAATCCACAGGATCAGGACAGTGACGATGATCAGCTTTGGGACGGTTGGGAGCTTGGAGTTTACCAGACTGATCCAACGCTGCCAGACAGCGATAATGACGGGCGCTGGGACGGTAATGAGGCAATCGTTGATGGAACTGATCCAAATGATCCTGCCTCGGTTCTGCCGGTTACCTCTATGTGTCGAACGCTCAATGATGCTAACGGCCGAAGTTGGCAGTTCTGTAGCGAAGGTGCCGTAACCAACAGTTGGGCAGGGTCCAGTGGCAGCACTAGCTCGGCGATTTGGTATGATGGTTTTGACGCCTCGATCATCTCCGAATCAGGATCCACTTCCTACTATGGAGGAAACTCGACGGTAGGAACCTCCCAGGAAGGTCGTGAATGGCATTTTGCTGCTCAGGAACTGAATGATCTTTTGTATGCCCGCAGAGTCTTCGTGCCTGCCAGTGGAGAGGCGTTTGTTCGATACATAGAGATACTCGAAAATCCGACGGATGTTGCGCGTACCATTACCGTGAGCTTGTATTCACGCTATGGTCGCTATAGCAATTACGCTGAGCTTCAGACTTCCAGCGGTGACAACAGCATTGATGTGACGGATAGCTATGCGCTGTGGCGTGACACTAATTATTCCAGCCGCCCTGTGATCGGGCATCTGTTCAAAGATGACAATGTTGCCACGTCGATTACGGATAATTCGTACGGTGCCAGTGGGAATTACAACTGGGATATCGAGTTTGAAGTAACCATTCCCGCCAACAGCCGACGTGCGCTGATGCACTTTGCCACCATGGAAAGTGATTTTGAAACGGGTGAACCCAATCTGCAGAATCTGCAGAAGATGTCAGCGACAACATTGGCCGGGATTGATGCGGAACTGGCCGCCGATATCGTCAATTTCAATGCGTTCATTGATTCCGATGAGGATGGTTTGAGTGATGAGCTGGAAGCCACATTCGGCTCGGATCCGCAGCTTTCCGATACCGATGGCGACGGTCTAAGCGATCTGCAGGAATACAATCTGGGAACCGATCCACAAGTGCCGGATAATACGGTTCCCGTGGTGACCTGGGTCAACCCGGTAGAGGGCGATGATGTATACCGCGGCGCTGATTTGCAACTAGCGTTCGACGTGGTGGATGACGGTTCAATCGAGTATGTCGAACTGTATGTGGATGATGTTCTGTACACAACGATTGCGGATGAGAACTACTCTGTAGCCTGGCAGGTTCCCGATGCAGATTCCGTCACGCTTAAGGTGATCGCTTACGACTCCAATGCTAATCAGGGCCAAAGCGAGATCGTTATAGCGCCCCAGGATGTGCCGTCAACCGATTTGACTGGTGCTGTCCGCTTCCAGGGTGTGGCCGGAGATTATTATTTGGCAGGCTTGACCGTTGACATTGAGTCATCAGGCTCGGTCACGACTACGGATGAGAATGGCCAGTTTACTTTGACCAACATCAGCGCAATGTCTGGTGAACTCGTGGTAAGCGTGAGTGGTGTGGTTGGTGCGGTTAATTTGGAAGAGGAATTCGTCTTAGAGTCCAGTGGCTTTAACTACGGGGGCGTAACGGATATAGGAACGCTGGATCTTGGTGCCAATAGTATTAGTGTCGAATTCAATACTGACGCTGGTGAAAACTATTACTTCAATGACGAAGGCACCGGCCAGTATGCGCTAGCAAAGGATTTCAGCTTCTTTGGCCAATCTTATTCCAACATATATGTTGATTCAAATGGGTACGTGCGTTTCGTAAATTATGGCCGTACCTCATACAGTGTTCCCTGGATGAATCCGCCGCTCGTAGTGCCCTTTGGTATGGATATGGATGGCCGAGGCAATCCGTTAACTGTGGCAGAAGATGACAATGGTGCTTATGTTACCTGGTACAACTATGGGCACTGGAGCAGAGGCGGCGCTGCTACCTTCCAGCTGCAGTTGCTGGGGGGTGGGGTGTTCGCATATCTCTATCAATCGGCTGATCAGGTGATTTTGAATGCCAGTAGCATATATATAGGTTTATCACCAGGCTCTGCCGCAGATACATATGAATCAATTTCGTTTGATACACTGATTGACTCTTACACCACGCCCGACAATACGGAAGTCAGGTCCTCTATACCCAGCTCTGAATTTGATGCCATCGGTAAGACAATTGTCTTTATTCCCCAATCCGATGGCCAATACAACGTCGTGTTCGGCGCAATTGGCCAGAACATATCCATTGGAATGCTCGATTCGGATGGGGATGGGCTAACGGATTTGGAGGAAACGCTGCTCGGTGTTACAGCAGTTGATAATCCAGACTATGATGACGACGGCTTGCTGGATGGGGATGAATATTCAATTGGAACCGATCCGATTAATTCAGATTCCGATGGTGACGATCTATTGGACGGCTTCGAAGTCACCTACGGTTTCGATCCCAATTCACCGGTATTGCCCGGTGAGCGTGATGAGGATTTCGATAACGACGGCCTGACCAACTTCGAAGAGCAGCAACTGGGCACCGATCCAACACTGATGGATACGGATGGTGACATGCTGTCCGATGGCCTTGAAGTGAATGAATTGGGAAGTGACCCTACCTCAACCAACAGTGACAGCGATAGTCTTGCCGATTGGGAAGAGTTCATCTATGGCAGCAGCCTGGTGGACGCTGACACCGACGGTGACGGCCTCGATGACTATGCAGAAGTTTACATCTACGGTACGTCACCCACCTTGGTGGATACCGATGGTGATCAGATGTCCGACCGCTTTGAAGCGGACTGGAACCTCTTCAATGCAGTGGCCGATGCCGACTACGATGGTGATGGTCTGCTGAATTATGAAGAAGAGTTGTACGGTACCGATCCAACAAGAACGGATACGGACTACGATGAGTTGACGGACGGTGAAGAGGTGAACCGCTATAACACCAATCCGGCTGAAGCCGACAGCGATGTGGACGGCCGCTGGGATCAAGACGAACTCTTTGTGGATAACACCGATCCGAATCTGGCATCCAGCGTACTGACCGATTCCTATTTGCCTTACTACAGTTCGCTGCAGCAGGGCATTCAGTGGACGATTCATCGGGACGGTTACATCAGTGATATCCGGGTGGATACCATCTCAATCACCACGTTGGCCGGGCGCTTGAACGTCACCGGTGATGTCAGCCAGATGTATTACAACGATGGTAGTAACGGTGGTGATGCGGCCACGGATGCCAGCGGTTACGAGCACTTTGTCGGGCCCGACCGTATGCAGGATCTGATGGTGAGCCGTCGCGTTTACCGTGATAGTGCCAACCATGATTATGTGCGCTACCTAGACCTGTTTGCCAATGTCGGAGACGCTGCCGTTAGCATCAACGCCACCTATAACACCAACTATCTGGCGGGTGCCGGTGGTAGCGGTGCCATTGAATTGATCACCGAATCCGGACAGGCGCAGCCCACGGAAAGTGATCGCTATATCATCCTGTACGACAGCGTGGATGCCAATCAGCCGGTTCTGGGGCATATTATGCTGGGGCTGGAGTCAGTGGCAGGTAACTGTGGCAGTACAGCCCAGGCACAAAGCAACTACTGGGATCAGTGCTACAGTCTCACCGTCGCGGCGGGGGATCAGGTGGCTCTGCTGCACTATTACGTAGTGGGTCGTACGGTGGCAGAGGTTCAGGCCCGTATTGATGCGATCCTGCGCTTCGACAGTGCCAGCCTCTACAATATGGATGCTGCGTTGATCGATGATGTTGCCAACTTCGATATTGAACTGGATAGCGACAGCGATGGCTTAAGCGATGCGCTGGAGCAAATTCTGGGCACCAATATCAATCTGGCGGATACCGATGGTGACGGCATGTCGGACGCGTTCGAATACGCCAACGAGCTGGAACCGGTGGCAACGGACGATTCGGCGTCTGATAAAGATGGCGATGGCCTGACCAACATCGAAGAAATGACATTGGGCACCTCAGTGACCAATCCGGATACCGATGGGGATGGTGTCTCCGACGGGGATGAAGTGAACGTCTACAACGGCAATCCGTTCCTCACGGATACCGATGGTGACGGACTGCAGGATGGCGATGAAGTCACTTACAACACCAAGCTGGATGATGTGGATAGCGATGATGACGGTTTGAATGATTATCTGGAAACCGCTATCGGCTTTGATCCCAATGCAACGGATGGTGACGGTGACGGCATTCCGGATGAATATGAGCGAGCCTACTTCAATGGTGATGTGGCGCCGGATGCCGATTACGACAATGATGGGCTCAGCAATCTGTATGAGTACCAGAACAATCTGCTGCCCAATGATGCGGATACCGATAATGATCTGCTGCTGGATGGTGAAGAGCTGACGCTGGGTACTGATCCATTGCTGTTTGCCTCGGACACATTGTTGCGTGGTGATGCAGAAGAGCGGTTTGTCGACGGCACCGATCCATTGGAGAGCAGTGATGACCTCACCACATTGTCGCTGCCCGGCCTGTTTGTTGATGGGGCCGGTGGTGAATGGGCATTTGATACCAGTGGTAACCTGACCCTGGCCGACAGCACCTACAATGCCATACGGTCGGCCAGCATGCGGCCCTCCAGTATTTACTATGGCAACTACTCATCAGGCTATTACACCAGTAGTTCTGATCTGGTGGCGCTGGGTGATGATGGCGAGTTTGCTACTTCCCTGCGCCGTTACGGTGATGCCCTGTATCACCGCCGAGTGTATGTGCCAACCACCGGTGACAGCTTTGTTCGTTACCAGGAGACCTTTGACAATCAAAGTGATGCGGCCATGGACGTCGGCGTGAGGCTGTCAAGCTACTACCATTACTACTCCAGCTCGTCTGAAGTGACTCTGCTCACCAGCAGCGGTGACAGTGTGCTGAATGAAGAGGATTACTACCTGATTGCCTACAGCCCGGGCTCACCGGAGCGGCCGGTACTGGGGCACCTGTTTGGGACACAATACTCAGCGGTTAAACCCTGCGACAGTTCCGCTGCAGGAACCAACTACTGGTATCTGTGCCTGGAATCCTCAGTGGCTCCCGGTGAGCGTGTGACCTTCCTGCATTACGTGGTAATGGGGGACAGTGTTGAAGATGTTCAGGCACAACTGGATGCCCTGCGCAAGCTGGATGGCCAGGCACTGAATGGTATTGATGCCAACCAGGCTGCGACAATCGCCAACCTCAGTGCCTACGTGGACTCCGACGGCGATGGTTTAAGTGATGTGCTGGAAGCCAGCCTGGGTACACTGAATGACAGCCAGGATTCCGATGGCGATGGTGTCAGCGATTGGGAGGAGTACGCGGCCGGTGGTGATCCGGCGGTGGCGGATAACGCCGATCCCACTGTGGTATTACTGACCCCGTCTCAGGGTGAGGCGTTGTATCCCTATGAGGCGGTAACCCTGTCTGCCCAGGCAGAAGACGACAGCAAAGTGGCTGAAGTCAATTTCTGGGTGGATGGCGAGCTGGTGGGTAGCGTCAGTGAAAGCCCCTATGAATTGCAGTTCTATCTGCCCTACGGCACCTTTATGGATGTAGAGGCCATTGCCACCGATGCCACCGGCCGCACCGGCAGCAGCGGCGTGGTGCGTTTTGATCTGCAGGCCGATAGCAGCACCACGGTGTCGTCCCGAGTGCTGTTGGACTACAACGGTGAAACCTTCCCCATGGCCGGTCTCACAGTAACCGATCCCAATACGGGCAGCACCGCCATTACGGATGAATTGGGTGAATTCTCATTGGCCAATGTCTCGGCCCGTGACAATGCGCTGTTGCGCATTAGCGGTGAGCTGGCCGGTGAAACCCTCGATTTCACCACCATGGTGGACAGCAGTCAGATGATCGTCGGTGGTGAAACGCTGCTGGCTGATGTGATCTATGTTCGCAACATTAAACCGTATTATGAGAATCAATTGAGCTACGAAGACACAGTTTATATTTACTCACCCGCGTTCCAGCAGTTTGCCCTCGATGGTGCAGTGACCTGGGGTGAGCAGACTTATACGCAGGCTTATATCAGTAACTACGGTGACGTCGTGTTTGGCGACCTTGCACCGGTGGATGGTGAAAATCCACAAACAGACAGCTATCCCATGGTGTCGTTGTTTAATTCCAGCAACGAGGTTGGGGACTATATGGCGTATAAGCGTCTGGCGGATCGCCATTTGTTTGTTAGTAATCAGTATAGGGTGTTGGCCGGTGAAGTCGGATACTATGATTTCAATGGCCTTTTGACAGTGACCGACGAGGGCGTTATTCAAATTACGTGGTACGGCTACCCGGTTGGCGAACCCTTAGCAGAAAACAATACTCTGGATATCGGCTGGGGCAATGCTGGTGATACCGTTCGATCCGTACCGCTCACTGATCTTTATAACGGCCTGACCCTGGCTCAGGGCGAGTCGCTCAGCGCGGCTATCAATATGTCACCGTACCTGTTGCGAGATACCTTCGTGACCATGACACCACAAGGCAATGGTACCTATTTCGTCTTGCTGCAGAACTACGATTCCAATTACCGCGATACCGACTATGATGACCTGCCGGATCTGTACGAATTCGTCTCTGGCTACAGTGATTACCAGTTGCGGGATACCGATGGCGACGGGGTCTATGACGGTGACGAGTACGCACTGGGCCTGGAAGCGGACAATGTGGACAGCGACGGTGATCAACTGCGGGATAACGTCGATAACGAACCAGCGGTGGCCGACACGGAACTGCCGGTATTGGGTGCCATCTGGCCCAACGACGGCGATGCCCTCATGCCGGACCGTACCGTCTACCTGAGCGCTGAAGTCACAGACAACGAGCAGGTTGCCGAGGTTCGCTTCCTGGTGGATGGCGTTGCCACTGTTGCTTCGCCTCTCGGTGACCAATATGGCGTCAGTATCACCACGCCCACCACCGGTGCCTTCACGGTGCAGGTGGAGGCAACGGACGTTAGCGGTAACACCGCCCAGAGTGCAGTGCGCACGGTTACCATCATTGACAATGGCCTGACCTCACTGGAAGGCCGGGTGCTGTATCGCTCGGATGCCGGTGAAGCCGATTTGGGGGGTGTCACCATCGCCTTTGACGGCTATGGCACCGTGGTCACGGATGTGGATGGCGGCTTCCGGTTCGATAACGTCATGCTGGAGGGCAGCCAGGAGTTGACCATTACCGGTCAGGTGGGTAACCAGGCCATCAATGAGGTGTGGCCCCTGGATCAGATCAGTGTCATCAGCGATCTGACCACCATGCAGGATATTATTATCGAGCCGCAGACCTTTGCGCCCGGTTATAACTGGTCCTTTGCCAACAGTGATAGCTTCCAGAACGAAAGAGGCACCACGCTCACCTTGGGTCACACGTTCAACTACTATGGCGTGGATTACACCACAATCTACATCTCCGATAACGGATACATCACCTTCGGCAGCGAGTTGCGGCAGACACCGAATCCGGGCTCCCTGGATGTGGACATGATCAGCGTACTTGGAACCGATTTCGTCTATGGATACCGGCTCGAATACGACACCAATACTGAGCGAACGGTGATTCATTGGCGTGAGACGCGTATACCGGGCTACAGCACCTATGATTATGCCCAACTGGTACTGTATGCCGATGGCCGCATCTATATGCACTACTATGATGTGGATTACCGCACTGCCCAGTATAAGCAACCTTATATTGGCCTGAAGTCCACGGCTTCCCTTACCAGCGCGCGGCAAGCCATAGAGGCTCTGCAGGCACCGGTGAACTTCGGTAGCGCAACGGATATTCGACTGTCGCTGGCCGATGGCCTGTATAATCGCTATGTCGGGTTTGTACCCCAGGCCAACGGCAGTTATACCCTTTATTCCGGTGGCTTGGGCGGTTATGGCCACCAATGGGGTATGACCGACACGGATTTTGATGGGGTATCCGATCTGGATGAGATACTGATTTATCAGACTGACTGGCAAACGGCCGACGGCGATTCCGATGGCCTGCTGGATGGTGAGGAGTTGATGAAGCAGACCGATCCGGTGGCAGCCGATACTACGGTACCGAATGTCTATCTGTTGAGCCCGATTCAGGATCTCACGCTCTATGCCGGACAGACCATTACGCTGCGGGCCGATGCCCAGGACGATGGCCGTATCGAGCGTCTCTGGTACGTGGTGGATACGCCGGATGGCACCCCACAGATACTGGAGAGCACGGAGCTTGACAGCGTGCGTTATGTGGTGCCGGATGCGGCATCGGTGGATATAGAAGTGCACGCCGAGGATACAGCAGGTAACCAATCGCAGACAGCGACTTACACCTTTACAATTAAATCAGCCCCACAAAATGTGGATAATCAGCAACCACCTCCGCCACCGGCGCCAACCTGATGGGTTGCCCGTGGTGCTAATGGGGCTGGCAGACAAAAGAAATACTTAGGTAAGGATTAACACATGATAGGAAAACACTACTTGGCTTGTGCCTTCATCTCCGTTGCCATGGTTGCGGGATGCAGTAACGACCAATCGCAGGGTGACGTGATAGCAACAGTCGGTGACGAAGCAATAACAGATACACAGTTTGATGCGTATCTGAAGTTCAAGAACGTGCCGGCCGATAACAGCGCCCGCCGTGACAAAGAGCTGGAAAACTACCTGCAGCGGGAAGCGCTGGCGGCGGCCATTGCCCAACAGGAGCAGATGGACGAAGCCCTGATTGAAGCGGAAGTGCGGGAATTTCGTAAACAGGCTTTACTCAGTCGCTATTTCGACACATACCTCGCTGAGCAGGTAACCGAGCAAGCCATCAAGAACTATTACAACAGCCACATTGACGAGTTTACTGAAGAAAAAGCGCATTTGGCCCATATCCTGCTGCGCACCAATCCGAAAATGAGTGATAACGAGAAAAAAGCCCAGCTCAACAAATCCCATGAGGCCTACAGCAAACTGCAATCGGGTGCCGATTTTGCGGAAGTGGCTGAGCAATATTCCGAAGATACCGTTTCCGCCAAGCGCGGTGGCGATCTGGGCTGGGTCAAGCAAGGCGCCATCGATGCCAACTTCACGGCGCAGGCATTCAAACTGGACGCCGGGGAATACAGCGAGCCCATGGCCACCACCTTCGGTTATCACATTGTGAAACAGTTGGAAGCGCCCAAAAAGATCAATGAGCCCTATGAAAATGTGAAAGGCAAGATCCGGCACATTCTGCGCCAGGCCGCCAAAGAGGCGGAATACGAGCGTTTGCAGGCTCTGGTGAAAGTGGAAACGAAATGAGTGGTTCCATGAAAGCAATCCAGGCCCTGTGTATGGGGATGAGCCTGCTGCTGGTTGGCTGCGGTGACAAGGAACCCGCAGCAGAGCCGGTTGCAACAGCCGAATCAAAACCGGCCGCTGAACCGGCTTTGGTGACCGTCAACGGTGCGGCCATCACGGAAACCCAGCTGGATTACGCCATGACCCGTACCCTGGGTGAAAGTGCGGGTTTGCTGGTGGGGCCTGAAGTCCGTGACAAGGTACTGCAGAGCCTGGTGCAAAGCCGCGCCATCGCGCAGCAGGCACAACAGGAGCTGAGTGCAGAGGAAGCCGCGTTCCTGGAGGAGCAGGTACGAGCCTACCGTGAGGAATTGCTGGTTAAGCGCTACCTGCAGAACCACGCTGATCCGCAGCCGGTAAGCAACCAGCAGGTAACGGAATATTACAACAGCAATCCTGAATTATTTGGCGGTGAAGTGATTCGCACCTTTGAGTACATTACCTCCGTGGGGCCGCTGGCCGATCTGGACCGCGAACAGTTGAAAGCCGCGTACCAGAAGGCGTCCGCCAGCCAGGATTGGAAGCAGCTCAGTGCCACGCTGGTGAAAGAAGGGTTTCCGGTAAAACACAAACAAGCAGAAATGAACATTAAACTACTGCCCCCCAATATCAAGGAGATGGTAACCAATGCCAAGGTGGCAGAAGGGGTAGAAATTCACACCCGTCCGGATGTGATTATGTTGCGTGTACTGAAGGAGCAGGTCACCACGACCAAACCCTTACAGACGGTGAGTGCAGAGATTCGCAAGACGCTGGCTCACAAACAAATGAAAGAAGCGGTCAAATCGTTGGCCAGCCAGGTGATGTCGCAGGCGCAGGTTGATTACGCGACCACCGACCAACAGTAATTTGGGGGAAGCATGTTGGTATATTGTCGAATTTTACTATGCACATTGGGGTGCCTGATGTCTGCCGTGACGGCAGCTGAATGTCTACCACCGGCAACACCGATTTTGCCGGATGGCGCTGCGGCCAGCGAATCTGAAATGATTCAGGCCCAGGAGACCGTTGCAGGGTTTCTTAGCGAAGCGCGGGCTTATCTTCAGTGCCTGGAACAGGATGAAGCGTTGAGTCTGGCGGCTGAAACCGAAAGCGCGGAATCCAAGTCGCAGCGTGATGAGGCATACCAACAGATGCTCGAAACCATGAAAGCACTGAACGAGCAACTCCTGGTGCAGCTGCAGGAATTTCGAAACGTAGACCAATAAGAAGTCTGCTAAGCGGCGCGTATGCGCAAGATGTATTTGGCACGGAAGATCGGGCGTTATGATCAAGCATTCTGGATGTAAATTTTTAATTGTGGTGGCCTCCCTGATGTGGGGGTTAACGGCATCCCATGCCTATGCACAGAACTGTGAGCTTTTGTTTGAAAGCCCGCTGCAGGTGCATGACCTGAATGGTGCCGTACGGTTCCGTCTGAGTTCGCGGGTGTACGATGCACCCAATGATGAACTGATTACACCCTTGATCATTGAGGAACCGTTAACGCTCAGCTGCGGTTGGTCAGACTGCTCTGCCTCCGGTACCACGGCGCCACCGATCTACATTAATGACTTCAAGCTGAGCGCTGCAACCACCGATATCGACGTAGGCATCCTGCAATCTGCCACCACCGATGGCGTGCAGACCCAGTTCCGCAATGTGGTGGTCAACAGCACCGGCAATCTGACCTTCAACAGTGCCCAATCTGAATACCTGATCGATACCCTGCACCTTAAGCTCAGCGCCACCGTCAAACTGCCGGCCGGTGATTACTGGGTCAATAACCTGATCATGGATTATGGTGCCAACATCAAAGTTCTGGGTGAAGGCACCGTGCGCTTGATGGTGAACAACGATACCGCTCTGGCGGATGAAGTGGATATCAACCAGACCGCGTCCGCACACCAGTTGTTTATGTACGTTAACGGCAGCCTCAATCTGGGGCCCAACGCCAGACTGGATGGATTTGTCTACAGCCAGGGCCCAATGGACGTTGGTTCTTTCTCGGTACTTAAAGGCGCCTTCAATGCCAGCATTGTGGAGTTGCATTCGGGCACGGCAGTGTATTCCCGTCATGATAACGCCGCCCTGGTGAATTATGGTGACAGTTGCCAACAGTCTTTCTCTTACCCCGATCTGGATGGTGATGGTATCCCGGACATCAATGATCTGGATATTGATAACGACGGCATCGGCAACGATTACGAACGCATGGTGGGCACCGATCCGTATCTGGCCAGCGACGTGCCCGTGGATGCGGACGGCGACGACGTGCCGGATTCCCTGGAAGGGTATGCCGGAACCTATTGTTCCGCAGCGTTTGAAACCGGCTTGCAAACCCATACCCAGAACGGGTTGGTGGATTTTGGTTCCTATTCCCTGATGGAGAATGCGCCCACCAGTCAATTGCGCTCCAGTCAGGTGGTAAACAGCAATGCGTTGTTCAGCGCTGATTCCTGCGGTAATACGGATTGTTCCGCTTCCGGCGTGCCGTCACCTTTCATACTGGCGCCGGATTTCAAATTCAGTACCTCATCCACCGACATCTCCGGCAGTGCCACTCTGGGTAATGACGGCCAGCGGGAGTTCGATGAGGTGACGCCGCTGTTGTTCTCCACCATCACCTTTGCGCAGCCCGGCGAATACCGGATTCGCAAACTGAATCTGTGGTCCAGCAGCACCGTGGTGCTGGCACCGGGCGATTACTGGATTGAACAACTGTCGATGGCATCCTACACCAAGATCAAAGTCCAGGGTGAAGGCACGGTGCGCCTGTTTGTCTACTCTTCCAGTGTCACGGGTAACAGCTCCGAGCTCAACATGCCCGGCGGTAACGAAGGGGATCCGGCCAAACTGGTGATCTACGCCTGGCAGGCTTTTGAATTGGGTGCCTACTCGGATACCAGCGCCTACCTGTATGCCCGTGGTGATATTAATACGGAAGGGTCCACTAAATTTTACGGTGCCATGGCTGGCGCCAACATTGATTTGTCGTACAGCGATAAGATGTATTTCCGCAACCAGAATCTGTATCAGGCGGATTTTGGATTGCTGTGCGATGTGGACAACGATGGCGTGTTTGACGGGTTGGATGACGATCTGGATGGGGATGGCCTGACCAACGATCTGGAAGCGGCCAATAACGCCGATCCCATGAACCCCGACAGCGATGGGGATGGCCTGTTGGATGGGGAAGAGGTGCTGACCTATCAATCCAATCCCCAGTTAGTGGACAGCGACAGCGATGGCCTATCGGACAGCCTGGAAGTGTGGGAGTTCGGCACCAGCCCCATCAAGGCGGACACCGATGATGACGGCCTGAGCGATACCGACGAATTGCAAACGTACGAAACCGACCCGCTAGTGCCGGACACCGATGAGGATCAGCTTAGCGACGGCTATGAGGTACTGACCTCCGGCACCGATCCCCTGTTGCCCGACACCGATGAAGACGGATTGCTGGATGGCCCGGAAATTCTTACCCATGGTACCGATCCATTGGATGCCGACAGCGACGATGACAGCCTGAGCGACGGTGCGGAAATCAATGAGCACCAAACCAATCCGTTGGCAGCCGACAGTGACGCAGATGGCTTGACCGATCCCCAGGAAATCAATACCACCCAAACCGATCCGCTGAACCCGGATACCGATGGCGATGGCCTCACCGATGGCGCGGAAATCAATACCCATGGCAGTAACCCGCTAATGGATGACACCGACGGCGATGGCATCACCGACGGAGCGGAAGTGAATACCTACGGTACCAATGTGCTGCTGGCGGACACCGACAGCGACGGCTTAAGCGATGGTGCGGAGATCAACACCCACAGTACCAATCCGTTATTGGCGGATACCGATGGCGATGGCCTCAGCGATGGTGAGGAAGTTAATACCCATGGTACCAACCCGTTGTCAGATGATTCCGATGGGGATGGCCTCACTGACAGCGCCGAGCTGACAACCCACGGCACTAATCCATTATTGGCAGACACCGATGGTGACGGCCTTGCCGATGGCGCAGAGGTCAACACCCACGGCACCAACCCATTGCAGTCGGACACTGATAGCGATGGCTTAAGCGATGGTGCGGAGATCAATACCCACGGCACCAATCCATTATTGGCGGATACCGATGGTGATGGCCTGGCCGATGGCGCGGAGGTCAACACTCACGGTACCAATCCGCTGCTGGCAGACAGTGATAGTGATGGTGTCAGCGATGGTGATGAGGTGAACACCCACGGCACCAACCCACTGCAGGCCGATAGCGATGGCGATGGCCTGAGCGACGGAGCCGAGCTTAACGAACACAGCACCGATCCACTGCAAGCGGACACGGATGGGGATGGCCTCAGTGACGGGGAAGAAGTGAACACCACCAACACCGACCCCAACCTGGCAGATACCGACAGCGACGGGCTGAGTGACGGTGATGAAGTGAATGTTCACAATACCGACCCCCTGGATGCCGACAGTGATGATGACACCTTAAACGATGGGGATGAAATCAACACCCATGGCACCAACCCCAACCTGGCGGACAGCGACAGCGATGGCCTGACCGATGCCCAGGAAGTGCTCACCTATAACACCAATCCCAATCTACCGGACAGTGACAGTGATGGCCTGACCGATGGCGCGGAAGTCAACACCCACGGCACTGATCCATTGAAACCCGACAGTGACGAAGACGGCTTAAGCGACGGCGCCGAGATCAACACGCACGGTACCAATCCATTATTGGCGGACAGCGATGGGGACACCCTGTCCGATGGCGACGAAATCAATACCTACGGCAGCAATCCGTTGCTCACCGACAGCGATTCCGACGGCATTGCTGATAACGTGGAAGTGGTCAATGGCACCAATCCGGCCAAGGCCGACACCGATGATGATGGTGTGGACGACGCTGCGGACCAGTTCCCCACCGATCCGGCGGAATGGTCGGACCTGGATGGCGATGGTCAAGGTGATAACAGCGATCCCGATCGCGACAACGATGGATACAGCAACGAAGAAGAAGTGGCGGCAGGGTCCGATCCAAACGATCCCAACAGCATCCCGGATACCACGCCACCGGAAATCACAGTATTGGGTAGCCAGCCGTTCGAAACCGACGAGGATTACTTCACCCTCAACGGTATAGCCACCGATCTCAGTGGTGTGGCATCGCTCACCATCACCAACGATCAAAGCGCCGGTACCATCACCGCACAGTTCAGCGGCGATAACTGGGGTGCGGATGTGCCGGTTGAGCTGGGTGTAAACAACCTGCAACTGAAAGCCGTGGATACCAAAGGCAATGAAGCCACGGTGATTGTTGCGGTGGAACGGCTCAGCACCGATACCGTGGTGCGCCTCACCATTGATTCGCCCGTTGGCTACAGCAAGGTTACCGAACCTTATGTGGTGGTAACCGGTAAACTGCAGTCGGAAGTGCGTTCTGAAAACATCGTGCTGACGGTGGACAATGAGCCTACCGCACTGCAGAGCACGGCCCTCAACACGGAGTACACCTACCGTTCCGCGCCGGTACAACTGCAGGAAGGCAACAACACCATTCTGGTTCAGGCAGTACTGGACACACAGACCCTGCAACGCAGCGTGGTGGTGATCTACGAGCCGGAAGTGGCAGAAACCGATGCCCCGTTGATCAGCCTGTTGTCACCGGCACCGGGCAGCATGCTCAACAGTGACAGCTTTACCCTGGCTGGGGAAGCCATCAGCTTCAGCGGTGCCGCCCAGATCCGGGTCAACGGCGAATTGGTGTCCCTGCAGGGTGGCCAGACCCAGGCGGGCAGCTTCCAGGAGATTCTCAACTTCCCGGCCGGCGCGGAAAGCTTCCAGGTGACGGCATCGATCACCGACGGCGAAAACCGAACCGTGGCGGCCCAGGCGATCTACTATCGGGATATTACCCCGCCGGTGATCAGTGTGGGCGGCGGCCTGCAACCGGTACCTACGGAAAATAGGGTGGTGGCCTCACGCTATGAGCTGTTCGGTGTGATCAGCGAAACCAACCTCGCAGGCTTTACCGTGAACGGTCAACCGGTGAGTGTAGAACCTGGCGCCGCCGCCGGGGAGTATCTGTTCTCCCTGCCGTTGGCCCTCAGTGTCAGCACACCGCTGACGGTGGAGTTGAACGCACGGGATGCTGCCGGCAACAGTACCAGCCTGGAATACACCCTACTTAGAGATGGCTCGGTCACCGTTGATCCGTTGTTACCGGCCGATGGCAGTGAATTCATCAACCAGGGCCAACCCATTGCCCTGCAGGTGGCCGCGGCCATTGCCGGCCTGTCTGCCGATCTCACCACCTATGCGGTACTCACCAACGCCGCCGATGAGATACTGGATCAGCAAACCCTGTCCGGCTCCTCCACCCTGTTGGCGGGCACCGTCACCATTCCCGCCCAGGCCGGGGATTACGACATCGCCATCGAAGTGCGCGACCTGACCGATAAAGTGGTGGGCACGGCCGGTTTGTCGGTATCGGTGCGGGATCCGCAACAGGTACCGGTTGCGATCCAGAAAATAGAACCCGCCAACAATGCAACGGACATCGAGCCCAACGGCTTTGTTTCCGTGTACTTCAATCAGCCGGTGGACCCAGCTTTGGTTTCCATCACCGTCAACGAAACCCTGAACGGCTTTACCTACATCGACAGCGATCCGCGCGGCGTCAGTGGCATGCGCGGGGCAGGGCACCGACTGGTGGAAGTAAACCGCTCGTTCGAAGCGGTAGCGGGCAGCATCGCGCCATTGCCGGGCAGCACCGTCATGGCTTTCTACCCCGAACGTGAATTGGGTTATGGTGCCAACGTGTTTATCACCGTGACCTATGACGGCAACGAAATGGAGCGAGCCCAGTTCAAGGTGCGTGACTTGCCCACCTTCATCACCGGGGGCGTACAGGATCAATTGGGGCAACCCTTGGCCGGAATCACCGTCAAGTTGAAAGAACTCAATCGCAGCACCAAAACCGACCGGGATGGCGCCTACCACTTCGGCTTCGGTGATGCCGCCAAAAACAACATCCCCAGTGGCGAATACACCCTGGAATTCAACCCTGAGTTCAAGGACACCCGTTACGGCAGCATCAGCTTCCGCGAAAGTGTGGTGGAAGGCCGCATGAACCCCATGGATCTGCGTACCGTGCCGGCACTGGATCCCACCATTAACTTTGTTCCGGTGCAAGGCGGTGGTGAAGTGACCCTGTTGGGCGGCGATTTGGTGATGGATCTTACCGACACCCGCCTGGTGTTCCCAGATCAGAACACCAGCGGCCCCATACACGTCCAGTTTACCGATTTCTCCCAGTTCCCCTATCCATTGGGGCCGCTGGGCTACGGTCACTGGCTCTACTTTGTTCAGCCCGGCGGCATCGCGGTGGAAGGTAGCATTACCGGGCTGGATATTGCCATGCCTGCCATCATGGGCAGCTACGACTACGTACCCGATAACGGATACTACGTGGTGATGCTGGGGCTGGATGATCGCAGCCAGCTCATCGTGCCGGTGGGTGTGGGGCAAATTGAAAATTACCGGGTGCGCAGCGTTGGCGAGCTGCAATACCAGCGCCTGGATGCCATCGGCTACGGCATGGTGCCGTACGAATGGCAGGAAACCCTGGCCAAATACGCCAATGGCGACATCAGTCTGGAACTGATGCGGGCAGAATTGAGCAGCGTCGTTAACAGCACGAGCGGGCAGTAGGAAATAGGGAACATGAGTACACAGATTCTTTCTAACAAGTTAACACGATTGAACACCCTCTTTGCGATGGTGATCACCACGCTGTTTGCCGTGCAGGCCCACGCCATGTTCGGCTTCGAACCCTATTACAAATTCGGTGCCGTCTATACCCGCAGCATCGTGGTGGATCCCTCCACCAACATGCCCATCTGGGTGGAGTACGATGAAACCGGCCGCGAAGCCGGCGTCATCGGCGGCATGCAGGATGGGGATTTCACCTTCAGTGGGACGGAATACCGCGCCTATCATGATCAATACACCCAGATCATGGAGGACATGCCGGATGCCATCTGGATGTCGGTTTACGACTATATCACACAGCAAAATTTTGAAACTTATAATGGAGAAACATTTTCACCCGTTGCAATCAATCCGGACTATGAAAACGTACAGTTTGTATTGGTTCGCTCAAAAGAACTCACACAGATCCCAGACGGGGAGTATCACCTACTGGCTCGATTTCCTATTGACGTACGTAGGACAACCATCGGTGATTATGCGTCACTTTTAATACGTTCAGATCCTGCAACCGGAGAAGTATCTAATATAGTTACTCCTTCCAATACTGACAACAATATAGGCTTTCGGGTTAAGTTCTTTGGTCCGGAAGGGGATGATACAGGGGAGGAAGCGCTGGATGGCGTGGATACCACCACCATCAATTACCGTAAAGCCACAGATGTTATTTACGGGCCAATAGAAGGTGCTCGTATTACCACCACACCGGCTGCGAGAATTACTGATGGCGCCGAAACCGGTGAAGACGGCAAGTACAGCATGCATTACACCCTGCCGCCTTGTCCGGGGTTCACCTTCAGCTACACCACACCTGCGTATCTGGAATTACAGTACAATCGCTTCAATCCGCGCCTACCCGGTTACCGAATCTACTGGCAGCAACGAATCGATTATGATTTCTGCAATGGATTGGCTGCGACTGCCCCGCCATTAATTCGCCCGGCAGTAATCGGAATTTTAGCGAGCGCCGCTACGCCAGTTAAACGCCCCCGCGATTTCCCCATCGACATCATGGTTATAAACGGTCGTGCGCGTCTGGAAAATCCCGATGGCAGTGGCGTGGACATTACTCCTGAACTAACAGATATACAAAGCGTTTGGGCTTTGGATAACTTCTCTAAATCAGCAACGCCACCTAGTTATGACCTTACAGTGCCTGGGTTCGTCAGACAGGTGCAAAGTAATTATGACTTTGACCGCGATGGAGAGTTTGAAAACACGTTGTTGGGTAGGGTAGTAGAAGTTCCAGTAGAGGATGGTGAAGAGGGTGAAACAGAGAAAAAGTTCTTTTTGCAGAATGATGAAAACTATCCTTGCGTAGTATCACGTGATGAAAATGGAATTCTCTGTACACATCAAGGTGTTTTTCTTTCTTCTAAAGAAGGAGTACCTGGTGAAGATCAGCCCGACCTCCTAAGAATAGCGGATTGGCGGTTGTCAGATGGAAGCGAGTTTGATGATAAGGGATTGGTCACAACTTTGGGAGAAATAGATCTCAGTAATACCGATCTATATGTCTTTCGTGAATCCAACGGAGAGTTAATCGCAGAGCGCAGAGGTCTTAATACTGCCGAAGCCACTAGTGTCATCAAGAATGACCTAGGCGCGGCCGATGGCGAGTTTTTCTACACTTTAGAAATGCGCGGTCCTCGAGAGGGTATCTATAGCGCAAGCTATCTTCGTAGAAATCCAGTAGATCCAGTAACAGGTAACCCTGTTGGTCCACAGAACGCCTACCGCTTCTGGCAACAACAGTCGGGAGTCGTTGAAAAGTTTTGGGACCGAGAAGCTGATCATCTGCGCCCCGGTGAGCGTATTCGTATTATCGCGATTAACCGTGTCACTGGGTATATGGGTACTATCACTACAGAACTGAAAGCTCACAGTACTGAAGATGAAGATGGTTACCTTCGTAACGCGATGGTAATTGACTACAATGTTGATGATATCATTATGCGCCCTCCCAATCTTAAGATATGGGCGGAGCGCAGTTATACCGTTGAGCAAGGTCTGACAAGAGGCACTCAGTACCTTCCAGACGATATGCGCGATGATAGTGATCCTAGTCAGAAATCAGCCCGAACAGTTGGCTTCGAAGGTGCTGCGCTGGGTACAGATACTGCGATCGTTGTTTATACAGAATGGTTGGATCACGATGGCAGAGCATTGCCGGAAGCCCTGGGCGATTACGGCTATACAGCACGCTTCGCAAAGATCGTTGCACCGAATATTCTGGACGATGCAGCGGTTGGGGACAGTGCAGTTGCACAGTTCCCGGTGAAGCCAGGCAAACATACCAACGTAATACGTTTTTCAAATCCGAACAGTAACCGAGAGCATCTTTATATTCATGTGTCAGGCCAGCCTTTCACCAGGCAGTCTGAGTTCGATCAGCTTGAGGCTTTTTATGTGACTGGTGCCAACTCTGGCATGCAGGAATATCGACCCGATCGATATGTCCCCTTCAAGGTCCCAGTCTATAACGAGGACGATAGCCTGGAATCCCAACAAGTATATCGTGAATTTGTTAAAGCTCAGGGCGAAGATGCAGACATCACCACTCCCAAGCCAGAGCCAATATATGAGTGGCTTTATCGCCCTGAATTTCAGTTCAGTATCTACGATCTGACCCAACAGCAAATTCGAAGGCAAATAACAGCTGATGATGTTGAAGATATCTATACCAGCGAGAACCCGGTTATAGCGTCCACTGACGAATTAGTGGCCTTTGCATACAGCCTGCTGAGTCGCGATATTAACAGTGATGGCCTCGATAACGATACCTTAACGGCGTTTAGCTATGACGGTGAAAGAGAACTTATCATCGCATTAGGCGAAGAAGAAATGCTGGCTACAATAGGTAGTGATCAGACAATAACGTTTGAAAACTTGGGGGCGTTGGCAGGTTTAGATCCAGAAGATTATCTGAGCATGCGATTGTACAGTAACAACGATGCTGCAAATGTTCTGTGGGAATGGGCCTTTGAATATCTTGATTTCTATGCCGTACTGGACAATGACATCTTACCGGCAGAAGACGGAGCCGTAGAAATATCAGCTGATACACCCGAAGTAGATCTAGTAGCCCATATTCTGGGCTTCGCTAATCGAGACCCAGAATCAAAATACCCGGTATCAATCAGATGGGAGCTGGAGGGTGAGGGTGAACTCGAGACGTCCGTTGAGGTAGATGATGAGTTCGCCATATTTAACAATAAACTGACTTTAACCAACAAGGCAGGTGATATAGCCAAAGTTACGGCTGTCCTTACAAACAACTCATCAGGTGATACGCAGCGATTGCCTTTGATTTTTCGTGTTGTTCCTGGGGTGCCAACGTCTATAACCGTATCACCAGATGACGATAATCAGCTATTTGTGGGTGGCGTGGGTGAAGTCTCTTTGTCCGGTGTTGCAAAAGACGCTTGGGGTAACACCGTTGCGGACGGCACGGCTGTAGGCATAACGACAGACGGCTCTTTAGAGGTTTCGAGCCGTCCGGATGTTACAACCAACGGTGCATTCCAGTTTTCACTTAAAGGATCGGATTATGCAGAGGCCTGCGAATTTACAGTTAGGATTGGGGCCACATCGCTTCCTGTAGCAATAGATGTAAGACCTGTAAATATCAGCATCACGGGCTTATCGCCAGCGATGGAAACTGATAGTAAACAACAGTTTCAAATATCGGTAACTGCAGATGGCGCAGCGCAGCCGAATTATCCTCTGGATGTTTGGGCTGAAAAAGGGCGATTGAGCGCATCCAGCATCATTACAGGAGAAGATGGTACTGCGACATTAACCTTGTTCACACCAACACACGAGACGGAAGTCGTTGTCAAAGCGATGGCGGCGTTACAAGCTCCTACTGAACAGCTCGTTCAAGTTCAATACCCGAATGATAATACCCCCAGAATAAATAACTATCGCGGTAAAATGGTGGGTGACACAACAGCACCATCGGTGTTCACGCATACCCGCTGGGACGGCTCCATATTCAATATTGAGAAGGCCGTAGCCGGGGAAGTTGAGGTAATGGGAGCTCCCAATCAGCAGCTCAGCCTTGAATTAGGTAACGCATTTTTGCCTAACCGTTTGACACAAGCTGCTTATTGGATGAATAACGTTGACGAGGGGGTTCTAACCGACGAGGTAGGTCTCTCGTCAGGTGTTGTAGAGAACGTAACCTTGGTTGAGGACACTTTGGGAGGGACGGGCTTCAGTTTTCAATTTTCTCAGCAGCGCAATGAGTTAGATGAAATCATCGTTCACAGCCGCGCTAAAGTAGTGAGTGCGTCCAGGTTGCAATTGGCTGATGGATTATCATTTTCTCTGGAGGTGAAAGCTAATCAGCCAGGTGGCCAATTGGTGAACCTGGGCAATGGAATAATCTTGGCTCTGCAAACTGATGGTAGCTTAAGCCTGACGGCAAATATGGACGATGCCAGCAGCTACACATTAAATCATCCTGGTTTCTTACTAAATCAATGGCAAAAGATAGCCGTAACATTGGACGCAGGTAGCCTTCGTCTTCAGGTTGGAGAAGATGAATACTCAACGTCTGTCACTGGGGTTGTCCAGTATGGTGATATTGCTTTGCAGGATGCTGTGGACGCGGGCGGTAATCCCCTTTCGTCCAACTATGGCTTGGTAGTAGGGCAGGCCTATGATGGGAAGATAAATACCTTACGTTGGTTTAATCTTTCATCCTCTCCATTGATAACCTTTGCTGATGGTTCTGAATCTAGAACAGTGTTGTTACCAGAGTCGGGCACAGCTCAAGTAGTAGTTGAAGGTAAGGGAGAGTTATTGAGCTTTGGTAGTGAGTTATCAAAGCAAAATATTGCAATATCAATAGGGCAGGAAAGTCAAGTTCTGACTTTAATGTCGACCGCAGCTTTCGAGCGCATTGCAGCAGCGATGCTTGATGCGGGCATCGTGCCGGGCGACCCAGGATTCGATGAAGGTTACCTGAATGATACGACTGCTCAAAGCCTTGATGGTTACAATAGTGGTCAGTATTACTCTCGCCATGTTGCCATTTTGTTCCCTGAAGCCTATGCATACGACATCGGCTTTATGGATATACTAGAGATCGTTGCCAGTTTCTTGGCCTTGGACAGCTTGCAAGTGATCTGGGATCAGGTGGGCAATATGCTCTCAGGGCGCGATGTGGATATTGTCGCGTTTTCTGTAGCTTTGTTGGACGTGTTGACGTTGTTTCCGCCGGCTGCTCCTCTGAAAGCAGTTACTACACCCGCAAAACTTGCAATTAAATTATTGAAGCTGGGAAATAATAAAGCAGTTAAATATCTGGGTGGTGTTTTTAAGAAAATGTTCCAGAAAGCCAAGGGGCGTGATTTCAGATTGGTTTACCAAGGCGTAGCCTTCATGATTATTGTGGCCGATATGGCGACAGATGAGGAGTCTCGGGAAGCTATCGGACAAATTTCCAATATGATTAATTCCACAGACGATTTTTTAGATATTCTGGAATTTGTCTCTTTGGCGGATGATGAGACCGAGCTACCGGATACCGCCAGTATTGATGCGATGAATAGCACTTGGCTTGAGGAGTTTCTTGTCAGCAATAATGCAGTTATGCAGGCTAGAGCCAAGTTGCCTTTGGGTATAGGTAAAAAGTGGGCATCAGCACTCAAGAAGTTAAAACCAATGTTAGATGACTTGCCCGGAGGGACTGCAGCGAAAACATTAGGCGTATTCGCCAAGACAGTTAAGAATATGCCTCCTGGCGATAGAGCCCGATTCATTAGACATGCATTTAATATCGGGATGATTAGAGCCATCTTCACAGTAGTGAAAAGAGGTGGGAAACCTGAAACAGTTAAGAATTTTCTGCTTGGCTTTGGCGGACAAAGAATACCACCCATTACTATGTTGGCTATTATTGGCTACATTGAACAACAGATACTGGATGGACAGCTGTTTCCTGAAAATGGTACCTATGCGCTTGGTACAGATCGAAATACGGCGCTTGCTCGACTCACTACTCTCATTTTGATGGCAGGGTACAGTTCAGCGGTAGATTCTGAAGACACCAAGCCAAGAGCAAATCAGGTGCAAGGTGCGGCGTTTCAGCTTATGCATTTGGCACTACTGCACGCAACTGGCAGTACCATTATAGGGATTGAGGTGCCGAGAATTGTCTATATATTTAAGAGAAAAGAAGATCTAGAAGACGATCCATTGAATATAACAAGAGCTCTGAAATACGGGCGAAGAGTGGATATTGTAACTGAAGGAACTGATTCGGCTGAAGAGTGGCATGAAGTGAAGTCTTGGCAATCACGGAAAAATGGCGATTCGCCTACGAATAAGCCGTACAGTATTAAGGAATGGCGCTGGGCCACTAACCCCAGGAAAGATGGTAATAAAGGTGAGAACAGCACAGAAAAACGCGGGAAAACGGCCCATCACCAGTTTGTGTTGGATCGAATCGCAAAAGGCGTTGGCGTAACTGAAGACGCACCACAAGGTGGTTTGCAGACTACGAATATTGAAGTGTCTGAGTACTTATGGCAATTTCATAAGTTCAAAACCTATAGCCGTGCTAAAGGAAAAAAAGGAACGAAAACTTTGATTGCAAGAAGTGCTGACCTTGATTTAATTGAAGAACAGCTGGTAAAAGATCCAGAGGGAATTCCGTCGAGAGTTCCGACTATATTTAAATCACATTTGGCGGATGGTGATTCGTTTCCTGGCTCGCATATTAAGGAGGGTGCTTTAAGTGTGTTGCTTCAAAGCTTAAAGAACAGTTTGCAGGATGAGCTGGAAGAGGCTATACAGGAAGAATTAGACGATTATGAAATTCCTGGCGGCGTAGTAAGTTTTTAGAGTGGCTGATAATAGAATGAGCTCGATATACAGCAGTATTCCAACAGAAAGTGAGTGGTTAGAAAAAAGAGAAAACGAGTGGGCAGTTTATGAAGAAAACACGTTTTTTACCGGAAATACGCCAAAGAAGGAGGTGATGGCGTATAGTGAGTATTTTCTGAATGGCGACATTAAGGCGTTCACAGACAAAACTATTCCCCACATGGCCTCGCTCATATACTTATCGCCGGTTCAATCTCTGGATGATCTTAAACTAGTAATTGAATCATCGCTTCGCTGGAGCCTGGCTAATGCAGAGAATCCGGAATGGCGAATGCGTAACCACGGCTATAATGGTGACTGGGATGCTTTTCTTATGAGCGTTGTTGAAAACTGCTATATCGCCAATTCGCAATTCTCTAGCGACTATCGTCTTTGGTTAGATATGTTCAAATGGATATACGGCACCAAATACGATCCAACCCGTGTTGTCGAGTTGGTGGCTGGAGAACCGCACTCCAGAATACATGTAAAATTTAATATAGCTAAAACATGCAACGTATTATCAAGAGGTATAAAAGGTTATTTGTTTTATGAGAATGAACGGGAGACTGGAGAGCGGTTCAAACACCTGGTT
Organism: Gammaproteobacteria bacterium UBA7310; assembly: GCA_002471665.1. Lineage (GTDB taxonomy): Bacteria > Pseudomonadota > Gammaproteobacteria > Pseudomonadales > Ketobacteraceae > Ketobacter. Next base: position 204,243 of record DKQK01000028.1, read on the forward strand.
GATTATTTTTTAAGCCTGTATCCGCACTGTAATCCTGTGTTCTTTTCGAAGCAATTACCATCCAGCTCAAAGGTTAAAATAGAAGGTGTAACCTATCGAAAAGGGGCATATATTCAACAGAGATCGTTTCTTGCGGCCATAAATAACATACTGACTCCGTACGATGAGGAAGATGGTAGAACGGAATTAGTTCCCTCTGACCCCGATTTGTTAGACAAGCTCCTTAAAGGACTAAAACAACCAACAATGCCCCCTGAGTATTACGAGCTTGAAAAGTTCGTGATCAGCAAGGGCTATGACTGTCTTAGCGCATCTGAATAATTGCTAATATATTTAGGGTGTCTGCGTGAGTGATTTTGATAAAGATTTGTATAAATTTGCCTTGCGTTACGGTTATCAGATATCAGATAGTGACCACTCTGAACCCAGTAACACAAGCCTTGTTCACGCGCACCTGTTTGACGCGTTCGAACTGTTGGGACATGTGGAATATTCAGAGCAAGGTTGTGGCCCCGCTAATTACCTTTGGGAGCTTATCGACGTATACCTACAGCAAATTCCAGGTAACTCATGGAAGGTTTACGATTGCGATTCAGATGATGGTTGGATGACTGCCAAGGTGGAGCTCGTCAGTTCAGATGGGGAAACCTACCAGTTCGTATTGGAAGATATATTTGATAGTGACTGGGTTCCTGCTCAATTGCCCGCAAAAATGCGTGCGTTCTCTAAAGAGAATTGTGACAAAACGCTGGTTACGTTTTTTGGTGATGATCCCTTTGTGATATTGGCTATGCCTCATAATGCAGCTGAAGAAATCTACTCGTTAATTCGCAAGCATGCAGGGCTGACTCAAAGCGACTGAAGGGCTCGCTCACCATTTCTAAATGAAAACCAGACGAAATCAACTTGACCAATGATTAGTGCAGAATCGATCCATCCGAACTGACGGCTATCCTGACTGCGTGCAGGATTATCTCCCTCTATATAAATCCATCGAGTTTGCCCATCTTCTTTTACACGAGTAACCCGCTTCACTAGAATCACTCCTTGTGGCTCCTTGCGTGTAACCACTACATCACCCTTTTTGGCGGGGTGTGCGTTGAAAGCCCAGCTATCAACCAGCACCACATCTCCTGGCATCAAAGTGGGGGACATGGAAACAGATGGTATGTGATAAAAACCAAAACCAAACCACGTTTCCTTATAAATATGGCTTGTAGTCACGATAGAGCCGTTCAGCGCGATAAGACCAATCACTAATAACACGATAATCCGAGCCGGTCTAGATTTTGATTTTATGCCTAATCCTAATCCGTAGGTGAGTAAGTGCAAAGCAATCAGAAACCCCAGCATGGAAATAAAACCTAAGGGTGTGGTTACCCAGCGTGTTAAGCTAAAAAGAATCACTATCAAAAGCCCGAATAAGGGAATCGAGAAAGCCCAAACGGAATATCGAGTGGATAGCAATGTTCCCCCGGGGAAAACACTACAAAGCAAAATACGCAAGGCTGAAGTGAAAATCTTCATAAGAGATAACAATGATAGTTGATGATAGTTTGAATTGTATATTACCACGAATGCTTAGTATCAAGTCTGACGACCTTCCCAGCAGAATGGATCTGGAAGCCGCTGGCGATCAAATGGTCCTGTCCACGTCAGCTGGTTCCGAAGTAGCACTTTCGTTCTTCGATGAGCTGGTTAGCGCGTTGGAGTCCGCCGGGGCCACCGCGTTGTACGCGCGCCTGTTTGATTCATCCTCCGGTGGTGTGCAGGTTTGGCGATACCCTGATAATGAAGACGATGATATCGATCTGGATGGTGCCGATATCCTGTTCCTGGGTGACATGGAAGAGGATATTGACGAGATGAAAGAACTGGCGCAAGAGATGGGCGTCGTCCACGATGAATGGCATGAACAGATCAGCCTGGTGGTACTGGGACAGAATATAGCGCCAGCTGAGATGAGCAAGATTCTAAAAACAGGTGTTCGCACCATCACCGAAGATCAGTTCTGGGACTACATCGCGGATGAGCCGATGTAGCATCGTTGTTGCACTTCAAAGTGGATGCTAAGGTTTAGATGAGCTCGACTTCAGCAATGCCAACCTTTAGATCTTACGTGCATCCAACGGCAACCCCATCTCAGAACGCTGCATTATTATCCCACTGATAGCCTTCGCAGGTTCCTGGCGAGTTTCCTCCCGCCACTATCAACTCTATAAATCCAGTTCACGTAGTAGCAATGTGCTGCTGCGCACTTACGCGCTCTTGGTTTTTACATTATACTTTTCAACCATACGCAACCGTATGGTGCGTACCTAACAACCATAAAGGAGTGTTAATGTGAACAAGATGAGTATTCAGTGGAGTGTTGCAGGTGCTTTGGCTTTCTGTTCCATGGGGGGGATTGCTGAAGTTGTGGATGGGGAATACTGCTATTTTTTGCAGGATGGGGTTCAGGTTCCCTTAGAGTACACGTTGACCCGGCCTGATGGATTACCCGCCGGTGAGCAGCGCCCACTGGTGATAATGATTCATGGGGGAAGTTGGAGTGGTGGCCAACGTGGGGGCTTAGCCAATCTGGCGGGGGATCTGCGTAGCGCGGGTTACGTCGCCGCCACCATTGATTATCGGCTAACGCGGGATAACCCGAACAATCCGATGCAGGTAGGCGCGGACTACACCGATATCATCAAAGACGTTAAATGCGCGGTGCGGTATTTCAGAGCCCAAGGCCAGGCCGGTAATTGGAACATCGATCCGGACAGTATTGCCGTGCTGGGCAGTTCGGCTGGCGGACATTTGGCTACGCAAATAGGCGTGAGCCGCACAGCATGGGAAGATATGAACGGGCAGTACGCTGGTATATCCAGTGAGCCACAGGCCATTGTGAATTGGTACGGCCCGACGGATTTGGCCTACAACCACGCAGCAGTGGCCGCATCACAAGTATCGATCGAGGCTTTGTTGGGTGGTGATCCGAACACAGTTCCAGGCCGCTACAATCAGGCGTCGCCCATCAACCATGTGGATGCAAACGATCCACCCATGTTAACCATTCATGGTGCCGAGGATGAAACCGTTCCGGTGGCGGAAAACAGATTGTTTCATGATGCCTTTTTGCATGCAGGCGGACAACATCGGTTACATGTCATTGAGGATGCACCCCACGGGTTCGTAAAATCAGGGCCCTATGTGGAGTATTACAACGAAGGCGTGACGAAAACCGTTCAGTTCTTAGACTGGGTTTTCGAATGATGCAGTGAGCAGGTTAAAAAGTTCGTCGAGGTATCGCGAACGTTCCTGTTTAGAATCGTTGTGGGGGCGTGTGTAATCCCCAATTTGATAGTAGACAACCATGCGTGCGCGGACTTTTGCTTGCAGTGAGTTGAAGCCCATGCGTTTGAACAGTCGGGTACAAAAGTTCAGGCGCAGGTTGTCTACTTCTTTGACCGCACTGAGTGCTGCCGCAAAGTCTTGTGCCCACAATCGCATGGATAAATCGTGTTTTGTGTCTTTGTTTAGAATAAACTGCAACAAATTTCTCAGCTCTTCCTGCGGTGTGAGCGTTCGCCATTCCTGAAACTCTTGCACAATCGCCTTTTGCTTTTCAAGCCAATAGCCACACAGTTCATCTAAAAAAGTTTGTCGGTTTTCGAAGTGCCAATAAAAGCTGCCTTTGGTGACATTCAGTTGTGCCGCCATGGGTTCCACTTTCACCGCGGCATGCCCTTGTGCTTCCAGCACGTCCAGGCCACAGATGAGCCATTGTTCTTTGGCGTTGGTGTCTTGATGGGTCATATGTTTTCTCATGGCAGAGGGGTGCTCATTATGCATGGTTAGCCGACCGTTATGAAGCTGTGGTGAATGCGCGCTTTCGTGATGTCTTGTCGTGGCCTCATTCAGTCAGCCTCAGCGGCATTGCAGAATTTGTTCCCGCAGCCAAAGGTGTCCCTGATCCTGGTTCATGGCACGATGCCAGATCAGGTGGAAGGGTGTTTTAGGCAGGTCGAAGGGCAGTTTCAGCACGCGCAGTTGGTGCTGGTAAATGGGGTATTCCGCCAGCCTGGCAGGTATGGTGGCAATGGCATTGGTTTGCATTACCAGCGAGGGAATGGCAATCAACTGCTGAGCCTCGGCCAATATCCGGCGTTCGCCCCCCAGGTTGGCCATGGTTCGCTGAATCAGCTGCTTTTTACCGCCTTTCAGCGCCAGCACAATGTGCTTCTCGGCAAAGTACTGCTTGGCGGTGATGCGTTTCTTGTAGCGTGGGTTTTCCTTGCGCGCGATGATCACCCAGTCTTCCTCACTGAACAGGCAGGATTCCAGCCGGTCATCGTCGGGGGCCTGCATATCAAAGCAAAAGTCGATGTTGCCCTCTTTCAATAATTCCAATGCTTCAGCATTTGCTTCACCGATGGAATTGATGCGAAGAGCGCTGGATGCCTGATGTATTCGATCCAACAACGCCGGGAACACGCTCATCTCACCGTATTGGGCAAAAGCGATGGTAAAGGTACGTTGCGCCTGCAGGGGGTCGAAGGGCTCATCGGATTCCAGCGCCTCCTGGATTTGCCGTAAGGCATCGCGAATGGGGCCCGCCAACTGCAGGGCTTTAGGGGTTGGTTTCATTCCGGCCCGGGTGCGGATAAATAACGCGTCATTGAAGGTGGTGCGCAGCCGGGCCAGGGCATGACTCACCGCCGGCTGGGTCATGTGCAGGGCCTCTGCCGCCTGGGACATACGTTTGTGCTGCATGATGGCATCAAAAATAGTCAATAAATTCAGGTCAATAGCGCGTAAATTAAGTTTCATGCATGTAGCTCATACAATTTTTGAATTTCACTAATATTATTCAGCATCGTAACCTTGCCGTAAATCAAAAACGGGGATGAGTTATGAATGTTGCGGCACAGGATTACACCTTGCTCAGCGTCGCCATCATTATGTTGCTGGTGTTGTATGAATGGGTAACCGGTAAATATCGTGAGGGGCGTAAAACCAAGCAGGATTGGCAGATGTTTGCGTTGTCCTCCGGGGTATTGGCGGTCATCGAGCGGCCGCTGTTGTTGTTTTGTTGTTTTGGCCTGATGAGTTTGCTGTTGCCGGATCAGCGCAGTCAGTTGGGCTGGATTGAGGATCGCTACCCGGTATTGGCCGTAGTGGGATTTATTCTGATCGATGAGTTTCTACACGGATGGGCCCATAACTTTTCTCATGAGCGTAAACCGGCCAATAAATGGCTGGCTATGTTGCAAGCCTACTATAAGAGCGCCCACCGGCCGCATCACATGAACGGCGGCATAGACGGGAAGGGCGAACTGAGCGTAACCCAAGTGGTGGTGGCAGGTTGGGGCTGGATGTTTGCGTTACCCAATTATTGGTTTGGTTTTATCTGCCTTTATCTTGGCTTGGTGGAAACCTGGGCCATTGGTACCGCTATCAAGAGTATCTGGGGCATTCATGTGCACACCAACTGGAAATACGATTTGTATCTGTTGAATCACAAAAATCCATGGATTGCCAAAACCATGTATGCATTGTGTCACGTATTTACTTTTCCAAATCAGCATCATCAGCACCACAGTCGCAGTAAAAACTCGGCACGCAATATGAATAATTTTCTGGCGCTGTTTGACTGGCTGTTTTGGAAGAAGCTCACCATAGAGAAGCAGCGGCCCAAGGTGTATGGCTGGCGGCAAACGGAGCGCGAAGCCAGCAGTGCCACGTACCGCTATCTGCACCGTTCTTTAAAAGTAAATTAGCTATCAATGCGCAGGGAATCTTTCAACCAGGGAGCGGTTGGTTGTACTGGTGAGAGGAAACATGACAATAATAAGAATAATCCTGGCGCTGTGGATTGTGCCACTGGCACTTCCGGTTTGTGCGTTGAGCTGGGAGGGTGAAGGCTTCACCTTTGGTATTAATTCCACCGTAACGCTGTCCAGCAGTTGGCGTGTACAGGAACCTGATGAGGCAAATATTGCCTTCGGCAATAGCGGCAATCTGGTGCAGGTGGGCAATCCCATTACTGCGTTGCGATTCCTGCAGCCCACTTTGCAAAGCAATTTGGGCAATGATGGTTTACCTGCACCGGGGGTATATCCCCCTGGAGCCTATGCCATTACCGAGCCGCAGGTGTGTGAACAGCAGGGCCTGCCGGTGGATGGATTGAACGCGTGCTGGCTGCCGTATTTTCCCTCCGGGCCCGGCGTTTATAACGAAAACACGGATGATGGGAATTTGAATTTCTCTACCGGTGTGTTCTCGCAACAGTTGCGCTCGTTGCACGATATTGCCTTGGATTTTGACGATGCGGGTTTTTTTGCACGGGTGCTGTTGTTCTACGATCACTACATCGAACAGAATGACTTGCCTCACCGGCTCCTTAACAGCGAGGGGCGTGAATTGGTGGGGCAGGACATCCGTTTTCTGGATCGCTATTTCTACGCCAATTTATATTACGGTGATGTTCCGGTTTCGTTGCGGGTGGGGCGGCAGGTAATATCCTGGGGTGAAAGCGGCTTTATCAGCGGCATGAACATATTGCAAAACCCGAGGGATTTTAACCAGTTCGCCATGTCCGGCGGTGATTTAAAACAGGCGTCGATTCCGGTCGAGAGTTTGTGGTTGTCGTTTGGGGTAACGGAGAACGTGAACGTTGAGGCCTATCTCAAAACCAAGTGGGAACCCAACCGGTTGCCGCCGGCCGGCAGTTACTTCAGCAGCGCGGACATTATCGGGGCGGGGGGTGATCTGCTGTGCATCAACGGCGGCATGCTGGCGGACGATGATCCACGGCGGGTATGTGTATCGCGCACGGCAGACAAACCGGCTTCCGATGACGGTGAATTTGGCGTCAAGCTATCCTGGTATGTGCCAGAGCTGAATGATTCTGAGCTGGGATTTTATTATCTGCGTTATCACAATCCGTCACCGGTGTTTGGTGCACGGGAGGGGATTCCGGATCGCACCTTGGCGCAATCGCTGCAAGCCAACTATTACTTTCAGTATCCCGAGAATCTGTCGCTGTTTGGTTTTACGTTCAACACGGTGGCTCCCACAGGCACATCCCTGGCGGGGGAGATCACCTATCGGCGTGACGTGCCGTTGTCGGTGGATATCTATGAAATTTTGGGCTCGGCAGTGGGCAATCTGGTCAACATTTTACTTTACGACGAAGCCAATGGTGGTGCGTTGGCGTCTTTGCTGGCCGGTGGCGACGTGGATGCGGGGCAGTTGCTGACCGTATTAAGTGGGCTGGTTCCCAATGTGGTGAATGGCCCGGAGGCATTGGACCGCTGGCTGGCGCAGCAACCCACCAGTGATTTTCGGGATCACGCGGATGAGGGCAATGCCTGCCAGAACACTGATCTGTGTTTTCCCCCTTATCAGATTGAATTGATGCCGCCTTTTTCCGGAGCGGATGTGCCCACCTATATTGAGCGGGACGCGGTAAAGGCGTCCTTGCTGGCCATTCATACGCTGGGTGGCCACTGGTTGGGTGCGTCGCAGGTGTTGGTCATCGGTGAGCTGGGCGCACTCTATATTGTGGATCATCCGCAATACGATGAGCTGCGCCTGTTGACACCGGGCACAGAAGGCCGGGGTGCTCTGGACCCGATACCGTCGTTACGAGGCTTGCCCTGTTGTGATCGAAAGCGCTGGTCGGATGGATTTGCCTGGGGCTACGTTTTGCGCGCCAGCGCGGATTACCCCGGTTTGCCGGGTGGCTTCAGTGTGACGCCGTCGGTGTTGTGGAAGCACGATGTGGCGGGTACTTCACCGTCCGGTTCTGCGGGGTTCGTGGAGGACACTCAGGTGTTGCGCATGGGGGTGAAGGCCAGCCATGCCTCGGCGATTGATGTAGCTCTGGATTACACCCGCTTTATGGGTAACGAGCGTGCCAACCAATTGCACGATCGCGACTTTGTCACACTGTCATTGAGTTACACATTCTAAAAAAATACTTTAAAACAAGAGGGAAATAATATGATCCGTTTTATTCGTTGTATGGTCTGTACCCTGCTTATATTGATGAGCGTCAGCAATGCCCAGGCTAAAGTCAACGCGGAGCAGGCGCAACAGTTGCAGCAGGCACTGACCCCCGTGGGCGCTGAGCGGGCGGGCAATGCCGAGGGCACCATTCCCACCTGGCAGGCGGGGCAGATCGAGTACCCGCCGATCAAGCCGGGTATGCACCATCCCAATCCGTTTGCTGACGATCAGCCACGGCTGGTGATCAACGCTGCAAATATGAGTGCCCATCAAAGCAAGTTGAGTGCCGCGCACCAGCTCATGTTGCAACGTTATCCTGATTTTCAATTAAAGGTGTATCCCACCCGGCGGACCGCAACGTACCCTCAGCGGGTGTATGACGCGGTGTATCAGAATGCGTTGCATGCCGAGCTGGTGGAAGGGGGCGAAGGGGTGATTCAGGCCACCACCAGCTCCCCCTTTCCCATTCCCGCCAACGCCCATGAGGTGATGTGGAATCACAAGCTTCGTTACCGTGGTGAGGCGGTACAAACCCACAGCGGCTCGGCAGTGGTGGACAGCAAAGGTCGATACACCCTGCGCAAGACCGATACGCTGATCAAATTCATGTACTCCGATCCGCAGCGGGATCAGCGTTCCCAGGATGAGTTGGCCATAATGTTGCTGGGTTCCACCACCGCACCCCCCAAGCTGGCCGGAAACAAACTGTTGGTGCACGAATTTATCAATGCCATGAAGGAGCCGCGTAAATCCTGGATTCATTTGTCGGGGCAGCGTCGAACGCGCAGAGCACCCGATATTGCCTACGATGCACCGGTGCTGATCAGTGACAGCATTGCCCTGGTGGACAACACGGATATGTTCAGTGGCGCCATGGATCGTTTTGATTGGACATTAAAGGGTAAGCGGGAGCTGTTTGTTCCCTATAACGCCTATGCCTTGCACAGTGATCAACGGCAATATGATGAGCTGCTGACCGCTACCCATTTGAATCCCGAGGTGCTGCGTTATGAATTGCATCGAGTGTGGGTGGTGGAGGCCACTTTGAAAAAAGGGTTTCGGCACCGTTACGGCAAGCGGGTGTTTTACATAGATGAAGACAGCTGGCAGGTTGCGTTGCTGGAACAATACGATGGCAAAGGCAATCTGATGAGCCTGGCGGAAGGTCATCCGATCAACTATTACGAGAAGCCACTCTTCTGGTACACCGTGGAAGTGATTTATGATCTGGAAAAGGGAATCTATTACGCATCAGGGCTGGATAATCAGGAAAAAATGTACGACTTTTCAGTGAGCCCGAAATCATCCTATTTCGCGCCGGCCACTCTGTCCCGTTTACGTTAGGGCGTGCAGCCGTGCCAGCAGCATCCGCTGCATGATGCGCGGATCTTTCTGGGCAACGTTGTGGGGCTGGTCGGTGTCATGCCACGACAACAGGCGTGAAATCCAAAACCGCAGGGCCGCGTAGGCCAGCATGCGTGGCCACAACGTTTGCTCGTCTGCCGAAAGTGGCCGGAGTTGGGTGTAGCTTGTCATGACGGCGTGATAGCGCTCGGCGATCAGCTGCCCCTGTTCGTCACTGCACCAGTCGTTCACCAATACGGCCAGGTCATAAATAAAGACATCGTCGCAGGCGTTGTAAAAGTCGATGATGCCGGTGAGCTGGTCGCCCTCAAATAACGCATTGTCGTGGAACAGGTCGTGGTGGTTGATCCCGCAGGGTAAGGTGTCGATGATGCCCTGATGCAGGCGCCAGTCTGCAACCTGATCCAGCAGTAGCGTTTTTTGATCCTGATGTAAAAAGGGTTGCAGTGTATGGATGGCCTGTTCCCGCCATTGGGCACCGCGATCGTTGGCACGCCGCGCACTGAACCGCGGCGACGCCAGGTGCATGCGTGCCATGGCCCCGGCAATGGCGCCGCACTGTTCGATGGTTGGGGTGGCGGGGTGGCTGCCGGTGAAACAGGGCACCAGTATGGCCGGTTTGTTTTGCAGAGGCAAAATGGCCTGGCCCTGAGCGTTGCGATAGGGGGCCGGCACCGGTAAGCCTTCCTGGGCCAGGAAGCTGGTGAGCGCCACAAAGTAAGGCAACTCGGATTCCGGCATCATTTCAAATAACGTCAGCACCAGGCGACAGGTTTGCTGGTGCCGGTCGAGGGCGGTCACGAAATAGTTGGTGTTTTCAATGCCCGCGTCGGTGGCTTTTAAACTCAGCACCTGAGTGAATCCAAACGGCGCAATAAACGCCGCCACCTGGGATTCACTCAGCGGGGTATACACGGCCATCGGAATCTACCAGGAAATCAACACCCACTCCGGTACCAGGATACGGTCGGCAGAATCCCGAATAAACTGGCCTTCGCCATTGGGGTCCACCAGATTGTAGGGGGCGCCGTTTTTGGGGATCACCTTGATACCATAGACTTTGCCGTTGATCTGGTGAATTTTCAGGGTCTTGTCCACATCGTCGACAATGGTGATCTGGGGTTCGGCAGTGATGGCTTCTTCGCCCTCGCGGGGCTCAACGCGGGCCTGCAGAGACAGGGGTAACAGGATCAGGCACAGGGCCAGCAACTTTTTCATAGCGACACTCTTCAAAAGCGCGGTTTAGGCGCGAAAAACGGTTTGTATCACAGTAGTTTATAGTGCATTGCGCAACCACACAAAGGCATCAGAGTACTGATACAAGGCTGGACCAATCCCAGGCGATGCAGATATTCTGTGTCATTCTTGCTACGCTAGAAAAGACACATGGTAAACAAGTTGCTTTATTGATGTTTCTTTTGGTTGCTCCAATGACCACAAAAACACCGTGGTTGAGTGGGCATATAAAGGGATATATTCCACTAAATCAAAGGCTTAGATGGCTCAATCGAGCGTTTGGTAGAAGTGGTATCGTGAAGTGTGACTTTATGGTTAAATTATCGCCCTCAATTTAGCGAGACAGAGGGCGGTTTTTTCGCCTTTAACATAGGTCAGCCGTATGACGAATAAACCGCGATATGCCGAAGCCAGTATGGAAGCCATGTATCGTATTTTTACGGTACCCGAGGCGCCAGGGTCAACGTTGGGTAACATCGATCAGAAGCTCTCCCAGAATCTTGCAGGCTTCCTGCAGGAACACATCGTTGCGGTTGAAAAAGATCTGGAGGAGTTGCAAAAAGACTTCTCCGATTCGGAAATCCCCGAAAAGCCCATTTTCGTATCCGACCAGGCCGATTTTCTGATGGACAAACTGGTGGCCCAGTCGGTGCACACCGCGTCCCCCAGTTTTATCGGCCATATGACCTCTGCCTTACCCTATTTCATGTTGCCGTTGTCGCGCATCATGATGGCCCTGAATCAGAATCTGGTGAAGATCGAAACCTCCAAGGCGTTTACCCCCATGGAGCGTCAGGTGCTGGGCATGATTCACCGTCTTATCTATGACAAGAACGACGGCTTCTATGATAAGTGGATGCACGAGCCGGGTTATTCCTTGGGGTCGTTCTGTTCCGGTGGCACCATCGCCAATATCACCGCCCTGTGGGTGGCCCGCAATTGCCGTTTTGATAAAGATCTGAAGAACGGTTTCCGTGGTATTCAGCGTGCCGGCCTGTATGGGGCGTTACAGCACTACGGCTACAAGGGAGCGGCCATTCTGGTGTCTGAGCGGGGCCACTATTCATTGGGCAAAGCCGCCGATGTGTTGGGAATCGGCCGTGACTCTCTGATCAGCATCAAAGCCGATGCCCGCAACAAAATTGATTTGCAGGAACTGCGTACCCGTATTGATGAATTGAAAGCCGACAACGTCGCCATCATTGGCATGGTAGGGGTGGCGGGAACCTCGGAAACCGGCAGTGTGGACCCGCTGGATGAAATGGCGGACATCGCCGAAGAGATCGGTTGTCATTTCCACGTGGATGCTGCCTGGGGTGGCCCCACCCTGTTCTCCAAAAAGTACGCTCATATTTTAAAAGGCATCGAACGGGCGGATTCCGTCACCATTGATGCCCACAAACAAATGTACGTGCCCATGGGCGCGGGCATGGTGGTGTTCAAGGATCCTTCGCTGGTGTCCTCCATTGAACACCACGCGGATTATATTATTCGTAAAGGCTCACGGGATCTGGGTGCCTACACTCTGGAAGGTTCCCGCCCCGGGATTGCCATGCTGCTGCATTCCGGTTTGAAGATTATCGGCCGCAGCGGTTATGAAATTCTGATTGAACAGGGTATTGAGAAAGCCCACGCGTTTGCCAGCATGATCAATGCCGAAACGGATTTCGAGCTGGTGTCGGAGCCGGAGCTGAATATTCTTACTTACCGCTATGTACCGGCCTTTGTTAAACAGAAACTGGCCACCGCAACCCCGGCGCAAGTGGATGAAATCCACGAGGTGTTGAACCGCCTCACCAAGCGCATCCAGAAAAACCAGCGGGCGCGGGGCAAATCCTTTGTATCCAGAACCACGCTGACACCGGAAGCCTGGGATCGTCGCCGTACCATCGTGTTCCGCGTGGTATTGGCCAATCCACTGACCAGCCTTGAAATTCTGCAGGATGTATTGGCGGAGCAGAAGCATATTGCCTCCACCAGCGCCTGTACGGAATGCATGGATGAGCTGCACGGGCTGTGTGATGACCGGCCTATGCATGCCCACGCGGTCTAGGGGTTGAAATGATACAAAAAAACGCGGCTCGAAGCCGCGTTTTTTGGTTGCAGTCGATGGCTATATGGGTTGCGTTTAGAAACCGTATTTGGCGGAAAACTGCAGACGGTTGATGGAGCCGTCGTCACCACTTTCCACTTCTTTTTGGCCGATAATGATTTCACCCCCCAGATCCAGTGCCGCCGTGGGTTTGTAGATCAGGTTGGCATGGAAGGTTTCATATTTTTCCGCTGCATTGCCGCCGGCGGCGTCCGGATTGTCCGCTTGGGCTGCGGACAGTGAAAAACTGGATCGCCATTGCTTGTCCCACAGGTGGCGATAGGCGACGAACACACCCCACTGATCAATTAACTCAATATCGCCATCCGCCTCAATGGCGCCGGCGCGAAAGGCGTTAAGCCCCATATAGCGACCCAGCGCATTACCCGCATTCAGCATCACCCGCAGGTCGTCACCCTGATCCCCCACGGCAATCTTGCCTGCCAGGCTCACTGCGTAGCCGTATTCACTTTCCACATCGTCGCCGTCGTCATAGGCCAGTTCGCGGCCCATGACCGACAGGCTGTAGTTGGCCTTGCCGCTGCCAAAGTTATAGCGCGCGATCATGTCCGGAATGGCGTTGTCGTCAAACGTGGTGGCGGCACCACCGGCGTACAATGTGCTCTCGGGATTTTCCACCGCAAACTGCCAGGGGCCGCTGCTGTATCGAATCTGTGGCTGGCGAATGAAGATGGTGCCCACCGGACCGACAAAATCCAACAGGTCGGGCAGTGCGCTGACGTTAAAGAAAGTGGACCAGGTTTGTCCGAACAACCACTCATTCCAACTGAAATAGGCGTGACGCACGCGGGGCGAGTAGGAGTTGCTGACCCGCTCGTTGCCTTGGCCGCTCAGTTGAAAATCCATTTCCAGGTGGCCCTTGACCAAACCGGCGTCGGTCTGGGTCTGGCCTTTTATCCAGAGGCGGGATTCCTTGGCGGAGAAATGGGTTTTGGGGTCGCTGCTGTCACCGCCGGTGGGAATGGTGGAGACAATCAAAAAATCCTCCCCGGCACCGGTGGGCCCACGACCATCGCTGTATTCGGATACCTGAGCATCCAGTTTGATGTAGCCGCCAACCGACACACTGCTGCTGCCGGAGCTGACGTTGCTGTTGGCGGAAGCGGTCTGTGATTTCAGGGCACTGATTTCCCGCTCCAGTTTTTCGATTCGTTGATTGACGTCGTCGGCTATAACCTGGGTAGAGATCATTCCGGCGGCTACCAGCGCAGCACTAAGGGGTAGTAATTTCATTGTCTCACCTGTTGTCCCGTTTGTTATTTGGTCTTCTACCCGGTCAAGACTGTAACAATTTGGTAACAGGGAGTATTAGCCAAAGGTCGAAGTCTCGACCAAAGTCTAATTCCAGCCGGCGCGGGTCCGCCGCAGACTAGCCCCTATGGAATCAGCGAGGTGTGGTATGAATACGGCAGAGCAGGCGAAAAGCACCATTTATCAACAGTATCTGGATCAGTACACAGGCAGCGTGCAGAATGCAGAAGGGTTTTGGCAGGCGGTAGGGCAGCGCATTGACTGGATCAAGCCGTTTACCCGGGTGAAAGACGTATCGTTTCAACCCGGTGATGTGCACATTCGCTGGTATGAAGACGGCACCCTTAATGCCAGTGCCAATTGTGTTGACCGTCACCTGGCCTCACGGGCCGATCAGCCCGCCATCATCTGGGAGCCGGATACCCCCGGGGCAACCCGAATCATCACCTATCAGCAGTTGCATGATGAAGTGTGCCGCAGTGCCAATGCCATGAAGGCTTTGGGAGTGGGTAAGGGGGATCGGGTCATGATCTACATGCCCATGATTCCCGAGGCGGTGTTTTCCATGCTGGCCTGTGCCCGGCTCGGGGCCATACACTCCGTGGTGTTCGGTGGCTTCTCTCCGGAAGCGCTGGCCGGCCGGATTGAGGATTGCGGTGCCAAACTGGTGGTGACCGCCGATGAGGGCCTGCGTGGCGGCCGCCCCATTGCCCTGAAGCACAATGTGGATGCGGCATTGGCCCACCCCAGTGTTAACACGGTGGAGCATGTGCTGGTGGTGCGTCATACCGGCGGTGAAGTGCAGTGGAACGATGAGCGGGATGTGGACTATGCCGCTGCCACCCGGGCCGCTGCCAACACTTGCCTGGCGCAGGAAGTAAACGCCGAAGATCCGTTGTTTATTCTGTACACCTCCGGTTCCACCGGCAAACCCAAAGGCGTATTGCACACCACCGGCGGCTATATGGTGTATGCCTCCTTCACCCATCAGCAGGTGTTTGATTATCGGCCGGGTGAGGTGTACTGGTGTACCGCCGACATCGGCTGGATCACCGGCCATACCTATCTGGTATACGGGCCCCTGGCGAACGGTGCGACGGTGGTGATGTGCGAAGGCTTACCCAACTTTCCCGATGAAACCCGTTTGGGCCAGGTGATCGATGCGCACGGGGTTGCGGTCTTATACACGGCGCCAACGGCCATTCGTTCCTTCATGGCAAAAGGGGAGGCGCCCTTTGCCCATTCCAGCCGACGTAGCCTGCGCATTGTGGCCACCGCCGGCGAACCCATTAATCCGGCAGCGTGGCAGTGGTATCACGACGTGATCGGAGCCGGACAGGCGCAAGTGATTGACACCTGGTGGCAGACGGAAACCGGGGGGGTGATGATTACCACCCTGCCCGGCAGCACGGTGCATAAGCCGGGCGCTGCCACCCAGCCTTTCTACGGAATTTGCCCGCAACTGGTGGATAACGAAGGCCATGTGCTGACCGGGGCCGCCGAAGGCAATCTGGTGATTACCGACAGTTGGCCGGGCCAGATGCGTACCCTGTGGGGGGATCATGAACGCTTTGTGCAGACCTATTTCACCACCTTCCCCGGCAAGTATTGCACCGGGGATGGTGCCCGCCGCGATGAGGATGGCGATTACTGGATTACCGGCCGGGTCGACGATGTGATCAACGTGTCCGGCCACCGCCTGGGCACCGCAGAGATTGAAAGTGCTCTGGTGGCTCACCATAAGGTGGCGGAAGCGGCGGTGGTGGGTTGCCCCCATGACATCAAGGGCCAGGGTATCTACGTGTATGTGACAGTGAATGAGGGCATTGACCCCTCGGAGGAGCTGTTACAGGAATTGCGCAATTGGGTGCGCCGGGAAATCGGCCCGGTGGCGTCACCGGACTGGATTCAGTTTGCTCCGGGGCTGCCCAAAACCCGCTCCGGAAAAATCATGCGCCGCATTCTCAGAAAGATTGCGGCCAACGAGTTTGATCAGTTAGGCGATGTGTCGACTCTTGCCGATCCTGCCGTAGTACCGCAGTTGGTGGATTCCAGAGTAAATCGTTAATGATCTTGCCGTCGGCCAACCCTCATGGCCGGCGGCTTTTTTATTGCTGCCTGGTGCCTCTCTTGCTCTTGAGGCCCCGGCTTGCTCCTGAGG